>SSEB01000004.1 GCA_008012115.1 Nevskiaceae bacterium
CGGTGCAGGGGCCGGACCAGCTGGCGCACAGCGGCGTCAGCGGTGTGTTGAGCGAGGCGGTGAGAGCGCTGGCCGGGTTCTGCTGGATCTGCGCCACCGCATCCTGCACCGCCTGCGCGGCCGCGGCCGCGCAGGCGGTGCAGGATGCGGTGGCGCAGATCCAGCAGAACCCGGCCAGCGCTCTCACCGCCTCGCTCAACACACCGCTGACGCCGCTGTGCGCCAGCTGGTCCGGCCCCTGCACCGGTGATCCCTTCCGCTACCCAGGCACGGACCGCTTCTACAGCGACGAAGCCGAGGTCACACCGGTGGTGTTCTACGACGACGGCTGCGCGCGCCTGTCCGGCCGCGTCTGGGCGCCCAAGGGCTCACACGCGGGCTCCAGGCTGCCCGCGGTAGTCATCGAGAACGGCTCGGTGCAGGCACCGGAGCCCTTGTACTGGTGGATGGCGCAGCTGCTGGTGCGCAGCGGCTACGCAGTGATGACCTTCGATCCGCGCGGCCAGGGCCGCTCCGACCTGCAAACGCCGGGCGGCGGCCAGGGCACCAACATCAACTCCAGCGTGTTCTGGACCGGCCTGGTCAATGCCATCGACTTTTTCCGCTCCAGCGCCGTCGCGCCCTATCCGCACAACCTGAGCTGCGCCGGCACCTATCCCACGGCGGTCACCGCCTTCAACCCGATCAGCGACCGCATCGATCCGGATCGCCTCGGCATTGCCGGGCACTCGCTCGGTGCGTTCGGCGTGTCGATCGTGCAGGGTTATGGCGCTCCCGGCGCCGCGCCCTGGCCCGGCAAGCTCGATGCCGCCAATCCGGTGAAGGTGGCAGTGGCCTGGGACGGCACCATCGCGCCGGACGGCGCCAGCGATGGCGGTGCCGGCGGCAACCTGCCGATCCCCGCGGGCGCGGCCACCTCGGGGTCGCCGGTATTCGGCATCCGCGTGCCGATGATGAACCAGGCCTCCGAGTACGGCCTGGTGCCGACACCTTTTCTGCAGCCCCCCGACCCGGAAGGCCACAAGGCGGCATACGCGGAATGGGTCAAGGCCGGCGTGCCGGTGTACACGATCACGATCCAGGGCAGCAGCCATTACGAGTGGTCGCTACTGCCCGCCTTTCCGGCCACCAGCTGGTGCCCCACGATCACCAACAATGCCTGCAGCGGCGGCTGGGGCAATCCCCTGGCGCAGCATTACTCGCTGGCCTGGTTCGATCGCTGGCTGAAGCACCCCGGCGAGTCCGGTTACGCCGACGCCGATGCCCGCCTGCTCGACGACGGCGGCGCGCAGGGGCGCGGCAAGATGAGCCTCTATTACCGCTCCGCCCGTCACTACCCGTCCCGCGACGGCAGCCTGCAGTCCTGCGCCGACATCCGCGCCGGCTGCGCGGTCGCCGGTGGCAGCAAGGACGGCAAGGGCGGCTCCGGCGGTGGCGCCCTGCCGGCGTCCCCCGCACTGCTGGTGTTGGCGGCGCTGGCGGCCCTCCGGCGCCGTCGCAGCAGGCGCTGATCGCCGGCCGCAACGCCGACCTGACCACCTGCTCCCGGTGCGGCGCCGGCGCTTTTCGACCGCCGGCCAGTCCCTTCCCGTCTTGCCACGGGATCGAGCTTGTTCGCCCTTGGCCCTGAATCTGCGGGTTTTTCCGACCCTGGGAGCGTGCAGCGAAATGTAAAGCCGGGCGCTCCAGGCTTGTCAAAAATTATCGATAATCCATAATGCGCCGCCGCCGGGCTGACACCGGCGGCCCCAACCTCGACTCACCGGGAGACGCGTATGTGGATCGTCAGAGTGGCGCTGCAGCGGCCGTACACCTTCATCGTCATGGCCCTGCTGATCGTGCTGCTCGGCATCTTCGCCATCCTGCGCACCCCCATCGACATCTTCCCCGCGATCCGCATCCCGGTGGTCGCGGTGGTCTGGCGCTATACCGGCCTGCAGCCGGAGGACCTGGCCAACCGCATCGTCGGCCTGTCCGAGCGCATCGCCTCGACCACGGTCAACGACATCGAGCACACGGAATCGCTGTCGCTCAACGGCACCGGCGTCGTGAAGTATTTCTTCCAGCCCAACGTCAACGAAGACATGGCGATGTCGCAGATCAGCTCGATCTCGCAGACCTTGCTCAAACAGATGCCACCGGGCACCTCGTCGCCCTTCATCCTGGCGTTCGACGCCTCCAGCGTGCCGATCCTGCAGCTGTCGCTGACCAGCACCCGGATGTCCGAGGCGGAGATCTTCGACTTCGGCAACAGCTTCATCCGCACCCAGCTCGCCACCGTCGCCGGCGCCTCGCTGCCGTATCCCTATGGCGGCGCCATCCGCCAGGTGCTGGTCGATCTCGACCCGGCGGCGTTGCGCGCAAAGGGCCTCACCGCCGCGGACGTCACCGACGCCATCGGCGCGCAGAACCTGATCCTGCCGGCGGGCACGCAGAAGATCGGTGACTTCGAATACTTCATCAAGCTCAACGCCGCGCCGCTGAAGATCGAGGGCCTCAATGACATCCCGATCCGCGCCGACAAGAACGGCAGCATGATCTACGTGCGCGACGTCGCCCACGTCCGCGACGGCGCCTCGCCGCAAACCAATATCGTGCGCGTCGACGGCCACCGCGCCGTCCTGATGAGCGTGCTCAAGACCGGCAGTGCCTCGACCCTGAACGTGGTCGACAGCATCAAGAAACGCCTGCCCGACATCCGCGCGGAAATGCCGGAGGGCCTCAGCGCCAACGCCATCGGCGACCAGTCGCTGTTCGTGCGCGCCTCGGTCGAGGGCGTGATCCGCGAAGGCGTGATCGCCGCCGCGCTCACCGGCCTGATGATCCTGCTGTTCCTCGGTTCCTGGCGCAGCACCCTGATCATCACCATCTCGATTCCGCTGTCGGTGCTGGCCTCGATCCTGTGCCTGTCGGCGCTGGGCGAAACCATCAACATCATGACGCTCGGCGGTCTCGCACTGGCGGTCGGCATTCTCGTCGACGACGCCACGGTGGCGATCGAGAACATCAACTGGCATCTCGAGCAGGGCAAGGACGTGGAGCGTGCCATCCTCGACGGCGCCCAGCAGATCGCGCTGCCGGCGCTGGTCTCCACGCTCTGCATCTGCATCGTGTTCATCCCGATGTTCTTCCTCGGCGGTATCGCGAAATACCTGTTCGTACCGCTGGCGGAGGCGGTGGTGTTCGCGATGCTGGCCTCGTACCTGCTGTCGCGCACCCTGATCCCGACCCTGGCGATGTACTGGCTCAAGCCGCACGATGCCTCGGCGCAGGGCGGGCATGTGCAGCGCGGTTTCCTCGCCGGCTTTCAGCAGGGCTTCGAGCGTCGCTTCGCCGCGCTGCGCGCGCGCTACCACGAGCTGCTTGGCGGCGCACTGGGCAAGCCGCTGCTGTTCGCCGTGCTGTTCATGGCGGTCGGCGCCGCCAGCTATGGCCTGTCGCCGTTCCTCGGACAGGATTTCTTCCCCTCGGTCGATGGCGGCCAGATCAAGCTGCACCTGCGCGCCCGCAGCGGCACGCGCATCGAGGACAGTGCGCCACTGTGCGACGCGGTCGAGGACGCGATCCGCCAGATCATCCCGGCCCGCGACCTCGCCAGTCTGGTCGACAACATCGGCGTGCCCAACAGCGGCATCAATCTCGCCTACAGCACCTCGGCGCCGGTCGGTCCGGGCGATGCCGACATCATGATCACGCTCAACGATGATCACGCGCCGAGCGCGGACTACGTGCGCCTGCTGCGCCAGAAACTGCCGGAACTGTTCCCGTCGGTGACGTTCTCGTTCCTGCCGGCGGACATCGTCAGCCAGATCCTCAACTTCGGCCTGCCCTCGCCGCTGGACGTGCAGATCACCGGCTACAACCTGCCAGCCAACCGCGCCTTTGCCGAATCGCTGCTGCCGAAGCTGCGTCGGGTGCCTGGCGCAGCGGACCTGCGCATCCAGCAGACCTTCAACTACCCGCAAATCCAGGTGGATGTGGACCGCAGCCGCGCCGCGCAGCTCGGCCTCACGCAGCTGAACGTGGCGACCAACATGCTGATCTCGCTGTCCGGTAGTTTTCAGACCGCCCCCAGCTTCTGGACCGATCCCAAGACCGGCGTGCAGTACAACGTCGCCGTGCAGACGCCGCAGCACCGCCTCAACTCGCTGCAGGATCTGCAGACCACGCCGATCTCGTCCAGCGCCGGTGGCACGCCGCAGACCCTGGCCAATGTCGCCAGCTTCAGTCGCAGCGCCGGACCCGAGGTGGTGACGCACTACAACGCGCGCCCCACCATCGATATCTACGGCGCGGTTGAGGGCACCGACCTCGGTTCGGTCACGCGCGCCATGCGCAAGATCGTGGCCAACGCCGAGAAGGACCTGCCCAAGGGCTCCAAGGTGCTGATCCGCGGCCAGGCGGAAACCATGACCTCCTCGTTCAACGGCCTGCTGCTTGGCCTGATCGGCGCGGTGGTGCTGATCTACCTGCTGATCGTGGTCAACTTCCAGTCCTGGCTCGACCCGCTGATCATCATCTCGGCGTTGCCAGCGGCGCTCTCCGGCATCGTCTGGATGCTGTTCCTGACCCACACCACGATCAGCGTGCCGGCGCTGACCGGCGCGATCATGTGCATGGGCGTGGCCACCGCCAACAGCATCCTGGTGGTGAGCTTCGCGCGTGAACGCCTCGCCGCCGGCCTCAGCGCGCTCGACGCGGCGCTGGAAGCCGGCTTTACCCGCTTCCGCCCGGTGCTGATGACCGCGCTGGCGATGATCATCGGCATGGTGCCCATGGCACTGGGCCTGGGCGAAGGCGGCGAGCAGAACGCGCCGTTGGGGCGCGCCGTCATCGGCGGCCTGCTGTTCGCCACCATCGCCACGCTGTTCTTCGTCCCCGTCATTTTCAGCATGGTGC
This sequence comes from Nevskiaceae bacterium, assembly GCA_008012115.1. Lineage (GTDB taxonomy): Bacteria > Pseudomonadota > Gammaproteobacteria > Nevskiales > Nevskiaceae > Stenotrophobium. Next base: position 4,900 of record SSEB01000004.1, read on the forward strand.
ACGGCCGCCGCGCCGGCACCGTGCGGTAAGCCCGGAGCTCCCATGTCCGACCTCAAGCATTCCTCCCCGCAATCGCGTCGCCGCGCCTGGGGCGCGGCACGGATCGGCATCGTCGTCGGCATCGTCGCCGCGGCCGCCGCCGTCTGGGGCGTGGCCAGCCGCATGCGCGCGCAGGCCGCACTCGACGAGCTGGCGCAGGCGCAGACCGTGCGTCCGGTCAACGTCACGCACCCGCGTGTCTCGGGCGAGATCGATGAAGTGGTCCTGCCGGGTGACACGCGCGCCTGGTCGGATGCGCCGATCTACGCCCGCACCAGCGGCTACCTCAAGCGCTGGACCACCGACATCGGCACCCGCGTCAAGGCCGGCGCCGTGCTCGCTGAAATCGATACGCCGGAAGTCGACCAGCAGCTCGCACAGGCACGTGCCGATCTCGCCACCGCGCAGGCCAACAACCAGCTCGCGCAGAGCACCGCCGCGCGCTGGAAGAACCTGCTGGCGACGGACTCGGTGTCGCAGCAGGACGCCGACGAGAAAGCCGGCGATGCCGCCGCCAAGTCGGCCCTGCTGGCGTCGGCCCAGGCCAATGTCGACCGCCTGCGTCAGCTGCAGGGGTTCAAGAACATCGTTGCGCCCTTCGACGGCGTGGTCACCGCGCGCAACGTCGATGTCGGCGACCTGATCAATCCCGGCGCCAGCGGCCAGCGCGAGCTGTTCCACATCGTCGACACCCGCCGCCTGCGCGTCTACGTGCAACTGCCGCAGTCTTATGTCGCCAGCGTGCGGGCCGGTATGACCGCGAGCCTGCGTTTCGCCGAGAACCCGGACCATGACTACCCGGCCCAGGTCATCAGCACGGCCGACGCCATCGATCCCGGCAGCCGCACCATGCTGGTCCAGCTACAGGCGGACAACGCCGACAACACCCTGCTGCCTGGCGCCTACACCGAGGTGCACTTCAAGCTGCCGGCCTATGCCGGCGTGCTGCGCGTACCCGACAACACCCTGCTGTTCCGCGGCAGCGCGATCCAGGTCGCGAGCGTCGATCCCAACGGCCATGTCGCCCTCAAAACCATTCGCCTGGGGCGCGATTTCGGCAAGGAGGTCGAGGTGCTGAGCGGCATTGCTGCGGGCGATGCCCTGGTCATCAACCCGCCCGACTCCATCGCCGAGGGCGATGCCGTGCGCGCTGTCGAACCGGCGAATGCCGCCGCCAAGGACGGAGCGGCAAAGTGAAAGGCGCAGCCCTGGGCGGCCTCGCGCTCGCCAGCCTGCTTGGCGCCTGCTCGATGGCGCCCGAATACCATCGCCCCGAGATGCCGGCGCCGGAAACCTACAAGGAGGCCGGCGACTGGAAACCGGCGCAGCCCGCCGACGCCGCGGCGCGCGGCGCCTGGTGGCAGGTCTTCGGCGATCCCGATCTCGCTGCGCTCGAAGCGCGCAGCGCCGATGGCAACCAGGATCTCAAGGCGGCGCTTGCGCGCCTGCAGCAGTCGCGCGCGGCGGCGCGTTACGCCGGTGCTGACCAGTTGCCCAGCCTCAGCGCCGGTGCCAGCTTCACCCGACAACGCAGCTCGCAGAACCGTGCATTGTTCAATGCGGGCGCGCCCAACCCCTACAACGATTTCCTGCTCAACGCCGACCTGTCCTACGAACTGGATTTCTGGGGCCGCGTGCGCAACACGGTCAGCGCGGCGGAGCGCAGCGCCGAGGCAGCGGCGGCGGACTACGCCACCGCCACCCTCAGCATCCAGGCTGAGTTGGCGCAGGATTACTTCGCCCTGCGCAGCAGTGACGCTGCGCAGGCGCTGCTCGACCAATCCGTTGCGTCCTATGACAAGGCGCTGACGCTGACGCAGAACCGTTACCAAGGCGGCGCCGCATCCGCGGTGGACGTGGCGCAGGCGGAAACGCAGTTGCAGACCGCCCGCACGCAGGCGGCGGAGCAGCACCTGCGTCGCGCGCAGATCGAACATGCCATCGCCGTGCTGGTGGGCGTGCCGCCGGCGCAATTCAGCCTGGCGCCGGCGCCGCTGGCGGTGACGATCCCGGCGATCGATCCAGGCCTGCCGTCGGCGCTGCTGGAGCGACGCCCCGACATCGCCTCAGCGGAACGCCGTGTCGCCGCCGCCAACGCCGGCGTCGGCGTGGCGCGGGCGGCCTACTTCCCGGTGTTCAGCCTCGCGGCCGTCGCCGGCTACGAGAGCGGCAAATCCGGCAGCTGGATCGAGGCCCCGGCCCACCTGTGGTCTTTCGGCCCCTCGGCATTGTTCACGCTGTTCGACGGCGGTCGTCGCAGCGCCAACAGCGACCGCGCCCACGCCGCCCTCGATGAAGCGGTGGCGCAGTACCGTCAGAGCGTGCTCAACGGTTATCGCGAGGTCGAGGACGCGCTCGTCGCGCTGCATCAGCTGGAGCAGGAAGCCGCAACGCAGGATGCTGCGGCCGCAGCCGCACAGCGCGCGCTGCAGCAGGCGCAGTACCGCTACAAGGGCGGCATCGCCACCTACCTGGAAGTGGTGAGCGCACAGAACGCGGCCTTGCAGGCACAGCTCGCCACCATCGACATCCGTAACCGACGCGCCGCCGCCAGCGTGCTGCTGGTCAAGGCGCTGGGCGGCGGCTGGAGCGCGGCCTCCGGCGGCAATAGCGACAGTACGGTCGAATAACATGTCAGCGCCCAAGTCATCGCCCGAGTCATCGCCGCCCGAGCGTCCGGCCATCGCTGGAGACGTGAAAGTCCACCGCACCTGCATGCGCGACCCGGTGCGCGACACCATCGTCTCGCGCATTATCGATGGCGTGTATCCGCCGGGCACCCATCTGAAAGAACTGGCGCTGGCGCGCGAATTCAACGTCAGTCAGGCGCCGATCCGCGAGGCGCTGCGCGAACTGGAGATGCTCGGCCTGGTGGAAAGCGAGCGCTATCGTGGCACGCGCGTGCGCTCGATCGACCTCGCCGAACTGCGTGAAGCCTACGAGCTGCGCCTGCTGCTGGAGGACGCCGCCGTCCGCGCCTCGGCACACTGGACCGATCAGGACATCGCGCTGCTGCAGTCCGAGCTGTCGGCGATGCGCGCCGCCGATCCCAAGACCGCCTTCGACCAGCACATGCAGGCGGTGCTGCGTTTCCACCGCCATGTCGTGGCGCTGTCCGGCAACCGTCTTTTCCTCAAGGCCTGGGAGTCGCTGGCCTGGGGCGTGCGCGCGCGCATCATGGCCAAGCAGATCGGCTACGTGCCGGGTTTCGTGGAAATGCGCAGCGACATCGTCGAGGCGATGCAGCAGGGCGACCGCGAGCGCGCCGCGCGCCTGCTGCGCCGCATTACCGAACGACTGCTCGAGCGCCTGAACGAAATCCATCCCCCGGCCTCCTGAACGGGCGACGTTCAGCACGGATTCAGCGCCGCGCTATTGTAATGGCCTGACCCTGTCCGCCCGCGTGGGCACCGAGACCGAGGCCCGCATGAACCGCCATCCGCACCGCGCCGCCCGTTGTGTCATTGCCGCGATGGCGCTGTGCGCGCTGCTGTCGTCGGCCCTCGCCCACGCCGCCGACAACGATCCGCCCGACCGCGTGGCCCGCCTGGCCTACCTCGCCGGCGCGGTCAGCTACGCACCGGCCGGCACCGACGGCTGGGACCAGGTGGGCCTCAACCGCCCTTTGATCGCCGGCGACCGCCTGCTCACCGGCGACGACGCGCGGCTCGCGCTCGACACCGGCAGCAACGGCGAAATCCGCCTCGGCGGCGAAAGCAGCTTCCGCGTCCTGCGCCTGGACGCCAGCGGCACGCAGATCGAACTGAGCCGCGGCACGCTCAACTGGCGTGTCCTCACGCTCGTCGCCGGCCAGAGCCTGGAGATCGACACACCGACGCTGGCCCTGGTCTTCACCCAGCCAGGCGCGCTACGCCTGGACGTGGCCCCGGACGGCGCCAGCACCATCGTCAGCCTGTTCGAAGGCGCCGCCACCGTTTACGGCCGTAACGGCGCGAGCTATTCCCTGAGCGGCCGCCAGTCCTGGCGTTTCGACGACCCGCAGCTGCAGCACATCAGCGGCATGCCGCTGTCGCCGCCCGACGATTTCGACCGCTGGTGCAGCGAGCGCGACCAGCGCCTGTTCGCGCCGCCGCCGCAGTATGTCTCGACGCAAGTGGTCGGCTACAGCGATCTCGACGTCTACGGCGACTGGGACAGCGTCGACGACTACGGCCCGGTCTGGTACCCGCGCACCGTCGTCGTCGGCTGGGCGCCGTACCGCTATGGCCACTGGGCCTGGATTCCACCCTGGGGCTGGACCTGGATCGACGATGCGCCCTGGGGCTTCGCGCCCTTCCACTACGGCCGCTGGGTCTACGTGCGCGAGCGTTGGGGCTGGGTGCCCGGCCCAGTGCACGAGCGCCCGGTGTACTGCCCCGCCCTGGTCGCCTTCGTCGGCGGCAGCGGCTGGCATGTCTCCGCTTCCTCCGGCGCCCCCATCGGCTGGGTGCCGCTGGGCCCGCGCGATGTCTACACGCCCTGGTATCGCGGCAGTCATCGCTATTTCGAGAGGGTCAACGCCAGCAACAGCGTCCGCATCGATCGCCAGCGCATCGACGTTGCCTACGACGATTTCCATCATCACCGCACGCCGCGGCTGCCGTACACGCACCAGGCGCTGCCAGGCGCGGCCACCGCGGTCACGCACGAGGACTTCGCGCAGGGCCGGCCGGTCGGCACGGCACGCATGCCCATCGACCGCACGCAGCTCACGCAGGCGCCGGCACTGCCGCGCAGCCAACTGCCGCACGGGCGGCCCGGTGCGGGCCTGGCGCCGGCCGTCGACGCGCCGCAGAGCGCGCCCGCCGCCGCCTTCAAGCCACCGCTGATCTCGCGTCGCCCGCTGCCGCCCGTGATCCAGCGGCCTGCCGACGCCGGCCCGCGCCGCGACGGCGTCTGGCTGCACGACGCCCCCGTGCCGCACCCGGCGACGCCCGGCGATGATCGCGGTCCGCCGCTGGAGGGCGACGTCGCGCGGCAGCGCGGCCCCGGCGCCGGCATGCCCGACCGTCACCCCCAACCCCTGCCGCGCCCGGGCGAGCCGCCGTCGTCCCGCGACGACTCGCGTGACGGCCCGGCACCGCCGCGCCCCGCGGCAGCACCGGCGACGCCGGATGGCGAGCCCGGCTTCATGCCGCGCCCACAGCCGCGCCCCCTGCGCCCGACGACGCCGCGATATCGCTCCTTCGACGACGCGCAGCGGCCACCGCAGGAGCCGCGTCCGCAGCTGCCCGCGGCGCCGGAGCAGATGCAGCCGCGCGGCCCCGAGAGGCCCGCGGCACGCCCGCCGGAGCATCGCGAACCGCCACAGCGCCGCGAGCCGGAACCCCGCGAACGGCCGCATCGCGAACGCGATTGAGGCGCCGCGCAGCGCGTCAGACCGCCACCCGCTACACCCGGCAACGTGTTCCGGTTTGTTATTATTTATTATTCAAAAATAAATTAGTATGATCTTTAATAACATCGCTGACCTGCGCTGACGGCAGAGCGGGTGGCGCCGGCGCAGCCGGCACAGCCGAAACTTGCGCTGGTCGCGACAATCTCTGCATCCTCAAGACGCCGCGCGAGCCACGTGCGGCCGCGCCGCGCCCGAGCCCATGGATTTCGTCAACCAACTGATCTTCGCCGCTGGACTGCTGTTCCTGGTCAGCATTCTCGCCACGGTGGTGACGCCGCGCGTGGGCGTGCCGCTGCTGCTCGTGTTCATCGTCATCGGCATGCTCGCGGGCGAGGATGGCCCCGGCCACATCCACTTCGCGGATTTCCGCCTCGCCAACCTCGCCGGCACCGCAGCCCTGGCGGTGATCCTGTTCGACGGCGGCATGCGCACCTCGTTCAAGACCTTTCGCGTCGGCCTGTGGCCGGCGCTGAGCCTGGCGACCATCGGCGTGCTGCTCACCATGCTGATCATCGGCTGGTTCGCCAGCACCGTGCTGGGCCTGCCGCTGGCGCAGGGCCTGCTGCTGGGCGCCATCGTCAGCTCGACCGACGCGGCGGCGGTGTTCTCGCTGCTCGGCAACACGCGCGTCTCGCTCAACGAGCGCGTCACCTCGGTGCTGGAGATCGAGTCCGGTACCAACGACCCGATGGCGGTGCTGCTGACGCTGGGCCTGGTGACCTACCTGCAGGACCCGCAGACGTTCACCGCCTGGAGCGCGACGGCGATGCTGCTGCAGCAGATGATGGTCGGCGGCGCATTCGGCGTCCTCGGCGGCTGGGCGCTGGCGCGCGCCCTCAACCGCCTGGATCTCAACGAGTCGCTGTACCCGGTGCTGGCCCTGTTCAGCGGTTTCCTGATCTTCGGCCTTACCGCGATTGTCGGCGGCAGCGGCTTCCTCGCGGTGTATCTGGCCGGGCTGGTGGTCGGCAACCGCAAGGTGCGCGCCTTCGGCAGCATCCGGCGGTTCCACGATGGTATCGCCTGGATGGCGCAGATCGGCATGTTCCTGATCCTGGGCCTGCTGGTGAGTCCGCACCGGCTGTTGTACATCGCCGTGCCGGCGCTGACGCTGGGCCTGATCCTGATCCTGCTGGCGCGCCCGCTGGCCGTGGTGCTGAGCCTGCTGCCGTTCCGTTTTCCCTGGCGCGAACAGGCGTTCATTGCCTGGGTGGGACTGCGCGGCTCGGTGCCCATCGTGCTGGCCACCTTCCCCTGGCTGGCCGGGCTCGACAACGCCGGCCTGATCTTCAACGTCGCCTTCTTCATCGTGCTGGTGTCGCTGCTGCTGCAGGGCTCCAGCGTGCCGCTGACGGCGCGCGTGCTGGGTCTGCTGATGCCGCGCACGCAGGCGCGCGCACGGCGCTTCGAGGTCGACCTGCCGGGCCAGAGCGGCTACGAGATCGTCAGCTACCGGCTCTCGGATGCCAGCGCGCACCTTGGCAAGAAACCCAAGGAGCTGCCGGTGCACGATCACTCGCGGATCATCGCGCTGACGCGTCACGGACGCCTGCTGCCCTATCGCGAATGGGGCGTGCTGGAAGCCGGCGACTACGTGTCGCTCCTCGCGGCCGAGCGCGATCTCGAACGTCTCGACACGGTGTTCCAGGCACGCCGCCAGCGCCCGGGCGCGGACGCCAAGCGGCAACAGTACTTCGGCGAGTTCACCATCGCGCTCGACGCCACCGCGCAGGACCTGGCCATGCACTACGGCCTGAGCATTCCCGAGGGCTCGGAGCGGCAGACGGTGGGCGAGCTGCTGCTGCGTTTCCTGCCGCGCCCGGTGGTCGGCGACCGTCTGCGACTGGGCCCGGTGGAACTGGTCGTGCGCCGCATGGAAGACGGCGCCCTGCGCGAGGTCGGCATCCGCCTGCCGCGCGAATAACCCGCCTGCGGCAGACATGAAAAAGGGGCCGCGCGCAGGCGGCCCCTCTCATGCACGAACCGCTCAGAACAAGCCCGGCAAGACGGCGGTGCCTTCTTTCTGCACGGCCTGCAGCGCCTGCGGGTCCAGCCCCAGCGCCTTGAGGATGGTCGGCGCGATCTGCGTGGTGCTGACCGCCGTCGACAGCGTGCCCGGGTGGATCGAGGGCATCGACACCAGCAGCGCCACCTGCGTGTCGTCGACCGTGCCACCGCCGTGCTCGGCGATCTTCTTCGAGCTGCCGGAGTAGATCACGCCGGCATTGGGCTGGATCACGATGTTCGGCGCGCGCGCCGCGGCCACCGGGTCGGTGCCGGTCGGGTCGCCGTAGATCGCGGCCAGCGGCGCGCCGGCGTTGATGCTGCTGGCGAAGATCGTGTTGGCCGGCAGCACGTCGGCGAAGATGGCGTGGGCGTTGGCCTGCAACTGGGCGACCACGTTCGGGGCATTGGTCTGCGTCTGCAGCCAGATCAGGCCGACGTCGTCGGTCTGCAGGTGGCCGCCGGTCGAGTAAACGTTGCCGCTGTTGGGGTTGGTGAACGTCGACGCCGAATCGACCGTCGGATCGCCCGCCGCCACCGAGGCGGCCGGATCCTGCACCGTCTGCACCGGCGCATTGCCGCCGCCTTCCATCGCCAGCGTCGCCTTGTTGGTCGGCGACTGGCCGTGCTTGGCGCCGATCACGATCAGCGTCGAATTCAGCAGACCCTTGGCGTTGAGCTCGGCGACGATGCGGCCCAGCGAGGCGTCGGTGTGCGCGATGGCGCCGGCGAGGTTGGTGCTGGGCGTGCCGTTGGCGTCGGTGTAGCCGCCGACCGGCAGCTTCTCGCCGACGCTCACCGCCTGGAAGTTCAGGCCCAGAATCTCCGGCACCTGCGTGACCGCGCTGCCGTCGGACTTGAGGCCGTCGATCTCGTTGAGCACCGCCTGCACCTTGGTGTCGTCGTAGGCTTCGACCGATGGCAGACAGGTGGTGAAATCGCTGACCTTGGCCACCGGCAGCGAGTTGGTGCCATCGCACTTGGCCTTGCTGCCGGCGAGATCGACGCCGTTGACGTTGCTGCCGCCGTTGGCGATCAGCGAATTGATCTCCGGCGTGTACAGATCGTCGACGCCGGAACCGGAGGGACCGTTCACCAGATCGTAAGCGGGATGCTTGTCGGACCAGGCGGTGTAGCCGCCGGCGGACTTGATCACCTCGAACACCGTGTTGACCTTGATGAAGTTGTGCGGATACACCGCCTTGCAGTGGCCGGCGGCATCCTTGGCCAGAGGCAGATTGGCCGGGTTGATGCCGCCGCTGAACAGCTTGTTGGCGTCGTAGTCGATGCTCTCGTCGAACACCGCCTCGATGCCCACGCTGCCGCCGCAGTTGCTGCCCGGTGCGTACAGCGTCCGGTCATAGCTGTCGTCGTAGTAGACGCCGGTGGATTTCGGCGTGCCGCCCGTCACCATCGACAGCAGGCCCGGAAACGAATCAGAAGGCGTGGTGGTCTTCGCGGCGCTGTAGGTCACGCCGGTGGCCGAGAGTTGCGCCAGGGTCGACATGGGATGCGCGGCGATCCATTTCGACAAATCGATCTGGTGCAGGCCGTCCACGCTGACGAGCAGCACATGCTTCGCCAGGGGCTTTGCGGAATTGCTGCTGTTGTTGTTCGCGCAGCCGGCGATCAGGGCCGCCGCTATCGCGGACAGCGTCGCTAGTTTGAAGCTCATGCAGGTCTCACTCCGTCACAGGGGAACTGGGACGCCGACGCTAGGCGCGCCCGATGACGGAGCCATGACGACTCGATGACTTTATCTTCCCTTGATCGAAACCTTACGCGCCCTTTACGCCCCCGCTCAGGCGACCTGCACGCCCGGACGCTCCGGCTCCACCGCGAAGCGCTGCAGCACCCGAACCGCGCTCTGCGGATCGCGCACGTCGTCGACGGCGACGAATGCCGTCTGCCAGGACCGTCGCGTGATCTCGCAGCGCGCGTAGCCGCGGTAGCGGCTGTCGAAGAATCGGATGTGCGGGTTGTACGGCAGCATCGCCTTGAAGTACTCGTAAGGGCCGCCGGGATCGGAGGTGATCGAGGTGCCGGTGAACTCCGTCGCCACCACCGGACTCTTCGGATCATCGAAATCCGGCTTGAGGTCGGCGGCGTAGAACGCGTGCGCGTCGCCGCCCAGCACCACGACGTTGCGCAGGCCGCGCTCGCGCACGCCATCGAGCAGGCGCCGACGCGCGGCGGGATAGCCGTCCCAGCCGTCCGTCCACCACGCGCGATCGTCGCCGCGGCGTTCATCGAGCTGCGCCATCAGCAACTGCTGCGCGATGGCGTTCCAGCGCGCCCCGCTGCGACCCAGGCCGTCCAGCAGCCAGCGCTCCTGTTCGGCACCGAACATGGTGCGCGCGGGATCATTGCGCTCCGGGCAGTCACGCGCCACCTGCCCGCCCCAGTAGCCGGGGCTGCCGCAGGGCTGGTCGGAGCGGTACTGCCGGTCGTCGGTCACCGGCATCTCGAGCAGATCGCCGAAACGGAAACGCCGGTACATCAGCGCATCCGGTCCGCGCGGGCGCTGCGCCAGCCGCAGCGGCAGATGCTCGTAATAGGCCTGGTAAGCGGCGGCGCGGCGCAGCAGGAATTGTTCTGGCGGATTGTTGTCCTGCGACAGCGCGCCAGCGTAGTCGTTCTGCACATCGTGATCGTCCCAGGTCACGATCCACGGGAAATTCGCATGCGCATCCTGCAGGTGCGGATCGGTTTTGTACTGCGCATGGTGATTGCGGTACTCGGCCAGAGTGCGCGGCTCGTCGATGGCGTGACGACGCACCGCACCGGCGCGATGGTGGCGCTCGTAGATGTAGTCGCCCAGGTGCAGCACCACGTCGAGGTCCTGCGCCGCCATGTCGCGGTAGGCGGTGTACCAGCCCTGCTCGAAGTGCTGGCAGGAGGCGAAAGCCAGTCGCAGGCGTTCCAGCGGCGCGCCCGGCGCCGGCAGCGTCAGGCTGCGGCCGACGCGACTCTGCGCCTCGCCGCAGCGGAAGCGATACCAGTACCAGCGTCGCGGCTTCAGGCCGCCCACCTCCACGTGCAGGCTGTGCGCCCACTGCGGCTCGGCCCGCGCGGTGCCACGCTGCACGATGTGGCGGAAGCCCTCGTCCTCCGCCACTTCCCACTGCACATCGACCGCGGCCTCCGGCATGCCGCCGTCGTGCAGCGGGGCCGGTGCCAGCCGCGTCCAGATCACGAAACCGTCACTGGCGGGATCGCCCGAAGCGACACCGAGCACGAAAGGGTCACGCGTGAAGCGCGGCTGCGCCCACAGCGGTGCAGCGCGGCCCAGCAGTTGCAGGCCGGCGGCGCCGACGCCCGCCAGCAGCAGGCGGCGACGGCGTGCATCAGTCACAGGCGGACGGTTCATGGCCATGGCCCTCGTTGACAGGGCGCCAGCATGCCACCGAATGATGACGATGGGATCGCAACGGCGGGTACAATGCCGCATGCCCGCCATCCTCGCCGTCCGCGACCTGCACAAGCACTTTCCCAAGGTCCAGGCCGTCAACGGCGTCAGCTTCGAGGTGGCGGAAGGCCGCTGCTTCGGCCTGCTCGGCCCCAATGGCGCCGGCAAGAGCACCACCATCGAAATGCTCGAGGGCATCCTCAAGCCCACGCGCGGCGAGATTCTCTATCGCGGTCAGCCGCTGGGCCCGCACTACCGCGAGCGCGTCGGCATTCAGTTCCAGACCACGGCGCTGCAGGATTTCCTCACCGTGCGCGAGAACCTGCGCTTCTTCCACTCGCTCTATCGCCAGGGCCCGCGCATCGAGGAGCTGGTGGAGCGCTGCCGGCTCGGCGAATTCCTGGATCGCGACAGCCGCAAGCTCTCCGGCGGCCAGCGTCAGCGCCTGCTGCTGGCTATCGCCCTGGTCAATGATCCCGACCTGCTGTTCCTCGACGAGCCCACCACCGGCCTCGACCCGCAGGCGCGGCGCAATTTCTGGGAACTGGTGCGGGACATCAAGGCGCGCGGCAAGACCATCGTGCTGACCACGCACTACATGGAGGAGGCCTACCTGCTCTGCGACGAGATCGCGATCATGGACCACGGTCGCATCATCGCGCAGGGCTCGCCGCAGCGGCTGCTGGCCGAACACTTCAACGACAGCGTGCTGGAACTGCCGCTGGCCGATCTTGGCGACCGCGCTGCGGCGCTGGGCTTTGCCGTGCGCGGCGACGCCGCCGAGCGCATGACCGCCGACGTCAACGACACCGTGCGCGCCCTGCTCGACGCCGGCGTGTCGCTGGCGCGGCTCAAGATCCGTCCGCGCACGCTGGAGGACCTGTTCATCCAGCTCACCGGCGCCTCCCTGCGGAGCGGCGCATGAGACGTCTGTGGGCGGTGACCGTGGCGCGCTCGCTGGAATTCCTGCGCGACACCTCGTCACTGGGCTGGAACCTTGTGTTCCCGCTGGTGCTGGTCGCCGGCATGGCGATGATTTTCTCCGGCCCCGGCCAGCCGCTGTTCAAGGCGGCGGTGATCGCGCCGCCGGGCGCGGCGCTGGACGGCACGCTGCATCCCTTCCTGGCCACGCCGCATGTGCAGTTCTACGCCGAACGCAGCGTCGAGGAGGCGCTGCCCAAGGTGCAGCGTCACCGCATCGACATGCTGCTGGACCTGCGTAGCGTGCCCGGCAAGTACTGGATCAACGAGCAATCGCCCAAGGGCACGACGCTGGAACGCATCCTCGCCGGCACGCCGGGCGCGAAACTCGAGCGCGGCACCAGCAACGGCGCGCAGATCCGCTACGTCGACTGGCTGGCGCCGGGCATCCTGGGCATGAACATGATGTTCTCCTGCCTGTTCGGCATCGGCTACGTCATCGTGCGCTACCGCAAGTCCGGCTATCTCAAGCGGCTCAACGCCACGCCGATGCGCGCCATCGAGTTCATCGCCGCGCAGCTGATCTCGCGCCTGGTGCTGATCATGGCCATCACCGTGATCGTGTTCGTCGCCACCAACGCCTTCCTGCATTTCCGCATGGAGGGCTCGTATCTCGACCTCTTTCTGGTCACCCTGGTCGGCGCGGTGGCGATGATCGCGCTCGGGCTGACGGTGTCGGCGCGCGTCACCAGCGAGGAGCTCGCCGGTGGTCTGCTCAACCTGCTGTCGTCGCCGATGATGGTGGTGTCCGGCGTGTTTTTCTCCATGGACGGCGCGCCGCCGATCCTGCAGGCCGCGGCCAAGATCTTTCCGCTGACGCATCTGATCGACGCTGCGCGCGCCATCATGCTGGACGGTGCCGGCCTAGCGCAGATCGCGCCGCAACTGGCGGTGCTGGGCGGCATGGCGGCGCTGTTCCTCGCCATCGGCGCCGGCCTGTTCCGCTGGACGCAGGATTGAGCGCCAGGGAGCGCAAAAATGCGCCACCCGCTCGCCGTCCAACCCATGCCGATATTGTTATTAATTGTCCGCAGAATTAAAAAACGATCAATAATTATTAACGAATTTCCCAGGGAACTTGGTCACGGCGGGTGCGTCGAAACTGCGGCCCTCCGGGCCGATCCTGCCGTCGCAATCGCCCTGCCCGCCTCGCGGAGTTCTTGCATGTCGCCCACGCCCGTCATCGCCACGCCGAGTCGCCTGCATCTCGTTGCCGCCATGGCGCCGGGCGACCGGCGATGAGCGCGCGACGTGCGTGGCGGCCGCCGCTGCTGGCGCTGCTCCTGCTGCCGGCGCTCGCCGGCTGCGGCAACCTCGCCTACTACGCGCATCTGGCCCAGGGCCAGTACGCGATGATGTCGGCGCGCGTGCCGATTGCCGACATCGTCGACGATCCGCAGCGCGACCCGGTCCTGCGCGATCGGCTGCGCAAGGTGCTGGACGCGCGCGCCTTCGCCGCGCAGCAGCTGCACCTGCCCGACAACCGCAGCTACACGCTCTACGCCGACCTGCAACGGCCCTACGTGGTGTGGAACGTATTCGCCGCGCCGGCCCTGTCGCTCAAACCGGTGGAGCACTGCTTCCTGATGGTCGGCTGTCTGGCGTACCGCGGCTATTTCAACCCGGCCGAGGCGCAGCGCGAGGCACAGCGGCTCAGGGACGCGGGCGACGACGTGTTCGTCGCCGGCATCCCGGCCTACTCGACGCTGGGCTGGTTCGACGATCCGGTGCTCAACACCATGATGCACTGGTCCGACGAGATGCTGATTTCGACCATCTTCCACGAACTCGGGCACCAGCAGCTCTATCTCAAGGGCGACACCGTGTTCAACGAATCCTTCGCCAACTTCGTCGGCCAGGAGGGCCTGCGCCAATACCTGGCGGCGCGCGGCGGCGACGACACCGCCGATGCGCTGCGCCGGGCGCGCGAGCACCGCTTCATCGGTCTGCTGCTGGCGGCGCGCAAGCGCCTGCAGGCGTTGTACGACAGCGATGCCCCGGACAGCGCCAAGCAGGCCGGCAAGGACGCCGAGTTCACGCGCCTGCGCGCCGAGTACCAGGCGCTGCGCGACGGCGAGTGGCGGGATTTCCCTGGCTACGACCGCTTCTTCGCCGGCGAACTCAACAACGCGCGGCTGCTGCCCTTCGGGCTCTACGATGAATTCGTGCCCGCCTTCGCCGCGCTGTTCCGCCAGCAGCATGGCGACTGGCCGGCCTTCTACGCCGCGGCCAAGGCGCTGTCGGAGCAACCCGACGAGGCGCGTCAGCGCCAGCTGGAGACGCTCAACGCGGAAGCGGACGCTGCGCCGTCGCCGTGAACGGGCCGGCGCGCGTCAGTGCACGTAGCGCGCGCGCACGCCGTCCGGATTGAACTCGGTCTCGGTCATCGGCAGGTCGAACTGCGGCGGCACGTCCTCGGCGAGCAGGCGATTGATGAAATAGCGGCCGTCCTTGAGATCGTAGGTGATCACCGGCGCGCAGTTGGCGGCCTGCACGGTGTAGACCGGCAGCAGGTGGCCCTCCTGGAAACGCCAGAGATTGCCGTCGCGGTCGTAGTTCTCCACCAGCACCACGTTCCAGCTGTCCTCGTCGACGTAGAACACGCGCTTGCCGAAGCTGTGCTTCTTGCCTTCGCGCTCGGTCGCTTCGATCACCCAGACGCGGTGCAGTTCGTAGCGCGTCGCCGGCTGGTAGAAGTGCTTGGGCGTCAGCAGCTGGTCGTACTTGTAGCGGCCGTCGCCGATGCGATAGCTGTTGTAGGGCAGATACAGCTCGTGCTTGCCGGTCAGCTTCCACACGTAACGGTCGAAGGCGCCGTTGTACATGTCCACCATGTCGATGAACTGGATGCCCTCGGCGCCCGGGAATGGCTGGTCGTAGCCCACCGGCGGGATGCGGAACATCTTCGGGATTTTCGGCGGCGCCACCCAGATATTGCGCGGCTGCTTGAGCGAGTTGGCGCTCTCGTGCACCAGCGCCAGGAAATCGATATCGGCCTTGGTCTTGCCGAACCAGGTGAGGTAATAGAGCAGGATTTTTTCCGTCGAGAGATTCGACGGGTTCTTGAGATTGGCGTAGCGGTTGAGCACACGCTCGGTCTGCTTGAGCAGCTGCGTGCCGCCGTCGGGTCGCACCACCGCCTGCGTCGACTGCATCAGCATGCTGTTGCCGCGGAAGCGCACGCGATGGTTCCACATGATCTCGACGCCGTTCTGCGGCTTGGGAAACGGAAAGCCGAGGCGAGCGCCTTCCAGCGCATCCGATCCGCTGAGCCGCGCCTTGCCGATGTTGGCCTGGGTGGCATCGTAGATCGCCTGCGGATAGCCGACGCTGCGGCGCGCGGGGTAGACCGGCATGCTGTAGTCGCCGTAGCGCGTGAGCAGCGCCAGGTGGCCCTTGCTCAGGCGCTCGCGGTACTGCGCCATGTTGGCGGGCGTGATGGTGAACAGCGGCTTGTCGCCTGGGAAAGGATCGGCCACCCGTCCACCGGCGACGGCCGGCGGCCACTGCGCCCTGGCGATGCCGCCGGTCCACGCCGGGATGCTGCCATCGGCATTGCCGGCCTGATCCGCGCCCACCGGCGTCAGCGCGCCGCTCTGCGCGGCCTTGGCCTCGGTCGCGCCTCCGCCTTCGCCGGCACCGAGGGCGACCGTGCCCCCGAGCAGGCGCGCGCTCAGTGTCACGTTGTCCTCGCGCGCGCGGCGCTCCTTGGCCGCGGCCAGCGCCTGGTCGCGCGCCTTGCCGGATTGCAGGTATCGCACCCACTGCTCGGCGAGCTTGCGGCTGGCCGGGTACGCCTGCGCGGCGCTGAACGCCTGCAGCGCGCCATCGACATCGGCCTGCTGGTAGCGCGCCATGCCCAGGGTCATCAGCACCGGCCCGCTCTTGGCGCCCATCGCCACCGCCTGCTGCAGGGCCTGTGCCGCCTCGGCGTACTGTTCGCGGTACATGCGCATCTGCGCCAGTTGCTGGTACAGCTCCGCGCTCGGCGCCTTCAGGATCGCCTGCTCCAGCGCGGGCACGGCGAGACTGGTCTCGCGGGCATTGATCCACATCGCCGCCAGGGTTTTCCAGTTGCCGCCGGTCTTGGCGATCTGCCCGCCGTCCATCCACTGCTGCATCGTCGAGGCGCCCTCGAACGGCGCGCCGAGCTGGGCGGTGAGCGTCACCAGACGCAGGCGGTCATCCTCGGTGGTGAGAAAGCCCAGCCGGCTGGCGATCTCCATCACCGCGCGCGCGCGCTCCCTGTTGCCGGCCTTGAGGTTGAGCGCCGCCAGACGCAGCCAGTCGTCGCCGTGCGTCGGGTCTTCATGCACCACCTGCTCGGCCAGCGGCAGCGCGTCCTTGTCCTGCCCGCTGCCCAGCAGCGCCGCCAGCAGCGCGCGCTTCCACGACAGATCCGGCGTCTTGCTGGCGGCGATGCCCTTCTGCAGCAGCGGCACCGCCTCCTTGAAACGCTTCTTGTCGACATAGGCCGCGCCCAGCGCGATCAGGGTTTCGGTGGCGGCGTTGCCCGCCTTCAGCTGCGCCTCCAGCTGCGGAATCATGTCCTTGTAGTTGCCGGTCGCCAGATAGATCTGCGACAGGTCTTTCTTCATCTGCTCGACGGCCGGCCCCGACAGGCCGTTCTGCTTGAGCGCCTGCTCCAGATAGCGCGCGGCGCCGGCGTAGTCCTTCTTGGCCACCGCCTGCGCCGCGAGATCGCGCAGCAGCATGGACTTGGCGTAGGGGTCGGTGACGGTCTGCAGCAGCTTCTGCGGGTCCTGCTGCGGCGTCGGCTGCGGCGTGGTGTCGAGCTCGCGCACCTCGCTGTGGTACTGGTCCGCCCGCGCCGCGACGCAGGCCAGCGCAGCCATCAGGGCCGCGCCGCAGGCGATGCCGCGTAACGAAGAGCGCGGCGTCATTTCCAGTTGTACTCGCAGTCGGCGGGGTCCATCGGCACGCGCTGCTTGACCTCGCGCGCCTTGCCCGAGGACTCGTAGATCCAGTTGGAGATGCTCTCGATAGCTGCCGCCTCGTAGACGCCGCGCGGATCGGCATCGACGATCTTCACATCCTGCACGCGACCGTTGGGCAGCACGGTGAACACCACCTCCACCCAGCCCTTGATGCCCTTCTTGCAGGCCCACTCCGGCATCTGCGGACGCGCGGTGGAGATCGGGATCAGCGGCTTGCCCTTGAAGCCCTGGCCGGTGCCATAGCCGGCACCGCCACCACCACCGCCGGCACCACTGCCGTTGCCGCGACCGCCGGCAAATCCGCCGAAGGCACCACTGCTGCCCAGGCCCAGGCTGCCGGAGCCCAGGGTCACTGGCACGCTGATCGCGCTGGGCGTCACCGATGCGGTCGCCGTCACCGGCATCTCCACCGTCGGCATGTTGGGCTGCGCCAGCGCCGGCGGTGCCGCGGGCGGTGGCGGCGGCGCGGCATCCGGCTTGAACAGCTCATCCGGTGCCGGCGGCGTATCGGTCTTGGCCTGCACCATGCCGACACCCTCGATCACAGTCTCGCCCGCGCCTTCGCCCTCCGGCACGCGGATCACACGCTGCATCACCCAGAACAGCAGCAGCACGATCACCAGCGCGACGCCGAACGACGCCGGCCAGCGACGTTCGGTGAACGCCTGGCGCAGGATCGGCAGCCGCTGGGCGAGAAGGTTCACAGGCGTCGAAACGAAAGCACGATCCCGGCTTTCGACCGCAGGAAGTCCCTGTGGGACGCCGGAAGGACATGCGCAGAAAATATTTGTTTTCTGCTCATGTCACTTCGGCGGTTGCGCCGCGATGGCGACATCCTTGACGCCGGCCAGCCGCACTTGGTCCATCGCCTCCACCATCAGGCCGGCACGCGCGTCCTTGTCGGCCTGGATGATGACGGTCATTTTCGGATGCTGCGATTTCAGGCGCTGCACATTGGCGCGCAGGGCGCGGATGTCGACATGCTGGCGGTCGATCCAGACCTCGCCGTTGGCGCTGATGGCGACGAAAACGTTGGCCTTGTCCTCCTTCACCGCGGTCTGCGCGGTCGGACGATTGACGCGGATGCCCGACTCGCTGATGAACGCCGCCGTGATGATGAAGAAGATCAGGAGATTCATGACGAAATCCAGCATGGGCGCCAGATCGATGCCGGTTTCCTCCTGCTGCGGCGCGTGACGACGGATGCGCATCGGCTAAACCTCCGAAACAGAAAAAGGAGCAAGCACCTGACGACTGCCGATCAGCAGATTCATCACGGACACCGTTCGCTGCATGGGCGCCAGATCGATGCCGGTCTCCTCCTGCTGCGGCGCGTGACGACGGATGCGCATGCTCAGGTCTCCTCGTAAGTCAGGACGTCGTTGAGCCGCTCGGTCTCGCGGTCGACGCGGGCCTGGAAGCGGTGCACGAAGAACATGCCGGACAGGCTCACGGCGAGACCGGACATGGTGGACACCATGGCGTGCGACACGCCGCTGGCCATGGTGCGGGCGTCGGCGCTGCCCTGCAGGGTCATCACGTCGAACACCTCGAGCATGCCGGTGACGGTGCCGAGCAGGCCGAGCAGCGGGCACATGGGAATGACCACGCGCATCACCGGCAGCGTGGCGCCCATCGCCACGTTGGCCTGCGAGATCAGCATGGCGCGGATGCGGCGGGCGTACCAGGAATGACGGTCATGGCGACGGTCCCATTCCTCGCGCAGGCGCTGCTGCTCGCGCGGGAAAATTTCGCGGAAGTACCACCAGCGTTCGACGATCAGCGTCCACATCGCCAGCGCCGCGCCGAAAATCAGCCACAGCACCGGGCCGCCCGCGTCGAAGAAATCCTGGATCGAGCGGAACGGCGCGGTCAGCGCCTGCGGCAGCCAGGTCTCAGGACTGGGCAGCAGCACGCGCCGCCTCCAGCCGCTGCGCCAGCATGCCGGCGCTCTGCTCGTCGAGAATCTGCACCAGCGCGCGCGAGCGCGACGACAGCAGCGTGTTGACGAACAGCAGCGGGATGGCGATGCCCAGGCCGAGCACGGTGGCGACCATGGCCTGCGAGATGCCACCGGCCATGACCTTGGGATCGCCGGCGCCGACCTCGGTGATCACCTGGAAGGTGATGATCATGCCGCTGACCGTGCCCAGCAGACCCAGCAGCGGGCCGGCCGCGACGATCAGCTTGATCAGACCCTGGAAGCGCTCCAGCTTCGGCGTCTCGCGCAGCACCGCCTCGGAGACGTGCAGCTCGACGACTTCGGGGTCGGCGCTCTTCTCGTCCGTCAGGCAGGACAGCACGCGCCCGAGGGGATTGTCGTCGCTGGGCTGGCGGATGTTGGCGAGCTGGCGACGCATGCGTGCGCCGACCGTGACGAGATACCAGAGCTGATAGGCCGCCAGCGCCGCACCGACCAGGCCGATGAAGATGATGACGTAGCCGACCATGCCGCCCATGGCCACGCGCTCGCCCAGCGTCGGCCGCGCCGACTCCAGCGCCAGCAGGCTGCCGTGCGAGGGATCGACCAGGATCGGCGCGATGGCGTCGTCGCTGCGGGCGAAGGATTTCGCCAGCCCGGTCGCACCGTGGCCGGGCTGGCGCGGCAGCACCGACAGCGTGCCATCCGGCTGCATCGCCAGGTACTGGCCGTCGGCGAAGGCGTCGAACACGCCGACGCGGATCACGTCCGCCTTGGCGCGGGCACCATCCTCGTCGACGATCTGCGCCGGGAAGCGCGCCACCTTGCCACCCTCGGTCATTTCCTGCTGCAGCAGGAACCAGAACTGCTCGAGCTGCTGCATGCTCGGCAGCTCGTTGCCCTGCGCCAGCGTCTCCAGCAACTCGACGCGCTTGGGATACTGCGCCGTCACCAGCGAAGTGCCGGCCACGGCGCGGAAATCGCCCGCCGCCTGGCGCACGGCCGCGTACATCTGGCCGGTGTCGCCAACGCGCGACTGCAGCTTGTCCTTGAGCGCCTTGATCTCGGCCTGCGAGGCGTCGTAGCGCGATTTGACGCGGGCGATGCGCGCATTGGCGGCGGCGAGGTCCGCCTCGGCCTTGGCCAGCATCGCCGCCTGCTCGTTCTTGTCACGCAGGAAACGCTGCTCGCGTTCGGCGTTCATCTGCGCCGAGGCCTGGCTGCCCTGCTGCACCTGCTTGAGCAGTTCGTCCAGTCCCTTGGGATTGGCCTGCGCGGTCGCGCTCAGCGCCAGCGCGGCGATCACGAAAAGCTTTTTCATTTCGTGGCTCCGGCGGCGGTGGGCATGGGCAGCGTCAGCAGGTCGGCGGCGGTCTGCTCGCGCGCGATGCGGATGCCCTGGCGCACGCTCTTGACGTAGCCGCGGTCGAGTTTCTCCCACTTGCCGGTGGCGGCGTTCCAGCGACCGGCGCTGTCGCCGTCGATGGACAGGTAGAACAGCGCGGTGCGGCCGACGTGCAGAACGTCCGCCGTCTTCCCGTCCACTTCGGCGCGTTCGACACCGAGCGCGCGGCCGTAGTCGGCCTCGATCTGGTAGGCCTCGAGGATGCGCTTGAACTTCTCCGAGGTGTTGGCCTCGGGGTCGGCCATCAGGCGCTTGAGCGCGTCGATGCGCTCCTTGCGCTCCTGCCTGAGGAACGGCAGGTCGAGGGCGACGAACTTGTCGAGGCTGTCGAGCATGCGCAGCATCAGCGGCATGATCTCGCGGTCGGTGTTGTCCATCTCGGCGAGCTGGCGCTGCAGCGACTGCTTCTCGCTGTCCTGCTGGCCCGCGATGTCCTCCAGCTGCTGCGCGTAGACGTTGAGCTGCTGCGCCTGCCAGGTGGCGGCGCGGTAGCGCTCCAGCATCTGCCGGGTCTGATCGTCCAGCGTGTTGACGCGCTGCTGCGAGGCGCGCGAGGCGCCGTTGGCGGCCTGCGCCGCGTCGATGGCCTGACCGACCGGGTCGGCGGCCGCCGCCGCCATCACGGCCGCGCCGCAGAGCAGCGCCAGCGCGCCGCCACGACGCGCCAGCGGCGGCGACAGGCGCCACCCGCTACCCCGCCAGGTCATTTCCAATCTGTTATATTTTATTTTATGAATTAATTTTTGATAAATATTATATAACATTCTATCTCCTCCATCCGCCGTCAGCGGGTGGCTGTGTCAGGCGCCCGGTGGATGCACCGGGGCGTTCATTGCGCGCGCGTCACGCGGTGTTCCAGGGGGCGCAGCCAGCTGACGATGCCGTTGACCATCTCGTCGGTCTCCTCATCGTCGATCACCCAGTGACCGCGGCCCATGTAGTAGCGCTGCGAGGCCGACGGGTACAGCCCGGCCACCTTGCGCACCACCGCCGGCGGCGTGAGCTTGTCGTGCTCGGCGCTGATCACGTAGACCGGACAACGCACCGCCGCAGTATCGACCGCGGCAGCGCGGGAAAAATCCAGCGGCCAGAAACCGATCTCGAACAGCGCGCGCCCCGACTCGTGCACCAGCGAAGCATAGGCGGCACGCTGCTGCTCGACCGGCACCTGGTTGAACGCCGACACCTGCGCGCGCTCGAAGCTGGGCTTGTGCGGCTTGCGCCAGAAACCCCAGCGCAACAGCGCGCGCCAGAACGCGACGATGTTGGACCAGGACAGCGCGATGATTCCCGCCGGCGGCGCCGGCGTCACCAGCACCAGGGCCAGCGGCCGCGTGCGCGCGGCGAGCTGCTGCGCCAGCAGGCCGCCCATGGAGTGGCCGATATAGATCGGCGGCTGCTTGAAGTTCTGCGCGGCGACGTAGTCCTCCAGAAACTTCAGGTAGCTGCGCAGGCTCAGCGCGCCGACGGTCAGCGGCTGGTCGCGCGTCGGCTCGTGCCCGGGCAGCGTCGGCGCGTGACAGTCGTAGCCGCGCGCGGCCATCAGATCGGTGATGCGCTTCCAGTTGGCGCCGGTGCACCACATGCCATGAATGAAGACGACGGGATAACCCATGTTGTTGTTCCAGCCGGTTGCGGTGTAAGGGTAGAGACCGGGCCGTTTCAGGACCCGGAGAGTTTCTTGACGACGAAGCGGTTGACGAAGGACGGCGAAATCTTGGTCAGCACGTGCATCAGCAGGGTCTGGAGGCCGGGATACCAGTGCACCGGCGTCGCCCACAGCGGTCGTGTCGCCGCCTTCCACACCACCCGCGCGATGTCCTCGGCGGTGAGACGCACGCCGAGGGCCTTGGCGGACTGCGGCTGGTTCTCGAACTGCCGCACCATCGGCGTGTTGACGAACAGCGGCATGATGTCCATGACGCGGATGCCGTGGCGGTCCCACTCGACATTGAGCGACTCGGTGAGGCCGCGCACCGCGAACTTGGTGGACGAGTACATGCTCAGCGACGGCGCACCATAGATCGCCGAGGCCGAGCACATGCTGATCACGCGCGCGTCCGGCGTCTTGAGCAGATAGGGCAGCGCCAGGTGACAGCCGTTGACCACGCCCTTGAGATTGACGTCGATCAGGCGGTGATGCTGGGCCAGCGGAATCTGCTCGAAGTCGCCGACATTGGCGATGCCGGCGTTGTTGAACAGCACGTCGAGGCGGTGCCCGGTGCGCTCCCAGAAGGCCGCGAGCGCGGCGCTGTAGGCGGCGACATCGGTGGTGTCGAGCCGGCCGATGATGCAATTGTCCTCGCCGAAGCGGTCACGCAGGATGCGCAGACCGGTCTCGTCGAGGTCGTAGAGTCCGAGAAACCAGCCGCGGCTCGCGAACAGTTCGGCGGTGGCACGGCCGATGCCGGCGGCCGCGCCGGTGATGAAAATGGCGGGTCGATCCATGAACGTTTTTTGATGATGATCCCTGCGTTAATCTAGCACGCGTCGCCGCCGCGCAACGCGGCGCCCCACCGGTAAAATCAACTGGAGAACAAGATGGCGGATCATTCACCCGGCTTCCTCGCCCTGATCGAGGACGCCCGCAAGCGCATCAAGGAAATCCACGCCCGCGAGCTGCCGGCGCTGCTGCAACGCAACCCCCGGGCAAGGCTGATCGACGTGCGCGAGGAAAGCGAGTTCGCTGCAGGCCGCGTGCGCGGTGCCGAGTGGCTGGGCAAGGGCGTCATCGAGCGCGACGTCGAGGCCCGTCACCCGGACAAGAGCGAACCGCTGTACCTGTACTGCGGTGGCGGCTTCCGCTCGGCGCTGGCCGCCGACAACCTGCAGAAGATGGGCTATACCGACGTCTGGTCGGTGGACGGCGGCTGGCGCGTGCTCAAGGACCTGCTGCCGGTGGAAAAGTGACTGCATCCCGTTTGCGCCAGAGTCCGTAACTAGCGCACTTCCACGACCCCGGAGATCGTCATGCTCAAACAGTTCCTGCTCCCTCTGCTGACCGTTGCCGCCGCCACGGTGTCCCTGCCCTCCGCGGCTGCGCCGGTGAGCAAGACCGTCGCCTACGACATCGGCGACACGCATTTCGAAGGCCGCCTGGTGTACGACAATGCCAGCAAGAAGCTGCGTCCGGCGCTGCTGATGGCGCCCAACTGGCTGGGGCCCACCGAGGCCGCGTTCAAGCAGGCGCAGGAGATCGCCGGCAAGGATTACGTGATCTTCGTCGCCGACATGTACGGCACCGGCGTGCGCCCCAAGAACACCGATGAGGCTGGTGCCGCCGCCAAGACCCTGTATGGCGACGGCGCCGCGATGCGCGCGCGCATCGCCAAGGCGCTGGAGGTGATGAAGGCGCAGGCGGGCAAGGCGCCGATCGACCTCAAGCGCATCGGCGCCATCGGCTTCTGCTTTGGCGGCGCCAACGTGCTCGAGCTGGTGCGCAGCGGCGGCGACGTCGCCGGCGTGGTGACCTTCCACGGCAGCCTGAAGAAGGTGGCCGGCGGCGACGACCAGCCGATCAAGGCCAAGATCCTTGCGCTGCACGGCGCCGACGATCCCTACGTCAGCGCCGACGAGGTGGCCGGCTTCGAGAAGGAAATGCGCGACATGCACGCCGACTGGCAGCTGGTGAAGTTCGGCAACACCGTGCACTCCTTCACCGATCCCGATTCGCACATCGCCGGCCAGGCCGATTACAACCCGGTCTCGGCCAAGCGCGCCTTCCTGATGATGCGCAACTTCTTCACCGAGGTATTCGCTGCGCAATAAGCGCCGCGTGGTGCCAAAAAGCAAAGAGCCCCGGGATGACCGGGGCTCTTTTTTGGGTATCGCGCGCCTCAGTGCGTCGGACCGCCGAAGAACGGGCCCAGCACCGGGAAATTCGGCAGAAACTGCTGGCCGTCATTGATCAGCAGCAGGATCAGCGGCGTCAGACTGGCCGAGAGCCCGGTGGCGTCGTTGAACTTGCCGCCGCCGGTGGTGAGGCCACCCAGCACCGCGTTGGTGACCGGCGCCAGCGCCACGAAACCCTTGTCGCCCAGTCCGACCAGGGTCGGTCCCAGCGCCGTCAGTCCCGGCGGCGAGGCCTGGCCGGACAGTGCCGGTCCCAGCACCGGCAGACTGGACACCGTGGTCGACAGGCTTGGCCCCGCCAGCGGCAGCGTGCCCAGCAAGGCCGCGGGCGACAACGCCGGTACGGTGGCGGCCGAAGCGAGCGGCGAACTCAGGGCGAATGCGGCAGCGGCGAGGCCGAGCGTGATCTTTTTCATGGGGGCTCCGGAATTCGATGAAGGGTGATTCTGGCCCGCATCATGCCACCGCGCGCCGCCGCCGGGTATCGCTCGCGCGCCAGTCGCCGCTGTCGCGGAGGACGGGTTCAGGGCAGGCCGGTGGCCAGCCCACCGAGGATCGGCCCGACCACCGGCACGCCGTTGATCAGCCCCACGACGGTATCGAGGCCGGCCAGGCCCGGTAGCGGCACCACGTAACCCGGATCCAGGGTGCCGATGGTGTCGCCCAGCAGCGGGCCGGCGACCGGCACGCCGCGCGTCACGCCGCCGACCGCGCCCACGGCGCCGCCCAGCGGACGACCCAGACCCGGCAGCTGGCCGACGACACCGGCCAGCGTCAGGGGCCCGTGGCCGGTGATACCCGGCGTCAGCACCAGGCCGGACAGCGCCGGTCCCACAACCGGCAGCGCATGGGTCGCGCCACCCACCGAGCCGAGCGCGCCCACCACGGCCGGACCCAGCACCGGCACGGCGCTCAGCGCCGTCGCGATGACACTGGGTGCGGTGGACACGGCGGCCTGGCTGATCGGCGCGGCCGCCAGCAGGGCAAGACCGGCGAGCGCGCCGGAGAGTCGCTTGTTCATGAAAGGGTCCCGTGACTGGTTGGAATGGCGCTCTGCGGCGCCGTGATTGCACTTTAGTGGCGCGCATCGCCAGCGCCTGTCGGCACGCCCCATGCCCTCGCGTCAGCGCAGGCTGACGCCAGCCGAATCGCGCATCAGCTGGGGCACACGCTCACTCGTAGCGGATCGCCAGCAGCTCCAGCTCGATATCGCCACCCGGCCGCTGCACGCGCACCACCTCGCCGACCGCCTTGCCCAGCAGGGCGCGCGCCACCGGCGCATCGACGCTGATCCAGCCGCGGGCGGTGTCGGTCTCGTCGGCACCGACGATGCGGTAGCGGTAACGTGCATCCTCGGCATCCGCCAGTTCGACCCAGGCGCCGAAGAACACGCGGCCGCGATCCGATGGCGGGCGCTCGACCACCTTCAGCTCGTCCAGGCGCAGAGTCAGGTACTTGAGCCGCGCGTCGATCTCGCGCAGTTCCTTCTTGCGGTAGATGTATTCGGCGTTCTCGGAACGGTCGCCCTCGGCGGCGGCGGCGGACAGCGCCTTCACCACCTCCGGCCGGCGCACGCGCCACAGCTGGTCGAATTCGGCCTTGAGGGTCGTGTGGCCCTCCGCCGTGATGTAGGGCGAACTCTTGGCCTGCGGCGGACGATAACGCGACATCAGCGCTTCCCGCTCCGCATCCGGATCGCCCTCGCCGCCCCAGCCGCGCGCCACCGGTGCCTCACAGCGGCAGTTGCGGCGTGTCGTCCGGCACGAAGAAATCGGGCATGAACTTGGTGGTGCCCGGCACCGCGGCGTACTTGGCGAAATCGCGCACGCCGGCGTCGTACAGCACCAGATCGTCGATGCAGAATTTGCCGGTGAACTCGCGGCTGGGCTTGCACAGGATCGCGTGCGCGGCATCGGCCATGA
Organism: Nevskiaceae bacterium; assembly: GCA_008012115.1. Taxonomy (GTDB): domain Bacteria; phylum Pseudomonadota; class Gammaproteobacteria; order Nevskiales; family Nevskiaceae; genus Stenotrophobium. Next base: position 30,789 of record SSEB01000004.1, read on the forward strand.
TCTCCGGCGTGCGCGACTGCTTCATCAGCGCGTCGCCGCCGATCATCTGGATCGCGGCGGTGGCGATGCCGGTGCGCGGCCACAGCGAGTTGGCGGCGATGCCGTCGCGGCGGAATTCCTCGGCCCAGGCCAGCGTGCACAGGCTCATGCCGTACTTGGCCATGCTGTAAGCCACGTGCGGGCCGAACCACTTCGGCGACATGTCCAGCGGCGGGCTCAACGTCAGGATGTGCGGATTGGCGGCCTTCTTCAGATGCGGAATGCAGTAGCGCCCGGCCATGTAGGTGCCGCGGGCGTTGATCCCGTTCATCAGGTCGTACTTCTTCATGTCGGTCTGCAGCGTGCCGGTGAGGCTGATCGCGCTGGCATTGTTGACCAGGATGTCGATGCCGCCGAAGGTCTCGACGGTCTTCTGCACTGCGGCGGCGAGCTGCGCCTCGTCGCGCAGGTCGCAGAGGATCGGCAGTGCCTTGCCGCCGGCCTTCTCGATGTCCTCGGCGGCGGTGTAGATGGTGCCGGGCAGCTTGGCGTGCGGCTCCGCGGTCTTGGCGGCGATGGCGACGTTGGCGCCGTCCTGCGCGGCGCGGATGGCGATGGCGAGGCCGATGCCGCGCGAACCGCCGGTGATGAACAGCGTCTTACCCTTGAGACTCATGACGGACTCCGATGCTGGAAACGGTGCGCCGGAGATACCCGATCCCCTGCGCGGGCCGCAATCTTAAGACGTCCGCACAGGCGCCGCACCGAAAAGCGGGATTACCGGGAAATGTGCTTTACCCGGCGTTCACTGCAGCATCGAGGTCATGCGCGCGATGCGTTCCGCCTGGATACGGTTGAGGTTGCGGAAGATGGTGGCGGCGATCCACGGATAGCGCACGCGCAGGCGCTCGAGGTCCTGCGAGTTGAAGCGCAGCAGCCGCGCCGGCGTGACGGTATCGACGTTGGCGGTGCGACGCTGGCCGAAATAGCCGGCCTCGCCCATCACCGCACCGCGCCCCATGCTGGAGAGCACCTTGCGCTCGCCGTGACTGTCGACCCAGGCTTCCAGCGTGCCGTCCACCACCACGTAGATGTCGCGCGCCAGATCGCCCTGGCGGATCACGCGCGTATCGGCCCTGACGCTTTCCAGCTTGGACATCAACGCGAACACCCGCGCCTGCCGCAGCGACAGGCCGGACAGCAGCGGGATGGTGTGCTGAGGACTCTGGCCGAGGTCCAGGCGCAGCATGTCCCAGAGGGTGACGATGCGCAGCTTGCTGCCCAGCGCCGGGGTCAGCGTGATGTTCATGAACCAGGCCATGAACAAGGTGAATGCCGACAACAGGCCGAACTGCACCTGGGTCTTGAGTTCGCTGCCGGTGAACACCAGGAAGCCCAAGCACAGCGCCACGGTCGACAGCGTGATCGGCCGCAGGACGCTGGCCAGCGCGCTCTTTACCGCGGTCGATTCGCTGCCGCGCTCGCGCGCGTCGGCGTTGAAGCGCGCCAGGAACTGGATGGTGTCATCCACCGCGATGCCGATGACGATGCAGGCGATCAGACAGGTGGTGGGCGACAGGCTGATGTCGAGCAGGCCCAAGGTGCCGAAGTAGATCGCCACCGGCACCACCGTCGGCAGCAGCGCGATGAAGCCGGCACGCGCCGAGGTGAACATCAGGCTGAGCAGCAGCCAGATGCCGAAGGTGGCGATGGCGATGGACTCGAACTGCCCGGAAGCGATCTCCTGCACCGTGCGCGTCGCCAGCACCGGACTGCCGCTGATGTTGGCGTCGAGCGGCGGCGGCAGCGCCTTGAGCTGCTTCTCGATGCGCGCAAGCAGCGCCGCGGTCGGCACCGAGCCGTCGACGTTGATGCGCACCGTCATCAGCGCCGTGCGGAAGCGCGAATCGATGACGTGGCGCGTCTGGTCGTTGCTGCCGAACACCAGCAGCTGCTTCACCGATGAGGCATCGTCGGGCACGCTGTAGTAGGCCGCGCTGTTGCCGTTGAGGCTCTGGTTGATCAGCTTGAGGTGATCGACATACGACACCACCGCGCCGACTTCCGGCTGCTGGCGCAGCCACTGCTCCAGTCCCTCGATGTCGCGGATGCGCTCGGGATCGGTCAGCGCGTCATTGACGTGGGTCTCGATCAGGATGGTGATCAGGTTGGCGCCGTTGAACGCGGTATTGATCGCCTCGAAATCGCGGCGCACCAGCGCCTGCTCGTCGAAACTCTTGATGAACTCCGCGCCGGCGTGGATGCGCGCGGCGAAAATCAGGTCGATGGGAATCAGGATCAGGGCGATGGCGATGATCAGGCTGCGCCATTTCTCGTCGAAGGTCGCAAGCTTGAGCGCCCACTCGGAGAACTTGGCCTCGCCCAGCGTCTTGCTCTTGCGCGTGGTACCGATGATGGCGAGCGCCGCTGGCATGAATGTCAGCGACAGCGCCACGCCGATGGCCGAGCCGATGCTGGCGAGTATCGAGAAATGGCGGATCGCCGGCAGCACGTTGAGCAGCAGCGCCGAGAAGCTGATGACCGTGGTGCCGGCCGACAGCACCAGGCCCACGGACGCGCGGTTGATCAGCCAGATGCTGCGCTCCGCCTTGCCGTTCAGGTCTTGCTGCTGCAGCGAGGTGAAGTAGGCGGAGATCAGGTAGATCGAGTACGACAGTCCGAGGGTGATGACCAGGGGCGGCACGATCGCCGTCACCAGGTTCATCGGGATGCGCAGCAGCACCGCCGCGGCCATCGTCCACAGTAGCGCCATGCCGACGGTCGCGGCCGCCACCAGCATGGCACGCAGGCTGCGGAACGCGATCAGCAGCAGCAGCAGGATGACGGCGAACACCGCCGGAATGGTGAACTTGAGCGTCTTGATCAGCGCCGTCGTGGTCGCCGCGCGGCCGACCGGCGTGCCCGTGATCCAGACCTGGTTGTCGCCGGCGACGTCGCGCACGATCTTGCGAATCTGGCCACCGTAGTCGCGCTTGAGGAAATCCTGCTCGCTGACGTCGTTCATGACGATGGCGAAGGAGGTCACCTTGCCGTCCTTCGACAGCAGGGTGCCGTTGTAAAGCGGATTGGCGGCCAACTGGTGCGGGAACTCGGCGATCAGGGCCGGATTGCGCTTGGCCTGCTCGGTGAAGCTGCTGACCTCGAGGTCCTCGCCCTGCGCCAGCAGGTTCGGCACCGTGGCCAGCGACACCACGGCGCTGGCGCCGTCGAGACCGCGGAGACGCTGCGTGATCTCATCGACCTGCTGCAGGCTGCGCTCGGTGAAGATGTTGTCGAAATGCACGGCGACGATCACCGCGTCGGCGTCGCCGAAAGTCTCGCGCACGCGGTCGGCCACGGCACGGTCGGCGTCGCCCGCCGGCAGCAGATGCTCCACCGCCGGATCGATGATCAGGCGCGGCTGCAACGCCAGCGGATCGAAGCACACCAGCAACGCGCCCAGCGACAGGATGCAGCAGAGGCCCACCACCCGGAACGGGTGACGGGCCAGCCATTGCACCAGGGCCTGCATCACTCGGCGGTGTAGAAGCTGCTGGCGTTGAAATAGCGCTCGGACAGCTTGTCCGGCTTGGTGAAGCCGGTGATCTTGAGCGTGGTGTGGGTCTTGGCCTGCAGGTCATCCATCCGCGCCTCGGAGGTGTACCAGGCATTGCCGTAGGGCTTGACCGCCGCGGCCGGCGTGCTGAGGCGCTTGCGCACGTTGGCGCCGTCGTAGAACTCGATCTTCAGCGGGATGCAGGTCTTCTGGTCGATCCAGCCGCGGATCAGCGTGTAGTGGGTGTCGCCACCGGGCGTGGGCGTCAGCGCCACCACGTTCACCGGCCGGTTCTCGACGGTATCCGGCTTCTCCAGCTTGGCGACGCCGCCGGAAAAGGAGTTCTGGATCTGCTTGACGTCGCTGTACGACAGGTCAGTGCCGAACAACGGGCTGTCGGCGTTGCCGCCCATGATGCGGCGCACGCGGTTGAGCGCCGGCAGGAACACGAACATGTCGTCGCGATCCTTGCCTTCGCGGATCAGGTAGGCGGCGTTGTTGAGATCGGGCGGCGACTTGATCTTGACCATCGCCCGCATCAGTTCGCTCTCGCGCATGGCGTAGAGGCGACCGCGCAGCAGGCGCTCGCCGCCGGTGCGATCGACCGAGTTGATCTCGAATTCCTGCACGCGCAACACCTGGGGAATGTTGCCGCGCATGCATTCCAGCACCTTGTCGACGGCCGCATCACCGGCGCTGGCGGCCGCCGCGTAAGCACAGGCCAGCCCCATCAGGAATCGTTTCATCGCCCTTTCCCTCGTCCGGCGAGGCCACCCGCTGTGGCCTCGCGTCCAGTCCCATTTGTTATTTTTCAGCGAATAAAATTCAATTCATACTATAAAAAATCTCAATCCACCGGCCCGGTGCGCCCGCAGCGGGTGGCTTGCGATGAGACTAGCTTAGCCGGTTTCCCGCGCAAATCGCGCAGTGTGAGCCAGCACACCGATTCGCGAGAAAGCCGCTTCGGCCTCGCCCAGGCGCTGCGAGCGCTGCGGCTCGTCCAGGGTGCCGGCCTGCGCCAGCAGCAGCCAGGGACGGAACACCTCGGCGCCCGTGGTCTCGATCAACATCGCCATGCGCGTCAGGCCCTCGCTGCGGCGTGCAGCATCGGACAGCGGCAGGCCGGCGGCCCAGGCCCAGAGTTCAGCGGTCCGCGCGCCACAGACGGACGCCTCGTCGATGGCCTGGTCGGCGTGACGCCGCGCCTCGGCATCGCGACCAGCCGCGACGCAGGCGGTGGCCAGCGCCGCCAGAAGGCTGGCGCGAACCGGGCCCGGCGAAGGCAGCAAGGGCAGCGCGCTGGCGAGGACATCGATGGCGCGCGGCGCGTCGCCGGCCAGCAACTCCGCAAGCCCCAGGGCGCGCAATGCCGGGCTGCGCAGCGCCACACTGCCCTCGCTGCCGGCACGCCGCAGCGCCGCCAGCAGGGACGCGGACAAGGCCCCGCCACGGCCGCTGAACCAGGCCCAGTCGATCAGCGCGGCGCCGGCGCGGACCGGGTCCAGACCCTCGCGCATGGTGCAATCCGCCGCGGCGCGCAGGCGTTCGCCCGCCTCGGCCAAGCGTCCCTGCCAGGTCAGGGCGGCGCCGTAGGCAGCGAGCGCCGGGGCCGTGTCGCCGGTGGCCGGAGACCGCAGCCAGGCGTCGTCGCCATCGCTGCAGAGCGCGATGCCCTGGGCGATGCGGCCGGCCGCCAGATGCGTCGACAGCACCGTGTCGCGGAAGCGCGCCAGCAGCGCCGGGCTGGCGGCAAGCTGCGCCTGGGCCACGGCGTCGGCCGCCAGCTGTGCGGCCTCGTCGGCCTGCCCGCGCTGCAGGCACTCCGGAGCGTAGGAGAACAGCAGCTCGGCGGCGCTGGCCATGTCGGCGCATTCCTCGGCCATCTTCCAGGCATCGTGGTAGGCCATGTCCACCTCGGCGCGCTCCAGCACGGCGGACTGGGCCATCCGCACCAGGCCGGCGCGCGCCGCGATGCGCTGGCGCAAGACCTCGAAGCTGGCGTCGGCGCGGTCGAAATTCTGCACCGCGAGGCGGAACTGGCGCAGCGCCAGGGCGCTGTCGCGGTGCTCGTTGCGCTGCGCGGCCAGCAGGTTCCAGCGCCCCGCCTGCTGCCACTGCTCGGCGCACTCCCAGTGATGGGCGATGGCGAGATCGGCATCGCCGGTCGGTGCCTCGCGCAGCACCACCTCCAGCGCCGCGGCCAGTCCGGCATGCGTCGCGCGCCGCTGCGATTCGAGCTGTCCCTGGTAGGCCACTTCCTGCAGCAGCGGCTGGCAGAAGACGTAGTGCGGATCGTCGTCGCTGCCGCCCTCGCGCCGCACCAGGCCGGCCTGGACCAGCGCCTCCAGGGTATCGGCATCGCCGCCGCTGAAGGCCAGCAGGCGCGGCCGGAAACGCGTGCCCATGATCGCCGCCGCCTGCAGCAGCGCCTTCTGCGTCTCCGGCAGGCGGTCGATGCGACCGGCCAGCAGCGCGTGCACGCTGTCGGGGATCGGCAGCGTCTGCACCGGGCGCACCAGGGCGTAGGTGCCGGCCAGGCCCTGCAGGTCGCCCTGACCGACGAGGGCCTGCACCGCTTCCTCGACGAAGTAGGGATTGCCGGCGGCCAGGCCGGCGATGCGCCGGGCCAGAGTATCGAGACCCGCGCCCGGCCCCAGCAGCGAAGCCGCGAGCCGCTGCAGGGACGCTTCGTCCAGCGCCGGCAGCTCGAGTTCGTCGTCGAGATACGGGCGCAGCCAGCCCAGGTCGCCATGGTCGCGATAGCTCAGCAGCAGCAGCGCCGGGCTCGTCGCCATCTGCTCGCAGAGACGGCACAGGAAATCGATCAGCAAGGGCCCCGCGTGGTGCAGATCCTCGATCAACAAAACCTGCGGCCCGTCGCCGCGCGGCAGCACGCGGGCGATGCGCTCGAGCATCAGCGAACGCAGTCCAGACGCGGCCAGCGGCTGATCGACGCCGGCGTCGAGAAAGTCGCGCACCAGCGGCACCAGGGCGCTGCGCTCCGGGTTGCGCGAGGCGAAGGCGGCGGCGACCTGTGCGCCGACGCGCGCCGAGGCATCGCCCTCGTGCAGGCCGAGACGGCTGCGCAGCAGTGCGCGCAGCGCCACCAGCGGCGTCGCCGCCGCGTAGGCCGGCACCATCGCCGCATGCAGAGGCACCGCAGCCGCGGCGCAGCGCTTGGCAAATTCCCGGCACAGCCGCGATTTGCCCATGCCGGCGTCGCCACGCAGGCCGATGATGCCGCCGCGACCGCCACGCAGGGCCGCCAGGGCCGTGCTCAGTCGCGCCAACTGGGCGTCGCGGCCGACGAACTCCGCCGCAGCCTCGCTCTGCACGTCGTCGAGCCGCTCGTGACGCTGCAGCCCTTCCAGCAGGAACACCCGCACCGGATGATCGAGGCCGTCGACGCGGTGCTCGTCGAGGTCACGCAGGCGGAAATCGTCGCGGACCAGGGCGGCGGTATAACGCGACAGGTAGATGCGCCCGGGCTCGCAGAGATTCTCCATGCGCGCCGCCAAGTTCACGGTCAGGCCCTTGGCGGTGTAGTCCATGCGCAGGTCGTCGCCGATGCGGCCGACGATCACCTCGCCAGTGTTGAGCCCGACGCGCAGCCGCAACTCCAGCCCGCGCCGCTCGCGCAATTCCGCGCCGTAGGCATTGATGCCGTCCTGCATCGCCAGCGCGGCGAGACAGGCACGCTGGGCGTGATCCTCGTGGGCAATGGGCGCGCCAAACAGCGCCATGATGCCGTCGCCGGTGTACTGGTTGACGGTGCCCTCGTGGCGGTGCACCGCGCCGGTCAGGATGGCGAAGAAACGATCGAGGATGCCATGCCAGGCTTCGGCGCCAGCCTGCTCGGCAAGGCGGGTCGAGCCCTTGATGTCGGCGAACAGCACCGTGACGCGCTTGCGTTCGCCCTGCAGCGCGGCGCGAGACTGGAGAATGCGCTCGGCCAGATGGTTGGGGGTGTAGCTGCGCCGCACGGCGATGTCCGGCAGCCGGGTACCGCACTGATCGCAGTAGCGCGCCAGCGCATCGTTCTCCGCACGGCAACTCGCGCAGATGCGTGAGTCCATTCCCCTTTCCTCGTCCCCCATCGACCCGCCTTTCTGTGAAGGCTTCAGTCCTGGCGCCGGGCCTGCTCCGTCAGTCCCATGCGCAGAAACGCCTCGGCGGCGCGCTGGCGCAGATTCTCGCCGAGTTCCGGCGTTTCTGCCCAGTACACCTGCGCCCGCAACCGCCAGGGCTCAAAACCGTGGGCGCCGCTCATGGCGATCAGCTCGTTGAGCCGCGCAAACCCCTGCTCCGCGCGATGCGCACCGGTGATGGCCTTGGGCAGTGCCAGCAGCGCAATCCAGGAGCGGATCTCCCAGACACGCGAGCCGGAGCGTTGTGCGCTGGCGATGGCCGCCTCGCCGGTCGCCAGGGCGTCCTCGAACCGGCCGACCCCGGCATAGGCCTCGCAGAGGACCGACAGGAAGTTGGCCTCGAACTGGTGCGCGAGCCCCCCGGGTGCCACCTGCGCCCGACCCTGTTCGAGAAACCCGATCGCCTGCGCGTACTCGCCGCGCAGGCAGTGTGCCAGCCCCAACGCACGCAGCGCCAGCGTCAGGAAAAATGGACTGCCGAATTTCTGCGAGCGTTCATACGCCTTGCGCGCCTCGTCCAGCGCCACCGCGTGACGCCCGGTGAACCAGGCGAAGTCGACGAGGTTCGCGTGCATCCAGCTGGCGGAACGGTCCTCGCGGTCAGCGATGGTGACCGCTACGTAAAGATTGTCCTCGGCCTCACGCAACTCGCCCATCCAGGTCAGCATCAGGCCATAGAACCCGCGCGACATGAAGTTGTTCTCGTCGATCGGCTCGGTGCGCCACTGCGATCCGCCGGCCGCATCCACCAGCGCGATGCCCTCACGCGGACGCCCCGCCGCGTTGTGGGTCAGCAGGATCGTCAGCCGGAAGCGTTGCACCATCACCTCCTGCCCATGTGCGATGCACAAACGGACCGCCTCCGCGGCCAGCTTTGCCGCCACCTCCGCATGCCCGCGATGCAATTGCTCGTTGCTGTAGGAAATCAGCAGTTCGGCTGAGCCAGCGGTGTCGCCGGATTGCTCCGCCAGCGCCCGCGCCTCCAGGTAGGCGGTCTCGATTTCCTCGCCCGGCACCTCGGCGAACTGCGCCATGCGGATCAGGCCGGCACGCGTGACGATGCGCAGCCGGATCACCTCCGGCGTGACGGCGGCGCGATCGAGGCTGTCGCGCGCAAGTCGGTACTGATGCACGGTGGCGCGGATGTCGCGAGAGGAGGCCCATCCCGCCGCGCGCAGGCTCCATTCGCCGGCCTTGGCCCACTGCCCCGCCTGGCGCCAGTGATGCGCGATGCGTACCGAGGTTTCATCCGGCGGTGCACCGGCCGGTTGCCGCGACTCCAGGGCCTGCGCCAGCCGCGCGTGCGCCTGCGCGCGCTGCGACTCCAGTTGTGCGTGGTAGGCGACCTCCTGCATCAACGGATGGCAGAAGGCATATTGATCCGGCTGCTCACCATGACGCTGGTGGACAAAGCCGGAATCCTCCAGCGCCGACAACTGCGGCTCGAAGTCCGGCGCGGCGGCCAGCTCCGACAGCAGTTCCCCCGCGAATTCCTGCCCGATCACTGCGGCGGTCTGCAGCAGGGTCTTGTGTTCCACCGGCAGCCGGTCGATGCGGGCTGCCAGCAAGGCATGCACCGTATCCGGAATCGGCCACTGCTCGATGGGCCTCGCCAGTTCGTAGCCGCCAACATCGCCCCGCAGGTGCCCGGACTCGGCCAGCGCCTGCACCGCCTCCTCGACAAAGAACGGATTGCCGCTGGCGCGCTGGCGGATCATCGCGGCGACACCGTCGAGGCTGGGATGCGATCCCAGGCGATGGCTGGCCAGTTGCTCGAGCTGCGCGGCCGACAGCGCCGACACCGCGATCTGCTCGTCGACGAAGGGAATCAGGTACTCGCTGATGTAATCCGGCCGGTAGTTGAGCAGCAGCAGGGTGCGATTGCCGCGGATGTTGGCGCACAGCCTTGCGATGAACTCCTCGCTGGCGGCATCGAGGAAATGCAGGTCCTCGATCAGCAGGATCTGCGGCCCCTCGGCGCAAGGCAGGTACTCGGCGAACAACTCGAACATCTTCTCGCGCGCCGCCGCGGTTTGTTCGGGCGCGCGCTCGCGCCCTTCGGAAACGCCGAGGAACTCGAATACCCGCGGCAGCACCGCCGCATGCGCCGGGTCGTGCAGCAGAAAGGTGCCCGCCACCAGTCGTCGCACGTCGGCGGCGCTGGCGCGCTCCGACAAGCCCAGACGCGCACGCACCAGGGTCTGCACCGGATACAGCGGCAGCGCGCTGGAATACGGCACGCCTGTGGCGCGATACACGGGGATGCCTGCACGTTCGCAGACCGTCGCGAACTCATGGCAGAGACGGCTTTTACCGATGCCGGCGTTGCCGACCACGGCGACCACCTGCCCCTCTCCGGCACGCACGCGATCCAGCGCCGCCAGCAGCGTGCGCAGCTCGCGTTCGCGGCCGACGAATTCCGAGCCGCCGCGCGACAGGCTGCGGTCCAGCCGCGTGCGCAACGCCCCCGTGCCGATCAGCTCATAGACTTCCACGGGCTCGTCAAGGCCGGCGACGCTCATGCGGCCGAGATCGCGCAGTTCAAAATAGCCTTCGACACCGCGGGCCGTGTAGCGCGACAGGTAGACCCGCCCCGGCTCGCAGATGTGCTCCATGCGCGCCGCCAGGTTCACGGTGAGTCCCTGGGCGGTGTAGTCCATGCGCAGGTCGTCGCCGATGCGGCCGACGATCACCTCGCCGGTATTGAGGCCGACGCGCATCGACAGGTTCAGTCCGCGACTGAGGCGCAGTTCGTCGGCGAAGCGCCGCACCTCCGCCTGCATCTCCAGCGCCGCGCGGCAGGCACGCTGCGCGTGATCTTCGTGGGCAATGGGCGCGCCGAACAGCGCCATGATGCCGTCGCCGGTGTATTGATTGACCGTGCCCTCGTAGCGGTGCACCGCGCCGCTCAGGATCGAGAAGAAGCGGTCGAGGATGCCGTGCCAGGCCTCGGCACCGGCCTCCTGCGCAAGCTTGGTGGAGCCCTTGATATCGGCGAACAGCACCGTGACCCGCTTGCGCTCGCCCTGCAGCGCGGCGCGGCCCTTGAAGATGCGATCGGCCAGATGCTTCGGCGTGTAGCTGCCGACCTGCGGCGGCGACGCCACCTCCGCCAGCCGCTCACCGCACTGGTTGCAGAACCGCGCGTTGGCGGGATTGCTGGCTTGGCAGGTTGGACAGGTCTGCATGGCGACTTCCGGTTGGCACCATCATAGGCCAGACCGTCGGGTCGCAGTAGACCGCATGAAAAAGACCCTGGTACAGCCACTGCACCAGGGTCCGTTTCAACGCAAGAGACTCAGAACTTGACCTGCACTTTCAGATAGCCCTGCACGCCGGGAATTTCATAGGACGGCAGGAAACTGTTGGCGATCGCCGCCGTGTAGGACACCGGTGGCGACTGGTTGAGGATATTGCGCAAGCCAATGCTGACATCGGTTTTCCAGTGCTCGAAGGAATAACCCGCCTGCACGTCGTTATAAAACGTTCCGTGCAGGACATTGGTGGAGTTATCGCTGCTGCCGGAGCGCTTGGGATCAGGGTTGGAGCACAACCCGAGATCGGCGAGCGAGGGCGTTCCGCCGTCGTAGCAGGATTCCGTCACCCTGCCGATGTACCGTGTGATCCAGCTCAGCTTCCAGTCCTCGAATGCCCAGTTCAAGGAGGCCTTGGCCTTCACGCGCGGATAGATGGAGCCGCCGGTGGCGCTGCCTGCGAGGCCCTGACGGGTGAGGCTGCCATCGAAATTGGGCGTGTACTGATCGTATTTCTCCAGATACTGCGCACTCGTCTCCAGCTTGAAGCTGCCGATGTAGCCGAGGCTCGGGAACCAGCGCGCCACGGGGATGCGGTAGTCGGCCGAAAAATCGAACCCTGACGTCTTGAGCACGGCAAAATTGAACGCCGGGGCTTCCAGGTACGAAAGGGAGCCCGAGCCGTCGCGGTGCACATACGAGCAGGTCTGCGACTTGCTGCCGTTGTTACGATGGGCCTTGTAGCAACTATCCAGGACGTACTGCGGGTCGAGCGTCGAGATGAAATTTTTCAGATCGATGGTGAAGTAGTCCAAGGTGACATTGAAATCCTCGACAAACTTTGGACTGTAAACAAAGCCGAAGGTGTAGGTTTTGGCGGACTCCGGCTGCAGTTGCGGGTTGCCGCTGAAGCGGGTCGACACCTGCGAATTGGGCTGTGTCGTCGTTGTCGGATTGACGCCATCCGCGGTGCAGTTGGCGTTGGCGTTGCTGCCCGAGGCGGCTCCAACGCAGGGATCTGCGACCTGCGGGAAGCCCTCCGAGGCACCCTGATAGAGATCGGTGATCGACGGCGCACGGAATGCTTCGGAGTACGTTCCGCGCAGCAGAAGATCATCCACGACCTTCCAGCGGATGCCGATCTTGCCGGTGAAGCGCGGATCAAACGTGCTGTAGCTGGTGTAGCGCTCGGCGACGTCGAGATCGAGTTCCTGGAATCCCGGCACATGCCGCAACAACGGCAGATTCAGCTCGGTGTAGACCTCGCGGGTGTTGTAAGCACCCGCCGTGGAGGCCGCCCCGTTGGTGCTGCTGATGCCGGCAGCGACGTACGGATCGGGCTGGTCGCTGAACGACTCCTTGCGGTACTCCACGCCCACCGCGATCGCCATCGGCTCGGGCAGAACACCCAGCGTGCCGAGTTCCGTCGAAAGGTTGGCGTAGACGTCCTGCGACTGCTGCTGCGAACTGCTGGCCGCAGAGTAGGCGATGTACTGAATCATGTCGGGCGTGATGGTTCCCGGCCCGCCGAACAGGTTCAACGGCACGCAGCCCGGCGCTCCCGCGACGCTCACCGCCTGCCCATTCACCGTCGTCGTGCCGCCGCGACAATTGGCGTCCGGTCCCAGCGCCAGCTTGACGTGCTCCATGTTGACGTCGCCACGATGGATTTCCGAGTCGTCGTTACGCCCCAGCGAATAGCCCATGTCCCATGAATACATGTTCGAGAACCATTCCTGGTTGCCCTTCAGTTCCACGTGAAGGAACCCGGTGCGGACATCTCGTCCCAAAAAACGAGGTCCCAGTTCCGTGAGACGGCGCGCCAGGATGCCGTAGCCGGGGCCGATACCCACGGCATTGGTCGGATCGGGGTTCTCGGTTCGACCGATGTCCTGCTTGAAGACGTTATAAATATTCGTGCGGTCGATATAGACCTGGTTCGACGGCGGCGAGGCCAGAACTCCGAAGAGCAGCGGTGTCTCGGCCAACTGGCGCTCGGTCTTGCTCTGGTTGTAGAGCAGTTGCAGTGCGGCGCTGACGTTGTCGCTCAGTTGATGGACGACCTGCCCGAACAGGGAATTCTGCTGGAAGGGCGTCGCCAGATAGTTGATCGGCGCGTAGTTGTAGTGATCGTCCGCCGCAAACGGCTTGTACTTCGACGCCGCGGTGGCGGTCGTGTCCGTGGTGCTCACGGTGGCGCCCGGATTCAGGATCATGTTGCAAAGCTGCAAGGCCCCGACTGGCGCCTTCGGGGGCGCGGGCAGCGTCGGCTCGCCGGGCACTGCCCCGCCGGCAGTACCGGTGACGATGCTGCCGGCAAGGTCCGGACACCGGTCCGTGCCCAGGATCGCGCCGTTCTGCGCTTCAGGAATGAACAGCAGGGTGCCGCGCGGCGTGAAAATGCTGCCGCGGCTGAGACCGGTGCCGAATTTCGGCACCTTGGAAATATCGCGCTCGCTCGCAAACAGCGCGCTTTGCCGGACCAGGCCGAGATCGAGAAACATGGAGGTTTTGTCGTCGGTGTTTCCGAACGACAGGCTGTAGGCCTGCTGCGGTCCGCTGCCGTCGAGGAATGCGCCGGCCTGGACACGGGCTTCGGCGCCCGTGAATTTCTTGCGGGTGATGATATTGACGACGCCGGCGATGGCGTCCGACCCGTAGATCGCCGAGGCGCCGTCCTGCAGTACTTCGACACGCTCGATGATCGACACCGGGATGGTGTTCAAATCGACCGCCGCAGTATTGGATGCGCTGGTGCCATTGACCCAGCGATGTCCGTTGACCAGAACCAGAACGCGCTGCGAGCCCAGATTCCTCAGGTCGATCTCGGTAGTGCCTGCACCGCCGTTGTTGAAGACCCTGTTGAGCGCGGAGCCCGCGGCAGGCATCTGCTGCAGCAAGTCGCCGATGTTGGACAGACCCGAACGTTCGATGTCGACGCGCGACAGCACCGTGACCGGTGACGCCGTTTCCGTATCCACACGCTTGATACGCGTGCCGGTCACCTCCACCGAGGTCAGCCTCTGCGGCTGCGCGACATCAGGCGGGAGCGCCTTCTTGTCATCCGGGACATTGACGGGAATCGTGTCGAGCGGCGCCGGCGCGGGCGCCGCTGTCGTGGCGGTCGCAGCGGGTGCATCCGTCGCAGCCGGTGCGGCTGGTGAAACTGGAGCATCTGTCGCAGTTGATGCAGCCGGTGCATCTGTCGCAGCGGGTGCAGCTGCGCTCTCTGTCGCAACGGGTGCAGCTGCCGCGGCTGGTGCGGCCGACGCATCCGGCCCGGCCGGAGGTTGGCCGCCAGTGTCCGGCGGCGCATCCGCCGGAGTGCCGGCCGGCGTGCTCGCCGCCTCCGTGCCCGGGGCTGCGGCGTCATCTGCCCCGGCAAATTTCGGCGCGAGCAACGTCAGTGAAAAAAAAGCAATGCAGGCATACGCCGTCAGCGGCGTCTTTCCGGATAAGCGCATCGTTCCCCTTCCCAATTGAGTCATTGCAAAAAACACCCGGCGATTCTGTGTTTCGCAGCCGTGGTGGTCCCCACTTGCGACAACGGCCGAGTCAGCGCTTTGTTGACAGCCGCATGGAATTACCCGCGGGAGGAGGGATTTCCCGGCGGGAATAGGGGGTTTTTCCGAGGCATCAGGCCCCGCTCGAGCACTCGGCAAGACGGGGCAAGCCCGCCGCCGCCGTGACGCAGGTGAAGGTCAACCCGCCCGGGTTGCTTTGCGCAACGCAGGCGGCAACGAGAACACGATGTGCTCCTGGCGGCCCGGCATCTCGGTGGCAGTCCGGCCTCCGAGTTCGCGCAGACGCGCCACCACCTGCTGAACCAGAACCTCGGGTGCGCTGGCGCCGGCGGTAACGCCGATTTTCTGCCGTCCGGCCAGCCACTCGCCACGGATGTCCTCCGGCCCGTCGATCAAGTAGGCCGGCACGCCGCGCTGCTCGGCGATTTCGCGCAGGCGGTTGGAGTTGGAGCTGTTGCGGGAGCCGACCACCAGCAGCGCATCACAGGCGGCGGTCAGTTCCTTCACGGAGTCCTGGCGATTCTGCGTGGCGTAGCAGATGTCATCCTTGCGCGGACCATGAATCGACGGAAACCGCTCACGCAGGGCGTCGATGACACGGCTGGTGTCGTCCATCGACAGCGTGGTCTGGGTGACGAAGGCCATGTGCCCGGGATTGCGGATCGTCAGTCGCGCCACGTCCTCCGGCGTCTCCACCAGGTAGATGCGGCCGCCGTGGGATTCGTCGAACTGGCCCATGGTGCCCTCGACTTCCGGATGCCCCTCGTGCCCGATCAGCACCACCTCGCGACCCTCGCGCGAGTAGCGCTTGACCTCGATGTGCACCTTGGTCACCAGCGGGCAGGTCGCATCGAACACGGTGAGGCCGCGCTTCTGGGCATCCTCGCGCACCTGCTGCGACACGCCGTGCGCCGAAAAAATGCAGGTGGCGCCTTCGGGAATCTGGTCCACTTCCTCTACGAACACCGCACCCATATTGCGCAGGCGTTCGACCACGAAGCGGTTGTGCACGACTTCGTGGCGGACATAGATCGGCGCGCCGAGTTGCTCCAGCGCGCGCTCGACGATCTCGATGGCACGGTCGACGCCGGCGCAGAAACCGCGCGGATTGGCGAGCAGGATTTCCATATCAGCCTCCCGGCGCGCGCGCCGCCCTGGCGCGACGGGCATCGCGCAGCATGTCGAGGATCAGCAGGCCAGCACCCAGCGTAATAGCCGAGTCGGCGACGTTGAAGGCAGCGAAATGCCAGTTGCCGACGTAGAAATCGATGAAATCGACGACGTAGCCGCGCGTGGCACGGTCGATGACATTGCCCAGCGCGCCGCCCAGGATCAGGGCCAGCGCCGCAGCCACCAGGGTCTGTCCGGAAGGATTGCGCCGCAGCCACATCAGAATGCCGAGGCTCACGGCAACGCCGAGCAGCACGAACACCCAGGCCGGCGCATTGTGGAACATCGAGAACGCGGCGCCGGTGTTGCGCATGTAGGTGAAGTTGAGATGCGGCATCAGCGGCATCACCTCGAACCACGCCAGGTGCTTGACCACCAGCTGCTTGGTCACCTGGTCGATGAAGATCGCCAGGATCGATACCCAGAGCCAGTAAACGTTCTTGTATTGGTAGGACACGGGGCGCTCAGATGAATTGGCGGCGCTCGCCGGCGCCGTCGACGTTTTCCACGCAGCGGCCGCACAGCGTGGGGTGTTCGGCGTGCGCCCCGACGTCGGCGCGCTGATGCCAGCAGCGTTCGCACTTGGCGTGCGCCGAGGCCTGGGCCGAAATCCACACGCTTTCGCCGGTCGCCAGTTTCGCTTCCACGGCATTGGCGCTGCGCGTCGCCGTACCCAAGGCGGTGGCCGACGAGGTGATGAACCAGAAGCGCAGCTCGTCGCCGACCGCATCGAAGGCCCGCGCGGCATCGCCGTCGGCATACAACGCGACCTCGGCGTTGAGGCCCGAGCCGATGTCGCCCTTGATGCGCAGGTCTTCGAGCACCTTCTTCACCGCTTCACGCGCGGCGGACAGGCGCGGCCAGTCGATGTCCGTATCACCCGCCGCCGGCAGCGGATGCCAGGTCTGCGCGAACACGCTGGCGCTGCGGTCGCCTGGCAGCAGTTGCCAGATCTCGTCGGCGGTGAAGCTCAGGATCGGCGCGATCCAGCGCACCATCACCTCGGCGATGTGGAACAGCGCGGTCTGCGCCGAACGGCGCGCCACGCTCTTCGTCGGCAGCGTGTAGAGGCGATCCTTGAGCACATCGAGGTAGAGGCCGCCGAGATCGGTCACGCAGTAGTTGTGCAGCTTCTGGTAGACCAGGTGGAACTGCGAGGCGTCGTAAGCCTGCTTGATTTCATCCTGGAGCTTGGCCGCCTGCACCAGCGCCCAACGATCGATGGACAGCATCTGCTCGACCGGCACGGTGTCGGTCGCAGGATCGAAACCATTGAGGCTGCCGAGCAGGTAGCGCGCGGTGTTGCGGATGCGGCGGTAGGCATCAGCGATACGCTTGAGCAGGTTGTCGGAGATCGCAATCTCGCCGGAGTAGTCACTGGCTGCGACCCACAGGCGCAGCACGTCCGCACCCAGCGTCTTCAAGACCTGCTGCGGCGCCACGACGTTGCCCAGCGACTTGCTCATCTTGCGGCCCTGCTCGTCCACGGTGAAGCCGTGGGTGAGCACCGCCTTGTAGGGCGCACGCCGCTGCATCGCCACGCTGGTCAGCAGCGAGGACTGGAACCAGCCGCGATGCTGGTCGGAACCTTCGAGATACATGTCCGCCTGCGGTGCAACGCCATCGACCATCGCGGACGGATTCGTCGATTTGAACGAGCACTGGTGCACGACGCCGGAGTCGAACCACACGTCCAGCGTGTCGGGGCACTTCTCGTACTGGCCCTCGTCCACCTGCCAGTCGGAGGGTGCAGAGCCGAACCAGGCTTCCAGACCACCAGCCTCCACCCGGTCGGCGATGCGCTTGAGCAGCGCCGCGGAGTCCGGGTGCAGCGTCTGATCTTTGCGATGCACGAACACCGCCATCGGCACGCCCCAGGTGCGCTGGCGCGAGATGCACCAGTCGGGGCGACCGGCGACCATTTCACGAATACGGTTTTCGCCCCAGCCGGGAATCCAGCGCGTCTCGGCGATGGCCTTGAGCGCGTCGCTGCGCAGGCCGAGGGCGTCCATCGACACGAACCACTGCGGCGTGGCGCGGAAGATCAGCGGCGTCTTGTGACGCCAGCAGTGCGGATAGCTGTGCACGATCTCGCTGAGGTGTGCGAGCGCGCCGCTGGCCTTGAGGTTTTCGATGATCGGCTCGTCGGCCTTGCGCACGAACAGGCCGGCGACGATTGGCGTGCCCTCGACGAACTTGCCGTTGCCGGCCACCGGGTTGTCGACCGGCAGCTGGTACGCCTTACCGACCACGTAGTCCTCGACACCATGCGCCGGCGCCGTGTGCACCAGTCCCGTGCCGGCATCGAGCGTGACGTGCTCGCCGCAGATCACCGGCACGATGCGCGTCGCGAAGGGGTGCTGCGCCCTGGCGCCTTCCAGCGCCTTGCCCTTGGCCGTCGCCAGCACCTGGGCTTCATCCTTCCAGCGCGCGGCGGTCTTCCCGACCAGCTCGGCGGCGAGCACGACGCGGCCATGCTGCGCGAAATCGACCAGCGCGTAGTCCAGTTCGGCGTTGACCGCGATCGCCTGATTGGCCGGCAGCGTCCACGGCGTAGTGGTCCAGATCACGAACGACGCGCCGTCCGCCCCAGCGACGCCGAAACGACGCGCCAGATCGGCGGCATCCGCGGCCGCGAACTTCACATCGATGGCAAACGACTTCTTGTCCTCGTACTCGACCTCGGCCTCGGCCAGCGAGGAGCCGCAGTCCAGGCACCAATGCACCGGCTTGAAGCCACGCACGACATGGCCGCGCTCGACGATCTTGGCCAGGCAGCGCAGCTGCTCGGCCTCGAAGGCCGGCTGCATGGTCAGATAGGGCCGGTCCCAATCGGCGAGCACGCCGAGACGCTCGAAATCCACGCGCTGTTTGGCCACCTGCTCGTTGGCGTATTCGCGGCATTTCTCGCGGAAGGCCTTGGCGTCGAGCTTGTCGCCGACCTTGCCGAACTTCTTCTCGACCTGCAGTTCGATCGGCAGACCGTGGCAGTCCCAACCCGGCACGAACGGCGCCTGATGGCCGTTGAGCCGCGCGGACTTGACCACCATGTCCTTGAGCACCTTGTTGACGGCGTGGCCGATGTGGATGTCGCCGTTGGCATACGGCGGCCCGTCGACGAACCAGTATGGCGGCCGGCCGGCGGTGGTGGCCTGCACCTGCGCATAGAGCCCCTGCTGCTGCCAGCGCGCCAGCATTTCCGGCTCGCGCTTGGCGAGGTTGGCCTGCATCGGGAACGCCGTCTCCGGCAGGTTGAGCGTGCTCTTGTAGTCTTTGGGTGCAGTCACGGCGGAGTCAGGGCGTCGGCAAGCGAGAAATGAGCGATTACGGCGCCACCCGCTCTGGCATTCGCGGACGGCAGATTCGTTATTAATTATTTAACGAATAAATAATCATTTAATATTTAATAACAAACCCGCACTCGAATCCTTCGAGAGCGGGTGGCGGAATTATGAGGGATTTGCCGTCGCTTGACACGGCGCGGCCCGCTGCGCGGGCGGTTCAGGCCTGCGCCGCCAGCAACGCCCGCGCCTCGTCGGCATCGCGGTGCATCTGGACGCGCAGCGCGTCCAGCGAATCGAACTTCAGTTCCGGTCGCAGGTAGTGGCAGAACTCCACGTCCATGGTCTGGCCATAGATGTCGCCCGGCTGACCGAACAGGTGCGTCTCCAGCAGGCAGCGCGTCAGCCCCAGTGTCGGCCGGATGCCGAGACTGGCGACGCCGGTCCAGTCGCGCCCGGCAACCCGGGCGCGCACCGCGTAGATGCCCTGCCGCAGCGCCAGGCGCCGGTGCAGGTTGATGTTGGCCGTCGGCATGTCGAGCTGGCGACCGAGCTGCAGCCCGCGCCGCACACGCCCGCGCAGCGTGTACGGGCGCCCAAGCAGGGCCGCCGCGCGCGCGAGATCCGCCTCCTTCAGCGCCGCGCGCAGCGCGGTAGAGCTGCAGCGGCAGCCCTCCAGCGCCACGGTGTCCAGCGATTCGACGCTGTAGCCGTGCCGCTCGCCAAGCGCGCGCAGCAGGTGGATGTCGCCGCCGCGCCGGGCGCCAAAGCGGAAATCGTCGCCGATCACCAGCGCCCGGATACCGAGACGGCGCACCAGCAGCTCCTCGACGAACGCCGCCGGCTCGTAGGCGGCGAAGCGCCGGTCGAAGCGCTGCAGGATCAGGCGGTCCACGCCCTGCGCACCGAGCAGCGCGACGCGGCTGCGGAAGGTGGCGACGCGACCGGCGACGGACTCGGGCGAGAAGAACTCGCGCGGCGTCGGCTCGAAACTCAGCACCGCCAGCGGCAGGCCCAGTGACTGGGCGCGGGCGCGTGCCTGCGCGATCAGGGCCTGATGGCCGAGATGCACGCCATCGAAATTGCCGATGGTCAGCACGCAGCCGCGGTGCCGCTCGCGCAGATTGTGTTGGCCGCGGATCAGTTCCATGACGTCAGTGGCGGCGGAAGTCGTGCAGGCGCATGCCGAAAGCGTACAGCACGGCGAAATAGGCCGCCGCTGCCGCGGTCACCACCTCCACCAGGTGCAAAGCGCGCAGTCGCGTGCCCTGCGCCAGCCAGGTGTCGAGAGGCACATCGAGCAGCAGCGTCACCGCGACCATGGCCGCGCTGGCCGCCAGCAGGCGCAGCCAGAACAGGCGCCAGCCCTCGCCCGGACGATAGACCCCGTCGCGGCGCAGGCGGCGGTACAGCAGCGTGGCGTTGACGCAGGCCGAGAACGAGGTGGCGAAGGCGAGACCCGCATGGGCAGCGTTCCAATGGAACACCCGCGACAACAGGAATAAGCCCACGCTCATGACGCTGCCGCTGATCAGGGCGATGATGCCGCAACGCACCGGGATGCGAGTCTCCTGGCGGGCGTAGAAGCCGGGGATCAGCACCTTGACCATCGAAAAACCCATGAACGCCGGCGCGTAGGCCCACAGCGCGTAGGTGCTCATCGCCACGTCACGATCGGTGAACTTGCCATAACCGAACAGCGTCGCCACCAGCGGGCCCGCCAGGACGATCAGGCCCAGCATCGCCGGCACGCCGATCACCAGCATGGTGCGCAGGCCCCAATCGAGAATGCGGGAGAAGTCGTCGCTGGATTTCCTGGCGTGCTGCACCGACAGCGCCGGCAGGATCACGGTACCGACGGCAATGCTGAAAATGCCCAGGGGAAATTCCATCAGGCGGTCGGCGTAGTACAGCCAGCTCACCGGGCCGTCGCCGAGCAGCGAGGCGATGGCGGAATCGACCAGCAGGCTGATCTGCGATACCGACGAGCCGATCATCACCGGAATCATCAGACCCATGATCCGGCGCACCTGCGGGTCGTGCCAGCCCCAGCGCGGTGCCGGTAGCAGATCCAGCTTGCGCATCTGCGGCAGCTGGAACACGAACTGCGCGATGCCGGCGACGAACACGGCGTAGGCCAGCACTCGCACCGAACTGGCGTCGATGAAGGCCGAACCGATCAGGCAAACGTTGAGCAGCACCGGCGTGAACGCGGGGATGGCGAAGCGGCCGTAGCTGTTGAGCACACCGCCGCACATGGCGGTGAGCGAGATGAACATCAGGTAGGGAAAGGTCCAGCGCAGCATCTCGCTGCCAAGCTGGTGCTTGATCGGATCGGCGCTTGCGGAAAAGCCCGGCGCAAACAGGTACAGCAGCAAGGGCGCGCCCAGGCAGCCGACCAGGGTGATCACCGACAGCACACCGCCGAGCGTGCCCATGACCACCGACACCAGGTCGCGCACCTCCGCGTGCGTGCGCATGGTCTTGGTCTCGGTGAAGACCGGCACGAAGGCCTGCGAGAACGCACCCTCGGCGAACATGCGGCGGCCGAAGTTGGGAATCTTCAGCGCGATCAGGAAGGCGTCCATGCCGCCGCCAGCGCCGAAGGCGACGGCCAGCATCACGTCGCGCACGAAGCCGAGCACGCGCGACAACAGGGTCATGAAGCCGACCACGCCGGAGGACTTGAGGAGGCTGGAGGACATCGGCGTCAGCGCGGCGGCGCGGCGGGGTCGGTGTTCATCCGGTGATTATCGCATCCGCAACCGGGCCCGCGCCGCCCGCAGCGTCCGAATCGCGTTGTGTTTCAGTCACTTTGGGGGCGTTCACGGGTTGACAAAAGCAGGCGACATCCGAATACTACGCGCCCTTTTCCAGGCACCGAGTTTCAGGAGTAACCCTTGGCTAATATCGCCAGCGCCAAAAAGCGCGCCCGTCAGGCCGTCAAAAACCGTGAGCGCAACGTCGCACAGCGTTCCATGATCCGCACCACGATCAAGAAAGTGGTGAAAGCCCTGACTGCCAAGGACAAGGCCGCGGCCGAAGCCGCCTACGGCGAGATGGTGCCGGTGCTGGACCGTTACGCCAACAAGGGCCAGATTCACAAGAACAAGGCGGCGCGTCACAAGAGCCGCCTGCTCGAGCGCATTCGCGCGCTGGGCTGATTTTCTTCCGTAGTGCCCAACGCCGTCCCTCCTGGGACGGCGTTTTTGTTTGTGTTCCGCGTCAGCTTGAGACGACCAGGTTGTCGCGGTGAATCAGTTCGGCGTCGCCGGGATAGCCCAGGCGCGCCGCCAGCTCGTCGCTCTTGGCCCCGAGAATCTTTCGGGCATCCGCCACGCCGTAATTGACCAGACCACGGGCCACCTCGCGACCATCCGGATCCAGGCAGGCGACCAGGTCGCCGCGGTCAAAGTCGCCATCCAGTTTCTTCACGCCCACCGGCAGCAGGCTCTTGCCCTGCCCGCGCAGCACCTTGACCGCGCCCTCGTCCAGCCAGAGCTTGCCGCGCAGCTGCAACTGTCCGGCGATCCAGCGTTTACGCGCCGCCATCGGCGCTTCCGCCGGCTTGAGCAGCGTGCCGATGGCCTCGCCACGCGCAATCTGCAGCAGCGCCTCCGGCTTGCGACCGTGGGCGATGACCGTCGCCGCGCCGGAACGGGCCGCGGTGTAGGCAGCAGACAGCTTGGTGCGCATGCCGCCGCGACCCAGCTCGCCCTTGCTGTCGCCAGCCATGCCGACGAGCCGCGTGTCGGAGAGCTCGGCCTCGGAAATCAGCCGGGCGTCCGGATTGTTGCGGGGGTCGGCATCGAACAGGCCATCCTGGTCGGTGAGGATTACCAGCAGGTCACCTTCGATCAGGTTGACCGTCAAGGCGCCCAGGGTGTCGTTGTCGCCGAGACGGATTTCATCGGTGGCCACCGTGTCGTTCTCGTTGACCACCGGCACCACGCCCAGCTCCAGCAGCGTGTTGAAGGTGCCGCGCGCATTGAGATAGCGGCTGCGGTCGGCAACGTCCTCGTGCGTCAGCAGGATCTGCGCGGCATGCAGGCCGTGCTTCTTGAACTCGTCCTCATAGGAGCGCACCAGTCCCATCTGCCCGACGGCGGCGGTGGCCTGCAGGCCGTGGATGGTGTCCGGCCGCTTCTTCAGGCCGAGACGCGCCATGCCTTCGGCGACGGCGCCGGAGGACACCAGAACGACCTGCTTGCCCGAAGCGCGCAGCGCCGCGATCTGCGCGCACCAGTCGGCGATGGCGGCGTGATCGAGTCCGCGGCCCTTGGCGGTGACCAGGGAACTGCCGACCTTGATCACCCAGCGTCGGCTGCTTGCGATTTTCTGACGGTCCAACATGCTGGCCTCGAGCGGTCCTGCGAGAGGATCGCGGTTCTCATCCGTTTCGGGACATCAACGCTTTTTTTTGACCGCCGGCTTGGCGCGCCGCGCGGCCGGCCGCGCGGCGCTGGCCGACTTGACACGCTGGGCGCGCTTTTTTGCCTTGCCGGCTGTCACGGGTTTGGCAGCTTTGCCAGCCGCCGATTTTTTCGCTGGCGGGGACCTGGTCGCCTTGGCCGCCTTTCGCGGCTGGGCGGGCTTGGCCGCGACTTTGGACTTGGGCCGCGCCTTGGCACGCCGGGCCGCTACGACGGCCTCGGCCGGAACATCGGCCTCGACGGCAGCAGCGTCCGGCTCACCCAGGCGTTGCGGCGCCGCCTTGGGCGCGTGCACCTGCACCCAGTCCATCACTTCGTTCAGAAGCTCATCAAGGCCCGCGCGCGACACGCCGGAAATCATGAACCAGCGCCCCTTCCACTTCAGCTTCTTCACGGCCTTTTCGGCCAGGGCACGCGCCTCGTCCGGCGACAGTTGGTCGATCTTGTTGAAAACCAGCCACTGGTCGCGCCCGGCCAGCTCCTCGCTGAATTGCCGCAGCTCGGCATTGATGGTCTGGATGTTCCCGACGACATCACTGCCGTCTGGCGGCAGGATGTCGACCAGGTGCAGCAGCAGGCGCGTGCGCTGGATATGCTTGAGGAAGCGGATACCGAGGCCCGCACCCGTGGCGGCACCCTCGATCAATCCCGGGATGTCCATCATCACAAACGAGCGCAGCGGCCCCACCGCCACCACGCCGGGCTGCGGGTACAGGGTGGTGAACGGATAATCGGCGATCTTGGGCCGCGCCGCCGACACCGCCGCCAGCAGGGTCGACTTGCCGGCATTGGGCAGGCCCAGCAGGCCGACATCGGCCATCAGCGACAGTTCCAGGCGCAGGTCGCGCGCCTCGCCGGGCGAGCCCTTGGTGGCCTTGTACGGCGCGCGGTTGACGCTGGACTTGAAGCGGACGTTGCCCAGGCCGTGGAACCCGCCCTGCGCCAGCTTGATGCGCTGCCCGATGTAGGTCAGTTCACCGATCAACTCGTCAGTGCCCTGGTCATATACCAGGGTGCCCAGCGGCATCGGCACATCCAGGTCGGCACCATTACCGCCACGGCAATTCGACCCTTCGCCATCGCCGCCACGCTCGGCGCGGAAGGCGCGATTGAAGCGGAAGTCCGCCAGCGTATTGAGATTGGGATCGGCCACCGCCCAGATGGTGCCACCGTCACCGCCGTCACCGCCGTCGGGGCCGCCGAACGGCACGTACTTCTCGCGGCGGAAACTGATGCAGCCCTTGCCGCCGGCACCCGCCTCGACGCGGATCGTGGCTTCGTCTACGAATTTCATGGGGCGGTCCGGGCGATGGAGGCGGAAAGCTTAGCGCACAAAAAAGCCCCGCGTGACGGGGCTTTTTCGACAGCGCCGCGAGCCTTAGGCCGCGACGATGTCCACGTGCAGGCGACCCTTCACACCGCGCTTCTTGAAGGCGACCTTGCCGTCCTTGAGCGCGAAGATGGTGTGGTCCTTGCCGACACCGGCGTTGACGCCGGCGCGGATCTGGGTGCCGCGCTGGCGCACGATGATGTTGCCCGCCACGACGGCTTCGCCGCCGGACTTCTTGAGGCCAAGTCGCTTGGATTCCGAGTCGCGGCCGTTACGGGTACTGCCGCCTGCCTTTTTGTGTGCCATGGTTCTCTAAACTCCTGAATTAGGCGCCGACAATGTCAGTGATCTTCACTTCCGTGAAGTTCTGACGGTGGCCCTGCTCCTTGTGATAGTGCTTGCGGCGGCGGTGCTTGATGATGCGGATCTTGTCGCCGCGGCCGTTGGCCACAACTTCCGCATTCACCTTGCCGCCCTTGACCAGCGGCGAGCCGACGGTGACGCTGTCGCCGTTGCCGATCAGCAGCACTTCGTCAAAGGACACCTTGGCGCCGGCCTCGGCGTTCAGGCTTTCGATCTTGAGCTGTTCGCCCGGGGCGACCTTGTACTGCTTGCCGCCGGTTTTGATGACCGCGTACATCGCTGACTCCAGAAAACGGGTGGGCGGCATGGACAGCCGACCTTGAAAGAGCGCGAGATTGTAGTGATCCGCCCCGCTATCGTCAATGAGTTTGTCACAATAAACCGGTTCGATTGACGCCCCGGCGGGCAGCCCCTAGCATCCCGCGACTTTTCTTCAGGCCATTCATGGACCTCAAAGCCCTGCTCGCCCCGATCGCGGACGACATGACGCGTGTCGATGCCACTATCCGCGCCCGGTTGTCCTCGGAAGTCGCATTAATCAACGACATCGGCGGCTACATCATCGCCGCCGGCGGCAAGCGGCTGCGGCCCGCCCTGGTCCTGTTATCGGCCCGGGCACTGGGGGCCGGTGACGGCGAACCCGAACTGCTCGCCGCCACCATCGAGTTCATCCACACCGCCACCCTGCTGCACGATGACGTGGTGGACGAGTCCGGTCTGCGGCGCGGCCGCAAGACGGCCAACGCCGTCTGGGGCAATGCTGGCGCCGTGCTGTCGGGTGATTTCCTTTACTCGCGTGCCTTCCAGATGATGGTGGATTCCGGCCGCATGTCGGTGATGCGCGTGATGGCCGATGCCACGAATGCCATCGCCGAGGGCGAAGTGCTGCAGCTGATGAACTGCGGCGACCCCGATGTCAGCGAAGATCGTTACCTGCGGGTGATCGAACTCAAGACCGCACGCCTGTTCGAAGCGGCCACGCGGCTGGGCGCCATCAGCGCTGGCGCGGACGAGAGGGCACTGCAGCGCATGGGCGAATATGGCCACAAGCTGGGCCTCGCCTTCCAACTGGTCGACGACCTCCTTGACTACACCGCCGACCCGACCGTCAGCGGCAAGAATCTCGGTACCGATCTGGCCGAAGGCAAGCCGACACTGCCCTTGATCCATGCCATGCGGCACGGCTCCGCCGAGCAGTCGGCGCTGGTGCGCGACGCCATCGTCAACGGCCGCGTCGAAAACCTGCAAAGCGTGCTTAAAACCGTTGAATCCACCGGCGCGATCCCGTACACTCGCGCGCTCGCTGAACGGTACTGCCGTGAAGCGGAAAGCGCGTTAAGCGATGTTCCCGACTCGCCCTACAAGAATGCGCTGATTGGCTTGGCCCGTTACAACAACGGACGCGCCAGCTGAAAGATCCAACGGGGCGTAGCTCAGCTTGGTAGAGCGCTTGCTTCGGGAGCAAGAGGTCGCAGGTTCGAATCCTGTCGCCCCGACCAGATTCAGTCTGCGGCAACCATCGAGTCCACTGCCCACCCCGGCGCTTCACCGCGCCCAGGTGCGATAGGTCTTGGCTGAAGGCCGGTATTCCTCGATGCGCTGATTGCCGGTATCCACCAACAGCACCCGGTCGCGGCCGTCTGCGACGATGCCCGCCGGCTCACGCGTGGGGATGCACACCGGATCGACGCAGGTGAACCCGCCGCCATCGAATTCGCCAACGGTGCGTCGCTGCAGATCCAGCGCGCGGATCGTGCTGTTGTAAGTGTCGGCCACCAGCAGACCCTCTTCGGCAACGGCAACGCCCAGAGGATGTTGCAGGCGCGCGCTCGAAAACCCGCCATCGACCCGGCCGAAATCGAACAGACCTGCGCCCACGAGCGTTTTCACCCGCACCGGGGCCCGCAGCGCAATTGCGCGTATCGCCGAACTTTCCGCATCGGCCACGTAGAGCGTGCCGCCGTCGGCGGACATTGCCAGGCCGCTCGGCTGCGCGAACCCGGCCTCCTCCGCGCCTCCGTCGGTCAGCGCCTCGGCGCCACTGCCCGCCAGCGCCGAAACCTTGCCGTCGGCAAGACTGAGCACACCAATCTGATGCGTCCCGGCATTGGCGAAATACAGCTGCTGCGTCTTGAGTTCGAGGTCCCACGGTGATGCCAGCGCGGTCTTCAGCGCCGGCTGCGCCGCACCCAATCCATGACCGCGCTGTCCCGTGCCGGCCAGGATACTGACGGCACCGCTGGCCAGGTCGATACGGCGGATCGCATGATTGCCGGTGTCGGCAACAAAGATCGCATCACTCGACGCGATCAGACCCTGCGGATGGTTGAAACGTGCCCGGCCGCTGGCACCATCGACCAAGCCCGCCGTACCGTCCCCGAACCGACGAAGATCGTTGCCACGGTCATCCAGCAGCACGATCTGATTGTGCCCGGCGTCCGCCAGCACCCAGCGTCGGACCGCACCCGGCACCGGCTTGAGCTTGGCGGGAAAACTGAAACGTCCACTGGGCGCAGGCAGCGGCTGCAGCGCCAGCCGCGCCGGCTTCAACTGCGCGGCGGAACGCTCGACCAGATCGGCAATGGATTGCCGGAAACGCTCCGGGTCCGGCTCACCCTGGACCTGACCCAACACCTTGCCGTCGGCGCCGATGATCACCAACGTCGGCCACGCTTCGACGCCATAGACCTGCCATAGCCGCATTTCAGGATCGTGGATCACCGGATGATGGATTTCATAGCGGCGGATCGCATCGCTCACGCTCGTCGCGCTTTTTTCGCGCGCGAACTTGGGGGAATGCACGCCGATCACCGCCACACGATCCGGGTACCGCGTTTCAATATCGCGCAGGATCGGAATGATGTGAATGCAGTTGATGCAGCCCTCCGTCCAGAAATCGAGGACCACGATGCGACCGCGAAGACTGGCCATGGGAACCGGTGCCGCGACGTTGAACCATTGCAGACCCGGCTGGGCGATTTCGGGCGCAGTGTCTTCGGCGCCGACCGGCGGTGCCGTCAACGCCAGCAGCCAAGTACCGGCAACCAGCAAGCGGAGCGCGCGGAACAACGAAGAGGTCATGGCATTTCTCGGAGAGCCGATCATGCCGACAGATTACGGCGGAGCCGACTGCGCGGCTGCAGCTTTACGTTCGCCGGATATGCCCGTTCGTACGAACCGCAGACCGAGTGGCGGGCAAAGAAAAAGGGCACCTTGCGGTGCCCTTCTTTTTTATGGCGGAGCGGACGGGGCTCGAACCCGCGACCCCCGGCGTGACAGGCCGGTATTCTAACCAACTGAACTACCGCTCCACATAATCCTGATGGTGGGTGCTGACGGGCTCGAACCGCCGACATTCGCCTTGTAAGGGCGACGCTCTACCGACTGAGCTAAGCACCCTTTGGGGCGCAGGAATTCAGCCACCCAACAAAGACGACTATTTTATCGCATCCTTCAGCGCTTTGCCAGCCTTGAACGACGGCGTTTTGCTGGCCCGAATCTTCAGCGGCGCGCCGGTCTTGGGATTACGGCCGGTGCGAGCCGCGCGCTCGCGGACCACGAACGTGCCAAAGCCCACCAGCGAAACCTTGTCCTTCTTCTTGAGCGCCTTGCCCACCACCTCGAACAACGAATCAATGGCGCGGCCCGCATCAGCCTTGGAAATCTCGGCCTTGTCGGCGACCGCAGCGATCAGCTCGGTTTTATTCATCTTGGAAAGTCCCCTCATCGAAATTGGCGCGAAGCCGGAATGGTTGAAGCCCGTGGCGACGGATGTGTCGGAGAATTTCGACGACGGCGAACGGCAAAATCGGCGTTGTTCGGCGCGGCAGCGAAACACGGAGTGCGCCGCTTTATATCAAGCGTATTTTGGAGCGTCAACAAAATTGCGGCACCGCTCAAACCGACAGAATTACGAGCTCTGAGCAAATAACCATCGAGGGCGCCGGGCATACATTTCTGTGCATGCCTGTCAAGGACCGTAAGCACAATATTCGTGGTGGAAACGTGGAGAGCAGCGCAGTGCCGTCGATCAGAATATCCGCGTCTCACCGTGGCGAAAAACCACAAACTCGGACGCCGGCAGGCCCTGTTCCGCCAACGCCGTTGCCAACTGACGCGGCGGTTCATCGGCGACTTCCGCAGTGAGCTGGAAGGTTCCCCAGTGCATGGCAACCGACAAGCGGCTCTGCAGGTCGCGATGAATCTGCACGGCCTCGGCAGGATCGACGTGCACCGGGCGCATGAACCAGCGCGGCTCATAGGCCCCGATCGGCAGCAGCGCCAGATCGAAGGGCGCGTAGCGCGCGGCGATATCGGTGAAGTCCTTCGAGTACCCGGTGTCGCCGGCAAAGAAAATCCGCCGCGCGCCGATCTCGACGACGAAGCCGCACCACAACGTGGCGTTGCGGTCGTGCGGCCCGCGTCCGGAGAAATGCTGCACCGGCACAGCGGCGATCTTCGCGCCATGCACGGAGGTCTCCTGCCACCAATCGAGCTCCGTCACATGAAACATGCCCCGGTGGCGGAACCATTTCGCGAGGCCTCGCGGCACCAGAAAATGCAGCCCCGGGTGCTCATGCGCCAGACGGCGCACGGTCGCCTCGTCGAGATGGTCGTAGTGATTGTGCGAGATCAGGGCCAGATCCAGACGCGGAAAATCCACGAAGTCCATCGCCGGCGGCGTCATACGCAGCGGGCCCAGGCTGGAGAACGGCGAGGCACGTCGGCTCAGATGCGGATCGGTAACGAGGTTGAGGCCGCCGCACTGGATCAGGAAGGTGGAATGGCCAATCCAGGTCAGAGTGGATTCGACGCGGTTGGCCTTGAGTCGTTCGACATCCGACCGAAGTACCGGGAACTCGATCCGCGGCAGCTTCAGCGTCAGGAACTCCGGCAGCCATTTCAGCGCCTGCAACGCGCCGTGCGTTTCGCTGGAGTAGCGGTTGTGGAAACGGCCATTGCGGAAATGCGGGCGTTCGTCCAAGCGGAAGTCCGGTTGCTTTGTGGCATCGAGCGGTTATGCTGGCGCCAATTTTTGGCCAGCCTCCGTCCATGCAACTCTACAACACCTATAGCGGCCGCAAGGAAGACTTCCAGCCACTTACCCCCGACCGCGTCACCATGTATGTGTGCGGCCCGACGGTCTATAGCTACGCCCATATCGGCAACGCCCGCCCCGCCGTGGTCTTCGACGTGCTCGCCCGGCTGCTGCGAAGGCGCTATCCGCAGGTGGTCTATGTCCGCAACATCACCGACATCGACGACAAGATCAACGCCGCCGCGCTGAAGGAGGGCGTCGACATTTCGGTGGTGACGTCGCGTTACGCGGCGGCCTACTACGAAGACCTCGGCGCGCTCGGCGTCGCCCCGCCCGATCACGCACCGCGCGTCACCGCGCATCTGCCGCAGATCGTCGACATGATCCAGCGGCTGATCGCCTCCGGCCACGCCTATGCCGCCGAAGGGCATGTGCTGTTCCACGTCCCCGCCTTTCCCGATTACGGCAGGCTGTCGCGTCGCGATACGCGCGAGTTGCTGGCCGGCGCACGCGTTGAAGTCGCACCTTACAAGAAGGATGCCGGGGACTTCGTGCTGTGGAAGCCCTCGACGCCGGAGCAGCCGGGCTGGGACTCGCCCTGGGGCCGCGGCCGTCCCGGCTGGCATATCGAGTGCTCGGCCATGGCCGAGGCGCTGCTGGGCGAGACCATCGACATCCACGGTGGCGGGCACGACCTGATCTTTCCGCACCACGAGAACGAGATCGCGCAGAGCGTCTGCGCGCATGGCGGCAAAACCTTCGCGCACTACTGGCTGCACAACGGCTTTCTCAACGTCAACAGCGAAAAGATGAGTAAGTCGCTGGGCAATGTGCTGCTGGTGCGCGAGCTGCTGAAGCTCGCGCCCGGCGAGGCGATCCGCCTGGTGCTGCTCACCGCGCACTATCGTCAGCCGCTGGACTGGACCGACGAGGTGCTAACCGAGGCGCACAAGAAACTCGACCGCCTCTACGGCGCCCTGCGAGAGCTCGAGGATGTTGCGCCTGCGCCCGGCGTCACGGCGCCGGAGCGCTTCGTCGCCGCGCTGGAAGACGACCTCAACACGCCGATGGCGCTGGCCGAACTGTTCGAACTGGCGCGGGAGGCCAACAAGGCCGTACGCGACGAGGACAAGGCGCGTATCAAGGCGCAGTTGCTCGACGCCGGCCTGATCCTGGGCCTGCTGCAGCAGGCGCCGTCGGCGTGGTTCGCCGCCGGCACCACGCGTGACGGTGCGCCCAGCGACGCCGAGATCGAGGCGCAGATCGCCGCCCGTCAGGCGGCGCGTCAGGCGAAAAACTGGGCGGAATCCGACCGCATCCGCGACACCCTCAAGGCGCAGGGCGTGCTGGTGGAGGACTCCAAGGACGGGCAGCGCTGGCGCCGGCTCTGAACCTTACGCGGCGTAGCGCGAACCGGGCGTCGCCTTCGTCATCCAGCGCAGGTAGTCGGCGACAGCGGCCTCGCCTTCGGCCGGCGCCCAGGGCGCAAACTGGGTGATGCGCGCAGGGTCGTAGGGCCCTTCCTTGATCTCGAAGAAGGCGGCGTGTGCGCCCTGCGGCACATAGCTGTGCCAGGTCTGCGGCGGCAGTTCCAGCGCCACCACTGCTCCGCCCGGCGACAGTCGCACGCGTTCACGCAGCGCGCCATCGTCCTCGAACAGCAGCACCTCGGCGGTGCCGGACAGCGCCAGCGTCATCTCCCACTTGTTGAGATCGATATGCCGGTGCGGCCGGATATAGGTGCCGCGGCCCAGCTGCACGATCAGCCGCTGCACCAGCGATGCCGGTCCCTCGTGAAAATTGAAATGCGTGCGCAGCCGCGGACTGGCCTCGGCCTTCTGCGCGAGGTCAGCCAGCAAGTCTTGCGAAATCGTGCGCGGGTTCATCGCGGGGCGCTCCGTAAAGTGGGATGGCAGTGACAGCTCACGAGATGGTCGTTGACCATGCCGGTCGCCTGCATGTAGGCGTAGACGATGGTGCTGCCGACGAACTTGAAACCGCGCTTGAGCAGATCCTTGCTCAGACGATCCGATAGCGCGGTCTTGGCTGGCACGTCCTTCATCGAGCGCCAGTGGTTGACGATGGGCTGGTCGTCGCTGAACGCCCAGTAATACGCCGCGAAACTGCCGAACGCCTGCTGCACCTGGAGGAAGGCCTGCGCATTGCTGCGCGCGGACCAGACCTTGAGACGGTTGCGGACGATGCCGGGATCGAGCAGCAGCTTCTCCAGTCGCGCCTCGCTGTAGCGCGCCACTTTCTGCGGATCGAAGTCGTCGAAGGCCGCGCGATAGCCCTCGCGCTTGGCCAGGATCGTGCTCCACGACAGTCCCGCCTGCGCACCTTCGAGAATCAGGAATTCGAACAGCCGGCGGTCATCGTGCTGCGGCACGCCCCACTCGGTGTCGTGGTAAATCGTCTCCAGGGGCGTGCGCGCCGCCCAGGCGCAGCGCACGGGTTCGTTGCTCACGGCGATGTCCGTTGCCAAGATGCGCGGATGATAGATCAGAACGGTCCGCGTAATCCGCGCGGCAAGCTCGCCCGCCTTGCGCGCGAGGTGCGCGCCTGCACGGTCTGCGCCGCGCATCTGCCCCTGGGGCCACGCCCGGTGCTGCGCGTGGACGAGGCGGTGCGCGTCCTCATCACCGGGCACGCACCGGGAACCAAGGTTCACGCCACCGGCCTGCCGTGGAACGATCCCAGCGGCGAACGCCTGCGGCGCTGGCTGGATGTGGATCGCGAAACCTTTTACGACCTCGACCGCTTCGGCGTGATGGCCATGGGCCTGTGCTATCCCGGACGCGGGCGTGGCGGCGACCTGCCACCGCGGCCGGAATGCGCGCCGCTCTGGCACGCCCGCGTGCGCGCGCAGTTGCCGTCGTTGCGGCTGACGCTGCTGGTCGGTCGGCATGCGCAGCTGCATTACCTCGACACCCGCCACGAGACGCTGGGCGACACCGTGCGTCGCTGGCGCGACTTCGCGGGCTCCGGCTATTTCCCCCTGCCACATCCCTCGCCGCGCAACACGCGCTGGCTGCGCGAGCGGCCCTGGTTCGAGCAAGACGTGGTGCCCGGCCTGCGCCGCGCGGTGGCCGCGGCACTGGCTCAAAGCGGCTGAAAACCGTCACCCGCTCGCAGCATTTCGGCGAATGAAGATGTTTTTATTTATACGTTGAATTTATATTTGATGTATAAATAAAAACAAAACGCTCGACGCACTCCGCCGCAGCGGGTGGCGCTTCAGGAGGCTTTTTCGCCCTGATGCCGTGTGCTGACCGCGGTGTCGAAACGCGCATCGCGTCCATCGTGCGTGGCGTCTTCGTACGAGGCCGGGTCTTCGATGGGCTCCAGATGCGAGATCGCGCTCACGCCCGGCAGCCGCGCCTCCAGGCGCGCCTCCACGGTCTCGGCCAGTTCATGGGCCTGCTGCACCGGCCAGGCGCCAGGCACCAGCAGATGGAAGCTGACGAAGCGCCTCGCCGCGGCGCGGCGCGTGCGGATGGCGTGGAACTGCACCTCGGCGCTGCGGAATTCGTCGAGCACCGCGTCCAGCACCTTCAGCTCGTCCTCGGGCCAGGCCGCATCCATCAGGCCCTCGGCGGACTCGCGCAGCAGGCGGAAACCGGTCCACAGGATGTTGAGCGCCACCGCGATGGCCACCAGGGGATCGAGCCACACGGCGCCGGTCAAGGCCACCAGGCCGACGCCGACGAGGACACCGACCGAGGTCCAGACATCAGTCATCAGGTGATGCCCGTCGGCCTGCAGCGTGATGGAACGATGCCGCCGCCCCGCCGCCAGCAGCAGCAGCGCCGTGGCGAGATTGACCACCGTCGCCAGGGCCGACACCGCCAGGCCGAGCCCCGCCTGCTCCAGCGGCTGCGGCGCCAGCAGGCGCGGCACCGCCGCCCAGACGATGGCCGCGCCTGCGACGAAGATCAGCATGCCCTCGAAACCGCTGGAGAAATATTCGGCCTTGCTATGGCCGTAGGCATGATCGTGATCGGCCGGCTGCGAGGCGATGCGCAGCATCCACAAGGCCATGACCGCGCCGCCGAGATTGACCAGCGACTCCAGCGCGTCCGACAGCAGACCCACCGAATCGGTGATGCGCCAGGCCGCCAGCTTGAGCCCCATCGTCGCCAGCGCGGCGGCGATGGACAGCCAGGCATATCGGGTCAGCGAACGGTCGATCATGGGGCCCTCGGGGACGACAGCCGCGAAGGATACACGCCGCCGCCGCCAGCAGCACCACGCTGGTGCCGCTGGCGATCAGGCGCTGCGCACCCGGAACCAGGCCGCGTACAGCGCCGGCAGGAACAGCAGCGTCAGCGCCGTCGCCGCGATCAGGCCGCCCATGATCGCCACCGCCATCGGCCCGAAGAAGATGCTGCGCGTCAGCGGCACCATCGCCAGCACCGCCGCCAGCGCGGTCAGCACGATGGGCCGGAAGCGCCGCACGGTGGCGTCGATCACGGCGGTGAAGCGGTCGTGGCCAACGGCGATGTCCTGTTCGATCTGGTCCACCAGGATCACGCTGTTGCGCATGATCATGCCGAACAGCGCGATGGTGCCGAGCATGGCGATGAAGCCGAATGGCTGGTGGAACAGCAGCAGGAAGCTGGTCACGCCGATCATGCCCAGCGGCGCCGTCAGCACCACCAGCATGACGCGCGAGAAGCTGCGCAGCTGCAGCATCAACGTGCTCAGCACCACCAGCACGAACAGCGGGATGCCGGCGAGCACCGAGTTCTGCCCCTTGGCGCTCTCTTCCATCGAACCGCCCAGCTCGATGTTGTAGCCCGGCGGCAACTGCTGGCGGATCGCCTCCACCCGCGGGGCCAGTTCCGCCACCACCTGCGAGGGCTGCAGCGGTCCGCGGATGTCGGCGCGCGCGGTGACGGTGGGAATGCGGTCACGACGCCAGATGATGCCGTCCTCGCTGTCGTACTCGACGCGTGCAATCTGGTTGAGCGGCACGCTGCTGCCGTCGGCGCGCGGAATCGCCGTGCTGTCGAGCAGGGACAACAGCGCGCGCTCGTTCGGCGGCCCGCGCAGATCGATCTCGATCAGCTTGTTCTTCTCGCGCAAGTAAGTAACCGGCGCGCCGGACACCGCGGTCTGCATGAACTGTGCAACGCCCTGCGAGGTCAGGCCCAGCGCCTGCGCGCGATCCTGGTCGATCACCAGCTTCGCGATCTTGGACGGATCGCCCCAGTTGAGATTGATGCTGCCCAGGTTCGGGCTCTCGCTCATCAGCTTGATCAGGCGGCTGCCGAAGTCGTGCAGCACCGCCGGGTCGTCACCCGAGACCCGGTATTGCACCTGGTAACCGACCGGCGGACCGTTCTCCAGGCGCAGCACGCGCGTGGTCAGGTCGGGAAACATCTTCGGAAACACCTCGAACAGCTTCTGGCGGATGCGCTCGCGCTGCTCGACGCTCTCGGCGGTCAGCACGAACTGCGCGAAGCCGGCCTGCGCCAGTTGCTGGTCCAGCGGCAGGTAGAAGCGCGGCGAGCCCTCGCCGATGTAGGCGACGTAGTTGGTCAGACCCGGCTCCTTCGCCAGCAGCGCCTCCAGCTTGCGCGCGGCGGCGTCGGTGGCATTGATCGACGCACCCTCGGCCAGCTTGAGGTCGACCACCAGCTCCAGCCGCGCCGACGGCGGAAAGAACAGTTGCGGCACCAGGCTGAATGCCGCGATCGACGCCGCGAAGGCGCCGACGGTGGCGGCGATCACCAGCCAGCGCCGCCGCACGCACCACGCCACCAGGGCGCGGAAGCGGCGATAGAAGCGCGTCTGATAGGGATCGTGCGTGGCGTGTTCGCCGGTCTGCGCGTGATAGTCCGGCAGGATCTTGTAGCCGAGGTAGGGCACGAACACCACCGCCGCCACCCAGGAGATCAGCAGGGCGATGGTCACCACCTGGAAGATCGAGCGCGTGTACTCGCCCGTGGTGCTGGCCGCGGTGGCAATAGGCAGGAAGCCCGCCGCGGTGACGACAGTGCCGGAGAGCATCGGGAAGGCGGTGGTGGCATAGGCGGCGGACGCCGCCTTGATGCGGTCCATGCCCTGTTCCATCTTGATCGCCATCATCTCCACCGCGATGATCGCGTCGTCGACCAGCAGGCCCAGCGCCAGCACCAGAGAGCCCAGCGAGATCTTGTGCAGGTCGATGTTGAAATACTTCATCGCCGCGAAAGTCGCCGCCAGCACCAGCGGAATCGACAGCGCCACCACCAGTCCGGCGCGCTTGCCCAGCGAGAAGAAGCTCACCAGCAGCACGATCGCCACCGCTTCGGCCAGCGAGTGCACGAACTCGCCGACGCCGCGCTTCACCGCCGAGGGCTGGTCCGACACCTTGTCCAGCGACAGGCCAAGCGGCAGGCCGGCGCGGATCTCGTCGAAGGCCGCGTCCAGCGCCTTGCCGAGCACGATGATGTCGCCGCCCTTCTTCATCGACACGCCGATGCCGATGCAGGGCTGGCCGTCGAATCGCATGCGCGCCTGCGGCGGGTCGGAATAGCCGCGGCTGACCTCGGCGATGTCGCGCACGCGGAAAGTGCGGCCGTTGTAGCGGATCGGCGTGTTGCGGATGTCCTCGACGTTGCGCAGCCCGCCGGTGACGCGGATGTAGATGCGGTCGCTGCCGGTCTCGAAGAAACCGGCCGGCGTCACCGCGTTCTGCGCCTGCACCGCGTTGAAGATCAGATGCGCCGGCACGCCGAATTCGGCGCGCTTGGTGTTGTCGATGCGCACCTCGATCTTCTCGTCCTGCAGGCCGAAGAACTCGACCTTGGCGACGTCCTTGACCCGCAGCAGGCGGCGGCGGATGGCGTCGCCGTAGTCCTGCAGCTCGCGATAGCTGAAATCCTTGCCGGTCAGCGCGTAGATATTGCCGTAGGTGTCGCCGAACTCGTCGTTGAAGAATGGGCCGACCACGCCCTCCGGCAGCGTCTGGCGGATGTCGTCGATCTTTTTGCGGACCTGGTAGTGCACCTGCTCGATGGGCACGCCCTTGCGGTCCTCCTGCACCACGAAAAACACCTGCGATTCGCCGGGGCGCGAATAGCTGTTGAGGTAGTTGAGCTGCTCGTGCTCCTGCAGCTTGGCCTCGATGCGGTCGGTGACCTCCCGCTCGACTTCGGCGGCGGTGGCGCCGGGCCAGTAGGTGCGCACCACCATCACCGGGAAGGTGAACGGCGGATCCTCGGACTGTCCCAGGTGCCAGTACGACCACGCGCCGGCGATGCCCAGCAGCATCATGGCGTAGACCACCAGGCTGCGGTTGGCCAGCGCCCACTCGGAGAGGTTGAAGGAACGCATCAGGACGGCTGCCCCGGACGCTGACGCTCGACGGCCTCGACCTTCTGCCCCGGCACCACCAGTTGCGCACCGGCGCTGACGATGGTCATTTGCGGTGTCAGTTCGCCCTTCACCACGGCGCCGGTCTCCAGGTAGCGCACCGGCTGCACCGGCACCAGCCGCGTCGTGCCGGACTCCACCGCCCAGACCCCAGGCTGCAACTGCGTGCCGGCGATCGACGACAGCGGCACCAGGAACAGCGAGGGATCGACGCGCTCGCCAAGGATCACCGCCGCGGTCGTGCCCAGGTCGATATCGGCGC
This sequence comes from Nevskiaceae bacterium, assembly GCA_008012115.1. Classification (GTDB taxonomy): domain Bacteria; phylum Pseudomonadota; class Gammaproteobacteria; order Nevskiales; family Nevskiaceae; genus Stenotrophobium. The sequence continues at coordinate 68,489 of SSEB01000004.1, forward strand.
CGCCGTCGACGATGGTCACACGCGCGTCATGCATGCGCGTGTTGGGATCGGCCTGCAGGTTGACCTCGCGCAGACGGCCGGCGTAGAGATGATCCGGCCGGGCCCACAGGCGCACCACCAGCTTCTCGGCCTTGCGCAGCGTCTCGACTCGTCCCTCGGGAACATGCACCAGCACCTCGCGCTCGCTGCCGGCGGCGAAGCGGAACACCGGCTGGCCGGCGCCCACCACCTGCCCGGCTTCACCGATCACGGCGGTGATCAGCCCGGCCTTGGGCGCGAGCAGCGAGGTGTAGCGCGACTGGTTGACCACCACCGCCTGGTTGGCGCGCGCCTGCTCCAGCTTGGCGTGCGCCAGGTCGGCCTGGTTCTGGCGCTGATCCACCGCCGACTGGCTGATGAAGCCCTTGCCGAGCAGATCGCGGTAGCGCTGCAGTTCGGCATCGGCGAGCTTGGCGTCAGCCTCGGCGGCGCCGACCGACGCGCGCGCGGCATCGACGTTGAGTTGCGCATCCTGCGCATCCAGGGTCGCCAGCACCTGGCCGGCCTGCACGCTGTCGCCGGCATTGACGCGCCGCGCCAGGATCTTGCCGGGCACGCGAAACGCGAGGTCGGCCTCCTCGCGCGCATGCACCACGCCCGGCAGCACGTCGCTGGATTCGCCCAGCATCGGCTGCGGATGCTCGACCAGCACCGGCCGCACCGGCGCCGCGTCCGGCGCCGGCGGCTGGCAGGCCGCAAGCGACAGCAACGCCGCCGCGGGGATCAGGGTTTTGACGAGGCTGCGCTGCCGCATGACGGGTGTTCCGGCTGGGTTTGATCTGATCCTATACTATACCGTACAGTTTATTAATACTCTGCCCTGACCGGCGCCATCGAACATGAGCAAGACCCCGGCCCGCCGCGGCCGCCCCAAGGACCCCGACAAGCGCGACGCGATCCTGGCCGCCGCCACGGCGCTGTTTCTCGAACAGGGCTACGGCGCCAGCATGGAGCGCATCGCAGCCCTGGCCGGCGTCTCCAAGCTCACCCTCTACAGCCATTACCGGCACAAGGACGATCTCTTCCAGCAGTGCGTGGCCGCCAAGTGCCAGGAGCACACGCCCGACGCGGTTTACGACCCCGCCGGCAGCGCGCCGCTGAAGCAGCGCCTGCAGGCCATCGCCACGGGCTTCATCGAGCTGGTGATGAGCGAGGAGGCGATCCGCTTCTACCGCATGATGTGCGCAGAGGCGCGGCAGACCGGCAAGCTGGGCCGGCTGTTCCACGATGCAGGCCCGGAGCACACGCTGCAGCAGTTCGAACAGCTGCTGGCGGCGGCGGAACGCCAGGGCGAGCTGCGCGTGCGCAACCGCCGGCTCGCCGCCAATCATTTTTTCTCGATGCTGCAGGGCGAGCATTTCATGCGGGCCATCATGGGCGAGCCGCGCCCGGCGCCGCGCATCCTGCGGGCGCACATCACCGACGTGGTGGAGACGTTCCTGCGCGCTTACGCGCCTTGAATGCGCCGCCACCGAGCGGCCAGCACGCCACCCGCTACCGCCGTTTGCCCAGGGAATATTGTTTTATTTTATATACTGAAATTTAATTCAGTATATTTTTTATAACGGCCTCAGTGCCCGCCACGCCGACAGCGGGTGACGCCTCAGACCATGCTGCTGGCGACTTCCTGGCGCAGCAGGTCGGACTCGATGGTCTCGAGATCGGGGATCACGGCATCCTGGCTGGCGATGCGGACGCGCGACAGCACCAGATCATCGCGATCACCCGGGCGCAGTTGCGCCGACCGGATGGCATTGCGGTTGAGCGTGACCAGGTGCGGATAACCCTGCGTCAACACGCCCAGCGCATGGGCCTCCAGGTGCTTACCCAGGGAATGCAGCAGCACCACACGCGAACGCCGCGCGTCGTCCGGGCGCCGACCGCCGTTGAGCGCCTCGAAACTGATCACCGGCACGCGGCGACCGTTGACTTCGTAGTTGCCCAGCAGCCACTCCGGCGCGTCCTCCACCGGACGCACCACGTCGCGCGAGATCACTTCCATCACCGCCGCGTTGGGCAGCAGCAGGGTGTCGCCTTCCAGCGCCATCAGCACCGCGTAGATCTGCTCGTTCATAACGACGCCACCTCGCGCATGACGCCCTGCACTTCACTGATGAGCTGATCTTCCTGGTACGGCTTGATCAGGTAGCGGTTGACGCCGATCTGCATCGCGCGCTCGCGGTGCTTATCGCCGGAGCGCGAGGTGATCATGATGATCGGCACGTTGCGGATGCGCTCGTTGTTGCGGATGAAGGTCGCCACTTCGAAACCGTCGGCGCGCGGCATTTCGATATCCAGCAGCACCACCGCCGGATGCTCGGTCTGCAGGCGCGCCATGGCGTCGAGACCGTCCTTGGCGGTGGACACGCGATAGCCGTGCTTGAGCAGCAGGCGCTCGGTGACGCGGCGAATGGTGATGGAGTCGTCGACCACCATGACCAGGTCGCGCTGATCGGCGCCGGCGTCGGCCTCGGCCTTGGCGGCGGCGGTGATCAGGGCGCGGCGGGCGCGGTCCTGCGCCAGCGCCGGCACGTCGAGGATCAGCACCACGCGGCCGTCGGCCAGGATGGTGGCGCTGGAGATGCCGGTGACCGAACTGATCTGCGGTCCGACCGCCTTCGACACCACTTCGCGGTTGCCGTGCAGCGTATCGACCACCACGGCGACGCGGCGCTCGTGCGCGCCCAAACCTTCGCCGACGCGCACCAGGATCGCGCTGACGGTCTTGCTCTCGCCGCCCTGCGGCCGGTCGACGCCGATGAAATCGCCCAGGTAACGCACGCGGTACTCGTGACCGCCGTAGCTGAACACCGGCCCCTGCTCGTCGTAATAGGCATCGAGCTGCTCACGCGCGATGCGGGCGATGCCCTCGATGCTCGGCAGCGGGATGGCGTACATCTCGTCGGCCACCGACACCAGCAGCGCCTGCGAGATCGCGAGGTTCAGCGGCAGGCGGATCAGGAAGCGTGCGCCCTTGCCGGTCTCGGAGCCGATCTCGAGCGTACCGCCCAGCTGCTTGACCTCGGCCGCGACCACGTCCATGCCGATGCCACGACCGGCGTCTTGCGTCAGCTTCTTGGCGGTGGAGAAGCCGGGTTCGAAAATGAACTGCGCGACGTCGGCATCCGCCACCACGGCGTCCGCCGGCATCAGGCCGCGCTTGATCGCGGTGGCGCGGATCGCGTCGAAATCCAGGCCCTTGCCGTCGTCGCGCAACTCGACCAGCAGCTGCGCGCCCTCGCGGCGCAGACTGACGGTCACCACACCCGTTGTCGGCTTGCCGGCCGCGCTGCGCGCCGCCGGCTCCTCGATGCCGTGGACCACGGAATTGCGCAGCAGGTGCTCCAGCGGCGCGGTGATGCGCTCCAGCACGTTGCGGTCCAGCTCGCTCTCGATGCCCTCGAACTGCGCCTCCGCTTCCTTGCCGTTTTCCTGCGCCGTTTGTTTCACCACGCGCTGCAGACGCGCGACCTGGCGTGAGAACGGCACCATCAGCGTGCGCATCAGGCCCTGCTGCACGTCGGTGTTGATGCGCTGCTGCTGCAGCAGCAAGGTGTCGGCCTCGCTGACCAGTTCGTCCATGGTCGCGTGCAGGGCCGAAAGGTCACCGATGGACTCGGTCAGCGCGCGCGACAGTTCCTGCATACGGGTGTAGCGGTCCATCTCCAGCGGATCGAAATCGCCGGCGTAGCGGTCGTGACGTTCCTGCGAGTGTCCGAGACCACGCGCGGAGATCTGCGCATCGGTCTCGATATCCATCAGGCGCAACTGCTCGCGGATGCGCGCGATGGCCTGCGACATTTCGTTGAGCTGCGCCTGCAGGCCGCTCTGGTGCTCTTCAAGGCGCGAGCGGTAGATCGAGATTTCGCCGGCCTGGTTGAGCATGCCGTCCAGGCTTTCCACCGGCACGCGCGCGGTCTCGCGGCGCAGCGCGGCGAGACCGGCCTGCTCGTCCTCCGGCTTCCAGAACAGTTGCGGGTCCCACAGCCCTTCGGCGGCCGGCGGCAGCGCCGGCGACGCCTGCGCCGGCGTGGGCTGCGGCTCGACGGCGGAGGGCTCGGGCATCGCATCGACCGGCGGCGGCAGATCCGACAGTGCCTGCGGCGATATGTCGTCCGGCGGCGCCACGCCGCTGCGCAGGCTGGCGAGATCGCCGCGCAGCAGCAGGTCGTGCATGTGATACAGCGCGTCAAGCTCCGTCGAGAGCTGCGCAAACGCGACGGCATCGCCGCTGCCCTGCAGCTCCAGATGGTTGATGCGCGTCTCCATCTCGTGGGCGGCATTGCCCATGGCATTGAGTCCCGCCATGCGCGCGCCGCCCTTGAAGGTATGCAGCGCACGCTGCATCTCGCGCGCCGGCGCCAGCTCGCGCGGCTCGCGCTGCCAGGCCGCGAGGCTGCTTTGCAGCGTCTCCAGCAGCTCGCTGGCTTCGCCGCCGAAAATCTCGGCCAGTTCGTCGTCTGCGGAAGCAGCGGGAACCGCTGGCGCGACCGGCGCCGCGATCAGGGGCTCGAAGGCCGGACGTGGCGGCGTCTCGAGGCTGCCACCTTCGAGCACGATGGGCGCATCGGGCGCGATGGCGGCTTCCGGCGCTGCGGCAGCAGGTTCCGGCATTTCCAGCACGATCGTTTCACTGGACTCATCGGGGGCCGGCGTCTCCAGCGTGATTTCCGTCGTCTCGATGCCGCTGTCGCTCCCGGGTTCGGAGAGCGTCGGCGCCGCATCGGCGAGCAACACCGAGAGATCCGGAACCTGGCCGCGTTCCATGTCGGCCAGCGCCCTGTGCAGCACGTCGCTGGCCTGGTGCAGGCGGGCGAACAGCGCAGCGTCCGGCCGGCCTTCGCGCAGGGCATGGATCACCTGCTGTTCCAGGCGTGCACCGGCCTCGCCGAGACTGGCGTAGCCCGCCATGCGGGCACTGCCCTTGAGGGTGTGCACCACGCGCTTGAGCTCGGTGCCGGTCTCGACGCTGTAGGGACTCTCCTGCCAGGCGGCCGAATAGGCGTCGAGATGCTCCAGCAGTTCCCGCGCCTCAGCCAGGAAGATGCCGGCCAGTTCCGGATCGTCCGCATCCGCCGCGCCCGGCGGCGTCGGCGCTGCCGGCGCGGGCGCCGGGGCCTCAACCGGCATGACAGTTTCCGCGGGCGTCGCCACCGGCGGCATTTCGATGATTTCGCCGACCGGCGCCGACTCGGCTTTCCAGGCCAGCGCGTTGATGCGTGCGGCAAGGGCGCTGCCATCCTCGTCGAGCGTGCCTTCGCGATACCGGTCGAGCAACTGGTACAGGCCCTCGACGATCTCGGCCAGCGCTTCAAAGAAGCCGGGCGAAGGACGGATCGCCTCGGTGATGGCCTCGTCCATGCGACGGTGCAGCGCGCGCGTCGGCGTGGCGATGGCCGGGCACTGCGACATCAGCGCCGCACCAAGCAGCGTGTGGCAGAGATTCTTGATCTCGCTGGCGGCCTGGCGGTTTTCCGGTGCCCGCGCCCAGGCCCAGGCGGTCTGCTCGATACCCTGCACCAGGTCCAGCGCCTCGCTGGAGAAGATTTCCGCCAGCTGGCGCTCCTCGCTGGCGTGCTGCGCCTGGTCCGGCACCACCGACTGCAGTTCGCGGATGCGCGCCAGCCAGGGCGCGGCGTCCTGCGTGGCCACCGCCGGCGTGCCCACGGCCTCGACCCACTCGCGCAGCTCCAGCGTGGCGTCGCCGATCAGCAGCAGGGCTGCCCGCGGCAGTTCGAGGCCGGCCCCGCGGGTGGAATCGAGATAGGTTTCCAGCGCGCCGGCCAGCTCGCTGATCGCCGGCGCATTGACCACGTGCGCGGCACCGCGCAGCGTGTGGAAGGAGCGCACCACCTCACCGTCGATGGCGAACCAGTCGTAGACGCGGTCCTGGGCATGGAGCCACTGGCTGACGGCATCGAGTTTCTCGCGCGCATCCTCGCGGAAGATCGCGGCCATGTCGGGCTCTTCCGACTCGGTCGCTTCGCGGCCCTGCGCGAGATTGTTGGCCTGGGCGATCAGCGCCAGCACCGCCGGATCATTGGGCTCGCGGCTGCGGAAACTTTCGATCAGCCCGGGCAGCAGCCGCACCGCGTCCGCCACCGTATCGGTGACCGCCGGGCCGACCGGGATGGAGCCGTCGAGGCAGCGGTTGAGCAGGTTCTCCAGCGCCCAGCCGAATTCGCCGATCTGCTGCGCGCCGACCATGCGGCCCGACCCCTTGAGGGTATGGAAAGCGCGCCGCACCGCAGCCAGCGTGTCGCGGTCCTCGATATCGCGACGCAGACGCGGCAAGGCGGCGTCCAGCGTCGAGCGGACTTCGCCGGCCTCCTCGAGGAAGATGTCGCGAATTTCTGGCTCGACCTCCTCCGCCACCACCACCGTGGCGGCCGCCGGCGCCTCTGCCGGCAACTCGACATTGGCCGGCGGGTGCGTGGTCGCCGCCGGGTCGATCAGCTCCAGCTGGTCGATGTAACCAGTGAGGTTCTCGAGAATAGCCCCGGCCTGCGGCAGGTGGTCGCGCACCGCTTCGAGGTAGTACTCGACGGCGGCGACGGCGTCGGCGAAACGGTCGGCACGCGACTTTGACTCGCGCAGCGCGGCAAAGGCGGGATTGACGATGTAGTACCCCAGGCGCGCGACCAGCGCGGCGGCGCGGTCGTCCTGCAGGATGCTGAGCGCGGCGGCGACGTTGCCGACCAGGCGCTTGGACTCCACCGGCGGCTGGCTCTCGGCGCCACGGGTGTAGGCGTCGACCGCCGACTTGAGACGCGCCATGTTGACCAGCGACTCGCGCAGCAACGCGGCAACACCCTCGGCGAGATCGCGCGAGGGCGGCACCTGCTCGTCGAGTTCGATGTCCTTGAGCGCGGCGCGGCCGATCTGCCGGAACAGTGCGTTTTCCAGGCTCAGCTCGACACGGAGAATGGAGGTGGCGACATCCATCCACAGGCTGCCGGCTTCCGCCTGGCCCTGCAGGCTTTCCAGCAGGCGCGCCTGGTTGGCAACCACCCTCTGCAAATCCGGCAGCCCCAGCGCGGCCAGCGTGTTGGCGATGCGGCCGAGGTGGGCGCGGGTCTCATCGAGCCGCGGGCCGGCCTTGCCGCCGGCGCGCACGGCCAGGTCGATGCTGTCCTTGACCTGGGCGAAATCGTTGCGCAGTTCTTCGGCCACACGCGCCAGCAGTCCGGAACCCGGACCGCGCAGGCGCTGGCGCAGCGCCTCGACCTGCGCCGCTCCCGGCAGGTAGGCGTCCAGATGGAAATGCTGGCGCAGCGCGCCGACGCGCGGCGTCGCGGCGCGGGCACGACCGACGAAGAACAGCAACTGGCCGGCCAGCCCATCCGGGCGCGCGGCAACGGCGTCCTCGCCCGCCTCCGCCAGCAGCTTGATCTGCTGCACGGTGGCGCCCAGGGCGCGCCGGAGTTCCAGCGAATCATCCAGCGAGCGGGACAGCAGCGCCTCGGCCAGCGCCGCTACCGTGCGCCAGATCTGATGAACCGGCGTGGTCAGCGCCAGCGTCGCGATCTGCTCGGCGATCTTGCCGATGCGGCGCAGTGAGGCCAGCGCCTCGGCATCGTTGCGCAGCCAGTGCAGCATCGCCGACTGGAACAGCGGCAGCAGGCGCCGCGCCTCCACCTGCGCCGCTCCCGGTTCACGCACGCCCGGCGACGGCGGCAGGTTCATGCCGAGGCTGGCGATCTGGCTGGCGAACAGGTCGGATTCGGTGGACAGCGGCTTGCCGCGCGACAGCCGCAGCTCGTTGAGCAGCGGCTGCAGGATCAGGACCGCGTCGTCCATGCCGGTGGTCAGGGCATCGACATAGTCGGCAATCTGCACCGAGGCACCGAGCAGCGCCGAGTAGGCGGGCTCGGTCTCCTTGATGCGGCCCTGCATCATTTCATGCAGGACCTGCTTCATCTCCTCCGCGATCATCGCCACGCCGTGGCACTGGATCATGTTGGCGGTGCCGCGCACGTTGTGCAGCTCCACCAGCGCCTGCTGCAGGGGCAGCAGATCGGAAGGCGTCTCGATATGCGACTCGATCAGGCCGCGCGCGCGCGCCAGGCTCTGGTCGAACTCGCCCCGCACCCACTGCAGGCCCTTGTTGATTTGCGGTCGCGGAGCGGCGGTCATAGTCCGGCGTGCTTGAAGGTCTCGCTGAGCGCGACCTTGTGCAGGCTGAAGGCCAGCCAGGGCTGCCCGTCACGCACGAAGGCGCCCAGGAGGTAGGGCGAGTAATGACCGGCGGCGGCGACGATCTCGCGCCGCTGCTCGTGTGGCGCGAACTGGCGGTGTCCGGCGACTTCGTCGACCAGGAAACCGGCGGGGACGCGGTCGGAATTGAACACCAGGGCGCGCCGGCTGCGCTGCTCTTCCGCGGCCGGCAGGCCGAGGAACTGGCGCAGGTCGATGATCGGCAGCAGCGAGCCGCGCACGTTGGCGACGCCGAGCAGCCAGGCGCGGACGTTGGGTACGCGCGTCAGCTTGGGCGGCACGATCACCTCGCGCACCTCGTCGCGTGGCGCCGCCAGCCAGATGTCGTTGAGGCGGAAACCGAGCCCGCCCCAGGTCTGGGCCTGGCCGGCAGCGATGTCGAGCCGCACGGTGCGCAGCCGCGCCTCAAGGCGCAGCAGCTGCTCGAAAGGATCGTCCCGCAGGGCTCTGAGTTCTGCGCTCATGCGCGTGGCGTCCGTGCTACTTCTTGATGTGCGCCTTCACCGCGCCGATCAGCTCGTCCTTGGTGAACGGCTTGGTCAGGTACTCGTCGGAGCCGACGATGCGGCCGCGTGCGCGGTCGAACAGGCCGTCCTTGGACGACAGCATGATCACCGGGATCTTGGCGTAGCGGGGATTGCCCTTGATCAGCGCGCAGGCCTGGTAGCCGTCGAGCCGGGGCATCATGATGTCGATGAAGATGATGTCCGGTTCGTGATCGGCGATCTTGCCGAGCGCCTCGAAGCCGTCCTGCGCTGTGATCACCGCATAACCCTCACGCGCCAGCAACGTCTCGGCCGTGCGCCGGATGGTCTGGCTATCGTCGATCACCATGACCTTGGCCGCATCCTGGTCCTGTTTTGCCACCGGCCACTCCCCCTCGTCGAGATGTTGTTGCCTGACAACTTCTTATGGGCGTTTTGTAACACAGTCCTTGATTAAAGCCCATACGCCCACAGCTTGGGCCGCCATCGATCCGTTGCGCTACCATCGCGCACATTCCAAGAAGGCGTTCCCATGCTCAGTCCCGTACCGCATCTCGCCACCGCCCAGACCGGTCCCCTGCTCGCCCTCGAATCGACCCTGCTGGCGCGCGCCGCGGATATCGAGGCCTGGTTCCGCGCGCAGTGGCAGCGCACGGTGCCGCCGTTCTACAGCTCGGTGGACCTGCGCAACGCCGGCTTCAAGCTGGCGCCGGTGGACACCAACCTGTTCCCCGGCGGCTTCAACAACCTCAACCCGGCGTTCGAGCCGCTGTGCGTGCAGGCGTTGCAGACCGCGATCCAGCGCGTCTGTCCCACGGCCAAGGGCATCCTGCTGGTGCCGGAGAACCACACGCGCAACAAGTTCTACCTGGAGAACGTGGCGACCCTGTTCGGCCTGATCCAGAAAGCTGGCTACAAGGTGCACATCGGCACGCTGATCCCGGAGATCACCGAGCCCACCGAGCTGACGCTGGAAATCTCCGGCCGCAAGCTGCTGCTGGAGCCGATCCAGCGCGACGAGGCGCACGTCTCGGTCGGCGGTTTCACGCCCTGCTCGATCCTGCTCAACAACGACCTCTCCGCCGGCATCCCGGAAATCCTCAAGGATCTCGACCAGGACATCATTCCGCCGATGGGCCTGGGCTGGCACGCGCGCACCAAGTCCAGCCACTTCGGCTTCTACCGCGACGTGGCGAGGGAATTCGGCGAGCATCTCGGCATCGACCCCTGGCTGGTCGATCCGCTGTTCCGCAACTGCGGCCAGATCAACTTCGCCAAACGCGAGGGCGAGGACTGCCTGATCGGCAATGTCGAGATGCTGCTGCAGGACATCCGCGCCAAGTACGACCAGTACGGCATCAAGGACGAGCCCTTCGTCATCATCAAGTCCGACGCCGGCACCTACGGCATGGGCGTGATGACGGCGCGCAGCGCCGCCGACGTGCGCAACATGAACCGCAAGGCGCGCACCCACATGAGCAGCGCCAAGGAAGGCCGCGACGTCACCGGCGCCATCATCCAGGAGGGCGTGCACACCACCGAGACGCTGGGTGCCGACAACGCCACCGCCGAGCCGGTGGTCTACATGATCGATCACTTCGTGGTCGGCGGGTTCTACCGCCTCAACAGCCAGCGCGGCGCGCAGGAGAACCTCAACGCGCCCGGCATGCGCTTCGAGCCCCTGGCCTTCGAAACGCCCTGCAGCCATCCCGATCCCAACTGCGGCCCTGACGAACGGCCCAACCGCTTCTACGCCTACGGCGTGGTGGCGCGCCTCGCAGCCCTGGCTGCGGCGCGTGAGATCGCTGCCAACGGCAGCGGCAATGGCAACGGCGGCTGATATCCCGGCCACCCGCTACCGGTTCGGAGCGCCGCGAATTAGTTTTATTTTATTTACCGATATTTAATTCGATCAACATATTTAAACTTTTCTCCCAGGCCGACCGGCCGGAGCGGGTGAGGCGAACATGAGCACGACGGCAACCCGGCAGCGGCGCTTGGGCGTGGTGATGGACCCCATCGACCACATCAAGCCCTACAAGGACACCACGCTGGCGCTGATGCTGGCGGCGCAGAAGCGCGGCTGGTCGCTCCACTACCTGGAAATGCCGGACCTCGGTCTGCGCGACGGCGTGGCGCTGGGCCGCGCCCGCAGCGTCACCGTCATCGACGACAAGCAGCACTGGTTCGATTTCACCGGCGAGCCGCAGACGCTGAAGCTGGGTGAGCTCGACGCGATCCTGATGCGCAAGGACCCGCCCTTCGATCTCGAGTACATCACCGCCACTTATATCCTCGAGCGCGCCGAGGCGCAGGGCGCGCTGGTCGCCAACAAGCCGGCCAGCCTGCGCGACTGCAACGAGAAGATGTACACCGCCTGGTTCCCGCAGTGCACGCCGCCGACGCTGTTCTCGCGCGACCCGGCGACGCTGCGCGCTTTCCACGCCGAACATGGCGACGTGATCTACAAGCCGGTCGACGGCATGGGCGGCCAGGGCATCTTCCGCGTCGGCGCGGACGGCTTGAACCTGGGCGCGGTGCTGGAGCAACTGACCGGCAACGGCCGCACCACCATCGTCGCGCAGAAATACCTGCCGGCGATCAAGGACGGCGACAAGCGCATCCTGGTGGTGGACGGCGAGCCGGTGCCCTACTGCCTGGCGCGCGTGCCGATGGCCGGCGAGACGCGCGGCAACCTCGCCGCCGGCGGCAGCGGCCGGCCGCAGCCGCTCACCGAACGCGACCGCTGGATCGCCGCGCAGGTCGGCCCGGAACTGAAGCGCCGCGGCCTGCTGTTCGTCGGCCTCGACGTGATCGGCGAGCATCTCACCGAGATCAACGTCACCTCGCCCACCTGCGCGCGTGAGATCGACGCCGCCTACGGCACCGACATCGGCGGCCTGCTGATCGAAGCGCTGGAGAAACGTCTCGCCGCCCGCTGAGTCCGGGGCGGCTTGTCATCGCCGCCCTCGCGCCGGATACTGCGGCCATGGCCACGGAATCCACATTCAAGAATCAGTTCCTGGTCGCCATGCCGGGCCTGGAGGACGAGAACTTCGATCACTCCGTGACCCTCATGTGCGAGCACAACGACGAGGGCGCCATCGGTCTCATCATCAACCGCCCGACCGAGCTCAAGCTCGGCGAGATGATGAACCAGATGGGCCTGTCCTTCGATCCGGCCGACGCCGAGCGCCAGATCTACTGGGGCGGACCGGTGCAACCCGAGCGCGGCTTCGTCGTCCACCGCCAGCCCGGCGGCTGGGAGTCCTGCATGCAGGTGGACGACGACCTGTTCATCACCACCTCGCGCGACATCCTCAAGGCCATTGGCCTGGGCGAGGGGCCGAAGGAATATTTCATCGCCCTGGGCTACGCCGGCTGGGGCGCCGGCCAGCTGGAATCGGAAATCCTCAGCAACGCCTGGCTCAACACGCCGGTGGACGCCGCCATCCTGTTCGACACGCCGGCGCGCGAACGCTGGAAGGCGGCCACCCGCCTGCTTGGCGTGGACGTCACGCAGATTTCCGCCGGCGCCGGCCACTCGTGAGGGTGCCCACCGGCGCCCGCGGCGCGAGCCGGCCATGAGCGGCGTCTATCTCGCCTTCGACTACGGCGAAAAACGCATCGGCGCCGCCGTCGGCGACGATCTCACCGGCACCGCGCGTCCCCTGCCCGCCCTGCCCGGCGGCGACTGGGCGGCGGTGGATCGCCTGCTCGCCGAGTGGCGACCCGCGGCCCTGGTCGTCGGCCTGCCGCTGGACGAGGGCGGTCACGACCAGGCCATCACCGGCGCCGCAAGGCGCTTCGCGCGCCAGCTCGAGGAGCGCAGCAAGCTGACGGTGCATATCAGCGACGAGCGCTATTCCTCGCGCGCCGCCGACGACATCCTGCGTGGCGCGCGCGCCAGCGGCCGCATGACGCGGCGGGTGCGCAAGGGCGATCGCGACGGCCAGGCCGCGCGCGTGATCCTCGAACAATGGCTGCGCGAGCGCCACTGAGCCCTCGCCAACTCCCTGGATCAGTCACCCGCTACCGGGCTTTGCCCTAGGGAAATTGTTGTATTTTATTTATCGAATATAAAATCGTTTGATTAATTTAAACCAGCACGCCCCTCGTAAGCCAGACAGCGGGTGGGCATAATGCGCGCCTAGGATGACTGCCAACATTCAGCTCGACGACAACGGTCGTCTCAAGCACCTGCTCACCCTCGAAGGACTGAGCAAGCCCCTCATTCTCAGAATCCTCGACCAGGCGGCGGCGTTTGCCGATGCCACGCAGGGTCGCGACAAGAAGCTCGGCCACCTGCGCGGCCGCACGGTCATCAACCTGTTCTTCGAAGCCAGCACGCGTACACGCACCACCTTCGAGCTGGCGGCGCAGCGCCTGTCGGCCGACGTGCTCAACCTGCAGGTGGCCGCGTCCAGCACCAGCAAGGGCGAGACGCTGTTCGACACGCTCAAGACGCTGGAAGCGATGCAGGCCGACATGTTCGTGATCCGTCACGACGCCTCCGGCGCCGCGCACTTCTTTGCCCAGCATGCCGCGCCGGGCGTGGCGATTCTCAACGCCGGCGACGGCCGCCACGCGCACCCGACGCAGGGCCTGCTGGACATGTACACGATCCGCCAGGCCAAGGGCGATTTCTCGAAACTCACGGTCGCCATCGTCGGCGACATCGTGCACTCGCGCGTGGCGCGCTCCGACATCCACGCGCTGCGCACGCTGGGCGCCAGGGAAATCCGCGTGGTGGCGCCGCCGACGCTGGTGCCGGCCGGCATCGAACAGATGGGCGCCAAGGTGTTCCACTCGCTGGACGCCGGCCTCGACGGCGCCGACGTGGTGATCCTGCTGCGGCTGCAGAAGGAGCGCATGCTCGGCGCCTTCCTGCCCTCGCTGGGCGAATTCCACCGCGACTTCGGCCTGACGCGCGCGCGCATCAGGCAGCTGAAGCCGGACGCGATCATCATGCACCCGGGCCCGATCAACCGCGGCGTCGAGATCGAGGGCGATGTCGCCTACGGCGAGCGCTCGCTGATCCTGCAGCAGGTCAGCCACGGCATCGCCGTGCGCATGGCGGTGATGGCGATGATCCTCGCCCCCGAGGACGCGGGACGCGCCAAGGCCACCAAGCGGAGAGCCGCATGAGTTCGCTGCTGATCGCCAACGCCCGCCTGCTCGACCCGGCCCGCGACTTCGACAGCATCGGCCATCTCGGCATCCGCGACGGCCGCATCGCTTACGCCGGCAAGGCCGCGCCCAAGGAAAAATTCGCCGAGACCCTCGACGCCAAGGGCCTGTGGCTGATGCCCGGCATCGTCGACCTGGCCGCGCGCTTCCGCGAGCCGGGCCAGACCACCAAGGCCACCATCGCCTCCGAGACCCGCGCGGCGCAGGCCGCCGGCATCACCGCCATCGTGCTGCCGCCCGACACCTCGCCGGTGATCGACTCGCCCGCCGTGGTCGACCGCATCCACGGCAAGGCGCAAGCCGCCGGCGGCCTCGACATCCACGTGCTCGGCGCGCTGACCAAGGGGCTGGCCGGCGAGGCGCTGGCCGAGATGAGTGCGCTCAAGCAGGCCGGCTGCATCGGCGTCAGCAATGCCGCCTTCGGCCTGCGCGACTCGCTGATGGGCCGTCGCGCCCTCGAATACGCCCAGGGCCTGGGACTGACCGTGCACGTCTTTCCGCAGAATCCGGCGCTGGCCAACGGCGGCTGCGCCCACGAAGGCCCGGTCGGCACACGGCTCGGCCTGCCGCCGATTCCCGAAGCCGCGGAGGTTTCCGCGATCCGCTTCTGGATCACGCTGGTGGAGGACACCGGCGCGCGCGTCCACTTCGGCCGCCTGTCCACGGCGCGCGGCGCGGCACTGGTCGAAACCGCGCAGAAGCGCGGCCTGCCGGTGACCGCCGATGTCGCCGCACACCAGCTGTTCCTGATCGACGAGGACGTCGAGGGCTTCAACGCCATGTGCCATGTGATTCCGCCCCTGCGCTCGGCCGACGACCGCGCCGCGCTGCGCGAGGCGGTGCGCAGCGGCGTGATCGGCGCGATCTGCTCCGATCACCAGCCGCACGAGGCCGACGCCAAGATCAATCCCTTCCCGCTGACCGAACCGGGCATCTCGGCGCTGGAAACGCTGCTGCCACTGACCCTGCGCCTGGTGCACGAGAAGCTGCTGACGCCGCTGCAGGCCGCCGAGCGTCTCGCCCTGACGCCGGCCACCGTCGCCGGCATCGCCGCCGGCACCCTCGCCACGGGGGCGAGCGCCGATCTCACCCTAATCGACCCGGCGACGCGCTGGACGCTGCAGCCGGCTGCGATGGTCAGCGCCGGGCGCAACACGCCCTTCGCCGGCCAGGCCTTCACCGGCCGTGCGGTCCGCACCGTCCATCGCGGCCGCACCGTCCACGCCCGCTGACGCGCCCACGCCTCGCACGCCGGGCTTTTGGCGCGGCGCGCTTGGTGTATATTGGCCGCAAGACCGCTTTTCCATTATCAGGCGGCAATGACAGCCGCATGTCGTGAATTAGGGGGAAATCAAGCATGGCCCGCATCATGGTGGTGGACGACTCGCCCACCGACGTCCAGAACCTCAAGAGCATGCTGTCCAAGGCCGGCTATGCCGTGATCGAAGCGACCAGCGGACAGGACGCGATCCAGCGCATCAAGACCGAAAAGCCCGACTGCGTGATCATGGACGTGGTCATGCCCGGCATCAACGGCTTCCAGGCGACACGCACGCTGAGCAAGGATCCGGCGACGGCGCATATCCCGATCCTGGTCATCAGCAGCAAGAACCAGGAAACCGACCGCGTCTGGGCCCTGCGCCAGGGCGCGCGCGACTACATCATCAAACCCGTCAAAGAAGCCGACTTGATCGCCAAGATCAATACGGTTCTGGGTCATTGAAGCAGCGTAAAAACGCTTCGCGCCATCAGGGGGGAAAATGGCCGAAAGAAAGGATGTGTTCAAAGGCGTAATCGGCAGCCGGCGCGAGTTCGCGCTGCTGATCATTGCCGCCGTCTTGATGCTGATTGCGCTGGGCGGGTTCTACTACACCCAGACGTCCAATTCGCAGGAAGACCAGTGGGTCAGCATGGCGCATACGCTGCCCAGCGACGCGCAGCAGATCAGCGCCGCAGCACAGAATTCGCGCGGCCTGTCCCCCGACTTCCAGTTGTTGTCGGCGCGCATCGAAGACGTCAACACCGCAGCGCATGCGCTGGCGGAGGGTGACAAGGATCTCGGCATCCGCCCGGTACCGACGCTGGCCAGCCGCGAAGCCGGCGACGTGCTGGCCGCCTGGAACGAGATGAAGAAGGTGGCCGACCAAGTCGTCAGCGCCGACGCGCCGTACAAGCGCGTGCAGCTCAAGATCGACGAGATCGTCAGCGCCGTGCATCCGGAAGCCGGCAAAGGCATCTACGGCCAGTACGAGTCCCTCGGCGAGCAGCTCGCGCAATCGGGTGGCCAGACCGCTTTCCTGGTGGCGCAGCAGATGGTGCGGCTGGACCGCATCGCCAACGATGCGCGTCGCATTCTCTCGGAAGGCCGCAACGCCACCGCCAATGCGCAAGTGGTGGCGGGCGAGATCAAGGAATTCATCGCACGCAACGATCAGCTGATGAATGTCGGCGCAACGGCCAATGTCGCGCGCCAGGCGCATCAGTCCATCGAGGCCGCCAGCGCAGCCATCGACGCCATCGTCAAGGACGTGCCGCAGATCGAGCAGATGCAGCTCGCCGCCGGCGACCTGCAGAAGCACCTGACCAACGTCATCTCCACCGCCGCGACGCTGGAGCAGCGCCTGATCGACACTCGCGTCAAGCAGGTCATCCTGCCGATCGTGGTCTATGTCTGCGGCGCGCTGGCCATCGTCTTCATGATCGCCTTCGTGATCCTGAGCTTCGTCAACTTCCGTTCGCGCCTGACCGAGGCCAGTGAGCGCGATACGCGCCAGCAACAGGCGATTCTCGGCCTGCTCGACGAAATCACCAACCTCGCGGACGGCGACCTCACCGTGGACGTGACGGTGACCGAGGACTTCACCGGCGCCATCGCCGACTCGATCAACTACACCGTCGGCAACATGCGCAACCTCGTGGGCACGATCAACAGCACCTCGACGGAAATCGGTGCCGCGGCCAACGACACGCAGCAGGTCACGCTGAAGATGAGCGAGGCCTCCGAGCGCCAGGCCAAGGAAATCACCGCCGTCACCAACACCGTTGCCGCCACCTCGCAGTCGCTGCAGCAGGTGGCCGCCAGCGCCGAAAAGCTGGCGCAGCAGGCGCAGAACTCGGTGCTCGTGGCGCATAACGGCGCCGAAACCGTGGGCCGCACCATCCAGGGCATGGCGGCGCTGCGCGAGCAGATCCAGGACACCTCCAAGCGCATCAAGCGCCTGGGTGAGTCCTCGCAGGAAATCGGCAACATCATCGAGTTCATCAACGACATCGCCGAGCAGACCAACACGCTGGCGCTCAACGCCTCGATCCAGGCGGCGATGGCCGGTGAGCAGGGCCGCGGCTTCGCGGTGGTCGCCGACGAAGTGCAGCGACTCGCCGAGCGTGCCGCCAACGCGACGCGCCAGATCGAAAACCTAGTCAAGACGATTCAGGCCGATACGCAGGAAGCCATCACCTCGATGGAGCGCTCCACCACCAACGTGGTCACCGGCGCCAAATCGGCCGAAGAAGCCGGCCAGGCGCTGACCAAGGTGGAGTCGTCCTCGCAGGAGCTGGCGCGGCTGATCCAGGAAATCTCGCTGTCGGCGCGCAGCCAGTCCGCCGCCGCCACCAAGATCGCCGGCACCATGCAGGTGATTCGAGAGATCGCGGTGCAGACTTCCGGCTCGGCCGGCCAGACCGCGCAGGCGGTCGGTGAGCTGACCACCCTGTCCGAGAAACTGCGCGAGTCGGTGGCCGGCTTCAAGCTGCCCTGATCCCGTCGTCCAGGCACCCGCAGGGCCGCTATGTGCGGCCCTGTTTGTTTTTAAATATTCATCAATTTACATTTCATAATATAAAAGAAAACACATCCGGCAGGGAATTCCCGCGGAGCGGGTGGCGAGCAGATGCGCTATAGGCTTGACCAATAAGGCTTATTGTTTTTTCTCGCTTGCCACCGCCTCGCCCCCTCCTTATCCTTTCGCACCCCGCTCTGTCGCGGGATCGCTTTTTTATTAATTTGAGGATGCTCAATGACCTTCCAGGCCGACCTTGAAACGCTTTTGGGACTGAAAAACGTCCAATACAAATACAACCTGTCCAAGGCTGAGTTGTTCCACGAAGCGATCAAGAACGACAAGGGCCGCGTCCGTCGCGGTGGTCCGAGCAACGAACAGAAGGCTTTCCCGACCAAGCTTGGCGACAAGGGGCCGCTGGTCTATTACACCGACCCCGACTGCACCGGCCGCCGCACCAAGGACACCTACGCGGTGAAATGGCCGGAAGTGGCCGACGAGATCTGGTTCAAGGCCGATCTCAACCCCTACGATCCCAACCAGTACGAAGCGCTGCTCAAGCGCGTCGTTGAGCACGTCAACGCCAAGAAGGCGACGCTGTACGTGCAGGACGTCTTCATGGGCAGCGACGAAACCTTCGCCGTGCCTTACCGCTTCGTCGGTGAATACGCCACGCATGCGGCCTTCGCCGATAACATGTTCCCGAAGAACCTGCAGGGCGTGAAGGACGTCGACGCGCGCCGCTGGACCATGCTCAACGTGCCCAGCTTCGAGTGCGTGCCGGAGCGCGACGGCTGCCGCGCCGAAGCCGCCGTCATCATCGACACCAAGAACAAGATCTGCCTCGTCGCCGGCCGCGCCGATTACTGCGGCGTGGTCAAGAAGACCATCTTCACCGTCGGCAACTTCCTGCTGCCCAAGCAGGGCCGCCTGTCGATGCACTGCTCCGCCAACGTCGGCGCGCAGGGCGACGGCGCCATCCTGTTCGGCCTCTCCGGCACCGGCAAGACCACGCTGTCCGCCGACGCCAGCCGCAAGCTGATCGGCGACGACGAGATCATCTGGTCCGACAACGGCCTGTGCAACCTCGAGGGCGGCTGCTACGCCAAGCTGATCAACCTCGACAAGCAGGCCGAACCGGTGATCGCCGCGGCGATGTCGCAGGCCGGCTGCATCATCGAGAACGTGCCGCCGCTGCCGGGCAAGAAGATGGAAGAGTGCCACCCGGACGAGCTGGACCTGAACGACGGCTCCATCGCCGAGAACACCCGCCTGTCCTACCCGCTGTCGGTGGTGCCGAATGTCATGCCGAAGGCGCAGGGTCCGCATCCGCGCACCATCGTGCTGCTGACCGCTGATGCCTACGGCGTGTTGCCGCCGGTGTCGATCCTCGATCAGAAGGACGTGATGTATCACTTCGTCTCCGGCTTCACTGCCCGCGTCGCCGGCACCGAGGTCGGCGTGACCGAACCGCAGCCGACCTTCTCGGCCTGCTTCGGCGGTCCGTTCATGGCGCAGAAGCCCAACGTCTACGCCAAGCTGCTCGCTGAAAAGATGAGCAAGCAGAACGCGCGCTGCATCCTGCTCAACACCGGCTGGAGCGGCGGCAAGTACGGCGTCGGCAAGCGCATGAGCCTCAAGGTCACCCGCGCGCTGCTCAACGCCGCGCTCGACGGCAAGCTGGACAACGTCGAGACCGAGAAGCTGCCGATCCTCAATCTGACGATCCCCAAGTCCTGCCCCGGCGTCGACAGCGCCATCCTCAACCCGCGCAACACCTGGGCAGACAAGGCGGAGTACGACGCCACCGCAACCAAGCTGCGCGACAGCTTCCGCGACAACTTCAAGAAGAAGGGCTTCGCCGCCTTCGGTATTGAAGAGCGCATCTAAGCACCGCGGTCTCCAGGCGGTTGTCGGCCCTGTGCCGGCAACCGCTTTTTCGTTTAGTGTGTCGGCAGTCCACTGTCCCCACCCGGCATGATCCGATTCCCCAGACGGCCTCTCATCATCAGCCTGACCCTGAGTGCGAGCCCGCTCGCCCAGGCCCAGGCGCCGGCCGACCCCACGCCCCGTCTGACGCAAGCGCAGATCGAACAATGCCTGCTGGACCGTCGCGACGTGGTGGCGCGCAATCAGGAGCTCACCGCGCGCAAGACAGCGCTGGACCAGCGCAGCAACGACCTGCTGGCCACCGAATCGCGTCTGAACGAGTCGCATGAATGGCTCAACGGTCAGCATCGCGAACTGCAGGTGCAGTCGGACGAACTCCAGCGCCGTAAAGACGACATGGCCGCTTATCTGAATCAGGCCAGCGTGGTGAAACAGTTGAACGACGCCTACCAGGCCCATGTCGCCCGCTACAACGCCGACGTTCGTGCGCACAAGGCGCTGGTCGATCGGTACAACGCGGAGGCGGCTACGCTCAACGCCGATCTCGCGCAACTCGATGAAAAGGCGCGCGCCACCGACCGCCGCTGCGTCAAGACGCCGGTCAAACGCGCCGATCTCGAGGCTGCCAAGCAGGCGGTCGGCGAGCCGCCCACCACGGTCCTCAAACCCAGCACGCGCGTCCTGCCATGAACGTCAACCGCATCTTCTGCATCGGCAAGAACTACGCCGAGCACGTCGCCGAACTGGCGCACCTGGGTCTTGGCCCCGACACCGGCGTGGCCGGAGCACGGGGCGCGAACACGGCGCCGATCGACGACGATGCCTGCGTCGTCTTCATGAAGCCCGCCTCCAGCATCGTTGAGGAGGGCGATCCCATCCGTCTGCCGCGCGGCCGGGGCAGCATCCACCACGAGGCAGAACTGGTGGTCATGCTGACCGGCGGTGGCGCGGATATCGCCGTCGAAGAAGCGCTCGACCAGGTCGCCGGCATCACGCTGGGACTGGACCTGACGCTGCGCGACCTGCAGAGCGAGCTCAAGCGCAAGGGCGCACCGTGGGAGCTGGCCAAGGCCTTCGACGGCGCCGCGCCGCTGGGCGATTTCAAACCCTATCTCGAACAGGATCTACAGGCGCTGGAATTCACCTGCCATGTCAACGGCGAGCTGCGCCAGCATGGGCACACGCGCGACATGCTCTACAGCGTTGCACGGCAGATCAGCATCCTCAGCCGGACCTGGGCCCTGGAACCCGGCGACATCCTCTACACTGGCACGCCCAAGGGCGTCGGTCCGTTGGTCGCCGGCGATACCGTGACATTGACCTGCCCTGCAATAGGCCATTTTTCGTGGGCCTGTAGTTGATCCGACTTATGGAGTTCATCATGTATCCAATCGCAAGACTGCTTCTCGTGACCGGATTTACTTTCATGAGTTTCTCCGCTCTCGCTTCAGATGCGGTGCCACCACCCGGCACAACGACCTGCCGGTGGGTGGGAGACGAGAAAGTCTGCACTACTTACCACCTGGCCAAGAAAACTTACAACGATGGTCACCTGCGCCCGGAAGTCGTCAAGCAGTGCCTCTTGGACCAGCGCCGGATCGCCGCAGACGCTGCGCAATTCAACACCGAAAAAGCCGCCTACAATTCGGAAGGCGACAGTCTCAATACCAACTCTTTAGCCGTTCAGAAGGCCGCTGAAGAACTGCTGGCCGACGGCAAAAAACTGTCGCAGACAAGGACGGAAATCGAGCAGCTTGCAAAGGACATCCAGTCATCCAATTCGGACGCAGGGCAAGCATCGCACTTCGGTGGTGGTGATCCATCCAAAAAGATCGATGCGTACAACAAGCTTGTTGCCAGCTTCACGCAATCGCAGACCGCCTATAACGCCAAGGTCGCGGCCTATAACGAAACAGTGAATGCGCAAAAGGAACGCATCGCCAAGCATAAAGCTGCTGAAACTGCTTTTACCGAACGTGAGCAGTCGCTGAAAAATTTTGCCGCCGGGGTGCATCAGCGTTGTGTTGAAGGGCAACAGGTTTACGAGGACGATCTCAAGGCTGCAGAGGCGGCCATCGCCAAGGATGATGCGGCTGCCAAGCAATAGCCATCGAATCCAAAGAAAAAGCCCCGCATCGCGGGGCTTTTTTGTGCTGCACCTGCAGCGTCAGGGCTTTTCGTAGCCCACGCGCTGCACCCAGCTGCCGCGATCCTGGAAGGGCATGGTGACGCAGCTGGTCAGCGGCAGCGTGCCGTCGCCGACGGGCAGCGTGCCACCCAGCACGTCGGCGCCGGGACCGATCACGCCCGACAGCGAGCAGATCTGGCTGCGGGGATGCACGCGACGGCACTTGTCGAGATCGGCCACGGTCAGCGCCTTGCCGCCGTTATAGCTGGACGCCAGCCGCGTCAGCGCGGTGTTGAGCGCTGCCAGCATCACGCTGTCGCGCGAACGTCCGCCGGCAAAATCATGGCGCAGGGCCAGGCCCGAGGTGGCCGGCGCGAGAATGCGCAGCACGACGTTGTCCATCACGCTCATGTCGAACAGGTGGCTGCCGACGCCAGCGACGCGGCTGTAGATGGTCATGCGGTCGCTGCCGTTCGATTTCACGCCCGGATCGATTACCAGGTCCTTGTACGGCGCGAACAGTTCGTCGCGCAGCGCCACGACATAGGCATCGAACAGCGTCGCGCCAGGTCCGTCCGTGGCGCCGGCATTGTTGATGTCGATGTTCGGACCATAGTGCCGATGATCCCAGTTCAGCATCAGGTCCAGCGCCGCCTTCTGCACATCATCGAGTTGCGCCGACTGCGCGTCATGGAACGCGCGGATCACCGGCAGGTAGTCGCGCGCCCGCGCATCGATGGTGCCGGTGTCGATGTCGATCTGGCGCAGGTCGGCAAAGCGCCAGTCGTTGCGTGTGCCCAGCTGATCGAGCAGGTTGGTGACGCGCTGGCCCGGTCCGCCGGGCCGGCTGGTCGCGCCCAGTCCCTCGCCGTCGAGCCAGCCGAACGCCGGCTTGGTGTTCCAGTTGGCGACATAGCCCTGCGCAGGATCGATGACCTTGGGCGTCTCGTCGAAGGTCAGCAGCCCGGCCGGGTCGTATTCGCCGGTGCCCGGCGTCGGCAGGCGCTGGTCGGTCAACGGATGTCGGCGGATATGCAGGCCGGGATGGAAGTAGGCGATATGCCCGTCGCGCGTCGCCACCGTGGTGTTCTCGTTCCAGGTCACCTTGGCCATCGCCGCCTTGAAATCGTCAAAGGTCTGCGCGCGATTCCACTCGCGGATGCCCTCGATGGTCTCGATCTCGCGCCGGAACATCGCGTACATCACCGAGCGCGCAAAGCCCTTGGCATCATCGCGCGCCACCACCGGTCCATGCACCGTGCGGCAGACCTTGTAGCTTTGGCTGAGGGACGCCGGCCCCACCGGAATGCCGTTGGTGGCGGCGCGGTAGTTCACCGTCTCCGTGCGGCAGTCCATGTCCTTCCACTGGTTCTGGTGGAAGTACTGGTCGGCCTTGCAGGTGCCGGCCTGCTGCTGGGCGCTGGAACAGATCGTCTCGATGAAGCTGTCGATGGTCTTGCTGTAGCCCGTGGTCAGGCCCCAGGCGGCGTTGGCGGTGTAGCCGATGCCGACCACCGGCAGGATCGGCACCGAGGAGCCGCGCGCGTCGTAGCCGTTCGGGCCATGAATCTCGTACTCGACCAGCAGCAGCGGGTAGCTGTAGCCCAGTTGCGGCTCGCTGATCATCAGCGTGCCGCCGTCCTGCGTGCGGCTCCTGCCGATGGCCGTGGCCCAGGAGCCGCCGTGCATGTAGGCACGCAGCTCACGCAGCGCGCGCACCACCTGCAGCGTGACCTCGCGCGCTGCGCGGGCGCGATCCGGCGCACGCGTCGTGGCACTGGCCTTGGCCGCCGGCGCGCCTCGCACGACGGGACGGATCACCTCGCCCGCCCCCAGGCCGCCGACCGCGCCGAGCAGGCCCGGCAGACTCGGCTGACCGCAGGGCGACGGCGCCGCGGCGTTGCCGGTGCCCTCGCCCTTCCACACCGTCTCCGGCACGCGCGTGGGATCCAGCGCCCAGTCCGCCATGCTCGCCAGCACGCTGTCGCGCTGCGCCAGCGGGGTCGATTGATTGGAGAAGGTGCCCTCGCTGCGCGGCACCGTCGTCGTTGCCTTCGGGTCCTCCAGCCAAGCGAGATCCTGGAAAGCATCCAGCGCCGCCTGGCGGCTGCCGAGCTGCTGCTGCAGCTGCTTGAGCATCTCGATGTTGAGGAACTCGTTGCCGCCTTCCGCAGCGACGAAGCGCGTGATGTAGACGCCCGCCGCCAGCACGTCCTTGACCGTGAACGGCGCCGGCGTCGTCGTCAGCAGCGCGTACTCGCCCGGCAGCTTGGTCGGATCGAGCATCACCTGCTGGCGCCAGGCATTCGCGCCATCGACATAACCCAGAACCGCATCCTGGGCGTCCTGCGACAGGTGGTCGAAGAACGACTGGTACTCGGCGTCGCTGTAGCTGACGGTGCGCTGCTGCAGGTCCGCCGCCACCGAGCCGCAGCCGGTCAGCTCGGCAAAGGTGCCGGCGCCCATGCGCCGCACCGCGTCCATCAGGAACAGGCGATCCTGCGCCACCGAATAACCGACGCCGTACCAGAGGTCGCGCACCGTGCCGGCGTAGACGATGGGGACGCCGTAGGCGTCGCGATAAACCTGCACGCCGTCCTTGGGCGAGGTCGGCGTGCCGGGCTTGCTGCCGAGCGCGCCGGGCTTGTTGTCGAAACTCCAGTACAGCGAGCGCTGGTCGTCGACGTGCGGACCGAAATCCGCCGGCTGGCGCGTGACCGTGCCCTGCACCTCGCCGGTCAGCGGAAAGAAGCCGGACTGTCCTGGCGGCAGCGCGGTCTCCGCCTTCAGCACCAGCGCGCCCGGCGCGGCACTGCCGTTGCTCGCCGCCGGTTCCGAACGGCTGCACGCGGCTGCACTGAGCGCCGCCAGCAGCAGCGCCAAACGGATTGCGTTCATGGTCTCCCCCATGCCGTGATTCTTGGTCTGCGCTGAGGATACTCAAAAGCCGTGACGCGGGGTGCTAGGATTTCTCTACTCTTCCCTCCGGCCGCCGCGCATGAGCAAACCCGTCTTCGCCCTGTCCCTCTGGCACAAGCTGTCCGGCAAGCCCGGCGGCAAGTGGTTCTACTCACGCCTCATCTGCCGTCGTGCGCCCTACTTCTCCAGCATCATGCCCCTGGTGCAGGACCTGCGACCGGGCTATTGCGAAGTCCGCGCCGCCAAGCGCCGCGCCGTCACCAACCACATCGGCACCTTCCACGCCATCGCCATGTGCAATATGGCGGAGCTTGCTGGCGGTCTGCTGTGCGAGGTCAGCGTGCCGACCACGCACCGCTGGATTCCCAAGGGCATGACCGTGGAATACCTGCGCAAGGCGGAGACCGACCTGCGCGCCGTCGCCGCGCTCGAGCCGCTGCCGGCCTTCAACGAGGCGGCGGAACTGCCGGTAACCGTGGCGGTCTACGATCAGCAGGAGCAAGTCGTGTTCCGCGCCGTGATCACCATGTGGATTTCGCCGAAGAAATAGGAATGCCCATGCCGCCGATCCGCTTCCCTTACCGCTGCCGCGCCCTCGCCGCCGGCCTGATCGCCGCGCTGCTCGGCGGCTGCCAGACCGCGCCCAGCGCCGCCGACGATGGCACGCCGCCCCTGCGCAATGCACCGCCCGCCTGCGCCGCCAATTTCGCCGCCCGCACCCCGCTGCTGACCCTGCCGCGCACCGAGGCGCCAGCCGATCTCAGCGACAGCAAGAGCGCACCGCTGGTGTTTGCCAACGATCTCAAGATCGACAAATCGCTGCTGCGTGCCGCGCAGGTCACGCGCTACGACAATGGCTGGAGCTCCATCGGCCTGCGTCTGCGCTCGGAGGGCGCGCGCTCGCTGTCCGTGCATCTGTCCGAGGTCGCGCTGCCGCGTGGCGCCGAAATCTGGCTGTGCGCGCCGGACGGCCGCACGCAGCAGGGCCCCTACCGCGAGGCGGTGGGCGGCGATCTCTGGACGCCGGTGATCGCTGGCGAGGAAGCCTGGCTGGAAGTGCTGGTCGAAACCCGCCGGCAGGACGCGTTCAAGGCGCGCATCGCCGATGTCTACGGCGGTTTTCGCTGAAAAAAGCGGCGCTGTGACGCCACCCGCTGTCGATGGACAGCGCATCGAGGATGTTATTAAAAATATATCGATTTATTTTTAATACATAAAAATATAACAACAACGAAGGGTATTTCCGGCACAGCGGGTGGCCGGTATATCGCGAGAGGAGAAGACCATGATTCTGCTGATCGGCCCCGGCGCAGTCGGCACCGTGCTGGCCACGCATCTGGCGGCGGCCAAACGGCTGCCGCTGAAACTCTACGTGCGCGAACGCTCGCTGGCAGCGATGCAGGCGGTGAGCGAACTGCGCGTCGACCGCCCCGGCAAGACGCCGCCGCTGCAGGCGGCGCGCCCAGGGCTGACCACGCAGCTCGACCTGCACGGCGTGCGCTACCTGTTTCTCTGCGTGAAATATCCCGACCTCGACGCCCTGCTGCTGCAACTGCCGCCGGTGCCGGCGGACTGCACCCTGGTCTCCACGCTCAACGGCATCGCGCCGCTGCGGCTGATCCGCGAGCGCCTGCCGCGCGCGCGCATCGTGCCGATGACGGTGATGTTCAACGGCCAGCTGCTGTCGCCGCTGCACGCACGCATCACCACCAAGGCGCAGGTGCTGATCGGCAGCGACGACGACACGCTGCTCGGCGCCTTCGAGGGCAGCGGCCTGCAGACGCAGCGCGCGGACGGCGACAGCGCGGTCTGGGGCAAGCTGCTGATCAACCTCGCCAACGCGGTCTGCGCCATCACCCACACCACCTTCCGCGATCTGCTGAGCAACGACGACCTGCGCGCCATCTACGTGCGCGTGCTCGACGAGGCCGTCGGCCTGCTCGACGTCGCCGGCGTGCCCTACCAGTTGCACGTGCCGCTGCCCTATCCCTGGTATCGCCAGTTCATCCTGCACGGCGGCCCGCTGCCGTGGTGGGTGGCCAAGATCAAGAACGGCCTGCGCGACGGCGCTTATCCCTCGATGGTCGCGGACGTGGAACAAGGTCGCCGCACCGAGGTGGATCAACTCAACGGCGAGGTGCTGCGCCTGGCGCAGGCACAGAACATGGCGGCGCCGGTCAACGCCGGCATCGTCGAACAGGTGCACCGCATGGAGCGCGGCGCACAGCCGCCGAGTTTCCTCACGCCCAAGGAATTGCGCCTGCGCCTGGGCGGCTGAGCCACGAAAAAGGCCGGCGGATGCCGGCCTTTTTTGCGCGTGCGGACGCCGCTATTTCGAGCGCGGCCCCGCCAGCCACCAGATGACGAAGCCGAGCACCGGCAGGAACAGGATCAGCAGAATCCAGCCGACCTTCTTGCCCGTGCTGGTGGCGCCGCTCTGCACGACGCTGACGATGGCGTAGATATCGGCGATCAGGATCAACAGGCCCCACAGGCCGTTGACGTGCAAATCCATCATGGGTGACTCCTCGGTGGTTCGACGCGCGCATCTTAGCGCACTCCGCGCGCTGCTCCGGCACAATGCGTCATGCCCCTGCACCGCCTCGACGACCTCGCCTTCGACAACCGCTTCGCGCAGCTGCCGCCGGACTACTACAGCCGCGTGCAGCCGACGCCGCTGCCGCAACCGCACCTGCTGCATTTCAACACCGACGCCGCGGCGCTGATCGACCTCGACCCGGCCGAGGCGACGCAGCCGGCCTTTGCCGAGATCTTCGCGGGCAACCGGCTGCCCACGGGTGCCGACCCCATCGCCACGCTCTACGCCGGCCATCAGTTCGGCAGCTGGGTGCCGCAGCTGGGCGATGGCCGCGCCATCCTGCTCGGGCAGGTGCGCAACGCCCGCGGTGAGCGCTGGGAGCTGCAACTCAAGGGCGCCGGTCCCACACCCTACTCGCGCTTCGCCGATGGCCGCGCGGTACTGCGCTCCACCGTGCGCGAATACCTCTGCGGCGAGGCCATGCACGGCCTTGGCATCCCCACCACCCGCGCGCTGTGCATCGTCACCAGTCCGGAGCCGGTGCGGCGCGAGACCCTCGAAACGGCGGCCGTACTCACGCGCATGGCGCCCAGTCACGTGCGCTTCGGCCACTTCGAGGTGTTCTACTACCGCGAGCAGTACGACAAGCTCGGCCCGCTGGCCGACCACGTCATCGCCGGGCATTTTCCGCAGCACGCCGGCAACTACGCCGCCTGGCTCACCGAGGTCACCGAGCGCACCGCACGGCTGATGGCGCAATGGCAGACCGTCGGCTTCTGCCACGGCGTGATGAACACCGACAACATGAGCATCCTCGGCCTGACGCTGGACTACGGGCCTTTCGGTTTTCTCGACGCCTTCGACGCGCACCACATCTGCAATCACTCCGACGAAGGCGGCCGCTACGCCTACGACCGCCAGCCGGAGATCGGCTACTGGAACGTCTCGCGCCTGCTGCAGGCCACACTGCCGCTGCTGCACGAGACGTCGGAACGCGCCGTCGAAATCGCACAGGGCATTCTCGAACGCTTCGGCCCCGCCTTCGCCAGCGAAGTCACCGCGCGCTGGCGCGCCAAGCTCGGCCTGCGCGAGGCGCGCGACGACGACGCCACGCTGATCAACCGCTTCCTCAGCATCCTGCATCGCGGCAAGTCCGACTTCACGCGCAGCTTCCGTCACCTCTCGCGCGTGCGCACGGACACCGATGCACCTGCGGACGGCGTGCGCGAGGAGATCGCCGATATCGCCGCCTTCGACGCCTGGATCGCCGACTACCGCACTCGTCTGCGTGGCGAACACTCCGACGACGAAGTCCGCGCCGCGCGCATGAACGCGGTCAATCCCAAGTACGTGCTGCGCAATCACCTCGCGCAGCGCGCCATCGAGGTGGCGCAGCGGGGCAATGCCAGCGAGATCGACACGCTGCTGACGCTCCTGCGCCGGCCCTTCGATGAACACCCAGAATTCGAGCGCTACGCCGCCGAGCCGCCGCCGGAGGCGCGGCATCTCGAGGTGAGTTGCTCGTCGTGAGGCTCTTACGCTGTCTTAGCCGCGCTCCAGCTTCGACTGTCGCCTGGCGCTTTTGATTTTCCCGGAGCGCGCCATAAGCTGGATCAAGAGAGGAAGGCCCTATTTTCACGTCACCCGCTCTCACTCTGTGAGCAATCCATATCGTTATATTTTATTTAATGTATTTTAATTCGATAAATAATTTATAACGATTTCCCCAGGCAAATCGCGGCGAGCGGGTGACGTGCTGAGTGCGCTTCAACATCCGCCGCCACCCGCGATTTCAAGGATAATGCGGCGCCCTTCACTGACGGCTCGCCCCATGTCCCGCTCTCTCGATGTCGCCACTT
Source organism: Nevskiaceae bacterium (assembly GCA_008012115.1). GTDB lineage: Bacteria > Pseudomonadota > Gammaproteobacteria > Nevskiales > Nevskiaceae > Stenotrophobium. The sequence continues at coordinate 97,534 of SSEB01000004.1, forward strand.
CCGTCCTTGCCAGCCAGCTGCGCGGCTGGCGCGGCAGCATGGTGCGCCGCGCGGCGCGTCAGCAGCCGGCGCAGCCGCTGGAGTTGTACGAGTTCGAGGCGAGCCCTTATTGCCGGTTGGTGCGCGAGCGCTTGACGGAGCTGGACCTCGATGTGATGGTCTATCCCTGCCCCAAGGGTGGCAAGCGCTTTCGCCCGGTGGTGAAGAAGCTCGGCGGCAAGCAGCAGTATCCGTTCATGGTGGACCCCAACACCGGCACGTCGCTGTACGAGTCCTACGACATCATCCGCTACGTCGGCGAAACCTACGCCGGCCTGCCGCGCAATCCGCGCGGGCTGCGGCGCCACCTTGCCCTCGCCACCGCCTTGCTCGCCACGCTGAGCCGCGGCACACGCGGACTGCGCGGGCTCAAGGCACGGCCGTCGCGCGCGCCGCAGCAGCCGCTGGAGCTGTACAGCTTCGAGTCGAGCCCGTACTCGCGCCTGGTGCGCGAGGTGCTCTGCGAGCTGGAGATTCCCTACCTGCTGCACAACACCGGCAAGGCGCGGCTGAGCGACATCGGTCCGCCGCAGGTGCGCGACAAGCTGCTGAAGGCGCCCAAAGACACGAGCCGCAACCGCCGCTTCCTGGAAAAACACACCGGCCGCGTGCAGCTGCCGTATCTGATCGACCCCAACACCGGCGTCGAGATGTACGAGTCCGCCGACATCATCGCCTACCTGGAAAAGACCTACGCCGCCTGATGGCGCTGACGTCCGTCACCACCACGTACCTGGAGATGCGCGATCCGGCGCTGCTGCGTCGCGCGCGCGTACCGCAGCCTGCACCGCTGATGCTGCGCGCGGAAGCGCCCTCGCCGGAGTTCAGCCGCTTTCTCTACACCGCCGTCGGCGGCGACTGGCACTGGACCGACCGCCTCGGCTGGAGCCGCGCGCGCTGGCAGACCTACCTCGCGCGCCCGCAGGTGCAGACCTGGGTGCTGTACGTGCAGGGCACGCCGGCCGGCTATGTCGAACTGGAGGCGCAGGACGGTGGCGATGTCGAGATCGCCTACTTCGGCCTGCTGCGCGATTTCATCGGTCGCGGACTCGGCGGCCACCTGCTGACCGTGGGCATCGAGAACGCCTGGGCGCTGCCCGGCACGCAGCGCGTGTGGGTCCACACCTGCACGCTGGACGGCCCGCAGGCGCTGGCCAACTACCAGGCGCGCGGCATGACGGTTTATCGCACCGAGACGGTCGAGAAAGACATCGGCCCCACACCCGGCCCCTGGCCTGGAGCGCAGGCATGAGCGCATCGCTGACGCTGTTCCTCACCGTGGCGCTGGCGCACCTGCTGGCGGTGATGAGTCCCGGACCGGATTTCGCGATGGTGACGCGGCAGACGCTGGCGCACGGCCGCGGCGCCGGCCTGTGGACGGCGCTGGGCATCGGCAGCGGCATCAGCTTTCACGTGGCCTGGGCGATGTTCGGCATGGGCTGGGTGGTGGCGCGTTTTCCCTGGCTGCTGGACGTGCTGCGCTACGGCGGCGCACTGTTCCTGCTGTACATGGGCAGCCAGGCGATCCGCGCGCAGCCGGCGAATGCGAACGGCAGCGCCGACGCCGTGCGTGCCGAGGCCGGCGGCCCGGCGCGCCTGTTTGCAGTCGGCGTGCTGACCAACATCCTCAACCCCAAGGCGCTGCTGTTCTTCATGGCGCTGTGCTCGGCGGTAATCACCGGCGCCACGCCGGTATGGCTGCGCGTGGCGCTGGGCGTGTGGATGGCGGTCTCCACGGCGGCATGGTTCAGCGTGGTCAGCCTCACGCTCGGCCATCCGCGCGTGCGCCAGCGCCTGCTGGTCCACGGCTATCTCATCGACCGCGCCATGGGCGCGGTGCTGCTGGCGCTGGGCATCGGCATGATCGTGAGCGGCTTCATCCGCTGAAATCGGTCCACCCGCTCCCGGCGTTGCGCTGTATCGTGATGTTTTAATGTATTAATCGAATTAATTATCGATTGATATTTAGTCACGATTTCCGTAGGGAAACGATGCCGAGCGGGTGCGTGCCTGCGGCGCGCCCACAGCGCTGGCACGGCGCAGCCGACGCATCCGCCGCCCCATCCAACATCGTAAGCTTGCGCATCGCCACCGGAGTCCGAGCATGACCGCCCGCATCAACGAAGTCGCTTTTGAAAGTCACGGCACCCGCATCCGCGCCGGCCATTACCTGCCGGCCAGCGACGCCCTGCGCAATGCGCGCGGCGTGCCCTGCGTGGTGATGGCGCATGGCCTGGGTGGCACGCGCGCGGCCGGGCTCGATCCCTTCGCGCAACGGTTTGCCGAAGCCGGCCTGCACGTGCTGGTGTTCGACTACCGCGGCTTCGGCAAGAGCGAGGGCGAGCCGCGCCAAGTGGTGTCGGTCAAGGCGCAGCTGGAGGACTGGGCCGCGGCCATCGCCTACGCGCGGCGGCTGCCGGATGTCGACGGCTCGCGCATCGCCACCTGGGGCAGTTCCTTCTCCGGCGCGCACTCGGTGGCGGCGGCGGTGGCCGACGGCAAGATTGCCGCCGTCAGCTCGCAGGGCGCGATGATGGACGGCCTCGCCTCGCTGTTCAATCTGATCCGCCAGTGCGGCCCCGTCGCGGCCTTGCGGCTGTCCGCCTACGGCCTCGCCGATGCCGTGCGCGGCGCGCTCGGCCAGGGCCGCGTCACTTTGCCGGTGGTCGGCCAGCCCGGCAGCGCCGCGGCACTGACCACGCCGGACTCCGAACCCGGCTACACGCGCATCACGCCGCCGGAATGGAAGAACGAGATCAGCACCAGCTGGGCGCTGACGCTGGCCACTTACCGGCCCAACACCATGACGCCGCGCCTGCCCTGCCCGGCGCTGTTCTGCATCGCCACCGCCGACGTAGTGGTGCCGCCGTCGGCGATGGAAGACGGCGCACGCCGCGCGCCAGACAAGGTGGAGGTGAAGCGCTATCCGGTCGGACACTTCGACATCTACGTACCGCCGACCTTCAACGAGGTGGTGCGCGATCAGACCGAGTTCTTCGTTCGCGTGCTGAAACCGGCCTGACATGCGCAGCACGATCTACCACAACCCGCGCTGCTCCAAGAGCCGTGAGACGCTGCAACTGCTGCGCGAACACGACGCCACGCCGCAGGTGATCGAATACCTCGCGCAGCCGCCCGGCAAGGACGAGCTGCGCAAGCTCTGCAAGATGCTCGGCGTGCGGCCGCTGCAGATCATCCGCACCAAGGAAGACCTGTTCGCGGAGCTGGGTCTTGCCGTGGACAACGGCTACAGCGACGAACAGTGGCTGGACGTGCTGGCGCATCACCCCAAGCTGCTGGAACGGCCCATCGTCGTCCGCGGCGGCCGCGCCGTCATCGGGCGACCGCCGCAGAACGTGCTCGCGCTGTTTCAGTGAAAGGCGCGCTGGCGCAGGAAAGCGACGAAGCGATCCAGCTCGGCGCTCGGCACCTCGGCCACGGCGCCTTCCGGCAGCACGCACCCCAGGTAGGCCCGCACCACCGTCTGCGCGTGTCGGCCCACGCCCGCGCGCAGGTCCTGGAAGGTGCCGAGCCGCAGCACGCGCAGCTGCGTGCCGAACATCCGCTGCAGCCGCGCCACCTGCAGTTCATCGTTGCCATAGCTCAGTCGTAGCTGGCCGAGCTGGCGCGCGAGCAGGGTCAGGTCCTCGCCGCGCTTGCCGCTGAGATGAATGACCACGTAGCGCAGCGCCATCCACAGCTGCGCCCAGGATTCGAACCAGCAGGAGAGTTCGCGGCCGCCGGTCTCGCGGGCGAACAGGGTGATGCCGACCGGATATTCGCGCGGATCGCGATCGGCGGCGCGGTTGAGCAGGCGCAGCGCCTCGTCGAGATTGCGGATCTGCGTCCAGCCCGGTTCCAGCAGATCGGACTGCGGCAACACCGGCGGGATCGGCAGCAATAACTGCGGGGCAAGATTCAGGCTCATGTCGGGGCTCCAGGGTGGTGCGGTTTTCACCGTGCGGACCCAGTATCCCCACAGGCAGGCTCACAGGATGAGCCTGCTCGAGCGCGCCTCGTTATCCGGCCGGAATCGTCGCGGCGGGAGACCGCGTTTACTTCTCCTCGCCGCCCAATGCCTGCACCAGGTCGGCCAGCAGCTTGCCGAACTCGCCGGTCATCAGGGCGAAGTCGGCGTCGAACTGCTCTTCAGGATTCTGCGTCTGGCCGTCGTCGCGGTTCTTGTCGATGTCGAGGAAGCGCACGCGCTTCACCTGATGCTGCTCGTGCAGCACGATGGCGATGCGCTCGTTCCAGTTGAGGCCCAGCTTGGTGGCGACCTTGCCGTCGTGGATGTGGCGCCCGACTTCCTTGCCACCGAGGTCGTGGCGCACGTAGCGGATGGTCGGCTTGGTCTCGTCGGCGCCGCGCAGTTCGCAGTCCTGGTCGATGACGAAACGTCCCGGCGCATCGCCGCCGGCCAGCCAGCCGGTCATCGCCGCGGACGGCGACAGCTTGGTGGTGAGCAGGGTGATCGGAAATTCGCCCAGGGTATTGCGCAGCTGCTCGGTCAACTCCTCCGCCTTGCCAGCCGAGGCCGCATCAACCACCAGCCAGCCTTCGGCCGGCGACAGCCAGGCACGCGTGGTGCGGCGGCGCGAGAAGGCGCGCGGCAGCAGTTCCGCCGTGATCTGCTCCTTCAACTCGCGCATCTGCTTCTTGCCGACCCTGAAGCCCTGCTGCTGCTCGATCTTCTCGGCGCGCTCCTTGGCGGTCTGGGCAATGACCGACGCCGGCAGGATTTTCTGCTCCACGCCCAGCGCGATCAGCAGGTGCTTGCCGTGCGAGGCCACCAGCTGCTGGTCACCGCGCGGCGACACCCAGCCGCGGCTGACCGTGCTCATGCCGCCGCAGGGCTGCAGCGGGTGCCGCGAAAGAATGTCTTCCAGCGTGCCGGCGGGCATCTGCCACTTGGGCGGGAGACGGTAAATCTGAAGGTTCTTGAACCACATGAGGGAATTTCTTGCGTTGCGGGAGAGTCGGCCGATGCCCCGCGTCGATGCGCGCGGCGTGCGGAGGCGATGCACGAAGACACATCGACCCAGCCGGCCCGGCCTTCGGGGCCGCGAATGATACCAGCGGCTCAGTCGAAATACGGCATCCAGGGCAGATCGGTGACGCCGGGGTCCACGCCCAGCTGCATCAGCAGGGTCGTGGCCTGGCCGCGGTGATGCGTCTGGTGGTTGAACATGTGCGCCACCGCCGCGCCGTAGGGCATCAGGCGCTCCTTCTGGTAGGCCACGCTCCAGAAGCGGAACTGCGTCGCGCCCAGAGCGGGATCGAGCTGCTGCGCCCAGGCCAGGATATCCGCATCCATCGCGCGCCGCGCCGCGCGCAGGGCCTCGAAATCGGCGTGCAACTCGTCGCGCGGGCTGCGCATGGTGAGCGGCTCGCCACGGAAACGCTGCATCCAGGCGATATCGCCGATCAACAGGTGATTGAAAGTACCGTGCAGCGACTTGAAGAACGCGCCGAGATCGCGCTTGCGCTGCTCGTCGCTCAGCGCCGCCGCTTTCTCGTAGAGATTTCCGTTCATCCAGGCGTTGTAGTGCGCCATCGTCGTGGCGTAAGCGCGCAGGTCCATTACGCGGCCCTCCGGCACAGGGTCTCGCCCGTCACCTTCGAGCGAAAAAACCGGGCGATGAGCGTGAACACGCCCAGCGGCGCCAGCGCCAGCAGCAGGCGGTCGGTGAACTCTTCGCCGCGACGGCCGTTGACGCGATTGACCGCCAGCAGTTGACGATGCGCCTCGCGGTGCAGCGCCGGGCAATCGGTGACGAGATCGTGCGCCTCGGTCAGCAAGCGATACGCGGTGTCGAGATCGCCGGCGGCAAGCCGTGCCCGACCCTGCGCCCACAGCGCATGCGCCTGCCTGGCGCGCTCGTGCAAATCGTTCATGCCAACCTCCCTACTTCGCGTCGTGCAGCGCCAGCGACTCGCGCAGGCGCTGCACCAGTTTCTCGCGCAGCGGCGCCGGCGACAACACCTCGACCTCCGGCACGTGGCGCAGGATGTCCATGATCAATTCGCGGTCATCGCCGTAAGGCAGCTCCAGGGTGTAGCGCCCCTGCCGGTCGAAGGTTCCTTTCTGCGCAGGATGCCAGGTCTCGCGTCGCACCCAGCGGGCGCGCTCGGGCGTGAAGCGCAGCTTCGCGGTCTGCGTCGCCGCGCCGGAGAAGATGCCGTAGGCCGCGCCCAGCGCGCGATCCAACTCGGCGTCCGGCACTTCCTTGGCGGGCACGTCCAGCGCCTTGACCGCGAGGATTTCCTCGACGGCGAAGCTGCGGATGCCCTTGCGCAGGTGGCACCAAGCGTCGAGGTACCAGTTTTCGCGGTAGTGCACGAGGCGCTGCGGCGAGACGTCGCGCTCGCTGGTTTCGCCGCTGCCGCGGGCAAAGTAGCGCAGATGCAGCCGCTTGCGCTGCAGCACCGCCTGCGAGATCAGTCCGAAACCGTCGTGTTCCAGCGCGCGGTGGCCTGGGCTGATGACGCGGATGCGCCGCCCGACCTCGGCCGCCGTGCTGCCGCCACCATCGAGCAGCTTCTCGACGCGCCCCAGCACCGGCGCCACGGCGCTGTCCAGCACGCGTTCGCCCATGCCGGCGATCAGCGCATGCATCGCCAGCAGCGCGTGGATTTCATCGGCGTTGAACCACAAGCCGGGCAGCGCATAGCGCGGCGCGCTGGCCGGCTGATCGAAGCGATAGCCGCCCTGTTCCGCGTCCCACACGATCGGCGCCTCCAGACGGTCGCGCAGGTACTCGAGGTCGCGCTTGAAGGTCGCCAGCGAGATCTCCAGTTCGTCCTGGATCTCGGCGCGGGTGACGAGCCGCTTTTCATGCAGCTTACGGATGATGCGCTGGAAGCGCTCCGTACGGTCCATCGCTTCAGCGGCCGTTCTTGGGCGGCTTGGCGATGGCGCGCCAGAGCATCTCGAACAGCTCGTTGGCGTGCTTGGTCACCGGCTGTTTCTGACCGCGGTGGATGTACATCTGCACCAGGCGACCGGTGACGCCGAAGATGTAGTCGAGCAGGAACTTTTCGTCGACCTCGTCATTGAGCACGCCCTTGGCGCGCCCTTCGCGCAGCACCTTCATGAACGTGCCGAACAGCGCCGGGTTGGAGTAGTTGTCCTGCTTGCGCCAGGTGTTGACGTAGACCGAACTCATCATCATCTGCGCCACCTTGGGATTCTTCTCGAAGAAATCCAGCGTCACCCAGAACACTTTGCGGAAACGCTCCTTGATGTCCTCGATGCCCTGCAGGTGATCGATCATGCGCACGGCCAGCTTGCCCAGCCAGGCATCGAGACTGGAAAACAGCAGCGCTTCCTTGCTGCCGTAGTACTTGTAGATGGTCTGCAGGCTGACGTTGGCGGCTCGCGCGATCTCGATCAGGCCGACGCGATGGAACTCGCGCTCGGCGAAAACGTCCAGCACCGCCTGCTCGATGCGCGCCCGCGTCTCCGGATCCAGCTGCGCGCGATCCGCCATTACCACGGCGCCCTTAACGACTGCTTTTGCGTTCATAAGTAATTGTTGTTACTCCCATATGGCCCAATTGCCCCAACTGGCTGGCCGCAAACGTCATTGACGCCCACATACCGGCGTGCTTATGCTCCGGCCGCCTTGAATTTACCCGATGGACGCCAACCCGTCCCAGCGTCGACGCGACCATCAGTTCTTTACGCCATCCGCCGTATGGTAATTTACATTACCAAGCGTCGCAACCGAGGATACACATGACCGAAGCGTTTATCTACGACGCCGTGCGCACACCGCGCGGCAAGGGCAAGAAGGACGGCAGCCTGCACCAGGTGACGCCGATCCAGCTGGTCGCCAACCTGCTGTGGGCGCTGCAGGACCGCAACAAGCTCGACACCTCGCTGGTCGACGACGTGGTGCTCGGCTGCGTCACGCCGGTGGGCGAACAGGGCGCCGACATCGCGCGCGTCGCCGCGATCTACGCCAACTGGGCCGAGACCGTCGCCGGCGTCACCCAGTCGCGCTTCTGCGCCTCGGGCCTGGAGTCGGTCAACATCGCCGCGCAGAAGGTGATGTCCGGCATGGAAGACCTGGTGGTCGCCGGCGGCGTCGAGAGCATGTCGCGCTGGGCGATGGGCTCCGACGGCGGCGCCTGGGCCATGGACCCGCGCGTCAACCAGTTCACCGGCTTCGCGCCGCAGGGCATCGGCGCCGACACCATCGCCACGCTGGAAGGCTTCTCGCGCCAGGACGTCGATGCGTTCGCGCTGGCTTCGCAGAAGAAGGCCTTCAAGGCACGCGCCGAGGGCCGTTTCGCCAAATCGCTGATCCCGGTCAAGGACCTCAACGGCATGGTCGTGCTCGACCATGACGAATACATCCGCGGCGACGCGACCATGGAGGGCCTGGCCGCGCTCAAGCCCTCGTTCGAGCAGATGGGCCAGATGGGCTTCGACGCCACCGTGCTGCGCAAGTACACCACGCTGGAGAAAATCACCCACGTGCATCACGCCGGCAACAGCTCCGGCATCGTCGACGGCGCCGCGCTGATGCTGGTCGGCAGCAAGAAGATCGGCAAGAAGCTCGGCCTCAAGCCACGCGCGCGCATCGTGCAGACCGCGGTGATCGGCTCCGAGCCGACGATCATGCTCACCGGCATCGGTCCGGCCTCGAAGAAGGCGCTGAAGCGCGCCGGCATGGAGGCCAGGAACATCGACCTGTTCGAGATCAACGAGGCCTTCGCCGCCGTCGTCATGCGCGCGCAGCGCGATCTCGACATCGATCCGGCCCGGGTCAACGTCAACGGTGGCGCCATCGCCCTGGGTCACCCGCTGGGCGCCACCGGCTGCGCCATTCTCGGCACCCTGCTCGACGAACTGGAGCGGCAGGACAAGCAGACCGGCCTCGCCTCGCTGTGCGTCGGCGCGGGCATGGGTATCGCCACGATCATCGAACGCGTTTGAGGAACCGACATGAGCGTTAAATTCGAAAAAGACCACGACGGCATCGTCACCCTCACGCTCGACATGCCGGGCCGTTCGATGAACGTGCTCAATGACGAGCTGACCCAGCCGTTTTCCGAAGCCATCGCCAAGATCGAGGCTGATGCCTCGGTCAAGGGCGTGATCATCACCTCGGGCAAGAAGGAATTCCTGGCCGGCGCCGACATCGAGAAGGTCTACGCGATCAAGGATCCGGCCGTCGCCTTCAAGCTGGCCGAGGACTACAAGGCCTTCCTGCGTCGCCTGGAACTGTGCGGTCGCCCCGTCGTTGCCGCGCTCAACGGCACGGCCCTGGGCGGCGGACTGGAGCTGGCGCTGGCCTGCCACTACCGCGTCGCCATCAACGATCCCAAGGCCAAGTTCGGCTTGCCGGAAGTGAAGCTCGGCCTGCTGCCCGGCGGCGGCGGCACGCAGCGCCTGCCGCGCCTGATCGGTATCCAGCCTTCGCTGCCGCTGATGCTGGAAGGCAAGGAGCTGAACGCCGAGAAGGCAAAGCAGCAGGGCATCCTCCACGAACTCGCCGCCAGCCGCGACGAGATGCTAGCCAAGGCCAAGGCCTGGTGCCTTGCCAATCCCAAGCCGGTGCAGCCCTGGGACGACAAGAAGTTCAAGTGGCCGGGCGGCGATTCCAAGAGCCCCGCCAACGTGCAGATGTGGGCGATCGCGCCGTCGATGGCGAGCGCCAAGAGCTACGGCAACTATCCGGCGCTGACCAACATCATGTCCTGCGTGTTCGAGGGCGGCATCACCGACTTCGACACCGGCTGCCGCGTCGAGTCGCGCTACTTCGCGAACCTCGTGGTGTCGCAGGTCAGCAAGAACATGATCGGCACGCTGTGGTTCCAGCTCAACGCCATCAACAAGGGCAGCTCGCGGCCCCAAAGCGCGAACGGCGCCAGCATCGAGAAATCCACGGTGAAGAAGCTGGGCGTGCTCGGCGCCGGCATGATGGGCGCCGGCATCGCCTACGTCTCCGCCAAGGTCGGCATCGAGGTCGTGCTGCTCGACACCACGCAGGACGCCGCCGACAAGGGCAAGGCCTACTCCGCCGGCCTGCTCGACAAGGACATCAAGAAGGGCCGCCTGACGCAGCAGGGCAAGGATGAATTCCTGGCCCGCATCAAGGCCACCACGAGCTACGACGACCTCAAGGGCGCCGACCTGATCATCGAGGCGGTGTTCGAGGATCGCGCGATCAAGGCCGACGTGACCAAGAAGGCCGAGGCGCAGATCGCCAAGACCGCGGTGTTCGCGTCCAACACCTCGACGCTGCCGATCACCGGCCTCGCCGAAGCCAGCGAGCGCCCGAAGAACTTCATCGGCCTGCACTTCTTCTCGCCGGTGGACAAGATGCCGCTGGTCGAGATCATCGTCGGCAAGAAGACCTCGAAGGAGACGCTGGCCAAGGGCTTCGATTACGTGCAGCAGATCCGCAAGACGCCGATCGTGGTCAACGATTCGCGCGGCTTCTACACCTCGCGCTGTTTCGCCACCTACCCGATGGAAGGCCTGACCCTGCTCGCCGAAGGCCAGCACCCGCGCTCGATCGAAATGGCCGGCCTGCAGGCCGGCATGCCGGTCGGTCCGCTGGCGGTGCAGGACGAAGTGTCGATGTCGCTGTCGATGCACATCATCGAGCAGACGCGCAAGGACTACGCGGCCGAAGGCAAGACCGCGCCGGAGCACCCGGGCGTCAAGGTCATCGAGAAGATGGTCAAGCAGCTCGACCGCCCGGGCAAGAAGGCCGGCAAGGGTCTCTACGACTATCCGGTCGGCGGCCAGAAGCACCTGTGGGCCGGCCTCGCCCAGCAGTTCCCGCTGGCGAAGGAGCAGCTGCCGCAGCGCGAGCTGATCGACCGCCTGATGTTCGCGCAGGCCAACGAGGCCGCCAAGTGCTACGCCGAGGGCGTGGTCGAGGCGGTGGGCGACACCAACATCGGCTCGATCTTCGGCTGGGGCTTCGCGCCCTTCCAGGGCGGCGCGCTGCAGTTCATCAACGCCTACGGCGTGCAGAACTTCGTCAACCGCTCGAAGGAGCTGGCGAAGAAGTATGGCGAGCGCTTCAAGCCCGCCGCGATCCTCGTGAAGATGGCCAAGGAAGGGAAAACTTTCAATGCATAACGCACTGCTTGCCAAGGGCAATTACGGCTCGGAAGAGCTGACCATGTTCCAGGAGACCGCCCGTCGCTTCATGCAGACGGAGGTCGCCCCGAACGTGTTGAAGTGGGACGAACAAGGCCACGTCGATCGTGAGCTGTGGAACAAGGCCGGCGAAGTCGGCCTGCTCTGCCCCAGCATCCCGGTCGAGTACGGCGGTGGCGGCGGCGATTTCGCCTTCGAGAAGGTGCTGATCGAGGAACAGGCCAAGGCCGGCTGCTCCGCCTGGGGCCTGTCGTTGCACAACGGCATCGTCGCGCACTACATCCTGCACTACGGCACCGAAGATCAGAAGAAGAGCTGGCTGCCGAAGCTGGCCTCCGGCGAATACGTCAGCGCCATCGCCATGACCGAGCCGGGCACCGGCTCCGACCTGCAGAGCGTGCGCACCACCGCCATCGCCGACGGCGACGACTACGTGATCAACGGCTCCAAGGTGTTCATCACCAACGGGCAGCAGGCGGATTTGATCATCGTGGTGGCCAAGACCAATCCGACCGAGAAGGCCAAGGGCGTGTCGCTGATCGTGGTGGAGACGCCGAAGGTCAGCGGCTTCCGTCGCGGCCGCAACCTCGAGAAGGTCGGCATGCACGGCCAGGACACCTCGGAACTGTTCTTCGAGAACGTGCGCGTGCCCAAGACCAACCTGCTGGGCAAGAGCGAGGGCATGGGCTTCATGCAGCTCATGCAGCAGTTGCCGCAGGAACGCCTGATCGTGGCGCTGGCCGGCGTCGCCGCGATGGAACTCGCGCTCGACATCACCACCCAGTACTGCAAGGACCGCAAGGCTTTCGGCCGCAGCATCATCGATTTCCAGAACACCCGCTTCAAGCTCGCCGAGGCGCGCACCGAAGCGACGCTGGCGCGCGTGTTCGTCGAGAAGTGCACCGAGATGCTGATCGCCGGCAAGCTCGACCCCGCCACCGCGGCGATGAGCAAGTACTGGATCACCGACAAGCAGTTCGAGATCATCGACCTGTGCCTGCAGCTGCACGGCGGCTACGGTTACATGAACGAGTATCCGATCTCGCGGCTGTGGCGCGACTCGCGCGTGCAGCGCATCTATGGCGGCACCAACGAGATCATGAAGGAACTGATCGGGCGCTTCCTGTAAGACGCCTTCTGGGGGAGAGAAACCCGCCACGGTCGCCGTGGCGGGTTTTTTTTGGCCCGGATGCGGCGCCGGCGCCATCCCGGGCCCGCCCCCGGCTGTCACCCGCTATCACCGATTGTCCTGGGAAAATTGTGATATTTTATTTATTGAATAAATTTTCAATAAATAATTAATAACGAATATCGCCACGCCAATGTCGAGAGCGGGTGACACTCCAACCGGCGCCCCGGGAATCAGCGTGCCGGCATCTGCACGGCGCGGATCTGGTAGACACCGCTGCTGGTGGCCACCACCGTGCCGTCGGCGGCCTTGAGTTCGCCATTGAGCACAAACTCTGCCTTGCCCTGCTCCGCGGCCTGCGCCTGCAGCGCGGCGATCTGTTCTTCGGTCAGGCTGATCTCGATGGTGATGTCGCCCTTGGCCGGCTTCAGAAACTTGATGTCCAGCTCCTTCACCACCGGAAAATACTTCGTCGTGTCGAAGCTCGACAGGCAGAGTCCGCCGCCCGGAATCTCCGCCAGCGTGAACAGGGCACCGGCATACATGGTGCCGATATGGTTGACGTTGCCGGCCAGCGGCATCCGGCATTTGACGTGGCCGCGACGCAGTTCCAGCACCTGCAGGCCGGCCCGCTGCACGAAGGCAATGCCGCTTTCGAGAACTTTTTTCGCCTGTTGCAAATCCATTTTCGTGTTTCCTCCGTATTGACCGAGGAGTCTAGCCGCTAAATCCGCCATGAGCCCACTGCACGCCTTTCTCCTCAGCATCGGCATCGTCGTCCTCGCCAAGACCTTTGCCTGGCTGCTGCAGCTGCGCACCGGCAACGCCGGGCTGGTCGATGCCATCTGGGCCTGGACACTGGGCGGGCTGGCCCTGTTCTACGCCGGCGTCGGCAGCGCACCGGAAGGCGTGCGCGCCCTGCTCGGCCTGATGGGCGGCCTGTGGGGACTGCGCCTGGGCCTTCACCTGTGGCAGCGCAACCACGGCAAGCCGGAGGACTGGCGCTACGCGCGCTTCCGCCAGCAATGGGGCCGCCAGGCCAATGTCCGGATGTTCTGGTTCTTCCAGTTCCAGAACGTCTTCACCCTGCTGCTCTCGGCCAGCGCCTACATCGCCGTCGCCTACCGTCCGGATGAGCCTTCCCTGCACGCGGTCACGCTGGCGGCGCTGCTGTGGCTGCTGTCGGTGGTCGGCGAAGCCCTGGCCGACAGCCAGATGGAGGCGTTCCGCAGCAACCCCGCCAACCGCGGTCGCGTCTGCCGCGACGGCCTGTGGCGCTGGTCGCGTCATCCCAACTACTTTTTCGAGTGCCTGCACTGGTGCGCCTACCTGCCGCTGGCGCTGACCGCGCCCTGGGGCTGGACCGCGCTGGCGGCGCCGCTGATCATGGCCTGGCTGCTGACCAAGCTGTCCGGCATGCCGTTGCTGGAGCAGGAGATGGCCCGCCGCAAGGCCGGCTACGCCGAGTACATGCGGACCACCAGCGCGCTGATCCCCTGGCCGCCGAAGTCCTGAATTCCCCACAACCCAGAAGAACCCCTGATCCAACATGAATGCCATTGACCTGGTTGAACGCGGTTTGGTCCCCGATGTCGTCACGCGCGCCGCCATGCGTGGGCTGATGGCGCAGCGCCTGCGCGACGAGGCTGCCGACGACGGCGAGGCCCGCTCGCGCCGCTTCAACGCCTTCCTCGCCGAACTGCGCGCCAGCCCCATCGCGGTCGAGACCAAGGCCGCCAACCAGCAGCACTACGAGGTGCCAGCCGAATTCTTCCATCTGCACCTGGGCCCGCGCCTGAAATACTCCTGCGCGCTGTATCCCGAGGGCAACGAAACCCTGGCGCAGGCAGAGGAGAAAATGTTCGCGCTGTACGCCGAGCGCGCGCAGCTGCGCGACGGCCTGCGCATCCTCGATCTCGGCTGCGGCTGGGGTTCGCTGTCGCTGTGGCTGGCGGAGCACTATCCCCAGTCGACGGTGATCGGCCTGTCGAACTCGCGCGGCCAGCGTGAATACATCCTGGCGCGGGCCAGGGAACGCAAGCTGTCCAACCTCACCATCCTCACCGGCAACATCGTCGATTTCGAGATGCCGGCGGCCAGTCTCGATACCGGCTTCGATCGCGTCATGTCCATCGAGATGTTCGAGCACATGAAGAACTACGGCCTGCTGCTGAACAAGGTCGCCAGCTGGATGCGGCCGGAGGCCAAGCTCTTCATCCACATCTTCGTGCACAAGCTGCTCGCCTACCACTTCGAGGACAAGGACCGCAGCGACTGGATGAGCCGCTACTTCTTCACCGGCGGCACCATGCCCAGCGAGAACCTGCTGCTGAACTTCCAGGACGATGTGCGGATCGAACAGCAGTGGTGGGTCTCCGGCACGCACTACGAGAAGACCGCCAATCACTGGCTGGCCGGCATGGACGCGCAGAAGGCGGCGATCATGGACGTGTTCCGCAAGGGCTATGGCGAAAAGGACGCGGCGATCTGGTTCAACCGCTGGCGCATGTTCTACATGGCCGTGGCCGAGCTGTTCGGCTACGCCGGCGGCAACGAGTGGGGCGTCGCCCACTACCGCTTCGTCAAACGCTGAGGACCGGACCATGCGCACCAGCCTGCTGCTGACCCTGCTGTTGAGTCTGCTGTCCCTGCCGGCCTGGGCCGACGAGCAGGTGCTGCGCTTCTATGGCTACGCCTACGACCTGAAATCCAACCGCTACCTCTACACCGAGGTGCATCAGCAACACCTCAGCGACGGTCGCTGGGTCGGCGGCACCATGACCTATTACGATCCGCAGGGCCGGCGCATCGGGTTCAAGACGCTGGACTTCGCCAGGGACCCCGCCATTCCGCTCTACCACCTGACGCTGGACCTCACCGGCTACGAGGAGGGCATCGACGACATCGGCGACACCCTCAGCCTGTTCAAGCGCCATGCCCGTGGCGAGCCGCTGGAGCGCGCGAGCGTGGCGCGTGGCGACGCCACGGCCGCCGACTCCGGCTTCCATGCCTACATCCGCCAGCACTTTGCCGAGCTGATGGCCGGCCAGACGCTGAATTTCCGCCTGGTGGCGGCCGGCAACCTCGACGCCTACAAGTTCCGCATCCGCCGGATCGACGACACCCGCTTCGAGGACGCCCCCGCCGTGCGCCTGAAGGTGGAGCCCGATTCGCTGCTGCGCTTCGTGGTCGACCCGCTGGAGCTGACCTACGACCCGCAGAGCAGAAAACTGCTCGAGTACCGGGGGATTTCCAATATTCACGATTCCTCGGGCAATCCCTACACTGTGCGTATCGACTACTACCGCCAGCCGCCGGCCGACGCCCCGAAGGCGCTGCTGCCGCTGCCATGAGGTCCGCATGAAGATTCTCGCCGCCGCCCTGCTGCTCCTGCCTGTTTACGCCAGCGCGGAAAGCGGCGGGCCCGAAGGCATCGACGAAGCGCTCAAGACCGCCCAGGCACGTCATGCGCCGGTGTTCGTCGACGTCAGCGCGCCCTGGTGCCACTCCTGCTACTTCATGCAGAAGAACGTGATGACCGGTGCCGAGTGGGCGGCGGTCGAGAAAAAGGCGGTCACGGTGGAGCTGGATGGCGACGCGCCCGGCAGCGAGCGCTGGCTCAAGGCCTGGAACATCGGCGGCTACCCCACCTACATCATCATGGACGAGCACGGCCGCGAAATCGGCCGCATTCTCGGCGACCGGCCGCGTGCCCAGTTCTACGCCGAGCTGCGGCCGATCCTCGCGCGCGGCGAAACGCTGGACCAGCTCAAGGCCCGGGTCACGGGCACCGACGCCGCCTCCCTGGCTGCGGCGCGCGCCGTGCTCAAGGCCGACTACGAGCGCGAGGACTACGCAGGTGCGCAGGACTGGCTCGCCACGCTGCCGGCCCCGACGCAGCAGGCGATCCGCGCCGACAAGACCGCCTCCGCGCTGCTGCCGCGCCTCGCCCTGCTGCGTGCCGCCCGCGAAGGCGATGACGCGCAATGCCAGGCGCTGATTCCCCAGGTGTTTCCGGGCGCGTTGAGCTGCGATCTCGGCGCCGAACTGGGCGCCCTGCAGCAATGCCTGTCGAAGCTGCCCCAGGCAGCGCAGCGCGCCGCGCTGGCGCCGTTCAAGCCGAAGCTGGCGGCCCTGCAGCAGCGCGTGCTGGTGAAGCGTCAGGGCGGTTGCAGCGACACCCGTGGCCTGGTCGACATGGCGGCCGATTACCACGAGCTGATGGGTGACGAGGCCGCGCTCAAGGACAGTCTGCACGCCGGCGCCGTCTATTCCGAACAACGGCTCAAGGGCCGCTATGCCAGCGACCGCAATCTTGCCGACAACCTGCGCTACTACCTGGATCGCGCCGGCGATACCGCCGCGCTCGATGCGCTGTTCCCCAAGCTGATCCAGGCCTATCCCGACGATTACGTCTACGCCTACCGCTTCGGCAAAAGCCTGGCGCAGCGCGGCGATTTCGCGCGGGCCCTGCCCTATCTGGAGCAGTCCGCGCCCAAGGCCTACGGCCGCAACCGGCTGTGGGTGGCCGAATGGCGCGCCTACGTCCTGCTCAAGCTCAACCGCGCCGACGAGGCGCGCGCGGTCGCCTCCGAGGCGATGAAGGTCAACGGCCCCTGGTTCCCGGACACCGTGGCACAACTTAAAGCAGTGCTGGACGGGCAGGTACCGGGCTGAAAACCTACTATCGCGGTACTTTCTCGAAAATATTCAGGGTCACTGCATTATTAACTACGCGTGATGCCTGTACGCAGCGGAAACCCAATCTCAGCAATAGCTGCATCATGCTCTCGGCATAAGGCGTACACGCACAGTACAGCGCCGCAGATGACGGCGCCTTAATCAGTACCTCCTCGAGCATCCGCTTGCCGATACCACGTCGCTGCCAAGCGGCGGCGACTACCACAACATCGATTAGCAAGGCGACCGCTCCGTCGTTGGCAGGCATCCGCCGCACCAACACTCCACCAACTGGCTCCTCCCCACAGTGAGCGGCCAAAAAAGTGGTATCCGTGCTGCCGATCGGCACACTTCGCCCGATGAAATCCCAAAATGCCTGCCGCAGCAACGCACGGCAGCATTCCATAGTCAACTGAGCTTGCCTGGATGGATGCAAGAAAGTCGTGCAAAACCGGTCGTTACGGGCACCCAAGATGATCTGGTGCACAAAAAACAATACGTCCTTCAGGCGCCCAGATCCGATCTCCAAATGAAACTGAGAAAATTTCATGAAAGACGACATGTTGCGGGTAGTCATCAATAGCCCTAAACGCACAGCCAGAAAATTGGTTTACGGGACACTAAATTGACGGACAAAGACAAGACACTGACCCACCGCAATTACTCGACCGGCGGAACGTACTCGCAACGCTTTTATGATGTAGGAAGGCCACGCGCCGTAAAGAAAAGCTAATCGCGCAAAGTCGTACCCATAGAAAAGTATGGATTTTTCGTCAGAATAGCCACCCCGCCCCGACCGCTGCCACCGTGACCACCCAGCCCGAAACCACCGCCCGTCTGCTGATCACCTGCCCGGACCGTCCCGGCATCGTGTCGGCGGTGACGACCTTCCTGTACCACCACGGCGTCAACATCACCGAACTGGACCAGCATTCCTCCGATCCCAGCGGCGGCAAGTTCTTCCTGCGGCTGGAGTTCCAGACGCCGACGCTGGACGTGTCGCTGGGCGCGCTGCGCCAGGCTTTCGGCGACGTGGTGGCGCGCCGCTTCGACATGCAGTGGCACATCACCCACGCCGTCGAGCGCCCGCGCGTGGTCCTGCTGGTGTCCAGGCACGATCACGCGTTGATGGAACTGCTGTGGCGCTGGCAGCGCGGCGAGCTGCGTATCGACATCCCGATGGTGATTTCCAACCACGACGACCTGCGCGGCGCGGTGGAACGTTTCGGCGTGCGCTACGAGCACGTGCCGGTGACGGCCGAAAGCCACGCGACGGCGGAAGCGCGCATGCTGGAACTGCTGGCCGGCCAGGCCGACCTCCTCGTGCTGGCGCGCTACATGCGCATCCTCTCGGCGGAGTTCGTGGCACGCTACCCGCAGCGCATCATCAACATCCATCACAGCTTCCTGCCCGCCTTCGTCGGCGCCGACCCTTACCAGCAGGCCGCCGACCGCGGCGTGAAACTGATCGGCGCCACCGCGCACTACGTCACCGCCGACCTCGACCAGGGGCCGATCATCGAGCAGGACACCGCCCGCGTCTCGCACCGGCAGTCGGTCAACGACCTGCGCCGCCTGGGTCGCGACCTCGAGCGCCAGGTGCTGGCCCGCGCCGTGCGCTGGCACGTCGAGGACCGCCTGATCGTCGACGGCAACAAGACCGTGGTGTTCGCGCCGTAAATTTTTGCGCGGCCGCGTCAACCGATTCCCGCCCCGCCCGTTTTTCCCTTTGCACGCTACGACTCATGACGTAGCGAGTCACATGGCGAGGTAAGGTCCCTACCTGCGCCAGTTCCCATTAGGGCCGGCAGGGCAAGCTGCCGGCCTTATTTTTTGCGCCGCCTTTACAACGACTTGACGAAAGTCTTCTGCTGCTTGAGTTCGGCGTAACCCTCACGTCGGTAGAAGCGGTGAGCCCGCTCGCGCACGATGTTGCAGCGCACGCGCAGGCGGTGCTCGCCGCGCCCGCGCGCCCAGGCCTCGGCTGCAGCCAGCAGCGCCGCGCCGATGCCCTGGCTGCGGCTGCCGCGCCTCACCACCAAGCCGGCCAGTTCGGCATAACGCGGCGTTTCGATCTGGCGGTTGATCCGGACATGGCCCCAGCCCTGCACCGCACCGTCACGCTCGGCGACAAACACCGCGTGATCGTCGCGGCCGAGCAGGTCGCGTAAATGATCCTCAACCTCAGCCTCGCTCGGCTCATAGCCGAACTCGCGGGCGATGGCGGCAATCGCCGGCGCGTCCGCGGCTGTCGCTGGCCTCAGGTTCATGGCCGGCCTCCTGGTCCTGCCTGATGCAGACCTCAACAAAAATGCCGCCGGAGGTCCGGCGGCATGCGGGCACCGCCCGGCTTATTCCCAACCCACCTTGTCGCGGTTCTTGGCGTGCTTCTCGATCAGCGGCAGGAAGCGCTTCTCGACCTCGTTGCGCTTGACCTTCATGGTCGGCGTCATCATGCCGTTGTCGATGGTCCAGGCCTCCTTGAGGATGAGGCACTTGGCGATCTCCTCATGCGGCTCGAGATTGGCGTTGACCGCCGCCATATCGGCGATCAGGCCGGCCTCGACCTCGGCGCGCGGCTTCTTCTGCGCTTCCGGCGTCAGCGTCATCACCATGATCGGCTGGGTGAGGCCGGTGCCGACGAAGCACATCTGGTCGATATCGGTGTTCTTGGCCAGCGCGCCTTCGATCGGCGCCGGTGCCACGTACTTGCCCTTGAGCGTCTTGAAGATGTCCTTCACGCGGCCGGTGATGTAGAGATAGCCATCCTCGTCGACGCGGCCCTTGTCGCCGGTCCGGAGCCAGCCGTCCTCGGTGAAGGTTTCCTTGGTCTTCTCAGGCTCCTTGTAATAGCCGGCCATCACGGCCGG
Organism: Nevskiaceae bacterium; assembly: GCA_008012115.1. Taxonomy (GTDB): domain Bacteria; phylum Pseudomonadota; class Gammaproteobacteria; order Nevskiales; family Nevskiaceae; genus Stenotrophobium. The sequence continues at coordinate 117,380 of SSEB01000004.1, forward strand.
ATGGCGGTACTGGATCTCGCCCTCTTCGGAGATGCGCATGTCGGCACCGGGCATGGCGCGGCCGACGGAGCCGAAACGGTTGGCCTTGGGCAGGTTGGCGGTGGCGTAGATGCTGTTCTCGGTCATGCCGTAGCCCTGCAGCACGGTGAGGCCGAGCTTCTCGAACCACTTCATCAGCGGCATCGGCATCGGCGCGGCGCCGACGAACATGTAGCGCGCGTTCTGCAGGCCGGCGCCGGTCTTGATCTTCTTCTTGATGAAGCCCGACAGCACCGGGATGCGCAACAGGCGATCCAGCTTCTCGTTCGGCAGCTTCTTGAGGATGCCGCTCTGGATGCGGCTGTAGACCAGCGGCACGCCGAAGAAGCGCGTCGGCGCCACTTCGCGCAACTGCTCGGCCAGCTTCTCGATGCTCTCGTTGAAGTAGACCTGCGCACCCAGGTAGATGCTGGCCAGCTCCACCGCGCCGCGCTCGAACATGTGCGCCAGCGGCAGGTAGGAGAAGAACTTCTCCTGGCCGGAGGCCGGCATGGTACGCATCAGGCCGGTGGTGGCGAAGGCCATGTTCTCGCCGGTGATCATCACGCCCTTGGGGTTGCCGGTGGTGCCGGAGGTGTAGACCAGGGTGGCCAGTGTCTTCGGATCGGGCGGCGTGTAGCCCGAGAACGGTTCGCTGTTCTTCACCAGATCGTCCCACTGGTGATCGCAGGCGATGCCGAGATCGGGATACGGGAAGGCGATCTTGATGATGCCGTCCGGCAGGCCGGCGGCGAACTCATGCGCGTCCGGCATCGGCCCGACGAACACGGCCTTGGCCTGGCAGTGGTTGAGGATGTAGCGCACCGCGTCGGTGGACTGCTTGGGATACAGGCCGACGCTGACGTAGCCGGCCATGCTGGCCGCCAGGTCGGCGAAGAACCAGTGCGCCGTGTTGCGGCCGCTGATGGCGACGGCCGAGCCCGGCGGGATGCCGAGCGCACGCAGCGCCGAAGCCATCGAACGCACCTGCGCCTCGGCCTGGGCCCAGGTGTAGGGCTTCCACTGGCCGTCGACAGGCTGGAACAGCCACGGCGCATTGGGGCGTTCCTTGGCCCACTTCATCAGCATTTCCACTGGATTTTTCTGCGCCGTCATCGCGCTTCCCCCTTATGAATTAGTCTGACCCGCTTGTGAGGCAGCATCTTAAACAAAACCGCCCCAATTTGGCTCCCGCGATGCACGAATCCGGGTCACCCGCTCCTGGCATGGGCCGTCGGCGAAATGTGATTAATAATTGTCACTAATTTTATTCGTTTATCATTTAATAACATCCTGCCCTGGGAAAATCACTGCAGCGGGTGGACGCTGTCAGCCGCCGCCGCACACAATCCGCCTCGCTCTGCACGGAAGCTCCGCACCATGAAGATCGTCAAACTCGTCGTCGTCGCGCTGGCCCTGCTCTCCGCCTACCTGCTGCTGTGGCCGGTGGATATCCGCCCACAGGCCTGGGACCCGCCGGCGGCGCCCAGCCTCAAGGACGGCCCCTACGCCTACAACGAAAAACTCAAGGGCATCGAGCGTCTCGCCGACGGCTTCGGCACCGGCCCGGAGGGCATCACGGTCGATCCGCTCGGCCGCCTCTACGCCGGCTATCTCGACGGCCGCGTGGTGCGCCTCTCCGGCGACGGCGCCAGCCGCACGGTGCTGGGCGACACCGGCGGACGGCCACTGGGCATCGGCCTGACGCCGGACGGCCGCCTGTTTCTCGCCGACGCCCGCAAGGGCCTGATGCAGATCTCAGAGGGCAAGTCGCTGGTGATCAGCGACGCCGCCGAGGGCAAGGCCTTCGGCTTTCCCGATGACGTGGTCGCCACGCGCGGCGGCCGCTATCTCTATTTCACCGACGCCTCCTCGCGCTTCGGCTACGGGCATCACGTGGAAGACGCGCTGGAGCACGGCGCCAGCGGCCGCGTGCTGCTCTACGACACCGAGACCCACGAGACCAAGACCGTGATCTCCGGCCTGCACTTCGCCAACGGCGTGGCGCTGGGCCCCAACGACGACTACCTGCTGATCAATGAGACCAGCGAGTACCGCGTGCGCCGCTACTGGATTCACGGCCCCAAGGCCGGCACCGTCGACACCTTCATCGACAACCTGCCGGGCTTTCCCGACAACATCAGCTTCAACGGCAAGGACCGCTTCTGGATCGCCATCTTCGCACCGCGCGATCCGCTGCTCGACAAGCTGCTGCCGGCCGGCAACGAGTGGCTGCGTGAAGTGGTGGCGCGGCTGCCGGCCTTCCTGCAGCCGAAGCCGCGTCACTACGCGATGGCGCTGGGTGTGGACACCGAGGGCAAGCTGGTCGCCAACCTGCAGTACGAGGGCGCCGACGCCTACGGCCCGATCACCAGCGTGCGCGAGCACGGCGACTGGCTCTATTTCGGCAGCCTCACCGATACCGCGCTGGGACGGCTGCCGCTGCAGCAGGCGCTGCCGGCCGCCGGCGGCTGAGCGACGCACCGGCATCGCCGCCCGGCACTGGCGAATCCGGCGGACCCGGGGTCGAGCGCTAAGCAGCGGGCGCCTGCCAGTTCTCCGCCCACAGGCGGATGCCCGCCGCCGGCAACGGCTTGGCGATGACGAAGCCCTGCGCGATGTTGCAGCCGAGCTTTTTCAGCAGCTGCCAGTCCAGCCAGTTCTCGACGCCCTCGGCCACCACGTCCATGCGCAGGCGGCGGCCCAGTTCGATGCTCATCTCCAGGATCGAGCGCATGTCGCTGTCGCGGCTGGCGCCGCTGACGAAGGCCTTGTCGATCTTCAGTTCGTTGAACGGCAGGCGCTTGAGCCGCTGCAGGCCGGACTGGCCGGTGCCGTAATCGTCGATCGACAGGCGGAAGTCGCGCAGCCGGAAGCGCGACAGGATGTGCAGGATCTCCGCACCCTCCGCCACCTGGCTCTCGGTCAGCTCGATGGTGATCTTGTTGTTAGCGATGCCGCACTCCGCCGCCATGTTGGACAGCACGTCCGGCAGATCGAGGCGGCGCACCGCCAGCGTCGACATGTTGATCGCCATGCCCAGGTCCAGCCCCTCGCGCCGCCAGGCGCGCGCCTGCGCAAACGCCTTGCGCACCACCAGCATGGTCAGCGGCGTGATGCGGCCGGAGCTTTCCGCCACCGGGATGAACTGCTCCGGCTCCAGCACGCCGAAGGCCGGATGGTTGATGCGCACCAGCGCCTCGACGCCGACCAGCTTGCCGTCGTCGAGCGTCACCTTGGGCTGGTAGTAGACATCGATGCGGCTTTTCTCCAGCGCCTCGTCGAGTTCGTCCAGCGAGATCGAGAAACCCTGGCGCGCGCGGTAGATGCGGCGCGTCAGCAGCAGCTCCTTGAGAATGTCGGCGACATCGTTGGCGGTGAACGGCTTGGCCAGTGTGCCGAGCACGCGCAGGCCCAGTTCGCGCGTCATGTCGGACACCGTGTGCAGCAGCTTGGGATCGTGCGCGGAGATCAGCGCCACCGCCGGCTCCAGCCGGCTGGAGGCGATGCGGCGCATGGTCTCGACGCCGTCGGTGCCGGGCATGGCCAGATCGCAGAAGATCAGGTCGACGGCCTGCGCCTCGGTGTCGAGGATGCGCATCACCGCGTCGCCGTCCTCGGCCTCGATGATTCTCTGCACGCCCTGGTCGCGCAGGATGGCGGAAAGCAGTTCGCGCATGGTGCGCGAGTCGTCGGCGACGAGAACGTTGAGCTTGCGATAGGGACTGTCGGTCATGGGGCCCAGCGTGCGCCGAAGAGAGTCTTTACATCTTGCGGCTGCAACGCGCCGATCTGGAGCTTCGCGTAGGTCTTCTCTAGGCGCTGTGCATGGTCTGGCCGCCGCACCCGCTCGCCCGTTGGCACTGGCTGTAGTTGTTATTTTTTGTTTATTAGAAATTAATTTGTTTTATTAAATTAAACATTCCGGATGACGCCCAGCCGCACAGCGGGTGGCGGTTTTTGCGCAGCGTCGCGGGCGGTAATGCCCATTGTGCGGCGTTCCGCGCTAGCCTTCGCGCCTCCTTTCTCGACGCTCCACGACGGTTATGGCCAATCCGCTGCTCTCCGGCATCCGTGTTCTCGATCTGTCGCGCCTGCTGCCGGGCCCGTTCTGCTCGCTGTACCTCGCCCAGCTCGGCGCCGAGGTGATCAAGATCGAGGAGCCCAATGGCGGCGACTACGGCCGCACGCTGGGGCCGGAGCTGTTCGAGATCACCAACCGCGGCAAGAAGTCGATCACGCTGGACCTGCGCAAGGCCGGCGACGTGGCGGCGTTCCACGAACTGGTGAAGACCGCCGACGTGGTGCTGGAGTCGTTCCGCCCCGGCGTGATGGACAAGCTCGGCTGCGGCTATGAGACGCTGAAGAAGCTCAATCCGAAGCTCGTGTTCGCGGCGCTGACCGGCTACGGCCAGACCGGCCCGTACAAGGACCGCGCCGGCCACGACATGAACTACCTCGGCTACGCCGGCGTGCTCGACCAGATCGGCACGGCGGGCGGACCGCCAGCGCAATCGAACCTGCAGATCGCGGACCTCGCCGGCGGCGCGCTGACCTGCGCCATCGGCATCCTCGCGGCGGTGATCGGCGCACGCAGCTCGGGCGAAGGCACCTTCGTCGACGTCGGCATGCACGACGGCTCGCTGGCGCTGCAGGTGCTGTCGTTCGCGGCGCTGCGCACCTTCGGCAAGAGCCAGCCGCGCGGCCGCGACATGCTCAGCGGCGCGCTGCCCAACTACAGCTTCTACGAATGCGCCGACGGCAAGCATCTTGCCGTGGGCGCGCTGGAGCCCAAGTTCTGGGCGACGCTGTGCACCGCCATCGGCCGCGCCGACTTGCTCAAAGTGCCGATGGCACCGGGCAAGAGCGCCGAGGCCGTGCGCGCCGAAGTCGCCGCGCTGTTCAAGACCAAAACGCGCGACGAGTGGGAGGCGCTGCTGCTCCAGCACGACGCCTGCACCACCGCGATCCTGACGCCGGAGGAAGTGCTGAGCAACGAGCAGGTGCTGGCGCGCGGCCTGGTCGAGACCGTTCACGGCAAGCCGGCGCCGGCCATGCCGATCCAGTTCTCCGCCGCGCCGCGCGTGTCCGTGGCGCCGGCACCGAAGCTGGGCGAGCACAACGCCGAGATTCTCGGGCGCGGCTAGGACCGCCGGCCCTCTGGAATCCTGCAGTCCTGCCCAACGGCAACGGTTTTCGGCGGCGCCCTGCGCCTCCGGTCACGGCGGATTCGACAGCATCGGCGATGGGCTGGACAGCCTTGCCGGAGCGCAGACGCAGGCGCCGAACCGTCACCCGCTGTCGGTGTTTTGCCCAGCCAGGATGTTATTAATTATCAATCAAATTTAAATCCGATAGATAAAAAAATAACAAACTTGCGCCGCCGCGGCGTGACAGCGGGTGGCGCCTAAATCAGCCGCCCGCGCCCAGGAACAGGCGATACGCCGGATTGTCGCTCTCGTCGGCGTAGTGATAGCCCAGCTCGTCGAGCGAGCGGCGGCACTCGGCGCGTTCGCGGCGCGGCACCTGCAGGCCGCAGAGCACGCGACCGTAGGCGGCGCCGTGGTTGCGGTAATGGAACAGCGAGATGTTCCAGCGGCCGCCGATGGCGTTGAGGAAATCCGCCAGCGCGCCCGGACGCTCCGGAAACTCGAAGCGGTACAGCCGCTCGTCGTCGGCGCCCGGCGCACGGCCACCGACCATGAAGCGCACGTGCAGCTTGGCCATCTCGTTGCCGGACATGTCCAGCACTTCGTAGCCGCCGTCGCGCAGCGCCGCGATGATGCTCTCGCGCTCGGGCACGCCGCCGCTCAGGCGCACGCCGGCAAAGACATGCGCCGCCTGGTCGCTGGCGTAGCGGTAGTTGAATTCGGTGATCGCGCGGCGGCCCAGCAGCTTGAGGAAGCGCTTGAAGCTGCCCGGCTGCTCCGGAATGGTCACGGCCAGCAGCGCCTCGGTGGCGTCACCCAGTTCGGCGCGCTCAGCGATGTGACGCAGGCGGTCGAAATTGACGTTGGCGCCGGAGACGATCGCCGCCAGCGTCTTGCCGCTGACGCCCTTCTCGGCCACCCAGCGCTTGAGGCCGGCCACCGCCAGGGCGCCGGCCGGCTCGGGCAGCGAGCGGTTTTCGTAGAAGCAGTCCTGCGTCGCGGCGCAGATCTCGTCGACGCTGACCAGCACGGTGTCGTCCACCAGGTGGCGCGCGACGCGGAAATTCTCCTCGCCGATCTGCTTGACCGCGACGCCGTCGGCGAACAGGCCGACCTGCGGCAGCGTCACCCGCCGCCCGGCGGCCAGCGCGGCGGCGAAGCAGTTGGAGTCGTCGGGTTCGACCGCGATCACCTTGGTCTTGGGCCGCACCGCCTTGAGGTAGGCCGCCACACCGGCCAGCAGGCCGCCGCCGCCGACCGGCACGAACACGGCGTCGAGCTCGGCGCACTGGTCGAGCAGTTCGCGGGCGATGGTGCCCTGGCCGGCGATGACGTCGGGATCGTCGTAGGGCGGCACCATGGTCATGCCCTTCTCGGCCGCCAGCGCGTAGGCGTGCTCGCGGGCGTCGTCGTAGGCGTCGCCGTGCAGGATCGCCTTGCCGCCCAGCGCGCGCACCGATTCGACCTTGAGCGCCGGCGTGGTGCGCGGCATCACGATCCAGGCCGTCAGCCCGAGTTTCTTCGCCGCCAGCGCCACGCCCTGCGCGTGGTTGCCGGCAGAGGCGGTGATGACACCGCGTGCGCGCTCGGCCTCCGGCAGGCCGGCGATCTTGTTGTAGGCGCCGCGCAGCTTGAACGAGTAGACCGACTGCTGGTCCTCGCGCTTGAACAGCACGCGGTTGCCCAGGCGCTGCGTCAGCTTGGGCGCGTCCTCCAGGGCGCTGACGCGCGCCACGTCGTAGACGCGCGCCGCGTCGATGCGCGCACGGTAGGCGTCAAGGATTTTCTGCACGTCGGCGCTGGCGCGCGGCGTGTGGGCGGGGGCGTTCACGCGGGATCGTTTTAGCGGGCTTCGTGCCATATGATAGCGCGCCCGGCCCGCCGCCCCTCTTCATCCAGGTCCATCCACCGTCCAAATGCAACCCACGATCGCCTTCATCGGCGGCGGCAACATGGCCGCCGCGCTCATCGGCGGCCTGCTCGCCGCCGGCCACGGCGCGACGCACCTGCGCGTCGCCGAGCCCAACGCCGAGCGCGCCGACTGGCTGCGCCGGCAGTTTGCGATCGAGGTGCGCGGCAGCGCCGCCGCGGTGGTGCGCGGCGCGCAGGCGGTGGTGCTGGCGGTCAAGCCGCAGCAGATGGCCGAGGCGCTTGCCGGCCTGCGCCTCGACGACGGCGCCACGGTGGTGTCCATCGCCGCCGGCGTGCGTCTCGCCAGCCTGCGCCGCTGGCTGGGCGACGGCGTGCACCTGGTGCGCACCATGCCCAACACGCCGGCGCTCTACCAGAAAGGCATCACCGGCCTGCACGCGCCCAAGGGCACGCCCGAGGCCGCACGCGCGCTGGCCGACACCATCCTCAAGGCGGCGGGTCAGACCTGCTGGCTGGCCGACGAGGCCGATCTCGACGCCGTCACCGCGCTGTCGGGCTCCGGCCCGGCGTATTACTTCCTGCTCACCGAAGTGCTGCGCGAGGCCGGCGAGAAGCTCGGCCTCGACGGCGAAACTGCGGCGGCGCTGGCCCTGCAGACCTTCGTCGGCGCCGCCGAGATGGCGGCACGCACCGGCACCGACGTCGCCACCCTGCGCGCCCAGGTCACCTCCAAGGGCGGCACCACCGAGGCGGCGCTGCGCAGTCTTGAATCCGCCGGCATCCGTGCCATATTTGAGCGCGCCCTGGGCGATGCCGCCCTGCGCGGCAAGGAACTCGGCGATCTGATGGAGAACCAGAGCTGATGGGCGCCAACGCCAACAACGCGATCTTCTTCCTCGTCACCACGCTGTTCGACCTGGCGATGTGGGCGCTGCTGCTGCGCGTGCTGCTGCAGTGGGTGCGCGCCGACTTCTACAACCCGATGTCGCAGCTGGTCTGGCAGACCACGCGCTACCCCACCGACTGGGTGCGCCGCGTGGTGCCGCGCTGGCGCAACCTCGACACCGCCGCGCTGCTGGTGCTGATCGCGCTGGCCATGCTCTACGTCTGGGCCGTCGCCGCCCTGCTCGGCTTCGGCGTCGGCGCCGTCAATGCCTTCGGCTACGCCCTGCTCAAGCTGGCGGTGCTCACCGTCAACCTCTACACCTTCACGCTGTTCGTGCAGGCCATCCTGTCCTGGCTCGGACCCGGCGTGAACAACCCGGCCAGCAACGTGCTGTGGAGCCTCAACGAGCCACTGCTGCGCCCGGTCCGCCGCATCATTCCGCCGATGGCCGGCCTCGACCTCGCGCCGCTGGTGGTGATGCTGGCGCTGCAGGTGGTGTCGCGCCTGATCCCCCTGCCCGGCCTGTTCCGTTGATGGACGCACGCTGTTGATGAACGCCTATCCGGCCGACTCCGTCGGGCGCGTGGTTCCGCGCAAGATCGCCATCGAACAGCCGCTGGCGCTGGATTGCGGCCGCACGCTGCCGCGCCACGAGCTGATGGTGGAAACCTACGGCACGCTCAACGCCGATGCCTCCAACGCGGTGCTGATCTGCCACGCCCTGTCCGGCGACCACCACGCCGCCGGCTACCACGGCGACGACGACCGCAAGCCCGGCTGGTGGGACAACTGCATCGGTCCGGGCAAGCCGATCGACACCGCGCGCTTCTACGTCGTCAGCCTCAACAACCTCGGCGGTTGCCGCGGCTCCACCGGACCCAACTCGATCAACCCCGACACCGGCGCACCCTGGGGACCGGATTTCCCGCTGCTCACCGTGCGCGACTGGGTGCGCTCGCAGGCGCTGCTGGCGGACGTGCTCGGCATCCGCCAGTGGGCGGCGGTGATTGGCGGCTCGCTCGGCGGCATGCAGGTGATGCAGTGGGCGATCGACCTGCCGGAGCGCATCCGCCACGCCGTGGTGATCGCCAGCGCGCCGAAAATCTCGGCGCAGAACATCGCCTTCAACGAGATCGCGCGCCAGGCCATCCTGTCCGACCCGGATTTCCACGGCGGCCGCTTCTATGGCGAAAACGTCGTGCCCTCGCGTGGCCTCAAGCTGGCGCGCATGCTCGGTCACATCACTTACCTGTCGGATCAGGCGATGCGCGCCAAGTTCGGCCGCGAACTGAAGGCGGCGACGCCGAGCTTCAACTTCGACGTCGAGTTCGAGGTCGAGAGCTACCTGCGCTACCAGGGCCAGTCCTTCGTCGACCGCTTCGACGCCAACACCTATCTGCTGATGACCAAGGCGCTGGACTACTTCGACCCGGCGCGCGAGTTCGGCGACGATCTCGCCGCCGCCTTCCGCCAGGCGCGCGCGCGCTTTCTGGTGATCGCCTTCACCTCCGACTGGCGCTTCTCGCCGGCGCGCTCGCGCGAGATCGTCAAGAGCCTGGTCGATGCCGGCCGCGACGTCAGCTATGCGCTGATCGACTCGCAGCTCGGCCACGACGATTTCCTGATGCCGCTGCCGCAGTACCACCGCGTGCTGCGCAGCTACCTTGCCCGTGCGCTGGAGCCCGCCGCATGAGCGCCGCCGCTCTGCGCCCCGACCTGGCGCTGATCTGCGACTGGATCCGGCCCGGCAGCCGCGTGCTCGACCTCGGCTGCGGCGACGGTGCGCTGCTGTCGCATCTCACCCGCGGCTTCGGCGTCCGCGGCTACGGCCTCGAGATCGATCCCGAAAACCTGGCGCGCTGCGTCGAGTCCGGCGTCAACGTGATCCAGGCCGACCTCGACGATGGCCTCAAGGATTTCGAGACCCGCTCCTTCGACTACGTCCTGATGACCCAGGCCCTGCAGGCGCTGCAGCGGCCGGACCAGGCGCTGTCGGAAATCCTGCGCGTCGGCAAGACCGCCATCGTCACCTTCCCCAATTTCGGCCACTGGCGCGTGCGCGCGGCGCTGGCGATGGGCCGCATGCCGGTGACGCCGTCGCTGCCGGAGACCTGGTACAACACGCCGAACATCCACCTGTGCACCGTCGCGGATTTCGAGGAACTCTGTCGCGAGCGCGGCTGGCGCATCATCCACCGCCGTCTGCTCGACCGCACCCATCACGACGGCCTGCGCATCCGCCTGGCGCCCAACCTGTTCAGCGAAGTGGCGCAGTACATGCTGCAGGGACCGGCGGCGTGATGCGCGCCGCCGTCCGCACGCTCTTGCTGGCCGCGCTGCTCGCTGCAGGCTTCCCGGCCGCCGCCGACCCGGTGGTGCGCGACGGCGGCTACACCGTGCACTACGCTGCGATGAGCACGCGCGATCTCTCGCCGGAGATGGCGCGTCGCTACGGCATCCGCCAGGCCGCCAACCGCGGCCTGCTGCTGCTCAACGTGCGACACGAGAGCGCGCCGGGGACATCCGCGCCGCTGGCGGCACGGGCCGAAGGCAGCGCGCGCACCCTGCTCGGCGAGGCGCAGACGCTGGCGTTCCACGCGCTACCCGGCGGCGATGCCGCCGGCGACCTCGTCGCGGAGTTCGCCTTCACGCCGCTGGAGACCCTGCGCTTCGATCTGCAGGTGCGTCCGCAGGGGGCGCCGCGGGCGCTGCCGGTGCAGTTCCAGCAGCAGTTCTTCGGCGACGACTGAATCGCAGCGCCAGAAACGAAAACGCCGCCGGAACCGGCGGCGTTTTCACATCGGCCACGCCTCAGAACGACAGACCGAGTCGCAGGTTGTAGCTGTTGTCGCTGCCGACGTGCTCGTACTCGGGCGTGATCTCGAGCAGCAGCAGGCTGAAGCGCAGGCCGGCGAAGAACTTGCCCTTGTTGACCGTCTCGGCCTTCAGGCCGGTGCTGGCATCGGGATCGGCCTTGCCGCGCACCCAGCCGCCGCCGACGAAGGGCGTCACCACCGCGAAACCCTTGGACAGCACGGCATCGACGCCGGTGGTGCTGACCTTGAGCTTGTCGATGCCGGAGCTGCCGGTGTAGGACGCGCGCAGGGCCAGCGCCGGCTCGGCGATACCGCCCGCCAGCAGCGCATAGCGCAGTTCGAAGCCGTAGAGCCGCGCGCTGGTGCCCGGCACCGCGGTGTAGGTGGCGCCGACGTCGAAATTGAGCGGCAGCCCCTTGTGCAGGGCGATGCCGGCCATGCCGACGGCGTTGACGTCGCTGCCGGTGAGATTCCTCCAGGCGCTCTTGTTCTGCACCGGCGTGTAGCTGCCGTAGGCACCGACACCGATGCCGGTCAGACCCGTGGCCGCGGCCGGCGCGAGCGTCTTGTAGTTGAGACCGCCGGTGATGTCCTCGGTGACGGCGCGGAAATCGGCCTGGCAGTTCGGATTGAGTCCGCAGCTGACGTTGAAATCGGTGCTGGCAAACGCGGGGGCGGCAGCGGCGCCCAGCAGGACGGCAAGAAGGATACGGCGCATCGTAGGTCTCCTCGGATGATGGTCGGCGGCAAGCGTAACAAACGTGGTGTTGCGGGGCGGGACAGCGCCGTTCAGGAGCCACCCGCTGTTCCCCTGCCGACACCGCGTTGCGTTATTAAATATTAATCGATTTTAAAATCGATATCTATTTTATAACAGTATTGCGGGGCGCCACCCTGGGAGCGGGTGGCGGCGTCAAAGCCAGTTTTCCTTGATGAAAGGCACCACGGCGTTCTGGATGTCGCCGAGGCGCGCGTGGAAGAAATGTCCGACGCCGTCGGCGCTGACCAGCAGCGGCGGCGGATCGAAGCCATTGAGGATCTGCACGGTGTCGTCATAGCTCACCACCTCGTCGTCGCGGCCGTGCACCACCAGCCACGGGCAATCGGGACGCGGCGGCACCGGCTCGCTGAAGTATTTGCTGAACGGCGGCGCGATGCTGACCTGCAGATACGGCCGCGCCCGCGCCGCCGCCTTGACGCTGACGAAGGCGCCGAAGGAAAACCCCATCAGCACGAGGCGGGCGCCTGGCAGGCGCTGGCGCATCCAGTCCACCAGGAACAGCACGTCATCGGTCTCGCCGCGACCCTCGTCGTGCAGCCCCTCGCTGCGACCGACGCCGCGGAAATTGAAGCGCAGCGCGTGCAGCCCGGCCTTCTGCGCACTCGACGCCAGGGTGTAGGCGACCTTGTTGCTCATCGCCCCGCCCATCAGCGGATGCGGATGGCAGACGATGGCGAAGCCCGGTGGCGACACCGGCTCCTTCGGCGCCGACAGCAGGGCCTCGATGCGTCCGGCCGGACCGCGCGGCAGGACCTCGAGGGTCTCGCCCGGCCGCGGCCAGGCGGCATCGGGCTTTCCCGCTTGATCGTCTGACGGTGTGCTCATGCCATCCTCATCAACGCTTGCAAAATTTCCCGGCATTCTGCCATCCGGCGAGGTACGGCAGGCGGCCGCCCGGCGCGCCGCCGCCACCGCTGCTTACGCTTGCCTTGTCCGCAGGGCGTCCCTATAGTTCATCAAGGTCTGGACGCGCTGCACATGACAGCGCCTGAAAGCCACTCAACGACACCACGTGCGGGGGATTGAATGCGTAAACTCTTGATGGCGACGGCCGCAGGCTTGAGCATGGGCATCGCGTCGCTGGCCATGGCGGCCAGCCCGAATGAAACCTCTCCGGAGCTGCGGGCCTATGTGAACCTGGACTTCGGCGGCAAAACGTCGAACTTCTCCCGCAGCTTCCACTACGGCCTGCGCCTCGACCAGGACAGCCGCGTCGCCGCGCGCCTCGGCCGCCTGACGCCGCTGCCGTCGATCATGCAGGTGGACTTCACCGGTCACAGCGGCTTCGACTCGGCGCGCATCAACGGCGTGCCCTTCGCCAACCACGTCGCCCAGCTCAACGAGGACGGCAGCGAAGGCAGCGGCTACAACGCCTGGGACTGGGGCCTGCTCGCCGTCGGCGTCGTCGGCCTGGGCTTCGGCATCGCCGAAGTCGTCAAGACCCACGACTCGCCGGATCCGAAGACGACGCAGCAGACCGTCACCACCACGGACGCCAACGGCAACCCGGTGACCGTCGTGGTCACCACGGTCAACGGCGTCATCACCTCGGTCACCAACGTCCTCACCGGCGCCGGCATCCCGGTGAACCAGTTGCCGACGGTGCTGCCGACGCTGTGCTCGACCACGCACCTGTGCATGAGCGGCAACTCCTACGAGCGCGCGCTGTCGGCCGCCACCGCCGAGCGGGACATCCAGCGCCTGGACTGGCTGGAAACCGAGAACGGCCACATGGGCGATCTCTACCCGGCACACTAAGCAGCACCCGTGTCCATACAAGGGGAGCCGCGGGCTCCCCTTGTCGTTTCCGGCCTACCTTTTCAAGACATGAGCAACGATTTCGCCACCCGACACCCGCGACTGGCCGAACTTTTCGGCATCGACCTGCGCTCCCTGGCGCTGTTCCGTTTCGTCATCGGGCTGGTGCTGCTGCTGGTGCTGCTGCGCGACTTTGCCGACCTGCGCGCGTTCTACACCGACTGGGGCGTGATGCCGCGCGCCTGGGCCATCGAGTCGGACAGCCTCAATCGCCTGTCGCTGTATTTCCTCAACGGCGAGACCTGGTTCGTGGCGGCGCTGCTCGGCGTGCAGGTCGTCTTCGCCTTCATGCTGATGCTGGGCTGGCGCACGCGACTGGCGGTCATCGCCAGCTTCGTGCTGTGGACGTCGCTGCTCAACCGCAACACCCTGGTGCTGATCGGCGGCGACCTGCTGCTGGCCTGCCTGCTGTTCTGGGCCATGTTTCTGCCGCTGGCCGCGCGATACTCGGTGGACGCGGCGCTGGCCAGCAATCCGCCGCCGCAGGAGCGCCTGCATCTCTCCTGGGGCTCGCTGGGCCTGCTGCTGCAGGTGGTGTCGGTCTACTTCTTCAGCGCCCTGCTCAAGACCGGCAGCGAGTGGCGCCCGGATTTCACCGCCGTCTATTACGCCCTGTCGCTGGACCGCTACGCCACGCCGCTGGGTCACTGGCTGCTGAATTTTCCCGACCTGCTGCACGGCCTGAGTGGCTACGTCTGGTGGCTGGAACTGCTGGGACCGCTGCTGGTGTTCGTCCCGGTGTTCAACCGGCCGCTGCGCCTGCTGATGGTGCTGTGCTTCATGTCCATGCACATCGGCTTCAAGCTGTGCCTGGAGCTCGGCCACTTCCCCTTCGTCAGCCTGGCGTCGTGGACCGTGTTCCTCGGCGGCTGGCTGTGGGACGCCGCCGAACGCCGTCACCAGCGCCGCCAGCCGGGTCCGCTGCGCATCTATTTCGACCGCGACTGCGGTTTCTGTCTCAAGAGCGTGCTGCTGCTGCAGCAGTTCCTGATCCTGCCGCGCGCGCAGGTCGCGCCGGCGCAGTTCACGCCGCGCGCCAAGGCCCTGCTCGAAGCCAATTACTCCTGGGTGGTGATCGACAGCGACGAGCAGGCGTACATGAAATGGTCGGCCTTCACCATCCTGATCCGGCATTCGCCGCTGCTGGGCTGGCTGTGGCCGCTGGTGCGGCTGCCGGCGCTGGTGAAACCCGGCGACCGCGTGTACGAATTCGTCGGCCGCCACCGCGGCTTTTTCGGCCGCCTGAGCGAGCGTCTGCTGCCGTCACGCGAGGTGCGCTACGAAGTGTCAGCCGGCTGGCAGCGACTGGCGGCGGTGTTCATCGTCGCCGTGCTGGCCTGGAACCTGACCACCGTGCAGGCGCTGCCGGCCGCCACCTACCGCTACCTGACGCCGCTGCGCGTGGTCCGCATCGACCAGCTCTGGAACATGTTCGCGCCCTATCCGCTCAAGGACGACGGCTGGTTCGTGATCCCCGCGCATCTGGCCGACGGCACCGAGCTGGACCTGCTGCATCCCGGACGCGGCGCGCCGTCGTACGACAAGCCGGTCCAGTACTCGCAGACCCACCGCAACATCCGCTGGCACACCTACCTCGGCCGTCTTGCCGAGGAAAACTACACCTCGCAGCGGCTCTACTACGGCCAGTACCTGTGCCGGCAATGGAATCGGGATCATCTCGACACGCCGCAGCAGCGCCTGATGACCTTCAAGCTGATCTACATGCTCGAGCGCACGCCGCCGCCCGGCCAGCAGCCGCAGGTGGAACAGGTGGTGCTGTGGCGTCACGAATGCTTCCCGCAGGAAACCAAGGGGCAGATCCCCTGATACGCCGATGCCGGGCTTGATTGATATCGGCGCCAATCTCGCGCACGACAGCTTCGACGCCGATCTGCCGCAGGTGCTGCAACGTGCCTGGGACGCCGGCCTCGAGGGCGTCGTCGTGACCGGCAGCTCGCGGGAGAGCACGCTCAAGGCCCTGGCGCTCGCGCAGCGGTATCCGGGGCAGCTCTGGGCCACGGCCGGCCTGCACCCGCACCACGCCAGCGAATGGACCCCGGAGTTCGCGCTGCTGATCCGCGAACTGGCCTCGGAGGCAGCGCTGGTGGCGCTGGGCGAATGCGGCCTCGACTACTTCCGTGATTTCTCGCCGCGCGTGCAGCAGCGCGAGGCGTTCATCGCGCAGTTGCAGCTGGCGGCCGAACTGCGCAAGCCGCTGTTCCTGCATCAGCGCGATGCCCACGAGGATTTCCTCGCCATCCTGCGCAAATGGCGGCCGCGGCTGGGCGCGGTGGTGGTGCACTGCTTCACCGATACCCGCGAGGCGCTCAACGATTACCTCGCGCTGGACTGCCACATCGGCATCACCGGCTGGATCTGCGACGAGCGCCGCGGCGCGCATCTCATCGAAGCAGTGCGCGACATCCCCGACGACCGGCTGCTGATCGAAACCGACGCGCCCTACCTGCTGCCGCGCACCGCCGCCAAGAGCGCCTCGCGGCGCAACGAGCCCTGCTATCTGCCGTGGGTGGTCAAGGCCCTGGCCGCAGCGCGCGGCCAGAGCGAGGACAGCATCGCGCGGATCAGCCGCGACAACGCCCACCGTTTCTTCGAACTCGAGCGCTGACCCGGTACGCCGGGCGCAGCGCCCACCGCATCGGCCCACACGGCGGCAGCAAGCCTCATCGCGGCGACGACGAGCCGTGCGGAAAATTTGATCGTGGACATGCACAACGCGCCCTGGCGTCGACACCGTGCATCCTGCAAGGCCGGCAACGGCCGTGCCGGGGCCTGTTCAGGCGGCACCCGCTCTCCGTCGGCAGATCCCCAGAATTGTTATTAATTATTATATAAATTTATATTTATAATATATTTAATAACATCATGAGCCTTGCCTGGCATCAGAGCGGGTGGACCAGAACGCTGATCGGCAGAGGGCCGGACGCGGTGGAGTACAACCGCCAAACTCGGGCAGACTGACTTCCCTTCACCTCCGCGAGCGCCCGTGACCACACAGGATCTGCATGTCGTCTCCGGCAGCATCGTCGCGCTGCGTCTGCTGGATGTCGCCTACGCGATCGACCTGACGCAGGCGGAAGCGCTCTGGGCCCAGGCGGCGGGACCGGCCAGCCGCCGCGGACGACTGAGCACGGCGCCCGCCAAGGCAATGGCGTTCGACGCGCCGCCGGTGATCGTCCCCCTGAGTTCGGTCACCCTGGAGCTGGACGGACAGGTCCACTCCGCCGACGTCACCGCGAGGCTCTACGATTTCGGCGTCGTTGCCCTTGCCCTGCGCCTGCCGGTGGCCGAGATGGCCTGGGCGGATTACGAGCGCCTGTTCAACGCCGTGGACCGCACGGTCGGACCCGGCACCCAGACCGCGCTGTGGCGCGACGGTCTGGAGCGGGTGCAGAGGCTGTTCGTGCCCGCCTTCCATCGCCCCCTGGTTTCGGGCGTGGAGGAGGATTACCTGCTCGGCACCGTGCGCGCCTGGAACCAGCCGCTGACCGCCGACGAGCTGCTCGATCGCATCGATCTCGCGCCCCTGCTCTCCGGCGAACGGCGGCCATTGTCCGAAGGCGCGCGGCGCGAGCTGCTGCGGCAGCGCTTCTCCTACTACACCGACGACCTCGCGGTGCTGACCTGGGACCGCGCCTTCATCTACGAGCCGCGCGGCGACTCCGATGTCGCGGAAGTGCTGGAAGTGGCCAACGCGCAGTTGCTGGAACTGCGCTACTACGACGAACTGCTCGACGCCGAGCTGCCGCGCATCTACGACCTGGTGGAGGCCGCGCGCCGCAGCCAATACCTGCTGGCGCCGCGCCGTTACGCGGTGCTGGCGGGACGTCTCTATACCCTGGTGGCGGAGGTCACCGAGCTGACCGAGAAAGTCGACAACGCCCTGCAGGTCACCGAGGACGTCTACCTGGCGCGCGTCTACAGCGCGGCGCTGGACCTGTTCCGCGTACGCACGGTCGGCGCCGCCGTGGATCGCAAGCTGGCGATCATCCGCGATACCTACGCCGCGCTGCACGACGAAGCCTCCAGCAACCGCGCGGAATTGCTGGAAATCGCCGTGGTGGTGCTGATCGTCCTCGAGATCGTGCTGGCGCTGCTGCGCCACTGAGGACGCGGACTCAGTGATGCGAGGCGAGGTACCGGCGGCCGTTCTGGCTGACGCGGACCAGGCGTTCGGCATCGGAGACCAGGTAACCGACGCCCGCGAGGCGGAACACCTCGTCCACCGACGTTTCCGGCGCCGGCGCGCCCTGGTCCTCGGCGTCGCGCAGCCGTCGCAGCATGTCGAGATCGCAGCGGTTGAGACGCACGGTTTCCTGCATGCTGAACATACCCACCCCCGCTTGGACAGCCCGGGCGCCGATCATGCGCCCGCTCCTGCCGCCCGGCAAGTCACCGCACCCGACCTGAGCCGGGCGTCAGCGCTCAGTCGGTGACGGCGCCCTTCGAGGCCGTGGACACCAGCTTGGCGAACTTGGCCAGCACGCCACGGGTGTAGCGCGGCGCCGGCTGCTTCCACGCGGCGCGGCGCCGGGCCAGCACGTCCTCCGGCACGTTGAGCTGCAGCAGGAGCTGGTGCGCATCGATCGTGATGCTGTCGCCCTCCTCCACCAGCGCGATGGTGCCGCCGACGAAGGCTTCGGGTGCGACGTGACCCACCACCATGCCCCAGGTGCCGCCGGAGAAGCGGCCGTCGGTGATCAGGCCCACGCTCTCGCCGAAGCCCTTGCCGATCAGCGCCGAGGTCGGCGCCAGCATCTCGCGCATGCCGGGGCCGCCCTGCGGGCCTTCGTAGCGGATCACGAGCACGTCACCGTGCTTGATCTTGTCCGACATGATCGCGGCCATCGCCTCGTCCTCGGAATTGAACACGCGCGCCGGGCCGGTGATGACCGGGTTCTTGAGGCCCGTGATTTTCGCCACCGCGCCTTCGGTCGCCAGGTTGCCCTTGAGAATGGCGAGGTGCCCCTGCTTGTACATCGGCTGCGTCATCGGACGGATCACATCCTGATCCTTGCGCGGCTCATCCGGCACGTTCTTCAGCGCCTCGGCCATGGTCTCGCCGGTGATGGTGATCGCGTCGCCATGCAGAAGGCCCGCCTTGAGCAGCATCTTCAGCACCTGCGGCACACCGCCGGCGCGATGGAAATCCACCGCCACGTACTTGCCCGAGGGCTTGAGATCGCAGATCACCGGCGTGCGCTTGCGAATCGCCTCCACGTCGTCGATGGTGAACGGCACGTGCGCGGCGTGCGCGATGGCGAGGAAGTGCAGCACCGCATTGGTGGAGCCGCCGGTCGCCATGATCAGCGCGAAGGCATTTTCGATCGCCTTGCGCGTCACGATGTCGCGCGGCTTGAGGTCTTTCTTGATCGCTTCGACCAGCACGCGCGCCGAATCGGCGGCGGAGTCGGCCTTCTCCGGATCGGGCGAGGCCATCTGCGACGAACCGAGCAGCGACATGCCGAGCGCTTCGAACGAACTCGACATGGTGTTGGCGGTGTACATGCCGCCGCAGGCGCCGACCGAGGGGCAGGCGTTCTTCTCGATGCCTTCGAAATCTTCCTTCGACATCTTGCCGGCCTGGAACGAACCCACCGCCTCGAACGACGACACGATGGTCAGCGGCACGCCCTTCCAATGGCCCGGCTTGATGGTGCCCGCGTAGACGAAGATGCCGGGGATGTTCATGCGCAGCATGCCGATCATCGCGCCCGGCATGTTCTTGTCGCAGCCGCCGACCACCAGCACGCCGTCCATGCACTGGCTCGAAGCCGCGGTCTCGATGGCGTCGGCGATCACTTCGCGCGACACCAGCGAGAACTTCATGCCCTCGGTGCCCATCGAGATGCCGTCGGTGACGGTCGGAAAGCCGAAGCTCTGCGGCATCGCACCGGCCTGCTTGATCGCCGCCGAGGCGCGATCCGCCAGCGGCTGGATGCCGGCGTTGCAGGGGTTCATCGTCGAGTGGCCGTTGGCAACACCGACAATAGGCTTGTCGAAATCGCTGTCGCCGAAACCGACCGCACGCAGCATCGCGCGGTTGGGAGAACGGGCCACGCCGGCGGTGATCGTGCGGCTGTGGAAATTCATCGGTTTCTTGTCGCTCATCGGAAGTCCCTGCACATAAAGAAAAGGCCCCGCGTTTGCGGGGCCGGAATCGTAACGGAAACAGGGCCAGATTTCAGGATTTCGGCGACTCAGTAAGCGGCAGTGGCAATCGTCCGGATGAACTGGGGCCGCTCAACCTCGGCCACCACCGCCGCAGCATAATCGACGTAGGAAATGCGGCTATGGCCACTGGCGTCCGTAAGCAATTTCTTCTCGCCGGTGCGGAACCGCCCGCGGGCCTCGCCTGGACCGATCTCCGCGGCTGGCGAGAAGAACGTCCAGTCAAGATCCCCGACGTCCTGATAAACCGCCAACGCATCGCGGTGTGCCAGCGCGACTGACTTGTAGGCGGCCGGAAACTGCGGCGTATCGACCAGTTGCATGCCGGGCGCCACTTCGAGGCTGCCGGCACCGCCGACCGCGACCAGTCGACGCACACCGGCTTCGCGCGCGGCGGTGATCAAGGTGCGGGTGACTTCGCTGAGCGTACCGGGTGCATCCGGTGCCGGGCCGTAGGCGCTGATCACCGCGTCGTGGCCGCGCAGCGCTTGGGACAGAGCTGCGGCCTGCAGCGGCGCGACCACGATCCTGGCGCCCTGGAGCTCCGGCGGCAGCGCCGCTTTGCTGCGCACGATGGCGGTGACTTCATGCCCGTTGCGCAGAGCCTGCTGGACGATCTGGCGGCCGATTTTGCCGGTGGCGGCGACGATGGCAATTTTCATGGACAGCTCCTGAGAGGGTTCTGAAGATGGAGCCAGCTTATTAACTTCACGATTACTTGATTAGGCGGCTAAAAATGCAATTTATGTTAAGTTCTACTTCACAATGGATCAGCTCAGGCGCATGGCCATCTTTGCCCGCGTGGTCGAAACGCGCTCGTTGAGCGCCGCCGCGCGCGAGCTGGGCATGAGCACCTCCGCGGTCAGCCAGCAGCTGCGCCAACTCGAGCGAGAAACCGGCGTCGTGCTCCTGCACCGCTCCACCCGCAAGCTGACGCTGACCGAGGCCGGCGACGTGTTCTATGCCGGCTGTGCGCGCATGGTTCATGCCGCGCGCCAGGCGGAACAGGATCTCGCCGGCCTGCGCGACGAACTGGTCGGCGAACTGCGCATCGCTGCACCCATCGGCTTCGCCAGCGGCACCCTGCCGATGGCGCTTTCGCCGCTGCTGTCGCGGCATCCGCAGCTGAAGCTGCGCCTGCTCGCCGGCGACGAGCGCATCGACCTGATTGAGGCGCGCATCGATCTGGCGATCCGCGTCGGCCGCCTCGCCGATTCGACGCTGGTGGCGCGACCGCTGGCGCAGGTACAGGAGGTGATCTGCGCGACGCCCGAATACCTGCGCCGCGCCGGCACGCCGAAGACGCCGGAAGATCTCGCGGCGCACGAGTGGATCACGCTGACGGCGCTCGGTGAGCCGCAGTTCCTGGAACTGAGCGGTCCCGGTGGCGAAACGCGGCGCGTACGTATCGAAGGCCGCCTCGCCAGCAACGAGGCGCAGTCGACCAAGCACCTGACGCTTGCGCATCTGGGCCTGTCGCGCAACATCGTCACCGATCTGGCTCCAGAGCTGGACGACGGTCGACTGCTGCGCGTGCTGCCGGACTGGCAGTTGCCGGGGGTCGGCATCTTTGCGGTGACACCGCGCAAGGACGCGCAGCCGGCCAAGGTGCGGCAGGCGATCAAGGCGCTGAAAGAGCACCTCAACCGCAGCTGAACGTATCGATCAAAAAATAAAACGGGGCCTTGAACAGCCGGCTCAGTGACACTGGCAAGAAAGTCCACACGGACCGTCGCCACCACACCGTTGCTGCCGCGACGGTTGCGTTTACCGCCGCAGTTTGTTGAAAAAGATTTCAGGCCTTATTTCTGGGTCGACGTACGCCGACGCCACACGAACCAGCCGACCAGGGCCACCAGCACCAGGGCGCCGCCGATCAGCCTCGTGCGGAACAGCTCGACCTGTTTCTTGAAGGCATTGATCGCGACCTGGGTCTGCGGATTGAAGTCGTCCGGCAGCTTGAGCACGCCCACCTGCTTGGCGTAGGCGTCGTAATCGGCCAGCATCGCCTTGAAGCGTTCGGGCTCCTGCTCGCGCAAATCCTTCGCCTCGCCTGGATCGTCGGCCAGGTGATACAGGTGCCACTGGGCATCACCCCAGGGCAGCGTGACGTGCGTGATCTTGTAATCGCCCTTGAACAGCGCGGCGTTGCCGCCGACTTCGATGCCGACCGCGGCGTCCGCCGCGTAGGTGCGGTCGGACTGTCCACGCAGGACCGGCGCGAGGCTCTTGCCGGTCAGCGGCACCGGGCCGTTCCACTTCGCCGGATCGATGCCGGCGTAGTCGTAGATGGTCGGCGTGATGTCAGTGACGAAACTGAGGCTCTCGACATGGGCCGGCACGACGCCTGGCCCGGACACGATCAGCGGCACGTGCAGGCCACCCTCCGCCGAGTAGAACTTGAACAGGCGGTTGGGCGCGGCAGCGGCGTTGGCCCACTCGGGGCCGATGAAATTCATGCTGCCCTTTTCGCCCAGGGTTTCGATTTTCCGCTCGTAGCCGTGCTGCGACATCCAGGTCTCGAAGCCCACCTGTGACACCGGGTCGCTGGGCTCGGGGCCATTGTCCGAGGTGATGAAGAAGATGGTGTTGTCGAACTGCCCGGTCTCCTGCAGATGGGCGACGAGACGCCCGATGTTCGCGTCCATCGCCTCGATCATGCCGGCGTAGACGGCCATACTCTTGGCGAACAGCGCCTTCTGCTCGGCGCTCTGCTGGTCCCACTTGCGCAGCCGATCGTTGACCGGCGGCAGCTCCGCATCCTGCGGAATCAGCCCCAGCGCCTTGGCGCGACGCCAGCGCCGCTCGCGCATAGCGTCCCAGCCGTCATCGAAGGTGTGGGCATAGTGCTCGGTGTATTCGCGCGGCGCCTGCACCGGAATGTGCACGGCCTGGAAGGGAATGTAGGCCAGAAACGGTGCCGGGTTCGACTGGTCCTGCTTCAGGTAGTCGATCATGCGGTCGATGATCAGTTGCGAGGAGTAAAAATTCTCCGGCAACTGCACCGGCTTGCCGTCCTCGAACCAGTCGGCATGCGCGTAGTACGGCATGTACGGCTTCTGCTGCCAGTTGTCGGCGCCCGAGGCGTCCAGCGCCAGCGAGCGGTCGAAGCCGTGACCATTGGGCAGGTCGCCCGGCCCCTGGCCGAGGTGCCACTTGCCCGCCATGTAGGTGCGGTAGCCAGCGCCCTTCAGCCGCACGGCGACGGTATCGACGCCCGGCTCGAAGTGCATGCTGTAGCCCTTCTTGCCGGCCTGCGCCGCCGGCAGCGTCTCGGGAATTGTGGCGACGCCGGTACGGTGATTGTCGATGCCGGTGAGGATCATCGCGCGCGAAGGCGAGCACAGCGGCGAGGTGTGATAGCTCGTGAACAGCGCACCGCGCGCCGCCAGCATGTCGATGGTCGGCGTGTGCGCCTCGCCACCGTAGGGCCCCAGATCGGTGAAGGCGCCATCGTCGATCAGGATGATCACGAAATTCGGACGTTTGCCGCTCGCGGCAGGGTCCGAGGCGATCGCCGGCAGGCTCAGCAGCGCGCCGATGAGCGCGGCGACGACGTGGATACGCATGAATGTCTCCCCGGAATGTGATGCGCTCAATGGTCCAGGCGCTGGATACAGCCGCGTTTATACACGCAAGGCGGCGCCCGTCCCTTAGCTTTCCCGGTCAACTTTATGGCCCGCCGGCCAGACGCCGCGCGACCACCCTTGCCATCATGCGTGCAACAAAAAGCCCGCTCTGCAAGCAGAGCGGGCCGATGGCCTGACCTTGGGGCGGCTACTTCGCCAGCTTCACCACGCGCAGATAGGGCTTGAGCGCCTTCCAGCCCTGCGGGAACAGTTTCTTGGCGTCCTCGTCCTTGACCGCCGGCACGATGATCACGTCCTCGCCCTGCTTCCAGTTCACCGGCGTGGCCACCTTGTGGCTGTCGGTGAGTTGCAGCGAGTCGATCACGCGCAGGATCTCGTCGAAGTTGCGGCCGGTGCTCGCCGGGTAGGTGAGCTGCAGGCGGATCTTCTTGTTGGGGTCGATGATGAACACGCTGCGCACGGTGAAGGTGTCGGAGGCGTTCGGGTGGATCATGTCGTAGAGGTTGGCCACCTTCTTTTCGGGATCGGCGATCAACGGGAAGTTGAGCGCCACACCCTGGGTTTCCTCGATGTCCTTGCTCCAGCCGTGGTGATCCTCCAGCTTGTCCACCGACAGGCCGATGGCCTTGGCGTTGCGCTTGGCGAACTCATCCTTGAGCTTGGCGGTGTAACCCAGTTCGGTGGTGCACACCGGCGTGTAGTTGCGCGGGTGGCTGAAAAAGATCACCCATTGGTTGCCGGCCCACTCGTGGAACTTGATGCGGCCTTCGGTGGTGTCGGCTTCGAAGTCGGGGGCGATGTCGCCGAGTCTGAGGGTCATGTCGGGTCTCCGTTCTGGTCTTCTGAGGCCCGCTATAGTGCGCCTCGAGCACGGGTCTGCAAAGCCATAAGCTCAGAACCGATTGGCCCAGCGCTTACAGCCGCGCCGACTTGCTGCGAAAGCGCAGCGACAGGCCCAACGCCGCCACCGCCAGGCCGGCGGTGAGCCCCCACCAGAGGCCGGAGGCGCCCAGCGCGGTGTGGAAGCCCAGCGTCCAGGCCACCGGCATGCCGACCAGCCAGTACGCGGCGACCGTGATCAGCATCGGCATGCGCGTATCCTTGATGCCGCGCAGCGCGCCGTTGGCGGTGACCTGCAGACCGTCGAAGAACTGGAAGGCGCCGGCCAGCCAGAGGAAGCGCACCGCGAGTTCCGCGATGCCCTCGTCGTCCGTGTACAGCGCCACCAGCAGCGGCGCCAGCAGCACCATGATGCTGGCATTGGAAGCGGCGTTGAGCACGCCCAGCTTCATGCCGGTGATGCCGCGATGCCGCGCCTGCGTGCCGTCGCCGGCACCGATGGCGTGACCGACACGCACCGTCGTCGCCAGCCCCACGCCCAGCGGGATCATGAACAGCACCGAGGCAAAATTGATCGCCACCTGGTAGGCCGCCACCGTGGTGTCGCCGAAGCGCGCCATCCACAGCGCGGTGAGCACGAACAGGCCCGCCTCCGCCAGCAGGATCAGGCCGATGGGCAGGCCCAGGCGCAGGATCTCGCGCGCTCCGGCGCCCAGGCGCACACGCTCGCGGCGAAACAGTTGCAGCGCCCGCAGCGGCGCGTGTCGCGGATATTGCAGCGCCAGCACCGCCGCCATCAGCAGCGCGGAGATGCTGGTGGCGTAGCCGCAGCCCACCGCGCCCAGCGCGGGAAAGCCGAACTTGCCGTACATCAGCACCCAGTCCAGCAGCAGGTTGCCCAGCAGGCCGGCGAGGCCCGACCAGAAGATCGGCCGCGTCACGCCCACGCCCTCGGCGACATAACGCAGCACGAACCAGGCGCAGAAGCCGAAGCCGGCGAAGCAGTACACGCGCAGGAAATCCACCGCCACCTGCGCCGTCTCCGGTGCGAGACCGATGTGCATCAGCACCGGCGCGGCGAACAGTTGCGTGCCGAGCACCCAGACCAGCGACAGCAGCAGGCCCAGCCGCAGCGCCTCGCGCGCAAAGGCGCCGACGCGCGCATCGGCCTCGCCCGCGCCGGCGCGCTGCGCCACGATTGGCGAGCAGGCCATCAGCACGCCCATGAACAGAACGAAGAACACCACGTTGAGGTTGGCGCCCACCGCCACCGCGGCCAGCGCCTCCTTGCCCAGACGCCCGGCCATGATGGTGTCGACGGTGCCCATGCCCACGCCCGCCAGTTGCGCCGCGATCAGCGGCAGCGCGAGCTTGAGGATGGCCTTGGACTCGGCCTTGAATACGGTCGTGAACATGCGATGGACGGTGAAAACAACCACCCGCTGTTGGCGGATGGCGTTGCAGAATTGTGATTAATTATTTATCTATTTTTAAACTGATAAATATTTTATAACTACTTGCCACCCGCCAGGGACCACAGCGGGTGGCGCCCCGTCGATGGGCTGCGCCATTTTCGCGCATCGCGCGGCGCACCGACAGCGGGTTTTCCCCGCCGCAGGCCATAGCCGGACGCGCATCGGGCGGCCAGCGCCGCTGGTCCGCACACCGCGTCGCCCGCGACGGCACGGCGCTACCGTGCAGCCTCGCCTTTGCATCGCCGCAACCGCATGCCCCACCGTTTCCACATCGTCGATGAACACACCCTCGCCCGCCGCCTCTGGCTGAAGCGCGCGCAGGTGCTGGCGATCTTCGTCGCCGGCACCGGCTGCGGCCTGTGGCTGTCGGCCACGCAGAGCGGCCAGGCCATCGCCGCGGCGCCGGCCAGCGACGCTGCGCAGGTGACTGCCGACGCAGCCGGTGGCTGCGCGCCCGCCGTCGGCGGCGCCACGCGCCTGCGCATGGACTGCGAACTGAAATCCCTGTCGCGCGACTGAGGCTCAACCCTGCGCCAGCAGGCGCGCGTTGCCGCCGACCGCGGCGGTGTTGATGGTGAGCGTGCGCTCGTTGACGAAGCGCAGCAGGTAGTGCGGCCCGCCCGCCTTGGGTCCCGTGCCCGACAAGCCCTCGCCGCCGAAAGGCTGCACGCCCACCACCGCGCCGGTCATGCCGCGGTTGACGTAGCAGTTGCCAGCGCGCACGCGCGCCTGCACGTGGCGCCAGGTGGACTCGATGCGTGAGTGCACGCCCAGCGTCAGGCCATAGCCGGTGGCGTTGATGGCGTCGATGACCTGGTCCAGCGCCTCGGCCGCGTAGCGGATCACGTGCAGCACCGGGCCGAAGTACTCGCCGTCGAGCTGATCGAGGCGCGCGATCTCCACCGCGCAGGGCGCGACAAAGACACCGTCGGCGCAGGCCGGCGGCAGCTCGCATTGCGCGATCAGGCGCCCCTGCTCGCGCATCGTCGCGATGTGCGCCAGCAGGCGCGCGCGCGCCGCCTCGTCGATCACCGGGCCGATATCAGTGGCGAGCAGTGCGGGATCGCCAATCACCAGCTCGCGCATGGCGCCGGCCAGCAAATGCGTCACCTTGTCGGCGACATCGTCCTGCACGAACAGCACGCGCAGCGCCGAGCAGCGCTGGCCGGCAGAGCCGAAGGCGGAGTGGATCGCATCCTTCACCACCTGCTCCGGCAGCGCGGAAGAGTCGACGATCATCGCGTTCTGGCCGCCGGTCTCGGCAATCAGCGTGGCGATAGCGCCGTCGCGCGCGGCCAGCGTGCGGTTGATCCGTTGCGCCACTTCCACCGAGCCGGTGAAGGCGACGCCGGCGATGCGCGCGTCGGCGACCAGCGCCGCGCCGACCTCGCCGGCACCGGTGGCCAGCTGCAGCACGCCTGCCGGCACGCCCGCATCGAGCAGCAGTTGCGTCATGTGCATGGCGATCAGCGGCGTCTGCTCCGCCGGCTTGGCGATGACCGCGTTGCCGGTGACCAGCGCCGCCGCCACCTGGCCGGTGAAAATCGCCAGCGGAAAATTCCACGGCGAGATGCAGACGAACACGCCCTTGCCGTGCAACTGCAATTCGTTGTGCTCGCCGGTGGGGCCCGGCAGCGTCTGCGGCTGCGCCATCAGCGCGCGCGCCTGCTGCGCGTAGTAGCGCAGGAAATCCACCGCCTCGCGCAGTTCGGCATTGGCGTCGGCCAGGGTCTTGCCGGCTTCGCGCAGCAGCAGGCGCAGGAACTCGGCACGACGCGCCAGCAGGCGATCGGCCGCGATCTCCAGCAACCCTGCGCGCCACGCGACGGGGCTCGCCGCCCAGGCGGCCTGCGCCGCCAGCGCCGTCTGCACCAGCGCCGGCGCCACGGCCGGGTCCAGTGCCTGCACCTCACCCAGCACGCGGCGGCGGTCGGCGGGATCGCGCAGCGCCTGCGGCGCCTGCAGGGCCACCGGCTGCGGCGTGACCGGCGCGGCGCGGCGCGGCATCGGCGCCGCCGTCAGGTCCAGCGCCAGTACCGCCAGCGCCGACTCGTCGGCGAAATGGATGCCCTCCGGGTTGCCTCGCCCGGCGCCGTAGAGCGCTGCCGGCAGCGGCAGGTCGGGATGGGATTTTTCCTGCTGGCCGCGCACCTGCGCGACGGGGTCAGCCGCGAGCGTCTCCGGCGGCACTTGTTCGTCGAAGATGCGGTTGACGAAGGAGGTGTTGGCGCCGTTCTCCAGCAGGCGTCGCACCAGATACGGCAACAGGTCTTCGTGCGAGCCCACCGGCGCGTAGACGCGACAGGGCACGGCGCAGTCCTCGCGCACGACGCGGTAGAGCGATTCCCCCATGCCGTGCAGGCGCTGGAATTCGTAACCGCGATCATCGCCGGCAAAGGCGCGCACCGCCGCCACCGTATGCGCGTTGTGGGTGGCGAACATCGGGTAGAACACCTCGCGCGCCGCCAGCAGGCGCTGCGCGCAGGCCAGATACGCGACATCGGTGTTGGCCTTGCGCGTGAACACCGGGTAGCCGGGCAGCCCCTGCTCCTGCGCACGCTTGATCTCGGTGTCCCAATAGGCGCCCTTGACCAGGCGCACGGCGAGGCGACGGCCAGTGTCGCGCGCCAGCGCCTCCAGCCAGTCGATAACGAAGATCGCGCGCTTCTGGAACGCCTGCACGGCGAGGCCGAAACCTTCCCAGCCCTGCAGCGAGGCATCGCGGAACACCGCCGCGATCACGTCCAGCGACAGCTCCAGCCGGTCCGCTTCCTCGGCATCGACGGTGAGGCCGATGCCCTGCGCGCGCGCCGCCTGCGCCAGCGCCAGCAGGCGCGGTGTGAGTTCCGCCAGCACCCGCTCGCGCTGCGCCACCTCATAGCGGGGATGCAGCGCCGAGAGTTTCACCGAGATGCCGGGCCGCGCGGCCACCTCGCCACCCGACGCACTGGCACCGATGGCGGCGATGGCGTCGTGATAGGCGCGCAGGTAGCGCTCGGCATCGCCCGCGGTCAGTGCCGCCTCGCCCAGCATGTCGTAGGAATGCCGGTAGGCGCGCTGGGATTTACCCTGGGCGTGGCGCAGCGCCTCGCCGATGTCGCGTCCCATCACGAACTGGCCGCCCATCATGCGCATCGCCTGGCGGATGGCGAGCTTGATCACCGGCTCGGTGGAGCGGCCGATGAGACGGTTGATCGCCGCGCGGAAATTGCCGGTGGTCTGCGGCGTCAGGCGCACCAGGCGGCCGGTCAGCATCAGGCCCCAGGTGGAGGCGTTGACGAACAGCGAATCCGAGCGGCCCAGATGCGCCTCCCAGTCGGCCTCGGCGAGCTTGTCGGCGATCAGCTTCTCCGCCGTCGCCTCGTCGGGAATGCGCAGCAGCGCCTCGGCCAGGCACATCAGCAGCACGCCCTCCTCGGACGACAGGTCGTACTGGTGCATGAAGGCATCGAGCGGCGACTGCTCGTCCTTGAGCTGGCGCACCCGCGCCACCCAGTCCGCGGCCACGGCGACGGCGCGCGTGCTGGCTTCGCCGGCGCCGGCGGCTTGCAGCAGGCGCTCGAGCAGTGCGGACTCGTCGGCGAGAAAATGGGCCGTGATCGCCGCGCGCAAGGCCTCGCGCCGGGGCGGCGGCGCGGCAAAGACGAAGCGCGGCGTGTCGCCGCTCATGGCTCGGGCAGGCCCAGGCGCTTGAGCGCGTCGCCGGTGACGCGCTGCACCGTCCAATCGCCCATCGGCGTGGCGCCCAGGGCGCGATAGAAACGCAGCGCCGGTTCGTTCCAGTCCAGTACGCTCCACTCCAGCCGCCCGCAGCCCCGCTCCACCGCCTGGCGCGCAACGAATTTCAGCAGCGCCTTGCCCAGCCCGCGTCCGCGCGCCGCCGGCCGCACGTACAGGTCTTCGAGATAGATGCCCGGCTTGGCGACGAAGGTGGAGTAGTTGCGGAAATACAGCGCGAAACCTTCCGGCTTGCCGTCGATCTCGCCGATCAGCACTTCGGCGCAGGGGCGCGGCCCGAACAGGTCGCGCGACAGCGCATCCTCGGTGGCGGTGACTTCGTGCAGCAGCTTTTCGTACTCGGCCAGTTCCCGCACGAAGGCGAGAATCAGCGCCGCATCGCTGCGGCGGGCGTCGCGGATACGGATGGCGGACATTGATCGGCGGGTCCCTTCGATGACGGTGGCGCGTTGCAGACTAGCGCAGGCGCAGGCAGGTGGCCTGAGATGTTTTCCGCGTCACCCGCTCAACCCGCCGGAGCGGTTGCTGTTGTTATTATTTAGAGTATGTTTTTAAATCCATGCGACTTTACATAACAACTTTCCCGTGCGGCGGTGCGATTGCGGGTGATCGCCGCAAAGCCCAGAATCGCCGCCCATGACTGCGCCCGACGCCATCCATCTCGTCTTCGTCACCTGCCCGCCCGCGCAGGCGGAGGCGCTGGCCGCCGCCTTGGTGGAAAACGGCGTGGCGGCCTGCGTCAACCTGCTGCCGCAGGTGCGCTCGGTGTACCGCTGGCAGGGCGAGGTGCAGCGCGACGACGAAACCCTGCTGCTGATCAAGGCGCCGGCGAACGGCTTCGCGCGTCTGAAGCAGGCGATCCTGGCGCGGCATCCCTACGAACTTCCGGAGATCGTCGCGGTCCACCCGGCAGACGGCCATGCGCCCTACTTCGACTGGATCCTCTCCGCTGCGCCCTGACATGCGACCGCTGACCCTCCTGCTCTGCGCCCTGCTCGGCGCGTTGCCGCTTGCCAGCGGCGCGCAGGGCCTGTGGCCGCATGCCGGTGGCGAGCCCGCGCTGCCGACCGTGGACCAGGCCTTCGAGCTGCAGCCGGCTGAGCGCATCGACGGCCGCGTGCGCATCACCTGGCTGGTCGGCAAGGGGGCTTACCTCTACCGCGAGCGCCTG
The DNA here is from genome assembly GCA_008012115.1 of Nevskiaceae bacterium. Lineage (GTDB taxonomy): Bacteria > Pseudomonadota > Gammaproteobacteria > Nevskiales > Nevskiaceae > Stenotrophobium. Next base: position 147,724 of record SSEB01000004.1, read on the forward strand.
CGTTTCGAATCCGCCGATCCCGCCGGCGTCGCCCTGCCCGCGCCGAAGCTGCCGGCCGGCGAACGCCACCACGACGAGCATTTCGGCGACGTGCACATCTACCGCGCCGGCCTGCTGACCGCGGAATTTCCCGCCGGCGTGCCGGCCTCGCGCAAGCTCAAGGTCAGCTACCAGGGCTGCGCCGACAGCGGCGTGTGCTATCCCCCGCAATCCCGCATTCTCGACCTGCCCGCGCCATGAAACCCGCCACCCGCAAGACCCTGCTGATCATGGTGCTGGCCCTGGCCGGCGTGCTGGCCGGGTTCTGGACCAGCGCCCGCTGGTCGACCCTGGGCGGCGGCGGCGCACCCCAGCCCGCGCCGGCGCTGGCGTTCGAGGATCTCGACGGCAAGACCCGCTCGCTCAGCGACTGGCGCGGCAAGCTGCTGCTGGTGAACTTCTGGGCGACCTGGTGCGCCCCCTGCCTCAAGGAAATGCCGCTGCTGATCAAGGCGCAGAAGCAGTTCGGCGCGCGCGGCCTGCAGGTGGTCGGCCCGGCGCTGGACGACGCTGACGCGGTGCGCAAGCTCGCCGCCCAGCTTGGCGTCAGCTATCCGGTCATGGCAGACTTCGCCTCCGCCGACAAGGCCATGTCGCAACTGGGCAACACCAGCGGCGCACTGCCCTTCTCGGTCTTCATCGACGCGCAGGGGCGCATCGTCAAGACCGTGCTCGGCGGTTTGCACGAGGATGATCTCAATCAGCTCGTGGTGCGGTACCTGCCGCAGTAGCAAAATCAAAATGACGGCAACGTCGTCGAAATTGCCATCATCTGCTGGCATCTTGTTTTTTTCTCGCGGTTTCAGGCAGAATCCGGGCTCACCTTGAGTCGACGGGTTCGCCCTTGAGCCATCTCCTGCTGCTGAACGGTCCCAATCTCAACCTGCTGGGCACGCGCGAGCCCGGCATCTACGGGACGGCGACGCTGGCCGACATCGAGTCCGGCCTGCGCGCGGAAGCGGCCCAGTTGGGACACCAGCTCGACTGCTACCAGAGCAACCAGGAAGGCCTCCTGGTGGACCGCATCCACGCGGCCCGCAAGGACGGCGTCAGCTTCATCCTGATCAATCCCGGCGCCTATACGCACACCAGCGTCGCCCTGCGCGACGCCCTGCTCGGCGTCGGCATTCCGTTCATCGAAATCCACCTGTCGAACGTCTTCACCCGCGAGCCGTTCCGGCATCACTCGTATTTTTCCGATATCGCCGTCGGCTGCATCGTCGGCCTCGGCCCGCTGGGATACCGGCTGGCCTTGCAGGCCGCGCACGCGCGCCTGACGGCAAAACCCTAAAAGGCACCCCACCATGGATCTCCGCAAGATCAAGACCCTCATCGACCTCGTACAGGAATCCGGCATCGCCGAACTGGAGGTGAAGGAAGGCGAGGAATCGGTGCGCATCAGCCGCCATTCCGGCCCGGTGACGCAGCTGGTCAGCGCGCCTGCCCTTGCCGCCGCGCCCGCAACCCCTGCGGCACCGGCGGTGGCTGCCTCGCCCGCACCCGCTGTTGCACCGGCGGCGGAAAAGCCCAAGGCGGAGCATCGCCACGTGGTGAGGTCGCCGATGGTCGGCACCTTCTACCGCTGCCCCTCGCCGGGCGCCAAGTCCTTTGTCGAGGTCGGCCAGACGGTCAAGCAGGGCCAGACGCTGTGCATCATCGAAGCCATGAAGATGCTCAACCAGATCGAGGCCGACAAGTCCGGCGTCATTGCCGAAGTGCTCGTGGAGAACGAGCGTCCCGTGGAATTCGACCAGCCGCTGTTCGTCATCGAGTGATGACGGAAGCAATGATCAGCCCCGTCATCGAGTGAGCGCGGTCGCGCCATGAAAGAAATCAAGAAAATCCTGATCGCCAACCGCGGCGAGATCGCGCTGCGCATCCTGCGCTGCTGCCGGGAACTGGGCATCAAGACCGTGGCGGTGTATTCCACCGCCGATCGCGACCTCAAGCATGTGCTGCTGGCTGACGAAGCCGTGTGCATCGGCCCCGCGCCCGCCACCAAGAGCTACCTCAACATGGCGGCGCTGATTTCCGCCGCCGAGGTGACACAGGCCGACGCCGTGCACCCGGGCTACGGCTTCCTCTCCGAGAACGCGGACTTCGCCGAGAGCGTCGAGAAATCGGGCTTCATTTTTATCGGCCCTCGCCCCGAAACCATCCGCCTGATGGGCTCCAAGACCAACGCCAAGGCGGAGATGATCGCCGCCGGCGTGCCCTGCGTCCCCGGCTCCGACGGCGTGCTGCCGGAGGACGACGCCGCCTGCCGCGAGATTGCGCAGCGCGTCGGCTACCCGGTGCTGATCAAGGCCGCTTCCGGTGGCGGCGGCCGCGGCATGCAGGTGGTGCGCAGTGAGGACGAGTTGATCGAGAAGATCAACATCGCGCGCACCGAGGCGCTCAACGCCTTCAAGGACGCCTCGGTGTTCCTGGAGAAATATCTGGAAGTGCCGCGCCACATCGAGTTCCAGGTGCTTTCCGACGGCAACGGCCACGCTATTCACCTGGGCGAACGCGACTGCTCGATGCAGCGCCGCAACCAGAAGGTGGTGGAAGAGTCGCCCGCGCCGGGCATCACGCAAGAGCAGCGCGACGAGATCGGCAGCCTCTGCGTCGAAGCCTGCAAGCGCATCGGCTACCGCGGCGCTGGCACCTTCGAGTTCCTCTACGACAACGGGCATTTCTACTTCATCGAGATGAATACCCGCATCCAGGTCGAACACCCGGTCACCGAGCAGGTGACGGGCATGGACCTGATCAAGGCGCAGATCCGCATCGCCGCGGGCCTGGGCCTCAAGAAGCAGCAGCGCCACGTCAAGCTGCGCGGCCACGCCATCGAATGCCGCATCAACGCTGAAAACGCGCGCACCTTCGTACCCTCGCCCGGCGAGATCAAGAAGTACCACGCTCCTGGCGGTCCGGGCATCCGCCTGGACACCCACATCTACGCCGGCTACAAGGTGCCGCCGCACTACGACTCGATGATCGGAAAGCTCATCGCCTATGGCTCCGACCGCAAGTCGGCCATCGCGCGCATGAAGCAGGCACTGTCGGAGATGGTGGTCGAAGGCATCCATACCAATATCCCGCTGCAGCGCCGCATCATGGAGGACAGTGTTTTCCGCGACGGCGCCCACAACATCCACTATCTGGAGAAGATGCTGGAGCAGTGGGAGAAGGAATAAGTCGCGCCCGCTTCGCCAGCAAGGCCCGCGCTGCGGGCCTTGCCTATTTAGGTCGATCTAAAACCATCGGAAACCGATTACAGTGGGCGCTGCCTGGATCTCACGGGGAACGATCATGGCCAAAGATCATTTGCGCCTCCTGCTGCTCTTGCCGGCATTGGCTGCTGCGGGTTGTGCGACGCTCAGCGAAAGCGAGTGCCATACCGCCGACTGGCGCGAACTCGGCCGCTCCGACGGCGCGCACGGCTACGAGGCCTCTCGCCTCGGCGACCACATGGAAGCTTGCGGCAAATACGGCGTGACGCCGGACGGCGACGCCTACCGCGCCGGGCGCTCGGAAGGCCTGCAGCAGTACTGTCAGCCCGACAACGCCCTGCAACTCGGCCGCAGCGGCAACGGCTACAACTCGGTCTGCCCGGGCGAATCCGGCGCGATCTTCGTCGCTTACTACAATCGCGGCGCAACACTGCACGCCATCGACGGCGATCTCGTAGACCTTCATGGCTATCTCGACGAGGAACGCCGCGCGCAGGACGCCACCAAGGATCTGGGCGCATACAAGCTGATGGCGCAGAACGTCCGCTACCTCGAACGCCAGTCCGATTACCTCAACATGCGTCTTGACCGTGCACAACAGGACATCTCGGCCGGACGCGATCCGGAGTACTACGCCGCCGGCCAGTGGAAAAGCGGCATTCCCTACCCGGATGCGCGCAAGGCGGCGGAACATCACGACGAGCATCATGACGACGGCAACGGGCATCACTGAATCGCGGCTGCAGCATGCGGCGTGAACCGGGACGTGCCCCGCAGGGCACGAGGCTTTCTCGCGACGCTGGGCGTCGTGTTTGGCCTGCTGTCGGCAGCGATGTTTTTATCGATGGATAGGCCCTCGCCTGCATGGCGCTGGACCGCCGGATCGGCCGCCTCGAGACCCTGCTGACCGGATGCCGCTGACGCCCGAAAGGCGTCCTTCGTACGTCGACCTACGCACCCGCTCTCGACGGCAACCCTGGCAAAATCGTTTAATATTATTTATCTAATTTAATTTTGATAAATAATTAATAACAGCCCACGGATGCCTTACGGCCAGAGCGGGTGACACTCCACAATCGCATCGCAGGCCTGTGAACCGCGCACGCCGTTTGCGCAATTACTTTCCGCGCTTCTTCACACGCGCCATCAGGCGCTGTTTCTTTTTCTGCTGGCGCGGCGTCAGTTCGTTTTTCTTGTCCTTGAAGGGATTATCGCCGGTCTTGAACACCAGACCCAGCGGCACGCCCTTTAGCCGGAACATCTCGCGGAACTGGTTGGCGAGATAGCGCTTGTAGTGCGCGGGTAGCTTGTCGGTCTGATTGCCGTGGACGACGATCACCGGCGGATTGTTGCCGCCCTGGTGCGCGTAGCGCAGTTTGATGCGGCGGCCGAGCACCGCCGGCGGCGGGTTGCCCTCCACCGCCTTCTCCAGTGCACGTGTGAGCTCCGGCGTCGGCATCTCGCGCATCGTTGCCTCGTAGCAGGCCTGCACGTCCTGCATCAGTTCGCCCAGGCCGGAACCGTGGCGCGCGGAGATGAAGTGCAGCGGCGCGTAGTCAAGAAACGGCATCTTCAGCGACACCTGGTAGCGCACCGTTTCGCGCATACCGGAATCGAGTCCGTCCCACTTGTTGACCGCCAACATCAGCGCGCGGCCGCGCTGCGCGACCAGGCCCATCAGGCGCGCGTCCTGTTCACCGATGTCGTTCTGCGCATCGACCATCGCGATCACGACGTGGGCGCGCTCGATCGCCTGCAGCGTCTTGACGATGGAGAACTTCTCGATGACCTCGTAGACCTTGGAACGGCGGCGGATACCGGCGGTGTCGATCAGGGTGAATTTGCGGCCGTCGTATTCGAATGGCACCGCGATGCTGTCGCGCGTGGTGCCGGGCTGATCGGCGGCCAGGACGCGCTCCTGGCCGAACAGGCGGTTGATCAGCGTCGACTTGCCGACATTGGGCCGGCCAATGATCGCGACGCGGATGGTGCCGTCCTCCTCGACCACGGGCGCGGTGTTTTCGGGAACATCCTTGAGCACCGCGCTCAGCAGCGCGTGCACGCCATCGCCATGTTCGGCGGAAATCGCGACGGGCTCACCATAGCCCAGGGCATAGAAATCGGCTGCGGCGTCGGCGCGCGTCTGCCCTTCCGCCTTGTTGACCACCAGCGTCACCGGCTTCTTGAGCTTGCGCAGATGGCGCGCAATGGTTTCGTCGGCGCCGAGGCGACCCTTGTGGGCATCGACCAGAAAGAGCACGTGGTCAGCCTCTTCCAGCGCGATCTGGGCCTGCTCCTCGGCCAACACCGCCAGCGCATCCGCGGATTCCGGCATCAGGCCACCGGTGTCCACCACCATGAAATGCTTGTTGTCGAATTGCGCATAACCGTACTGGCGGTCGCGCGTCAGGCCCGGCAGGTCCGCCACCAGGGCATCGCGCGTGCCGGTGAGGCGATTGAACAACGTCGACTTGCCGACGTTGGGCCGGCCGACGAGGGCGATCAGGGGCAGCGAAGCGGTCATGGACGCGAATTGTGGGTGATGCGCCCGGCAAGCGCAAAAGCAACGCCGGAAATGCGAAAGGCGGGACGAGCCCGCCTCTCGCAACGATGCAACGACGACGGCGCTAGCGCTTGGCGCTCACCGCGGTGATCTTGCCCGCCTCGTTCAGCACGTAGAGCAGGTTGTCGGTGGCCACCATCGGCGAGCGGATCGGGTCGCCGCCGGCGCGCGAGCGACCGACGATGCGGCCGTCCTTGGGATCGAGCCAGTGCAGGTAGCCCTCGAAGTCGCCGACCACCACGTAACCGGCAAAGGCCGCCGGCGGCGACAGCTTGCGGTAGAGCAGCGCGTCCTGCTTCCAGGCGGCGGCGCCGGTGTGCGAGTCCAGCGCCCAGATCACGCCGCTTTCGTCGGTGACGACCACGAGATCGCCCGCCAGCGTCATGCCGGTATAGCTCTTGATCGAGCGGCGCCACAGGATCTGGCCGGTGTCGGCGTCGATGCAGGCGAGATCGCCGCCGAAGCTGACGGCGTAGATTTCGCCGCCCACCAGCAGCAGGCCGGCATCGACGTCGATCAGGCGATCCAGCTCGGTGCGCCCGGTGGGCACCGACAGCACCTGCTCCCACACCGGCTGGCCATCGCCGGTCTTGAGCGCGGCAATGCGGCCGTTGTCGAAGCCGATGAAGACCCGGTTGCCATCGATCACCGGCGCCGACAGGCCGCGCAGCGTGAGGTTGGGCACCGAGCGGTCCACCAGCCACTGGGTCTCGCCGGTGGCGGCGGACAAGCCGGCGATGTGGCCGTCGACGCTGCGCACGACCACGGTGTCGCCATCGCCCGCCGGCGGCGCCAGCACCTCGCTGGGCAGTTTGGCATGCCACAGGATCTTGCCGTCGGCACGGGACAGTGCGATCACCTCGGCGTCCAGCGTACCGACGTAGACCGCGTTACCGGCGACGCTGGGGCCGGAAATGACCCGCGCCTTGGTCTTGGTCCGCCAGATGCGGTCGCCGTTCTTGGGGTTGATGGCATAGACGCGGCCGTCGGCATCCGCGGCGAACAGCGCATCCGGCTGCAGATCCAGCCGCAGACCGGAATACACGCCGCCGCTGCCGTCGCCGGCCGACGTGCTCCAGGCCTTGGAGGGCTGGACCGCCGGATTGCTGATGTCCTTGAGTTCGGCCGGCTTGCGCAGGTTCTTGTCGCTGCAGGCCGCCAGCGCCAGAACCGCCGCGACCACCAGGGCGGCGCGGCGCAGGCTCACGATTTCACCACGTCCGCGAGATCATCGAGCTTGCGCTGGAGACCGACGGTATTGGCGCCCGCAGGCGTGTCCTTGACGGCCTCCTCGTACGCGGCCCGCGCGGCGACGCGGTCGCCGGCGGAGAGCTTGATGTCGCCACGCAGTTCCGCGAACAGCGCGTTGTAGGCGCCATGATCGCCGTCGAGCAGCTTGAGCGCGTCCCCGGCTTTCTGCTGCTGCCAGAGCACGCGGGCCAGGCGCAGCTTGGCCAGATCGCGCAGGCCGTCGTCCTTGCCGTGATCCGCCACCCACTGCAGGCGCGTCACGGCCTCGTCGAGCTTGCTCTGGTTCACCGCCAGCTCGGCCAGCCGCAGCGCCGCGCCCGAAGCGTAAGGCGTGCCGGAGAAATCCTTGACCAGGCGATCACCCAGGGCCGCCGCTTCATCGTTCTTGCTGGCCGAGGCCGCTGCCTTGAGATCTTCGTAGATCTGCGAGGCCTGCTCCGAAACCGACTGCTGGTGCCGCTGATAACCCTGATAGCCGAAGATGCCCAGCAGGCCGATCACCAGGCCTGCGGCCAGCGACTTCCAGTTCTCGTTCCACCAGCGCTTGAGGTTTTCGACTTCGGCTTCGTCTTCGTAATGGTTGGCCACGTTGCGGTCTCTGGTTGTCGGGGCTCACAGCTCCAACAGACCGGCGAGCCTGCCGGACAGTTCCGGCCAGCCGCAGCTGATCTGCTGGGATTCAATGCGCAAGGATTTTACTTGAATGCTGCGCTCGGCGGTTTCGGCCTCGCCCAGCACCAGCGCGTAGCGGGCACCGGAGCGGTCGGCGCGGCCCAGCTGGGATTTGAGCTTGCCACCGCCGGCGTTGAGCACCAGCCGCAGCGTTGGCAGCACATCGCGCAACTGCTCGGACAACTGGCGGGCGGCGCGCTCGGCGGCCTCTCCCAGCGTGCAGAAATAGACGTGCGGCGCGGCTTCCGGCAGCGGCGCGCCCTGCGCCTTGAGCAGCAGGATCAGGCGCTCGACGCCGCTGGCGAAACCCACTGCCGGGGTCGGCGTGCCGCCGAGTTGTTCGACCAGGCCGTCGTAACGGCCGCCGGCACAGACCGTGCCCTGGGCGCCGAGCTGGGTCGTGGTCCACTCGAACACGCCCTTGGTGTAGTAATCAAGACCGCGCACCAGCCGGTGATTGACGGTGAACGCGATGCCGAGATCGCTGAGGCCCTGCTGCAGGCCGTCGAAGTGCGCGCGCGATTCGTCGTCGAGATGATCGAGCAGCACCGGCGCATCCTGCACGATGGCTTTCGTGGCCGGCACCTTGGAATCGAGCACGCGCAGCGGGTTGCTGTGCATCCGGCGCCTGGAGTCGGCATCGAGCGATGCCTCGTGCTGCTCCAGAAACGCCACCAGCGCGGCGCGATAGGCGGCGCGGCTCTGCGCGCTGCCCAGCGAATTGATTTCCAGCGTCAGGTCTTTCAGGCCCAGTCGGCGGAACAGACGTGCCGACAGCGCGATGATTTCCACGTCCACATCCGGCCCGGCCATGCCGTAGGCCTCGACGCCGATCTGGTGGAACTGGCGGTAGCGGCCGGCCTGCGGGCGTTCGTGGCGGAACATCGGGCCGGCGTACCACAGGCGCTGCTGCTGGTTGTGCAGCAGGCCGTGCTCGAGGCCCGCGCGCACGCAGCTGGCGGTGCCTTCGGGCCGCAGGCTCAGGCTCTCGCCTTCGCGGTCCTCGAAGGTGAACATCTCCTTCTCGACCACGTCGGTGGCCTCGCCGATCGAGCGCTTGAACAGCTCGGTGTGCTCGAGCAGCGGCAGCTTGATCTCGCCGTAGCCATAGGCGGCGAACACGTCGGCGGCGGCCGTGTGCAGGTGCTGCCACACCGGCGTATCGGCCGGCAGGATGTCGTTGCAGCCGCGGACCGACTGGAACCGGTTAGCCATTCGTGGATTCCTTCGCGGCCTTGCTTGCGGCGAGCTTCTCGCGCACGAGCTTCTCCAGCGTATCGACCAGCTCTTCGTTCTTGGCCTTGTGCTGGATCTTGCCGTCGACGTAGATCGAATTCGGATACCCGCCGGCGACGCCGATCGCGGCTTCGCGCGCTTCGCCGGGCCCGTTGACCACGCAGCCGATCACGGCAAGGTTGAGCGGCTCGTCGATCTCCTCGAAGCGGCTCTCAAGTTCCGCGACGGTCTTGATCACGTCGAAGTTCTGCCGCGAGCAACTCGGGCAGGCGACGAGGTTGATGCCGCGATTGCGGATGTGCAGAGACTTGAGAATGTCCCAGCCGACCTTCACTTCTTCGACCACATCGGCGGCGAGCGACACGCGGATGGTGTCGCCGATGCCGTCGGCCAGCAGCATGCCGAGACCGATGGCGGACTTCACCGCGCCCGAGCGTTGACCGCCGGCCTCGGTGATGCCCAGGTGCAGCGGCTGGTCGATCAGCGTCGCCAGCTTGCGATAGGCCTCGACGGTCATGAAGACCTCGCTGGCCTTCAGCGACACCTTGAAATCTTCGAAGTTGTGGCGCTTGAGAATCTCGATGTGACGCAGCGCCGATTCCACCAGGGCGTCGGAATTCGGCTCGCCGTATTTCTCCTGCAGGTCGGCTTCCAGCGAACCGGCATTGACGCCGATGCGGATCGGAATGCCGTGATCGCGCGCGCAGGCGACGACCTCGCTGACCTTCTTGTCGTTGCCGATATTGCCCGGATTGATGCGCAGGCAATCGGCACCCTGCTTGGCCGCCTCCAGACCGACGCGGTAGTTGAAGTGGATGTCCGCAACGAGCGGGATGTAGCCAACCTGCTTCTTGATCTGGCCGAAGGCTTTCGCTGCGTCCATCGTCGGCACCGACACGCGCACGATGTCGGCGCCCGCCTTTACCGCCGACTTGATCTGCGCCACCGTCGCTTCGACGTTCTCGGTGTCGGTGTTGGTCATGGTCTGCACGGCGACCGGCGCATCGCCGCCGACCGCGACGCGGCCGACGCGGATCTGCCGCGACTTGCGGCGCTCGATCTTGTGGTGACTCTGCATCGCCATGGTCAAAACACCTGAAACATCTGATTTGAGGCCCACCCGCTCTCGCAGCGACCGGCCTTGCTGTCGTTATAAAATATTATTCAATTTATTAATTGATAAATAATTTATAACTATTCCGATCCTGTGCCGTACACGAGCGGGTGACGTGCCGAGGGCCGCTCAGGGCGTCAGCGTGAAGCGCGCCGTCTTGTTTTCCGCCATGTACGGCGTCAGATCGACCGGCTTGCCGTTGAGCTGCAGATTGACGCCGGGCGCGTTGCCCAGAAACACGGTGAACGGCCCGCCCCCCTGCAGTTCCTGCTTGTCGCCGGCGCGGACCAGGCCATTGAGCAGCGTCTTGCCGCCGGCATCGTCCACCCGCGCCCAGGAGGTGATGGTGAAATTCAGCAGCAGCTTCGACGGCGTGGCCGCGACGGCAGGCTTGGCCGCCGCCGGCGCAGGATTCGTCGCCGCAGCGGCCCGTGCCGGGGCCGGCGCTGGCGCCACGGTCGCCGCCGGTGCGCCCGCATTCGCCGCGGCAGGCGCCGCCGGTACAGCCGCCGGCACGGCATGCGGTGCGGCGTCCTCGACAGGCGCGGGGGTCGCCGGTGTTGGCGACGCGGCGGACGCGGCACCTGCCGGCGCTGCCGCGGCAGGCACGGCAGCCGCTGGCGCCGCCGCGGCGGTCTTGTCCTCTTCCGGCGTCATCGCCTCGACCTTGGCCGCCACTGCCGGCGGCACACGGTTGGTTTCACCGCGCGCAAACCAGATGAAGGCGCAGACAACGACCGCGACCGCGGCGGCCAGAAACGCCAGCGCCACCGGCAGGCGGCTGCCCGAGCCCAGCTCCGTGCCCGAAGCCAGACGCAGCTTGGACGGCGCCACCGGCGCGCGCGGCGCGACCTGCGCCTCGTAGGCATCGACCAGGTCTTTCTCGGCGATACCCAGCAGCTTGGCGCACTTGCGGTAATAGCCGCGCACGTAGACCGGCTCCACCAGCACCTTGAAATCGTCGCGCTCCAGCGCTTCCAGGGTGCCGCGCGCCAGCTTGAGCTGCGCCGACAGTTCTTCCGGCGTCAGGCGCGCGCGCTCGCGCGCACGGCGGATCAGCGCGCCTGGGCTGACACGATGGCTTTCAGCGGCGTTCGACGGCGCGGATTCGACGCTGTTTTGTTCTTGGATCAATTCTGGAGTCATGGTGAAGGAGATTTGAGATTTGAAGCCTGTTCCGAATCCGGGAAATCACGCAGCAGGCGCGATGCATAGTTCTGCGCCGCATCGGCGTCGCCGAGCTGGCGCTCGTTGATCACACCCAGCATCAGGGTCTCGGGCGTGGGCTGGGCGACGTCGGTGTAGCGCTGCAGGAAGGCGCGGCTGCGCAGGTAATCCTTCTGCTGGTTGGTCAGCCAGGCCATCTGCGCCAGGGCTTCCGGGAATTTCGGACTGACCTGGAGCGCCTCGCGGAAATAGCGCTCTGCGGCATCGAGGTCGCCGTGGCGGCGCGCGCAGACGCCCGCGTTGGTCCAGGCCGCGGCCGGCGTCGGGTAGTTCTTATTGCCGGCCGCCTCGACGAAGAAGCGCTGCGCCTCCGCCGGCTTGCCGTTGGCGCACAGGAACACGCCGAAGTTGTTGCGCACATTGGCGTCGTCCGGACCCAACGCCAACGCCCTGCGGTACTGCTCCTCGGCGGGCCCCGGCTGCCCCATCTGGGCATAGACGAAGGCCAGCGTGGAGTGCGACTCGGCCAGCGTGGGATCCTCCTTGATCGAACGCTGCAGCTTCTCCACGGCCAGCGCGTACTCGCCTTTGCGCGCGTAATCCACGCCCATCTGCAGGTTGAGTCGCGCCGCCTCCAGCGCCGCAGCGCCGGTCGGCAGGCTGGGGTCGCTGGAGCAGGCCGCCAGCAGCGCGACCGAAGCGAGCATAGAAATCCAGATTTTCATTGCGTCACCACCGGAATGCCGCTCAAACGGTTCTTTTGACGCGACGGCATGTTGTCGACCAGCGGCCCGCACGAGAGACGCGAGCAGGGAGCAGGGGCCCCGCTTGCGGGGATGCGACCGTGGCGAGTCGGCTCCAGGCGTGTGGGCTTCACTGGAGCACCACCGGAATCCCGCTCAAACGGTTCTTCTGACGCGACTGCACTTTACCAACAAGCTGCCCACACGCCGCGTCGATATCGTCACCACGGGTTTTGCGCGTGGTGGTGACGATGCGCTTGGCGCGCAGGATTTCCGAAAACTGCCGGATGGTCTCGGGCTTGGAGCGCCGGTAAGCGCCCTGCGGAAACGGGTTGAACGGAATCAGGTTGACCTTGGCCGGCATGCCCGCCAGCAGCTTGGCGAGCTGGCGCGCGTGTTCCGGATGGTCGTTGACGCCATCGAGCATCACGTACTCGAACACGATGTGGGTCTTGCGATCCTTGCCGGCGACGTAGCGGCGGCAGGCATCCATCAGCTCGGCGATCGGATATTTCCTGTTGATCGGCACCAGCTGGTCGCGCAGCTCGTCGTTGGGCGCGTGCAGGGACACCGCCAGCGCGGTGTCGCAGTCCTCGCGCAGGCGATCCATGTAGGGCACGAGACCCGAGGTGCTGACGGTGACACGGCGCTTGGACAGACCGAAGCCGAAGTCGTCGAGCATGATGTGGATCGCCGGCAGCACCGCAGCGGTGTTGGCCAGGGGCTCGCCCATGCCCATGAACACGACGTTGGAAATCACGCGCTCGTTCTGGAAATCGCCGCCCAGCGTGCGCGCCGCGAACCACACCTGCGCGACGATCTCGGCCGTGGTCATGTTGCGGTTGAGGCCCTGCTGCGCGGTGGAGCAGAACGAGCAATCCATCGCACAACCGACCTGCGACGAGATGCACAGCGTGCCGCGGTCGTCCTCGGGAATGAACACCGTCTCGATGGCATTGCCGCCATCGAGCTTCAGCACCCACTTGCGGGTGCCATCCTGCGACACCTGCTCCGCGATCAGTTCCGGATGGCGGATGACGAAGCGTTCCTTCATCTTCGCGCGCAGGTCCTTACTGATGTTGGTCATCAGGTCGAAATCATCGGCGGTGCGGCGATAAATCCACTGCATCACCTGGTCAGCACGGAAGGGCTTCTCGCCCATCTCCGCGAAGCACGCGCGCAGGCTTTCCCGGTCGAGACCGAAAAGGTTCAGCGGCGTGCTTGCGGGTGCGGCCATCGCTTAGCGAGTGCGCGGGCAGAGCTCGATGGTGCGGAAGAAGTACGAGATCTCGTTCTTCGCGTTGTCGAGGCTGTCGGAGCCGTGCACGGCGTTCTCGTCGATGCTGCTGGCGAAGTCGGCGCGGATGGTGCCCGGCGCAGCCTTCTTCGGGTCGGTGGCGCCCATCAGTTCGCGATGGCGGGCCACGGCGTTCTCGCCTTCCAGCACGCTGACCACCACCGGGCCGCTGATCATGAAGCTGACCAGGTCCTTGAAGAACGGGCGCTCGCTGTGCACGGCGTAGAAGCCTTCGGCTTCCTTCTGGCTCAGGTGCTTCATGCGGCTGGCGACGATGCTCAGACCGGCCTTTTCGAAGCGGGTGAAGATCTCGCCAATGACATTCTTGGCAACGGCATCGGGCTTGATGATGGAAAGGGTGCGTTCAACCGCCACGGGTGACTCCTTGAAATACAAAAAGATAGGCGTCCCGGAGGGACAAAGGAAAATGAAAACAAGAGATTATATTCGCGATTGCCGCAGTGCGGCAATTTATGCAGGGTTCAGACGGCGAAGCTCTCGCCGCAACCGCACTCCGCTTTCACGTTGGGATTCAGGAACTTGAATGATTCGTTCAGGCCCTGCTTCTGGAAATCCAGGGTCAGGCCGTCGAGCATGGGCAGGTGCTCGGTCTTGACCACCACCTTGGCACCGTGGCTGTCGAACACCTGCTCGCCCGGCCCCACCTCATCGGCATAGTCCATCGTATAGGCATAGCCCGAGCAGCCGGACTTGCGGACGCCAACCCGGAGACCCAGTCCCTTGCCCCGCTGCTGCAACTGCTTGCCAATGCGCCGCGCGGCGCTTTCGGTCAATTGAATGCTCATGCTGCGACCTGCTGATGGAGAGCCCGGACTGCGTCCTCGCCCATGAGGGCACAATGGGCCCGATCGTCCGGAATTTCAAGCGCCTCGCGGATCTGCATCGCGTGCAGATCGGGCCACCGCGCGACGGTATTGTGTTCCAGCCAGGCGGCGAGCCACTCGCCGACGGCAATGGTCGTCGGACAGCCGTAGGCTTTGAACCGCGCCGCGGCCACGCCGCCATCGACGAGGTCCAGCTGCAGCCGCAGCAGGGACTTCGCCGAAGGACTGCCCACCTCGACCAGCAGCAGGCGACCCTGCGGACGGTCCAGATCGCCCACGTGCGTCGGTGCGCTGAAGCGCGCCCAGATCGGGCCAGGGTAGCCGTAGGCATTCGGCGCGCTCATGTCCGCCACCCCGGCGACCACTCGCGCAGGCGGTGTACCACCTGGATCACCTGTGCCGCCGCCTGCTCGATCTCCTCGGCTGTCGTTCCGCGCCCCAGCGAGAAGCGCAGCGACGCGCCGGCCAGCTCGTCGTCGCGCCCCAGCGCGCGCAGCACGAAGGAGGGCTCGCGGGTGGCCGAGGAGCAGGCCGCGCCGCTGGATATCGCCAGGTCGCCAAGCAGGGCGCGCAGGCTCTCGCCTTCCACCCCCTCGAAACTGACGTTGAGAATGTGCGGCGCGCGTTCCGCGGCCAGTCCATTGCCGTGGATGGCCGGCAATGCCTTGCTCAGGCGCTGCCAGAGCCGGTCGCGCAGCGTGACGACGCGGGGCGCCTCCTCGGCCATTGCCGCGCCGGCCAGCTCGGCAGCCGCGCCCATGCCGACAACCTGGTGCGTCGCCAGCGTGCCGGAGCGCATGCCCTGCTCGTGGCCGCCGCCATGCAGCTGCGGCGCCAGCCGGGCGCGCGGGCGCTTGCGCACGAACAGGGCACCGACACCCTTGGGCCCGTACAGCTTGTGCGCCGACACCGACAGCAGATCGATCGGCGTCCGCTCGAGATCAATGGCTAACTTACCCGCTGCCTGAACCGCGTCGACATGGAACAGGATGCCGCGCTCGCGCAGCAGCGGCGCCAGGGTCTCGACCGGGTTGACGACGCCGATCTCGTTGTTGACCCACATCAGCGACACCAGCACCGTCTCCGGGGTCAGCGCCTGCAGCACCTGCTCGACGCCAATGCGGCCTTCCGCGTCGGGACGCAGATAGGTCACGCGCACGCCCTGGGTCTCGAGATGACGGCAGGTGTCGAGCACCGCCTTGTGCTCGATGCGCGAGGTCACGATGTGAGCATTGCGCGTCGCGCGGAATTCCAGCGCGCCCTTGATCGCCAGGTTGTTCGACTCGGTGGCACCGGAGGTCCAGACGATCTCGTCGGCGCGTGCACCAATCAGCGCGGCCACCTGGGCGCGGGCCTGCTCGACCGCCGCGCGCGCCTCCCGCCCCAGCGCATGATCCGACGCAGGATTGCCGTAGTGATCGCGCAGCCACGGCAGCATGGCCTCGAGCGCGCGCGGGTCCAGCGGCGTGGTGGCCGCGTAGTCGAGATAGATCATGCGGCGGCAATCGCCTTCAGCGCGGTCAGGAACTGGTCCGTCTCCGCGGCCGTATTGTCCTTGCCCAGGCTGACGCGGACCGCGCCCTTGGCCGTCTCGCGGGGAATGCCCATGCCGATCAGCACGTGACTGGGCTCGCCCTTGCCGCTGGCACAGGCGGAGCCGCTGGAAACGGCAAAGCCCTTGCGGTCGAGCTGCATCAGCAGCGCCTCGCCGTCATAGCCATGCAGGGCAAACTGCAGGGTGTTGGGCAGGCGCGGTGCGGCGGCACCGAAGATTTCAATCCCGCGAATGTTGCGCAGACCCGCTTCCAGCCGCTCGCGCAGGGCCAGGGCCTGCGCGGCACGCGTGTCCAGCTCGGCCTGCGCCAGTTCGGCGGCAACGCCAAATCCGACGATGGCGGCCACGTTCTCGGTGCCCCCGCGCAACCCACGCTCCTGGGCGCCGCCATGATGCAGCGGCAGCAGTTCGACCTCGGCCGAGACCAGCAACGCGCCGATGCCCTTCGGACCATAGATCTTGTGGCTGGACAGGCTCATCAGATCGCAACCCAGGGCGGTGAAATCGACCGGAATCTTGCCGGCCGCCTGCACCGCGTCGACATGCAGCCAGGCGCCGGCCGCGTGTGCCAGCCTTGCCGCCCGCGCCACGTCCTGGATCACGCCGGTCTCGTTGTTGGCGCGCATCAGCGAAACCAGCCGCACCGGTCCGCGCGCCAGCTGCGCCTCGAAGGCGGGCCAGTCCACGACACCCTCGTGATCGACGGCGACGGCTTCGACACCCCAGCCCCGCGCCTGGAGCGACTCGGCGGTTTCCATCACCGCCGGGTGGTCGGTGATGCCGTAGAGCACGCGGGTGGCCACCGCGGCATCCGCGACGCCCTTGATCGCGAGGTTGTTGGCCTCGGTGCCGCCGGAGGTCCAGACGAGTTCACCCGGCTGCGCACCGACCAGCGCCGCGACCTGCGCACGCGCCGTTTCCACGGCGTCGCGCGCAGCGCGGCCGTAGCGATGCAGGCTGGACGCGTTGCCGTAAGGCCCCGACAGGTAGGGCAGCATCGCGTCCAGCACGCGCGGATCGACCCAGGTCGTGGCGTTGTGATCGAGATAAACCGGCATGTTCCGTCTTAGCGATGGCGTCGGCGGCGCGCGACCTGCGTTGCCCTAGCCCGACTTGGCACCGAAATCTCCGCAGTCTTGCGGCAATTCGATCTTCGACTTGCTGCCCATCGGCTCGATGAAGGTGTCCGGCCCCGCCTTGAGCGCCTGCACTTCCGCCTGCAGGGCCTGCACATGGCCGAGCAGCGCACGGATGGCGTTGGCCACCGGATCGGGCATGTCCTTGGTGATGCCGTAGGCGTCGAAACCATGATGCGCCGCCTCGGCGGTGTCGCTGATGATGCGCGCGGGAATGCCCACCGCGGTGGCGCCCGGCGGCACTTCCTTCACCACCACGGCGTTGCTGCCGATGCGCGCACCCTCGCCGACGGTAAAGCCGCCAAGCACCTTGGCGCCGCCGCCGACGACCACGCCGTTGGCCAGCGTCGGATGGCGCTTGACCCCCTTGCTCAGGCTGGTGCCGCCCAGCGTCACGCCCTGATAGATGGTCACATCGTCGCCGATCTCGGCGGTCTCGCCGATGACCACGCCCATGCCGTGATCGATGAACAGGCGCCGGCCGATGATCGCGCCAGGATGAATCTCGATGCCGGTGAGCAGGCGCGCGATGTGCGAGTTGAAGCGCGCCAGCCATTTCAGCCCATGCGTCCACAGCCAGTGACTGACACGATGTCCCCACACCGCGTGCAGGCCGGGATAGCAGGTCAGCACTTCCCAGCCGGAACGCGCGGCGGGATCGCGCTGGCGGATGGAGCGGATGTCTTCGCGGATGCGGGAGAACATGGAAGCAGACCTGTATGAAAAACACGGGCCGGCGCTTTCAGACGCCGAAGGCGCGCAATTTTAGACCCTGGAGGAGAATTTGGCGTTCATCGACGCCACCCGCTCCCGGTTCTGGCGAAGGCAATATCGTTACAAAATATATACCAAATTTTATTTCGTAATATATTTATTAACATCAAACGTCTTCCTGACCATCCGAGCGGGTGGCGCTTTCAGGCCGGTACGGACGGCGGATTTTCGGCGTTTCGATCGACGTCAGGATGCCGCGCAGGATGTTCAGCTCGTTGCGGTCCGGCTGCGCACGGTTGAACAGCGTGCGCAGGCGCCGCATCAGCACGCGCGGATTGGCCGGATCGAGGAAGCCGGTGCCGCGCAGGGCCTGCTCGAGGTGGGCGTAGAAACGCTCCATCTCCTCGGCGCTCGGCGGCGCGTACCAGGGATGCTCGTGCTTGCTGGACACCGGCGGCACCTCCGGCAGCGCCGCCTTGCGCAGCTCGTAGGTCATCACCTGCACCGCCTGCGACAGGTTGAGTGAGCTGTAACCCGGATTGGCCGGGATCATGGTCACCGCGTTGCAGCGCTGCAGCTCGTCGTTGGTCAGCCCGGTGCGCTCGCAGCCGAACACCAGGGCCACCGGCGCGTAGCGCGCCCGCGCCGCCAACTGCGCGGCGGCGTCCCAGGGCCGCAGGGGCTCATCGCCGAGATGGCGCGGTCGGGCGGAGGTGCCCACCACCCAGCCGCAGTCGCTGACCGCCTCTTCCAGCGTCTCCACCACGCGGGCGCGCTCGAGCACGCTCACCGCGCCGGACGCCATCGCCGTCGCCTGGGAGTGCGGATACTTGTCCGGGCGCACCAGCACCAGGTCGGTCAGCCCCATGTTCAACATGGCGCGGGCGGTCGAGCCGATGTTGCCGGGATGCGAGGTGGACACGAGGACGATGCGGATGGCGGACAGCGGATCGGTCGCGTCCGGCGCGGAGGCGAGAGGGGGAAGTTCGGTCATGCGTGATATTCTAATGGCCGTTCTTTATTTCCCATCCATTTCAGCCCAGCCGTCCATGGCGCGACGGCGTATCGCTGGCAATGTTCGGCCGCAGTGGCGGCCGAACGTGCCGATACGTCCTCGATGCCATCCCAGGCATCGAAGACGCCCTCACCCATGCATCCGCTGGTCAATATCGCCGTTTCCGCCGCGCGCGCCGCGGGCAATTTCATCATCCGCCACCAGGAGCGCATCGAGCAGCTGCAGATCGAGCGCAAGAGCCGCAACGATTTCGTCACCCAGATCGACCGCGGCGCCGAGCGCGAGATCATCGGCATCATCCAGAAAGCCTATCCGCAGCACGCGATCCTGGCCGAGGAAAGCGGCGCCCAGGGCGATAACGAGGTGGTCTGGATCATCGACCCGCTGGATGGCACCACCAATTTCCTGCATCGCATTCCGCACTATGCCGTGTCCATCGGCATCCAGGTCCGCGGCCGGCTGGAGCATGGCGTCATTTACGCGCCCTGCACGCAGGATCTCTACTGCGCCAGCCGCGGCGCCGGTGCCACACTCAACAATCGCAAGATCCGCGTCAGCAACTGCAAGGACCTCGACCAGGCCCTCATCGGCACGGGCGTCCCCTTGCGGGAAGAGCACCTCGACCGCTACCTGCCGATGATCAGCAGCATCGCCGCCCAAACCGCCGGCGTCCGTCGTGCTGGCGCAGCCTCGCTGGACCTGGCCTACGTCGCGGCCGGGCGCCTGGACGGCTTCTGGGAACTGAACCTCAAGCCCTGGGACGTGGCGGCGGGCATCGTCCTGGTGCAGGAAGCCGGCGGCGTGGTCAGCGAGCTTTACGGCAAGGACGACCCCCTGGCGACGGGTAATGTCCTGGCCGCCAACATCAAGCTGCACCCGCTGCTGGCGCAAAGCATCGCACCGGCCGCCGCAGACTGACCGCGGCCGCACGCGAGAGGTCCGAGAGGATCAGCGTTCCGAAGGAATGGAACGCGCAGCGGGCGCCGACGCCGGCACGCCGCGACGCTTCGCCACCAGGAAGCGCGGCGCGCGGAAACGCACCAGCCGGCGGTAGAACACCACGTAGCTGAACACGAACAGCAGACTGAACTGCACCAGCAGAGCCGTCTGGTTCCAGAACAGGACGGCAGGCACGGCACACATGACCGCGAGCGCCCACAGGTATAACGAAGTGAAGGAATTGCGCATCAGGCGGTGATGCGGGTCCTTGCTGCTGCCATAACGCTTGACCAGGCGTCGATAGATCAACTGGTGCAGGTGCAGCGCGTCCGGCTGCCCCATGCGGCCGAGACTCTGCATGGCGCGCCGCGACATCGAAAACAGCGTTTCCCACACCGGGTAGACCACCAGCAGCAGCGGGCACCACGGCGAAACCTGCGGATTGCGCGCCACCAGCATCATCGCCAGCTCGGCGACCAGGAAGCCCAGCAGGTAGGCGCCGGCGTCGCCCATGAAGATGCGCCCGAACGGGAAATTCCAGATCAGGAAGCCCAGCACCGAGGCAGCAGCCAGCAAGGCGATCCGCGCCACCAGGGCGTCGCCCACCTGCCCTGCGACCAGCGCCAGGGACACCAGCACCACGATGACAAAGAAGCCCGACAGTCCGTTGTAGCCATCGATGATGTTGACCGCGTGCGCAACGCCGCCAGCGGCGACCAGGGTCAGCAGAAGCGCAAACAAGGGTGACGCCGTCAGCAGATCGTCAACCAATGGGATTCCGAGGCGGTGCAGACCGGCATGCAGCAGCCACCAGCCCAGGCCGGCGGCGACCATGGTCATCAGCAGCCGCGGCAGCACGCCCGCGCGGCGGGTCACGTCCTCCAGCAAGCCGATGCCGAATGCTGGCAACGTGCAGGTAATCAGGTAGGAATAAATCTGCGCGTCGTCCTGGCTGACCCAGGCGGACAGCAACAGGCTGGCGAACAGCGCGACGAAGATCGGCACGCCCCCCAGGCGGGGCACCCAGTGATCGTGGAATTTCTGTACGCCCTTGGATTCGTCGCCGCCAAACTTGAGCTGGTGCGCGATGCGGATCGTCAGCCAGCCGGCCCAGAAGCTGGTCGCCGCCGCAAAAAGACTGAACCCCCAGATCATCGCGTCATTCGCTGTTCGATTTGTAAGAAAACCAGCCGTCGGCAACGGCGAGGTTGCAGAGTATACAAAGATCGATGGCGATAATGTGATCAGCCCCACACTTGGCAGAGCCGGGAAAACTGGATGACGCGGGCGTCACCGGATAGATGCGCCCGATTTCACGGCATTTCGTCAATTTCCTTTTCCTTGGGCGGCAGCAGGTCCTCCCGCGATACCCCCAGGACGATTGCCAGGCCGGTCGAGACATAGATCGACGAGTAAGTCGCAACAATCACGCCAACAATCATCGAGATGGCGAAACTGTGCACGCTGGGTCCGCCGAGCAGGTACAGCGCGGTGCAGACCAGCAGGGTGGTGACGTGGGTGATGACCGAGCGCAGCAGGGTCTGGTTGACCGAGAGGTTGACCACCTCGTAAATCGTGCCCTTGCGCTGGTTGATCAGATTTTCGCGGACACGGTCGAAAATGACGATGGTCTCGTTGTTCGAGTAGCCGATCAGCGCCAGGATGGCCGCCAGCGTGGTCAGATCGAATTCGACCTGGAACAGCGACAGGAAGCCCAGCACCATCAGCGCATCGTGAATCAGCGCGGCGATGGCACCGACCGCGAATTTCCATTCGAAGCGGAACATGATGTACAGCGCGATGCCGATGAACGCGAACAGCATCGCCAGGCTGCCGTTGACGGTCAGCTCGTCACCGACCTGCGGGCCGACGAATTCGATGCGGCGCAGCTGCACGCCCTTCTGCTCGGCACCCAGGGCCTGCAGCACCTTGGAGCTGATCGCGGCGGAGTTCGACTTGTCCTCCGGCGCCAGGCGGATCAGCACATCGTTGCTGCCACCGAAGTACTGCACGATGGCGTTGGCGTAACCTCCCGCGCCCAAGTCCTGGCGCACGGCGTCGAGCTCGACGGTCTGCGGGTAGACCACCTCGACCAGGACGCCGCCGGTGAAATCGATGCCGAAATTGAGGCTACGGAACAGCAGCAGCAGCAAGACGCCGACGCTGAGCAGCGACGACACCCACAGGCCCGTCTTGCGCTGGGCCATGAAATTGATGTTCGGGACTTTGGCGAAGATACGCATGTTCAGCTTCCTAAATTTGTGCAGGCCGGGCTGAGCCGGGGGCGGATGTCCACCGGACATCCGCCAGAGCCTCCCGGCTCACCAGATCGGCAGGTCTTTCAGCTTGCGCTTGGCAAACACCAGATAGGCCAGCGAGCGCGAGCCGACGATGGCGGTGAACTGAGAGGTGAGGATGCCCAGCGCCAGGGTGATGGCAAAGCCCTTCACCGGACCCGCGCCCAGCGCGAACAGCACCACGGTGCCGATCAGCACGGTGACGTTGGCGTCGGCGATGGTCAGGAAGGCGCGGTCATAACCCGCCTCGATCGCCGCGTGCGGCGTTTCGCCATCGCGCAATTCCTCGCGGATGCGCTCGTAGATCAGCACGTTGGCGTCCACCGCGATACCCATGGTCAGCACCATGCCGGCGATGCCGGGCATGGTCAGCGTCGCCTGCAGGATCGACAGGCCGGCAATGATCAGCACGATATTGAGCACCAGGGCCGCGATCGCGAAGAAGCCGAACACGCGGTAGTAGACGATCATGAACACCATCACCAGCGTCAGGCCCAGCACGGCCGCCTGGAAACCGCGGCGGATGTTGTCGGCGCCCAGGCTCGGGCCGACGGTGCGCTCCTCGACGATATCGACCGGCGCAGCCAGCGCACCGGAGCGCAGCAGCACGGCGAGATCGTAGGCCTCCTTGCTCTGCAACCCGGTGGTCTGGAAGCGCTTGCCGAAAACCCCGCGGATGGTGGCGATGGAGATGACTTCCTCGACATCGCGATGCTCGCGGATCGGTTCGCCCTTGGCGTTGTAGTTGGTGACGACCTCGCGCTCCTTGAACAGCACCGCCATCGGCTTGCCGACGTTCTTCTCGGTGAACTCGAACATCTTCTTGGCGGCGCCGCCGTCCAGCGTCACGCTCACTGCCGGGCTGCCGTCCTGGTCGACCGTCGACTGCGCGTCGGTCAGCTGCGAACCGGCGGCGATCACATCCTTCTTCAGCAGCACCGGCCGGTGGCCGTTGCGGGTATAGAACAGTTCGGTGCCGACCGGGACCACGCCAGTGGCGGCGGCGCCGTTGGCGTCACCGTCATCGACCGCGCGGTATTCCAGCGTCGCCGTCGCACCCAGCAGATCCTTGACGCGCGTAGTGTCCTGCACGCCCGGCAACTGCACCACGATGCGGTTCTGGCCCTGGCGCTGCACCAGCGGTTCGGCGACGCCGAGCTGGTTGACGCGGTTGCGCAGCGTGGTGAGGTTCTGCTTCACCGCAAAGTCGACGATGCGCTTGGCCTCCTGGTCGGACATGCGCGCTTCCAGCGTCAGCGGCGTCGCCGTCGGCACGTTCAGCGCCAGTTCCGGATATTCGCGCGCCAGCGCCTTGCGCGCGGCATCAAGCTTGTCGGCCTCGGCGAAGTCGAGCAGCACCGCGTCCGCGCTCTGGTGACGGCCCACGTAACGGATGTCCTCCTTGCGCAGGAAGGCCGGCAGGTCGTTGAGGTAGCGCTCGACCGCCTTTTTCTTGACGTCGTCGATGTCCACTTCGAGCAGGAAGTGCACGCCACCGCGCAAATCCAGGCCCAGGGTCATGGGCTTGGCGCCCAGCTTGCGCAGCCAGGTCGGCGTCTTCGACGCAAGGTTCAGCGCGACGACGTAGTCGTTGCCCAGCTCGCGCTTGAGCGCATCGGCCGTCTTGAGCTGCGCGGTCTCGTCGCCGAGGCGCACGATCCACTGCTGGCTCTCCAGCTCGCTGAGCGCGGGCGTGATGCCCTCGGCGGTGAGGGTCTTGCCGACCAGCTCGCCGAAATCGGCCGGCAGCGGATCGCCGGACACGCGCGTGATCTGCACCGCGGGGTCCTCGCCGTAGAGGTTGGGCGCGGCGTAGACCGCGCCCAACAGCATGACAAGGATCAGGACGACGTACTTCCAGGTTGCGTAAGGCTGCATGACCAATCCATCAAGGCGCGCGACGCGCGCTGCAGTACATCAGAGATTCTTCAGGGTGCCCTTGGGCAGGACGCTGCTGACCGAAGACTTCTGGATCTTGATCACCACGTTGTCGGCGACTTCCAGCGACAGGTAGTTCTCGCCAATGGTGGCGATCTTGCCGGCGAGGCCGCCGGCGGTGACCACTTCGTCGCCCTTGGCCAGAGAGGACAGCATCTCCTTCTGCTCCTTGGCGCGCTTCATCTGCGGGCGGATCAGCATGAAGTAGAACAGGATCACCAGCACCACCAGCGGCGCGAACTGGATGAGGGCACCGGGCTGCTGGCCCGCTTGCTGGGCATAGGCCGGGCTGAGAATGAAATCCAACACTTGCGACTCCGTAAAGCGAAGGAAAAGGGCTTGAAAATCGAGCGGCGGATTATGCCACAAGGCCTGCGGGGCCCCGTGACCGGGCCACCCGCTGTGCCTGGGCTCGCGGGATAGCTTGTTAATAAATATTTAACAAATTTATTTCTATAAATAATTAATAACAAACTTCCCGGCCTTGAACCCACGAGCGGGTGGCGCGAAAAGGCCGTCGGGCGACCTGCTGTGCTAACCTTCGCGCCCGTTTTTCTCCCACGTAAACCCTCCGAATCATGGCCACGTACAAAGCTCCGCTGCGCGAAATCGACTTCGTCCTCAACGATGTGCTGAAGGTGGAACAACTCTCGAAGCTGCCGGGCTTCGAGGACGCCACGCCCGACACTCTTCTGGGCCTGATCGAGGAAGCGGCCAAGCTGATCGAAGACAAGATCGCGCCGCTCAATGCCCCTGGCGACGCGCAGGGCTGCACGATCAAGGACGGCGTCGTCACCGTGCCGGATGGTCTCGCCGAAGCCTACAAGCTGTACTGGCAGGCTGGCTGGGTATCGCTGTGCAACCCGACCGAATACAACGGCCAGGGTCTGCCTTTCACGCTGAGCAAGGTCGTCGATGAACTGCTGTGCTCCGGCAACGTCGCCTTCGCGCTCTACCCGGGCCTGACCATGGGCTGCTTCGAGGCGATCCACGCCACGGCGAGCGACGAGATCAAGAACACGTATCTGCCCAAGCTCGGCAACGGCGAGTGGACCGGCACCATGTGCATCACCGAGCCTCACGCGGGCTCCGACGTGGGTGCGGCCAAGACCAAGGCCACGCCCAACGGCGACGGCAGCTATTCGATTGAAGGCGGCAAGATCTTCATCACCTCGGGCGAACACGAGATGGCAGAGAACATCATCCACTTCGTGCTGGCGCGTCTGCCCGACTCGCCGCCGGGCGTGAAGGGTCTCTCCACGTTCGTGGTGCCGAAGTACCTCGTCAACAAGGACGGCTCGCTGGGCGCGCGCAACAAGCTCAAGGCGATGAACATCGAGCACAAGATGGGCATCAACGCGTCGTGCACCTGCGTCATGCAGTTCGACGGCGCGCAGGGCTGGATGGTCGGCGCGCCGAACACCGGCATCCAGAACATGTTCGTGATGATGAACCTGGCGCGCATCCTGGTCGGCCTGCAGGGCCTCGGCCAGTGCGAACTGGCCACGCAGAACGCGATCCGCTACGCGCAGGACCGCAAGCAGGGCAAGGCGCCCAACGGCAAGGAGCAGATCATCGAGCACGCCGACGTGCGCCGCATGCTGCTGCAGATGAAGGCCACCACCGAGGGCGCGCGCGTGCTGGCCTACGAGACCGGCCTGTACGTGGACATCGCCCACAAGCACCCGGATGCTGCCGTGCGCGAGGAGGCGCAGGACTGGGTGGACCTCAACACGCCGCTGGTCAAGAGCTTCTGCACCGACTCCGCCTTCGATCTCGGGTCGATGGCGATTCAGGTTTATGGCGGCCACGGCTTCATCACCGAGCACGGCGTCGAGCAGATCGCACGCGACTCCAAGATCCTGTGTCTCTACGAAGGCACCAACGGCATCCAGGCGATGGACCTCGTGCGCCGCAAGCTGATGATGAACGGCGGTCGCCTGCCGCAGCGTTTCTTCGCCAAGGTGCGCGAGGCGCTGAAGACCGCCGGCGCGGAGTTCGCCTACATCAGCAAGCCGCTCGCGGCTGCGGTGGACGATCTGGAGGCGACGACGAAGTGGGTGCAGCAGTCGTACAAGTCCACGCCGGACGACGCCTCCTTCGGCTGCGTCGATTTCCAGCGCGCCTTCTGCCTGACCTACCTTGGCTACAACTGGCTGCGCATGGCGCAGGCGGCGGCGCAGCACAAGGACGCCGGCTTCCGTCAGGCCAAGCACGCCACCGCGCTGTTCTTCGCGCAGCGCATGTTGTCGCAGGTGTCGGCGCTGCTCGCCAACGTGCGCAACCCGGCGGCGGAACTGATGCAGCTCGACGCGGCAAACTTCTAAGCGGAGCGGCGTCGCCCCGCTCGACGCGGGGCGACGCCCGGCTCGAACGGACTCACGATGTTCAAACCGCTGATCGACTGGTACCTGGCACAGCTCGCCACCGGCGGCTATCCGCTGATCGTGCTGCTGATGGCGATCGAGAGCTCGTTCCTGCCGCTGCCCAGCGAACTGGTGATTCCGCCGGCGGCGGCGCTGACCTCGCGCAGCGGCGAACTCAGCACCACCGGGATCGTGCTGGCCGGCACGCTCGGCTCCTGGCTCGGCGCCACGGTGATGTACTGGGGCGCGCGCTGGCTGGGCCGTCCGCTGGTGCTGCGCTACGGACGCTACGTCATGATCGCCGAGGACAAGGTGCATGCCGCCGAACGCTGGGCAGCGCAGTACGGTGCCGGCGGCGTGTTCTTCTCGCGCCTGCTGCCGGTGATCCGGCATCTGATCGGCATCCCGATGGGGATCGTCGAAATGAATTTCTGGCGCTACTCGCTGTTCACCGTGCTGGGCTCGGCGCTGTGGTGCACGGTGCTGACGGTGGTGGGCGTGAAAGCTGGCCAGGACGAAGCGCTGATGCAAGGCGACCTGCATCGGATTACGCTATGGCTGATTACAGGCGTGGCCGTCCTCGGCACGCTCTATTACTTCATGGTCCATCGCACCATGAGCAAACCGAAGGAGTCGTAACCATGGGCGTTTATGATTTCGCGGCAAAAACCATCGACGGCACCGAACAGAAGCTCGACGCCTACAAAGGCAAGGTGCTGCTGATCGTCAACACTGCCAGCAAGTGCGGCTTCACGCCGCAGTACAAGGGGCTCGAGGCGCTGTACCGCAAGTACAAGGATCAGGGCCTCGTGGTGCTGGGCTTTCCCTGCGACCAGTTCGGCCACCAGGAACCGGGCGACGAAAACGAGATCAAGAATTTCTGCTCGCTGTCCTACGACGTGAGCTTTCCGATGTTCGCCAAGATTGACGTCAACGGCGCCAACGCCCACCCGCTCTACCAGTACCTGAAGAGCGAGGCCACCGGCATCCTCGGCAGCGAGGGCATCAAGTGGAACTTCACCAAGTTCCTGATCGACAAGAGCGGCCAGGTGGTGAAACGCTACGGCTCGGTCGACACGCCGGAAAAGATCGACAAGGACATCGCCAAGCTGCTTTGAGGCGATCGCGACATCGCAAAAATGCGTCACCCGCTAGGCCTCCGATCGGAGGCCTAGTTGTTTTTAAATGTTGATCAATTAAAAATACTATAAATACTTTATAACTCATTGTGCTGCTCAGGACCGGAGAGCGGGTGCCGACATGAAGGGGATTTGCCAACGCGCCGGATTCATCGGCCTGATCGCCACGGCGGCGCTGCCCGGCTGCAGCCGCAGCACCGACCCCGCGACCGCGCCGCACTTCGCCTGCGAGACGGCACGGGCGGCCAACGGCGCCATCGTCTCGGCGCATCGCGGCGGCGCCGCCTATGCGCCGGAGAACACGCTGCCCGCCTTCCGCAACGCCGTGCGCCTGGGCGTCGATCAGTTGGAAATGGACACGCAGCTCACCGCCGACAACCAGCTGGTGATCCTGCACGACGACACCCTGGACCGCACCACCGACTGCTCCGGCGCGGTCAACGCGCAGACGCTGGCGCAGGTCCAGGCCTGCGACGCCGCCTACTGGTTCACGCCCGGCCAGGGCGTGACCGTACCGGGCACCGATGTGCCGCACCCGCTGCGCGGCACCGGTGTGCGCGTGCCGACCTTGCGGGCCCTGCTCGACTGGTACGTCACCCTGCCCTGCGGCCGGCCGACGCTGTCGATCGAGATCAAGAACATCCCGGGCGAGACCAACTTCGATCCCGCCGGCGACAAGACCGCCAAAGTGCTGTTGCCGCTGCTGGCGCGCTACGGCGTCGACAAGGACGTGGTGATCCAGTCGTTCTGGCCGGTCACGCTGGTGCAGGTCAAGCAGATGAACCCGGCCCTGCGCACGCAGTTTCTCACCAGCAGCGCCTCCGGCGAGACCGCCGCCGCCAATCTCGCCGATGTGATCGCCACGGGTCAGGACATCAGCGCGCCCAACTTCGACGCACCGGACTTCCTCGCGCCCGTGGTGCAGGCCGCGCACGCCGCCGGCAAGCAGGTGCTGCCCTACACGCCCGATGCCTACGCCGACCTGCAGAAGACCCTGGGCCTGGGCGTCGACGGCCTGATCACCAACTTTCCGGCCTGTGCGCTGCAGGCGCTGGGCCGCGCCGTGCCGGCGCGCATCGCCACCGATGGCATCCCCGAGACCGCCGCCTGCCCAGACGTCTCCGCGCCGCCGGCCGCCAGTCTCGCCGACCGCCCGGACGCCGCCACCTGCGCGGCGCTGCGGCCCACGCGCTGGCTCGCCGCCACCGGCACCGCCGACGCCCACGCCCGCCTGCGGGTGGTGGGCATCCAGTACAAGCAGGAGGTGCGGCACGTCGGGAGCTATGCCAGTTTCCGCACCAAGATGCGCTGCCTGATGCAGGATCACGCGGTGCCGCTGATGCGGGCCGGGCTGCCCATGCTGGTGGTGTTCAACGAAGACATCGGTTTGATGACGCTGGCCACCGGCACGCGCGGCGCGGCGGTGCGCGAGCAGGCGGCGACGCCGCTGCGCGGCCCGCTGGGCGACCAGGTGCCGGCCGGCATCCTCACCGGCCTGGGCCTGCTCAACGCGGCGTATGCACCGCAGGTGGCCGCCTACCAGGCGATGTTCCCGGGCATCGATCCGCGCAAGCAGGTCTTCGTCGCCGCCACCGACACCTTCGCCCGCGCCTTCTCGCAGACCTTTTCCGATATCGCGCGCGACTACGGCGTCTACGTCGTCGCCAGCAACAACATGCCGCGCTACCGCGCCTCGCGCGATCCGGTGGAGATGGCCCTGTTCAGGGACCCGGACCTCGCCGGCGCCGAGGAGGTCTACGTCGCCACCAGTGCGCATGTCGCCAACACCACCTTCCTCTGGGGCCCGGCCGATCTTCATCCCGAAGCGCCGCGTGGCGAAACCAACCTGATTTTCCGCAACGAGAAAGTGCCGCTGACCGACATCGAGAAAACCCTGATCGGCCTCGACGAAGGTCCGGCCACGGGCGACGCGGCCAGGGCCAATGCCGCCGGCGCGGTGGTGGCAGGCTTCCGCCTGGGCTTTGCCACCTCGCTGCCGGCCTTTGCCTGGGGCTACGACTTCGGCCAGCGTCCCGCCGGCCTGCAGCCCTGCGCCGACGTGCACCTGAGCTACATGCCGTGCATGGACAGCCTGGGCGTCGATGTCGTGGTGCAGGCGGAAGCCAACCCGGGTCGCTGGGCAGCAAACGTGAGCAAGGGCTGGCAGCCGCTGGAGTGGATGAACTCGACCTGGCGCAGCGTTGCCGAGCCGACCGTGAAGTTCCGCTACAACATCACGCCGATGCTGACCGGCAACCTGCTCGACCTCGCCTTCGATGGCCAGTCGGCGATCACCGCACGTGGCGCACAGCAGACGCCCCGGCACTACATCGGCAACACCGTGTTCACCGCGGGTAGCGATGCCGAGGCCTACCGGCCGTATGTCGGCGGCAAGCTGGAATTCCTGGCGCTGGCCCCCTGGGTCACCGGCGACGCCGACCGCGATGCGCTGATCGCCACGGGCAATGCGCTGTCTCCAGGCAGCAACGCAGCGCTGGAGAACGACTATCTCGAAACGGCGGTGTGGGCCGACCTTACGCGCTGAGACTCAGCGGCTACGGTAGTAGCGGCTCGGATTGAACAGATCTGGCGAGAGATCGGCGTCGATCACCGGATCGCGCAACTCGATGCGCGAGGTGCTGCCCTCGCGCAAATCCTTCAGGTTCAGCACCGTCGCCAGCCAGCGACCCTCGACCCGCTGCACGCTGTTGGGCTCGATGGTCAGGGTCTTCCAGGGCACGCCGCCGTAAAGCTCCGCACGCACCGGCAGGCACCAGTCGTCGTCGACGGTGAGATCGACACGGTCGTAGAGAATGTCGGGATCGGCCGGCGGCTGATACCGCCAGCGGGTGGCGGGCCGCGACGCCTCGGTCACCGCGCCCAGTGGCTGCAGGCGCCCGCCGCGCAGACCGCTGAACAGGAACTTGAGATCGAAGGCGGAGATGCCGCTTTCGAACAGCGACTGTGCCGTGGTGGCGCCGGTGACGTGACGCACCTTTTTCACCGAGGGCAGGTACAGGTA
Source organism: Nevskiaceae bacterium (assembly GCA_008012115.1). GTDB lineage: Bacteria > Pseudomonadota > Gammaproteobacteria > Nevskiales > Nevskiaceae > Stenotrophobium. The sequence goes on from SSEB01000004.1 coordinate 177,990, forward strand.
GTAGTCCTGACGCTGTCCCGAACCCAGGAACAGATAGGCTGCGCCGGCAAGATCCTTGGGCGCCGTCAGGCGCAGCATGCCGTTCTGACCGTCACCGTTGATGCGCCAGTACCAGTCGCCGGCGATGCGTCGGCGCGTGCCATCGGCTGCGGTCTGGGTGATCACGATGCTTTCCGACAGCGAACGCTGCGGCAGGCTCTTGGCGAAGCAGGTCCGCAGTTCCGTTTCGTCGGCCGCAGGTGCGGCCCCGGCGGCGCTGCACGCACTTCCCGCAGCGACGCCGGCCAGCATCGCAAAAAAGCGCGCCTTCTGCAGTGGACCCTGCAGGACCTGCCAGCGAAGGCGCGCGCGCGTCATGACATCAGCCCAGGGGCAGTGCCGAAAGCACATTCATGGCCGCCTCCGGCACGTGCTTGGCGAGATGCTCCATGACGATGACCTGGAATTCACCGACGATGAAGCCGAGCGCGGCGCCGACCGCGATCAGAATCCACTCGTCCTGCTCGAAGGCCGGGTGCAGCAGCGCCTCGAACTCCTCGATGCTGAGTTCCTTCATCTTGCCGGCCAGGGTGTTTTCGAGATCCATCGCCTCGCCGGCATATTTCTCGACGTGCTTCATGGTATCGGGCAGGCGGTTCATGATCTCCTGCGACACCAAGCGCTTCATTTCCTGGTACTTGCTGCTGCCGACGGCGAACACCACCAGCGGCTTGGCGACGCCGGCCTGCTCGTCGACCACGCGCTGCACCTGCTTCTGGATCATGCCGAACAGGCGGTCGGACAGCGGGCCGCGCAGCACCGCGGCAAGGATGTTCTGCGGCGTCACGATCTCGCGGGCGACCAGGCGGCCGTACTCCGCCGAGACCTCGGTGCGACGCTTGAGGAACAGGCCCTGCCACTCGAACAGGCCGAACAGGTACTTGGTCGGGTGCTTGGGGTTGAACACCATCTTCAGCGCCAGCCAGTCGGTGAACCAGCCTGTGAACAGACCAAAGATCGGCATGATCCAAACGTTGTGCGTCAGCGCCCAGGTGACCGCCTGCACGCAGCCGATAGCAAAACCGAAGAACAGGCCGGAGTTGCGGATGAAGCGGAACTCGCCGTGTCCCGCCTCCAGGAAGATGCGGTTCAGCAGCGGCTTGTCTCGCAACAGGCTGCTGACCACCATGTCCTTCAGGTCGAACACCGAGTCGATGTTGTTCTTGATGTCGTTCATGATCTGCTTGACGATCAGCGGCGCTTCATCCTGGATGCGGCGGATGATCATGTTCTTCACCGTCTCCGGCGCCGCTTCCCACAGACCCGGCGAGAACTGCGAAGCGACGCTGCGGGTGATCTCCTCAACGGCATCCAGCAGCGGCCTCTCGATCTCTTCGGCGATGCGGTCCGGGTCGAGGCGGTCGAAAATGTCCTTGGGCTTGATCAGCTTGGTCGTCATGGTGTCGCAGGCGATGCTGGCCATCACCGCCGCCTTGCGCGGCACGATCCCCTGCCAGCCCAGGTAGGGCGGCTTGCCGATGAACTCGATCGGCAGGAACATCATCTTGATCGCCACGATCTTGGTGATGTAACCGACGGTCGCCGCGACGAACGGCATGGACGCATACAGCATCCAGTTTTCCTGAACGTCCAAAATAATCGCGTGCATGCTTTGCATCGTTCCCCTCCTGACTTTCTATCTATAACCCTGATTCATTGCAGATCGGCGAGGCTAGGCCTGGGCCGGGTTGTCATCCAACTGGCAGCGATTCCACATCGCCTGCCCGAAATCGGAAATTTTCAGGCTGCGCCGCACGATGCGGCTGCGCTCGCCGCGTTTCTCGATACGGGCAATCGCCTTGCGTACGCCGTCGTCGGTTTCCAGGATCTCGTAGGCCGTCGTCTGCGTCAGATCTTCCGGCGCCGATTCGGTCAATCCCCACTGCGCCAGTTGCCGCACATACAGCGGCGTGAGCTCCAGGCCCAGCACGCCGGCAGCGCGCCCGACGCTGCAGACATACTCGACCACCGGCACCGCGGTCAGGCCCAGGCGTGACGTCGCATAGAGGTGCACCATCGGGTAAGTGGAGCCGTCGGAAAGCGCCGCCAGAATCCGCGCCTGGTCGGGGACCATGTTGCGCAACATCGAGGCGTAATAGGCATCAACAGCCTGCTCACGGCTCTGATCGCCGGACTGCGCCAGCAGGCTGCCCAGCAGCGTGCCGGGCGCGTCGGGCCCGCGTCCGGAATTGGACACCGAAACCGCCACGACCGACACGGTCGGACTGCGTTCGAGACGATCAAGGCGCTGCTTCAACTCGCCCAGGGCAATATTCTCGATGCGATCGAGTTGCTCCTTGATGAAGGCGCCACCGGGCATCCGTTGCAGCAGGCGCCCCGTCAGTCCGGCAGGCTGTGACGCACCAGTCAACTTGTTGTCCACGAAAAATCCCCGTTCATTGCGACGCGGCGGGCGTTGCGGCCGTTGACGACTGCGGGCTTTGCGTTTTCTGCAGGCGCAATGTGTTGAGTTTTAGCCGAAGATCGGCGTGCTTCACAATCACCGGAATGGGATGATCCGGCCAGCGCACGTTCAGCCCGAAGCGCGCCAGGATCGGCGTCGTGATGTCGCGCACGGCCAGCAGCCGCGTATTCAACGTCGTATCCACCGGCGCCGAGACCGTCTGATTGAAGCGCACCCCCAGCGGACCATGGTAGACCAGATGCAGCTTGGCGTTGACCGGCACCGTCAGCGCGATCGGCTGTTCGAACTTCAATGGGATCTGCGCCGAGAACGCGACGTTGCGCAGCCGCTTGACCTTCTGGTAGTTGAAATCGGTGACGCCATGAATGGTGGCCATCGTATTCACCGGTATCGCACCGCGATACTGAATCGTGAAAGACACCGGCACCACGATGTCAAAACGCGCATCCGTGTCGTAGCGCCCGTTGAGCGGCAGGCTCAGCGTCTGCTTGAACGGCACCTTGGCATCGATATAGCCGTTGAGCTTGATCGCGATCTTGTTGCTGGCCGAGGCGCTGACCATCGTGGTCGGCGGAAACTGCACCATGCCGGGCTGATCCGACAGGGTGAATCCGAAAATCAGGTGCGCGTAAATCCAGAAGCCGAGCGCGCCGCCCGCCACCGCGAGTACGACGGTGCCCAGCCCGAACAGCGCGATCCGCCCCATCACTGCGCGGGCTCCGCAGGCTGGGCCGGCGCCGCGGCCGCCGGCGTGGCGGGTTCCGGATTCGCGGTATCGCCGGTCTGCAGACGCAGGGTGCTGAGCGGCAGTCGCAGATCGGCGGTGGTGATGATGATATTGGCCGGATCCGGAATCGTCGCCTCGGCCTGCAGGGCCGACTTCACCGGCACGCTCATGCGGCTGTGAATGGGGATGGTCGCGGCGATATCCGCCTTCAGCGGCACTTCCAGTGCCTGCACCAGGCGAACGTCTGCCGGGGCGTTGAACTTCAGGTGCACGTTCTGATCGACCGGGATGTTCAGGTTGATCGGCACCGTCGCCTTGACCGGAATCTTGCCGCGGATCGGCAGATCGTGGGTATCGCCCAGCAGATCCGCCTTGATCACCGTATCCACGTCGAGCACCTGGTCGATGGTGATCTTGTCGTGCACCGGCACCGTCATCTTGATGGGAATGTCGTTGTCGAAGCTGGCCTGGACATGCAGGACGTCCTTGATCGGAATCTTGATCACCTGATCGACCGGCACTGTCGTGGTGATGGCATCGTTGATCTCGATGTCGAGATCGTTGAGCACGTCGGCACTGATCGCCACCGGCTGCGGCACGATCACCGTCGCCGGCTGATTGGTCAGCATCAGGCGGGCATCGATATTGCGTAACACCCACCAGCCGATCACGACACCGCCGATCACGGCACCCACGACGATCAGCAGGCCGGCACGGAACATGACACGGTTCATTTTCTTGATTCCCCTGGATTAGAAGCGCATGCCGAGGCTGACCGAAAAGAAATCGCGGTCGTTGAGGGTATTGCGATTGCCGCCGCCGAACAGGAAGGTCTGCGTCACGCTTGCGTCGAGGGCGCCGTAGGCGAAATGCACGTCCACCACACCCAGTTTGCGCCCCCGCAGGAAATTCTCGCCGAGTCCCGGCGAGACGCCCGATACGTCATGCGTAAACACCAGGAAGGGCCGCACATGCAGGCCTGGGATCAGCACATCGGTGTAGTGCAGCATCGTGCCGAGGCGATAGCCCCAGGAAAACGGCGTCACGTACCCACCGGTATTGCGGATCGGATTGAGATAGAGCGAATTGCCCGAATCGGAAGCGCCGGGTCCGGCATGGGTGTCGGTGCCCGGCCCCTCGAACTGCAGACGGCTGGGAGACGGAAGGTTCGGGACCCAGATATCGGTGAACTCCGCCAGCAGCAGGGCGTCGTTGGTCCCAAGGAAATCGCTGTTGCCGAAAATCTTGGTCAGGCCGAGGGAGCTCTGCAACACCCCCAGGCGCTCGTAACCGCGGATGTACTGGCCGGGTCTGATCTCGCCGGGCTGACCGCCACGATATGCGGTTACGAAATCGGGGATGCGCCGCGAGCCGGGCACCGTCAGATTCGTCGCGTTGGGCGTACTCGCCAGCGTCTGCAAGGCGGTGATCGCGCTCGGCAGATTACCGGCCTCGCTGGCTGCAACCGAGAGCGCGTTGCTCGGATCCTGTAGCGCGGAAATCAGCCCAGGCAGCGTGGTGCTGGCACCTACGCCGAACAGCGGAATATCGCGCCGGGGCAGCGCCGGCTGCAGCGCCGCAAACAGCACATCCTCCAGATCGACCTGCACCGGCTGGTTCGGCCGGTAGGCAGCCTCGCCACGCACGGCGACACCGCCGATCACCGTGCTGAAACTCAGGCCGATCAGGTGGATGTTGTCGGGGTAGTCGAGAAAATAGTGCGCGGTATCCAACGGCACCGCCTCGCGCACATGCGCACCGGGCGCGCCGCAGGCGGCGATCAGCGAGGTGAGGTCGACGGCGTCGATACCGGACGGGTTGCCCTCGCGACGCAGGCAACTGGCCGCAGCGGCGGTGGCACTCGCCGTCGGAATGCGCGCGTGGTAGTTGGCGTAATACAGCCCGATTTCGGACTGATCCAGCCAGGTCGGGTGGTAGTAGAGCGCCGCGCCGTACTGCCCCATGTCACGCGGCTCATGGTTGGCGGAACGGCTCAGCGTGAAGCTGGTGTTGGTCAACAGCGCGAAGACCTTGTTGGCCGGCGTGCCGATCTGCAGGGGATCGTAGGGGGCCTTGGCGAACGGCGCGATGATACCTTCATGCGGCGTCACTTCGTTGCCGGCGTTGAAGAACGAGATGTAGGCGCCACGCGGCGGCAATTCCACCGGCCGCCACTCGAACTGGTAGAACCCTTCGCTGCTCAGTTCGTCGTTCAACGGCGCGCGCACGATGAGCATGCCCTCGGGCTTGTAGACCTCGTCGAGGTCCATGCCCGGGCGCGTCAGGTTGTTGGCATCCGGAGGATTCAGGAAGTTGAGGCTTCCCTGAGTCACGAAAGTGGATTCGCCCCAGACCATGCGCTGGCGGCCGATACTGACATCGACCGCACGCCCCCCGAGATCGAACGTGTCCTGCACATAGGTGTCGAGCAGTTGCACGTTGTAGCCGATGTCGCGCAGGGTCTGACGCGGACGCTTGTTGCGCACCGGCACGCCATGCTCGGGCCCGGCCTGCACCACTTCGTTCGGGTGGTTCTCCTCCAGCGTCGCGTTGACATAGTCGTAGAACGCGAGGAACCCGGTTTCCAGTTTCAAGGAACCGCTGCGTGCGGTGAAGCCCGAGGTCCACTTGATCGGCGAGGCGATCGGATCGCCCTTGTCGTAGTTGAGATCGCCCTCGTCGTAGACCGAATTCTTCGCGCCGGGCGCGGCGAGATAGCGGTTGTTGGGCGCGCTGTTGTTCGGGTCGGCCGTCAGGCACTCATCGGCCGCACACAGACTCGGATCGAGATTCGACTTGCCGATCAACTGCGCATTGCGCCCTTCCGTGCGCCAGGCGGCGCCGACGGTGATGTGATTGTTCCAATCGAACGTCCAGTCCTCGATACCCAGATCGAGGTTCATGGCGGCTGCCGGACTGCAGATGCCGCCCAACGTCGCCGTCGCCAGGCAGAGCCCTACCAGACGCCTCATTTCGTATCCCCGCCTTCAGCACTCCCCTCAGGCGCTGCGCGACGGCGCGACCGCCAGAACTGGATACGGGGCAAGGGCAGATCCTCGACGCGCTCGGCGATGCTTTCGGTCTGCCCGCGCAAGGTGTGCAGCTGCTCCATCAGGGTCTCCATCAGCAGGACGATGCGGAACAGGCTCAGCAGCGATTCGAGAATCACGCGCACGGCGATCAGGCCGACGACGGTGCCGATGGGCATGATCAGCAACAGCCAGCTCAGGCCCGAAACCAGCGAGAGCTGGAAAGCCTGGATGGTGAGAAACAGATTGATCGCAACAATCCCCGCAGACAGGAACACGTAAATGGCCGGCGCCATCGTCGTGGTCATGATCGTTCGGAGTTGCACGTCGCCCAGATTGCGCAGAACCCCGACGCCTTCCTCGCGCAGCGTGCGCCAGCCGTTTCCCGCGGCGGCATCCGCCTGCTCAGCATTCTTGTCCAAGAGATGAAACCTCCAATCGCACGGCAGATGCCCGATGGCGACCAGAAGCACCCCGGGAGCCGCGAATTCCCTGGCGGCGCATGCGCGCCGCGGTTTTCGCTGTTATGTCCTCAGGATACCTTTATCCTTGACATCAAATAATGGCATCATGGGTCACAAAATTAGCATTTTGGGACATCGATGCCGCTGCCCTGGCCAATCAAACGTCACATCTGCAATGTCCGCATCCTCACGGAAGTGGCGTCCGAGCATGACATCGGCCTGCACGTCAGCCTGGCCGGGACGGCCGTGGATCCCGCCGCGCTGGACAGCCACGATACCTACGTCAGCATCGATGACGAACTGCGTGTGGCGCGCAACCTGCTGGACAGACTGGGCGACCATATCCCGCTGGGTCTGGAGGCGGGTTCGCGCTACCACCCCACCACCTTCGGCGTCTGGGGCTTCATGATCTTGTGCAGCCCGACCGTGCGCAGCGCCATCGACGTCGGGCTGCGCTACCTGGCCCTGACCTCGTTCGCCTGCCACATGCAGGTGGTGGAGCGCGACGATGAAGTGCTGGTGATTGCGGATGACCGTCACCTGCCTGCAGACCTGCGTCCTTTCCTGGTGGAACGCGACGGCGCCACGCTGATGAGTCTCGCGCGTGACGTCCTGCCGCCGGATTTGTCTTTCACCCGCCTGGAGGTCCGCCAGCCGCGCTCGCCACACGATGCGCTGACCACGGCTTTTTTCGGCCGCGCCATCGACTACGACCAGCCACGCAACTGCGCCGGTTTCGACCGTGCGCTGATGAGCCGTCGCCTGCCGCAGGCCGATCAACCGATGCGCCGGCGCTTTGAAGCCGAATGCCAGCGTCAGCTGGCGCATTTCGCCGGCATGGACCACGTGGTCAGTCGCGTCCGGGATCGCCTCCTGGCCAACCCGGACCGCATCCCGACCATGGACATCGTCGCGCAGGAGATGAAAATTACCGCGCGCACCTTGCGCCGGCACCTGGCCGACAGCGGCACGCAATTCGAGGCCCTGGTCGATCATGTCCGGCAGGACGTGGCGGAACGTCTGCTGATCCGCACCGAGCTGGCCATCGCCGACGTCGCGGAGCGCCTTGGTTATTCCGAGTGCGCCTCCTTCATCCGCGCCTTCAAGCGCTGGAAATCGGTCACGCCGCGCCAGTACCGCATCAGCGCGCTCAACGGCGCCCCCGACAACGCCTGATCCGGCGCGATTGCCCCGTACCGCCATCCGAGCCCCGTGCCCGCCCAGCCGACAAGGGACGGCGCCGCCGCTCGCGCACGGAAACCCCTAGGCTCACGACGCGGCCCGGACTTGCCTCGTCTCGCGGTCTGCGCTTTAATTCATCAAACGATGAATTAAAGTCCGCATGCCAGTTGCCGGTCGTTCCCCTGCACGCGCCCACGCCTCACGCTCGAAGCGGCAGCGCGGCCGCCCGGTCCGCGCGGCCACGCCGGAGCAGCGCCGGGCGCGGCTGGTGCAGGCGGCCATCACCGCCATCGCCCGCGATGGTCTCGCCGCCACGTCGACCCGCTCGGTCGCCGCTGCCGCCGGTGTCGATCCCGCGATGCTGCACTACGCCTTCGACAGCAAGCACGCGCTGCTGCAGGCCGTGATGGCGGCGATCCACGACGAAATCCGCTCGCTGCTCTCGGCCTCGATCAGCGACGCGCGCACCTTGCCGGATGCCGTCGCGCAGATGGCGCGCGGCTATTGGGCGCATGTCCTGGCCACACCCCAACTGCAACGCGCGCAATACGAACTCACGCTGCATGCACTCGCCACGCCGGGCAATGCAGACCTCGCGCGACTGCAGTACGAGGGCTACCGGGATACCCTGGCTGCCGCGCTGGCGCAGAGGCTGATGCGGCCAACCAACGCTGCGTTGACCACTTTCGCCGGACTCTGCGTGGCGACCATGGACGGCCTGATCCTGCAGCATCTGGCCTGCAACGATCACGCCGCCGGCCAGGCGCGCCTGGAACTGGCCATCGACCTGCTGCGCCGCCAGGCCCGGAGCCTCGCATGACCGAACCGCTGCGTCATCCGCTGATCGATACCCTCCTCGACGACTGGCGCGCCGCCCTGGGCAAGGACGACGAGGGCTACCGCAATCACTGTCACATCCTGCTGAACGTCGTCGACGCCTTGGCGCAGCCGACAGACCGCGAGCGCGAACTCATCGCCATCGCCGCCGCCTTTCACGACCTCGGCATCTGGAGCGACCACAGCTTCGACTACCTCGATCCTTCGGCTGCCCGTGCCCGTGCCTGGTTGGCGGCGCAGGGCCGCGAGGCCGATGCGCCCGTCGTGGAAGCGATGATCCAGGGCCACCACCAATTCACCCGCTGCCGCGGGCCGCACGCCCGGCTGGCCGAAGCCTTCCGCCGCGCGGACTGGAATTTCGTCAGCCTCGGCCTGCTGCCCATGGGCGTGCCGCGAACGCTGCGGCGCCGGCTGGTGCGCGCGTTCCCCAACGCCGGCTTCCACGCCAAGCTGTTGCGGCTGATTGGCCGCGAATTCATGCGCCGGCCGTGGCGGCCACTGCCGATGATGCGCTGGTGAACGACTGATCGATCCATCAAAAAAAATGACGGGGGAGCCGGGATGAGCGAGGAAACCATCAATCCAAAACGCCGCACGCTGTTGAAGGGCGCACTCACACTTGGTGCCGGCGCAGGTCTCGCCGCCTGCGGCCGCAGCTCACCGCTGGCGACGGCGGACGCAGCGACGCCTGGCACCAGCGGCAGTTACAGTGCGGACGTCGCCATCGTCGGCGCCGGCATCGCCGGGCTGAGCGCGGCACGACGACTGGCCGCGGCCGGCAAGAGCGTCTACGTGGTCGAGGCGCGCGACCGCGTCGGCGGCCGCACGCTCAACCATGCCGTGACGGCGCCCGGCGCCAGTCCCGGCACCATCGTCGAGATCGGCGGCCAGTGGGTCGGCCCTACGCAGGACCGTGTGCTGGCGCTGATCGACGAACTGGGCCTGAAGACCTTCAAGACCTACGACGACGGCAATTACCTGGACTATCGCAACGGCCAGAAACTGGCCTACGGCCATCTGCTGCCCGACCCGCTCAACCTCGGCCTCAATCGCCTGCCGCCCACCGATCCGGTGGGTGCGGCGGAGGCGGAGAAGGCCATCCTGCAGCTCGACCAGATGGCGCAGCAGGTGCCGCTGGACGCGCCGTGGACCGCCGCCAGCGCCAAAGCCTGGGACAGCATGACCTTCCAGACCTGGATCGATCAGAACGTGCTGACCCCTGGCGGCCAGTCGCTGATCACGCTGGCCATCGAATCGGTGTTCTCGGTGGAGCCGCGCGACACCTCGCTGCTGCACGTGCTGTTCTACATCGCCTCCGCCGGCACGCTGGAAAACCTGATCAACACCGCCGGCGGTGCGCAGGACAGCCGTGTCGTCGGCGGCTCGCAACGCATCTCGCTGGCGATGGCGGCGCAGCTCGGCAACCGCGTGCTGCTCGGCGCGCCGGTGACCCACATCGACCAGGACGAGAGCGGCGTCACCGTGCGCGGCGAGCAGTTCAGCGTTCGCGCCAGGCAGGTGATCGTCGCGGTGCCGCCGACCATTGCCGCGCGCATCCGCTACAACCCCATCCTGCCGGCGCTGCGCGACCAGATGACCCAGCGCATGCCGATGGGCAGCGTGATCAAGGTGCAGTGCGTCTATCCGAAGCCCTTCTGGCGCGACGGCGGCTACAACGGCCAGGTCACCAGCGACACCGGACCGGTGCGGATCACCTTCGACAACTCGCCGCCGGATGCCAGCGTCGGCATCCTGCTGGGCTTCATGGAAGGCAGCGACGGCCGCGCCGCCAGCACGCTCACCGCCGACCAGCGGCGCCAGGCCACCATCGACTGCTTCGTGCGCTACTTCGGCAATGACGCCGCGCAGCCGCTGGACTACATCGAGCAGAGCTGGATGAACGAGGAATGGACGCGCGGCTGCTACGGCGGTGTGTTCGCGCCCGGCGCCTGGCTCGATTTCGGCGCGGCGCTGCGCGCGCCGGTTGGCCGCATTCACTGGGCCGGCACCGAGACGGCGACGGTCTGGAACGGCTACATGGACGGCGCCGTGCGCTCCGGCGAGGCCGCCGCCAGCGCCGTCGCGGCCCTGCTCTAGGCCCTCGCATGGCCCCGCTCATCGGTCTCGCCCTTGCGCTCGCCGTCTCAGGATCGGCAGCGTGGATCGGCTTCGATCGCGACCGCGCGTTCTACCCGGTGGTGATGGTGGTCATCGCCTCGTACTACGCGCTGTTCGCGGTGATGGCCGCCGCGCCACAAGCACTGATCGCAGAAACCGTCGCCATGGGCGCCTTCGCGCTGGTTGCCGTGGCCGGCTTTCGCGTCAACCTGTGGCTGGTCGTCGCGGCGCTGGCGGCGCATGGCGTATTCGATTTATTCCACGCGCGGCTGATCGACAATCCGGGCGTGCCGGCGTGGTGGCCGGCCTTCTGCCTGGCCTACGACGGCGTTGCGGCCGGCGTCCTGGCCTGGCTGCTGCGGCGCGGACGGCCCGCGGCACGCGTGGTCGCGCGTCAAGGCCTGCGCGCTGCTCACACCGCCCATGACCGCCACGCGTCACCCTGAGACGGGCGCAGGGCACGCCGCAACGGCCACCCGCTCCCGGCCATTTCCCTGGGAAGATGGCTATAAATTATTTATTGTTTTTAAATTAGATTAATTATTTATAACAACCCATGGCCCGCCAGCAGCAAGAGCGGGTGGCGATCCTCGACCGCGCATACCGGCGCCGGGAGCGCGCGGGCGCGGACGCGAGACGCGGGTTTCCTCACCACGCTTGCAGTCGGCGCCAGGCTGCCTGTAAGTTGCAGGCCCATGTCCGCTGCCCTCCGCCTTTTCGTCAGCCGCCTGCTGCTGATCGCGCTCGTGTTCAACGCGCTGACGCCGCTGCTGGCGGCCGCGCAGGAACAGGCGGGCCAGCGCACGCTGCTGGAACTGTGCACGGCAAGCGGCCTCAAGACGGTGGCCGTTGCCGCGGACGGCAAATCGCTGCCCAAACCCGCCGCGCAGAATCCCTGCCCGTTCTGCCTGCTCACCGCCGCCGGCGCGGCCTTGCCGCCGGCCGCACCGACGCTGGCCTATCTTTCGCTGCAGCCCGAGGCGCAGCCCGCCTATCGCGCGCCGGCGCTGCCGCGCCTGGGCCATCGCCCGGCGGCGCCACCACGCGGCCCACCCGTTCTGAGCTGATCCCTCGCCCTCGTTCGCCCGAGCCGTTCACGGCTCCTGCGCGTGCCCGCACGCGCTCATCAGGATCAGACCATGTTGAACACCCGCTTCCTCACGCTGGCGCTCGCCGGCGTCCTCGCCATGCCCGCGCAGGCGCATATCACCGTACATCCCGACGCCGGCAACGCCGACACCTATTTCCAGACCGATTTCACCGTGCCGCATGCCTGCGGCGCCGGCACCGCCACCATTGCCCTGCGGGTGCAGATTCCGCAGGGCGTCCACTCGGTCAAGCCGCAGTTCAAACCCGGCTGGACCGTGACCACCCGCAGCCGCAAGGTCGATCCGCCGATCAAGGCGCATCACGGCCCGGACATCACCGAGACCATCAGCGAGGTCGAGTGGCGCGGCGGTCCGCTGCCGGACACGCTCTACGACAGCTTCGGCCTGATCGTGAAGCTGCCCTCCGGCGAGCAGACGCTGAGCTTTCCCGTGACGCAAACGTGCGACAAGGGCGCGGTGCAATGGAGCGACGCCCCCGGCGGCGAGCACCCGGCACCCACCGTGCGTGTGACCACCGGAGCGCAGCAATGAGACTGTCGCCCATGGCCCCGCTGTTGGCGCTGTGCGCGCTGATCTCGCACGCGGCGCTCGCCAATCACGCGGATGAGCTTGCCGCGCTGCCCACCGTCGTCGTCACCGGCGAGCGTGAGGGCTCCCCGACCTCCGCCAGCGTGGACGCGCAGAAGGCGCAACTGGACCGGACCGCCGGCTCCGTCGGCTTCGTCGACAGCGCCGATTACCAGAACCGCTACGCCAGCAATCTGCGCGACGTGCTCGCCAACGCGCCCGGCGTTTTCGTGGAAACCCGCTACGGGCAGGAGCTGCGCCTGTCGATCCGCGGCTCCGGTCTGGCGCGCGGCTACCATACGCGCGGCCTGCTGATCCTGCAGGACGGCATTCCCACCAACCTCGCCGACGGCAGCGGCGACTACTACCAGATCGATCCGCTGGCGCTGCGCTACGCCGAGATCTACAAGGGTGGCAACGGCCTGGCCTACGGCGCCAGCACGCTCGGTGGCGCGATCAACTTCGTCACGCCGACCGCGCGCACTGCGCTCGCGCCCGGCCTGATCCGCGTCGAGGGCGGCGGCTACGGCAACGGCCGCGTCAGCGGCCAGTTCTCGCGAGCGCTCGGCGACGCCGACCTGCTGCTGAACGGCACGTATTCGCACAGCGACGGCTGGCGCGCGCACGCGCGGGGCGACTACGGCCAGTTCAACGGCAACTTCGGCTACCGCCTCGCGCCCAAGGTCGAGACCCGCACCTACATCGGCTACTACGCCGTCAACCAGCGGCTGCCCGGCTCGCTGACCTTGCAGCAGCTGCAGGACGATCCGCGGCAGGCGACCGCGGCCTCGATCTCCGGCAACCAGGCACGCGACACCCGCACCACGCGCATCGCCAACCGCACCAGCATCACGCTCGACCGTGGCCAGATCGACCTCGACAGCTGGTTCATCCACAAGGCGCTGAACCACCCGATCTTCCAGGTTCTGGACGAACACGGCGGCACCTGGGGCTTCGCGCCGCGCTACAGCGGCACCTTCGCGCCCGCCGGCCTGCGCGACGAGCTGTATGCCGGCGCGCAGTTCTTCGGCGGCAGCAATCATGCCGAGCGCTTCCTCAACGTCGGCGGCAGCCACGGCGCGCGGACGCTGGACGCGCAGCAGCGCGCCCGCAACGTCGAGGCCTACTTCGAGAACCGCCTGTTCCTGCGCGAGGACCTGGCGCTGATGACCGGCGCCAAGCTGTTCAGCGACCTGCGCGACTTCGACAACCGCAGCAAGGGCGTCGAGGACAGCAGGACCTACCGCGGCGTCAATCCCAAGATCGGCGTGCTGTGGCTGCCGCAGAAGGACGTGCAGGTGTTCGCCGATGTCGCCCGCAGCCAGGACGTGCCCGACTTCGGCGATCTCACGCAATACCAGCCGAACAACCCCGGCGCCGTGTTCGTGCCGCTGGCGGCGCAGAAGGCCTGGACCTTCGAGACCGGCGCGCGCGGACAGCGGGATCGCCTGGGCTGGGACGTGACCCTGTACCGCGCCGAACTGCGCGACGAGATGCTGCAGTTCAGCACCGGCAACGCCAATGCCGCACCGGCGGCGACGTTCAACGCCGACCGCACACGGCACCAGGGCCTGGAACTGGGCCTGAGCTACGAGGCGCTGCGCGGCCTGTTCGCCGGCGGCGACCGCGTGACCGTCAGCCAGCTCTGGAACCTCAGCGACTTCCGCTTCGTCGGCGACGCCCAGTACGGCAGCAACCGCATCGCCGGCGCACCGGTCAACGTGCTGCGCAGCAGCGTCAGCTACCGTCATCCGGCGGGCTTCTACCTGACGCCGACGCTGGACTGGGTACCGACCGGCGCCTGGGCCGACGACGCCAACACCACCCGCGCGCCCGGCTACACCCTGCTCGGCCTGCAGACCGGCATAGAGTGGCGGAACGGCCTGAGCCTGTTCGTCGACGCGCGCAACCTCACCGACCGCCGCTACGTCAGCGACATCAGCACGGTGACGACGGCCACGACCGCCAGCGCCATCTACTACCCCGGCGACGGGCGCAACGTCTACGCCGGGCTGCGCTACGCGTTCTGAAGTCCCCCGATGCCGGGCGGCAGCACGCCGCCCGGCATCGCCTCGCGGCGGCGATCCGGGCATCATGCGACGCACACGACACGAGGAGCGCCGCATGGACACGCTGAAAACGATGACCTACGAGGTCACCGGCCGCATCGCCCGCATCACCCTCAACCGGCCCGCGCGCGGCAACGGCATCACCATGGACCTGCCGCGCGAACTGGCCGCCTGCGTCGAGCGCGCCAACATCGACCCCGCCGTGCACGTGATCGCGCTGTCCGGCAACGGCAGCGGCTTCTGCGGCGGCTACGATCTGGTGGAAAGCGCCGAGGCGCTCAAGGTCGGCGAGGAAAGCGCGGCGCGGCCGAAAGGCTCGGTGCTCGATCCGCTGGTGCAGATGAAGAATCACCAGCCCAAGAGCAACTGGGACCCGATGGTCGATTACGCGATGATGAGCCGCAACGTGAAGGGCTTCATGAGCCTGTTCCACAGCGAGAAGCCGGTGGTGTGCAAGGTGCACGGCTTCTGCGTCGCCGGCGGCACCGACATGGCGCTGTGCTCCGACCTGCTGGTGATCGCCGACGACGCCAAGATCGGCTACCCGCCGGCCCGCGTCTGGGGCTCGCCCACCACCTCGATCTGGTTCCACCGCATCGGCCTGGAGAAATCCAAGCGCCTGCTGTTTACCGGCGACTGCCTCTCCGGCAAGGAAGCGAAGGAATGGGGCCTGGCGATCGAATCCGCGCCGCCGGAAAAACTCGACGAGCGTTTCGAAATCCTGCTCGAACGCATCGCGCGCATGCCGGTCAACCAGCTGGTGATGATGAAACTGCTGCTCAACCAGAGCGTGATGCAGCAGGGCCTGCACAGCACGCAGATCCTCGGCACCGTGTTCGACGGCATCACCCGCCACACGCCCGAAGGCTATGCCTTCCAGCAGCGCGCGGCCGAGGCGGGATTCAAGCAGGCGGTGAAGGAACGCGACGAGCCGTTCGGGGATTTCGGGTTGTCGACCTTCAAGGGCTAGGGGTCGTGCGCGCGGCTCGCCGCTAGGCCGCGTCTTCCAGCACCATGGCGGCACCCTTTTCGCCAATCATGGTCGCCGGCTGATTGGTATTGCCGCCCACCAGCGTCGGCATGATCGAGGCGTCGATGACCCGCAGCCCCTGCACGCCGTGCACGCGCAGACGGTTATCGACCACGGCCAGCGGATCGGTACCCATCTTGCAGGTGCCGACCGGGTGATACGCGGTCTCGCCGCTGCGGCGCACCCATTCGGCCAGCGCTTCGTCGGTCTGACACGATTCGCCCGGCACCCGCTCGACATCGTGATGCGGCTTCAGTGGCGCCTGCGCCAGGATATGGCGCACCTTGCGGATACCGCGAACCGTGCGATCCACATCGTCCTGATCGGCGAGATAGTTGGGATCGATCAGCGGCGCATCAAAGGGATTGCTGCTGTTGAGACCGACCGAGCCTCGGGACTTGGGCCGCAAGTTGTAGATCATCACCACGTAGCCGTAGCCGCTCATGGCCGTCTTGAGATCACGACCGTGATCGGCATAGAGCATCGGGCCGAAGTGCAGTTGCAGATCGGGCACGCCGGTCGGATCGCCGGAGTGGATGAACCCGCCGGCTTCGCCACCGTTGCTGGTCAGCATGCCGCGTCGGCCGAAGCAGTACTGCACCAGCGCCCATAGCGATCGCAGAAGGGCGGACGGATGCAACGAGATGCCGACACGGGTTCGGGAGCCGATACGCAGGAACACATCGATGTGATCCTGCAGGTTTTTGCCCACACCCTCCAGCGCATGCCGCACCTCGATGCCGACCTTCTCAAGCTCCGCACGTGGACCGATACCAGACAGCATCAGCAACTGCGGCGAGTTGAAGGCGCCGCCGCTGAGGATCACTTCACGGGTCGCCCGCACCTGCTGCAGATGCCCCTCGCTGCGATACTCGACCCCCACCGCGCGCAAACCCTCCAGCAGCACGCGCGTCACATGCGCGCCGGTACGAATCGTGAGATTGGGACGCTGGCGGATCGGCTCGATGTAGGCGCTGGCGTTGCTGCACCGCCGGCCATCCTTCTGATAGGTGTGGTACTGGCCGACACCCTCCTGCCGCGCGCCGTTGAAGTCATTATTGATGCCATAGCCCGCACTGCGGGCGGCCTCGACGAAAGCGAGGCTCAGCGGGTTGGTGTATCGCCGCGCGGCCACGTTGAGCGGACCGCCCTGACCGCGAAAGGGGGCGTCCTCGGGCGCCGTCGCCGGCTCGAAGTTCTCGCACTTGCGAAAGTAGGGCAGCACCTCCTGATAGGACCAGCCCTCGGCGCCCAGACGCGCCCACTCGTCATAGTCCTGCGCGTGCCCGCGAATATTCACCTGCGCGTTGACGCAGCTGGAGCCGCCGAGGGCTTTGCCGCGCGGCTGGAACAGCGACCGGCCAAACATGTGCCGCTGCGGCACGGTGTTGAACTGCCAGTTGAAGCGCCGACTGAACATCAGTTGCAGAAAACCCAGCGGCATCGAGATAAAGGGATTGCGTCGACTCTCCGGACCCGCCTCCAGCAGCAGGACACGAAACCGGCCGCTTTCGGACAGGCGGTTGGCGACCACGCAACCCGCCGATCCCCCACCGACGACGATGTAATCAAACTGCTGATCCGTCACGCCACGCCTCCGATCCGGTGCGTCTTTTCAGCTGGGCAGCGTAATGCAGCGAGCGCTGTACGTCATCCGGATGCTCTCAGAGCTGCGGCAGGACGCGGCGAAGGCAGGATTCAAGCAGGCGGTGAAGGAACGGGATGAGCCGTTCGGGGATTTTGGCTTGTCGACTTTTAAAGGCTGAATGACGACCAAGAGGTGCAAGGTCAATTCTTCAGCTCTTCCAGCTTCTTTTTGTCCATGTACTTCTCGAGGCCAGACAGCGATTTGATGACTTCCGGGCTGCTAAAAATTTCCCGGCCTGCCACCTGTCCCAGGATCTGGAATCCCATTTCAACAGTGGCCGGCCCCTCGTATTGAATCGCTGCTTTCGCCTGTGCCCTGCAAGATTCGGTCATAAGCTTCATGAACAATGTGCCCGCGGCAGCGTTGGCTTTGTCCAAATCTTCTGGGGAAACCTTGGCAATGGCACTCACGGCAGGATGCGTTGATGCCGATGCGAACATCCAGCGCACCAGGGACTCACGATCAGTCTTCGTCGTCGAGTCCACCAAGCATTTTCCCAGGTCGTTCGCATAGGGGCCGGCGTAGACTGCCGTCGGGATCAGCATGGCGGCCACCAGCAGGATTTTTTTCGGCTTCATAGCGTTCACCCCTTGTTAGTTAGAGCGATCCATACCGTCCTCAAAGCGCGCTCGCCGCAAACGTATCGCACTTCGCCACCGATCCACTCTCAAACCCCGCCTTGAACCAGCGCACGCGCTGCGCCGAGGTGCCGTGCGTGAACGAGTCCGGCACGACGGTGCCCTGCGCCTGCTTCTGCAGGCGGTCGTCGCCAATGGCGGTGGCGGTGCTCAGGGCCTGCTCGACGTCGCCCGCTTCCAGCCAGTTCAGCTTCTGCTGCGCGTCGTGGGCCCAGACGCCAGCAAAGCAGTCGGCCTGCAGCTCCAGGCGCACCGAGGGCCCGTTGTCACCCTCCACCGAGCCGCCGTGCGCGCGCACGGCATCGACGTTCTGCGAGTAGCCGAGCAGCGATTGCACGTGATGCCCGACTTCGTGGGCGATGACGTAGGCGTTGGCGAAATCACCGCCGCCGCCGAGGCGCTGCTTCATCTCGTCGAAAAAGCTGGTGTCGAGATAAACCTGCTGGTCGCCCGGGCAGTAGAACGGGCCGGACGCGGCCGAGGCGCCACCGCAGGCGGTGCGCACCGAACCGGAGAACAGCACGAGGCGCGGCGGCTTGTAACTGCGCTCGGCGGCATCGAACTGCGCGCGCCAGACATCCTCGGTGGAGCCGAGAACGACACGCACGAAATGTGAATCGCGATCGTCCTGCGGTGCGGCCTGCTGCTGTGTCGGGGCCGGCGCGCCGCTGTCCATCTGCGAAATCAGGCCCAGCATCTGCAGGGGATTCTGACCCAGCAGCAGGCTGACGACGACGACCGCCGCAACGCCGCCCACGCCCAGGTGCCCGACGCCCAGGCGCATGCCGCCGCCCGCGCCGCGCTCGTCATCCACGTTGTCGCTTTCGCGTCCGCCTTCCCATTTCATGCGTGCTCTCGCCCGGAGTGGTTGTGGAGTGCCGATTCTTGCCGCCAAAACGGCCACCCGCAATCGGTGCCTGCGGCATTCTATGAGTTATATTTTATTTATCGAAATTAAAATCGATAAATATTTAATAACTATTTCCCCAGGTAAAAGGGCAAGAGCGGGTGGCGCTTTGCGAGCGCCCGACGAGGCGCGCCGACGGCCTATTCCGCCGTTTTCGCCGCCTTGCTCTTGGACGCGGTGCGCACCGCGCCCTCGCCCGCGAGGAAATCCGCCGCAAACCGCGCGTAATCGCTGGCTTCGATCGCGGCGCGGATACGCCGCATCACGTCCTGGTAGTAGTGCAGGTTGTGCAGGGTGTTGAGCTGCGCGCCGAGGATTTCGTTGCACTTGTCCAGGTGATGCAGGTAGGCGCGCGAAAAGTTGCGGCAGGTATAGCAGTCGCACTGCGCGTCCAGCGGCGCGCCATCGTTCTTGTGCGCGCTGTTGCGGATCTTGATCACGCCTTCGTGGGTGAACAAGTGGCCGTTGCGAGCGTTGCGGGTCGGCATCACGCAGTCGAACATGTCGATGCCGCGCGCCACCGCCTGCACCAGGTCGCGCGGCGTGCCGACGCCCATCAGGTAGTGCGGACGGTCCTGCGGCAACTCGTGGCCGATGGCGTCGAGCACGTGCAGGCGCTCGTCCTCGCTCTCGCCCACCGACAGGCCGCCCAGCGCATAGCCGTCGAAGCCGACCTCGGCCAGGCGCTGCAGGGACTCGCGCCGCAGGTTCTCGTACATGCCGCCCTGGACGATGCCGAAGAGCGCGCTGCGCTCGTCGCCACCGCCGCCGCGCGTGGCCTGCGGCAGCGCGCCGTGTGCCGTCTTGCAGCGCGCCGCCCAGCGCGCCGACAGTTCCATGCTCTTGCGCGCCTGCTTCTCGGTGGCGGGATACGGCGTGCATTCGTCGAACTGCATGATGACATCCGCGCCCAGCGCGTGCTGCACTTCGATGGAGCGCTCTGGCGTCAGCAGGATGCGGTCGCCATTGACCGGCGAGGCGAACTTGACGCCCTCCTCCGTGATCTTGCGCAGGCCCGACAGGCTCCACACCTGGAATCCGCCGGAGTCGGTGAGGATCGGCCCGTCCCAGTGCATGAAGCGGTGCAGGCCGCCAAGCGCGTTCACCGTCTGCTCGCCCGGCCGCATCATCAGGTGGAAGGTGTTGCCCAGCAGAATCTGCGCGCCGGTGCCGCGCACCTCTTCCGGCTTCATCGCCTTGACGGTGCCGTAGGTGCCCACCGGCATGAAGGCCGGCGTCTCGACCGTACCGCGCGCGAAGACCAGGCGACCGCGACGCGCGTGACCGTCCTGCTGGATCAGTTGGAATTTCATACTGGCATTTTACCGTGCCGACCCTTGCCGCCGTTTGACGGCCCATGACCCCGCCGCTAGCGTGAGACCGCCACTTGCCGCCGGGGGAAACCTGCCATGAACCACGCCATGACCACCACCGCCTTCACGCTCGATGGCTACCGCACGGTGCGCACGCTGGGCGTGGTGCGCGGCATCACGGTGCGCTCGCGCTCGATCTTCGGCACCATCGGCGGCTCGCTGCAGACGCTGGTGGGCGGCAACATCACCCTGTTCAGCCAGCTCTGCGAAAAGACGCGGGCCGAGGCTTTCGAGCTGATGCTGAGCCACGCCGAATCGATGGGCGCCAATGCCATCATCGGCATCCGCTACGACGCCACCGAGGTCATGCAGGGCGTGACCGAGGTGCTGTGCTACGGCACCGCGGTCGAGGTTGCGCCCGGCGCCTGAGCGGCCTCGGGTTCGATCAGCATGGCGTCGCCGTAGCTGAAGAAGCGGTAGCGCTGCGCCACCGCATGGCGATAGGCCGCCATCAGGCGCTCGTAGCCGCCGAACGCACAGACCAGCATCATCAGCGTGCTCTCCGGCAGGTGAAAATTGGTCAGCAGCGCCTGCACGATGCGGAAGCGATAGCCGGGCGTGATGAAGATGGATGTCTCGCCGGCACCGGGGCGCAGCGTGCCGTCGGCGTCTGCCGCCGACTCCAGCGCGCGCGTCACCGTCGTGCCCACCGCCACGATGCGCCCGCCGCGTGCGCGCGTCTCGCGCACCGCCTCACAGAGCGCCTCGCTGATGACGTAGCGCTCGGCGTGCATGCGATGCTCCGCAAGCTTCTCGACCCGCATCGGCTGGAAGGTGCCCGCGCCGACATGCAGCGTCAGCGTCGCCGTGCGAATGCCGCGGTCGCGGATCGCCGCCAGCAGTGTCTCGTCGAAGTGCAGGCCGGCGGTCGGCGCCGCCACCGCGCCGCGCTCGCGCGCAAACACCGTCTGATAGCGCTCATCGTCCTCGCTATCCGGCGCGTGCCGGATGTAGGGCGGCAGCGGAAGCTGGCCGGCGCGCTCGATGAAATCCAGCACCGCGCCCTCACCCTCGTAACGCAAGCGGAACAGATCATCCTCACGGGTGAGCATGGTGAAATCGGCGTCGGCAATGCGCAGCCGGGAGCCCGGCTTGGGTGTCTTGCTGGCGCCGACCTGCGCGAGAATCTCGCGCTCGTCCAGCACCCGCTCCACCAGCAGCTGGATGCGGCCACCGCTGTCCTTGTGGCCGTAAAGCCGCGCGCGGATCACCCGCGTGTCGTTGAACACCAACAGATCTTCCGGCCACAGCCGCGATGGCAGGTCCCGCATGCCCAGATCGGCCAGATCGGCGGCGACGTGCAGCAGGCGGCTGGCACTGCGTGGATTGACGGGATGCTGCGCGATCAGCTCGGGCGGCAGGTCGTAAAAAAAGTCGGATTTCAGTGAGTGCGCGGTCATAAGCCCGTTATAATCGCGCACCTTCGGGCCTGAGTGGCGGAATCGGTAGACGCAGCGGACTCAAAATCCGCCGGGGCAACCCCCCATGGGAGTTCGAGTCTCCCCTTAGGCACCACGCACAAAAAAGGCGGCCCTGCGGCCGCCTTTTGCGTTGACGCTGCGGATCAGATCTTGAAATCGTAACGCAGGCCGAAATGCGCGCCGTAGGTGCGCGATTCGCTGTTGCGCTGGTAGACCATGGCGCCTCCGCCGAGACGGAAATCCGGCAGCGACTCCGAGAACAGCCGGATCGGCAGTTCCAGGTTGACACCGTAGCTGAGCCCCCTGAGCGTGGCCTCGACGCCCGGGCGCTCCACCTGCATGTACGAATAGCCGACCAGGGCGGCGAGCTCGACGGTTTCGAGGATCGTGCCGGTGGGCGCGAAATAGAGGCCGCCGACGTTCTTGACGCCGATCTTTTCCGGCTTGTCGTCCTTCGAAGCCTTGACGCCGTAGTGCGCCTCCAGGCCGATCACGTCGAAGATGCGCACGCCGGCGCGCAACTGGTGAAACTCGCCGGTGAAGAAATCGCCACCGAACTTGGTCTGCATGGCCGACGGATTGGGTGCGTCCGGCTGCGTGATCTGCAGATTGACGTGCACGTGGTCATAACCGGCATACAGCTTCCAGGGCTTGTGCTCGCTCTCCGAACCGCTTTCCGAGGACGCGCTGGCGCCGCTGTCGGTGGCCGCGCTCGCCTCGGTGCTGCCGCTGTCCGCGGGAGCGGATTCCGCCGGGGCGGCCGCCGTGGTATCGGCAGGCGCGGCGTCGGAAGCCGGTGCGGCATCACTGGACGGCGCGGCGGCCGAAGAATCCGCCGGCGCGGCGGCGGTGTCGGATGCCGGCGGGGCGGCATCGGCCGGGGCCGCGCTGCTGTCAGCGGGCGCCGCCGTATCAGCGGCCGGTGCGGCGGCATCGGCGGCCGGCTCCTGGGCGTAGGCCAGCGGTACCGACACCAGACCCAGCAGCAGCATGCCTAGTTTTTTCATAGCTCCCCCAGTTGTTTTTAGAAACTGTCTATCCCGCCGAATATTCACCGATTTTCCCAAGTAAATCTAGGCACCCGCCGGGCCCGCGCCGGGGACCGCGGTTTTGTGCACAATGCGGGCAAATCCGACGCGCCCACACCATGAAATTCTGCAGCGCCTGCGGCCAAACCGTGGAAATGAAGATACCGGCTGGCGATCACCAGCCGCGCCATGTCTGCCCGAGTTGCGGCCAGATCCACTACTTCAACCCCAAGATCATCGTCGGCTGTGTCCCGGAATGGCAGGACGGCCGCATCCTCATGTGCCGCCGCAACATCGAGCCGCGACTGGGCAAGTGGACCTTTCCGGCCGGCTTCCTCGAACTGGGCGAAACCACCGGCCAGGGCGCGGCGCGCGAGGCACTCGAGGAGTCACAGGCGGAGGTGGAGATCACCGACCTGCTGACGGTGATCAGCGTGCCCTACGTCAGCCAGGTCTACATGATTCATCGCGCGCGGCTGCTGCGCGAGGCATTCGGGCCGACGCCGGAAAGCTCGGAAGTGCGCCTGATGCGCGAGGACGAGATTCCCTGGGACGAGATCGCCTTTCCCACCATCTGGCACAGCCTCAAGCTGTTCTTTGCCGATCGCGCGCAAGGCCGCAACCAGATCCACGAACTGAACCTGACCCGCCGCCCGAGCCGGCCGGAACAGGCCGAAGTGACCACCTCCTGACGCCGACCTGACGGCCGCGCGACAAACAATTACAATTCGCCCCCGCCAGTAGGGTTGTGATGAGGGAGCCATGACGTTTGTCGTCACTGAAAACTGCATCAAGTGCAAGTACACGGACTGTGTCGAAGTCTGCCCGGTGGACTGCTTCCACGAAGGTCCGAACTTCCTGGTGATCGACCCCGAGGAATGCATCGATTGCACCCTGTGCGAGCCCGAGTGCCCGGCCAAGGCGATTTTCGCCGAGGACGACCTGCCGGCCGACCAGGCGAAGTTCAAGGCGCTCAACGCCGAACTGACCAAGCTCTGGCCCGTCATCACCGAGAAGAAAGAGCAGGCGCCGGACGCCACCGAGTGGGACGGCAAACCCGGCAAGCTGCCGCTGCTGGAACGCTGATCCGCCGCGCGTGCGCCGTTCGCGCTGAGCCCGTCCGGGCATGAACGGCCAGACCGCACCCCCGCTCGTGCTGCTGCCGCCGCAACTCGATCCGCTCGACTGGGCGGTTCGCAGCCTGCTGCAGGCGCATCGGACGCAACTTCCCGATCTCGCTTCCGTCACCCTGATCCTGCCCGGTCCGGCGCAGGCGCAGCGCCTGCGCCGCCTGCTGGCGCAACACACCGGTCGTGTCCTGCTCGGCCCAGAGATCACCACCCTGTCCGGCTTTGCCGCGCGCGGCCGCAGCGGCGGTACGCTGCCGGCATTGGAATGCGAACTGCTGCTGGCCAACGCACTGCGCCAACACCCGGGCGCGCGCCGCGGCTACGACGCGTGGACCCTGGCGGAATCCCTGTTCCGGCTGTTCGAGGAGCTCTCCGCCAACACACCGGATCTCGCGTTTGACGAAGCACGCTTCCTGGCGCGCATCGAACGCGGCTACGGCGCCCGGGCGCTGGCGCAGGCCACGCAAGAGGCGCGCTTCGTGCACACGCTCTGGCAGGCCTATCTGCGCGACACGGGCAATCGCAGCCCGGCGGTCGCCGAGGCGCAGGCGCTGCGCGCCGCGTTCGACGGCCTGCTCCCCGGGGCATCGGTCTGGCTGATCGGCTTCGACGCGCTGCCGGCGGACGCCTGCGCCGTGCTGCGCGACGCCCTGACAAAGCGCGATGTCCGCATCCTGCTGCAGGGGCCGTGCGCGGGCCACGGCGCCGCCGCCAGCTTGGCGCTGGCGCAGCGGCTGGGCACGCCCGCCGTGATCGCCGACGAGGCCCCCGACCGTTACGCCGCCGCCTTCGGCACCGCCACGGCTGCGGCGACGCCCGACGCCAGGCACATCCGCATCGGCATCGCCACCCACCCGGAGCATGAGGCGCGCATGGTCGATCTGGCCGTGCGCCAGGCCCTGCTCGACGGCGCCGACGACATCGCCGTCGTTACCGAGGACCGCCGCCTGGCGCGGCGCCTGCGCGCGCTGCTGGAACGCGCCGGCGTGCCGCTGCGCGACGAGGTTGGCTGGGCACTCTCGACCAGTAGCGCCGCCGCCAGCCTCGGGCACTGGCTGGATTGTTACGAAGGCAACTTCGGCTACCGCGCCCTGCTCGACCTGCTCAAGTCCGGCTTCTATGGCCTTGCCGACGACGCCGGCCTCGAGGCGCTGGAAGCCGCCATTCACAGTCGGCAGATCGCCGGCGGGCTGGAGCGCCTGCGCCAGATCGGCGGTGCGCCGGCTGCCCTGCTCGAACCCCTGGCGCGCGCCGCCCGCAGCCTGCCCTCGCCGTCGGCAGCGCCGCGCAACGGCGCCGACTGGTCGCAGGCGCTGTTGCACAGCCTGCAAGCACTGCCGCTGTGGAACGCCTGGCAGGACGACGCGGCCGGCGCCGCCCTGCGCCAGCAGATCGAAGAGCTGCACGCCGCACTGCTGCGACAGCGCACGCCACTCGACTGGAGCGGCTTCCGCCGCTTGCTGGAGCGTCGCCTGGAGAACGCGACCTTCCTGCCGCGCAGCATCGACAGCCCGGTGCGGCTGCTGACGCTGGAACAGGCCCGCGGCCTGCGCTGCCAGCGCCTGATCCTGGCCGGCGCCAGCGCCGCGACGTTTCCCGGCCGGCCCGAAGCCCAGGGCTTGTTCAACCAGGCCGTGCGCGCCGAACTGGGGCTGCCGCACTGGAGCGAACACTGGCAGCGCCAGCTCGGCCGTTTCCGCACGCTGCTGCACGCCGCGCCCGAGCTGCTGATGACCTACGCACCGGAGCAGGAGGGCGAGGAGGCAATCCCCTGCCCCTGGATCGAGGCGCTGCGAGATGCCGGCCACACCGCCGACGATCCAGCGCTGGCGGCGCTGGCCCTGCGCGCCGACTGCGAGATCGCGGGCGACGATCCAGGGCCTCTACCCGCCTGCCTGCCCGCACCGCGGCCGCCGACCCCGGCGGCCCTGCTGCCGGCATCGCTCAGCGCCAGTGCGCACCAGTCGCTGATCGACTGCCCGTACCGCTTCTTCGCCGGCAGCCTGCTGGGGCTGCGCGCCTGGGAGGACCCGGACCAGCCGCAGGACCGCAGCGACTACGGCGAGCGCGTCCATCACATCCTGCACGCCTTCTTCGAACAGCAGCCGAACCTGCCACCCCCTTTCGCGGGACCGGTCTCGGCGACGCGACGCGTGGAGGCTGCCGAGACGCTCGACGCCCTGGCGCAGGCGGTGTTGGCCAGCGATCTGCGCAGCCGCGCGCTGGCGCGGCTGTGGCTGGCCGAATTCCGGGCGCGCATCCCCGATCTGGTCGACTGGATGATCGAGCGCGCGGCGCGCTGGACGCAGATCGGGGGCGAGAAAGACCTCGAGCGCCCGCTGGCCGGCGTGCAGCTCAAGGGTCGCATCGACCGGCTGGAGCGCGACGTTACCGGCGCGCAGGGCGTGGTCGATTACAAGACCGGCGCCGCCCCGGTCGCCGCCGACGTCGCGCACGGCGAAGCGGTGCAGGCCACGCACTACGCGCTGCTGATCGAGTCCTGCAGCACGGTGGAATACCTGCGTCTGGGCCGCGACGACGAAACGCCGGTGGTCATCGAAGGCGAAGCCCTGGCGCAGGCGCGCGACGGTGTGCGGGCGCGCCTCACGCAATTGCTCGCGGCCCTGCGTGCCGGCGCGGCGCTGCCCGCGCAGGGCGACGACACCACGTGCAGCCGCTGCGACTACGCCGGCCTCTGCCGGCAGGGGAGCTGGCGTGAATGAGGCGCTGAACCCGGCGCGCAGCGTCAGCGTGTCGGCCTCGGCCGGCAGCGGCAAGACTTGGCTGCTGACCGCGCGCATCGTGCGCCTGCTGCTCGACGGCCACGCGCCGGACGGCATCCTGGCCCTCACCTTCACGCGCAAGGCGGCGGCGGAGATGCGCCAGCGCGTCGAAGCGCGCCTGCGCCAACTCGCTTTTGCCGACGATGCCGCGCTCGACGCGCTGCTGGCGGAACTTGGCGTGAGCAGCGACGAGGCGGTGCGGCAGCGCGCACGTCGCCTCTACGAGCAGACGCTGTTCCATCCCTGGCCGCTGCGCGCCACCACGCTGCATGCGTTCTGCCAGGATCTGATTGCGCGCTTTCCGCTGGAGACCGGCGTCGCGCCCGGCTTCGAGGTCGGCGACAGTGACGACGCCCTGATCGACGCCGCCTGGGCCGGGCTGCAGCGCCAGTTGCTGGCCGAGCCGCACGGCGCGGCCGCGGCGGCGCTTGAGGTGCTGGCCGCCGAGGGCCTGCGGGAAAGCCGCCTGCGCGAGATCGTCGTGCAGTTTCTGGCGCGGCGCGCGGACTGGCTGAGCTACACGGAAGACCAGGACGATCCGCTGGGCTACGCCATCGCCACCCTGCGCGATCAGCTCGCGCTCGGCGACGGCGATCCCCTGGACCTGCTGCGCACACCGGCGCTGACCGAGACCCTGACCCGCTTCGCGGCCCTGTTCGCCAAGGCCGGAAAAGTCGGGCGCATCAATGCCGCCAGCCTGCAGCCCGCGCTGGCCGCCGGGGGCGAAGCGCAATTCCGCGACCTGTGCGCGCAGTTGCTGACGCAGAAGAACGAGCCACGCGCGTTCAAGCCCAGTGCCGAGGTGCGCAAGCGCCTGGGCGCGGACACCGACGCGCTCGTGCAGGATTTCCAGACGCTGGCCGATACCCTGCTGCGCATCGCCGAGCAGCGCGCACGTCACGCCACCTTGCGCCGCACGCAGGCGGCGCTGGCGCTGGGCGCGGCCGCGCTTGCAGCGCTGCAGCGCGAATGCCGCGCACGCAACCGCTATGGCTTCACCGATCTGGAATGGCTGGCGTACCGCCTGCTGCACCATGCGGAGGCCGGCGCCTGGGTGCAGTTCAAGCTCGACCAGCGCATCGATCATCTGCTGCTCGACGAGTTCCAGGACACCAGCCCGACGCAGTGGCGACTGCTGCTGCCGCTGCTGGAGGAGATGGCCGCCGGCGATGCCGGTCGCGCACGCAGCCTGTTCATCGTCGGCGATCCCAAGCAGAGCATCTACGGCTTCCGCCGCGCCAATCCGGAACTGCTGCCGCAGGCGGCGCGCTGGATGGACGCGCATCTGGCCGCGCATGCGGCAACGCTGTCGCTGTCGCGGCGCTCGGCGCCGGCGGTGATCGATTTCGTCAACGCGCTGTTCGCGCCCGGACTGATCGCCGATTTCCCGCCGCACGACACCGACCGCCGCGACTGGGGCCTGGTCGAGCTGGCGCCGCTGATCGAGCCCGATGCCGATGCCGCCGACGAGGCACCGGCCTTCCGCGACCCGCTGCGCCAGCCGCGGCCCGATCCCGAAAATACCCGCGCCCTGCGCGAAGGCCGGCTGATCGCGCAGCGCATCCGCGCCCTGGTGGACGCGCGTTGGCAGGTGGCGCGCAAGCACGGCAGCGGCCCGCTGGGCTATGGCGACGTGCTGATCCTCACCCGCAGACGCACGCACCTGCACGCGCTGGAACGCGCGCTGACCGAGGCCGGCGTGCCCTACACCGGCGCCGCGCGCGGCACGCTGCTGGAGACCGCCGAGGCGCGCGATCTCGCCGCGCTGCTGCGCTTCCTGCTCTCGCCCGGCCGCGACCTGGAACTGGCGCAGGTGCTGCGCTCGCCCATCGTCGGCGCCGGCGACGAGGAACTGGTGCGACTGGCGACGCTGGCGCGCGAGCGGAACGTCTCCTGGTTCGCGGCGCTGCGCGCCGCGCCGGCCACCGCCGCGCTAACGCGCGCGCAGCGCCTGCTCGACGCCTGGCGACCGCTGGCGCGGACGCTGCCGGTGCACGACCTGCTCGACCGCATCTGTGCCGAAGGCAATCTCGCCGCGCGCTACGAGTCGGCCCTGCCGCCGGCGCAGGCCGCGCGCGTGCGCGGCAATCTCAACGCCTTCATCCAGCTGGCTCTGGAGGCGGACAGCGGCCGCTACCCCTCGCTGTCGCGCTTCCTCGACGAGCTGGCGCGGCGCAGCCGCGGCCAGGACGCGCCGGACGAGACGCCGCCCGAGGCCGCGCACGACCAGGTGCGCATCCTCACCGTGCACGGCGCCAAGGGTCTGGAGGCGCCGGCGGTGTTCCTGGCGCAAACCGGCAGTCAGCAGCGCGTGCACGGCGCCGGCTGGCTGGTGGAGTGGCCCTCGGACGCCGCGCGCCCCACGCATTTCCTGCTCGGCGCCAGCCGCGACCAACGCGATGCCCTCACGCAGTCGCTGATCGACCAGCGCACGCGCCGCGAGGACGTCGAGGAGATGAACCTGCTGTACGTGGCGGTGACGCGCGCGCGGCAGTTGCTGCACCTCTCCGGCTTCGCCTCGAAGAAACCGGGCGGCGGCCCGACCTGGCACGCGCTGGCGACACGCGCCTTCGACGATCTGCGGGTCTCTGCCGGCGACGACGGCGTGCGCCGCTTTGCGCGCGGCGTACCGGCTGTCGCCGCTGCGGCACCGGCGCCTACGGCGCCCGCGCCGGTCGATCCGCGCCTGCGCCGGCCACTGCAGCCGATAACACCCACGGCCCCGGCGCGGCCCAGCGCGGCGGAGCCGGAGCATGATCGCGCCGCCATCCGCCACGGCGTCGCCGTGCACTGGCTGCTGCAGCAACTGGCGCGGGGCCGCAGCGACGGCCTGCGCGGCCCGCTGGAGGCGACGCTCGGCGCGACGCTGCGCGATGCCGAGTTCAACGCCTGGCTGGCCGAAGCGCGCGGCGTGATCGAGGCGCCCGCCCTGCGCGCGTATTTCGACCCTGCGCGCATCCGTCGCGCCTGGGACGAGGTGCCGATCAGCGACGGCGCCATCAACGGCGTCATCGACCGCCTCGTCGACGACGGCGACACGCTCTGGGTGCTGGATTACAAGACCGCGCGCGACAGCGACGTGGCCGCGCTGCGCCAACGCTACCGGCCGCAGCTCGACAGCTACCGCGCCGCGGTGGCGCGCCTCTGGCCCGGACGCGTCGTGCGCGCCGGGCTGGTGCTGACGCAGCCGCCGCGCTGGCTGGACATCGGCTGAAAACCGCCACCCGCTCGGGCCTCGTGCGCTCAAGAGTTCGTTATAATTTATTTATCGAATTTAAATTCGATTGATATTTAATCACAACTTCGCCGTGCCCGCACCGGAGAGCGGGTGGCTTCAATTCTTGCTGCCGGAGGCCGCCTGCATCTGGTTGAGGCGCGTCAGCAGCACGTCCGGCGGCAGATAGCCGGACACCGCGGCGCCGTTGGGCAGCACCAGCAGCGGTGTGCCGCGGATGCCGAAGCTCAGGCCGAGTTCGTACTCGCGCTGGATCGGGTTGGCACATTGCGGGTTGCCGATCAGCGGCGCGCCGGCCGCAGCACGGGTGAACGCCAGCTTGTGGTTGGACGAGCACCATACCGCCACCGCCTTCTTGAACGACTCGGTGTCGGGCCCGGTGCGCGGATAGAACACGTAGCGGATGGCGATGCCGCGCGCGTTGTAGTCGTCGATGTCGCGATGCAGCTGGCGGCAGTAGCCGCAATCGATGTCGGTGAACACCGTCACCACGTAGCGGCTCGGCGCGGGCGGCGTCGGCGTGTACTCGATCATGTTCTCGACGCCGAGGCGGTTGATCGCCGCCAGACGGTCGCTGCGCCGTCGCGCCTCGGTCAGCTCGTTGCCGTTGCTCAGGTCCACCATGTCGCCGTAGACCACGTAGCGGCCATCGGCCGTGACGTAGGCGAACAGGCCGCCCCACTGCGCCTCCAGCAGGCCGGGCGTGGCGGAGGCGCGGATCTCGTCGGGCGGACGTCCGACATCCTGCGCCAGGCGATCCCGCAGCTTGGCCAGGGCCTCCGGCGTCAGCGACGCCGTCGCGTCGGAGGCATCGAGCGCATCCAGCGGCCCGCGCGCCAATGCGGCGTCAGCGGCGAACACCAGCAGCGCCAGCGTCAGGACAAGCGGAGCGAAACGCATGGGCAGCGGACCTTTGGGAACCGCGGCGAGTATGACAAAATCGACCTGCCAGTTCGAGCACGCTGAACCCGCGCAGGACGGCAAGGTCTCACTCTCCGTCCCCTCACGCGGTTGCCTCCATGTCCTCCACCAAGCTGATGCCCGTCCTCGCCCTGCTGCTGCCGTCGCTGGCGGCCTGCGCGCCGCCGTACGAGGGCACGCCCACCGCGCCGGCCGCCACGGCCGCCGTCGAAACGCCCGCCGCCCTGCCGGCCGCGACCAGCGCCACGCCGCCCGCCACCGACGCCGCCGGCGCCGAAGCGCTGCGGGTGAAGCTGGAAAAACTGCTGGCGGTGAAGATCGATCGCGTCAGCCCCTCGCCGCTGCCCGGCGTGTATGAAGTGCAGTCCGGCCTCAATTTCGGTTACGTCAGCGCCGACGGCGAGTACCTGATCGAAGGCGACCTCGTGCACGTCAGCACGGGCGAGGCGATCACCGAGAACAGCCGCAAGAAGGAACGCCTCGTCGCCGTCGCCAAGCTCGGCGCCAGCAATCTGATCGAGTTCGCGCCGCCGGCCGACAAGATCAAGCACACCATCACCGTCTTCACCGACGTCGACTGCGGCTACTGCCGCATGCTGCACAGCCAGATCGCCGACTACAACGCGCGCGGCATCGCCATCCGCTACGCGTTCTTCCCGCGCACCGGCCCCAACACCGAGTCCTTCCGCAAGGCCGAGGTGGTGTGGTGCTCCGCCGACCGCAAGACCGCGCTGACCAACGCCAAGCTCAGCGGTCAGGTCAACGGCAGCCCCAACTGCAAGAACCCGGTGCTGGAGCAGTACACCACCGGCGCCAGCATCGGCGTGCGCGGCACGCCGGCCCTGGTGCTGGAAGACGGCGAACTGATCCCGGGCTACCAGCCGCCCGACCAGCTCGCGCAGATGCTCGACGGCAAGGCCGCGAAAGTCGCCGGACCGACCGACGCCGCGCCGAAAGGCTGAGGTTCGACGATCGGGTGACGCCTGCCGTTGCGGCCCTGCCATCCCGGGCGTCACTTCATCGCTGGTGTGAAATCCCGGCCTGGCCCTCTGGGCCGGGCGTGAGAGCCGGCCGCGAGCAGTGCTCGCGAAGCGACGTCTTTACCCCCTCGGATGATGCTGCCGGTGCAACTCGCGCAGCCGCTGCTGCGTGACGTGCGTGTAGATCTGCGTGGTGGAGAGATCGGCGTGGCCGAGAAGGGACTGCACCGCGCGCAGGTCGGCGCCGTGCTCCAGCAGGTGGGTGGCGAAGGCGTGGCGCAGCGTGTGCGGCGACAGCGGCGCGGTGACGCCCGCCTGCGCGGCGTAACGCTTGATCAGGTGCCAGAAATTGTGGCGCGTCATCGGCCCGCCGCGCGCGGTGATGAACAGCCAGTCGGAGGCCGCGCCCTGCGCCAGCAGTGGCCGCGCGTGGTCCAGGTAACGGCGCACCCAGTCCATCGCCCACTCGCCCATCGGCACCAGTCGCTCGCGCCCGCCCTTGCCCAGCACCTGCACCACACCCTGCTGCACGTTGATGCGCGGCAGCTCGACCAGCACCAGCTCCGATACACGCAGGCCGGAGGCATACATCAGCTCCAGCATGGCGCGGTCGCGCAGGCCCAGCTCGGTATCGGTGTCCGGCGCTTCGAGGATGCGCGTCACGTCGCCCTCGCTCAGCGTCTTGGGCAGGCGGCGCGGCAGCTTGGGCGATTCGAGCTGCGCGGTCGGATCGTCGCTGCGCTGGCGATCCATCACCAGGTGACGGTAGAACTGGCGCAGCGCCGACAGCAGGCGTGACTGCGAGCGCGCGTTGTAGCGCCCGGCCGCGCCCTGCGCGCGCGCGGCGAAGTAATCCTGGATGTCAGCCTCGCGCGCATCGGCAATCGGCACACGCCGCGGCGCCAGGTAGCGCGCGAACAGCAGCAGGTCGGAGCGGTAGCTGGCCTGGGTGTTGGGCGACAGGCCGCGTTCCATCCACAGCCGGTCGAGGAAGCGCAGCACCGCGGCCTCGTCCTCGGGATCGGGCTGCGGCGCAAAGATCGAGGCGGCTTCGGGGTTCATCCACCTATAATAGCGGCCGATGCTTTCCCGATTCCTCAACTTCTTCTACGCGCCGCTGGCGCCGGCCGTATTCATCGTCGCCGCCATTCCGCTGTGCCTGCTGGTGATCGCGATGCCGACGCTGGCCCTGCGCCGCGCCGTCGGCCGTTACGGCGTGCGCCTGGCGCTGCTGTGCATCGGCGTGCCGCTGCGCGTGCGCGGCACCGAGCATCTGCCCGCCGGTCCCTGCCTGGTGGTCTCGAATCACGCCAGCTATCTCGATGGGCTGGTGCTCACCGCCGCGTTGCCGGCGCGCTTCACCTTCGTGGTGCAGGACGGCGCCGCCACCTGGCCGCTGATCGGCCTGACCATCCGCCGCATGGGCGTCACCTTCGTCAACCGCAGCAACGCCCGCGAGGGTGCGCTGCAGACCCGCGCGCTGATCCGCCGCGTGCAGGACGGCGAGTCGCTGGCGATCTTCGCCGAAGGCACGTTCAAGCCGCAGTCCGGCCTGCTGCCGTTCAAGAACGGCGCCTTCATGATCGCGGTGCGCGCCGGCGTGCCGGTGGCGCCGGCGGCGATCCTCGGCTCGCGCCGGCTCTGGGGTGGCGGTCGCCGCCTGATGCGCTGGAGCCCGCTGACCATCGTGGTGCGCCCGCCGCTTTCACCGATCGGCCCGCACAAGGAAGCCGAAACCCATTTGCGCGACGGCGTGCGCGCCGAAGTGCTGGCGCTGTGCGGCGAGCCGGATCTCGCGCGTGGCGCCGCAGCGGAGTCCTCCGATGGTGCATGACCTGATCGGCAAATACCGCCGACGCTGGCGCAACTGGGCCGGCTCGGTCGAGGCGGTGCCCAACTTCCGCTCCTATCCGCAATCGCTCGATCAGATTCAGGCCGAAGTGCTGCGCGCCGCCGAAGAAGGCGAGCGTCTGCGCGTGGGCGGCAGCGGCCAGTCGTTCACGCCGCTGTGCTGGACCGACGAGAACCTGATGTCGCTGGACTATTTCAGCGGCATCGAATCAGTGGATGTGGAAACGCAGCGCGCCTGGGTGCGCTCCGGCACGACACTGCAGACGCTGGCACTGGAGCTGTCCGAGCGCGGCCTGGCGCTGGACGTGCTCGGCAGCAGTGGCACGCAGACCCTGGCGGGCGCCATCAGCACCGGCACCCACGCCAGCGGCGTGCGCTTCGGCAACATGTGCACGCAGGTCAGCGCACTGCGCATGGTGATGGCGGACGGCTCGGTCAAGGTGTTCAGCGCCGCGGCAGACAAGGATGCCTTCGACGCGGCGCGCCTGTCGCTGGGCGCCCTCGGCGTGATCACCCACGTCGAGCTGCAGTGCGTGGACGCCTACCGCCTGCGCGGCCAGAGCACGCGCAGCCGTCTCAGCGGCACATTGCAGCGTCTAGACAGCCTCAAGAACGAGCATCGCCACTTCGAGTTTTCCTGGATGCCGTACTCGGATACTGTCGTCCTGCGCACGATGGATCCCACGCGCGAGCCGGAAACCCTCGGCAGCACGTCGCTGGCGGCAAAGCAATCGCTGATCGAGAACGGTGCGCTATGGGCGGCCTCGGCGATGGCGCGCCACCTGCCGCGCCGCACGCCCGCTGAGCGCTGGCTGATGACGCGCGGCGCGCGCAACCGCGACGGCATCGGCGAACCTTACCGCCGCTACGAAACGCGCCGCATGGTGCGTTTCATCGAAACCGCCTACGGCGTTCCGGCAAAGCATCTGCCCGACGTGCTGGCACAGATGAGCCGCGTGATTCGCGGCCTCAACCTTGCCGTGCACATGCCCATCGAAGTGCGCTTCGTGCGCGCCGACGACATCTGGCTGTCACCCTGCTACCAGCGCGACAGCGCGATGATCTCGCTCAGCGCGCCCAAGGGCGTGCCGTTCCGTCCGTACTTCGATGCGATGAGCGAAATCTTCGACCGCTACGACGGCCGCCCGCACTGGGGCAAGCTGCACGACAAGACCTCGCACGATTTCGCGCAGCTCTACCCGCGCTACGCCAGCTTCCAGCGGCTGCGCGAAACCTTCGATCCCCACGGCGTGTTCCTCAATCCGCACCTGAGCGCGCTCATGGGCATCGACCGGCGGTATTGAGGCAACGGCCATCCATGGCGGAACAACCGGCCAACCTCCCGCCGCGCGCACGCTACGAGCGTGACCTGCAGCGCCCCGGCTTCCAGAGCGACGCCGCTCAGGCACACGCGGTCGACGCGCTGCAGCGTATCCACGACGAACTGATCGCCTCGCCGCCGAAGAAGCGGCTGCTGAGCAAGCATCCGCGCTGGCCGCGCGTGCCCGGCCTCTACATGTGGGGCGGCGTCGGGCGCGGCAAGACCTATCTGATGGACCTGTTCTACGAGTCGTTGCCGTTCCGCGGCAAGATGCGCACGCACTTCCATCGCTTCATGCTCGAGGTACACGAGCGGCGCAAGCATCATCTCAACGAAACCGATCCCATCGGCCGCGTCGCCGCCGAATTCGCCGACCAGGTGCGGGTGCTGTGCTTCGACGAATTCTTTGTCTCCGACATCGCCGACGCCATGATTCTCGGCCGGCTGATGGAGGTGCTGTTCCAGCGCGGCGTCACCCTGGTCGCCACCTCGAACATCGCACCCGACGGTCTCTACAAGGACGGCCTGCAACGTCAGAATTTTCTGCCTGCCATCGACACGCTGAAGCGCAACGTCAGCGTGCTCAATGTCGATGGCGGCACCGACTATCGGCTGCGCGCCCTCACCCTGGCCGAGATTTACCACCATCCCTGCGACGCGGCGGCGGAGGCCGATCTCGCCCGCTGGTTCGACGCGCTGGCGCCGGAGGAAGGCGCGCGCGACACCGAGATGACCGTGCACGGCCGCGTCATCTCGGCGCGACGGTTGGCCGATGGCGTGGTCTGGTTCGACTTCGCCGCCATCTGTGAAGGCCCGCGCAGCGCCGCCGACTACATCGAGATCGGTCGCACCCACCACACCGTGCTGCTGTCGCGCGTGCCGCAACTCACGCTCGAGATGGAGGACGCCGCGCGCCGCTTCATCAATCTCGTCGACGAGTTCTACGACCGCGGCGTCAAGCTCATCATCGCCGCCGCGGTACCGCAGGCGCAGCTCTATGCGGGACAGAAACTGCGCTTCGAGTTTCAGCGGACGCTGTCGCGCCTGCAGGAAATGCAGTCGCACGAATATCTCGCCAAGCCCCATTTGCCGTAGCGCGTCCACGAGCACCGCGTCCCTGCGCCAGCTCCCGCACCCGCGCGATGCGGCACCGTGTCGCTGGCGCACGCTGTCGCGCCCGCAGGAAATGCAGTCGCACGAGTACCTGGCCAAGCCCCATTTGCCATAACGCGCTCACCATCAACGCGTCCCTGCGCCAGCTCCCGCACCCACGCGACTCGGCACCGTCTCGCTGGCGCACGCTGTCGCGCCTGCAGGAAATGCAGTCGCACGAGTACCTGGCCAAGCTCCACTGGCCGTAACACGCTCAACCGCCACCCGCTCTCGATCCCACAAGCGGGTTATAGGTTATAAAATATTAATTAATTATTTATTTGTACAATATTATAAAACCATATTCCCCGGCATTTCGGCCCCAGCGGGTGGCCGCGCCACAGGCGGTTTCCGGCATATCGATATGAAAAAACGGCGATGAAGCCGTCTGCTCTACTTGGATGAGAACTCTGGCGGGCGCATTTCCTTACAATACGCGCGCTTTTTTGTCCGCCTGCTACGAGAGAGATCGATTTCATGGCTGCCTTCGGAACCGAGACCGTCACGTCCGTCCACCACTGGAACAGCACGCTGTTCAGCTTCCGCACCACGCGCGATCCGTCGCTGCGTTTCCACAACGGACATTTCGTGATGATCGGCCTGGAAGTGGACGGCAAGCCGCTGATGCGCGCCTATTCCATCGCCAGCGCCAACCACGACGATTTCCTCGAGTTCCTCAGCATCAAGGTGCAGAACGGCCCGCTGACCTCGCGCCTGCAGCACCTCAAGGTCGGCGACCCGATCCTGGTCAGCCGCAAGCCGGTCGGCACCCTGGTGGTCTCCGACCTGCTGCCGGGCAAGAACGTCTACCTGTTCGGCACCGGCACCGGCCTGGCGCCGTTCATGAGCATCATCAAGGACCCGGAAACCTACGAGCGCTTCGAGAAGGTGATCCTGGTGCACGGCGTGCGCGAGGTCAGCGAACTGGCCTACTCCGACTACATCACCCACGAGCTGCCCAAGGACGAGAACATCGGCGAGCTGATCAGCAACCAGCTGATCTACTACCCGACCGTGACGCGCGAACCCTACCGCAACCGCGGCCGCCTCACCGACCTGA
This sequence comes from Nevskiaceae bacterium, assembly GCA_008012115.1. Classification (GTDB taxonomy): domain Bacteria; phylum Pseudomonadota; class Gammaproteobacteria; order Nevskiales; family Nevskiaceae; genus Stenotrophobium. Next base: position 215,034 of record SSEB01000004.1, read on the forward strand.
TGGAGAGCGGCAAGCTGTTCAGCGACATCGGTCTGCCGCCGATCGATCCGAAGGTCGACCGCGCCATGATCTGCGGCAGCCCCAGCATGCTCAAGGACACCTGCGCGATCCTCGACGCCCGCGGTTTCAAGATTTCGCCGCACCAGGGCACGCCGGGCGACTACGTGATCGAGCGCGCCTTCGTCGAGAAGTAAATCGCCGGCCGCAGCACCGGAAAAGCGCCGCTCGCGGCGCTTTTTTTGTGGCCGGGCGTCCGGCTTGGCCCGTCACCGCGACCGGCCGTCCCCGCACCGCGCCCGCTGGTCGCGCGCGCCAGCGTCACGGCCGCGCCGGCGCCAACAATAGCGCAGGCTTCATACGCGGGTGCCCGTCATGCTGACAGAACTGATGATTCAACTGAGTCCGGCCAAGATGGTGCTCAGCGGGCTGCTGTTCTTCTGGGCATCGTGGATGGCGACCAAGAAGTTCCTGATCCTGGCCATCATCGGTTTGACCGCGGGCGAAACCAGCTGGAGCGCGCTGCAGGGCCAGGCCGATGCCATCGGCAGCAATCCCCTCGTGCTGAAACTGGCCTCCGCCGCCAACATGCCGATCAATCACGGCTCCGCGCTGGCGGCGCTGATCGCCAACATCCTGCTGGCCTTGTCGATGATGGCGCTGGTGCAGGCCATGCGGACTTACGTCAAGGCCAAGCGCGCCGACATGGAAACCGAGCTGAGCAAGCTCGACGTCCAGGGCAATTCCCGCCTGACCTGGCGCCAGCCCTCGCGCCGCTAACCGCGAACCCCTCGCCGCTGCCTGATCTGCGGTGACCGCGGGGCGCAGGGCCGCGCCATCATCCTTGTTCGGCATTAGCGCGCGGCTTGCGCAGGTTGTGCGCTGCCACCATCCGTCCGAAGAACTGGGCTCAGCCCCGAGACTGCAGGCGCTGCACGACGCGGGACCCCACACGCGTATCGGGTGACGGTTCCGTGGAACCGTCACCCGTACAACCCCGCCGCCCAGCGGCGGGATTCTCAACCGCGCTCAGTGCCCGCGTCTGCGACGGCGCCACGCACCGGCCGCCATCAGGCCCAGGAGCACCGTCAGCGGCATCGCGCCGCCGCTACCGCCACCACTACCGCTGCCACCACCCGTGGTTCCGCCCGTGGTGCCGCCGGTCGTGCCACCCGTGGTTCCGCCAGTGGTCCCGCCCGTGGTGCCACCGGTTGTACCACCCGTCGTGCCGCCGGTGGTGCCGCCGGTCGTCCCGCCAGTCGTGCCCCCTGTGGTGCCGCCCGGCACGCTCGGCGCGTAGCTCCAGATGCCGCGACCGTAGGTGGAGGCCAGCAGTACGTCGGGATTGCCCGGATGCACTTTCAGCGTGGTCACCGGCACATTCGGCAGCGTGCTGCCCAGCGGCGCCCAGCTGCTGCCGGCGGTATCGCTGGAGATGAACGCACCGATCTGGGTGCCGAGCACGATCTGGTTCTTGTACAGCTCCAGGCTCAAGGCGCTGATGTTGGGCAGATTGCCGGAGATGTCGACAAAGCTTTCGCCGGCGTCGGTGGACTTGTAGACATGCCCGAAACCGATGTTCTTGGTGTTGTCGAGATAGGTGCCCGGCGGCGCCAGGTCGCCGCTGAGATACCCGCCGACCGCGATGTAGATCGTCTTCGGGTCCAGGGGATCGATCTTCAGCCAGTTGATGTAGCGGTTCGGCAGACCCGCAGCCGTGGCGAAGTGCCACCCATCGCTGGCGCCCTTCTTCGGCGGCTTGCTGCCGCCGACATTGGTGGCGATGCCGGCATGCACGCCCAGGTCGGGCCGGCCGAAGCCGCTGCAGCGCCCGCAGTAGGCGACATAGGCATTGGCGCCGTTGACGTCCAGCGCGCTGGTGATGTGCACCGAGCTGTCCGGTGCCAGGTTGGTACCCAGATCGAACACCGTCACCCAGGTGCAGGTGGCCGGCGCGGTGCCGGTGGGATCGTTCGAGGTGCAGGTGTTGGGACCGTCCAGCGTCTCGGCGATGTTCTGGCCGCCGGTGATCAGGTGCTTCGGGTCCTGCGGATCCATCGCGAACGGATTGGAGAAGCTGGGGTTGGTCAGCTGCGGGTTCATGTCCGTCCAGTTGGTGCCGCCATCGGTGGTCACGCTGATGTCGCCGTTGGTGTACTCCTCGTAGGCGGTCTTGGCGTCGTTGGGATCGACCGCAACGAAGAAGCCGTCACCGCCGAACGCCATGTACATCTTCTTGCTGACCGGATCGATCCTGCCGCTGCCGTTGTCCTGCAGGCCGAACCAGACCGTGCCGTCCTTGGCCACGGCCAGGTTGTAGGGCAGCGTGGTGTAGAGGCCGGCGTTGGCGCCGTTGCCCCAGCCCGCGTTGTCGGGATTGGCGCCGGCGGCGATGTGCTGCAGGTTGACACCGCCGTCGTTGCCGACGAACAGGTACACGCCGCCGCTGCCATCGGGCACCAGCAGGCTGGAGTGCTGATCGGGATGCGTGGTGGTATCTGCGTTGGGCGGATTGCGCGTCGGGCAGATCGGCGGGATCGGCAGACCGAGCGCGCCCAGGTTGAGGCCACCGCAGGAGGTGCCGGCGTAGTAGGCGCCGATCACGTGATAGTCGGCGGGTCCCGACTGCAGCGTGCCGTTCTGCGGCACTGCGCTGGAGATGCTGGCCCAGACTTCCTCCAGACCGAAGAACAGGCGCGCCGGCACGTTCTGCGAGGTCACCGTCGGATCCGGCCGCACCCAGAGGTTGTACCAGGCCTGCACGCCCGGACCATAGCCGGTTGCCTGGTTGGCACCCGCCAGGGCGCTGCCGCTGCTGGGCAACTGAACCTCAGCGGCATCCGCCGCGCGGGTCCAGGTGTCACCGAAATCCGAGGAGATGTAGAGGCCGTTGAAGACGGTCGGGATGCCGCCGACCGGCAGCGCCGGCACGCCGAGATCGGCGGGATTGACGTCGATGCCCGGCAGGCCGCCGTTCATCAGGATCGCGTCCTGCACCACCGCGTAGACGTAGTTGTGATCCTGGTCGGCACCGTCGGCGACGCCGAAGGCGACGCGGCCGATGCGGTTGGCCGGCGTGAAGCCGTTGGGCAGATTGGTGTTGGCCGCCGAGACGTTCAGCATCGTGAAGCTGCCGACCGCGCCAGTGTCGGAACGATACAGGCCATTGCCGGGCGAGCGCACGGTGCCGTCGTGGAAGGTGTTGGCATTGCCCAGCTGGAAGCCGACCGCCGCGAGCACACGACCACCGGCCACCTTGCCGCTGCCGCCGGGCGCCTGCACCGTCACCGAGGTGACGACCGTCGCGAACTGGCAGGGACCGAGCGTCTCGACGCCGCTGCAGTCGATCTTCTTGCCGCTGGGGTCGAGCGCATAGGTCGGCAGCTTGACGTTGCTGAAGCTGCGGCCAGCGTCGGTGGAACGATACAGGCCGCGGCTGGTCGCGGCGTAGACCGTGCCCGGGTGGGCGGCGTCGACCGCCAGCTCAAAGCCGAACAGGCCGTCGGGGATGCCGGTGGCATGGGTCCAGGTGGCGCCGAGATCGGTGCTCCAGTAGGCGCCAAGGCCGCCGTAGGACGGACTACCGAGGAAATCGGAATTGCCGCTCAGCACCACCAGTGTGCCCGGCGCGGTGCCGGCACCCGGCAGCCAGGCCACGGCGCCGTTGTTGGTGGTCGGCAGGTTGTCGCCGATCGCCGTCCAGGTGGGGCCATTGGCGCTGGCCCAGTCGGTGCTGGCCCAGAGGCCGCCGTTGCCCGGCAGCGCGAACACCCGCTTGGCGGCAGGATCGTAAGCGAAGCTGTCGACGCGGCCGCTGAGCGTGGCCAGGCCCTCGCCGTTGACGTTGGGATAGTTGGCATCGTTGGCGATCAGCGGCGCCAGGCCGTAGGCGCTCCAAGTGCCGGCGGCATTGGGCACCGTGGCGACCAACGCCTGCATCGCCGCCTTCTGCTGCACGGCGGCGCGGATCGCGCCTGGCGGCGGCGCGCCGAGCTTGGCCTGCCACTGCGCCGCGTTCTGCGCCATCTCGCGGAAGCTTTCCGGATGACGCTGACGCACGCAGGCATCGCGCTCACCCGGCTCGTCGCCATCGCCGCGCACCATGCCGGGCGCGCAGCCCGCCGTGCTGCGGTGCCAGCCATAGCCGGCCGCGAGAATCACGCCGGCGACGCCGGCAATGGCGCACAGCGCCACGAATTTTTGACGCATCGATCCCAACATGATTCCCGCTCCCCAAATATCCGCCGCTGGATGCCGCCACTATGACGCACAGTTCATGCCATGCCTATGGGGGAAAACGTCTCAGTGGCGGTCCCGTTGACACGCCCCCGTACCCCCATTTTTGATGATGCTTACAGGGTCCGCAGCTTGCGCAGGTCGCGCACCGCCACCACCAGCCCGGCGAAGTCGGCACTGCCGCCGGACTGCAGGGCCAGCACGCGACCGAGCGCAAACTGCACGCGCGCCGGATCGCTGGCCTCCCAGGCGGCGATCCGTGCCGCCGCATCCGCGCCAGGGTGACGCAGCACCCTGGCGGCCAGCAGGCGGTGCAGGCGATAGGCATCGTCGCGCAGGTTGGTGCGCGCCAGGGCCTGCCAGGGACTGGCGACGCGCAGCGCGACGATGGCGGCGTGCAGCCAGGGCATCTGGAAGCGCGCACCGGTCTGGAAATACACCGCCACCGCCTCGGCCAGCGGCACGCCGGCCTCGCCGGCCAGCTCGGCCATGTCCAGCGCCGTCCCCAGCACGCGGGTGTTGGCGATCATCCGTGCCAGCGACTCTGGCACGCCGTCCTGCATCGCGTTGGCGACGGCGCGATCCCAGTCTTCGCGATACCCCGGCGGCAGGGCCTCGGGCAGCAGCGCTTCCACAGCCGTCACCGCCGGCGCAAAGCGCTGCGCGAGGTCGCCGATCGGCTGGCGCACCGCACGCGTGTTCACGATCCAGCCGGTGGCGTGTTTGAGCAGCCCGCCAGCGCGCTCGAACAGGCGGCACTGCAGGCGCGCATCGATGCGATTGTCGAGCGCCTCGATCGCACGCCAGTAACGGTCGCCGGCGTAGATCTGGTGCGCGGCGGCATAGGCCTTGATGATCTCGGCGCGCGGCACGCCGTGATCCTCGGCCATGCGGTGCGAGAACGACGCGCCCATGCGATTGACCACGGCGTTGGTCAGCATCGTGGCGATGATCTCGCGGCGCAACTGGTGATGCACCAGCGCCCCGCGTTGCCGCTCCACCAGCGCCGGCGGGAAATTGGCCAGCAGGTCGCGCTCGAAGAAGGGATCGTCCGGCACCGCCGAATGCAGCATCGCTTCGTTGAGTGAAATCTTGCTGTACGCCAGCAGCACCGACAGCTCCGGCCGGGTCAGGCCGCGACCCTGGCTGCGCCGCTCCTTGAGCGTGTCCTCGTCAGGCAGGAACTCCAGCGCGCGGTTGAGCAGGCCGTCGCGCTCCAGCGTGCGGATCAGGCCGGCATGCTCGTCGAGACGCGCGGCGGCATCGTGCTCCAGCAGCGTCACCGCCGCCGACTGCACGTAGTTGTCGCGCAGCACAAAGCCAGCGACATCGTCCGTCATCTCCGCCAGCAGCGCATCGCGCTGCATGCGCGTCATGCGGCCTTCGGCCATCAACGAGTTGAGCGGGATCTTGATGTTGACCTCGCGGTCCGAGGTGTGGACGCCGGCAGCGTTGTCGATGGCATCGGTGTTGAGGCGCCCGCCGGCGGCACCGGCCGCCGTCCTCGGGCCGCCCTGCAGGGCGTACTCGATGCGACCCAGCTGGGTGAAGCCGAGATTGCCGCCCTCGCCCACCACCCGGCAGCGCAGCTCGCGGCCGTTGACGCGCACCGCGTCGTTGGCACGGTCGCCGACATCGGGATGCGACTGCTCCGCCGCCTTGACATAGGTGCCGATGCCGCCGTTCCACAGCAGGTCCACCGGCGCCCGCAGGATCGCCTTGATCAGCTCCGCCGGCGTCAGCACGCTGTCGCGCACGTCGAGCACGCGCTGCACTTGTGCGCTCAGCTTCACCGACTTGGCGCTGCGCGGGTAGACGCCACCACCGGGCGAGATCAGCGCGGCGTCGTAATCGGCCCAGCTCGAGCGCGGCAGCGCGAACAGGCGCGCGCGCTCCTCGAAGCTGCGTGCCGGGTCGGAATCGGGGTCGAGGAAGATATGGCGGTGGTCGAAGGCGGCAACCAGCCGCGTCTGCCGCGACAGCAGCAGGCCATTGCCGAAGACGTCGCCGCTCATGTCGCCGATGCCGGCGCAGGTGAAAGGCTCGCTCTGGATGTCGCGGCCCTTGCGCAGGTTGCCGGCGGCGTCGGTCCACTCCATCTCGCGGAAGTGGCGCTTGACGCTCTCCCAGGCGCCGCGCGCGGTGATGCCCATCTTCTTGTGGTCGTAGCCGGCGCTGCCGCCGGAGGCGAAAGCGTCGCCCAGCCAGAAGCCGTATTCGGCCGCGATGCCGTTGGCGATGTCGGAGAAGGTCGCCGTGCCCTTGTCGGCCGCCACCACCAGGTAGGGATCGTCCTCGTCATGCCGCACCACATCCGGCGGCGGCACGATCCGCCCGCCGACGCGGTTGTCGGTGAGATCGAGCAGGCCGCGCATGAAGATGCGATAGCAGGCGATGCCCTGCGCCAGCCAGGCATCGCGGTTGGCGGCATCCACCGGCTTCTTGACCACGAAACCGCCCTTGGCGCCGACCGGCACGATCACGGTGTTCTTCACCATCTGCGCCTTCATCAGGCCGAGCACCTCGGTACGGAAATCCTGCCGCCGGTCGGACCAGCGGATGCCGCCGCGCGCGACCTTGCCGCCGCGCAGGTGCACGCCTTCCACTTCCGGCGCGTAGACGAAGATCTCGAACTTCGGCCGCGGCAGCGGCAGTTCCGGCACCTGGGCCGGATCGAGCTTGAGGCTGATGTAGGACTTGGGCGCGCCATCGGCGCCGCGCTGGAAGTAGTTGGTGCGCAGGCCCGCGCGCACCACCGACAGGAAGGCGCGCAGCACGCGGTCGCCGTCGAGGCTGGCGACGCCATCGAGCGCGGCATCGAGTTCCTGCGCCAGCTTGATCTCCTCGCCAGTGCGCTGCGCATCGGCGATGCGCGGATCGAAGCGTGTCTCGAACAGCCGCACCAGCAGGCGCGCGATGCCCGCGTGCTCGGCCAGCAACTGTTCGACATAAGCTTGCGAATGCGGCATGCCGGTCTGGATCAGGTATTTGGCGATCAGCCGCACGCCGCTGACCTTGCGCGCATCGAGGCCGGCGGCCAGCACCAGCCGGTTGAAGCCGTCGTTTTCGATGGCGCCGTTCCAGCACAGCAGGAAGGCCTGCTCGAAAGCGGCCTGCAGCGTCGGCGTCACCGCGCCGGCGGCAGCGGTCGCGCCCACATCGAAATCCTGGATCCACAGAGTTGTGCCGTCGCGCGGCTGCACCGGTGTCGGCTCCTGGCGGATGACGCGCAGGCCGAAATTCTCCAGCGCCGGCAGCACGTCCGACAGCGCCAGCGGCGCGCGCCAGGCGTACAGCGTCAGTCCGGCCACCGCACCGCTGGGATCGAGCCGCAGGCGCGGCAGCAGCGGCTGTGCCTCCGACAGTCGCGACAGCGGCGGCAGGTCGGCGGCTGCCGCCTGCGGCGCGACCCGCTCGGTGTAGGACAGCGGGAAGGCCTCGGCGAAACGTGCCAGCAGCGGCGGCGCCTCGTCGATCCGCGCCGCGGACAAGGCATCGGCCAGCGCGTCGCGCCAGGAGCGCGTGGCGGCGACCAGGCGCCGCTCGATGTCCTCGGCGGTCAGCGCGAGGCGCGTGCCGGGCGCCGTGCGCACGATGCAGTGGATGCGCGCCTGCAGGCGCTCCGGGAAATCGACGGTCTGCTCCACCGCGTAGCCACCGCAGGCCGCCCGCAACTCCTGCACGATGCGATCGCGCAGCTCGCGCGAGTAGCGGTCGCGCGGCAAATACACCAGGCAGGAGTAGAAGCGGCCGTAGCGGTCGCGGCGCATGAACAGCCGCAGCGGGTGGCGGTCGCGCAGGGCGCGGATGCCCATGCAGGTCTGCAGCAGTTCGTCCTCGCCGGACTGGAACAGTTCGTCGCGCGGCAGACCGCCGAGGATGTCGCGCAGGTGCTTGCCGGAGTGCGAGTCCTGCGGCAGCTGCGAGGCCTGCATCACCTGCGCGGCCTTGCGCCGCACCAGCGGAATCTCGCGCGGCGGCGCACGGTAGGCCTCGACCGAGAACAGGCCGATGAAGCGGCAGGTGCCGGCGACCGCGCCGCTGGCGTCGTAGCGCTTGACCGAGATCACGTCCATGGTCTCGGCGTGACGCACCGGCGACTTCTGGCTGGCCTTGGTCACCACCACCACGCGCGACGATGCCGCGTACTTGTCCAGCTCCTCGCGCGGCGCGATCAGTTCGTCCGGGTCCTCGAAACGTCCGCCTTTGCGCGACAGGCCGAGCGCGCGCTCCGGCAGGGGCAGGAACTGCGTGCGTCCGTCGCGGGTCTCGGTGCGGGTCTCGCCGTAGCCCAGGAAAGTGAAGTGCCCGGCCTCCAGCCATTGCAGGAAGGCGCGCGCCTCGGCGAACTCGTCGGCATCGCCGCCCGGCGGCACCGTCTGCAACTGCCGCACCAGATCGCGCAGCCGCTCGCGCAGGGCCGGAAAATCCGCCACCACGCTGCGCAGGTCGGCCAGCGCCTCGCGCACCGCCCGCGCCAGCGCCGCCTCGCCCTCCGCCGTCAGCGGTTCGAACTCGACGTGAATCAGCGATTCGTCCGCACCCTCGCCCACGGCGGTGATGGCACCGCCGGCGTCGCGGCGCAGGCGCAGCACCGGGTGCACGGTCCAGTCGATGGCCACGCCGGCCTCGCGCACCGCCATGGTCACGGTGTCGACCAGGAAGGGCATGTCGTCGGTGCAGGTGTCGATGCTGGCCAGCGCGGCGCGGCCGGTCCCGGCCGGATCGCCCGGCGCCAGCGCACGCACGCGCGCCTCACCGGGCTGGCGGCCCTGGGCGAATTGCCAGTGGTCAAGCGCGATGTCGAGCAGTTCCGCGGGCGTGCGCTGCCTGAGCGCATCCAGCGAGGACATCTCGTAGTAGTCGCGCAGAAAGCGGCGGAACAATTCGCGTTGCGCCGCCGGCAGCCGGCCCTCGGCCCGGGCCTCAAGCTGCGCCAGCAGGAGTTCGTGCTCCTGGTTGCCTGCCTGATCCATCGGTCCTCCGATCTCCGCTTTTTCTGATCTCCGCGGAATCTCGCAAGACGAGTATAGGCGTCGCATCCGTGCGCAAAACGCCGGAAAACCACTCACCCGCTCCTGGCATTTCGCGTCAGGAGATTGTTATAAATTATTTATCAAAAATTAAATTGATATGCATTTAATAACATTGCTTATAGAGAAACCGGCGAGAGCGGGTGGCGCATATGTGCCGCTTTCGCTGTCCCTCACTCCCCCCTTCAGTGTCCGCTACGGCCCCATCGCGGCGTGGCGCGCCACAGTACGCTATTACGGCAATTGGAGAACTGCGGGCCGGTGAGAGCCGCATCGTGAAAAACATCGGGAGAGCAGTCATGTGGCGCTTTAGATTCCTGGCAACGGGCGCGGTCGCGCTAGTCATGTTGAGCGCCTGCGGTCGCAGTTCGTTGCCGGGGGAAAATCGCACTCCGGATTCGCCGACAAGCCGCTATAGCGCGACCCCGGCATCGCTTGCGACACATCCGCTGCCTCAATGGTGGAAGGATGCGAAGTTCGGCATTTTCATCCACTGGGGCGTCTACTCGGTGCCGGCCTTTGCGCCGCGCGGCGCATCGGCGCTGGTAGGTCCTCCACCCGACTGCACGGGTTACGCCGAGTGGTACTGGTTCGTGCAACAGATTCCCGGCTGCCAAGCCTGGACTCACCACCTCCAGACCTACGGCGCCGATTTCGTCTACGATGATTTCATCCCGCAGTGGACCGCCGACCGGTTCGACCCTGACGCCTGGCTACAGTTGTTCCAGGAAGCAGGAGCGAAATACTTCGTGCTGACAAGCAAGCATCACGAAGGCTTCGCCTTGTGGCCGACGGCAACGACCCGGCGCAACGCCGTCGAGATGGGTCCGCATCGCGATCTGGTCGGTGCCTTGTTCGAAGCGGCACACCGCGCTGGAGACAAGGTCAAGCCCGGCCTGTATTACTCCATCCCAGAGTGGTACAACCCGGCGCCGAAGCCGGCCGATGCCTACGCGCCGACCGGCACGAACAACCTGGTCTTCGGACCTCCCGCCGGATCGCTCCCTCCGCGCAATGCCTATACCCAGCTGCCGGTGCCTTACACCGGCTACGTCGCGATCACCGACTACGCCGCGGGCCAGGTCCGTCCGCAGTTGAAGGAGCTGGTGGATCTCTATCACCCGGACGTGATCTGGTGCGACATCGGCGGCCGGGAGGACTACTTTCTTTCCAACGAGTCGATCGCCTACTACTACAACCAAACCGCGGCAACCAATCCGGAGGGCGTCGTCGTCGACGACCGCTGCGGCGACAAGGCCGCCACTCACTTCGACTACAACACGGTCGAATACGGCAACGGCAGCGCGGTGCCGCCGTTCGAGGCAACACGCGGGATGGGAGCTTCGTTCGGCTACAACGCACAGGAGACCGATGCCGACTACCTGAGCCCCGCCGAGCTGATCAAGACCCTGGTCAGCACGGTTGCGAGCGGCGGTAACCTGCTGCTCGACATCGGCCCGAAGGCTGACGGCACGATTCCCGACTCAATGACGACGCGCCTCCAGGCGATGGGCGCGTGGCTGCGTATCAATGGCACAGCGATCTACGGCAGCCGGCAATGGACCCAATCGAACGACGGCAGCGGCAACTACTTCACCATCGGGCAAGACGGGGCGCTATACATCATCGCCACCACCTGGCCCGGCCAGACGCTGACCGTCAACGCCGCGATCCCGGTGACCGCGGCGACGCGAATCACGCTGCTCGGCTCGGACAATACGCCGCTGGCTTATCGGCGGAGCGGCTCACAGTTGCTCATTACCATGCCCGACGGCGGCGATCAGCGCGCTGCGACGAACAGTGAAAACGCATTCGTGTTCCGCGTGGCGCCCGCATGAGGCTTATGCGTTTTAGAAAACTGATGCCCCCAGCTCATGGTCATGGCGTTGTTTTCTGATTTATAAAAATAGGCATCGGATACCTAATAGCGGCCGCAAACAAAAAAGCCCGCCATGCCGGCGGGCTTTTGCGGACGCAGCGGCTCAGGCGCGCAGGCGTCGCGAGCGGAAGGTGTTCCAGCCGTTCTCCACCATGCCGATGGCAAACGATTTCAGGCCGGACTCGCGCGGCCGCGGCTCGTCGCCCTCGCCGATGCGGCGCAGCTGGCGCGTGTACCAGGCCACTTCCATCAGCGCCATGCGGTCGACCATGCCGATGCCGGTGCTGATCGGGCGAATCTGCTCGCGCGGATTCTCGCCGCGCAGCAGGCGCTGCGGCGCCTCCGGCTCCACCGCCAGCAGGCGGCCGAGACCGACGAAGTCGATGGCGCCACTCTGCAGCGCCGCCGCCATGCCTTCGACGGTGCGGAAACCGCCGGTGACCATCAGCGGCACATTCACCGCGGCGCGCACCTTCTCGGCAAACTCCAGGAAGTAAGCCTCGCGCGCCCGCGTGCTCGCCTTCACCGCCGTCACGCCGGTCATCGCCGGCGCCTCGTAGGTGCCGCCGGAAATCTCGACCAGATCGATGCCCGCCTGCGCCAGCGCGCGGATCGTGTCCAACGATTCCTCCTCAGTGAAGCCACCGCGCTGGAAGTCCGCCGAATTGAGCTTGATGCCGATGGCAAAGTCCGCGCCCACCTGGCGGCGCATCTCCGCCAGCACCTCGAGCACGAAACGGCGGCGGTTCTCGGCGCTGCCGCCCCAGCGGTCGGTGCGCTGGTTGTGCTTGGGCGACAGGAACTGGCTGACCAGGTAGCCGTGCGCGCCGTGAATCTGCACGCCGGTGAAGCCGGCCAGCCTGGCGATGCGCGCGGTGTTGCCGTAACGACGGATCAGGTCGAGGATTTCGTCGTCCGTCAGCTCGCGCGGCGCGGAGAAGAATGCCGCCAGCTCCGGCCCGAAGGGAATCGCCGACGGCGCCACGTTCTCGCGATTGAGCCCCTTGGGCGACTGCTTGCCCGGGTGATTGATCTGCATCCACAACTGCCCGCCACGGCGCGTGCCCGCCGCGGCCCAGCGCTGCAGCATCGCCAGCCCCGACTCGTCCTCGACCACGACGTTGCCGGGCTCGCCCAGCGCGCGGCGGTCGATCATGACGTTGCCGGTGATGCACAGACCGACGCCACCGTCGGCCCAGCGCGCGTAGAGACGCTCCAGCCGCGCGGTCGGCTGGTTGCCCAGCGTGCCCAGCGCCTCGCTCATCGCCGACTTGGCGATGCGGTTGGGCACCACCACGCCGTTGGGCAGGCGGAACGGTTCGGCCAGCATCTGTGCCGGCGTCTTCACAGCGGATTTGCGCGGAGCGTTCATGCGGACTCCCTCAGCGACGCTTGGCCTGCGCCTTGACCGCGCGCGTCACCAGTTGCTGATAGGTGGTCGGCAGCAGTCGCTGCATCAGGTCGGCGGCGCGGGCATCGCTGCCGATCAGCACGCGGCGCGCATCGCGCCTGACGCCGGCGAGGATGGTGCGCGCCGCTTCCTGCGCCGTGGTGCGGAACATCTTCTCGAAATCCGCCTTGCCCTTTTCGGGATCGGCGCCGGTGATGTCGCGCACGCTGGCGTTGGTGCGGGCCGACTTGGCGATGTTGGTCTTGATGCCGCCCGGATGCACGCAGGTGCAGCTCACGCCGGCGCCGGCGATGTCCAGTTCCTGGCGCAGCGATTCGGTGAAGCCGCGCACCGCAAACTTGGTGGCGTTGTAGGCGCTCTGGCTGGGCTGCGAGAACAGGCCGAATATGCTGGAGATGTTGACGATATGGCCGTCGCCGCTGGCCTTGAGATGCGGCAGGAATTCCTTGGTGCCGTAGACCACGCCCCAGAAATTGATGCCCATGATCCACTCGTACTCCTCGTAGCTCAGGCCTTCGACAGTGCCGGCCACGGCAACGCCGGCATTGTTGAACACGAGATTGACCTTGCCGTGTTCGGCCACGGTCTGCTCCGCCCAGGTGCTGACCTGCTCGAGCTTGGACACGTCCACCTTCGCCGTCGTCACCTTCACGCCCTTGTCCGCCAGCAGCCTGGCAGTCTCCGCCAGGCCGGTTTCGTTGACGTCGCTGAGCGACAGCGCACAACCCTGCGCGGCCAGTTCCAGCGCCAGCGCGCGGCCGATGCCGGAACCCGCGCCGGTGATGGCGGCGACCTTGTTGGCAAATGACTTCATGTTCACTTCTCCCTTGTTAACGAAAGCCGGCGGTGCCTCGGCGCCGCCGGACCGTTGTAATGACTGCGATTACTTCGCCGCCGCGTACGTCGGCGCAGCCTGCGCCGCAGGCTGCTTGCGGCTGTCCAGGCGGTAGGCCTGCGCGTCGAAGGACTTCAGTTCACGGCGGAACTGCCAGGTAAAGCCCGGCCACAGCGTCACGTTCTTGCCGCTCTTCGGATCGATGTACCAGCTCTTGCAGCCGCCGACGTTCCACACCGCGTGGCCCAGCTTTGCCTGCAGGCCGCGATTGTAGTCGGCCTGCGCCTGCGGCTGGACCTCGACCGACGCCAGCGACTGGCGCTGCATGGTCTTGAGGGCATCCATGATGTAGGCAATCTGCGACTCGATCATGTAGACCATGGAGCTGTGACCGAGGCCGACGTTGGGGCCGACGATCAGGAACAGGTTGGGGAAGCCGGTGACCGTGGTGCCCTTGTAGGCCTCGGCGCCGTTCTTCCAGGCGTCCATGATGTCGACGCCGTCGCGGCCGTGGATCATGCCGGCCGGCAGCGGATCGACCGCGTGGAAGCCGGTGCCGAATATGATCGCGTCGACCTCGCGCTCGACGCCGTCGCTGGTGATCACGCCCTTGGCGGTGATCTCGCGGATGCCGGTGGTGATGACATCGACGTTGGGCTGCGCCAGTGCCGGGTAGTAGTCGTCCGAAATCAGCACGCGCTTGCAGCCGATGGTGTAGTCCGGCGTGACTTTCTTGCGCAGCTCCGGGTCCCGGATCTGCTTGCGGATGTGCGAGCGCGCGACGCGCGCCACCAGTTTCATCAGGCGCGGGTTGATCGCAAATCCCAGCACGCGTGACTCCAGCATCCAGTAGATCGAATTGCGGAACGCCGCCTGCGCCGCCGGGAAGCGCTTGAACAGGAAGCGCTCGGCGTCGCTGATCGGGCGATCCGGCTTGGGCATGATCCAGGGCGGCGTGCGCTGGTAGAGATCGATATGCGCCGCCTTTTTCTGGATCTGCGGCACGAACTGGATCGCCGAGGCGCCGGTGCCGATGACGGCGATGCGCTTGCCGGCCAGATCGTAGCCGTGATCCCAGTCCTGCGAGTGGAAGCGCTTGCCCTGGAAGCGCTCGATGCCCGGGATGTCCGGATACGCCGCGCGGCTCAGGCCGCCCATGCCGGAGACCAGCACCTGCGCGCTGATCGTGCCGCTGGTGGTGCGCACGCGCCACAGGCTCGCGGCCTCGTCCCACTCCGCGCCGGTGACTTCCGAGTTGAAGCGGATGAAGGGCCGCAGGCCGTGCTTGTCGGTGACCTTGCGCAGATAGGCCCAGATTTCCGGCTGCGGCGCGAACATGCGCGACCACTCCGGGTTGGGCTCGAAGGAAAACGAGTACAGATGCGACTGCACGTCGCAGGCGCAGCCCGGGTAGTGGTTGTCGCGCCAGGTGCCGCCGACATCGCCAGCCTTCTCCAGCACCACGAAATCGGTCTCGCCGGCCTGCTTGAGCTGGATCGCCATGCCCAGGCCCGCGAAGCCGGTACCAACGATGGCCACGCGCACCTGCGACGGACGGGACGGGGTCTGCACGGAATTCTTCGCCATGAAACGCTGCTCCTCGACGGTGAATGCCGCGGCCACCAACGCCCGCGGCGTATACGAATGTATACTTAATGGTATACAGACGTATACTTTGCTGTCAAGCGCAGTTAAAATCCCCCGATGACATCGCGCAATGACCGCGGCGACACCAAGACGGCGCCCTCCGGCCGGCAGAAGCTGCTGTGCGCCGCCCTCAAGCTGGCCGCGCGATCACGCAGCCTGCAGGCCCTGGGGGTGCGCGAACTCGGCCGCGAGGCCGGCCTCAACCCCAACACCTTCTACCGGCATTTCACCGATCTCGACGATCTGTCGATGGCGGTGATCGAAGAACTGAGCCGCGACCTGCGGCAGCCGCTGCAGGCCCTGCGGCGCAGCATCGTCAGCCGCGAGGAGAACGTGGTACGCACGGTGGAGCTGGTCTTCGACTTCGCCAAGCGCAATCCCGACGCGATGCTGGTCGGCGTGCGCGAGCTGTACGGTGCCTCACCGAAGGTTCGCGAGGCGCTGCGCGAGATGATCCGCGCCGTGGCCGGCGATCTTGCCGACGACATGCACGTCATGCAGATGACGCCGGGCCTCGACGACCGCACCATGCGCGAGCTGGCCGAGGTGGTGGTGGTCCAGGTGTTTCACTCCACGCTGGATTACCTCGAGCATCCGCAGAGACGCGATGACATCCTGCGTCAGGTGGTGCAGTTCATCAACGCGCTCTTCGTCGGCGCCATCGCGCTGCGAACCAACGCGCCGGTGGCGAAGAACCTGGTTTCGCAGGCGCTGAAAAAACCCTGAATGGCGCCGCCGCGCGCTCAGGCGTCCGGCGACTGGACCGCGAGGCGCGCCAGCAGGGCCCGCTTGCCCGTCTTGCGCAGCTTGGCGATTTCGGCGACCTGCTCATCGTTGGGCGCCGTCTTCTTGGCTTCCCAGTTGTAGATAGTCTGGCCGCTGACGCCGATCAGGCGCCCGAAATCCTCCGCACTCAATGCCAGGCGGTTGCGTAGCGACTTGAGTCCCTTGGCGGAAAAGCGGTTCCGGGTGCCGGTCTCGACGACCGCTTCGCTCCGGCCTGACGCCATTGCCTTGCGCAACAGTCCCAGCTCCTTCTCGAGCGCCGCGATCTGCCGCCGTTGTGCGGCGATCCTCTCCCGGTGTGCGCCCGTGGCCGCCTGCAACTTGTGGACTTCCTGGCGGACGACGCGCTTGGCGAGGCGCGTCATTTCGTCGCGAAGCAGTACGGAGATGGATGGCATTGGCCGTCCGTGGAGAGTGGGAGTGCCCGTGATTTTACTGTGTGCGGCCGCCTTTGGGGGCCGTCACAAGACAATGATCGTACCGGCGAGGTGCCATGACTGGCGGAGAGCCATGCAGTACGGATTTGGCGCAACGGCTTAAAAATGGTGCGCTCGGAGAGATTCGAACTCCCGACCCCTTAGTTCGTAGCCAAGTGCTCTATCCAGCTGAGCTACGAGCGCACATTCTTAAACCGAAACTGGCGGAGAGTGAGGGATTCGAACCCTCGATAAGCTTTTAAGGCCTATACGCCCTTAGCAGGGGCGCGCCTTCGTCCACTCGGCCAACTCTCCGGGACTGTCGACCGAGCTAGGCCCGGCTCACTCTCCCGCTGCAGCAGGGCTGCCGCAGCAAGGGGCGCAATTCTAACGACCTGAATGGAGAAGGTAAAGAAATACTTGCGGACGACTCAGTGGGCGCCGGGAAGAGCCGGAGCCTCGTGCTCGCGCCGGATGCGCTCGACGATTTCCTCACGATGGACCGTCACGTCGCGCGGCGCCTTCACGCCAAGCCGCACCTGTCCACCCTTAACGCCCAGAACGGTGATCTCGATATTGTCGCCAATCACCACCGTCTCACCGACACGCCTTGTCAGAATCAGCATGGCACGCTCCTTATGACTGCGAGACCAGTGTGCTCGGCAACTTTTCGTCCGCCCATTCTCTACAGCGCACTATTGCGCTGTGCACGGCTTTGCGCTAGGGCTCAGGCCGCCTTGGCACCCTCTTCCAGGCCGAAGGCCTTGTGCAGGGTCCGCACGGCGAGTTCCAAGTAGTTCTCGTCGATCACCACCGAAATCTTGATCTCGGAGGTGGAGATCATGCGGATGTTGATGCCCACCGCCGCCAGCGCCTTGAACATCTTGCTGGCGATGCCGGCGTGCGAGCGCATGCCGACGCCGACCAGCGACACCTTGACGATGTCGCTGGCCGCGCGCACGCCCTTGGCGCCCAGTTCCCTGGCGACGCGGGCCGCGATGTCCTGCGCCTTGTCGACGTCATTGCGGTGCACAGTGAAGGTGAAGTCGGTGGTGCCGTCGGCGCCGACGTTCTGCACGATCATGTCCACTTCGATGTTGGCGTCGCCCACCGGGCCGAGGATCGATGCGGCGATGCCCGGACGGTCCGGCACGCCGGCCACCGTGAGCTGGGCCTCGTCCTTGGCGAAGGCGATGCCGGAGATGAGTGCGTCTTCCATGTTGGTTTCCTCAAGCGTGATGAGCGTGCCGGGGCCATCGACAAAGGTCGAGAGCACGCGCAGCGGCACCTTGTATTTGCCGGCGAATTCCACCGAGCGGATCTGCAGCACCTTGGAGCCGAGGCTGGCCAGTTCCAGCATTTCCTCGAAGGTGATCTTGTCAAGGCGGCGGGCCTTGGGCTCGACGCGCGGATCGGTGGTGTAGACACCGTCCACGTCCGTGTAGATCTGGCACTCGTCGGCCTTCAGCGCCGCGGCCAGCGCCACGCCGGTGGTGTCGGAGCCGCCGCGACCGAGCGTGGCGGTGCTGCCGTCCGGCGCAATGCCCTGGAAGCCGGCGACCACCGGCACGATGCCGGCCTTGCAGTCGGCCAGCAGCTTGTCGGCGTCGATGGACTGGATGCGCGCCTTCATGAAGGCGTCGTCGGTGCGGATCGCGACCTGCGGGCCGGTGTAGGAGCGCGCCTTGAGCCCGATCTTCTCCAGTGCCAGCGCCAGCAGGCCGATGGTGACCTGCTCGCCGGTGGAGGCGATCTGGTCGTACTCGCGCTCGTTGCCGCGCGGATTGATGCTCTTGGCCAGCTTCAGCAGGCGGTCGGTTTCGCCGGACATCGCCGACACCACCACCACCACCTGGTGTCCCTGCTTCACGAAGGACGCCACCTTGTTGCAGACGTGCTCGATGCGCTCGATCGAGCCCATCGAGGTGCCGCCGTATTTCTGAACAATCAGTGCCATGAGGTTCTACTGGTTGATGCTGCGTATTAGAGTTTCGCTTCGACCCAGGCGCCGACGCTGGCGACCGCGGCCGGCAGGTTCGCGGGCTGCGTGCCACCGGCCTGCGCCATGTCGGGCTTGCCGCCGCCCTTGCCACCGACCTGGCCGGCGACGAAATTCACCAGTTCGCCAGCCTTGACCTTGCCGGTGAGATCGGACGTCACGCCGGCGATCAGGCCGACTTTCTCGCCGTTGACGGCGCCCAGCAGCACGATGCCGGAGCCGAGCTTGTTCTTGAGCTGGTCCATCAGCGTGCGCAGGTCATTGCCTTCGACACCATCCACCTGCGCCGCCAGCACCTTCACGCCCTTGATGGTCTTGGCCTGCGCGGCGAGATCGCCACCGGCGGCGGAGGCCATCTTGCCCTTGAGCGCGGCGAGATCCTTTTCCAGCTGCTTGCTGCGGTCCAGCGCCTGCTGGATCTTGTCGGCGAGATCGTCGCGGCCGGCGCGCACCAGTTCGGCGGCGGCCTTGAGCTTGTTCTCGGTATCGCGCACGTAGTTCAGCGCGTGCTCGCCGGTGGTCGCCTCGATGCGGCGCACGCCGGCGGCGACGCCGCCTTCGGCGACGATCTTGAACAGGCCGATGTCACCGGTGCGGCTCACGTGCGTGCCGCCGCAGAGTTCGGTGGAATGCTCGCCCATCGCCAGCACGCGCACCTCGTCGCCGTACTTCTCGCCGAACAGCGCCATGGCGCCGGCCTTGATGGCGTCGTCGTACTTCATCACCTGCGCCGTCACCGGCACGTTGGCGAGGATCGCGCGATTCACGCGGGTCTCGATCTCGGCCATCTCTTCCGCCGTGACCGGCTGGGTGTGCGAGAAGTCGAAGCGCGTGCGCTGCTCGTTGACCAGCGAGCCCTTCTGCGCCACGTGGGTGCCGAGCACGTCGCGCAGCGCGCGGTGCAGCAGGTGCGTGGCGGAGTGGTTGCGCATGGTGGCGCGGCGCGTCGACTCGGTGACGCGCGCAGAAACCTTGTCGCCGACCTTGAGGCTGCCGCTCTTGAGCGTGCCGTGATGGCCGAACACGCTGCCCTTGATCTTCTGCGTATCGGCGACTTCGAACGCGCCGATCACGCCCTTGTCGCCGACCTGGCCACCGCCTTCGGCATAGAACGGCGTGCTGTCGAGCACGACGATGCCCTCGTCGCCGGCCTTGAGCGCATCCACCGCCTTGCCGTCGCGGTACAGCGCCAGCACCTTGGCGTTGTCGGCGGTGAGGCCGTCATAGCCGACGAAGCAGGTGTCGGCGCCCTCGTAGGCGACACTGCCGGCGCTGCTGAACTTGCTGGCGGCGCGGGCGCGTTCGCGCTGCGCTTCCATTTCCTTCTCGTAGCCCGCTTCGTCGAGCTTGAGGTTGCGCTCGCGCGCGATGTCGGCGGTGAGATCGACCGGGAAGCCGTAGGTGTCGTAGAGCTTGAACACGACATCGCCCGGGATCACATCCCCTTTCATCTTGGCAATGGCCTCGTCGAGCAGCTTCATGCCCTTGTCCAGCGTCACCGCGAAGCTGTCTTCCTCGGCGCGGATGGTTTTCTCGAGCTGCGCGCGCTTCTCGTTCAGCTCGGGATAGGCGCCGCCCATGATCTCGGCCAGCGGCGCGACCAGCTTGTAGAAGAACGGCTCGTTGAGACCGAGCTTGTAACCGTGGCGGATCGCGCGGCGCATGATGCGGCGCAGGACATAGCCGCGGCCTTCGTTCGACGGCATCACGCCGTCGGCGATCAGGAAGCTGGTGGCGCGGATATGGTCGGCGATGACCTTCTGCGAAGCGTTGGCGTAGGGCTGCTGGCCGGCAAGCTTGGCCACGGCGTTGATCAGGTGCCGGAAGGTGTCGGTCTGGTAATTGTCGTGATAGCCCTGCATCAGCGCGCTGATGCGCTCCAGGCCCATGCCGGTATCCACGCTGGGCTTGGGCAGCGGCGTCAGTGTGCCGTCCTTGGCGCGGTCGAACTGCATGAACACGACGTTCCAGATTTCGATCCAGCGGTCGCCATCTTCTTCCTTGCTGCCCGGCGGGCCGCCCCAGATGCCCTTGCTGCCGTCGGGATCGTGGTCGTAGAAGATTTCGGTGCACGGGCCGCAGGGGCCGGTGTCGCCCATCGCCCAGAAATTGTCGGACGCGTACTTCGCGCCCTTGTTGTCGCCGATGCGGACGATGCGCTCGGCCGGCACGCCGATCTCTTGGTTCCAGATCGCGTAGGCTTCGTCGTCGGTGTGGTACACGGTGACCAGCAGGCGGTTCTTGTCGATGCCCAGCCACTGCGGCGAGGTGATGAACTCCCACGCGTAGTGGATCGCGTCCTTCTTGAAGTAGTCGCCGAAGCTGAAGTTGCCCAGCATCTCGAAGAAGGTGTGGTGACGCGCGGTGTAGCCGACGTTCTCGAGATCGTTGTGCTTGCCGCCGGCGCGCACGCACTTCTGCGACGAGGCGGCGCGCGTGTATGGCCGCTTGTCCTGGCCGGTGAACACGTCCTTGAACTGCACCATGCCGGCGTTGGTGAACAGCAGCGTCGGGTCGTTGCCCGGCACCAGCGGCGACGAGGGCACGATCGTGTGGGCCTTGCTCTGGAAGAACTCCAGAAA
>SSEB01000022.1 GCA_008012115.1 Nevskiaceae bacterium
GCCCATGGCAGAACGGCAATGTGGAGAGCTTCAACGGCAAGCTGCGCGACGAGTGCTTGAACCGGGAATGGTTTGTGAATCTGCGAGATGCCAAAGTCGTGATCGAGCAGTGGCGCAGCTTCTACAACCACAAGCGGCCGCACAGCGCGCTAGGATATAAACCGCCAGCGGCCATCCGTGAGGCGTTTCAGGGCGGCGAAAACTCAACCAGACTCACCATCGCCGTGGCTACAAATTAGGGGAGCAGGTCAAGACGGCCATCGTCATATCTATTCCACAGATATGCGTACCGAATCTGTGCCATAACGTACCCGCGAGGAATCTCGGGAAAGACGCAGGAACGAAACAATTCAAAGCCCTTGCCCAGCTGGCGAGCGTTAACGTATTGCTGACCGAGCGAAAATCTGATGTGGGGAGACTTGGGAAAGCGGCGATAGGCTTCTTCAAAGCGCGCCGTTGCCTCATTTTGAAGCCCAGCTTGAAATGCGGCGATACCGTATATGTGCCACCAAGATTCGAGCTCTGTTTGGCTCAGCTTCGACTTGTCGAGTTTGTCCAATTCTCGTTCCAGATCTCCAATTCTCCCTTCGCGCTGCAGCGCGTTTGCGAGTTGGTCAACGCGGTTCGGAGTGGGTGTTGGAGGCTGCTGCGCCGTCTTCTTCTTGAAAGGATTCCACATGGGGTGTGCTCTATGACGGCCAACGCATGGAGTTAAGCGTCACCGAGCGTAGCGAGGGTATCGCCGCATCGCGGCGATGTACGCTTGAACGACTTGTTGGAATCTCGGCCATATCCGACATCTCATTCTGCTCTCAACCCCTATGCTCATCGCGCCATCCCTTCTGCAGATGGGCGCTCCTTACAAAGCGCTAAAGTGAAATGTACGTATAACTTGTTATGCGTCAGAGCGCTTTAGCGCTTTGTAACTAGCACGCCTCGCGGCCATTCATACAACTCGAAATTCAGCGCAAACTCCCAAGTTGGAAAAAAGAATTCAGCACCACGATCTCAGCCGATGTTCCAACGCTTACTAGACTTCAATCTGACGTATAACACGGCCATATTGACGTATAATCCGCCTCCATCGAGCACAACTCGCTGATCCTGTGGCGGGTGCTGGCGGGAAATACGTCAATGACGCAGGCAAGTGGTTCATCAGAAAAGCCTCCCAAGCTCCTGGAGCAAGTACGCACGGCGATTCGTACTCGCCATTACAGCTTGCGTACCGAAGAAACTTATTTGCATTGGATTAAACACCTCATTCTGTTGCATGGCAAGGCTGCGAGCTGACGGCGGTCAAGGCGTCAGTCGTTCAGCGCATCAATCCGCAACAACAGATTCGGATCAGGACAATTCTCCAGCCACTGCGCTTTCTCCGATGCCTTGCAAACGCCAGGATAATCGCCGCTGCGGCCTTGCAGGTCGCGGATGATCTGGAAGTGCAGGTGTGGCGGCCAGCCGACGTTTTCTTCCGGCGTGCCGAGCCAGCCGATGACCTGGCCTGCTTTCACTGGTTGCCCCGGTAACGTCAGCGCCAGAGAAGGCTGGGCGAGATGGCCGTGCAGGGTGTGGAAGCGTTCGCCATCGATCACGTGTTCGAGAATGATGGTCGGGCCGTAGTCGCCGAAGGCGGCGTTGTTCTGCGTGCTGTGTACGGTGCCGCCGAGCACGGCGCAGACCGGCGTGCCGGCCGGCAGCCACAGGTCGATGCCCAGGTGCAGCGTGCGGGTTTCGCCCTGCGCTGGCGTGAACACCGGGCTCATGTGGTAGAGCGCGCGGTCTTCACCGTAACCGCCGGCGGCGTAGTCGGCGCCGGCATCGGCGATCTGCCGCGCGATCCACGCGGAGAAGGCAGCGGGGTTGGTGGCATCGATGCCGTTTAGTGCGGCATTGCCGCCGCCGAGATCGAGCCGCAGGCAGCGGCGCGCGTTGAGCTCGAACGGCAGCGGGCTGGCCACGGCGGCACCGGCGAGCGCGCGCTGCCAATCAGTCATGCGCGGTTTCCGGCGCGTTGTCGATGACCAGCACTTCGATCTCGCTGACGCCGGCCGGACGCGGCCAGTGCACGAGGTCGCCGACCTGCGCGCCTTCCAGCGCCCGCGCGAGCGGTGAGACCCAGCTGACGCGACCCTGCAGCGGATCGGCTTCATCCTCGCCGACGATACGGTAGCGCTGCTGCGTGCCGGCCTCGTCGACAAAGGTGACGCAGGTGCCGAAGCCGGCGGCATTGCCGCAGGGCGAGGGTTGCACAACGCTGGCGCTGGCGATGCGCTGTTGCAGCCAGCGCGCATCGCGCGCGGTCAGTGCGCGCTCGTGCGCGCCGGTGGCGGGGTCTTGCAGTTGGCGCGTTGCTTCGGCCAGCCGTTGCTGCAGCTGCGCCAGGCCGCGCGCGGTGACGCGATTGGGGTGCGGGCTGAGCGGCAGCTCCGGGAGTTCGTCCGGCGTATCGCCGTCAGGCTCCTTGACGAAGGCGCGGCTCATGGCAGTGCTCGGTTCGGCATGCGCTGATCTTAATCCACCCGCGCTGGAAAATTCGCGGGAACTTCCGGGATAGTTGCGGTCACAACTAGGTGAGCAATTTTCTGCGCAATACGGAGGATGCGCCATGAACGGCAGGCAGTGGACCGAGGTAGACCAGACGCTGAGCGATTCCTTTCCGGCGAGCGATCCGCCGGCATGGAACGGTGGACGCCAGAAGACGCAGGATGTCCGCAAGGGCAGCAAGCCTGCGCAAAGACAGCAGCGGCCGGATCAGAAAACGGAAAAGCCCAAGCGCATTCGTATCGGGCCCAGCGATGTGACCTGAGGAAACGTTGCCAAGCCGTCATGCCGGCGCAGGCCGTGCGGCGTGAGTGCGCCTAGGGCAACTCTGAATAAGTCCGGAACATCTATAGTTCGTCATTCCGGCGCAGGCCGGAATCCAGTTTTCCCCGCGTATAGGAACAGAACTGGATCCCGGCCTGCGCCGGGGTGACAGCACAGAACAACTTCTTCAGAGTTACCCTAGGCGATTTTCTCCTTGAGAAAGGCAAGCACGCGTTCCAGCGCCGCGCGCGTCGGTTCGCCCGCCTTGTCGATCAGGTGCGTGGTGACGACGCTGTGCGCGGGCTTCATCGCGCGCGGGTTGGCGTGTCGGGCGTCGATCTCGATGCTCTCGAAGGCTTCGCCGAATTCCTCGCGCAGCCGCGCGAAGCGCTCGGCGCGGCACATCGGGTCCTGCTTGAAGCGCAGGCCGAGGATGCGGGCGCCCTCGTGGTCGATTTTGTCGTGGGCGGCGGCGATCTCCCGCGGCGAGGCGTGCAGGCCGCTGCGCTGCGCGTGGGTGAAGCCGCCGGGCAGGGAGGGTTGCGACAGCACCGGCGCGATCACCGGCGCGTCGAGCATCATCGCCAGCGCGAAATTGCCGGTCAGGCACATGCCGATGGCGCCGACGCCCGGCCCGCCGCACTCGGCGTGGGCATGGCGCGCCAGTGCGCGCAGCCAGTCGACGATGGGACTGGAGCGGTGGGCCGCCAGCAGGCGGAATTCGCGGCTGATGCACACCCGCGCCAGCGTCTCGGCGACGCTGGCCGGCGACAGCGGCCGCAGCGGCGTGCCGAACAGCTGCGGCATCCACACCGAGAAACCGGCGTCGGCCACGCGCGTGGCGAAGCGCGCCACCTGCGGCGTTATACCCGGCACCTCCGCCATCACGATCACGGCGCGGCCCTGGCCGCGGCGGTAGACCACGCGCTCGCGGCCGTCGAACGTCAGCGGCGTGGCGTCGAAGCCGGAGATGGGCACGATGGCGTCGGAGGTCATGGCGGGCGTGACGATGCGCGGGGTGGTCGGGTGGCGGGAGCATAACGGCAAACCGGGGCGCACCGACGCAGTCTCCCTTGGCTTGCCGCGGTGGCCGGCCGTGGCGCCAGCGCGAAACAGGGTCAGGGCTCAAGGACAAGGCCTGCGGATGCCGGCGACAGCGGCATCGCCAGGGCGGAATGCAACGCATGGGCCATTTGGGGTGCCACCCGCTCGACACCTCGGCCGCAGGAGAAATGTTATTAATTATTTATCGTTTTAAAATTTGATATATATTTAATAACATCCTGCCGTGCCGCTTGCCGGAGAGCGGGTGGCGAAAAAAGCGCAGGTCCGCGCCGATTTCTATTGACGCGCCGGGGTAGGGGCACGAGACAATCGCGCCCTGCAACGAAATCGGCCCGGCGCGCCCGGGAAACCGATCACCACCGGGGAGTCTTCACGCATGCCATTCGCCATCAAGGTTCTGCTGTTCAAGATCTGGCAGTTCATTCTCAAGTGGAGCAGCAAGCTGCTGCCGTTCCGCACGCCGCAGATGTTCACCGGCCCCGGCTCGTCGCTGCAGCTGTGCGAGCACATCGCCGGCACCGGCGTGAAGAAGCTGCTGATCGTCACCGACGCCATGCTGGTGAAGATCGGCCTGCTCAAGCCGATGCAGGACAAGCTCGGCCAGCTCGGCGTCAGCTTCGTGGTCTATGACGGCGTGCTGCCCAACCCGACCATCGAGCAGATCGAGACTGGCCTGGCGATGCTCAAGCGCGAGGGCTGCACCGCGATCCTCGCCATCGGCGGCGGCTCCTCGATCGACGCCGCCAAGGTCATCGCCGCGCGCGCGCGCAACCCGTACCCGATCACCTGGATGGCGGGCCTGATGCGCATCCTGGTGCCGCCGATGAAGCTCTACGCCGTGCCGACCACCGCCGGCACCGGCTCGGAGGTGACCATCGCCGCCGTCGTGTCCGATCCTTCGACCACGCGCAAGTTCGCGATCATGGATACCGCCCTGGTGCCCAAGGGCGCGGCGCTGGACGGCGCGCTGATGACCGGCCTGCCACCGCCGATCACCGCCGCCACCGGCATGGACGCGCTGACCCACGCGGTCGAGGCCTACATCTCGCGCAACTGCACGAGCAAGACCGACCAGATGGCGCTGGAAGCGACCGCGCTGATCATGCAGAACCTGGCCGAAGCGGTGAAGAACGGCGGCAACGTGCAGGCGCGCCAGAACATGGCGCAGGCTTCGTTCAAGGCCGGCGTCGCCTTCACCATCGCCGGCGTCGGCTACGTGCACGCCATCGCCCACAACTTCGGCGCCTACTACCACGTGCCGCACGGCCTGGCCAACGCCATCATCCTGCCGCGCGTACTGGACTTCTCCAAGCCCAACTGCACCGCGCGCCTGGCCAAGCTGGCGGAAGTCAGCGGCCTCAAGAAGGGCGGCGAGAGCGAGGCGCAGCTGGCCGACGCCTTCATCGCCAAGGTGCGCGCGATGAACGCCGAGTTCGGCATTCCGACGCAGGTGGACAAGCTCAAGGAAGCGGACATCCCCGAGATCGCGGTCAAGGCGCAGAGCGAGACCTTCTGGTTCTACGCCGTGCCGCGCTACATGGACACGCCGGACTGCGAAGCCTTCATCCGCCAGATGCTGCCGACGGCGGCGTGATGGCGGCCGGGGTGTTGGCGCGCGGTGCGCGCCGGCTGGCGCTGGCCGCGACGCTGACGGCCCTGCTCGGCGGCTGCGCCACGCTGTATTCCACCACCCGCGAGTGGAAGCTGCCGGGCGGCCTGGCGCGCTACACGCTGAAGGCGCAGATGAGCTTCGGGTTTCTCACGCGGCAGATCGCGATCTCCATCAACGACCGGCCGCTGCTGACGGGCGAGTCCTACTGGTGGTCCGACACCACCACCATGTCCGGCGCCATCGAAGGCCTGCCGCTGGACGCCACCTGCAACAACGCCGCCAAGACCTGCGAGGTCGCCATCGCCGGCATCCACGCGGCGTCGCTGAAGTTCTGAAGCCGTCGCTGACGCGGGTGCGCGCGGGCTAGTAGTCGTAGCTCAGCAGCAGCCGCGCGTTGATCGGTTCCACCGGGTGAAAGTGGATGTCCTGGACGCCCGTCGCCGGCTCGCCCGGCAGACGCGAGGCGAAGGCATAGTCGATGTCGTGATCATGGCTGTTCAGCAGGTTGAGGACCTGGCCGGCAAGCTTGAGGTGCGGCGTCAGGCGATAGCCGAGATCGAGATTCACCAGCGTAGTCGCCTGCGAGTGCAGACTGGCGTCCTCGATCAGCGGCCGCGGGCCGAAGTAGCGCAGGCGCAGGGCGCCGAACCAGCCACTGCCAAGTTCGTAGGCCAGCCCCACGGCGGCGACGCTGGTCGCGGCTTCCGGGATATGGTCGCCCTGAGGCGCGTGATCGCTGAAGCGCGAATGCGTCCACGCCAGATCGCTGTCGATCACCAGATGCGACAGCGGCTCCCAGTACAGCGACAGCTCGGTGCCGTAGCGCGCGCTGGGACGGTTGGCCTCGGTGTCGCCGGCATCGCCGCTGAAGGTCAGCTCCGAGTCGATGCGCAGCGCGAACACGCTGAGCGTGGCCTGCAGGTTGGGGATCAGCGCGCTGCGCAGTCCCAGGTCCGCGCCGCGAGTCGCCACCAGCGGCGTCACCGGCAGAACGGCGCTGCCATCTTTCGGGCTCACCGTCTCGGTGGTGCCGCGCGCATCGTTGCTGTGGAAGCCCTTGCCCAGGTTGATGAAGAACTCGGTCTGCTCGAAGGGGCCGATCACCACTGTCAGCTTTGGACTGACGACGTGATCGCGTGCGTCACCGGCATTGGCCGGGAGGGTACTGGCGACGCGGAAGTCGTATTGATCAAAGCGCAGGCCCGCCGTGGTGCTGAGCCAGGGCATCGGGCGCAGTGAGGTCTGGGCGTAGGCCGACTGGCTCCATTGATGCACGCGGCTCTCGCTGACGGTGCTCAGGCGCGCGCGTGCCTGGGTGTCGTACAGCCCGACCGGCGCGATGGCATCGAAGCGCGTCTGCAGACCCAACTCGTTGCGCATCGGCAGGCCGAGCAGGCGCGCGTTGAAGGTCAGGGCGGTCTGACCACCGTAGACATCGCGCGTGTCGGCCTGCTCGAACTGGTCGCCGTTGACCGGATCGTTGAGGAAATAGGTGAAGTCCGAATACAGGTCGAGGTGGTAGCGCAGCGCGTAGGCCGAGCCGGTCCAGCGCGCGTTGCCAAGCGCGCGGTCGAAGCCGGCGGACAGGCTGTAGCGCCAGGTGTTGCCGCCATCGCTGCAGTCGAGGCAGCCCAGGCGACCGATCAAACCCTGATCGACGGCGCGCTGAGGAATCTGGTCGGTGGCGTTCCAGCGTGCGTCATAGGCCATGGCGGCGACGTGGAATTCGCTGTCGTCATGCCGCCGGGTGTAGCGCAGCACGCCGCTGCCCTTGTTGAAGTCATCATTGAGCGTCCACGGGCCATCGTAGTGCAGGCCCTCGACGCCGTAGAGCAGGTCGCCATCGAGCAGATGAGCGGAGCCGGTCAGGACCGCGCGGCCATAGCCGTAGCCGCCGCCGGTGACGGCAATCTGCTGGCGGTCGAAACGGCTGCGGTAGCGGACATCGACCGCGCCGGCGGAGGAGAAGTCGCCGTACTGCGCGTAATAAGGACCCTTGCGGTATTCGATGGCGTCGACCAGCTCCGGGATCATGAAGTTGACGTCGGTATAGCCCTGGCCATGCGCATGCGTCGGCATGTTGACCGGCATGCCGTCGACAATAGTGGCGAAGTCGGTGCCGTGATCGAGATTGAAGCCACGCAGGAAATACTGGTTGGCCTTGCCCTCGCCGCTGTGCTGCGTGACGATCAGTCCCGGCACCACCTCCAGCAGTTCGCCCGGTCGCGACAGCGGGCGATTCTGGAACTGCTCGGCGTAGACCGTGCCGATGCTCGCTGAATCCGGTTGCGTGACGGTGCGTGTGGCGCTGACTTCGACGCGCTCCAGTTGCACCGCTTCGCCCGGTACGCCGCCAGCGCGGACGGCAGAGGACACACCGATCAGCAGCAGCGCCTGCAGCCCTCTCCGCCAGGCCATGGAAGCCGTCATATCGTGTACTTCGGTCAGTGGTGACGTCCGATGTACGTTCAGTCCCCCTCGTACAGATGCGCCTCCAGGTGTCCCTGCGGCGGCATCTGCAGGTAGTAACCCGTGCCGCGCAGTGCGTCCAGCACGCGGGCGGTCTCGGCGCGCGCGAGCTTGCGTTCCGGGGTCAGCGCCAGGTCCATGACGTGGGTGAGCCGGCCCATGCGCTGCAGCAGGGGCGCAGGCAGCTCATCGGTTTTCAGCCCTTCGCGCAGGTAGAGATACATCTCGCTCTGTCTGGCGCAGCGGTACACCGCGCAGCGCAAGGGTGTCGGCTCAGTCATCGGCGTCCCTGGCGGACTGCCAGGCGATGCCCTGGGCCTCGCACAGCGGTTTGGACAGGCGGTTGCGATGACGCGGAACGCCGAAGTCGCGGTAGAACGCCAGCAGCGTCTGCAGGTCGGCGGCATAGTCGCCGGACGGGTTCAGGGGTGGGCCGATGGTGATGACCTTGCGCGCGTAGTTGGCGGCGGCGGGCACGACCGGCACGCGCGCACCGAGCGCGATGTGATAGAAGCCGCGCTTCCACTCGGGCGCGCTGCTGCGCGTGCCTTCCGGCGCGATCAGCATCACCAGCCGCTTGTTGCCGGCGAAGGCATCGACGCTCTGCTCGACCACGCCCTTGGGGCTGCGGCGGTTGATGGGAATGGCGCCGAACCAGCGCAGGATCGGCCCCATCACGCCCTTGAAGGCGCTGTCCTTGATCATGGTGCCGGCGCGCAGGCCCAGCGCGGTCAGCGTGGCCAGGCCGATGACGCCGTCCATGTTGGAGGTGTGAGGCGCGCCGATCAGCACCATTTTCGGCAGGTCGGGAAACGCGCCTTCGATCCGCCAGCCCATCAACCACAGCATCAGCCGGCCCAGCCCGCGGGAAAAAGCGTTGCCGCGCCGCGGAAGCTGCGCGCCGAGGACTGGAATCATGAAACCCTCCCTACCACCGTGGTTGCGTCTGTTCTTCTCCGCCGCGCCGGGCGGATGCAGAGGGGATTATCCACCGAATCGGTGGTTCAGGTCGCCGCCAGCGCGACGTCCAGTGCCGCGAGCAACTGCGCCAGTTCACCGGGCGCGGTGTAATGCACGAAGGACAGGCGCACCACGCCGCGGGCCGGATCGACACCCAGGGCTTCGAGCAGCCGCACGGCGTAGAAATGCCCGGCGGCCGCCATGATGCCGCGTGCCGCCAGCCGCGCGGCCACCTCGCCCGGCGACACGCGCAGCGGTACGAAGGCCACGGTGGCGGCGCGTGCAGCGGCATCGTCGGGGCCGAGCAGGCGCACGTCCTGGCGCGACGACAGCGCGGCCAGCAGTGCCGCCAGCAGCGGGCGCTCGGCCTCGCGCAGCAGCGTGCGCACGCGCTGCGGCCGTGCCGCGTCGCCACCGCCGCCGTGGTGCGCGTCGAGCGCGTCGAAGTAGTCGGCGATGCCTGCGGCGGCGGCGACCTGCGCGTGATCCGGGCCCGCCGGCACCAGCCGCTTGCGCGGGTAGGCGTCGTTGAAGAAGTGTCCCTCGTTGCCCAGCTGCCGCCGCAGCGGCTCGCGCAGCACCATCAGGCCCTGGTGCGGGCCGAAGGTTTTGTATAGCGAGAACAGGTAGGCGTCGGCGCCAAGCGCCGCCACGTCGGGAAAACCGTGCGCTGCGTAGGACACGCCATCGACCACGGTGAGCGCGCCTGCGGCGCGCGCCTTGGTGCAGAGGGCGGCAACATCGTTGATCTGCGCGACGATATTGGAGCAGTGCGGAAAACACAGCAGCCGCGTGCGCGGCGTCAGCAGCGCATCCAGCGCGGCGGGATCGAGCGCGCCGCTAGCGGCGTCGACGCGCCATTCGCGCACCACGATGCCGTCGGCGGCCAGGCGCCGCCAGACGCCGCTGTTGGCCTCGTGATCCTGGTTGGTGACGACGATCTCGTCGCCGGGCTTCAGCCATTTGCGGAAGGCCTGCGCCAGCACATAGGTGTTCTGCGACGTGGACGGGCCGAAGTACACGTCATCCGCGCTCACGCCCAGGTATGGCGCCAGCCGCTCGTAGGCTGCGTCCATCCAGGCGCCAGCCTCCGCGGAGGTGGCGTAGGCGTAGTACGGCTGCACCTTGAGGCGGCGGTAATACGTGCCCAGGCGCTCGATCACCGCGCCGCAGGCATAGGAGCCGCCCGCGTTCTCGAAGAACGCCTGGCCGCGCAGGCTGGGCTCGGCAAAAGCCGGGAACTGCGCGCGGACGTAGTCCAGGTCCACCGGCGTTCAGCGCGCCAGCGTGCCGAACACAAACGCCACGCAGCCCAGGCCGAGCACGGCGAGGCCGACGATATCGGCGGCGCGCAGCGCCAGCGGCAGCGCCGACTCGCCACGCTTCGACAGCACGCACTCGCGGTGGATCATGTACAGCGGGAAGGCGGCACTGATGGCGATCAGCAGGCCGGCCAGCACGTAGAGCCAGACATAGGGCAGGCCGATGCGCCGCGCCTCCAGCACCATCCACAGGTTGGCGGCGAAGGCGAAGACGAGAATATCGACGGTGATCGAGATGCTGGCCGGCGTGACCAGCGTGTCCAGCCAGAAGCGCCGGTTGGCGTCGAGGAAGCCGCCGCCAAGATAGGCGACGTTATGGCTCCAGGTGCCGACCAGCGCCACCATCGCCAGCAGCGCGTACACCGCGCAGAGAAATTTTCTCGAAGGACTCACGCGCGCGCCTCAGGCGGCCAGCGCCAGCCTGGCGGCGCGGTATTCGCGCACCAGGCGCGCCACCAGGTCGGCGGCGTCGCTGATCTCGGTCACCGCGCCAATGCCCTGGCCAGCGCTCCAGATGTCCTTCCAGGCCTTGGGGCCGGCCTGCTTGCTGCCGTCGCCGGTGCCGAAATCCATCTTGCTCGGATCGGCGGGCGCCAGGTTGGCGGGATCGAGACCCACCTTGACGATGCTGGGCTTGAGGTAGTTGCCGTGCACGCCGCTGAAACTGTTGGTGTAGACGATGTCGTCGGCCTTGCTGTCCACCACCATCTGCTTGTAGGCCTCGGGCGCGTTGGCCTCGCGCGTGGCGATGAAGGCGGAGCCGATGTAGGCGAGGTCGGCGCCCATCGCCTGCGCGGCCAGCACCGCGCCGCCGCGGGCGATGCAGCCGGACAGCGCCAGCGGGCCGTCGAACCACTCGCGGATTTCCTGCACCAGGGCGAACGGCGACAGCGTGCCGGCGTGGCCGCCAGCGCCGGCGGCGACCGCGATCAGGCCGTCGGCGCCTTTTTCCACCGCCTTGCGCGCGAAGGTGTTGTTGATGACGTCATGCAACACGATGCCGCCGTAGCTGTGGATGGCGTCGTTGACGTCGGTACGCGCGCCCAGCGAGGTGATGATCACCGGCACCTGGTACTTCACGCAGAGGTCGAGATCGTGCTGCAGGCGGTCGTTGGACTTGTGCACGATCTGGTTGACCGCAAACGGCGCGGCGGGACGCTCGGGATGCGCCGCGTTCCACTCCGCGAGTTCCGCGGTGATGCGCTTGAGCCAGTCTTCCAGCACCGGCGCCGGGCGCGCGTTGAGCGCCGGAAACGAGCCGACCACGCCGGCCTTGCACTGGGCAATCACCAGGTCCGGATTGGAGACGATGAACATCGGCGAGGCGATGACGGGAATCGAGAGACCGCGCAGACGTGCGGGTAGAGCCATGGTGTAGGGCCGGAGGATGGTGGGAAATGAGCCTCGCGGAGTTTAGCGATTCGAGCGGGCAAAGTGGAACCCAGCCGGTCAGCCCCTGGCCGGCGCGTGCCCGCATCAACCTGGGGGCAGTGATGGTCCGTCGTGCCGCGCTTCCATCTCGGCGACGCAGGGCCTGCGGCCTGGCAACTCCGCCGGCCCTGGTCGGCCGCGCCAGCTACTTCTTGGAGCCGGCGGCCTCTTCGTCCGCGTCAAGGTGCTTGCAGTTCCCTTTGACCTGCTCCCCTAATTTGTAGCCACGGCGATGGTGAGTCTGGTTGAGTTTTCGCCGCCCTGAAACGCCTCACGGATGGCCGCTGGCGGTTTATATCCTAGCGCGCTGTGCGGCCGCTTGTGGTTGTAGAAGCTGCGCCACTGCTCGATCACGACTTTGGCATCTCGCAGATTCACAAACCATTCCCGGTTCAAGCACTCGTCGCGCAGCTTGCCGTTGAAGCTCTCCAC
>SSEB01000010.1 GCA_008012115.1 Nevskiaceae bacterium
ACACGGGCGATCGGAAAGCCGGTGGCCTTCGACGCGAGCGCAGACGAACGTGAAACGCGCGGGTTCATCTCGATCACGATCATGCGGCCGTCGGCCGGGTTGACCGCGAACTGCACGTTGGAGCCGCCGGTGTCGACGCCAATCTCGCGCAGCACCGCCAGGCTGGCGTTGCGCATCAGCTGGTATTCCTTGTCGGTCAGCGTCTGCGCCGGCGCCACGGTGATCGAGTCGCCGGTGTGCACACCCATCGGATCGAAATTCTCGATCGAGCAGATGATGATGCAGTTGTCCTTGCGGTCGCGCACCACCTCCATCTCGTACTCTTTCCAGCCGAGCAGCGATTCCTCGATCAGCACCTCGGTGGTCGGCGACAGGTCGAGGCCGCGGGTGACGATCTCTTCGAATTCCTCGACGTTGTAGGCGACGCCGCCGCCGGTGCCGCCCAGCGTGAACGAGGGACGGATGATCACCGGGTAGCCGATCTCCGCCTGGATCTTGCGGGCCTCCTCCATCGTGTGCGCGACGCCGGACCTGGCGGAGCCGAGGCCGATCTCGGTCATGGCATCGCGGAACTTCTGGCGGTCCTCGGCCAGATCGATGGCCTCCTCGTTGGCGCCGATCATCTGTACGCCGTACTTGTCCAGCACGCCCTGGCGCGACAGGTCCAGTGCGCAGTTCAGCGCGGTCTGGCCGCCCATGGTCGGCAGCAGCGCGTCCGGCCGCTCCTTCTCGATGATCTTGGCAATGGTCTGCCAGCGGATCGGCTCGATATAGGTGGCGTCCGCGGTCTCCGGGTCGGTCATGATCGTCGCCGGATTGGAGTTGACCAGGATGACCCGGTAACCCTCCTCGCGCAGCGCCTTGCAGGCCTGGGCGCCGGAATAATCGAACTCGCAGGCCTGGCCGATCACGATCGGACCCGCGCCGATGATCAGGATGCTTTTAATGTCTGTACGCTTTGGCATCGTTGCACTCGCTCATCAATTCACTGCGGCGCCGACCAGGCGCGCGCTGAAACCCAGAAACAGAACACCGGCGCCGCCGGACACCCCCGCCGCCAACCGGCGACGGCGCTGAAAAGCCTGCGCCAGGCGCGTGCCGCCGAAGATCAGCGCGCTCAGGTACAGCAGGCTGCAGCCCTGGAGAATCGTGCCCAGCAGGGCGAACGACAGCGCCGGGTGCGGATAGCTGCGGTCGACGAACTGGATGAAGAAGGACATGAAGAACAGGATCGCCTTCGGATTCAGCAGGCAGATCACCAGGGCACGACGAAAGGGATCGCGCAGGTCGGGTTGCGCCGAAGACGCCTCCGCCGGCGCCTCGCCGCGCCAGCGGCGTATCGCCGTGCGCAGCAGGCCGAGGCCGACATAAGCCAGGTACGCCGCGCCCGCCGCCTTCATCAGCGTGAACAGGCCGGGATAGGCCAGCAGCAGCGAGGCCATGCCGGCAGCGGCGAGCAGCATCAGGATCAGGTCGCCACAGAACACGCCGGCGGCGGCACGGTAGCCGTCACGCACGCCGCGCCGGGCCGCGACGCTGAGCACGTAGAGCGAATTCGGACCGGGCAGCAGGATGATGATCACCACCCCGAGCGCGTAGGTGGCGATGTCGGTCACCCCGAACATGTCAGGCGGCGTCCGCCATCAGGCGGACAAAGCGGTCGAAAAGATAGCCGACGTCGTGCGGCCCGGGGCTCGCCTCCGGGTGTCCCTGGAAGCTGAAGGCCGGCGCATCGGTCAGGCGGATGCCTTGCAGCGAGCCGTCGAACAGCGACTTGTGCGTAATGCGCACATTGGCCGGCAGCGTCGCCTCGTCCACGGCAAAGCCGTGGTTCTGGCTGGTGATCAGCACATGTCCGGTTTCGACATCCTGCACCGGATGGTTGGCGCCGTGATGGCCGAATTTCATCTTGAGCGTCTTGGCGCCGGCGGCGAGACCCAGGATCTGGTGGCCCAGGCAGATACCGAACAGCGGCAGCTTCTTCTGGATGAACACCTGCGTGGCGCGGATGGCGTAGTCGCAGGGCTCGGGGTCGCCAGGGCCATTGGACATAAACACACCGTCGGGCTTGAGCCGGAGCACGTCCTCGGCCGGCGTCTGTGCCGGCACCACCGTGACCTTGCAGCCGCGGTCCACCAGCATGCGCAGGATGTTGCGCTTGACGCCGAAATCGTAGGCCACGACATGAAAGCGCGGCAGCACGGTCAGGCGCTTCTCGTCCGGGCCGATCCAGGTTTCC
The DNA here is from genome assembly GCA_008012115.1 of Nevskiaceae bacterium. Lineage (GTDB taxonomy): Bacteria > Pseudomonadota > Gammaproteobacteria > Nevskiales > Nevskiaceae > Stenotrophobium. Next base: position 2,240 of record SSEB01000010.1, read on the forward strand.
TCGGTCCACTCGTAGGATTTGGCCGTGGTCACGACCTTGGCGAGGTCCATGCCCTTGAGGCCAGGGAAATCGCGGGCGGCCTGCAGTGCCGTTTTTTCGTCAACCCTGCCGGCCATGATGCAGCCGTCCTGCGCACCCTTGTCGCGCAGGATGCGGGTCAGACGGCGCGTATCGATGCCGGCGATGGCGACCACCTTGTTCTGCACCAGGTAGGCGCTGAAATCCTGGGTCGCGCGGAAATTGCTCGCGGGGCGCGGAACCTCGCGCAGCACCAGGCCGGATAACTGCACCTTCTCGGACTCGGCGTCGTCGGGATTGACGCCGACATTACCAATGTGGGGATAGGTCAGCGTGACGATCTGTTCGCGATAGGAAGGGTCCGTCAGGATTTCCTGATACCCGGTCATCGCAGTGTTGAACACCACTTCGCCCGTGATCAGGCCTTCGGTGCCGATCGAAACGCCTTTGAAAATGCTACCGTCGGCGAGGGCAAGCAGGGCCGGCTTCAGTTCTTTCATCGGCTTGGAATTCTTGGTGGCTAATCCGTGTGGCGGGCATAGAAAAGGGGGCGAGAGCCCCCTTTCAGGATTAGACGGGTATTTTACGTCCCCAATCCCGCCGCGTCCATCAAAAGTTGGGCGCGCTCATATCGGCAGCGTCATTTGATCCCCGGCCTGCGGCGGCACCCGGAACTGCGCGGTATCGAGCCGCCAGTCGCGCACCCGGTTCAGCGCCAGACGGCGGCAGGCCAGGGCGAAACGCTGGGCGATGAGGTCCGCGAACACTCCCTGCCCGCGCATGCGCTGCCCCCAGGCGGCGTCGTACGCCTTTCCGCCACGGGACTGCTGGATCAGGCTCATCACATGTTCGGCCCGCTGCGGCAGGTGCACGTCCAGCCAGGCTCGGAAGATGTCTTTCAATTCATGCGGCAGGCGCAGGAAAACATAGCCCGCGCCGGTGGCACCGGCCTCGGCCGCCGCCTCGAGGATGCGTTCGATCTCGTCGTCGTTGACGCAGGGAATGATCGGCGCCGCCAGCACGAACACCGGGACGCCGGCCTCGCGCAGGTGCCGCACGGCACGCAGTCGCGCCGCCGGCGCTGGCGCGCGCGGCTCGAGCGTGCGTTTGAGCTCGTCGCGCAGCGTCGTGATGGAGATGGCGACCGAAGCGAGGCCGGCCGCCGCCATCCGCGCGAGGATGTCGAGATCGCGCTCGACCAGCGCCGACTTGGTCACGATGGTGACCGGGTGCCGGAAGCGCTCCAGCACCTCCAGCAACGAGCGGGTGACGCCCAGACGCCGCTCGATGGGCTGGTAAGGGTCGGTGTTGGAACCCAGATTGATCGGCAGGCAGCGGTACCCGGGTTTGCGAAGCTCGTTCTCCAGCAGACGTGCAGCGTCCTGCTTGTAGAACAGCCGGGTTTCAAAATCGATGCCGGGCGACAGGTTCAGGTAGGCGTGCGAGGGTCGTGCGAAACAGTACACGCAGCCATGCTCGCAGCCCCGGTAGGGATTGATCGACCGTTCGAAAGGAATATCGGGCGAATCGTTGCGGGTGATGATGCTGCGCGCCGGCTCCGCACGCACCACGGTGTCCGGCGCAGCGGCGGGCGGCTCCTCGATCAACCAGCCGTCGTCGAAATCCTCGCGTCGCGTCGACTCAAACCGCCCCTCGGGATTGCTGACGGCACCCCTGCCCCTGATTGCCCCCGGCGTGTTCGGGCTCATCGGCGCTCACAGGCCCAGCACGTCCTTCATCTCGTACAGGCCGGGCTGGCGCCCGCGCAGCCAGGCCGCAGCGCGCACCGCGCCGCCGGAGAAATTCATGCGGCTGGTGGCCTTGTGGCTGATTTCCACGCGCTCGCCATCGCCGAGGAACATCACGGTGTGATCGCCGACGACGTCGCCGCCGCGCACGGTGGCGAAGCCGATGGTCTTGCCGTCGCGCGCGCCGGTATTGCCATAGCGTTCATAGACCGCGCAATCCGCGAGATTGCGCCCCAGCCCGGCCGCCACCGCCTCGCCCATGCGCAGCGCGGTGCCGCTGGGCGCATCGACCTTGTGCTTGTGATGCGCCTCGACAATCTCCACGTCGTAGGCATCGCCCAGGGTACGCGCCGCCAGTTCCAGCAGCTTGAGGGTGACATTGACGCCGATGCTGAAGTTGGCCGACAGACATACCGGAATCCGCTGCGCCAGCGCCGCGATCTGCGCTTTCTGCTCCGGCGTGAAGCCGGTGGTGCCGATGACCGCAGCCTTGCCGTGCTGCGCACACAGCGGCAATGCGGCCAGCGTGCCTTCCGGACGGGAGAAGTCGATCAAGACGTCGAAGCGATCCATCGCCGCCGGCAGGTCGTCCGTCAGCGGCACGCCGGCCGCCGGCAGTCCGGCAAGCGCCGCCGCATCCTGACCCAGCTGCGGGTGCCCGGGCCGATCCAGCGCCACCGCCAGCTTCACGTCCGGATTGATGGCGGCGGCCTGGATGATGGCGCGGCCCATGCGGCCGGTGGCGCCGAAAACAGCGATACGTGCAGGAGTACTCATGGTGGGTCGGATCTTTCGGGGCGCATAGCTTAACGCCCCCCGCCACCCGCCGCTGAAAACCTAGAGCTCGAACTCGTGGGGCTCCGCGGCGAACGCGAACGTCAGCGCACCCTCGCCGACATTGATGCCGCCGGTGATGCTCATGATGCTCTTGAAGACTTCGATGCCTTTCTGACGGCACAGGCGCATGAGATCGGCATAGCCGGGCAGGCGCTCCATCTCCGACAGTTCGCCGCCGTAGCTCAGGCACAGCGTCGGCGTCAGCAGCTGGCTGCGGTTGATGCGTTGGGCGATGTAGCCGAAGCAGCGTTCGGCGCTTTCCTCGAAGTGACGGATCTTGGCCACCGGCGCCGTTTCGTTGCGAAAACCGCGCAGGATCGGCTTGATGTCCAGCGCCGTGCCCAGAAACGCCGCCATCCAGCTGACGCTGCGGTCGCCCTTCTTCTGCGCGCGCGCACGCAGGTAATGCAGATCGCGCGGCACCATGTAGGCGTAGGTGTTCTGCACCAGGTACTCCAGGCGCTCGCGGATCTTGTTGGGATTGGGCGTGGCCTTGATCAGGCGCACGGCCTCCACCGCCAGCACGCCCTGGGCGGTGAACAAGTTCTGACAGTCGATCACGCGCAGCGCGAAGGGCCCCGACACGCCGGCCTTGGCGCGCGGCGTCTTGTACTCGCTGAGAATCGCGAACGAGGCCTTGACCGCATTCTCGTAGATCGGGCTGCGGCTGCTGGCGATGGTCAGGCAGAAAACGAAGTCGTAATCCAGGACCAGCTTGGACAGGAACACGTCCTTGATCTGCTCGATGGAGAACGGCGAGGTGCCGGCATCGCTGGCGCCGGTCTTGTGCTCACGGTAGAACGCCAGGGTTTCCGCGGGATCGCGGTTGTCGATCAGGTCCCGGTTTTCCAGGTGAATGGTGATCGGCAGAATCTGGATGTTGTTGTCTCGAATGAATTCCGGCGGCAAATCGCAGGCGGAATCCACGACCACTCCAATACGCATGCTCCCCTCCTTTTTGAGCGAACGCCCTGGGGTTCGACGCGGTGACGGGCCCTTATGCCGGGCCCTGCCTTCGCTCGTGCCGCTTGGCTTCTTGCCAGAGGGCTTCCATAGCGTCCAGGCGCTGAGGATGGCCCAATGGCGGCAGTTGATCAAGGTGCTTGAGGATGTGCCCGAAGCGCCTTTCGAACTTGTTGTTGGCCTGCATCAGCGCCTGTCCGGCGTCCACTCGCAGGTGGCGGGCGAGATTGACCGCCATGAACAGCAGGTCGCCCAGTTCGTCGCGGACGCGATCGACGCCCTGGGGCACGGCCGCCTGAAGCTCGCCGATTTCCTCGGCCAGCTTGTGCCAGAGCTCGTCCAGTTCGCGCCAGTCGAAGCCCTGCCCGGCCGCGTCCTGCTGCAGGCGCAGCGCCTCGCTCAAGGGGTCAGTCATGGCCGTTTCCATTGCGACAATCGCCAGTGATCATCCGCGCACCTTCTGCGCCAGGTTCCACAGCATGCCGGCGGTGGCGCCCCAGATGCGATGCGGGCCGTAGTTGAGTTCGAAGAACGGCAGGTTGAGGCCGTCGCGGCTCAGCACCTTGCGCTCGAAGCTGGTCTCGTCGAGCACGAAGGCCAGCGGCACCTCGAACACTTCGGCCACTTCGCCTTCGTGCGGCCGCAGCGCCGGCTCGCCACTGACGATGCCGACCACCGGCGTAACCAGGTAGCGGGTCATGGTCGGGTAATCGTCGAGATAGCCGATGACCTCGACGTGCCGCGGCGACAGGCCGACCTCCTCCTCCGCCTCGCGCAGGGCGTTGGCGGCGATGCTGGCGTCTTCCTCGTCGCGCCGCCCGCCCGGAAAACTGATCTGTCCTTTGTGCGAGCGCAGGTGATCGGCGCGACGCGTGAGCAGCACAGTCGGCTCTTTCGCGCGCTGCAGCACCGGCACCAGCACGGCCGCGGGACGCAGCGAACGCAGCAGCGCCGGCGTCAGCAGGCGGTCCATCTTCAGCGGCAGTTCCAGCGACGACACCGGCCGCGGCGGCGCATCGCTGGTCTCCGCCAGCGCCTGCCGCAGGCGTTTTTCGAGGGCGTGGGTCATGAAAAGCCGCCACCCGCTATCGCTACGATTACCCCCAAGAATGTTATATTTTGTTTTATATTTTTATATTTAGTAAACATTTAATAACATTATCCCAGGCAAATTCCATGACAGCGGGTGCACGGTTCAGGAGGCCGTCCAGTGTAAACCACGCCGTCGCGCCGCTTAGAATGCCGCCATCACTTCGCGGACGCCCATGAATCCAGCGCCCTACCACGAGCTCCTCGCCGAGCGCTTCACGCGCCATGTGCCGCATATTCACGAACTGGGCATCGAGATGGTCTCGATCGACGTGGAGCGCATCGAGCTGCGCCTGCCCTACCGCGAGGACTGGCTGGGTGACGTGGTGCATCGCCTGATTCACCCGGGCGTCACCAGCACCCTGATCGACAGCGCCTGCGGCCTCGCCGTGCTGGCCCGCCTGCAGAACCCTGAGCCGATCGCCACACTGGACCTGCGCATGGACTACCTGCGGCCCGCCGTGGCGGACCTGCCGCTGCATTGCGAGGCGTCCTGTTATCGCGTGACGCCGCACATCGTCTTCGTGCGCTCAAGCGTCTGGCAGAGCGCGCCGGAGAAGCCGGTGGCGCTGTCGACCGCGGCCTTCATGCGGTCCACCACCAGCAAGAAGCGCGTGATATGAGCAACCCGTTTCAAATCGCGCGCAATGCGGCGCGTCAGCACCAGGATCATGCGCCGCTGCTGGCGCTGATGCCCTACGCGCGCTTTCTCGGCGTGCGCATGACGGAGCGCGACGGCAAGCCCTGCTCGCACCTGCCCTTCCGCCCCTCGCTGGTCGGCAATCGTTCGATTCCCGCCCTGCACGGCGGTGTCACCGCTGCCTTCATGGAAAACGCGGCGTTACTGCATCTGCTGCTGGCGATGGACGAAACGCGCGTACCCAAGAGCATCGACTTCGCTATCGACTACCTCAAGCCCGGACGCGCCGAAGACACCTATGCCGACTGCGACCTGTCGCGCGCAGGACAGCGCGTGGCGCACGTCACCGTGCGCTGCTGGCAGCGCACACCCGACCAGGTCATCGCCATCGCCCGCGGTCATTTCCTGCTCGGCGCAACGGAATGAATGCTTACCCGGGCTGGCTCACGCTGCGGGAAATCGACGCGTCGCAGGGCTGGAGCAAGGGCACGGCGTTTCGCCGCTTCAAACAGGTCGAGCCCCAATTGCAGGAGTCGCGCGACTATCAGGTCCTGCACCACGCGCAGGAGCGGCACCTCGTCGAGTCCCTGCGCGCCAGTGGACGCATTTACGCCACCAGCATCAACGTCATCCTGCTTGCGCCATCCACCGTCCCAAAACTGATCGGCGACCCAGCTCCAGCCGCGAGGCGTAACGGGTAATGACCGTTACGCGGCAGGCTATTTTTTCGTTGCGGGATCGGGGACGCCCGAGTAGGATTCAGCCTCACCTTTCATCCGCAAGGAAACACCTATGTCCGCTGCGCTCGATCTGATCAAGAAGCTGCCCGCCGCCCTTAACGCCGATGGCGCCGCCGGCACCAATGCCACCATCCAGTTCAACACCTCCAAGCCCGCCTACGTGACCATCGCCAACGGCAGCGCCAGCGTCACCGAAGGCACCGCCGCCAACAGCGACGTGACCATCACCATGGAAGACGACGACTTCGTCGCGCTGATGAAGGGCGAACTCAACGGCATGACCGCGTTCATGACCGGCAAGCTGCAGCTCGACGGCGACATGATGCTCGCCCAGCGCATGACGAGCTTCTTCGATGCCAGCAAGCTCGGCTGATCGGGAACAACCCGTCGTCATCGAAACCCTGGGCCCCACGGCCCAGGGTTTTTCGTTTGCGTTGGAGAAATATCAGGGGCGCCTGCAACTCCGCGCTCTCCATCGGCCGGATTACGGGCCAATTTATGCGGATTGGCTGAGCAGAGAGATGCGTGATCGCACCCTGGCGGGTCGCAATCAATTGCTGGCCCGCGCCATCGGTCTAAAGAAAAAACAAAATCTTGAAGTCTTAGATTGCACTGGAGGCCTGGGCCGAGACGGTTTCATCCTCGCCGCTTTAGGGGCAGAAGTGCTGATGACCGAACGCCAACCTTTTATCTTTGAGCTGCTACATGACGCGCACCAACGTGCCTTGACGAGCGCCTCCTCCATGGCAAGCGCCCAGCGCCTAGAAGTGCGTCTTTGCGATGCTATCGACGTGATTCATCTTCGTCGCTGGGACGCAATATACCTGGATCCCATGTTCGGAAATAAAGGTCGCACCGCGTTGCCGCAGAAAGAAATGCAGGTGCTGCAGGACCTTGCCGAGGGCCCCGAAGATGCGGCCCATCTGTTACAGACTTCAATCAGCAGCGGCGCCAGTCGCGTCGTGGTCAAGCGATCTTTAACTGCACAATATCTGAATGGCTTGAAACCGACACTTGAGTTTCGCGGCACAAAGACCCGCTTTGACGTGTATCTAAATACTTAGAAATTTTCTGGTGCGGCCTTGCCTGCCGCAGGTTCGCTATTTGGATGCCGGCTCGGAATCCCAATGAATTCTTCTGTGGCCTTCTCGAAAATTTCTTAGTTAAAAAAACGCCGGCTCTGAATGCCTTTAACGGCGGTTTAAGCCAACCTGCATTGCCACCCTGTCTCTAGGCGATCGCGAGTTCAGTGATTGCAACTTGACATCAACAGATCGTAACGAGGTCAACGCCTCGGATCTGCAAAGATTCCCAAGATTCATCTTGTTGCCCCTTAGGCACTCAATGGCGCCGCGCGCTTCCTGCGCCAATGGAAGCTCACGACATGCACCCTACTCCCAGCCAACGCATAGCGAACTGCCGCACGTTCCATCACACATGCGGCCACAACTATCGCATCTTGTAAGCAAACTGAAAGGTAGGACTGTAAAGATATGTACGCTAATTCATGCCTTCTGCCGGTCTTTATATTTATTTTATAGGCCCTTCTTTTTGGCCTTTGCCTTAGGCACTTTAAAACTAGACATAAATAAGAACCGAATATCTAAAACGGTATGACCAAAATAGCCCTCGGCACTACACAATTCGGCTTGAATTACGGCATCACCAACCGCAAGGGGCAACTGAGCGCATCCGAGATCGTTGACATTCTGTCTTACGCGGAGCGAGCCGGAATCCGCGCCATCGACACTGCGGCAGCCTACGGAGGCGCCGAAGCCGCCCTAGGCCAGCACCTTGCCAGGGGGCACCGGTATCGCATCGTGACCAAGCTGCCGGGCCTGCCTAACGGAATCACCCCCGCACAAGTCCCCGCTTGGCTCCGTCGTGCTTTCGATGAATCCCTGGCTCGCCTGCATGCACAGGAGATTTACGGTCTGCTGATGCATTCGGTAACAGACCTGCTGCATCCCGAATTGGGCAGAGCAGTGTGGAAAGAAATGCTCGCACTGCGGGAGGCCGGCCTAGTCAAGAAAATCGGTGCGTCCGTATACGGCCAGATCGAGATCGATTACCTGCTTGAGCACCTGCCCCTCGATCTGATCCAGTTGCCCATTAGTATTCTGGATCAACGGCCGCTGGATAACGGCGCCCTGAAGAAGCTCAAGGCGAGCGGCGTAGAGATACATGCCCGCTCACTGCTACTGCAGGGCGTACTCGCCCTGCGCCCGGACCAGCTGCCCAAGCACTTGGCCAAGCTGGCCCCCACCCTGCGCAATTTCCACACGGCACTGCAATCGACAGGCCTGAGCGCCGTGCAGGCTGCCGTGGCGTTTGCCAATGCAGTTCCCGAGATCGACCAAGCCGTATTCGGCGTAACAAGTGTTGCCGAATTGGCCGAGATAACAAACGCGGCAAAAAGCGTTAAGCTGCCCCTGGCCTGGTTCAAAGACTTTTCCGTGCACGACGAGAAGCTGATCAACCCGTCGCAATGGAGACACCAGGAGGAATTGTTCTAGGAGGTGCTCAGATGTCATCACAGTCGCCACTTTCCCGCAGAAATTTTTTGTGGCTCAACACCTCTCTTCTTGGCGCCCTAGCCCCAACGCTTGCATCCGCCAGCGCAAGAAATTCCTCATCTGAAACACTTGGCCTACTTACCTCCGGCCATTCACAACAATCCCTGTTTGACGACTCACGGAATATTAAAGTTGCCGAAGCCGGGAATACTCTGCCACAAGCAATCGGCGGCGGAACAAGCGCGATCTCCAATCTAGATCGCATGCGTTCATTAACCGGATCATTTCAAGATAGCGAGCTGTTACTTGCCGGGCACTCCCGGGCAAGTGATGGCGCTCAAGGGCTCTTCGTTCACAACCCGGCAGACACGAGCAGCGCAGACAATGGCGGTACGGTAGTAGTGGACGCTGCAGGTAGACGCTGGCACAGAGTCTATAGCGGGGCGGTCGACGTCAGATGGTTTGGCGCCAAAGGCGACGGCGCCAACGACGATACAGCCGCAATCCAAGCGGCACTGAATGCCGGAGAGAACATTTACTTGCCGCCCGGCATCTATTACGCGAGCAACCTGACTGTTCCCTTCCGACGCCGCATCTTCGGAGCAGGCAAGCGCCAAACGCAGATCGTTCAGCTCGAATCAGCGTCCGGTTATTTGATGACGATCAACACCGGGTCTTCTCCGGCAAACTACCTTGGCGGCGACATCACTGACGGGCAGTTTATTTTTGAGGATATCGGTTTTGTATCAGCCTCCAATAACGGCTGCCTTGCGATCCGAAACTCCGTATGCAGCATGATGACGTTGAGCCGAGTCCGTATCGTCAACGCCGTAGCGACCTCCGTCAGAAACCCTGGTGGCGGCAGGCCATGGGCATTGAATCCAGCCCCCGGCACCGTCGGCATTCTGATGGATAACTCGAGTTATTCAGGCTCCTATGTTAATTGCATGGATGCTATCGAAGTGCGTGGCTTCGACATCGGCATCCGCCTGCAGAACAATGTGACCCAGCCGAAGCTCAATAACAGCTGGATTATCAACTGCCGCACCGGCATCAGCCTGAATGGCGTGTCCGGCTATTGCGGTTATTCCAGTTATATCGAATCAGGCATACCCGGGGCCATTGGCTACTCCTACGGAGGCATTACAGGTCACGTAATGATTTTCGGCGGAGGCATAGAAATTACCAAGGATGGCGGATTCGCCCATAACTACGAATCGGACGCGAAGCTTTCCGATTTTGAGCTACATGGGATCAACTACAACATCTTTGGTGACGGCGGCGCTCTCGTGGGGCGCAAGCACAACGGGGCATTGCCCTCCAACTTTTTGGAGTTTGGCCACTACAGCAACGCCAACTCGCCGCATAGTTCTCTGGTGCGCACAAATCCTAATGCGTTTCTGCAGTTCTACAACAACATGCGGATTGGCGGCTCCGGCCTGGGCAACGGGCAGATCACACTGGGAAGAGGCGATTCGGATGCAGCTGATCATGTGATTTCGCACGATGGCAGCTACAATCTGAAAATTAAAATTTATGGTGGCGGCCTGCAAATTCAGGATCAGACCGGCACACCGCGACTGCAACTCGATCCCAATAATCGCGGGTTGACGCCTGGCAACGACAGCACGCAAGCCTTAGGAAATGCCTCACGCCGTTGGGCGGTTGTGTACTCGACAACGGGCTCTATTAATACTTCCGATATCTCTGAAAAAACCCTCGCCCCTGAAGGCATCAACGATCAGTTGATCGATGCATTCATGGCGATACAACCCAGACTATTTCAATGGAATGATGCCATCGCCGAAAAAGGTCGGGGCGGCGCGCGTTGGCATATGGGTTACGTCGCCCAGGAACTGCAAGGCGAACTCCAAAAGCGTGGGATAGACCCTGCGCGATACGCGATCTGGTGCCGCGATGAAATCCAAGCGCCAGTCGCTGACGAGAATGGCACGGCGGCAAGCTGGAAAGGAACTGGCGAGTATCGACAAGGCCTACGTTACGAGCAATTCATTGCCCTCGTTGATGCTGCAAGCAGAAGAAAAATCGCTGCCCTCGACGCGCGAATCTCAGCTTTGGAAACCGCCCTAAACCGCACTACTTAGCAGTAGCCTGCCCATCTGCCTCACCCAAGGACAAATAACTACCGGCAATTCGCGACCATCGGTATATTTCGCGATATGGTTGTCGCGTCTCGGTGTCGCCCGCACTGCACATGACGTCATTGATCGTGCATGCCAGTTCAGCATCGTCGCTAAAATAGAAGGCCGCATTCCCGGCAGTGTGGCGATTGAAACTGCAATCAAAGCAGATCAGTTGAGCCGGATAAAATAAGGCCTCCACCAGAGACGGGTTGGTCCCGCCAACTGAATGGCCGTGAAGATACATATCGCAAGACGAGCGTAACCGATGAAGTAAACTGGATTCATAGATGGGATCCAGTAGCTCCAGTCGTGGCTCATGCCGATAAGACTCACGTAACTGCCGCCCATAGTGGGAATCAGACCAGTTTCCAACGATACGATACTTCTGTATGCGGGAAGCAAGCGCGCCCGAAATCAGCATCTCAATATTGTTTTCCGGCTCTATACGGCAAACAGTCAAGCCGCATCCCGGTTGTCTTAGCGCCATGTCAGCCTCGCCAGCACCTACATGATCGCCGCCATAAGCGATCATGCTTGCCCTGTTGCGCGCACTTTTCAGGACGTAGCTCCTGAGCCCCTCGTTGTCGAATACAACATGATGGCTGCAAAGCTGCGCCAAGCCATCGAACAGCCGCAAGATCGCCCTTCGTACTGCACTGTGTTTGGTTCTCCGCCACTCGACGCCATCGATATTGGTGATCAGTTGGCGTTTGCGACCGCACAACAACCGCATAAACGGAAAGAACAGTCCCGCCGATACGCCAAGAACAACGACCGTATCGACTTTTCGAAAAACAAAGAGGAATGCCAGGAAATCATGCAGTATCGAAAAAGCGCCATTCGCCTTCACCGGGACGAATATGCGCTCAACCCCATCGTACATGGGGTCATCGTCGTCTCTATAACGGCTGGCATCGCACGTCACAAAGACCCGATGTCCCTGCGCGGCAATGAGCGGGGCCACGTTTGAAACAAATGTTTCGAACCCCCCATAACGATTCGGCAAACCTACCGACCCAATAAATCCTATTGACCGCATCTCTGGCTAACTCGCTTCTTTTGCTACTAGGTCGACAAATCTATCTCTATGCCCCTGCACAACCAAGGCGACACTCACACCAGCGAACATCAAATTCTGATAGCTGGATAATCCCTGCAAGGTTACCGCCTTTGCCGCGACAACCAAAAGGAACAGCGCTCCAACTGCTGGCGACAGTGCCTTCTCTCTTTTGTGCCGCTTCCACCCATGGAACATGCAGTAGCAAATGGAAAAGATCACGAAGAGAAGTCCACAACCGCCAAACTTCATAAATATCGTGGCATAACTATCGTGCAAATATGGAATGGAAGGTCGCCCGTCAAAATCCAAGACTCCGGGAGGCAGTGGCAGTCTGTACCCGAGGCCACGGCCGAATGCCAATTCAACCGGCGACCAGCGCTCAAGATCATCGAAGAAGGCCTCGTGCTCAAGCAAGCGCCAGCCAATGGACTGGTCTTGATCAGCCTCGGTCGTCGCCGTAATACGCTCGTTAAATACCGGCACGTCCGCGAGTGCAAAGTAAGCGCCCGCAGCCAAGACTGCCAGGACGGCAAACGTCTGGGCTATCTTCAAATATTTTCGCCTATCGATTGCATCAACGATCGATATTAAGAGATACAGGACGATAGCCAGCAAAATATTCGTGCGAGAGAGACTCGCAAAAATGCCCGCCATCATGAGCAAAAAATACCACTTCAGTGTCCAGGGGAAAGATGAGTCTCTCAAAAACAACAGCAATGCCGCAGACCAACCATAAATAATCCACTCGGCAGCTGTGGGCACGTATTCACCTCTCCACACGTAACTGTCAGCACCAGCCGCAGCGGCCCACGCCGCGAAGATGATCGCGGCGACAGAGATCAAAGCGCACAGTACGATGATACTCCAGAAAATTCGCCGGCCTGCCCACTCGTTGGTGTAGAGGCTCTGGGTATATAAAAGAAATAATACGAAAGACGCTATCGAGCCCAGATCGCGAAAGATGTCCTTTGCCTCGTTGTTATGCGCCAACCCTATTAGCCCGCTCCCCACGAACATCATCAGAAATAAAAACTTGATCCACGTGCGGTTGAGCGCATTGACCCCATGCTGACTGGCGTATGCGATCCGCCATACCAGCAAAATGAACATGGCCAGGAACGGCGCCGCATTGTTGAAAGTAAAACGCTCGAAAGTGCCCCATCCAGCAATCAGGAAGAGGAGCACCAGCATTGGAAAAATACGGAGCCGGACTGCACGCATATGGCGTCAGGTTTCCAATTCGGCAATCACGGCTTTTATATTGCGGTTGAAGGTTACCAGGTCGAATCGAACCGCGCGTTCTACAGCCCTGCCGCTTTGCGTCTGCCATTCCTCGGGCGATTGCACAATACTTATGATCGCACTCAGTACTTCATCAAAGCGCCGTGGATCGATCAGTTGTCCGCCATAGCCGGATTGAATCAATTCAGGCACCCCGCCGAAAGCGGGGCCCAAGACATAGCAACCGTGAGCCATACCTTCCAACAGTGTCAGGGCAAAGGTTTCCAACCATAAATCGGGATCGCTAAGATTCAACACAACATGGGCATTGGCATAAAGATTTGAAATGTCGCGCGGCCTATGCAGCAATTCAAGATTTGCGCGTCGATTATTGGCAAGAAATATCTCGAATTCATCTCGCTCGCAGTTCAGCGCCATGCGCCAATGTATATTGTTCATGTCCGCGGTGGCATCGCAAAGCGCCAGAAACGTGTCTATACCCTTGTATATGCGCGGCGAGCAGGCCATGAACACGCATGGCCGCCCGCCATTACGTTTCTGGAAAGGCGTATGCCTGACCGTCAAGGCACGCTTCCACATATCGTCACTGAGACTGTTGTACACCACATAACAGTGTTCGCCGAGTTTCAGTTGCGTCTTCGTAAACTCGGAGACTGCGATAGTCCGCGTTGCGCAGCTTCTGGCTATTCTGGTTAGCCCCTTTTGTAGCAACGGCGGAGACAAGGATGTCTCATGCACGTGGATAACAATAGGCAGCCTAAGCACCCAAGCCGCAATAACGGCACCTGCTGGCATCAACGTATTTGCATAGAGCAAATCTACGCGCTGGCGCTTGCAGTGCCGTAATGTTTTGCAGAAAAGCAACGCCTGAGAAGAAACATAGCAGAGAAGCGTCAACCAGCGCGAAGAAGCAGAACGCACATACCAGAAATTCTGGACTTGTCGGTGTCGGCGCCGGATGAACCCTTCATGTCCGTAGCTGGAGGTAAAAATGTCAACGTTATGTCCGGCAACCTGCAGCGCCGCAATCACGTCAGTGAAAACGTTGGCCGCGCCGGAAAAATCATCCAGAAGATGTACGCCCAGGATTCGCATGCGGGCGCTCTATTCGCGCTTCTGCTGGAGCAGATTTTCGACGAGGCGTGGCACAAGTTGATCAAGTAGCTCTGGCCTCTGGGCAATAAGCCTGAAATCGAATGCTCCCGGCTCGGAGTGATAAAAGCAGGCCCCCACGAATGCTCTCAGCTCATCTTGACTAAGCGGAGCTATCCGATCGCACTGGTCGATAGCCCCCCTGAGACTCTTGTAACCATCAATCTTTACGCATGATCTGACCCATTCGTAAAATACGTCGCCTAACACAACTACAGGCTTTTTCAAAATAACGGCCTCGTATCCGACCGTACTCGTCAGGGTTACGACAGCCTGGCAACCGCGAATGAGCTTCTTGGTGTTTTGCCCTGCTCGTATCAGCCGTACATTGGGCAATCGCGACAAGGTCCTATAAAACGCCGTTTCCTGCAATGCTACGGCAGAGGGATGCTCTTTGACATAAAGAACGGCATCAAGCGGGAGAGAGAATGCGATGTTTTTTATGACGCCAAGTTCATCGACGTAATGCTTTGCATAAATCGAAGTTGAAGCTTCCGGGTGGAAGTGAATCGGATAAAGGAAATACTTCTCGCCAGGATTAGGCTCTGTGAAGAATTGCTCAATACGACGAAGACGATATTTCCTCGCCAGAGCGCGCCTGAAATACGCCCAAGAATAATCCAGAGGATTGCCGTACTGGTAAGAAAATGGTCTTTCATCACCAGCAAAGAGGCTGCACTTAAGGCCTCTCCATACAATCGCTAGCTTTTCACGGTTCCAGTATTTATTCATCAGACTCAGCTCGTCGAGCCCGTTGTGCTTCATATAATCTGGAACAGCTTGATCAAATGTGGCGAGATAGTTCTTAACTTCTTGCGCAATATCCTCTGGCAATCCTTCTTCCAGGAATCGCCGATAGGTTCGCAAGTATTTCTCGTTCTCCGGATACCCAGAAGCCTGGAATTCGATTCGCCCGGGAATTCTTGCCGGCGCCAAAGCAAGATAGCGTCGACCGAGCCTGCGGCAAGTTTCATACGCCGCCTGCGAGAAACTGTTGCTGACCCCCTCGTAGATGACGCAGCTTACGTCTTCAGTCAACAGTATCTTCTCGAAGAAGGTGCCAAGTCCCCTGACGGCGTCACGAAAATAATTCCTGTCTCCGCGAATAGGCACATTGAAAGTCAGCATCCGGTCGAAATCGGAGAATAACGTTTCCCAAGATTCACCCGGTGCTGAGGATCTTGCCTCAGAGTCAGAGCGCACCCGAAGCTCTCGGAAGGAGTCCGAAAAATAATGGACCCTGCCTGGCAGAGCGACATTGGACATCATGTCTGAAATACGCGATTCAACGGCGTACACAACCTTAAATTGGCGCTCGATCAACGCATTCCCAAGCGCCGCGAAGCACTCCCTGCAATAAGGAGCAGCATTCACAAGAAATAAAACCGTTTTCATCTCACATCCATTGCCGAATATTTTTCATGGCGGGAAATTTTAGACAGCCCTCCAAATATATCTGTTGGCATAGTTTTTCCACGGATAATCCTTCTGCTGAACTCCGCCGTTCGATAAGAAAACCGTGGGCAATGTGGAGTAGCGAACCTGCAGCAGCAGTCGCCTGCCGGTTAATGGCAGCTGGCCTTTATGAAGGCCATATGTGTCCTCCAAGAAGGCCAGCCCCCTAGGACCTGTGAAACGCACAATACGCTCGGCGCCAACAGTCTTCAGAACTTGGGCATCGTCATGACGACTACGCGCAAGAAGCTCATTGGTTTTGTGTGAGCCACGAACGAATGCATGCGGCCCAGAAGCGTTATCTACATCCGTCAGATACAGAAAAAGCTTGACGAACCTGATCGAGTCATTATCCCGATGAAAATTCTCAGCCTCTTCTGGGCTCTCGTGGCCAGGGAGCGACCACCACGCCTGAATGCTATCAATCGTTGGCTCGCATCCCAGATAGTGACCGACAACATCAAGAATTTCCGGATGGTTGGCCAGTCCATAAACCGCTGGAATTTTGACAATATCAAGGATCTGGGCCACATGCGTCTCATTAGGCGCATGGTCAAGATGAAAGGTGCCTGCCTGCTTCCGCCATGGGTCTATGCAGGGCATATTGACGATCTGAGCCGTGATGTTATGGATCCATGATGTAGAGACTACAGACGGCAAAAGGCAATATCCATCTTGCCGAAGAGATTGCAACATCCGCTTTTGCCCTTCATTCAGCCTTGTAAGCTGGCGCGGTAGAAAAGCACAGATTGCGCGATTCAATGCGGCTCTAACTTTGGGCCTCCGTATTCTTTCCTGGATTCGATGAAAGATATGAACCCATAGGGGCGCGCGTTTACGATGAACGACAAAATCCATAGTAGTCGCTTCAGAAGTACGAGCATCTATATCGAGTTGCATGAAATCTTGAGCAGGCATCTTTTCGTTACGCCTTGATAGAAAACGACGACTGAATATCAGCCAGGCCAAAAATCTCAGAGCCTCACAACTTCTTGTTCAGAATGCGTGGGGCCGTCCCAACAACAATTGCATTGGCAGCAACATCTTTAGTCACAACAACACCAGCGCCGATCACTGCGCCCTCCCCGATCGTTACCCCACCCAGAACAATTGCGCGCGAACCAATCCAGGCTCCACGTTTTATCACGATCGACTTTCCAATATGGGGGTACGGAACTGGCGCAGACAGATCAAGGCCGGCCGTCTCGATAATTACACCTTGCGAAATACGAACATCGTCTTCAAGCGTGATATTGGCGTAGGCACCGATAGAGACATGTGGTCCAATAATAACTCTGTTCCCTAAAATCAAATTCTCCAGATATTTGAATTGCGTTGTGTTTGAAAAAACCAAATCTGGATGGCTGGGGAACAACCTTTTTTTTCGGGCAAGATAAATATACCTATCGTAGTAGTAAGAAAGCTTTTCCAGCGCTGCTGCAACGTAGATGCCCAGAGGATTCAGTACGACGGAAAGAATTAACTTTTTCATGGCAGTCTTTGAACCTTTGATTATCTGGCCGTCAAGCTGGAATTTCGCCCCTGGAGTTGGCTGGCCCGGCCATGTACAGCTTGATTGCAGCAACGCATATAACTACCGCGATTTGAGTAACCAAAGCCCCCTGCAATCCATATACTGGAATCAAGGCAAGATCCCCGCCGAGGATGCATAACCCACTTAATAAATCCACCCAGAAAAGCCGTCGGTCATCATGGCGCGCGTAAAGCACAATGTGCGACACGCAACTGATAGCCAATATCGTCTGAATTGCCAGCAGCATCGGGAGTAACGGAAACACCTGCGCATACTCTGGCCGAGCGATATATCTAAGAATGAAGGGCACTGCTGCCCAAATCGCAACGGATATCCCTGCGCACAACACAATAACTTGAGCATACAGCCGACGAGCAAGCATTTTCTCTCTAAGCGAGTCTTTCTTTGCAAAAGCCTCGATCAGCCTGGGCAGGTAAATCGCAATAAACCCGGCCTGCACAAAGCTTTGGATGATGCCGCCAAAATTCTGTAAGACTCCATATACCGCCAAGTCTGCAGTACCCATTTTCGCCTGGATAATCAACCTGTCTGCCTGATCGCGTAACAATGAAAATATAGCGATCCCATAATACCAACGTGCCTTTGCGGCGCCTTCAAACAGAAACCTCCAATTAAATCCCTCCGGGGACGTCAGATATCTCCTGAAGTCACCCAAGGCCGTTAGGCATATCAATACGGCAACGACGTCACCTGCCAACCAGCAGCTAGCGATAATATCGACCGGCCTGCCTGGAATCGGGACAGATGGGCTGCGCACCAACACATACGCTGCAGGCATCCACAGGCTGAGCCGAACAAGAGTCGCGGCATTGGCGGCGACATTGCGGCGCAGGATGATCGCGTAACGGCCCAGCTCGGTTGCTGCGAACTCGGCCACCAGCAGGGCGCAGACGATGCCCAGGTTGTAGCTGGACAAGCGGCCGATCGACCAGATACCCACAACTGCCAGAAGCAAGCCGACGGGCACCAGCAGGCAATCCACCCTGAAATGCCGCTGGATGATCTGCCGCCGGGTGTCGATGTCTTCCGATGCCGCGAAACGCCGGGTCGCATAGGTGTGGAACTCGAGCCCGGTTACAAAAACGAAGATGGTGGCGATACTGCCCAGCAGCGTATACAGCCCGTATTCTTCAGGCGGCACCACCTTGACCAGCAGGACCACAAAAACAAAGCGCAGGGCCAGCGTAAGGCCCCTCAGCCCGATCGAAAAAAGTCCTGTGAGTAACAATGGGCGGCACTCTGCACGAGGTTAGAAGAACGCGTCCCAGGTCAGCGGCGTGCCGCGCTTGAGGTCCCTGGCCACCTTGCGCCCCAGCACCCGCTCGTAGTGCTTCGGGGCCAGCCCCAGGCCAGGACGTATGATCTTCACGTTCTGGGGCGAGATGGTCTCGCCAGCGCGGATGTCTTTCGCCACGTAGATGGAGCGACGAAACACCTTGCTGTTTTCCTCAGCCTTGGTGGCGCCGTACCTGACCCGCCCCAGCGCCTGCCAGGCGCGCTCGGTTTCAACCACGAGGGCCTTCAACTCCTGCGGCTCCAGCGAGAAGGCGGAGTCGACACCGCCTTCGGCACGGCTGAGGGTGAAATGCTTCTCGACCACGGTGGCGCCCAACGCCACCGCAGCGACGGCGCCTCCCACCCCCATCGTGTGGTCCGACAGCCCGACCTCGCATCCAAAAAGATCCCTGAGGTGCGGAATCGTGCGCAGGTTGCTGTTTTCCGGACTGGCCGGATAGGTACTGGTGCACTTGAGCAGGATGAGGTCGCGGCACCCTGCTCCGCGCGCGGTCTCGACCGCTTCGTGCAGCTCGGCAATGCTGGCCATGCCGGTCGAGATGATCAGCGGCTTGCCGGTGGCCGCCACCTTTCTGATCAGTGGCAGGTCGTTGTTCTCGAACGATGCGATCTTGTAGCAAGGCACGTCGAGCTTCTCGAGAAAATCGACCGCGGTTTCGTCAAATGGTGTACTGAAGACAATCAGCCCCAACTTGCGCGCATGCTCAAAAAGTTTCGGGTGCCATTCCCACGGTGTGTAGGCTTCCTTGTAGAGCTCGTAGAGTGATTTGCCTTTCCAGAGACTGCCGGGGTTTGAGATGAAAAACTCGCCTTCGGAGATATCCAGGGTCATGCCGTCGGCGGTATAGGTCTGCAGCTTGACCGCGTGCGCACCCGCCACCGCCGCCGCGTCGATGATAGCCATTGCCCGCTCGAGCGACTGGTTATGGTTGCCGGACATTTCGGCAATGATGAAAGGCGGCTGGTCCGCGCCGATTGCGCGATTTCCGATTCTGATGGATGACATTAGTGAAGCACCTTCTCGTAATTGCTCGACTTCAGCGAGAACCCGGCCTCCAAAAAGAGCTTTTCGGAAGGAACGTTTCCGCTGACAACGGTTGCCAATATTCTGATTGTTTCGGGCTTGTACGTCTTAAGCCAGCACTCTCCTTCGCGGAGTATGGCGCGGCCCCACCCTTGCCCCTGGGATCGTGGTGTCAGATAGATCGACACGGTCGCTTGCGCCGGCTCGAAATCGAACCGCAGCACACCCACCGTCTCGCCGTCGTATTCGGCAAGCAGCAAGGCCCGCGACTGCGCCTGCAAGGTGTCGGTATACCAGCGGTCGTGTGCTTCGCGCGGGATCGGCTTCGGGTTGAGGGAATTCTCGACCACCAAGGGAGCATTGCGCCACTCGAAAACCGAATCGCGGTCCTTCTCCGCAGCGGCCCGCAGGGTGACGCGCTGCTCCAGCAGTAGCGCGGTTACACGCCTCAAACCCCGGCCATCCGCAAGCGCCGAGTTGCACCTGGACATGCTGCGCATCAGCGCAGGCTGAGAAATCAGTACGTCGACAGTACGACGCAGGTCATCCTCGATCGAGGCGGAGGGAGTCACCCTGAGAACGGCGCCATGCTCCGCCAGTTCCGCGGAAACCGCCATTTGATTTTCGGCCACCGGCACCAGCACGGCCGGCAGCCCCAGGCAGGCGCGCTCCCAGCTGGCGCTGCCGCCGGCGCCGATGGCGAGATCGGAAGCGGCCATGAGCTGCGCCATCCTGTCCGTTCCGGGATGCAGGGTGAGCGCGGGGTGAAGCGCGCATAAATCCTTGACCCGGTCAAAATCCGGACAGGCGGGGCTGACCACGACATCCACACTCATATCCCGTTGCAGCAATGGGATCAGCGCACGAACCGCTGGCAGTGTGACGCCTGCCGCATCGACGCCTCCCATGAAAACCAGAATCTTCTCGACCCGCCCATCGCGGACACGGACGTTACGCCGGGCCTGCTGGAACTCCGGTCTCATCAAAGCGTAGGCAGGCCCCAGCAACAGGCGAGCGTCCGGACTCACCAGCGCTTTGTAACGCCCTTCGGGGCGCTCAAAAAGATTCTGGTCCAGAAGCAGGTCGCAATCGTGCACACGATCTGCGAGGTCGTCGATGACCATGATCTTGCGGACCCGACCGCGCAAGGCCCGCTCCCAATCGCGTTCCAAGGCGTAGTGATCCACGACCAGCCAATCGATCTCGCCCAGGCCATCCAGGGCAGCGAGAGTCTGTTCGGCGTCGGTTTCCCAGTGCACGCCCAGCCAGTCGGCGTGCGGCGTGTCATTTCCGGCTGTAGCCGATCGCAGGGGCCGAGGCAGGGACAGCAATGTGATTCCCGCAGAACGGATCAACTCCGCTTGGTCTCCGTGCAGGCTGCGGCTTACAAAAACAACCTGTGCACCGCGCTCGGCCAAAGCTTGCGCCAATGCCAGGCAGCGGCGCACATGGCCCGTCCCTATGGCGCTCGATGCGTCCGTGCGGAATACGGCGCGGATCTTGCTGTTCATGCCATCCGCGACTACCGCACCTTGAACAGGGGCGTCAGCACCTTGCAGTGCAATTGCTCGGTGAGGTTTTCCTTGGCGAGCGCCAAAGAGAGCTTTGCCAGCACCTCGTCATAAGCCGTGGTCAACGCGCGGATATCCTCGTCGTCATGCGCATAGCTGATGTTGTGCGTTCCCAGCATCAGGATGCCGCGCGCAAACATCTCCTGGAGCAGGAAGGTCTTGATCTCGAACTGGCTGTAGCGGGCGGTATCGGCGACGTTAAGAAAACTCCAGCTCGGGTGGCCGCTCAGGCGGAATACTTGATCCAGTCCGTGCCGAGCGACAACTGCGGCGACATCGTCCAGCACTTTCTGCCCTTGGCGGTGAATCGACTGTAAAACCCCATGGCTGTCCATCTTGTCGAGAACGGCGCGGGTCGCCGCCAGGGACAAGGCCTCTCCGCCGAAAGTGAAGGAGAAGAATATTTCCTCCATCAATTTCATGTACTCGCGGCGGCCGACGACGATTGACAGAGGAAATCCGTTTGCGACGCCTTTTCCGAATGTCGCAAGGTCCGGCGTGATGCCAAACAATTCCTGCGCGCCGCCGCGCGCGTAGCGGAACCCGGTAATCGTCTCATCAAAAATCAGCAGGGCTCCGTGCGCATGCGCGCGGTCTCTCACCGCCTCAAGGAACCCGGGCGCGGGCCACACGACATTCATCGGCTCCATGATCACCGCGGCGAACTGCCCAGGGTGCTCGTCGAACAGCCGCTGCAGGGAATCGATGTCGTTATAGACAAACTTGTGA
Organism: Nevskiaceae bacterium; assembly: GCA_008012115.1. Taxonomy (GTDB): domain Bacteria; phylum Pseudomonadota; class Gammaproteobacteria; order Nevskiales; family Nevskiaceae; genus Stenotrophobium. Next base: position 24,019 of record SSEB01000010.1, read on the forward strand.
GTCAGCTCCTTGGTCGCCGCCGGCACGCCAAGATCCCGGGTCGTAGAGCCGATATACCAGTCCTGCCAGCCGTGATAGCCGCACACCGCCACGCGATCACACCCGGTATATGCGCGTGCGATGCGTACCGCTCCCGCCGTCGCGTCGGAGCCGTTCTTGCCGAAACGGACCTGCTCCGCGCATGGCACCCTGTCGACGATTCTTTCCGCCACCTCGGCTTCCAGCGTGTGAGGCAGTGAAAAACTGACGCCGCTGGCAAGCTGCCGGGTTACGGCAGCATCGACATCTGGGTCTCCGTAGCCGAGGGAAACCGCGAGCAGCCCGTTAATGAAGTCAATGTACCGGTTGCCGTCGACATCCCAGACTTTGCTGCCTTGGCCCCGCGTTAAAAACAGCGGCGAGACGCCGACCGGAAAGGACGTCCGGCTCTTGCTGAAAGTCTGGGATCCAAGCGGGATGGTCCTCTCGGCCCTCTCGAGCCATTTGACCGAATTTTCATAACGGGCTGTTGATGAGTCATTCATTGATCATGCTTTGCATTCACGAGGCCGCATGGGCCTCATTGATCGCGCCGATTGCAGGCTGCCGCTGCAAGAGGGCCAGTACATCCGATGTCGAAAATGTCGGATTCGACGGATATAGAGTCTCGTATACCTTTGTTACAAAATCGAAATCCGCCGCGTAATCGACCGTCCAGCGCAACTTCGACCAATCTAGCTTGCCTTTGAGAACGCCCTTGCGAAACGGGGACTTCTCCGCGTACAGGTAGGGAGTAACGTGCTCACGCTCGTAATCGCTCTGCGCACTACGGAAAGCCCGCGCAAGAGCTTCGAAGGTAAAGATCTCGGCATCGAGCCCGTTGGGATACGTTCTCTCGATGACATTGGAGGTGTAATCGTTCGCCTGGGCTTGGTGCAACTCAACCAGTTGGTCGATGATTTCCGGATCGCTGAGAGGGCAATCGCCGGTCAGGCGCAAAATGTGCTCGGGCTTGTATTGGACCGCCGCGTGATAGTAGCGGCCCAGCACATCGTTGAGATCTCCACGGAAGCAGTCGATGCCCTCTCCGCGGCAGAGCTCGGCAATCGCATCGTCGGACGGCTCGATACTGGTCGCGACGACCAAGCCGGTAACGCGCTTTGCGCGCTTGATTCGTTCGATCTGACGGAACAGCATCGGACGGCCCAGTATCGGCTTGAGGACCTTTCCCGGCAGGCGCGTGGAACTGGTCCGCGCCTGCAAAATGCACAATACCTTCATCACCCCTCCCCCGCCCTCGTGAACTCATCAGCCATTCTGGCTCAATACCCGACGTAACGTGCCGATAATCTTGTCTTGCTGCTCGTCGGTCAGGCCGGGATGAATCGGCAGACTCAGGCAACGCTGGCCATAACTTTCCGCCACCGGGAAATTGCCCTCCGAGAAGCCCAGCTTTCTGTAATACGGCTGAAGATGAACCGGAAAGTAGTGCACGTTGACGCCAATACCGTTAGCGCGCATTTCCCGATAAAGGGTTTCGCGCCCAACTGGCGCCTTTCGGTCGAGGCAAATGACGTAAAGATGCCAGCCCCCCTTACCGTTTTTGGCCTCTATGGGCAATTGGATGGGCAAGTCCGCCAGTAGCGCGCCGTAACGTTCAACGATCTGGCGCCGCCGCTGGATAAAGCCACCCAGACGCCGCAACTGGCTGCATCCCAGAGCCGCCTGGATATCGGTCATTCTATAGTTGTAGCCGAGATCGATCTGCTCGTAATACCACTCGCCCAGGTACGTCCCCACCATTTCGTCTGCCGCGCGGGTAATGCCGTGTGTACGCAGAAGACGCATGCGCCCCGCTAACTTTGCATCGTTGGTCAAGGCCATACCGCCTTCCCCGGTGGTAATGATCTTGACCGGGTGAAAGCTGAAGATGGTGACGTCCGAGTAACGGCCCGATCCGACTTTCTCGCCCCGGTACTCGGCACCGATGGCGTGCGACGCATCCTCGATGACACGGAACCCATATTGCTTCGAAAGCTCTTCGATCGCCCCCAAATCGCAAGGCTGCCCCGCAAAATGTACTGGCACGACAACCTTGGGCAACCTGCCGCTGCGCCGCGCCTGATCGAGCTTGGCCGCAAGCGCCTCCATGTTCATATTATGGGTTGCAGGATCAATATCGACAAAGTCAACATCGGCACCGCAATAGCGGGCACAGTTCGCAGACGCAACGAACGTGTTGGGAACCGTCCACAGCAGATCACCCGGTCCCAGGCCGAGCGCGAGACAGGCAACATGTAAAGCCGATGTTGCGCTGTTCATGGCGACCGCATGGGCACCACCACAGTACGTGGACACCTCTTCTTCAAAGCGGCCCACGGCAGGCCCCTGCGTCAGAAAGTCCGAACGCAGCACCGCCTCCACGGCCGCCACATCCGAATCGTCGATGCATTGTCGGCCATAGGGAATCATTTCACCGCCTTGGCGTTGAACGCGGAAATCTCTTCGACCGAGAGGAAGACCGGGTTCGTCCCGGATTGATACTCGAAGCCCAGCGGGACAGGCCGCCCCTTCTCGCCAAGGGCATCAATGTTGTACTCGTGATCAAGCGAGTAGAACTTGATCGTGGGACATATCACGTAGTGACTATCGAATTCGAGCGTGAGGTGCGAGTCGTCCCCCGGGCACATCACCTCATGCAATTTTTCTCCCGGCCTGATTCCGATCACCCGCTGATCGAGCCTGGGCGCCATGGCGCGGGCAAGGTCGCAAACCCGTATGGAGGGAATCTTGGGCACGAAAATCTCGCCGCCCTGCATACGGGAGAAATTCTTGAGCACGAAATCGACGCCCTGTTCCAGGCTGATCCAGAACCTGGTCATGTCGGAGTGGGTGATGGGCAGGTAGGTAGCACCCTGCGAAATCAGTTTCTCAAAAAACGGGACAACGGACCCGCGGCTGCCGACCACATTGCCATAACGCACGACCGCAAAACGAGTCCGCTGCTTGCCGGCCATATTGTTCGCGGCCACGAACAACTTGTCAGAGGCCAACTTGGTCGCGCCATAAAGATTGATCGGATTCGCCGCCTTGTCGGTGGAGAGGGCAATCACCTTCTCTACGTTGTTGTAGAGCGCCGCATCAATGACGTTTTCCGCCCCGTGGACATTGGTCTTGATGCATTCCATAGGGTTGTACTCTGCCGCGGGGACCTGCTTAAGGGCGGCGGCATGAATGACGATATCGACCCCCGTCATCGCCTGCCTGAGGCGATCGCGGTCCCTGACATCGCCTATGAAATAGCGCATGCACGGATGGCTGAACCGCTGCGCCATCTCGTATTGCTTGAGTTCATCACGCGAATAGATGACAAGACGGCTAGGTTTATATCTTTTGAGAAGTATATCTACATACTTGTGGCCAAAAGAACCAGTGCCGCCCGTTATCAAGATTGTTTTGTTGTCGAACATTTTCCGGAGTCACATGGATTGCTTGTCAATAGTGGGGGTGCGAAAACGCAGGTGCAAGCAGTTGCCAAGCACCTGAAAATCTCCGCAACGAATCAATTGGCCTTTCTGCACTCATCAATAGATAATTCGCACCGCTCTTGTTTGGCAGCGCAATAATACAAGCACAGACAAAATAGTACACATCAAAAGAATAATTTCTTATCGATCCATGGGCAGGCCCAGATGCCAGCTAGCTTTCGCTTTGGCATGGGAAGAAAAATAATATTTTTCAATCAAATAGCTCAGCGTCAGATAAAAGGCAGCCATTGGCATCCTTGATGGCCAATTTCGGTTTTTCTGCCAGTGGCCAATTGATCGCGATCGACGGGTCGCTCCATACCAAAGTACGCTCGCAATGCGACGTCCAGTAATCCGTAGTTTTATATAGAAATTGGACGGCTTCACTGATGGCGAGGAAACCGTGTGCGAACCCCGGGGGGATCCAAAGTTGGCGCCGATTCTCGGCGCTCAAACAAACTCCCACCCATGAACCGAAACTCTTTGAGGATCGCCTAATGTCAACAGCGACATCAAAAACTTCACCACTAACTACCCTTACGAGCTTACCTTGAGGATTGCAAATTTGATAGTGCAGCCCCCTTAAAACGCCTCTGTTCGATAAGCTATGGTTGTCTTGAACAAAAGTAACATCGAGCCCGGTAGCTGACCTGAAATCTCTTTGATTGAAACTTTCATAAAAGTAGCCACGATCATCGCCAAAAACCTTTGGCTCCAGAATCAGCACATCGGGAATACTCGTAGGAGTGACGGTGTAAGGCATCGCGCGTCACCTCAGTAAGCCAAGCAAATACCGTCCGTAGCCATTCTTTTTCAAAGGCTCGGCCAAAGCCTGCAAATGCTCTGCGGTAATCCAGCCTTGACGGAAAGCGATCTCTTCGGGACATGCCACTTGCAAACCTTGGCGCTTCTGCAGTGTGGCGATGAAGCTGGACGCTTCCAAGAGACTATCGTGTGTGCCGGTATCCAACCAAGCATACCCTCTCCCCATGACTTCCACAGTGAGCTGCTTCTTCTCCAGGTACCATTTGTTGACATCGGTAATTTCAAGCTCGCCCCTATCTGAGGGCATTACATTTGACGCAATGTCGCAGACCTGCTGATCGTAGAAGTACAGGCCCGTAACCGCATAATTGCTTCTAGGGCGCAGCGGCTTCTCTTCGATGCTCACGGCGCGCTGCTGACCATCGAACTCAACGACGCCGTATCGCTCTGGATCGTGCACGTGATACGCAAAAACGCTGGCGCCAGCAGTACGAGCATTGGCATCTCTCAACTGCTTGACCAAGTCATGTCCGTAGAAGATGTTATCTCCCAGAACCAAGGCACTCGGATTGGAACCGATAAAATTCTTTCCAATGAGAAAGGCCTGAGCAAGACCATCGGGCCTGGGTTGCACTGCGTATTGAATGTTGATGCCCCAGCGAGAGCCATCTTCAAGTAACTCTGAAAAGCGTGGGGTATCTTTGGGTGTACTGATCAGCAACACATCGCGAATGCCGCTGAGCATCAACGTGCTCAACGGGTAATAGACCATCGGCTTATCGTAAACCGGCATCAACTGTTTACTGACTGCTTGAGTCACGGGATAGAGCCTCGTCCCCGCCCCTCCAGCCAAAATAATTCCCTTACGATTGTCGGCCATGGCGATGTTCACAATATTTGATCAAGAATATGGTCCAGGCTCTCTTGCCAGCTAGGCAAGCGCAGTCCAAAGCTTTCGACAAACTTGCTTGTATCCAGCCTGGAGTTGAGCGGTCGTTTTGCGGCAGCGGGATAATCAGCGGCAGTAATGGCCCGCACTGCTCCCGGAGAGACGCGAATTGGCGTTCCAGCCCTACGCGCATATTCGATGACGTAGCAGGCATATTCATGCCAATTCGTAACGCCCGAGGCCGTCACGTGATAGAGGCCATAAGGGAAACGATCGGCAGACCGATTTTGCGTCGCTTGCCTTACCAACTGCGCGGTCAAATCGGCCAGCATTGCAGCGGAAGTGGGCACTCCGAATTGATCGGCAACGACGCTCAGCGAGTCGCGTTCTGCGGCAAGTCGCAATATGGTTTTGGCAAAATTCCTACCGTGCGCACCAACAACCCAGCTGGTTCGCAAGACCAGGTGCCGAGCACAAAGCCTTGATACTGCCTTCTCTCCAAGGAGCTTGGTCGCACCATAGACACTCTGCGGATTGGGCACGTCGCTCTCGACATATGCTCCAGCCTTGTTTCCGTCGAAAACATAGTCCGTGGAAAAATGCAGCAGCATCGCGCCGAGCTTCTCCGCTTCTTGCGCGAAGATTTCTGGCGCCCTGGCGTTGACGGCCTGAGCAAGTGAAGCTTCACTTTCGGCCTTGTCTACAGCGGTATAGGCGGCCGGATTGACGATAACGTCAGGCTTATGGCGCCGCACCAGTCGTTGAACATCTTCACCATTGCTCAGGTTGCAATCTTCAACGCCAACAGCAACAACTTCGCCCAGCAACGAGAGCGATCGCCGCAGCTCAAACCCGACCTGGCCGTTTTTCCCAGTGAGGAGAATCTTCACGCTCGAATCACTCTGATTCCAAATAAGTGCTGCACGGGTCAGCAGTAATTCTTTTCGATCCAGCTCTGATACTCGCCCGTCTGCACCGCGCTGACCCAGGATTCATTCGCCAGGTACCAAGCAATGGTTTTTCTGATGCCGGTCTCGAATGTTTCCTGCGGGCGCCAATGCAGTTCCTCGGCAATCCGCGTTGCATCTATCGCATAACGTCGGTCATGCCCTGGACGGTCCCTGACAAAAGAGATCAAACGCCTGTAGCTGCCGGCAGGATCAGGGTGCATCTCATCCAGCACAGAACAGATGATCTCCACGATCTCGATGTTCTTTTTTTCGTTCCAACCGCCAATGTTGTAGGTACGCCCAGGGGCGCCAGCCTCAATCACTCGCGAAATCGCCTTACAGTGATCCACCACATACAACCAATCGCGGACATTCAAACCGTCTCCGTATACAGGCAGCGGCAACCCCCTTAATGCATTGGATATCATCAGCGGGATGAGCTTCTCCGGAAACTGATAGGGGCCGTAGTTGTTCGAGCAATTGGTGATGATGACCGGCAAGCCGTAAGTGTGATACCAGGCCCGGGCCAAGTGATCGCTGGCCGCCTTGCTCGCTGCGTATGGGCTATTGGGGGCGAAAGGCGTGGACTCCGTGAAAGGAGCAGCTTCTGGCTCCAGGGAGCCGTAGACCTCATCGGTGGAAACGTGGATGAAGCGGAATACAGCTTTTTGCGAAGGGTCGAGCTGGCTGTAGAAGATCCTCGCCGACTCGAGCAGGGTGAACGTTCCCTGGATATTTGTCCTGACGAAAACCTCGGGACCGTGGATCGAGCGGTCGACATGGCTTTCGGCGGCAAAATGTATGATGGCCCTTGGCTGGTAGCGCGACAGCAGTGAGCGCACAAGCTCCATGTCGCCGATATCGCCCTTGATGAAGATATGGCGGTCGTCATCCCGCAGCGAAGCAAGATTCTGCAGATTGCCTGCATAGGTCATGGCGTCGAGATTGACAATGCTCTCGCTGGAATTTCTTGACCATTCCAGCACGAAATTCGACCCGATAAAGCCACAGCCTCCCGTTACCAAAATCATGAGAACGACTCACACAAGGATTAATGGGGATTTCGAAACGAAAAATATCACGGCGCCGAGGGCGCGCCGAGATGAGCACGGAAAAAGCTACGGTTTTTTTCCTCTGGCTTCAGCACACCCAGGATGCGTTGACGCAAATCCGCCGTAAAACCCTGTCCATACCCATGATAAATGAACTGGACGTGCCCATCCGGCGCAATCAAGAACGTCGCCGGCAACCGCCATAGCCCGTAAGCCTGTGTGGACACTCCCAGCACGTCGTCTACCACCGGATAGCTCACCGGTACGCGCTCCAGGAAGCGTTTGGCGAGTTTGACGTCGCTGTCGATACTCACACCCAGCACCTCGAAGCGGTCGCCATAGCCTTCGTGGACGAGCCCCTCCCGCATGGCGTTAAGTTCAGGAATCGCCTGCAGGCACGGGCCGCACCACGAGGCCCAGAAATCGACCACCACGACGCGTCCCGGTGTCCGAAGCTGACTGAGCTTGAGCCCTGGCGGCCCCTGCAGCACGACACCGGCAGCCTCGGGCGCCAAGGCACCGGGCTCGATGGCGCCCGCCCAGGCGGGAAAGAGCAACGCCCAAAGCAGTGGGAGAACGCGCAGCATCTCGAGCGACCGTCGAATCAGGCCGCGACCGGCATCCGCGGCCGCTGTGCCAGACCAAAGCCGTGACCGCGCTCCAGCAGGTACTCCAGCCACTTGCCGAGCATCAGGTTGCGTCCCCACTGGTTGTTGAGAAAACGCCCCACCTCGGGGTCGCCGCCCTCCTCGGCCAGCCAAGGTGGACGATGGCTGCAATCCAGCGCCTCGGCCACAGCAGCATCCCGATAAACGCGAATCCAGAGATCGGGATGGTGGCGGACGCCACCGGCGTCGGTGAATTCGTAGGTCAGCTTCAGCGTCAGGGTATATCGATCACGCGCCAGCACACTGAGGTGCAGCGGCGGATCGGTTTCGCTGGGGGAAACGGCACGGTCAAACGGCGCGTCGAGCTCCGGCAGCAGGCGCTGCAACATGCGGAAATTGCGCTCGTAGATTTCCATCAGGTGGGCCAGCCGCCGCGGCTTGCCGCAGCAGGGGCAGACGTATTCGGAACTCGTGATTTGCATGGGGCGACTATAAGATACGAGACCGCCACTCACAACGAAGAACGATCATGGCCGTCCGCGAAATCGTCACAAAACCCTATCTCGACCAGAAGTCCGGCACCGCCGGCCTGCGCAAGAAAGTGGCGGTCTTCCAGCAGCCGCACTACCTGGAAAACTACCTGCAGTCCGTGTTCGATTGCGTGCCGGATCTCAAGGGGCGGACGCTCATCCTCGGCGGCGACGGCCGCTACCACAACCGCGCCGCCATCCAGACCGCCATCGCCATTGCCGCCGGCAACGGCGTGCAGCGCGTCATTGTCGGTCAGGGCGGCCTGCTGTCCACGCCGGCCGCCTCGCACCTCATCCGCCTGCGCAAGGCGGCCGGCGGCTTCATCCTGACGGCCAGCCACAATCCGGCCGGGCCAGATGGCGACTTCGGCATCAAGTTCAACATCGCCAACGGCGGGCAGGCCAGCGAGAGCCTGACCGATCGCATCTTCGAACACAGCAAGACCCTGACCCGCTACCGTCTGTATGAAGGCGGCTATGCCGACATCGACCGCCGCGGCCTGCAGACGCTGGGCGATACCGAGATCGAGGTGGTGGACTGCGTCGACGACTATGCGGCGCTGATGCAGAGCCTGTTCGATTTCGACCGCATCCGCGACTGGCTCCGCAAAGGCCACAGCCTGCGCTTCGACGCCATGCACGCCGTCACCGGCCCCTACGCCCAGCGCATCTTCGTCGAACTGCTGGGCGCGCCGCTCAACAGCGTGCTCAACGTCAGCCCCCTGCCAGACTTTGGCGGCGGCCACCCGGACCCCAATCTGATCTACGCCAAACCGCTGGTGGACCTGATGATGGGTGAGCGCGCGCCGGACTTTGGCGCCGCTTCCGACGGTGACGGTGACCGCAACATGATCCTGGGGCGCGGCATCTTCATCTCGCCCGGTGATTCGCTGGCAATGCTCGCCGCCCACCTGCATCGCCTGCCCGGCTATCGCGACGGCGTGAAGGGCATCGCCCGCTCCATGCCGACCTGCCGCGCCGCCGACAAGGTGGCGCAGGCCCTCGCCGTGCCGCTGCACGAAACACCCACGGGCTGGAAATTCTTCTGCAACCTGCTCGACGCCGGCCGCATTACTCTCTGCGGCGAGGAGAGTTTCGGCACCGGCTCCAGCCACGTGCGCGAAAAGGACGGCCTGTGGGCCGTGCTGGCCTGGCTCAACGTGCTGGCCGCCACCGGCCTGTCCGTCCAGGAACTGGCCGAGCAGCACTGGCGGCATCACGGCCGCCACTACTATGCGCGCCACGATTACGACGAGTTGCCCGCCGCAGCGGCGACGCGCGTGATGCAGGAGCTCGCGGGCCTGTGCAGCAGCCTCGCCGGGCAGCGCTTCGGCGACTACACCGTGACGCTGGCCGACGAATTCGGCTATCAGGACCCGGTGGACGGCAGTGTCACCGCCAACCAGGGCCTGCGCATCATCTTCGGCGACGCGGCCCGCATCATCGTGCGACTCTCGGGCACCGGCACCAAGGGCGCCACACTGCGCGTGTACCTCGAACGCTACGAGCAGCACGAGTCGTCCCTGGCCTGGAAAACCGCCGAGGCTCTGGCCCCCTTAAGCAATATCGCCGACAAGCTCACCCGTATCGGCGAGATCACTGGCCGCAAGGCACCCAGCGTCGTCACCTGAGCATCAAGCGCGGAACGCGCCGCGACACAGCGGCGCCGGGGATTCAAACGCGATGACCCAGCACAAGTCGCGTCACCGACGCTGCGTGCGGCTGCAGACCGCTCGCGACGGCGAATGAAGCGCCACCAGCCCCCCCTTACGGCGCCACCCGCTATAGTCTCCATCGCTAGACATTTTGTTAATAAATATTTATCGATTTAATAATTGTTTAATATTTAATAACACTTGTTCTGGTGTTAGTGCCGGGAGCGGGTGACGTCGCCACGATGCCGGATCGGCTAGAACGTCTGCCGCCGCAGGTTCTTCTCCTGCATCACCATCGTCGCCATCTCCTCGATCGACATGGCGGCGGAGCTGATGAAGGGAATGTTGTAGCGGCGGTAGAGCTGCTCGGCCTGGCGCAGTTCATAGGCGCACTGGGCCAGCGAGGCGTAGCGGGAGCCCGGCCGGCGTTCGGTGCGAATCTGCGAGAGACGCTCCGGGTCGGAGGTCATGCCAAAGCACTTGCCCGCCAGTCCCTCCAGCGACTTCGGCAAGCGCAACTGCTCCAGGTCGTCCTCGGTCAGCGGGAAGTTGGTTGCGAACAAACCGTGCTGCAGCGCGAGGTAGAGGCTGGTCGGCGTCTTGCCGCAGCGCGAGGGCGCGATCAGGATCAGGTCCGCCTTGCTGAGGTCGCGCGTCGACTGGCCGTCGTCATGCTCCATCGCGTAATTCATCGCCGCGATGCGCGCGTTGTAGCGACTGGCGTCGGCCACACCGTGGGCTCGGCCGGCGGCGTGCGTGGACTTCTGCTGCAACTCGTCCTCAATCGTGTGGATGTAGCCGTCGAACAGGTCCATGAACAGGACCTTGCAGCCGCGCAGGATGCCACGAATCTCGTCGCTCACCGTGGTGCTGAACACCAGCGGCCGTGTCTCCTGGCGCGACGCCAGTTGATTAATGAGATCGACCGTCGCCCGCGCCTTTTCCGGCGTGTTGATGAAGGGCAGCGTGGTCTTCTTGAACTCCACGCCATCGAACTGCGTCAGCAGCGTATTGCCCAGGGTCTCGGCGGTGATGCCGGTGCCGTCGGACAGAAAGAACACGGTTCTCGGTTGCCCCACGGGGAATCCCTTACAATTTGACGGACAGGTGCGGAATCTTACCGAAACGCACGGCCATGCTCCGTTCTAGGGAGGCAGACGCCATGCGCATGCGCCAACATCGCGTCACTCCCGGCACAGCCGGCATGAGAACGAGAGAGCAAGGGAACAACGTGAGCAAGAACGTGCTGTGGTACTCGGAACTCGGCATGCACGACGTCGAGATCGTCGGCGGCAAGAACGCCTCGCTGGGCGAAATGATCCGCAATCTGGCGGCCTCGGGCGTCAAGGTCCCCAACGGTTACGCTACCACCGCCGCCGCCTACCGCGAGTTCCTCGCGCACGAGGGTCTGGCCGATCGCATCAACGCCCAGCTGAATGCGCTCAACGTGGACGACGTGCAGGCACTGGCCAAGACCGGCAAGGCGATCCGCGAGGCCGTGATCAAGGCGCCCTTCCCCGCTGCGCTAGAGCAGGAAATTCGCGACGCCTACGACGTGCTGCTGGCCGAAGCCAAGGGCGCCGAGATCTCCGTCGCCGTGCGTTCGTCCGCCACCGCCGAGGACCTGCCCGATGCCTCGTTCGCCGGCCAGCAGGAGACCTTCCTCAACGTCAACGGCATCGAGAACGTGCTGAAGGCGATCAAGGAAGTCTTCGCCTCCCTCTACAACGACCGCGCCATCGCCTACCGCGTGCACCACAAGTTCGAGCATGCCGCCGTCGCGCTCTCCGCCGGTGTGCAGCGCATGGTGCGCTCCGACAAGGGCGCCAGCGGCGTGATGTTCACGATGGACACCGAATCCGGCTTCCGCGAAGCGGTGTTCATCACCGCCAGCTATGGCCTCGGCGAAGCCGTGGTCCAAGGCGCGGTGAACCCCGACGAGTTCTATGCCTACAAGCCGAACCTGCGCGCCGGTAAGCCCGCCGTGCTCAAGCGTGGCCTGGGCGAAAAGGCTAAGAAGATGGTCTACACGGCGGATCGCTCGCTCGGCAAAACCGTCGAGTTCGTGCCGGTACCGGCGGAGGAACGCGCCCGCTTCTGTCTCAGCGACGCCGAGGTCGAGGCGCTCGGCAAACAGGCGCTGATCATCGAGCAGCACTACGGCCGTCCGATGGACATCGAGTGGGGCAAGGATGGCCTCGATGGCCAGTTGTACATCCTGCAGGCGCGTCCGGAAACCGTGCAGTCGCGCGCCGCCGCCAACACGCTGCGCCGCTACAAGCTCAAGGGCAAAGGCACCGTGCTCAGCGAAGGCCGCGCCATCGGCCAGAAAATCGGCGCCGGTCCGGTGCGCCTGCTGAAGTCCATCGAGGAAATGAACCGCGTGCAAGCCGGCGACGTGCTGGTCACCGACATGACCGACCCGGACTGGGAGCCGATCATGAAGCGCGCCAGCGCCATCGTCACCAATCGCGGCGGCCGCACCTGCCACGCCGCGATCATCGCGCGCGAACTCGGCATTCCCGCCGTCGTCGGCTGCGGCGATGCCACCCGCGTGCTGAAGGACGGCGCGCCGGTGACGGTGTCGTGCGCCGAAGGCGATACCGGCCGCGTCTACGAAGGCAACATCGACTTCGCCGTGGATGAGGTGCAGCTCGACAAGATGCCCAACATCCCGGTCAAGATCATGATGAACGTCGGCACGCCGGAACAGGCCTTCGACTTCGCCGCGCTGCCGCACAAGGGCGTCGGCCTCGCCCGTCTCGAATTCATCATCAACCGTCAGATCGGCATTCATCCGCAAGCGCTGTTGGAACTCGACCAGCAAAGCCCTGACGTGCGTCGCATGATCGACCCGATGATCGCTGCCTATGGCAATCCGGTGGATTACTTCGTCAAGCGTCTTGCCGAGGGCGTCGCCACCATCGCCGCCGCGTTCGCGCCGGAACCGGTGATCGTGCGCATGTCCGACTTCAAGTCCAACGAATACGCCAATCTGATCGGCGGCAAGCGCTACGAACCACATGAAGAGAACCCGATGCTGGGTTTCCGTGGCGCGTCGCGCTACATCGCGCCGAGCTTTCGTCCCTGCTTCGATCTCGAGTGCAAGGCGCTCAAATACGTGCGCGACGAGATGGGCCTGACCAACATCAAGATCATGATCCCGTTCGTGCGCACGCTCGACGAAGCGCGCCGCGTCAACGAGATCCTCGCCGAGAACGGCCTCAAGCGCGGGGTCAACGGCCTGCAGCTGATCATGATGTGCGAGCTGCCGAGCAACGCCGTGCTGGCCGAACAGTTCCTCGAATACTTCGACGGCTTCTCGATCGGCTCCAACGACATGACGCAGCTCACGCTCGGCCTCGACCGCGACTCCGGCCTGATCGCGCACCTGTTCGATGAGCGCAACGAAGCCGTGAAGATCATGCTGGGTATGGCCATCGCCGCCTGCCGCAAGAAGGGCAAATACATCGGCATCTGCGGGCAAGGGCCGTCGGATCACCCTGAACTGGCCAAGTGGCTGCTCGATCAGGGCATCGAGTCGATGTCGCTGAATCCGGACACCGTGGTCGAGACTTGGCTCTTCCTCGCAGGACAGGCCCCGCAATGATGGCCCTGCGCGCTGTCGCCGCACTGCTGCTCCTGCTCGGCTGCGTCACGGCCCGTGCCGACGTCCCCGGCCGCTTCGATTACTGGCTGTTGTCGCTGTCATGGTCGCCGCAGTATTGCGCCGATCGCACGCGCGACCCGCAGTGCGAGCGGCAGTACGGTTTCGTGGTGCATGGCCTGTGGCCGCAGAACGAGCAGGGCTATCCCGAGGATTGTGGCCGTGGCGATGCGGTCGGCGACGAGCTGGTCGAACGGATGCTGCCGCTGATGCCCAGCGCCAAGCTGATCCAGCACGAATGGCGTACGCACGGCATCTGCAGCGGCATGAGTCAGAACGACTATTTCCTGACCATCGAGCGCGCCTATCGCAACATCGGCATTCCCGAAACCTACCGCGATCCCACGCGCTACCTCAGCACGAGCGCGCAGGACATCCGGCGTCGCTTCATGGAGGCCAATCGGGGGCTGCGGGCGGAGGACATCTCGTTGCAGTGCGCCGGCCGCTACCTCAAGGAAGTGCGTCTCTGCTTCGACCGCGACTTCCGTTTCCGCGCCTGCGGCGAGGACTTGGAGGATCGCTGCCGCGACCAGATCGTGCTGCGACCGTCGCGATAAAACCCGGGTGCGCGAATCTGTTTGCAATATCGAAGCGCTTCTATATAATTCGCGTCCCGCTCGTATGGGGCCATAGCTCAGCTGGGAGAGCGCTTGCATGGCATGCAAGAGGTCGACGGTTCGATCCCGTCTGGCTCCACCAAATTTACGGTTTCGTCCCCATCGTCTAGAGGCCTAGGACATTACCCTTTCACGGTAAGTACCGGGGTTCGAATCCCCGTGGGGACGCCAACAAACGAAAAGCCCTGAACGATGTTCAGGGCTTTTTCGTTTCCACCTTCCGTTGCGGAAGATTTATTCCGCCAGTTCCGAATCCAGCACCCAGCCGCCGTCTCGGTCGGCCAGGTTGACGTGCCGCCAGATGCCGGCGGCGTTGGTCACCTTCTCGTCACTGCGGCGCACCACCGTGCCCGCGCGCAGATGCTCGACGTTGAGCGCATCGGCCGTCGGCCGCCCATGCAGGCTGATGTCCTTGCGCAGAATCACGTCGGTGCCGGCGCGCTTGCGCGCCGCAGCGGCATCCAGCATCGCCCGCAGCGCCGCGTTCGACCCGGCATCGTTCCTCGCCACGGCGCCGGCATGACCGCTGGGCGCGCCCCACGCCGATGGCAGGACGGCCAACACCCCCATCGCCAGATACACAAGATGGCGCATCGCTCCTCCCACTGGCGCAACTGACATCATGGCGGCCGGATGGCCTTCTCCTTGAAATCTAGCACCGCCCGACCGGGGCGTCAGTGGTAAGAAGCCATCAAAACCTGCCGCAGACCGTCACCCGCTCGGGCACCGATACCGCTCAAAATTGTGATAAATTATTTTATAAATTTAAAATTGATAAATAATAAATAACAAATCATCGAACCCTGAGCGACATAGCGGGTGACCCCGTCTGAGGCCATTCACGCCACTTTGGGCGTCAGTTGGTCGAGTAGATCTGGTGGCTGTGGTGGGTCTTGGGCTCCCAGCGCTGGATGCCCTGCTCCACTTCGTGGGCCTGGATCAGGCTGGAGCCGCTGCCGGTGGTGGTGTCGACGAAGGCCGACTCCAGGACACGGATCAGGCCGCGGATGTTGCCATGCCAGCGGCAGTCGCGGATGCGTTGCCAGGCCTCGCGGGTCAGGCCGGTCGGGGCCGTCCAGGTGGTGCACTTGCCGCCGAGGCGCGCCAGCGTGGTGGCAACCACGGCGATCATGTCCTCCTCGCGCTTGGTCAGCTCCGGCACCTGCAGCACGGCGGCACCCATGCGGGTGAACTCGTCGAGATTCACCGCGTTCTGCAGGTGTTCCCAGCTGCGGTTGGTGGCAAACAGCAGCGCGCATTCGAGCTGTTGCTTGGCGGAAGCGCCGAACGGCAGATACTGGCCATTGTCCAGCGCCTCCATCAGCACCTCCATCACCGCGCCGGTGACGCCGTGGCTCTCATCCAGGAAACAGACACCATCGCGCGCATGCGTGAAGGCGCCGGTGCGGGCACCGGCGCCGGGAAAGGCGCCGGACACATGGCCGCAGAGCAGCGACTTCACCGCCGCCTTGTCGCCAGTGTTCTCGGCCGCGAGGTTGATGGACACGAAGCGTCCCTTGTCGCGCACCAGATAGTAGTAATACGCCAGTGTGGTCTTGCCGCTGCCCGGGCCGCCGAGCAGGCAGGCGCGGGACACGCCGTTCTGCGCAAAGCCGCGGATGCGCGCGATCAGCGCATGCAGTTCCGGGCTGAACACGAAGGCGCTGCGATAGGCGCTGTTCTCGATCTCCGTGCTGACCGGCATGCGGATGACGTTGGCCTCGCGCGTGTGCTGCAGCCGCTGCGGCAGCTGCTGCGCGATGTCGGCGCCGTCCTGCGCCAGCATCAGGCGCAGGCCGCCCGCGAGCTTGCCCTCGGCGGCACGGCGGTCCAGCCATTTGCCGAGGCTGACCAGTTGCACGCCGTTGATCGCCACGATCAGGGTCACATTGCGCCCGCCCTGGCGCGCGGCCAGCGCCTTGTCGGCGATACCATCGAGCTGCGCGGGCTCGACGAACAGGGTCATCAGAAACTCGCTGTCGATGCGGATCGAATCGGCGCGCTCGGGCAACTGCTGGAATTCCGCACGCCGGCTGTCCGGCAAAGCCTGACGGATGGCGCTGGCGGCGTCGCTCTCGGCGATCGACACGCGGTCGCCGAAAACCCGCAGGTAGGGGGCGGGCGACACGTCCTGGAGACGCGGCTCGTCCGTGGCTTTCTTGCTGTCCTTGAAAAACATCCGGGGGCTCCTGGGCGGCATTGCGGCAAGCATAGGCCGGCGGCCGGGCCGTTGCCATGCGCTGTCGGGGAAAACCCGACCGACGGAGCGCCCTGGCGTCGTGAAGGGCGCGCGCCCGCTAGAGGCGGATGAAAACCGGCAGCGCGCTGAGCGCGCCGCCGATGGCCACCGTCAGCCAGGGATCGGACACGAAGAAGGTGTAGCCCATCAGCAGCAGGCCGCAGACGAGGGGCACCGGCTTCTGCTGCTTGCGGCCGTAGATGAAATAGCCCAGCCCGATCGAGCCGAACAGCACGCCCCAGAGCAGTGAGGCGGTGTCAGGCACGTTCGAAGAACTTGCGGGCCTTGCCCAGCCAGGACGAGGTCTCCGGCGTGTTGCGACCGCCTTCGCCGGCCAGCGACTCGCCGAACTGGCGCAGCAATTCCTTCTGCTGCTTGCTGAGCTTGACCGGCGTTTCCACCAGCACCGTGCAGATCAGGTCGCCGGTGGGGCCGCCGCGCACCGATTTCACGCCCTTGCCGCGCAGGCGGAACTGCTTGCCGTTCTGCGTGCCCTCGCCGACGTGCAGCGTCTCCTTGCCCGCCAGCGTCGGAATCTCGACGTCGCCGCCCAGGGCTGCCGTCACCAGCGACACCGGCACGCTACAGTGCAGATCGCTGCCGTCGCGCTCGAAGAACTCATGCGGCTTGACGTTGATCTGCACGTAGAGATCGCCGGCCGGCGCGCCCGGACCGCCAGGCTCGCCCTCGCCGCTCAGGCGGATGCGGTCGCCGGTATCCACGCCCGGCGGAATCTTGACCTCCAGCGTCTTCTCGCGCCGCACCTTGCCGGCGCCGCGACAGGTCTTGCAGGGATCGGTGACGGTGACGCCGCGCCCGCGGCAGTGCGGACAGGTCTGCTGCAGCACGAAAAAGCCCTGCTGCACACGCACCTGGCCGGCGCCGCGGCAGGTCGGGCACTCGGAGGGCTTCTTGCCGCTGGCGGTGCCGTGACCGTGGCAATCGCCGCACTCGTCCATGGTCGGGATGCGGATGCTTTCGGTGGAGCCAAACACCGCCTGCTCCAGCGACAGCTCGATGACGTAGCGCAGGTCGGCGCCGCGCCGCGGACCGCCACGCCCACCGCCGAAGATGTCGGAGAACACGTCGCCGAAGATGTCGGCAAAGCCGCCGGCGCCGCCGAAATCGCCGAAGCCGCCACCTCCACCACCGCGCTGCAGGCCTTCGTGCCCGTACTTGTCGTAGACCGCGCGCTTCTGCGGGTCGGTCAGCACCTCGTAGGCCTCGTTGGCTTCCTTGAATTTCTCTTCGGCCGTGTGATCGCCCGGATTGCGGTCCGGGTGATACTTCATCGCCAGCTTGCGATACGCCTTCTTCAGCTCGTCATCGCCGGCATCCTTGGCGACGCCGAGAACCTCGTAATAGTCACGCTTGCTCATGGTCCCTGATTCTCGATTCGATCCGGCGGTCCGGGATCAGCCACATCATCGCCACCGCCACGTACAACGTATCGGCGGCCACCGGGTAGCGGCAGGCGAGCACGATCGCCACCGCGTACAGCACCACCGAGATTTTCCCCTTGGTATCGGCGCCGATGGCGCGCGCCAGCGTCGACTCTGCGTCGTGATGACGTAGCAAAACCTGCACCAGAATACTGTAGGCGACACCGCACATGAGCAACACGCCGCCGTACATCGCAGTCGGAATCGGCTCACCGCGGTTCTCGCCGACCCAGCCGGTGGCGAACGGCATCAGCGACAGCCAGAACAGCAGGTGCAGGTTGGCCCAGAGCACGCCGCCGGTGACGTGCCGCACCGTGTGCAACAGGTGATGATGATTGTTCCAGTAGATGCCGACGTAGATGAAGCTGAGCACGTAGCTCAGGAACACCGGCAGCAGCTCACGCAGCGCGCCCAGGTCGGCACCATGCGGCACTTTCATCTCCAGCACCATGATGGTGATGATGATGGCGATGACCCCGTCGCTGAACGCTTCCAGCCTGCCCTTGCCCATACGCACCCCGGTCGCTATACGCAGAAAGACGCAGGCGCCGCATGGGCGCCTGCGTCCGACCTCATCCCTTCATTGCCGGGCTTACTTCTTGTCCTTAACCTCGGTGAACTCGGCATCGACGACATCGCCGTCCTTGCCGCCCGAGGGCTGGCCACCGCCCTGCGGCGCCTCGCCACCCTCGGCTGCGCCCTTCTTGGCGTAGACGCGCTCCATCAGCGAAGCGGAAGCCTTGGCCAGCGCCTCGCTCTTGGCGTTGATGGCGTCCTTGTCGTCGCCCTTGTTGGCGTCGCGCAGTTCGCCGATCGCGGCCTCGATGGCTTTCTTCTCGTCGTCCTGCACTTCCGCGCCGAGATCCTTCAGCGCCTTCTCGGTGCCGTGGATCAGCTGGTCGGCCTGGTTGCGGGCGGCGATCAGCTCGTTGAACTTCTTGTCTTCCTCGGCGTGGGCCTCGGCGTCCTTGATCATCTTCTTGATCTCGTCCTCGGACAGGCCCGAGTTCGCCTTGATGACGATGGACTGCTGCTTGCCGGTGGCCTTGTCCTTGGCGCTGACGTTGAGGATGCCGTTGGCGTCGATGTCGAAAGTGACCTCGATCTGCGGCACGCCGCGCGGCGCCGGCGGGATGTCCGCCAGGTCGAACTTGCCCAGCGACTTGTTGGCCGAGGCAATTTCGCGCTCGCCCTGCAGCACGTGCACCGTCACCGCGCCCTGGTTGTCGTCGGCGGTGGTGAAGGTCTCGCTCTTGCGGGTCGGGATCGTGGTGTTCTTCTCGATCAGCTTGGTCATCTTGCCGCCCAGCGTCTCGATGCCCAGCGACAGCGGCGTGACGTCGAGCAGCAGCACGTCCTTGACCTCGCCGGTCAGCACGGCGCCCTGGATCGCGGCGCCCACGGCGACGGCTTCATCCGGGTTGACGTCCTTGCGCGGCTCGCGGCCGAACAGGTTCTTGACCACTTCCTGCACCTTGGGCATGCGCGTCTGACCACCGACCAGGATCACTTCCTGGATTTCGGAGGCGTTGAGGCCGGCGTCCTTGAGCGCGGTCTTGCAGGGGCCGGCGGTCTTCTCGATCAGGTCCTCGACCAGCGACTCCAGCTTGGAGCGCGTCAGCTTCATGTTGAGATGCTTGGGACCGCTGGCGTCCGCCGTCACGTACGGCAGGTTGATGTCGGTCTGCGTCGTGGACGACAGCTCGATCTTGGCCTTCTCCGCCGCTTCCTTCAGGCGCTGCAGGGCGAGCGGATCCTTCTTCAGGTCGATGCCGGATTCCTTCTTGAACTCGGTGGCGATGTAGTCGATCACGCGCATGTCGAAGTCTTCGCCGCCCAGGAAGGTGTCGCCGTTGGTGGACAGCACTTCGAACTGGTGCTCGCCGTCGACCTCCGCGATCTCGATGATCGAGATGTCGAAGGTGCCGCCGCCGAGGTCATAGACGGCGATCTTGCGGTCGCCCTTAACCTTGTCCAGGCCGAACGCCAGCGCCGCCGCGGTCGGCTCGTTGATGATGCGCTTGACGTCGAGACCGGCGATCTTGCCGGCGTCCTTGGTCGCCTGGCGCTGGCTGTCGTTGAAGTAGGCCGGCACCGTGATGACCGCCTCGGTCACCTTCTCGCCGAGATAGTCCTCGGCGGTCTTCTTCATCTTGAGCAGGGTCTCGGCCGACACCTGCGAGGGCGCCAGGCTCTTGCCCCGGGCCTCGACCCAGGCGTCGCCGTTGCTGTGCTTGACGATCTTGTACGGCACCATGCCGATGTCCTTCTGGACCACGGCGTCATCGAAGCGGCGGCCGATCAGGCGCTTCACCGCGAAGATGGTGTTGTGCGGGTTGGTGACCGCCTGGCGCTTGGCCGAGCGGCCGACGACGATCTGGCCGTCGTCGGTGTAGGCGACGATGGACGGCGTGGTGCGCTCGCCTTCTGCGTTCTCGATGACCTTGACGTTGCTGCCGTCCATGATGGCGACGCAGCTATTGGTGGTACCGAGGTCGATGCCGATGATTTTTGCCATGGTTGCTGCTCCGAAAATTCTTTAGAAAATTGCTTGGGGAAACCGTTGACGGGTATCTGGGGCCGGGTGCGGGCGATTCAAGACGCCGGCGCGGCCGGCGCCTTGGCCACCACCACCATCGCCGGGCGCAGCAGGCGCTCGTGCAGGCGGTAGCCCTTCTGCATCACGTCCACCACGTGATTGGCGGCGACCACGGTGGTCTCGGCCATGGTCATGGCGGCGTGCAGGTCCGGGTTGAACGGCTCTCCCTTGGGATCGACCTGGCGCACACCCTGCTTCTCAAGCAGCGCCATCAGCTGGCGATAGGTCAGCTGCATGCCTTCGGCCAGGGCCTTGACCTGCGCCTCGGGCGCCTCGGCGGCCTTCAGGCCCAGCTCCAGGCTGTCGACCACCGCCAGCAGCTCGCCCAGCAGCTTCTCGGCGGCGTACTTGCGGCTGGCATCGGCGTCACGCTCGATGCGGCGGCGGGTGTTCTCGGCCTCGGCGGCGGCGCGCAGCTGCGCATCGCGCGCAGCGGCGACACGGCCTTCCGCCTCGGCCAGTTGCGCCTTGAGCGCGGCAATCTCGGCCTCCGGCGTCGCTGGCGTTTCGGAATGGGGGTTCGGGGTCGATTCAGTCTCGCTCATGCGTCCTCCACGGTCTTTTTTTTCAGCCACCCGCTCGCGGGGAAAAAGACAGGCCGTGTGTTATGAATTAGAAGATGATTTGAAAATCTATTGATTAAAAACAACAATGCCAAAGCATATCCGACGCACAGCGGGTGCAGCCCGGAGCGGCGGTACGCGGCAGTAATAAGGGTCAATTATCCGCTTTCAAGCCCTGGCTCAACAGCTTGGCGGTCTTGCCCACCCGCGGGAGGGACAGCGAGTGGGCGCCAGCCTGACTCATTCGGTTTTCAGGCCCTGGGTCAGCAATTTTGCGGTTTCGCTGACCAGCGGAATGATGCGGTGATAGGGGCGACCCGAGCCCGAGCAGGGGCCCCGCGTAGCGGGGATGCGGAGGATCAGCGAGTGGGCGCCAGCCTGGCTCATTCGGTTTTCAGGCCCTGGGTCAGCAATTTTGCGGTCTCGCTGACCAGCGGGATGATGCGGTGATAGGCCATGCGCGTCGGGCCGATCACGCCCAGCACGCCGGCGACCTGCCCATCCACGTAGTACGGCGAGGTGACAACGCTGCACTCGTCGAGCACGCGATAGCCCGATTCGTCGCCGATGAAAATCTGCACGCCCTGCGCGCCCAGGCACTGGTCGAACAGGTTGAGCAGGTCGCGCTTGCGGTCCAGGGCGTCGAACAACTGGCGCAGGCGCTGCACGTCGGCCAGCTCCGAGAAGCCGAGCAGGTTGGCGCCGCCGGCCAGCACGTAGTCCTGCTGCTCGTCGGCGGCGAAGGCCTGGTCGGCCACGGCGACGGCATCGCGCAGGGTCTGGTTGACGCGGTTCTGGGCATCCATCACATCGTCCTGCAGCGCGCGCCGCAGGCCGGCCAGTTCACGGCCGGCGTAGCGCTCGTTGAGGATGTTGGCCAGACGCTCCAGCTCGTCGGCGCCGTAATCGCGATCGACGTTCAGGATGCGGTTCTGCACCTCGCGCTGGTTGACCACCAGGATGGCCAGCACGCGGCGGTCGGACAGCGGCAGGAACTCGATGCGGCGCAGCACCGCGAGGTTGCGGCGCGGCACGGTGACCACGCCGGCCATGTGCGACAGCGAGGACAGCAGGGTGCTGGCGGCCTGCACCAGGTTCTCCGGCGCGCGATCGCGCGGCAGCAGTTCGTCGGCGAGGCTGGCGTAGACCTCCTGCGGCAGCGACTCCGGCGCCAGCAGGCTGTCGACGAAATAGCGGTAGCCGCGCGTGGTCGGCACGCGGCCGGCCGAGGTATGCGGCGAGGCGACGAAGCCGAGTTCGTCGAGGTCGGCCATGACGTTGCGGATGGTCGCCGGCGACACGCCGAGACTGGCCATGCGCGACAGCGTCCGCGAACCCACGGGCTGGCCGTCGTGGATGTAACGCTCCACCAGCAGCTTGAGCAGCTCGGCGGCGCGGGGTTCGAGGGTCTTGGACATGGCGTGACAGGCGTGTGACTGCGTGCATCGTATAAAGCCGGCGGTCCTTTCGACAAGCACGGCGCGAACCGCTACTTTATGCGCGTCTTTTCTCCCCGACTTTCATGGCCGCCTTCCACACCGTTGGCATCATCGGCAAGCTGCGCGACGCGCAGATCGGGCCCACGCTGTCGCGCCTGGCGGCACAGCTGCGGGACCTGGGCAGCGCCGTGCTGGTGGATGCGCGCAGTGCCGACCACATCGACGACCCCGCCTGCGGTTTCGCCACGCTGGACGACATCGGCCGCCGCTGCGATCTCGCCATCGTCGTCGGCGGCGACGGCACCCTGCTCTCCGCCGCGCGCACGCTGGCGCCGGCTGGCGTGCCGATCCTGGGCGTCAACCGCGGCCGCCTCGGCTTCATGGTCGACGTCAATCCGCAGGAGATGGCGGCGACGCTGGCGCAGGTGTTCGACGGCCACTACGTCAAGGAAGAGCGCCTGCTGCTGAGCGCGCGCATCCTGCGCGAGGACGGCGCCGACCGCGACGGCCCGTTCCTGGCGATCAACGACGTGGTGATCCGCAACCAGGCGGCGGTGCGCATGCTGGAGTTCGAGACCTGGATCGGCGGCGAGTTCATCAGCCAGCACCGCGCCGACGGCATCATCGTGTCCACACCCACCGGCTCCACCGCCTACGCGCTGTCCGGCGGCGGCCCGGTCCTGCATCCCTCGCTGCAGGCCCTGACCCTGGTGCCGATCTGCCCGCACACACTCTCCGACCGGCCCATCGTGGTCGGCGCCGACCGCGCCGTGCGCCTGGTGCTCGGCGGCAACGAGGGCACGCGGGCCATGTTCACCTGCGACGGCCAGACCAACGAAAGCCTGAACCCCGGCGATGCCGTCGAGATCGAGCGCGCCACCGAAACGCTGCGCCTGATCCATCCGGCCAATTACAATTACTTCAACATCCTGCGCAACAAGCTCCACTGGGGCCGCGCGCCCGCCTGACGCGCTGCATGCTCAAGCATCTCCACATCCGCAATCTCGCCATCATCGACGAGCTGACGCTCGATTTCGCCGCCGGCTTCACCGCGCTCACCGGCGAGACCGGCGCCGGCAAGTCCATCCTGATCGACGCCATCGGCCTGATCGTCGGCACCCGCGCCGACAGCGCCCTGGTGCGCGCCGGCCAGGAGAAAGCCGAGATCAGCGCCGAGTTTTCCCTGGCCGACTGCGCCGCCGCGCGCGACTGGCTGCGCGAGCAGGAGATGCTGGATGCCGACGACCACAATCTGTGCGTGATCCGCCGCGTGGTCTACGCCGAGGGCCGCACCCGCGCCTTCGTCAACGGCAATGCGGTCAACGCCGGCCAGCTGCGCGAGCTGGGCGAGACGCTGATCGAAATCTTCGGCCAGAGCGAAAGCCAGACCCTGCTGCGCGGCGACGTGCAGCGCCGCCTGCTCGACGAGTTCGGCGCCTACCCCAAGGCGCTGGAGACAGTGGCGCAGGCGGCGCGGGCGCATGCCGACCTCGAGCGCCAGATCGAACGGCTGCGCGGCGCCGGCGAGCGCGATCCGGCGCAGCTCGATTACCTGCGCTTCCAGCTGCGTGAACTGGAGGCGCTGAACCTGCAGGACGGCGAGCTGGAGCAACTCGAAGCCGATCATCGCCGCCTGGCCAATGCCGGCAAGCTGATCGGCGACGGCGGCCAGGCGCTGGACCTGCTCTACGGCGGCGAGTCCAGTATCTACGATCAACTGACCCGGGCCAGCGGCCTGCTCGGCGCGCTGTCCGCCATCGACCCGGGCTTCGGCGAGCCGCTGACCGCCGTCGACGCCGCTCAGGCGCAGGTGCGTGAGGCGGCCGACGCGCTGCGCCGCACGCTGGACCGCCTCGATCTCGATCCCGACCAGCTGGCGCAGCTGGAGCGCCGCCTCGCGGGCATTCACGACCTGGCGCGCAAGCACCGCATCAAGGCTGCCGAACTGCCGCAGCGACTCGCCGCGCTGACCGCCGAGCTGGACGAACTCGAACACGCCGCCGGCCGCCTCGCGGCGCTCGAACAGCAGCGCGATGCCGCGCTCAAGACCTACCGCAACGCGGCGCAGAAACTCAGTACCGAACGCGCCAAGGCCGCCAAGAAGTTCGGCGACGGCGTCAGCGCCATCGTGCGCCAGCTCGGCATGGCCAACGCGCAGTTCATCGCCGCGGTGGAGCCTGCCGCCGGCGACAAGCCGCGCCTCCACGGCGACGACGAGATCCGCTTCGATTTCTCCGCCAACCCCGGCCAGCCGCCGCGGCCGCTGGCCAAGGTCGCCTCCGGCGGCGAGCTGTCGCGCGTGTCGCTGGCGATCCAGGTCGTCGGCACCCAGCGCGGCGGCGCGGCGACGATGATCTTCGACGAGGTCGATGCCGGCATCGGCGGCGGCACCGCCGAGATCGTCGGCCAGAAACTGCGCGCGCTGGGCGACGGCCGCCAGGTGCTGTGCGTGACGCACCTCGCGCAGGTGGCGGCGCAGAGCCGCAACCACTTCGGCATCCGCAAGGAGGTCCGCACTGGCCAGACCTTCACCCGCGTGCGACCGCTGGCCGACCAGGAGCGCGTGGAGGAGCTGGCGCGCATGCAGGGCGGCGTCGAGATCACCGCCGGTGCGCTGACCCACGCCCGCGAACTGCTTAAAAACGCCGCCAAGGCCTGATGCGGGCGCTGCGAGCGGCCACCCGCTCTGCCTCAACGAGCCCCGTTATTGGTTATTTTTTATTTAACGAATTTTAATTCGTTAAATAATTTATAACGATTTCCGCAGGCGATCCGACGAGAGCGGGTGGCCCCGCTGTCGCCTCCCAGCGACACTCAGTCCTTCTTTTCGGAACTCTCGGCCGGCGTTTTCGACGGCGCGTGCACCTCGGAGGCGGCGTGCTTGACGTGCTCGGCGGCCGAATGCGCGGTGTGCCCCACGGCCTTGGCCGCCTTGTGCATGCCGTGGCCCGCCGCGTTGGCGCCCTTGGTGAGGGCATGACCGGTGGCGACGGCCGCGCTTTTCGCGGTGTGAACCACCACGTCCGCGCCACGCTCGACGCCCTGCCCGGCCTCGACCGCACCCTGCTTGATCTCCTGGCCGACCGTCTCGTCGGCGAACGCCGACGCGCAGACGCCGAGGCCGGCGATGAGCAGCAACCGCGAGGACACGATGTACTTGTTCATGATCCACCTTTCTTGCGTGGCGCCGCGGCGGCGCCGCGGCAGTTGCTGCATTCGCCGTACATGATCAGGCTGTGCTCACGCAGCGAGAAGCCCAGCTCCTTGGCTTTTTCGTGCTGGCGACGCTCGATGACCGGGTCCTCGAACTCCACCACCAGACCGCACTTGATGCACACCAGATGGTCGTGATGATGGCCGCGCTCGAGTTCGAACACGGCATAGCCGCCCTCGAAATGGTGGCGCCGGACGAGGCCGGCGGACTCGAACTGCGTCAGCACGCGATAGACGGTGGCGAGACCGATGTCCTCGTGCAGCTCCAGCAGCTGGCGGTAAATGTCCTCCGCCGAAAGATGGCGCGCCGGGTTGTGCTCCAGCATCTCGAGGATCTTGAGTCGCGGCAGCGTGACTTTGAGGCCCGCATTGCGGAGGTCTGAGGATTCCACGGGGACGACCATGGTGCGATGGATTTTCGTTATTATCGCACTCCCTCCGAGATGTGGGCACCTCACTCCGCATGCGCGCTTTACTGATCCTGACCGCGATCCTGGCCCTGAGCGCCTGCTCGCTGATCTACAAACTGCCGACCCGCCAGGGCAATGTCATCGACCAGAAGCAGGTCGACCAGTTGGCGCTGGGCATGACCCGCGATCAGGTCCGTTACCTGCTCGGCACCGCGGTGGCGGCAAGCCCGTTCACCGGCAACCGCTGGGACTACATCGGCTATTACAAGTCGCCGCGCGGCGAGGAAAGCCGCCGGGCGGTCACCGTGTTCTTCGACGGCGACAAGGTCAGCCGCATCGACGGCCAGGCCGCTCCTGAGACGGTGACCAACCTGCAGCCGCCCGATCCGAAAACGGTCATCAACCAGCAGAAGAAGGAAGCGACCGAGGATTCCCGCGCCGAAAGCGCCAAGGGCCACGACGCCGGCGTGATCATCACGCCGCCCAACCAGACGCCGTAGGCCGGTTCAGCGCCGGCGTGTGACGCGCGCGCGCCGCGCCGCCTTGGGGTCGGCGCGCAGCGGCCGGTAGATCTCGACGCGGTCGCCGGCGGCCAGCGGCCGCGCCAGCGTCGCGCGTTGCCCGAATACGCCGACCGTGAGTGTCGCCAGCTCCAGTTCCGGGTGCTGCTCCAGCAGGCCGGATCGCAGGATCGCCTCGCGCAGCGTGGCGCCAGCGGGAACTTCAACCGCCAGCAGCGTCTGCCGCTGCGGCAGCGCATAAACCACCTCCACCCGTAGCATTTCAGTGGCCGCTGCCATACACCACGGCGGCGCGTTGGCGGAAGGCATCGATCAGGCTGCCGACGGCACGATCGATCCACGGCGTCAGGGTCGATTCCAGCACGCGGCTGCCGAACTCCAGCGAGATGCGCAGCGTGACCTTGCAGGCGCGCTCGGCCAGGGGCTGGAACTCCCAGGCGCCGCTGAGCTGACGGAACGGCCCTTCGAGCAGCGTCATGTGGATGCGGCTGCCATGCTCCAGGCGGTTCTCGGTGGCGAAGCTGTCGCTCAGCGCCTTCACGCGAAAGCCGAGACGCGCACGCACCAGCGTGTCCTCGGCATGCTCGACGCGCGCCGACACACAGCCCGGCAGGAACTGCGGGTAGGACTCGATATCGCCGACCAGCCGGTAGAGTTCTTCCGCGCTGTAGGTGAGCAGCGCCGTGCGTTCCAGCTTCGGCATCTCACAGGCTCCAGAGCGATGCCAGCCAGCCCAGGAGCCCGGCTGAATACGCCAGCACCACGATCAGGCCGATGCGCGCCGGATAGCGCAGCAGGCCGCGCCATAGACCATAGAGCCAGCGGTCGCGCTCGCCGAACGCCACGCGCGACAGTTCACCCGGCATGATGCGCGCCGCGAAAATGCACAGCAGCAGGCCGCAGGCCGGTGCGAACCAGTTGGAGGTGAGCACTTGCACCCATTCGAAGAAATTGAGACCGAACAGTCGCGCATCCTGCAGGATGCTAAAGCACAGCAGCGAGGCGATGCCGATGAACCAGATCACCAGCGCGCTCCACACCGCCGCGAACACGCGGGTGGTCCGCTGCCAGTCCATCAGGAAGCGCGCCACCGGCTCCAGCAGGGTCACGGCCGAAGCCAGCGTGCTGGTCAGCAGCACCAGGAAAACGGCGACCGTCACCAGCACCCCACCGGCGTCGGCCGGCAGCGCGCGCGGCAGCACCTCGAAGATCAGCGCCAGCCCCGGTGCCGGCTGCAGCCCGGCGCTGAAGATCAGGGCAAAGATCGCGAGGCCGGCTAGCAGGCTGAATACGGTGTCCATCAGGATCACCACGACCGCCAGACGCTTCAGCGGCGCGTTGGCCGGCAGATAGCTGCCCAGCGCCATCATCACCCCCATGCCCAGCGCCAGCGTGAAGAACGCCTGGTGCAGCGCCACCACCGCACCGCGCCAGCCGAACTTGTGCAGGTCCGGCGTCAGCAGGTAGCTCAGCGCCGCCTGGGTGTCGCCGCGGCGCATGGCATAGGCGCAGACCGCGATGGTCAGTATGAAGGCCGCCGGCACCAGGCGTCCGGCAGCGTGCTCGATGCCATCGCGCACGCCGTGGGCCACGACAATGCAGGTCGCCACCATGAACAGCGTGTGCCAGGTCAGGCTGCGTTCCGGGTCCTGCGCCAGATGCAGGAAGATCGCGCGCGCCTGTTCGGCATTGATGCCCGACAGCAGCCCGCCGGCGGCGCGCACCGCGTAGGCCGCGCTCCATCCGGCGATGACGCTGTAGAACGACAGGATCAGGGCGGCACAGATCAGCGAGCCGGCGCCGATCACGATCCAGGCCCGGTGCGTCTTGGCGGCCTCGGTCAGCCGGGCGAAGCCGTTGACCAGGTCGTCGCGCATCCAGCGGCCCAGCATCCACTCGGTGACCAGCAGCGGAAGGCCGATCGCGAACAGGGCCAGGAGGTACGCCGCCAGGAACAGCACGCCGCCGTACTCGCCCATCAGGTAAGGCAGGCGCGCGACGTTGCCGATGCCCATCGCCGCACCGCCCGCCACCCAGAGGAAGGCGCGACTCGACGACCAGTACCCGTAACTGCTTTCGCGGATGCTCATGGGCCTAGTTTAGCCAGCGGCCGCTCCGGCCCGCACCTATAATGGGCGGATGGGCAAGGCCAAAGAAGAAAAAGAAGCTCCGCGCATCATCGCCGTCAATCGCCGCGCGCGCCACGACTACTTCATCGAGCAGACCTACGAGGCCGGCCTGTCGCTGATGGGCTGGGAAGTGAAAAGCCTGCGCGAAGGCAAGGCGCAGATCACCGAGGCCTACGTCATCCTCAAGAACCGCGAAGCCTTTCTGATCGGCGCGCATTTCACCGCCCTCAACAGTGCCTCCACCCACGTCCGTCCCGATGCCATCCGCACCCGCAAGCTGCTGCTGCACGAGCGCGAGCTGTCGCAGCTGGTCGGCAAGGTCGAGCGCGCCGGCTACACCGTGGTGCCGCTGGACCTGCACTGGAGCAACGGCCGCGCCAAGCTCGCCATTGGCCTGGCCAAGGGCAAGAAACAGCACGACAAGCGTGCCACCGAAAAAGAGCGCGACTGGAACCGCGAAAAAGAGCGCGTGATGCGGCGCGACCGCTGACCGCAAAGCGGGAACCCCGGCGCGCTGTGGTAGTCTTATGGCTGCTTACGGGGCCGATCCGGATTCGACGGCGACTGGAAAGCTGACGTGCATGCCGAGCTGCGGTGGATCTCGTAAAACTCTTCCGCAAACAAGCTAGTTGCGAACGACGCGAACTACGCCCTCGCCGCTTAATCCGGTGAGCGTCTGACCGGTTGGTGTTGATACCGCCGAATCAGACGTCGACTCATATCAACTCGCGGTGAGGCAGGTCACTGGCCAATCCGCTAAAACCCTAAAGTGAATAAGCGGCGGCGATCCGTGCCCATCCGGAAGCCACCGACCAAAATCAATGAACGGGCTACGCATGTAGATCGAAGGACGGAAGGTTGTCGGACGGGGGTTCAATTCCCCCCGGCTCCACCAACATGGTGATGCGACCAACCACCGCTGCCTAAGTCAGACTAGTAAAGTCAGTGACTTAGCGGCGGTGGTTTTTTATTGCCCGCCTCCTGACTCGTCAGCATTTGGCACCAAAGGGCACCGGGAAGGCCACGGGAAGGCCACAGACAATTCGTCCATCTCGAAGCAGCGACGCCAACACCGGGACGCGCAGCGCCGGGGGTGGCGGCGCCTCACCACCCCGCGCACGCAGTCCACGCTTTGTCCACATGAGCCAGCCCCTACGGGTGCTGGAGCGATTGTGGGCAAAGGGTGGACTGCCTCTCACCCGGCTAACGCAATCGGCCAAGGGGGCGCGTCATGAGTGCCGGGGCGACGAGCGTAGCGAGTGCCCCCGGCGCGAGTGCCGCGCCCTTTGGGCTTGTCCCTTCTCCAACAAGTGACAGAAACCCCGACCTCATCATCGACCGATTCGAGAGTCGGTAACGACGAGTCCATCTTTGCAATCTTCGGCTTCGCACCGTTGCGGTTGCGGACCCGCTGCTGAGCCTTGTTGCGCTCGCGATATTCGTGGTGAGTTCTGCGGTACTCTCGCCAGTAGTCGGAATTCCGGCGGCACCAGGCCTTCTGTGCACTGCGCTGGTTTTCACGGTAGTCCGGATCCGTCCGGAGCTTGGCTTCCTGCCATCGGCGGCGGCGTTCGCGCTGACAGACAGCCGCCCGGCAGTAGGACTGTCGGGGAACTTGCGGCCGGGGACTGAAAAGTTGCCTGCAGGCAGCGCACAACCGTTTTTCCATGAACAGCTCTCCATGCTCGAAATCGGCATGGGAACTGTGTGACGATGACGGTGCATCGACGCGGCCGGGGGACCGCGACCACCATGATCCATTTACTTCTCTGGCCCACGGGCGACGGGCCGGAATTGCCCAGCGCCGTAGATCGGCACTGAAAGGGCGTTCCGAATGTCGGTTCTACAAGCCTTGAAACAGCTGCCCGACGGGCTGTTTTGGAGTGCCCCGCTTGCCTCCGATTCGGACTTCACGGCGGAGGATCCGCTGGCGCTCGACTACCTCGGGCAACAGGTCGGCCTTTGGTTGTTCCGCGGGTTCACGACCCGGACCAATCGGGCCCAGAACTACGCGGTCGTTCTCTACGGGCTCGACCTCGCAGAGAAGGCCATTCAGCGCTTCGGCTATCCGGGTGACGATGAAACCCGAACGCGCCTCTTCGAGCGCTGGGAGCGCTTCTGGGCGCTCGCGACCCTTGAGTTTCGGAACGGCCAGCTATCGCGGGGCGATGAGGATGCGATGCGAGGCGTGCGCGGCGCCACCCGAGCTTGGTTTCCCGGCAGCAAACCTCTTCCCACTGACTTCGCACTGATCTCGCGTCAAAACGAGCTGGGTGGTCTGGGCGCGTATTTGTCGTCCCTCCGGGAGTACGGATTGGTCTTCCCCGGATCGCTGCGCGTCACTCCCGCGGCACGTGAGATTCTTGACTCCTTCTGGTCGGACAAAACCGAGCGCGACTGGAGCCGTCTATACGAGGACTACGCTCTCTCCGCTTTGGACTTCGATGCCAAGACCATCCCACGGTCGAACGGGCGACTCACGCTTGGCGGGTTGGGCGATCGGTCTCGTCTCTCCAGCCTCCGACACCGCAGTCGCGGCGAACAACAGCAGCGCTTGTGGAACGCCTTGTTCGTCGGCGCGCGAGATGGGTCGACGCTGCCTTTGGCCGAATGTCTCATCGCCGCCCATGAAGCCGGCGTGGACGATCCTGAACAACTACTGGAAGGCATGCTCGCCGACCGGTGGCGGCCGCTGACTTCTGACAATCGAGGCAAGGTTGAAATCGCATTGCTGTTCGGCAGGGTTGCTCGGCTGCTGCTTCGGCGATTCGACCGCGCGTACGGCCACGTCGACGAACACGGATGGGTAGCGGATTTCGCGGCGGTTGCCGCCGCGTGTTTTCCGAACAAGGAGGCTACGGAGCTGCGCAAAGCCTGCACGGCCCTACTGGAAGCGCCTGACGCTCGGCGTTTCGGGGGCCTGCAGTTCCACGGTCCGGATTTCCTGACGCTCCTTCGAAGGTTGGCTTCGTCGACAGCGACCGCTTCGTTGGAACACATGCTCGCGTTCCATCGCGCGGTTCAGCGCACGCGCCGAGGTGGAGGTTCCTGGTTGCGAACCGAGCAGGGAAAGCTCGTGATGCAAGTCGCGGGCTATGCGGGATACACGACCGACTCGGAATTTCCGGGGCTGAAACTCAACGTCGTGCGGCAGCTTCTCGGCGACTTGGGGAAGCTCCCATGAATTTCGGGTCATGGCGCGTCCTCGACCAGCTCCCGGCCGAGGAGCCGTGCCTGGGCGCGCTTTTCACGTCCTACAGCTTCGATCCCGCCTTCTTCGAGGAGCACGTTCTTCGAGCCGTGCTTCGACTCACTTCGGATCCGATCGAGCAGGCCGAGCGCTACCACCACGAGGCCAGACGAGCCCTGCAAGAAACCCCCGTCGTCGCCATCGTCGATGCCGGTGAGCGCCGACCCGGCCGGCGCCTGCCATTCGACCTACTCGAGGTCTCGGAGGCGGTATTCCATCCGAAATCCGTACTACTGCTCTATCGCAAATTCGCTAGGTTGCTCATCGGCTCGGGAAACCTCACATTCTCCGGCTACGGCGGCAACACCGAGCTGTTTCTGCGCACGGATCTGTCGTACACCAATGCCACCGACGCTTCGATGCTGGCGGCATTCGACACCCACCTGGGACGAATACGCGCCTTGGTCAGGCATCCGGGGACGCAGTTCGATCTATTCCGCCAGGAGATGCGTCGGCGAATTCCCAATGCCGTCGCGGATCCGGTATCGCCGGCCCTTGCGCTTCTGGATTCGACCGGCGGACCCGTCATCCAGCAGTTGGCGGCGCTGCTGCCGGCGAACGCGGTCATCGAGTCTATCGGCATGCTCGCGCCGTTCTACGAACGAGACGACGCAGCGGAACTCGACGTGACTTCCGTGTTCGGGGCACTCGCGCCCCAAGCGGGTAAGGATGCGCTGCTCGATGTCGGTGTCGCGTGGGATAACCCGCAGGTCCATGCATCAAGCGCGTCGAGCCTGGAAGGCGGCCTGGGTCGCATCTGGACGTGGGCAACCGAGAAGGACGGGGCGCGCGTGCTCCAGCATATGGTTCCCACCGGCCTGGGTCCAAACACGCTCGCCTACGTCGATGACACCGGCCAGGGCCGCCGCGGTCCGCTTGACGAGGTGCAGGACGCCATCGAGCAGCGCAATCTGTGGGTCCAGCCGCCGCCGATTGCGTTCGCGCCCCGCAACGCGATTGCCGCTGCCGCGAAACGTTTTGCGGAAGTTCGCTTGTGGCTGCACCCCGCCACTCGACTCGACGAGGGGCGGCCCGTGCACCGGCCACTGCACGCGAAGCTGATGGTCGTTGCCTACCGTTCCGGTCGCACGCGTGAATCCTTGGTGATGCTGGGCTCGCCTAACATGTCGCGCCGAGCACTGCTCATGGGCGCCGGAACCGGCGCGGGCAACGTCGAGATCGCGGTCGCATTTCGCTTGGACTCGGTCGTTACCTTGCGCGACCTCGTCCCGGAGCTCGTTCATGCCCCCGCCTCGGCATTCGAACTCAAGGAGCGGGACTTCCCCGAACCTGCGCGCAACTACGCCTTGGCAGTCGACCGCGCCGTTCACGACCCGACCGCAGGCTCGCTGGTGGTGAGCTGGTCACCGGCGGCATCCGACCTTCCGGCCTGGCGCCTGTCGTACGACGGCACCCAACTGGCGACCTCAACCTCGCCACCCGATGCCCCGATCGTCGTTCCTGGATTCGTCCTGAAACCGTCGACGGCCGAAATCGTGCTCCACGTCGATGGGCGGGATTGTCCTGTGCCGATTCTCGTCACCGACCTCGTGGCATTGCCAGCCGCCCCTTCCGGACCCTCGATCGGACTCGACGAACTGCTGATGCTGCTCGGCCGAAGAATCGGCGCCGAGCGAGCAATTCAGATCGCAGAACGCCGCGAGCGCGACCCTGGCGGCAATGACGAGCTCGCTGCGATTTTCGGAGACGGCTTCGGTCCTACCGACGTCTTTCGTGCGTGGTGGTCTGTTGCCGACGATTTGAGAGACCCGAGCCTTTCGGTGCAGGGATTCCGACTTCGCCTCGAAGGCGCACTCGGCGCAGGAGCAGCATGGGCCTGCATGCTCGATGCAGTGAAGGCCAAACCCCTGACCCCGGAAGAAATTTGGTTCTACGGCGCCGAACTGCTCCGAACGTTGGGCGAGGTGGACATGCCACCCGCCGAAGATCGCGACGCCAAGGATGCTGTGTTGAAGACGTTCTGCGCCCGCGTGCGAGATGATCTGCGTTCTCTTGCCATCGATGCTGGCCCCCGACCCTGGGTAGAAAGAATCACGGCTTTCTATCGCGAGGCTCAGGCATGAGCGCTCGAAACCGCGAATGGCTGCGTACCTTTCTGCGCCTGGGAGCACGTGCGGAGAAAGACGGTATTCCGATCGCGGACGTGGAGCGTCAGGAGGACACTGTCATCCGGGCGCTCGACATGCTCGACGACCGACCAGGCATCGTGCTTGCCGACGAGGTGGGAATGGGCAAGACCTACGAGGCGCTCGGAATCGCGGCCGCTGCACGCCATTCGAACCGACGCAGCCGAATCGTCGTCGTGACTCCGGGCCCCGACCTCAACACAAAGTGGTTTTCGGAGTTCTCTCGGTTCCGGGAGATGTACGACTTCGGTGACGACGTCGTTGCCGTCAGCAGCCTCGCGGAATTCGTTCACACCATTCGCAAGCATCCCGTCGTGGTCGCGCCGGTGACGATGTTCCAGAGCGGCCGTGGTTCGGGCGCGCAGACATTCTTGCTATCGCTCTACTTTCATTGGAAGCAGCTCCACGGTCACACGGCGAATGCGATCATGGCGCGCTTTCGCGATGGCGCCCACGACCGCGTCGACGTCCGCACCGAGAAGTTTCTGGACGCCTTCACCTTGGATCAACTCGAACCCCATCTTCAGGCGGCATTTCGTCGCGGACGGTCAGGTGGTGCCGCCGGGCTGGACGACCTGTATGACGCAGCCGGGTTGCAGGCATTCGACAACCAGGACGCCGTGCGCGCCGCGCTCTATCGAGCCCGATTTGTGCTGACGGGAAAATTGATGCCGATGCTCGATCTCCTGATCGTGGACGAAGCGCACAAACTCAAGAATCCCGGATCGCTTCGGACGGACGCTATGCGCCGCGTCTTCCACAGGCGGTTCCGCAAGGCGTTGTTCTTGACGGCGACGCCGTTCCAGCTCGACGTTGCCGAATTGCGGGAAGTGTTCCGCATCTTCGCCGGCGCCGAGGACGCGCCCAAAGACCTCGAAAGCCAGGTGGAGGAATTGCTCGCTGCGGTTGCCGACTATCAAGCGCAGTACGAGGCGTTTCAGCAGACATGGTGCGCGCTGGATCCTGCCGTGGCGGCCGAGTTCCGCACGCTTTACGACAACCAGCCTACCGCCCTCGAAGCCATCGAGGTGCCTTCGCTGCAGCTGATTACCAAGCAGGTGGCTGCCCTGAAGGCTCTCAAGACCCAAGCGATCGAGCCCGGCTTCCGCAAGTGGATGATCCGGAGCCTGCGCGAGGACAAGCGGACCTATCGTGCGCATCTGCGAAGGCCCATCCTCGCGGCGGGGGCCGGGGCGTTCCCCTTCTTGATCTATGAGCGCTTCATCGCCGAGCTGTTTCGGAGGCAGCGCCAGACGCACAAGGCGGCGGTCGAAATCAACATGGTCTCGTCATTCGCGGCGGCGCGGCAGGGAACGATCCTGTCCACGACGGATGGCATACCTGCGGAAGCCGAGGTTTACCGGCAACTGCTGCGCGAGGTCCTCGGCGACATCGAAATGTGCGGCCATGACCATCCCAAGATTTCCGACGCTATCACCGATGCCCTGGATGCCGCTGATCGTGGCGAGAAGACTCTGATCTTTTGCTCGCGTGTCGCAACGCTTGAGCAGCTGCGGCGCGAGCTGGACGCAACATGGGAGTCCAGAATCCTGGAGCGGTGGCAACGCGTCTACCCTGGGACCGGCGCGACCGACATCTTCGATACCCGGGAAGACGACGACAAACGACAACGCGGCCGGCATTCACTGCTGCAGGCGCGATTCCATCGTCCCCAGGATGCTCTCTATCTCGCATTGCGAGAGCCCTACTTGCGTACCATCGTCTCCACTGCGGAATGGGCACTCGCGCACCTGCCTGCCGTCGTGGAGGAGGCCAATCGCATCCTGGCCGGACTGCGGCTCGGCAAGACGTCGGCGGAGCGTCTCGATTACCAGGTCGCCAGACGCTGCGTGGAGCAAGCCGCTGCGCGGCTATCCGCCTCTGCAGGGGCAATTCCCGCTGCCGAGCGAGATGCGGTTGACCATCTGCTCAACGTGGACTACGTCAAGCTCGGCCTCGATCTGGCGCACGATGAATTCGAGAACGATTCGATCGGGACCGAGGCTCCTCAGTGGCATATCACCGAGCGTGTTGCCCAGACAGTCGTCGGTACCCCGGGTTCGATCTGGGAGAGGCACACTGACCTCCTCGGCGCCCTTTCGCCAGTGTTGCGCGTCAGGGTCGTCGAACAGCTTGCGCGATACCTAACCTACAAGCAGGTTCCGTTTCTGGCGGATCTGCTCACGGAGGCCAAGGCCGCCGGCGCCCCCCTCGATCCAGTGGAATCGTCCAGCGTGCTGGATCTCATGCCCACCTTCTGGGAATCGGCTCCGGGCCGACGGTGGTTGGAGCAGATCGGGGCCTTTCTGCGCTATTTCCTCCAGCGCGATCCTCGCCAGCAACTCGAGATCCTGGACGGGCCCATCAAGACCGGGGATTTCGCTCGGCACACGCGCGATGGCGAAAGCCGCGAGCGGCTCCGGGAAGCCTTCAACACCCCGCTCTATCCCATGATCCTGATCGCGAACGAAGTCATGCAGGAGGGACTCGACTTGCACAAGCATTGCCGTCGGATCGTGCACCACGATCTCGTCTGGAATCCGGCGCAGGTCGAGCAGCGGATTGGGCGCATCGACCGCCTGGGATCGCTGACCAGCCGCCTCCGAAAGAACGGCTCCGACATCACGCTGGACGTGCTGTACCCGGTCATACGCGGCACGATCGACGAACGTCTGTTCCGAACCGTGAAGACCAGGGAAAAGTGGCTCGAATTCCTGCTGGGCGCGCCGCCGAATTTCTCCGACTACAGCTTTACCGACGAGGTGCCTCCCCCGCTACCTGAAAAGTTGAGTGCGGACCTGGCGGTCGATCTCGGGCCGCGCTGATTGCGCAGCAGCAGTGACGTGGTCGACGCCAGGCCGGGCCAAGTTCAGACGCCGGCGACTCTGAAATATCCGATGATGCAGTCTGGATTGCGCACGGCGATCTGCACGTGAGTGCGCTTCTTGAAGCCGGCACCCGGATAAAGCTCCTCACCTTCTTCGAAGACGCCGTATACGGTGTCGTAGGGGTCGAGTTCGGCCTCTTCACGGAGCTCGTGCACGGTCTTGATGACGGCACAATCCAGCGACCGCCGCAGAAAAACGCCGCTGGCCTGATGCGTGTTCTTCGGAAGGTCAGCCTTGGCCTTGGCTGCGGCACTGGCGAGAAACTTGTGAGCGTCGGCCAACTCCTGCATCACCCCGTAGTCGGTGAGGTTGAGGCACAAGCCCGGGTGAATCAGGGCGCCGATCACAAAGGGCGTCTTGACGCTTGGGGTTTTGGTCTTGCCACGCTTGCGCTGACTGAGTTCCTGCGCCCAAGCAAGTCCGCGCTCCGGGCTATCGACCCAGAAGTAAGTCCCGGGCCCGAGCCAGTCGTACTCGTTCTCACTTGGCTTGAGCTTGGCCTTGCCGGCAAGAACCGATTCACCGACTGCTTCGTCACACCCGTGGAAGGCCACGAACGGGCCGAGGGTGTGCTTGGAACGACTCAACGGTAGTTGGCCGCCAGTTTGCCGCTCTTCGTGATGATGCCGGCTTTCACGAGAAATTTGACGGAGCGCTCACGGTCCTTCTGAACCTCGCGCGCAACGTCACGCGCCTGCTTGGGCAGGACTTTGGCGGAGGCTTTGGTCACGACTGCGTTCATGTGGCGAGTATACCGACTTACCATCCCACCGACCAGACTGTATGCCAATCGTGAACAAGGAGCAGGGCCTTCGTGCCGGACGGCCAGGCCCCGCTGGGCGTCTTCATTTGAAGTCTGTGCCTCTCGCCCTCCGGACGCGGGTTCAGTTCCGCCGTCCGGAATCGAATTGACGTTCGGCGCTGGGGCACGCCGGAGACCGTGCATCAAGGCGCCCCACGTAACTCCGCAATACTTCGCGAGATTCCGTTATTCTCCCGAGTTGAGAGGGGCGGTTCGTCCTCGACGGACTTCTCCACCACCAACATGGTGATGCGACCAACCACCGCTGCCCAAACCTGACGCTGCGCGTCACGGACTTGGCGGCGGTGGTTTTTTATTGGCGCCTGCCGGATATAACGACCCCAACGGCCCGCTCGGCTGGTAGCGAGCGCCGCGGCGCAACCTGATTGCTGGAAATGCCGTATGCGATGCATCGGCAACTGCAAGCTGTCCCGTCAGGCCGGCGGGCTGAGCGCAACAGGAAGACTCGTGCATGGACAGTACCGCCCTCGTCTGGTTCAAACGCGATCTGCGGCTCGCTGACCATGCGCCGCTGGCAGAGGCGGCCCGGTTTCCCCGCGCCGCCGCCGTGTTCATCGTGGAACCGTCATGGCTGGCGAGCGCCGAGTTCGATCCTGCCCACCTCGCCTTCGCCTTGGGCTGTGTCGATGAACTGCGGCAGACGCTCGCGCAGCGTGGCCTGCCCCTCCTGATCGAGCACGGCGAGGCGGTGGCGGTGTTGCGGCGGCTGCACCAAACCCTGGGATTCCGCGACTTGCTCAGCCACGAGGAGACCGGCGCCGCCTGGAGCTGGGCACGGGATCGCGCCGTCGCCCGCTGGTGTGCGCAGCACGACGTGCGCTGGCGCGAGTGGCCGCAAACCGGCGTGGTGCGGCGTCTGGGCTCCCGCGACGGCTGGGCGCGCCGCTGGCACCAGCGCATGTCCGCAGTACGACTTCCGCCGCCGCAGCGCTTCTCGCCGGCGATGTCTATCAACCCCGCGCCGACAGCGACCCCCGCGACGTTCGGCCTCGCGCCGGAACACCGCGCCACTCCAGTGCCGGGAGAGCGAGCGGCGCAGCAAACCCTGCAGGAATTCCTCGATCATCGCGGGCGCGGCTACCGGCGCGGGTTGTCGAGCCCCGTCACCGCGCCGCACTGCTGCAGCCGCCTGAGCACCCACCTCAGCTTCGGCACGCTGTCGATGCGCGAGGTGTACCAGGCCACGGCCGGCCGCATCGCGTCGCTCGGGCGCAGCGCCGCGGCCCCCGACCGGGCGCTGGCGCAGGACCTGCGGGCGTTTGCCGGACGACTGCGTTGGCACTGTCATTTCATGCAGAAGCTCGAGGACGAGCCGGCCATCGAGTGGCGCAACCTCGCCACGATCTACGACGGCCTGCGTCCCGGCGATGATCGTGGCGCAGCGTTGAACGCGGCCCGCAGCGCCGTGCAGGAGGCGCGCGGCCACGACCCGGTGTTCGGCCAGGACGCGGCGCTGCTGCTGGACGACGAAGCCCGTCAGCGCTATCGGGCGTGGTGCGAGGGCCGCACCGGCTACCCGATGGTCGATGCCTGCATGCGCTATCTGCGCGCGGGTGGCTGGCTCAATTTCCGCATGCGCGCGATGCTGGTCAGCTTCGCGGCCTATCACCTCTGGCTGCATTGGCGCGCGCCCGGCCAGTTTCTCGCACGCCAGTTCCTCGACTTCGAGCCGGGCATCCATTGGAGCCAGATGCAGATGCAGTCCGGCACCACCGGCATCAACACCCTGCGGATGTATTCGCCGAGCAAGCAGGCCCGTGATCACGATCCGGCGGGCGTGTTCGTGCGCCAATGGTTACCCGAATTCGGCACGGCGGCGTATCCCGCGCCGATCGTCGATGAGAAAGCCGCGCTGGTTCATGCACAGCAACGCCTGTACGGCCTGCGTCGCCGCGATGAGGCGCGCGAGGAGGCCGACCGCATCCAGGCGCGTCACGGCTCACGGCGCAGCGGCTTGCCGCCGAGCGGCATGCGTCGCAAGGCCCGGAAGCCGCCAGCGGATACCGGACAAGGTCGGTTATTCGATTGAGCGGCGCGGGAGCGCAAGTCCACCCCAATACTGATCAGGAGGCCTCACCGAGGTTCTCCGCCCCGGTTTCCAGCAGTCGGTATTTGCGCAGCAAGCCGCGGAATTGGTGGTAGGTCAGGCCGAGCAGCTCGGCGGCTTTCTTCTGGTTGAAACGCGCCTCGTCCAGCGCCGACTGCACCAGCCTTCGCTCGAAGGTCTCCACTTCTCGTGAGAAATCGAGCGGCAAGCCGGGCACCGAGGGCGCAGCGGGCAAAACAGGCGGCGCCGCAATCGCGGCCGACGGCGGCTCCGCCGCCGGCCTCACCGCCGGCAACAGGCGGTACGGCGACGCGAAAGGGTCCAGTTCAATCTGCTCGACCACCTGCCGCGCACTGTCCAGCCGGTACACCGCACGCTCGACGACGTTGCGCAATTCGCGGACGTTGCCCGGCCAGTCGTGGGCCTTGAGCTGGCGTTCGGCGGTTGGCGAAAAGCCGGCGAAGTATTCGCGGCCCAGCTCCTGCGCCATGCCTTCGGCGAATTTCTGTGCCAGCAGGAGAATGTCCTCCTCGCGTTCGCGCAACGGCGGCACGGTGATGACGTCGAACGACAGCCGGTCCAGCAGGTCTTCGCGAAATTTCCCGGCGCGGGCCAGCGCGGGCAGATCGACGTTGGCGGCACCGAGCAGGCGCACGTCGATCTTCTGCGTTTCCGACGAGCCGACGCGTTCGAATTCTCCGTATTCCACGACGCGCAGTAGTTTCTCCTGCAGGCGCAGCGACATCGACGCCAGCTCGTCGAGAAACAGGGTGCCGCCATGCGCCAGCTCGAAGCGACCAACGCGCGGCCGTGTCGCGCCGGTGTAGGCGCCGGCGACATGGCCGAACAGTTCCGACTCCAGCAGTTCCTCGTTGAGCGCCGCGCAGTTGAACTTGATGAACGGCCGCTGCCAGCGCTCGGAGAGAAAGTGCAGGCGCGCCGCGATCAGTTCCTTGCCGGCACCGCGCTCGCCGATGATCAGCACCGGCTTGCTCAGGGGCGCAACCCGCGAGACGCGCTCCAGCGCGGCGAGAAAGTTGTCGGCCTGACCGATGATGGGATCGGGGTTGTCCCGCAGCAGCATGCGCTTATTCCACTAATTGTTAGCGCTTTTTACCATCAGCTCGCCTTAACCGCTACTTCCGACCACGGTCCGTTTCGACAGATGAAAAATAAATTCATATAAATCATTTGGTTGAGAGATTTTTCAGACTTGGCACGGTGCTGGCAATAACCAGGGCAACGAACCCCGTCGCGCCCAAGGAGGGCAACAACATGAACCCGATCACCCGCAAGCTTCTGATCAGCGCCACCGCCCTCGCCCTTGCCGCCGGCACGCTGTCCGCGCAGGCCTCATCGGAGAGCGTCGGCATCCGTGTCGCCGGCGCGGCCGGCCAGTACCTGGTGAGCACCGGCGGCGCCCTGCTGGACGAAGTGCGCCGTGAAATCGCCGCCGGTATCCAGCCCAAGCTGCAGCGCCTGCCGACGGTGGTGGTCACGCCGTCCGACGAGGAACTGCGCGATGCCGGCATCGACCCGAAGCAGTTCCGCGCCGCGAAGAAGGCGCGCTAAACCCTTACCATAGCGGCCAAAGCGGCAGGCAAAACGAAATGGGCATTTTTTCCAGACGCAACGACGTCATCAATTCCGACCTCAGCAAGATGCTGGGCAAGGCCGGCGACCCCGAGAAACTGGTGCGCCTGATCATCCAGGAGATGGAGGACACGCTGGTCGAGGTGCGCTCCACCGGCGTGCGCAGCATCGCGCGCAAGAAGGAACTGCAGCGCGGCATCGCCGATGCCCAGCACGAGGCACTGGACTGGGAGTCCAAGGCCGAGCTGGCGCTGAGCAAGGACCGCGAGGACCTGGCCCGCGGCGCCCTCGCCGCGCGCCAGCGTGCGCTCGACCGCGTGCCGGCACTGGAGCGGGAGCTCAAGCTGATCGACGAGGAACTGGCCAAGCTCGACAGCGACACCACCAAGCTGCGCGCCAAGCTGGCCGATGCCCGCAGCCGCCAGAAGTCGCTGAGCCTGCGCAGCCAGACCTCCAGCTCGCGCCTGAAAGTGCGCGAACAGCTCGACGACCGCCGCGTCTCGGACACGCTGCAGAAAATGGACCAGTTCGAAAGTCACGTCGAGCGCCTGGAAGCCCAGGTCGATGCCTACGATCTGGGCCAGCGCACACTCGCCGACGAAATCGCTGCGCTCGCGCCGAACAACAAGATCGAAGACGAGCTGGCCAAACTGCGCGCGAAGCTGGGCAAAAACACCGCACCCGCCTCATCCGGCACAAAAGAATAAAGGGAGCCGTCCGTGGAAGACACGCTTGTTCCGATCGTCGCGATGCTCAGCATCTTCGTGGCGCCGCTGTGGCTGATCCTGCACTACCGCGACCGCCGCCGCCTGCATGAAATCGAGCTGCAGAAAAAGAACGTCAACAACGACGAGCTCCATGCCGTTGCCGAGCGCATGGAAAAGCGCATCGAGGCGCTGGAGGACATCCTCGACACGGAGGCCCCGGGCTGGAGGAAGCGTCATGAGCATTCGTGACAAGCTGCGCGGCGACATGCTGTCGCAGATGCGCCGTTATCCGCAGCGCGGCTGGATCGCCGGCGTCTGCGCCGGCGTCTGCGAATACTTCGACTGGAACGTGAAGCTGGTGCGGCTGCTGCTGATCGTTGCGCTGCTATGCACCCACGTGTTTCCGCTGGCCATCGCCTACATGGTGCTGTGGTACCTGATCGACCCGGCCGATGCGAGCACCGACGCCTCAACCGCGCCGCCACCGCTGTCCGGCGCCGGCCCATCCACCGCAGACCCCGGCGCGCCACGCCCGGGCGCCACCCTCCGCAGCGGCGATCTCAAGGCCCGCTTCGCGCGCCTGGAACGCCGGCTCAGCAGCATGGAGGAGTGCGTGGTATCGAAAGACTTCGAACTGCGCCAGGAGCTGCGCAAGCTGGAGTCCTGAGCGCCGGCAGAGCGTCGACGACGCCACCCGCTGTTGCCGTGGAGATCGGATAATTTGTTGTTAATTATTAATTGAAAATTAATTCATTAAATAATTAAAAACAAACCAAACCGCCTTTGGCGCGACAGCGGGTGCGGCAGAAACGGCCGCTGACGACACGTCCAACGCGGAGTGGATGCGTCAGACCGGCACCGGCGCCCGGCCCGCCGCGCATCGGACCGGCGCCGCACGATCACCGCTGTCGCCGGCCTGAGCCTCGCGAGCCGGCAAAGACCGACGCAATGCGGCAGAATCGATCCAGAAAATTCCGCACGCCCATGCCGCGCAAACCCGCTCACGAACAATTCGACACGCTTTCCGCGATTCAGGACCGCTCCTTCGAACTCTTCGGCCGCTACGGCTACGAGGGCGTTTCGATCGGCGACATCGCCAAGGCCGCCAAGCTGAGCAAGGGTGCGCTCTACTGGCATTTCCGCGGCAAGGAAGAGCTGTACCTCGCCTGCCTGAAGAAACTGCACGCGATCTTCAACGAGTGCGTGTTCGATCCCGTCGGCGCCGAGGCGGATCCGGTGCAAGGCATCCTCGCGCTGTTCCAGGGCCTGCTGCGCCTGCAGCAGGACCCGCGCGTGGTCAACGGCGTCGCCGGCTACTGGCTGATTCCGTCGCGGCCGGAGACCGCGCCGCTGATCGCCGCGCAGCGCGCCTTCGAGGCCCAGGCGATCGCCAACATCACGCGCACGCTGCAGCAGGCTGAAGCCCAGGGTCGCTTCGATCTGGGCAAGGACCAGGAGCCGATGGCGCGCGCCATGATTTCGCTGGTGGAAGCCGTCGTGCTGCCGCTGCGCCAGCAGACGCCCAAGGAAACCCGCGACAACATCGGCATCCTCGCCCGCACGCTGTTCCGCGCCTATGCGCGCGGCGATGCGGCGACGCTGGTACTGGATCGCCTGCGCTAGCCGGGGCCGGTCACCGCTTGCCGGGTTTCACGCCGAACAGCGCGTTGAGTCCGGATTCGAC
The DNA here is from genome assembly GCA_008012115.1 of Nevskiaceae bacterium. Classification (GTDB taxonomy): domain Bacteria; phylum Pseudomonadota; class Gammaproteobacteria; order Nevskiales; family Nevskiaceae; genus Stenotrophobium. Next base: position 67,952 of record SSEB01000010.1, read on the forward strand.
GATGCCGGCACCGAGCCCGGCACTGGCGCTGACCATCTTGGCCGTGTCCTCCACCAGCCCGGCGGCGCGCGACTGCGACATCGCGTCGGTGAAACCCTGTGCCACCTGCTTGCGCAGCTCCGGCAGCAGGTCGAGCGCTGCGGCGGTGACGCCACTCTTCACGCGTGCCTCGAACTCGATCTGGATCTGCTCCAGGCGCTTGTCGAGCCGCGGCTCCAGCGAGGACTTGTAGAACCAACCGGCGATCATCCAGGTCAGCAGGCTGGAACACAGCGCGGTCAGCAACAGCATCACGGCATCGTGCAGCATGGCGGCATCTCCCCCGGGGCCGGTATCTTTTCGGCCATTCTGCCGCAAAAGCGCGGGCATGCGCAGGCGCTTCGTGGCAAGCACGGCGCGATTCACTCACAATGCCGAAAACGGATCATGCAAAGGGCGCACGCGGCCCGGCGCGTGGCAGAACACGGAGGAGCGCGTGCTGACCGCCGAGAAAATCCTGGAGCGGGTAATCCCGCTGGTGTATGGCCGCCGCAAACTGACCTTTGCGCTGCTGATGGCCGCCACCGCGGCGCTGTTTGCCATGGCCCTGCAGCTGCGGCCGGACGCCGGTTACGAGAAGCAGATTCCGCTCGACCATCCGTACATGAAGGTGTTCCGGCACTACGAGAAGGCCTTTGGCGGCGCCAACCTGATTTCCATCGCCCTGATCCAGAAGCAGGGCGACATCTACAACGAGCACTTCCTCGACACGCTGAAGAAGGCCACCGACGAGGTGTTCTTCCTGCCCGGCGTGGACCGTTCGCGCGTGCAGTCGCTGTTCACGCCGGGCGTACGCTACGTCGAGATCGTCGAGGACGGCTTTGCCGGCGGCGACGTGGTGCCGCGCAATTACGCACCGAGCCCGGAGATGTTCGCGCTGATCCGCGCCAACGTCGCCAAGGCCGGCATCATCGGCCGCCTGGTCTCCGGCGACCAGCGCGGCGCCCTGATCACCGCGGAGTTGCTGGAGCACGATCCGGCCACCGGCGAGCGCCTCGACTACCGCGCCGTGGCGGAGAAGCTGGAAGCCATCCGCGGCCAGTTCCAGGACGACCGCATCGACGTGCGCATCATCGGCTTCGCCAAGGTGGTGGGCGACGTCACCGACGCCAGCCTGCAGGTGGTCGGCTTCTTCGTGATCGCCCTGCTGCTCACCCTGGGCCTGCTCTGGCTGTTCTGCGGCTCGATCCGGCTGTCGCTGCTGCCGCTGTCGGCGGCGCTGACGGCGGTGGTCTGGGAACTGGGCCTGCTCGAGCTCGCCGGCTTCGGGCTCGACCCCTTCGCCATCCTCGTGCCCTTCCTGATCCTGTCCATCGGCGTCTCGCACGGCGTGCAATACATCAACGGCTGGGGCCACGAGGTGGCGGTGCACGGCCGCGATCCGCTGGACGCCTCGCGCGAGACCTTCCGGCGCCTGTTCATCCCCGGCACCGTGGCCATCGTCACCAACGTTATCGGCTTCGCCACGCTGGCCTTCATCAAGATCGAGATCGTGCAGGAGATGGCGATCAACGCCGCGCTGGGCATGGCCGCCGTCATCGTCACCAACAAGGTGATGCTGCCGATCGTGCTGACCTGGGTGAAGCTCGATGACGTCGACCAGTTCCGCCGCCGCCAGAAGGCGCGCGAGGACATGGGCGACCGCCTCTGGCGCAAGGTGGCGGACTTCGCCACGCCGCGCCTGGCGCTGCCGACGCTGGGCCTGGCGCTGCTGGCGCTGGTCTGGGCGATCTGGATGTATCCCAAGCTGATCATCGGCGACCAGCAGGTCGGCGTGCCGGAACTGCGGCCGGACAGCCGCTACAACGTCGACTCCCGTGCCATTGCCGACAACTTCATCATCGGCGTCGATCTGCTCAAGGTGATTGCGGAGGCGGAGCCCTATGCCTGCGTGCACCACGAGCGCATGCAGACCATCGAGCATTTCGCCTGGACCCTGCAGAACGTGCCCGGCGTGCAGTCGGTGATCTCGCTGCCGCAGATCGCGCGCTCGCTCAACATCGCCGTGCACGAAGGCTCGCCCAAGTGGTACGTGCTGCCTCGCAACCAGGGCGGGCTGGCGCACATCATCGGCCCGGTGCCCTCATCCGCCGGCCTGCAGAATCCGGACTGCTCGGTGATGCCGGTGCTGATCTTCACCCAGGACCACCGCGCCGACACCATCCGCCGCATCGTCGATGCCGCCCAGGCCTTCGATACCGCGCACAAGGACGAGGGCGTGCACTTCGCCCTGGCCTCCGGCAACGTCGGCGTGATGGCCGCGACCAATGCCGAGATCAAGGCGCGCGAGATCGTGGTGATCGTCTGGGTGCACCTGACGCTGCTGATCTTCGTCTGGATCTCCTTCCGTTCGCTGGCGGCCGTGGTCAGCATCATCACGCCGCTGGTGCTGTGCTCGCTGCTGACCTACGGCGGCATGGCCACCATCGGCGTCGGCATGAAGGCGGCGACCCTACCGGTGGCGGCCTTCGGCGTCGGCATCGGCGTCGACGACGGCATCTACCTGTGGAGCGTGCTGGTGCTCTACCTGCAGCAGGGCGCGACGCTGCGCGAGGCGTATTTCCAGGCCCTGCGCCACACCGGCAAGGCGGTGGTATTCACCTCGCTGTCGCTGATCGTGGCGGTGTTCACCTGGCTGTTCTCGCAGCTGCAGTTCCAGGCCGACATGGGCCTGCTGCTGCTGTTCATGTTCACCACCAACCTGTTCGGCGCGGTGCTCTTGCTGCCGGCGCTCGCTTGGGTCATGGTGAAGCCCGGAACCATCGAGAAGGCGGCATAAGCCGCCCGCGGGCGTGCTCGACATCGGCCACCCGCTCTCGCGGTTTTGGCCTGGAGGATTGTTAAAAAATGTATATCAAATCAAAATTCATTAAACTATTTATCACATCTTCCCTGCTGATTCCGGTGCTAGCGGGTGCCAAGGTCACGCCTGAAGAGGCGGCCAAACTGGGCACGGAACTGACCCCGATGGGCAGCGGGGTCGCCGGCAACAAGGCCGGCACCATCCCCAAGTGGGAGGGCGGCCTGCCGCAGAAGACGATGGCGCGTGGCGAGAATCCCTTTGCCGCCGACAAGCCGCTGTACACCATCACCGCGGCCACCCTCGACAAGTACAAGGACATCCTGACGGAAGGCTACAAGAACCTGTTCAAGACCTATCCCGATTACAAGATGAACGTGTACCCGACGCGTCGCAGCGCGTCGTATCCGCAGTGGTTCTATGACGCCAGCAAGAAGAACGCGACCACGGTGGAGCTGACCGACAACGGTTACGGCTTCTGCTGCACCACCAGCGGCTACCCGTTTCCGGTCCCGAAGAACGGCACCGAGGTGATGTGGAATCACATCATGCGCTACAACACCAAGGGCTTTAAGGGCTACCTCGACTCGGCGGCGACGCAGGCCGACGGTTCCTACGTGATCCAGCGCGATTACCTGGAGCTGTCCTTCGTCTACAACAACCCCAGGACCACGCTTTCCACCCTCAAGGGCATGAACGTGTACGCCTTCACCAAGACGGTGGCGCCACCCAATCTCGCCGGCGAGGCGCACCTGCTGCACGTGCCCATCGACCGCATCAAGGACCAGACCGGCGTCTGGTTCTACAGCCCGTCCGTGGGCCGCGTGCGGCGCATCGGCGAAGTCGGCTACGACAATCCCCTGTTCGACGGCCTGATGACGCACGACCAGATCGACATGTTCAACGGCCCGCTCGACCGCTACACCATCAAGCTGCTGGGCAAGAAGGAAATGCTGGTGCCGTACAACAGCTACATGCTGTACAGCGACAAGCTCAAGTACAAGGACATCATCAAGACCGGCCACATCAACCAGGATCTGGCGCGCTACGAGCTGCACCGCGTCTGGGTGATCGAGGCCGAGGTCAAGAAGGGCTTCAACCACCGCTACAAGAAGCGCACCTTCTACCTCGACGAAGACAGCTGGATCGTCCTGCTGCAGGACATCTACGACGAGCGCGACCAGTTCTGGCGCACGGCCGAGTCCCACGCCATCTGCTTCGCCAACGTGCCGGTGGTGGTCAACGGCGTGCAGGTGCACTACGACCTGCAGTCGCGCCGTTACGTGATCATCAACATGACCAACGAAGAGAAGAAGCTGATCGGCTACGACTGGGAGGCCTCTCCGGACTATTTCACGCCGGCCTCGCTGAAGAAATTCGCCGATACCGCTGCCAACTGAACGTTGGCGGCGCGCAGCATTCAGGGGCAATTCAGTTAGCCGGGGTAATCTGCGTCCATGCCCGAAAAGGGCGGGACCGCAGGAGAACCTTCATGAACAAGCTGATGATCGCAAGCCTGATGGCAGGTGTCACCGCCGTGACCGCCACCGCCCCGGCCTTTGCCGACCGCTGGGATGACTACGGCGAGACCACCTATGCCCCGGTGGTCAGCAGCCGCCCGGTGTACACGCAGGTGCGCGTCAGCGAGCCGCGCCAGGAGTGCCGCAGCGAGCCGGTGGTCTACCGCCAGCCGGTCTACGGCCAGGGCAGCAATCCGGGCGGCGCCATCCTCGGCGGCATTCTCGGCGGCGTGGTCGGCCACCAGTTCGGCGGCGGCCGCGGTCGCGACGTCGCCACGGCGGTCGGCGCAGTGATCGGCGCCGGCATCGGCGGCCAGGCATCGACCTACCAGGGCAGCAACGAGCAGGTCCGCTACGAGCAGCGCTGCCAGGTGGTGGACGCCTACCACTACGAAGACCGCGTGCAGGGCTACGACGTCACCTATCGCTACAACGGCCGCCTGTACAACACGCGCCTGCCCTACGATCCGGGCAGCCGCATCGCGGTCAACGTCGACGTGCGCCCGGCGCAGTATTGAGTATTGGGCGCCTCGCCCTAAACTAGGCCCATGCGCACGCTACGCTCCACTCTTGCAGTGATCCTCCTGGGCGGGCTGGTTCTCCAGCCCGCCCTTGCCGATCCCGGGCGCCTGGGCGGCGCCCTGGCGAACGAGCACCAGGAGCTGGAGCACGGTCATCGCGAGCCCGGGCGCATGAGTCCCAGCGAGGCAGCGCGCCTGGCGCAAGAGCGCAACGGCGGCGGCCGCGTCCTGTCGGTGGACAGCGAAGGCAACGGCTACCGCGTCAAGCTGCTGCAGCGCGGCGACGTTCACATCGTTTTCATCCCCTCCGAATAAACCGGACGAGCGCATGCGAGCATTGGTCATCGAAGACGATCCGGCGCTGCGCGCCCAGATCTCGAAAATCCTGAGCGACGAGGGTTTCGTCGTGGATGTCGCCGGCGACGGCGAGCAGGGCCTGTACATGGCCCAGGAATACCCGGTGGATCTGGCCATCGTCGACCTCGGCCTGCCCAAGACGCCGGGCATCGACATCATCCGCAAGGCGCGCAAGAGCGGCCGCAGCTTCCCGGTGCTGATTCTCACCGCCCGCGACGGCTGGCAGAGCAAGGTCGAGGGCCTGGAGGCCGGTGCCGACGACTACCTGGTCAAGCCTTTCCACAAGGAGGAGCTGCTGGCCCGCGCCCGTGCCCTGCTGCGCCGTTCCGGCGGCTGGGCGCAACCGCAGCTGGTTTCCGGCCCGATCAAGGTCGACATCAGCGGCAAGACCGTCACCGTCGGCGAACAGCCGGTGGATCTGACCAGCTTCGAGTATCGCGTACTGGAGTACCTGCTGACCCATGCCGGCAAGGTGATCTCCAAGACCGAGCTGACCGAGCATCTCTATACCGAGGACGAGGAGCGCGACAGCAACGTCATCGAGGTCTTCATCAAGCGCCTGCGCTCCAAGCTGGATCCCGGGGCGACACTGAACCCGATCACCACCCTGCGCGGCCAGGGTTATCGCTGGGACCTGCCGCGCCAGTGAGCCCCGCCCTGGCGCGAACCGCTAGACTGCAGCGGTTCGCACCGCCGAGACCGACCGCCGAATGACCTCGCTCCGCGCCCGCCAGTTGCTGGCCGCCTCGCTCGTGCTCACGGCGTTCATCGCGCTGTGCGGCGCCAGCCTCGAGCAGGCGTTCCGCAGTAGCGCACTGCAATCCGAGGAGGACAAGCTGCAAGGCCTCGCCTATGCCCTGCTCGGTGTGGCGGAGGCCAACGACAACGGCGACCTCGCCGTACCCGAAAGCCGCCTGCCCGACCCGCGTCTGGCCAACCCGCAGTCCGGCCTGCAAGCGGCCATCGTCGATGAACGGGGCGGCCTGATCTGGGGCTCTCCGAGCCTGGCCGACGAGTGGCCGCTGCCGCTGGCGCAGGAAGTCGGGACCTGGCGCTTCCAGGAGCAGGACGACTGGTTCTCCCTCAGCTTCGGCCTGCGCTGGCTGGACCGCAAGGATGCACCGCGCCGCTACACCCTGCTGCTGCTGGAAGACAATGGCGCGTTCAAGGCGCAACTACGCACCTACCGCCGCACGCTGTGGGGCTGGCTGGGTGGCGCTGCGCTGACGTTGCTGGCGGTGCAGTTGCTGGTGCTGCGCTGGAGCCTCAAGCCCCTGCGCAAACTCGCCGACGAGCTGCGCGGCGTGGAAACTGCGCAGCAGACGCACATCGAAGCCTCCTACCCCAGCGAACTGGCGCCGCTGACCGGGGCACTGAACAGCATGATCCAGGCGGAACGCAACCAGCAGGCGCGCTACCGCAACGCCCTGGGTGACCTCGCCCACAGCCTGAAGACGCCGCTGGCCGTGCTGGGCGGCATCACCGATGGGGATATCGCTGACGACGGGCTGCGCGCGCGCGTTCGCGAGCCGCTGGATCGCATCCAGCAAATCACTGACTACCAGCTGCGCAAAGCGGCGACCGTCGGTCGCCGGACCCTGTCTGGGCCTGTTCCCTTGCGGCCGCTCGTTGAAAAAATCACCGCCGCCTTGGCCAAGGTTTACGCCGACAAGGGCCTGCACTTCGAAATCCAGGTGGTGCCGGCGCTGCAGCTGCGCGCCGACGAAGGCGACCTCTACGAACTGCTTGGCAACCTGCTGGACAACGCCGGCAAGTGGGCACGTCAGCAGGTGCGGATCGAGGCGCTGACCCGGGGTCGCGAGATGACGATCCTGGTGGACGACGATGGCCCGGGGTTCCCCGCCGACGCCGAAAAACTGCTGGAGCGCGGCGTGCGCGCCGACACCAAGGTGCCTGGCCAGGGCATCGGACTCGCGGCGGTGCGCGACCTGATCGGCGCCTACGACGGCCACATCGAACTGCAACGCGCACCGCTGGGCGGCGCCCGCGTCGCGGTCACACTCAGCGTCTAGCCCTGCGACGGCAGGCGCAGGAAATGCTCGCGGTAATAGCGCAACTCCGCCACCGAGTCACGGATGTCGTCCAGCGCCAGGTGGGTGGAGTGCTTGCTGAAGCCGCGCGCCACCTCCGGTGACCAGCGACTGCAGAGCTCCTTCAGCGTGCTGACGTCGAGATTGCGGTAATGGAAGAATTTTTCCAGAGCCGGCATCCAGCGCGCCAGGAAACGCCGGTCCTGGCAGATCGAGTTGCCGCACATCGGCGACTTGCCTGGCGGCACCCACTGCTGCAGGAACTCCAGCATCAGCCGCTCGGCTTCGGCCTCGCCGATCACGCTGTCGCGCACGCGCTGGGTCAGGCCGGAGCGCCCGTGCTGGTTGGTGTTCCAGGCATCCATCGCCGCCAGATCCTCGGCGGACTGATGAACCGCGATCACCGGCCCCTCGGCCAGCACATTGAGGTGCTGGTCGGTGACCAGGACCGCCATCTCGATGATGCGATGCACCTCCGGCACCAGGCCGGTCATTTCGAGGTCGATCCAGATGAGGTTGGAGGCGCTGGCGGTCATGTCGTGATGCGTTCGGGGAATGCTGCTATCGTGCGGCAAACCCGCGCACCGCGCAAAGGCGCGCCGCACCGGAGCTTCACATGACCGAACTTTCCCAGCGCCGCTGCGTTCCCTGCGAAGGCGGCGTCAAAGCCCACGATCTGGCGACCGCCAATAAACTGAAGCAGGATCTGCGCGCCGAGTGGCAACTCGTCAACGACGGCAAGGCCCTGCGCGCGACCTTTGGCTTCAAGAACTACTATCACACCACTGCGTTCATCAACGCTGTCGCCTACATCGCCCACCGCGAGGACCACCACCCGGACATCGCCTTCGGCTACCGCGAGGCGACGGTCACCTGGTGGACACACGCCATCGGCGGCCTGTCGGACAACGACTTCATCTGCGCCGCCAAGGTCGACGCCCTGCTCTAGGCACGACCCGCTGCAGCACGTCGCCGCACCGCCGACGGCGGCGCCTCGAACCAGCGGCGGCAGGCGCGCGTCAGCACGGCCTGTTCCGAATAACCCAGGAGCCCGGCCAGTTGGCTGAGCGGCATGCGCGTCTGGCGAAGGTAGCGCGCGGCCATCTCCTTCTGGATGGCGTCCCGCAGTTGTTCGAAGCTGGTGTTCTCGGCGCTCAGGTGGCGCTGCAAGGTCCTGGGGTGCATGCCGAGCAAACCGGCGATATCGGATTTTCCACTCTGCCCGGTGCCTAACGTCTGCTGCAGCGCATGCCGTACACGCACCGCCACGGTCTGCTCGGGATTGCCGAAAGTCAGCGCCAGATAGTCCACGGCAATTTTTCTCAGGGCATGATTGCCGCCCTGCAGGTTGCGCTCGAAGATCGACCGCGCGATGTGAAGGCCGGCGTGCGGCTGCTCGACATGGATCGGCGCCCCGAAAAAGCGCCGGTACGTGCTCAAGGGTGCCGCCGGCTTGTGCGGCAGCGCCACAGCGAGCAAGCCATGACGCGTTCCCGCCAGCAACTGCACCATGTGATAGAGGTCACCCAGACACACATCGAGCGTCTGCCGGCGTGCAATGTGGCTGGCGACATGCAGTTCAAAGCGCATCTCGATCGCGCCGCGCTCCAGGCTGCTGCGCGGGTGGATCGTCAACGACATGCCGGGGCTGTGAACGAACAGATAGCGTGACGCCGTCTCGAGCGCGGCGGCGACGGTCGGCGCGTTCTGCATGGCAATGGCGACCGGCCCGAGTACCGAAATGTCCTGGATGTCGGCTAGGCGCAGCCCGAAATCCGGGCACTGGGTGACGCCAGCGCTGGCCTCCAGCAGGTGCACGACCGAACTCAGACGCAGCAACGCCTCATCGTCATTCAGCGCTTCCGGCGCAATCCGGTAGCGGCGCAGCATGTGATGGGCGTCGGCGCCGAGACGCTGCATCAGCGTCACGTATCCCCTCAGACCACTGGCTCGGACCATGGCAGGCATGTCCTATAAAATCAAATATTAGTCTCGATAAGTCAATTCGGCGCTTCCTCCACCATGCAAAGTAGGATGGCAATCAACACCTGCCCTCGGGCACATAGAGTCCGGATCAGAGGAGACTGAAGTGGACCAGATTTTCGACGTTTTGATCATCGGCGCGGGCATTTCCGGCATTGGCACTGCCTGTCATCTCGCACGTGAATGCCCTGACAAGAAGGTCGGCATCATCGAGCGCCGCGAGCGCATCGGCGGCACCTGGGATTTGTTCCGCTACCCCGGCATCCGCTCCGATACCGACATGATCAGCTTCTGCTACAAATTCCGGCTCTGGGACCAACTCAAGGTAATGGCGGACGGGCCCGCACTGCGGCAGTACATCAACGACACCGCACGGGAATTTGGGGTCGACAAGAAGGTGCAGTTCGGCCTCAAGACCACGGCCATGGACTGGTCGAGCCAGGATCAGTGCTGGACCGTGTCCACGACGCAGGAATCCACTGGCGAAGTAAAGACCTTCAGGGCCAAGTTCCTGGTCTGCGCGACCGGTTACTACAACTACGACCAGGGCTATCTGCCAACCTTCCCCGGGCAGGACCTTTTCAAGGGACTGCGCATCCATCCGCAGCACTGGCCGGAAAATCTGGACTACAGCGGCAAGCGCGTGGTCGTTATCGGCAGCGGCGCCACCGCCGTCACCGTGGTCCCGGCGATGACCGACAAGGCGGCGCACGTCACCATGCTGCAGCGCTCACCAAGCTACATCTTCTCGCTGCCGAACCACGACAAGGTGACGGCCGTTCTGCAGAAAATCCTGCCGAAGGACTGGGCCTACCGGCTGGCCCGCAAGCGCAACATCCTCGTGCAGCGTGCCATTTACCTGGCCTCGCGTCGCTGGCCGGAGAAGGTCCGGGCATGGCTGCTGAACAGCGTGCGCAAGCAGCTGGGTCCGAACGCCGACATGAGTCATTTCACGCCGCGTTACATGCCCTGGGACGAGCGCCTGTGCGCTTCACCTGACGGCGACCTGTTTGCCGCCATCCGCGCCGGCAAGGCCAGCGTGGTGACGGATCACATCGAGACCTTCAACGAAACTGGCATCCGTCTGAAATCCGGCAAGCAGCTTGATGCCGACATCATCGTCACCGCCACGGGCCTGCAGATCCAGTTGCTCGGCGGCGCCGAGCTCCTGGTCGACCACCAGCCGCGCCCGATCAGCCGCAGCATGACCTACAAGGGCGTGCTGATCCAGGACGTGCCGAACCTCGCCTGGATCTTCGGCTACACCAATGCGCCGTGGACGCTGAAGGCGGACCTCTCCTCCGGCTACATCTGCCGCTTGCTGAAGGAAATGGACGCGCGCGGGATGCGCGTAGTCACACCGCGCGCGCCGGCAGGCGAGATGGAGACCGACAACATTCTCGGGTCGCTCGGCTCGGGTTATGTTCAGCGCGGACAGGCATTGCTGCCGCGCCAGGGTCGTGGCCTGCCATGGCGGGTGCTGCATCACTACGGCAAGGACATCCAGATGATGGCTAACGAGCCGGTCGATGACGGCAGTCTCGAATTTGTGCCCGCGGCCTCACGCAACCCGGTTCCGTCCGCCCTCGCCGCCTGAGCAGCGCCCGTCCGCACCCTCCCCACCCGTTCCGTTGAGGGAACGGGTGGGGTTCGTCGTTGATAACAATCCTGGAGCTCCCATGCCGCTCAAGAACCCCATTGATGCCGTGCTGCAGCGTGCCGCCGATGCCGGCCATGTCCCCGGTGTCGTTGCGATGGTCACCAATGGCCGCGACACGCTCTACCAGGGCGCCTTCGGCAAGCGCGCGCTGGATCAAGGCCAGCCGATGACACTGGATACCGTGGGCTGGATCGCCTCGATGACCAAGGCCGTCACCGCCACCGCGGCGCTGCAACTGCTGGAGCGGGGAAAGCTGGACCTGGACAGTCCCGCGCAACAGTGGCTGCCGGCCCTGGGCCAAGTACAGGTGCTGGAAGGATTTGACGCAACGGGGCGGCCGAGGACGCGCGCGCCGAAACAGGCCATCACCCTGCGCCACCTGCTTACACACACTTCGGGATTCGGCTACGAATTCCTCAGCCACGACATTCAGAAGGTTCAACAGAGCGAAGGCATCCCCAGCGCCATCACCTGCGAGCGGGCCGCGCTGAACCTGCCGCTGCTGTTCGATCCCGGCGAGCGCTGGGAATACGGCATCGGACTGGACTGGGTCGGTCTGATCGTCGAGGCGGTGAGCGGAAAACGCCTCGGCGAATATTTCGCTGAAAACATCCTGAAGCCCATCGGCATGCATGACACCAGCTTCGCCCTGTCACCCGGCATGCGCGCGAGAAAAGCCAAGCTGCATCAGCGCGTCGAGGCCGATCAACTCGTGCCTCTCGACCTGGAGATGCCGTCGGCACCCCAGGTGGAGATGGGCGGTAGCGGCCTCTACAGCACCGTCGGCGACTATCTGAAGTTCACCCGCATGCTCCTCAACCGCGGCGCCGCCGATCATGGCCGCGTCCTGCGCGAGGAGACCGTCGACCTGCTGTCGCGCAACCAGATGGGCAACCTGGATGTGCGCCCGACGATCAGCGCCAACCGCATGCTGTGCAACGACATGCCGCTGCCGCCCGACAACCCGCAGAAGTGGGGCCTGCTGAACATGATCAACACCAAGCCCATGATCACCGGCCGCTCGGCGGGCAGTCTGATGTGGGCGGGCCTCTCCAACGCCTATTACTGGATCGACCCGACCCGCCAGATCGCCGGCGTGTTCATGACGCAGGTGCTGCCCTTCGCGGACATCCGCGCCATGCCCCTGTTCTTCGAGTTCGAGTACGCCGTCTACCAGAACCTGTAACCGCAGGCCGCCGGCTAGAACCCCTCCAGCACCAGCTTGCCGATGCTGCGGCCGCTTTCGATGCGCGCGTGCGCCTGGCGCAGCGTCGCCGCATCGATGCGGCCCAGCACCTCGCCCAGGGTGCTGCGGATCTCACCCCCGTCGATCAAGTCGGCGACGCGGTTGAGGATCTTGTGCTGCTCGACCATGTCGGCCGTGCGGAAGCGCGAACGGGTGAACATCGACTCCCAGACGAAGCCGGCGCTTTTCGCCTTGAGCACGGTGAGATCGTGCGGCTGCACGCTATCGACCAGCGCGCAGATCAGACCCTGCGGCTGGATGGCCACCGCCATCGCGGCGAAGTGCTGATCGGTGTCGTTGCAGCAGAGAATCCAGTCCACGCCCTCGATACCGCGCTCCTGAAGCTGCGATGCCAGGTACCCGCGATGGTCGATCACCTCGTCCGCACCCATCGCGCGGCACCACTCCACCGACTCCGGACGCGAAGCTGTGGCGATGACGTTGAGCCGCGCGATACGCTTGGCGAACTGGATGGCGATGGAGCCGACGCCGCCCGCGCCGCCGATGATGAGGATGCGGCGGCCACGATCCTGACCGTTGCGCGCGATGCGCAGCCGATCGAACAGGCTCTCCCACGCCGTGACTGCCGTCAGCGGCAGCGCCGCCGCCTGCGCCGCGCTGAGTTTGCGCGGCTTGTGTCCGACGATGCGTTCGTCGACCAGCTGGTACTCGCTGTTGCTGCCCGGCCGCGTGATGTCGCCGGCGTAGTAGACCGCGTCGCCGGGCTTGAACAGGGTCGCCTCGGGCCCGACGGCTTCGACCACGCCGCAGGCGTCCCAGCCGAGCACGCGCGGCTTCGGCTCGATGCGGTCTTTGGGCGCACGCTGCTTGCAGTCGATGGGATTGACCGAGACCGCGCGCACCGCCACCAGCAGATCACGGCCCTGTGGCTGCGGCTTGGGCAGGTCGAGATCGATCAGGGACTCGGGGTTGTCGATGGGCAGGTATTTGAGCAAACCGACCGCTTTCATGAAACCTCCGTGTCCCGTCCTCGAGGATTACAGCGGCTGCCTCCCGGTCAGGGCATGGGACAGCGTGCCGCCATCGACGTATTCCAGTTCGCCGCCCATCGGCACCCCGTGCGCAATGCGGCTGACGCGAACGCTGCGGGCGCGCGCCATCTCCGCCAGGTAGTACGCCGTCGCCTCGCCCTCCACCGTGGGATTGGTGGCGATGATCAACTCCTGGACGATGCCGTCCGCCAGTTGTTGACCCAGCAAATCCAGCCCAAGTTCCTGCGGACCGATGCCATCGAGCGGCGACAGCCGCCCCATCAGCACGAAATAACGGCCGCGATAGGCCGTTCCCGCCTCGATCGCCATGAGGTCCGCCGGTCCTTCGACCACGCAAAGCTGGCCGCTGGCATTGCGCGCTGGCGTGCAGTAGCGGCAGGCCTCATCCTCGCAGAACATGCGGCAGGTCTTGCAGCGGCCGATGCCGTCGAGCGCCTCGCTGATGGCGCGTCCCAGAAAGGCCGCCCCCTCGCGGTCGCGATCGAGCAGATGAAACGCCATGCGCTGCGCCGATTTCGGCCCGACGCCCGGCAGGCGCCGCAGGCTGTCGATCAGCCGCGTCAGTCGCGGCGGATACTGGCTCATGCGACCTCAGAGCCCGAGGTTGAGCCCCGGCGGCAGCTGCATGCCGCCCGCCACCGCCGACATCTTCTGCGCGGCCGCGGCCTCGATCTTCTGCGAGGCGTCGTTGATCGCCGCGGCGATCAGGTCTTCGAGGAATTCCTTGTCTTCCTTCAGCGCGTCCGGATTGATCTCGACCTTGCGGGCCTGATGCTTGCCGGTGAGCGTGACCTTGACCAGGCCGGCACCGGACTCGCCGGTGATTTCCATGCGCGCGATCTCTTCCTGCGCGCGCTTCAGGTTTTCCTGCATCTTCTGGGCCTGCTGCATCATCTGGCCGAGGGCGCCTTTCATCTTTTCTCTCCGAAAAATCTCATGAATCCAGCGGCCGCACCGAGCCGGGCTTGACGCTGGCACCGAACAGGTCCTTGAACGCCCGCACCGCGGGGTCCGCTTCGATGGCGGCCTCTGCGGCACGCTGGCGGTCGCTGGCACGCTGCTGATCGAGCTGTGCCGGCGAGGCGATGGCCTCGTCCGCCGCCAGATCCACGATCACGCGCACCGGCTCGCCGAGCTGCGCCGCCAGTCCGCGTTCCAGCGCCGCGCGACGCTCCTCGTTGAGCAGGTGACGCGCGCGCAGGTCGAGCGACAGGCGCACGGCATCGCCGTCGCGCGCAGTCCAGGCGCAATTGCGCGCCAGCTGCTTGGCCAGCCCCTCCAGCGGCATCGCCTCGACACGCTGATCCCAACTGGCATCCAGCGGCAGGGATTGCATCGGCGCAACGGCCGGTGCCACGGACACCCCGGCGGCAGCGGGCGCGGGCCTGGCCGCCACCGCGCTTGCACTGACCGGCCCGCTCGCCGGTGCCGGCCGCGTGCCCGCCGGCGGCGTGGCGCGCTGCGGCGTGCCGCCTCCCTCGTCCGGGCGGAACGCGAGCATGCGCAGCAGGGTCATCTCGAAACCCAGACGCGGATCGGGCGCATACGGCAGGTCGCGGCGGCCGAGCACGGCGATCTGGTAGTAGAGCTGCACGTCCTCGGCGGCGATCTGTTCGCGTAGCGCCAGCAGCGCCTCTTCGTCGTCCTCGTTCTGCGCCTTGGGCAGCAGTTGCAGCACCGAGAGCCGCTGCAGGATCGCCGCGAAATCATTGAGCAGCGCGGCGTAATCCGGCGCCTGCGCATCGAGACGCTGGATGCAGGCCAGCAGCGCATCGCCATCGTTCCTGGCCAGCGCCGCGAGAATCTCGAACAGCGTGGCACGGCCGGCGGTGCCGAGCATGTCCTCCACCGCCTCGCGCTGCAGCGCGCCGCCGCCGGCAAAGGCGATCGCCTGGTCGAGCAGCGACAGGCCGTCGCGCATGGAGCCGTCCGCCGCGCGCGCCAACGCGTTGAGCGCCCCGGGTTCGGCGGCGATGCCCTCGTTGCCGAGCACCAGCGCCAACTGCTCGCGGATGGTCGCCGCCGGCAGGCGCTTGAGGTTGAACTGCAGACAGCGCGACAGCACCGTGACCAGCAGCTTCTGCGGATCGGTGGTGGCGAGAATGAACTTCACATGCGGCGGCGGCTCTTCCAGCGTCTTGAGCAGCGCGTTGAACGCGCCCTTGGACAGCATGTGCACTTCGTCGATCAGGTAGACCTTGTAGCGGCCGCCGGCCGGCGCGTACTGGGCGTTGTCGATCAGTTCGCGCACGTTATCGACGCCGGTATTGGACGCCGCGTCGATCTCCAGCATGTCCACCGAGCGGCCCTCGTCCACCTCGCGGCAGGCGGCGCAGACACCGCAGGGATGGGCGCTGACGCCCTGCTCGCAGTTGAGGCCCTTGGCGATGATGCGCGCCAGCGTGGTCTTGCCGACGCCACGCGTGCCGGTGAGCAGGATCGCCGGGTGCAGCTTGTCGTGATCCAGCGCGTGCATCAGCGCCTTGACCACGTGGCCCTGACCCATCACGTCTTCGAAACGTCGCGGGCGCCATTTGCGCGCGAGGGCGAGATAGCTCATCGGGAAGACCGGCTGGAAGTGAGACGCGATTTTCCTTGATTGCGCCGCCGCTGACCAGCGGACGCGGCTGCTTTTTGCGTCACCCGCTCGGATGCGTTTCCCTACGGAATTTGTTTTATTTTATTTATCATTTTTAAAAACGATAAATAAATATTAACTACAGGAGATCGCCCAACACCCAGAGCGGGTGGCGGTGTCCGGCGCATTTCCGGACGCAGAAATGGCGGCGGCCCGTACCAGCGATTCCCGGCACCCGGCGTCACCGTTACCGTTGCTCCCTTCCGGGCCTGGCGGGGTTCGCGGCTTGCCGTCGCGGGAGGCCGGCACGGGCCACCATTGAACGTGCGTGGCGCAGGGCGCCAGCGGACGCGCAGTGTACGTGCGCGCCCGCACGAGCGCAAAGCTTCCATGCGCTAGGCTTTTTTCTTCGGGCCCCTTCGGCAGCGCCGGGCGTCACCGCTCTGGGCGGATCAGCCGGCGCGCAGCGCCGGGCGAGGCATGGATGCCGACGCTTTCGTCGCCGGGCCAGGATGGCCCGTCAACGCAACCCGCCCAGGGCGAGAAGCGCAGGGCATCCTTGCGCAGCAAGGACGCGAACGGAGAGTGTGCTTTCTTTGGGTGACTTCAATTCTTTGCACAAGCAAAGAAAAATCATCCGCGCGACAGTGCGGAAAACGTCTTTGCCGCCGGAAAGATTACCTCCGCAACGCCGCCTGCTCCTCCAGGTTCAGCGCCACCTTGTCGCGCAGGTACAGCGGCACCAGCGCGTCGGCACTGATCGTCTGCCCCGCTGCGAACATCGGGACCGCCAGCTGCAGCGCATCGGCGGCATGCGGCAGGGCGTCGCCTTGGGCGGCGACAAGTTCGACGCCGTCGATGCGCCTCAGCGTTTCGCCGTACGTCGCCCAGCCGCTGCCAACCGCAAGGTAACGCCCTGACGGCACCTGCACCGCCGATGGCGCGCAGACCTGCAAGGGCGCCAAAGCCGCGACCCCCTCGCCCGCCGCGCGGTAGACGCCGACGTAAACCTCGTTCATGCGTGCATCGATGGCCGCCAGCACCTGTGACGCGCCCGGCTCACGCATACCACGCAGCGCCAGCATCGCCAGCGAGCTGATGCCGACCACCGGCAGGTCCAGGGCCAGCGCCAGGCCCTTCACGTAACCGACGCCAATACGCACACCGGCGAAGCTGCCGGGGCCGATGCCGCAAGCGATGCCGTCGAGCTGCGCGAAGGCGATGCCGGCATCCGCCATCAGCGCCGCCACCTGCGGCATCAGCTTCTGGGTGTGCTCGCGGCCGGCGACGTCAAAGTGTTCGCGGATGTCGCCGTCGATCCACAACGCCGCGGAACAGGCTTCGGTGGCGGTATCGACCGCCAGGAACCGGCGCGCGCTCACAGGGTCCGCAGCCATTGCTGCGCCTCGGTGAGATCGGCCATCTGCGGCATCGGCGGCAGGCTGGCGAGCATGCGGCGACCATAGGGCTTGGAGCGCAGGCGTGGATCGCAGAGCATCAGCAGGCCGCGGTCGCCGGCATCGCGGATCAGGCGGCCGACGCCCTGGCGCAGGGTCATGATCGCCTGCGGCACCTGCACGTCGTTGAAGGGATTGCCGCCGGCGCGGCGCACGGCATCGAGCCGCGCTTCGAACACCGGATCGCCGGGCGCGGCGAACGGCAGGCGGTCGATGATCACCAGGCGCAGCGCACGTCCCTTCACGTCCACCCCCTCCCAGAAACTGCTGGTGCCGATCAGCACGGCGTTGCCGTTCTCGGCGAAGGCGCGCAGCAGGGCGCCGCGACTGTCCTGCCCCTGCACGAACATCGGCAGACGCAGGCGCGCGCTCAGGCGCTCGGCAATTTTCTGCAAGGCGCGATGACTGGTGCACAGCACGAAGGCGCCGCCGCCGCTGGCCTCGATGGCCGGTACCGCAGCCTCGGCCACCGCCTCGGCGTAGGAGAAGTCGGTCGGGTCCGGCAATCCGCGCGGGATATAGAGCCGCGCCTGCTCGGCGTAATCGAAAGGACTGTCGACGCGCAGGGTGCGCGCGTCGTCCAGGCCGAGCTGGCGCGTGAACAGCGAAAAATCGTCGCTCGCCGCCAGCGTCGCCGAGGTGAACACCCAGGCACCGGGATAGGTCGCGAGCATGCGGCTGAAGCCTTCGGCGACCTCGATGGGCGTGGCATGCAGGCTGCCGCCCCGACCCGCGGCCTCGACCCAGCGCACCACCTCGGTCTGCGCCGGCTGCAGCACCAGATTCAGGTTGGCGGTGAGCTTGGCGGCGCGCTCGACACAGGCAGCGAGTTCCGCATTGCGCTCCTCGTAGGGCTTGAGTTCGGCATACAGCGCATCCAGCGCCTGCTGCGCGTCGGCCAGCGCCTCAGCGACGCCGTCGCGCGCGGAGAACGCCTCCAGCGTCAGCCGGTTCTGTACGCCGGCGAAAGCCGCTTCCAGCAGCGTGGCCTTCTGCGACAGCAGGGTGGCGGCGGCTTCAAGGTCCGGCATGTCGCCGGACTTGTCGGCTTCGGCACGCGTATCGCGCGACAGCTCCTGCAGCTGGCGCGTGGACACGCGCTGGCCGAAGAAGCTGCTGGCCAGTTCCGGCAGCTGGTGTGCCTCGTCCACCACCACCGCATCGCTGCCGGCCAGGATCTGGCCGAAGCCTTCCTCCTTGAGCATGAAGTCGGCGAACAACAGGTGATGATTGATCACCACCAGGTCGGCGGCCTGCGCATTGCGCCGCGCCTTGGCGACGAAGCATTCGCCGAAGTCCGCGCACTTGGCGCCCAGGCAGTTGTCGGCCGTGGAGGTGATCCGCGGCGTCAGTGGATCGTCGCCGGCAAACTCCGCCAGCTCCGACAGCTCGCCGGTGGCGGTGCTGCGCGACCATTCCTCGACGCGGCGCAGGCGCGCGGGGTCGGCGCGCAGCCCGGGCACGCCCTGCGCACGCTTCATGCGGTACAGACACAGGTAGTTGGAGCGGCCCTTGAGCAGGGCGCTGCGCACCGGCACGCGCAGCGCCTCGGAGACGCGCGGCAGATCGCGGTGGAACAACTGGTCCTGGAGATTCTTGGTGCCGGTGGACACCACGATGCGCTTGCCCGACATCAGCGCCGGCACCAGATAGGCGTAGGTCTTGCCGGTGCCGGTACCGGCCTCCACCGCCAGTTGGCCGTCGTGCTCGAAAGCCTCGGCCACGGCCTGCGCCATCTCCTGTTGCGCCCCGCGCGGCACAAAGCCCTTGATCGACAGCGCCAGCGGCCCGTCGGCACCCAGCAGTTCCGCGGTGGCGCCCCCACTCGCGTGGGACGCGTCGCTCATGGCGTCGCGGGCGCGGCCGACTGCAGCAACTGCTGGATCGCGTCGATGCGCGACTGCGCCAGCGCGGCGCCGTCGATATCGCCGCTGGCGCTGCGCGCGTCGCGGATCACGCGCCAGTTTTCCTGCTCGACGTAAACATTGCCGCGCGCCAGGCTGCTGGCTTTCTGCGCGACGCTGATCGCCTGGTCGTAATTCTTCTGCAGCAGGTAGGTGCCGGCCAGCGACGACCAGACGAAGTAGTTGCGCGGTTCGATGCGCTGGGCGCGCTCGAGCGCCGCCGCGGCCTGGTCGTAGCGACCGGCACTGCGCGCGGCCTGCGCCTGGCGCAACAGCGACAGCACCGCGCCGCCGCTGATTTCGTCCGCGGATTTCGGATAGTTGGGCAGCGCCTTGGGTGGCGGCAGCGGCATGGCCTGCGGCGACTGGCTTTCCGGCACGATCACCGGCGCAGGCGTGCCGCTGGGTGCGGCCGGCAACGGACGCGACACCGGCGGCGCGGACGGCGGCTGGTTGGTCTCTCGACGGCCGTGTACGGTCTGGCAACCGGCGGCGACGACAGCCAGGGCCAGAATGGCCAGCTTGATGCCTTGCTTCATTTAAAAATTCCCTTGAGCCAGTCCACCGCCGAATCCACCGGCGACGCCGATTTGGCGCAGGGCGCGGCGTCGTTGGGCGCGTAACCCTGCATGTACGGCACGCTGATCGCGCCGGTGCAGCCTTCATCGGCGCGCAGGCCGGTCACCGGATCGGTGAGCTGTTCGACGACATCGGCCGGCGGCGTCACGTCGAGCCCGCGCACGTTGATGTCGTGCATGACCTTGGTCCAGATTTGCAGGGCGCCGCTGGCACCGGTCAGGCCCATCGGCTTGTAGTCGTCACGGCCGACCCAGACCACGGCGACGCGGTCGGCGCCAAAGCCGGCGAACCAGCTGTCGCGCAACTCGTCGGTGGTGCCGGTCTTGCCGGCCAGCACGACATCGGGGGAGATGACGTTATAAACGCTGCGCGCGGTGCCCAGCGTCATCACGTGGCGCATCGCCCAGGTGGTGAGATACACCGGCCCTTCCGGCAGCGTCTGCTTGACCTTGATCGGATAGCGCGACAGCGGCTGGCCTTCCTTGGTCTCGACCTCGCGGATCGCCGACAGCGGCGACTGGTAGCCGCTGGCCGCGAGCGTGGCATACATCTGCGCCACTTCGACCGGCGCGATATCGACCGCACCCAGGAAGATCGACGGCACCGCGGCGGCATCGCCGGTGTAGCCGGCGGCATGCAGGGTTTCCATCACCGCCGGCGGCCCGATCTGCAGACCCAGGGCTACCGTCGGCAGGTTGTAGGACTGCGCCAGCGCCATATACAGCGGCTGCGGACCGTGCAACTGCTTGTCATAGTTGTGCGGCTCCCACACATCCTTGTTGGGCAGCGTCAGCTGGATCGGCTCATCCGGCAGGATGGTGTGCAGGTTGTACTGCTGCGGCCGCGACAGCGCGGTGAGATACAGGAACGGCTTGGCCAGCGAGCCGATGGAGCGGCGCGAATCCAGCGCGCGGTTGAAGCCCGGGAACCGCGTCTCGCGGCTGCCGACCAGCGCCAGCACCTCGCCGCCATCGACACTGGTGACCACGCCGGCGGCCTCCAGCGTATCCGGCTTCATGCGGCGCTGCTGCTCGAGTTGCGGCAGGCCGTCGGTGATTTCCTTCTCCAGCGCTTCCTGCGTCCGCGGGTCCAGCGTGGTGAAGATGCGCAGGCCGTCGTTGGTCAGATCGCTTTCCTGGTACTGGCCCTTGAGCTGGCGTTTGACCAGATCGACGAAGGCCGGATAGCGATCGACGCCGCCGCCCTTGCCGGCCAGGCCCAGCGGTCGTTCGATGGCGCTCTTGTACTCGTTGTCGTCGATCAGGCCTTCGTCGCGGAAAATCTGCAGCACCAGGTCGCGCCGCGCCTTGGCGCGCGCCTCGTTGCGCCGCGGGTTGTAGAACGACGGCCCTTTGACCAGACCCACCAGCAGTGCGATCTCGTGCGAACGCAGCTCGTTGAGCGGCTTGTTGAAATAGAACTGCGCACCCAGGCCGAAGCCATGCACGGCGCGATTGCCGTCCTGCCCGAGGTGCACCTCGTTCAGGTAGGCCTCCATGATCTCGTCCTTGGAGTAATGCGCCTCCAGCAGCAGCGCCATGAAGACTTCCTTGAACTTGCGATCCCAGGTCTGGGCGCTGTTGAGGAAGAAATTCTTGACCAGCTGCTGCGTCAGCGTGCTGCCACCCTGCACCACGTGACCGGCACGCAGGTTGGCGAAGGCGGCGCGGAAGATGGCCTTGGGACTGACGCCGTAATGGCTGTAGAAGCTGCGGTCCTCGACCGCCACCAGACCCTTGGTCAGCATCGGCGGCACGTCCGACAACTTGACCAGCACGCGGTCCTCGCCCTGCTGCGGGTAGATGCTGCCGATCAGCAGCGGATCCAGGCGGACGATGTCCATCGGCTTGCCGGTGGTCGCGTCATTGACCCCGGTGATGCCCGCGGGCGCCAGGCGCAGCGACAGCTTGAGCGCGGCCTGCTCACCGTCCCAGAACTTGAAATCGCGCGTGTTGATCAGCGCCTGGTCGCGCGTGATCTCGAAGGTGCCGGGACCGTCCGGCTCGGCCATGCTGCGGTAGCCCAGGCGCTCCAGCTCGTGCCGCAGCGTATCGGCGTCGAGGTTCTGGCCTGGATACAACTCCAGCGGCGCGGAATAGACCTGGGCCGGCAGGGCCCAGCGTGCGCCGGCGAAGCGCGCGCGGACCTCATGATCGAGGCCGACCAGGTAGATGGAGAACACGACCACGCCGGCGCTGAGCAGAATCAGCAACGCGGCGACGATCAGGGAGCGGAATCGGGTCACGGAGAAAGTCATGCAGCGCGAAATGATACAGGCTTGACCGCGCCCGGACCGTGCGGTTCGGCGTGAAAGCGAGAAAAAATCCCCACCCGCTCCGGGTCTTGGCCGCCGTGCATTTGTTTTATTTTATATATTTAATTTTAATTCAGTAAATTAAATATAACATCATTTTTGCCCCCAGTGATGACAGCGGGTGAGCGGAATGGGCGCCCGAAAAGCCCATCTGAGCAAGCCTGGGGCCGGCGGCACGCACTGGCGGGCGTGCGGCCGCATCCGTATGCTTCGCGCCCGCGCGATGTCACATCGCTGTCATAATGCCGGCGGCGGAGCCGGCCCAGCCCGATCGCGGGCAATACAAGAATTCCGAAACCACCCGGGAGCACAACGATGTTTGGACGCCTGATGCCCAGAGAGGGCCGCTTCTTCGAGTATTTCATCGAGCACGCCGAACAATTGGTGCTGGGCGCCATCGAGCTCAAGGCCCTGATGGCCAACGTGGCCGAGCTGCCGCTGCGCAAGCGCAACATCGAGAGCATCGAGCACCGCGCCGACAAGGTCACGCAGCAGACCATGCAGCTGCTGCACCAGACTTTCATCACACCGCTGGACCGCGACGAAATACACCAGCTGATCACCCGCATGGACGACATCCTCGACCTGATGGAGGACGCGTCGCAGTGCATGCACCTCTACGACATCCACACGGTCACCGACGAGACCCGCCAGCTGGCCAGCATCTGCCTGGAGAGCACCGAGAAGGTGCGCGAGGCGATCAAGCTGCTGCCGAACATGAAGAACGCCGAGGCGATCCTCGAGTCCTGCAAGCGCATCGACCGCCTGGAGAGCGACGCCGACCATGTGATGCGCACCGCCATGGCCAAGCTGTTCCGCGAGGAGGCCGACGCGCGCCAGATCATCAAGATGAAAGAGCTGTACCAGTTGCTGGAGTCGGTCACCGACCGCTGCCAGGACGTGGCCAACATCATCGAAGGCATCGTGCTGGAAAACGCCTGATGGGCACCCTGCACATCGCCATGGAGATCGTGATCTTCCTGGTGGCGCTGGCGCTGCTGTTCGATTTCATGAACGGCTTCCACGACTCCGCCAACTCCATCGCCACCATCGTCTCCACCGGCGCGATGAGCCCGCAGAAGGCGGTGGTCTGGGCGGCGTTCTTCAACTTCATCGCCTTCCTGTTCTTCGGCTTTCATGTCGCCACGACCGTCGGCAAGGGCATCATCGACCCGAGCATCGTCGATCATCACGTGGTGTTCGGCGCGCTGGTCGGCGCCATCAGCTGGAACATCATCACCTGGTATTACGGCATCCCCTCCAGTTCCTCGCACGCGCTGGTGGGCGGCCTGGCGGGCGCGGCGGTGGCCAAGGGCGGCACCGGCACCCTGGTCGCGGCCGGCTTTCTCAAGACCGCGAGCGCCATCGTGCTGTCACCGCTGCTGGGTTTCATCCTCGGCGCCCTGCTCATGGTCGGCGCAGCCTGGAGCGGCTCGCTGTTCACCGCACGCAAGGCCGACCGCGGTTTCAAGTACCTGCAGTACGTTTCGGCCGCGCTCTACAGCCTCGGGCACGGCAGTAACGATGCGCAGAAAACCATGGGCATCATCTGGATGCTGCTGATCGCGGCGGGCCTCACCGGCCCGCAGGACTCGCTGCCGTTCTGGGTGGTGCTGAGCTGCCAGACCGCGATGGGCCTGGGCACGCTGTTCGGCGGCTGGCGCATCGTCAGGACCATGGGCATGAAGATCACCAAGCTAAAACCGGTGGGCGGCTTCTGTGCCTCGGCCAGTGGCGCGGCGACGCTGTTCCTGGCCACCAGCCTGGGCGTGCCGGTGTCCACCACGCACACCATCACCGGGTCCATCGTTGGCGTGGGCGCCGCACGCAACGTCAACGCCGTGCGCTGGGGCATCGCAGGGAATATCGTCTGGGCCTGGGTGCTCACCATCCCCGCCTCGGCCTTCATCGCCGGCGTGGCCTGGTGGCTGGGACAGCGCTACTTCTGAGACACCGACCCCAGTTTCGGGGGCATCGCCGGGGGCATCGTTCGCTCTGGGCCTGGGTGCTTACCATCCCCGCCTCGGCCTTCACTGCCGGCGTGGCCTGGTGGCTGGGACAGTGCTATCTCTGAATCACCGGCTCATCGTCACCGGCATCGCCCGGAGTACGACTCAGGGCGATGCCCGGTGACCCGGGCACTGGGCCTTACTCGCCCTTGACCTCGCGCTTCATCAGCTCCAGCGAGAGATGGCGCACGTCCTTGCCCTTGACCAGGTAGATGACGTACTCGGCGATGTTCTTGGCGTGGTCGCCGATGCGCTCCAGCGCGCGCACCGCCCAGATGATGTCCATCACACGGCGAATGGTGCGCGGGTCTTCCATCATGAAGGTGATGCACTGGCGCATCAGCGCTTCATATTCGCGATCGACATAGACGTCTTCGTGCGCCACCGACAGCGCCTGATCGACATCCAGGCGGGCGAAGGCGTCCAGCGAGTCGTGCACCATCTGGCCGACATGCCGCGAGAGGTGGCTGATTTCCACCATTGGACCGGCGCGGTCCTGGGTCGAAAGGTCCGACGCCATCCGCGCAATTTTCTCGGCCTCGTCGCCGATGCGCTCGAGGTCGGTGATGGTCTTGATCACCGCCACGATCAGGCGAAGATCGCTGGCCGCCGGCTGACGCAGGGCCAGAACGCGGCTGCATTCCTCGTCGATCATCACCTCGAACTGGTTGACCTTGTAATCGTTGCGCGCAACCTGCTCGGCCAGAGCGCCGTCGACCTCGGTGAAAGCGTCGGTAGCGTCGCGGATCTGCTGCTCGACGAGCCCGCCCATCGCCATGACACGCTGGCGCACATCTTCCAGCTCGGCATTGAACTGGCTGGAGATATGCTGTTTGAAAACCGGCTTGTCCATGGCCGAACGTCCTAGGAATGAAGGAAGGAAGAGAGTGTCATTCTGACGGGCTTGCTTCTTGGGTCAAGTACCCCTTGCGGAGTACCTGAGCGAAGAAGCGTCCGGCGCCTCGCAGCGCCGGACGTTTCCGTACTGCTTAGAACGCGATCTGCGCGCGGGCCATCAGGGCCTTCGGCTTCGCGGTCTGGCCAGCGGTCACGCCGGCAACACCGTCAAGCTTGGACAGCGAGTAGTCCACCATGAAGCGGACATTCGGGTTGACGTAGTAGTTCACGCCGAAGGTCAGGGCATCGACCTTGGCATCGGTGTCCTTGTTCTTGGTGGCGTCGTAGCGAACCGCCACTTCGACCGCGCCGTCGACATCCTTCGGCTTGGCGGCGCCATAAGAACCGTCGCCCGCCTTGTAAACCTTGGACTCGCCGGTCACGTACCAGCTCGCGGTCACCGAGTAGGCATCCACGCTCTGGCCGTTGGCCGCATCGCCCCTGCGCTTGAACTTGGCCTTGCCGTATTCGCCCTGCAGGAAGACAGGACCGACGACGCCGAGCGCTTCCACAGTAAAGGTATCAGCCTTGGCCGTGCCCGCGGCGCCCGCCGTATTGGCGAAGGCGAAGACGTTGTACGAGGCGCCAACCTTGCTGTACGACGTGCTGTAACCGGCCGTCGGCGCGCCGAAGCCGGCATTGCCGGCCACGAGGTCAAACTGATCCTCGGAGTAAGTGGCGCCGACGTGCAGCACCTTGCCTTCCTCGTTGATCGGAGCGTAGGCCAGACGGACGTTGCCGCCCGCGCCCTGGGTATTGCCCTTGCTCACCTTGGTCTGCGAGTAGAAGGAAGCACCGGCCCAGAGGCCGTCAGCGGCATACTTGTAGTACACGCCGTCGGTGTAATCGCGGCCGCCGAACAGGCCGTTGGCCGACAGGACGTTGCGCTCCAGGAACACGACGTCGTTGTTGCTGGCCAGCTCATCGAGGCTGCGCCACGGCTTGTGCTGACCGAAATAAACGGTGTTGTCGCCGAAGGACTTGTTGAGCCAGACGTCGTTGAAGCCGGCGCCCGGCGACGACGTGCTGCTGATGTCCTCATCGATCTGGTAGCCCCAGCCGTAGGCCTTGCCCTTGAGGGTGATGAACACGCGGCGGAAGTAGAAGCCGCTGTTCTCGTTGTTGGCCGTCTGGTTGGAGTCGGTGTTCAGCAGAGCACCGTCGAAGTGGATACGGCCGCCGACCGTCGCTTCAAAACGGCCGTCGTCCGACTTGATCGTCAGGCCACCCTTGGTCGAGGCGCTATCCGCAAAAGCGGACTGCGCGGTGACCGCCAGGGCGGCGGCGGCGAAAGCGGAAAGCTTGAACAGAGTGCGCACTAAAATTCTCCCATTTGGACTGCAGTGAAATAAGGCTTCCTTTCGGAGGGACTAGACTGAGGAGGCCAGTCAGCCTGACCCCGAATGGTGCGTACCCCCACGAAAACGCGGCGAGTGTGGCCGGCCAACATCTCAGTCGTATGAAGAACAAATGTCTTTTTTGTGACAAACAACCCGGGTTTACCGCGGGAATCTGACTCCACCCTCATCTAATAATAAGGACAGATCCGGGATGACCGCAGCGAATGCAAAGAAACTGCAAAGAACGGACGTTACTATCGCCGCGCCAAACGAAATGCCCCTTGTCTTTTCTGGAGAAATTCACTGTGAGCCTCATGACTTCCATCACACGCGCTGCGGCCGCCGTACTGGCCGGTGCGGCGTTCGCAACCGCAGCCTACGCCGGCGATATTTCCGGCGCCGGCGCGACCTTCCCCTACCCGGTCTACGCCAAGTGGGCGGATGCCTATAAGAAGGAAACTGGCGTTGGTCTCAACTATCAGTCGATCGGCTCCGGCGGCGGCATCAAGCAGATCAAGGCCAAGACCGTGACTTTCGGCGCGACCGACAAGCCGCTGAAGGCCGACGCGCTTGAAGAGGCCGGCCTGGTGCAGTGGCCGATGGTGATGGGCGGCGTGGTGCCGGTGGTCAACGTCAAGGGTGTCGGCCCGGGCGAACTGGTGCTGGACGGCGCAACGCTCGCCAACATCTTCATGGGCAAGATCAGCAAGTGGAACGACCCGGCGATCCAGAAGCTCAACCCCAGCCTCAAGCTGCCCAGCACCGCGATTGCCGTGGTGCACCGCTCGGACGGCTCCGGCACCACCTTCAACTTCGCCTACTACCTCGGCGAAGTCAGCTCGACCTGGAAGAACGTGGTCGGCGTCGACGCCTCCGTCGAATGGCCGGTCGGCATTGGTGGCAAGGGCAACGAAGGCGTGGCCAACATGACCGCCCAGACCGACGGCGCGATTGGCTACGTTGAGTATGCTTATGCGCTGCAGAACAAGATGGCCTACACGCGCATGGTGAACCGGGAAGGCAAGGTCGTCTCTCCGAGCGACGCCACGTTCAAGGCTGCCGCCGCCAACGCCAACTGGGCCAAGGCGCCGGGCTACTATCTGATCCTCGCCAACCAGCCGGGTGCGGAAAGCTGGCCGATGACTGCCGCCACCTTCATCCTGGTCTACAAGAAGCCGGATGACCCGGCCGCGGTGCTCGAAGCCCTGAAGTTCTTTGATTGGGCGTATCGCAAGGGCGACAAGCTCGCCGAGGAACTGGACTATGTGCCGATGCCCAACAGCGTGACCCAGCTCGTCGAGAAGAGCTGGCTGCAGATCACCGATTCGGCTGGCAAGCCGGTCTGGCAGGCCAAGTAGCATGTCCGGGGCGGGAGGAGCCTGCACAGGCTCCTCCCGTTTCCGCTTCCTGATATACCATCGTTTCGACGCAAAAAGACTGACTAGGGAGCAGGCGTGGACGTTGCAGCCCAAAATACCGGTGTGATCGTTGCGGACGCCGCGGCACTGTCCAGAAACACCTTCTGGGATGGTTTTGCCCGGCAGTTGACGCGGGCTGCCGTGATCCTGGTCCTGATCATGCTGGGCGGCGTCATGGTCGCGCTGCTTGACGGCGCCGCGCCCGCGCTCAAAACCTTCGGATTCTCTTTCCTCACGACGGAGAGCTGGAATCCCGTCACCGAAAAATTTGGCGCCGTCGCGCCGATTTACGGCACCCTCATTACCTCCGCAATCGCCATGATCATCGGCATCCCGATCGGAATTGGCATTGCCATCTTTATTACCGAACTCTGTCCGCGCTGGCTCAAGCGCCCCATCAGCACGGCAATCGAACTGCTGGCCGGCATTCCCAGCATCATCTACGGCATTTGGGGACTCTTCATCCTCGCCCCGCTCCTGCAGAGATACGTGCAACCCGCCCTGATCGATCTCTTCGACGGCGTGCCCATCCTCTCGGATCTCTTCACCGGCCCTCCGTACGGCATCGGTGTCCTGACCGCCGGCCTGATCCTCAGCATCATGGTGCTGCCCTTCATCACCTCGATCACCCGCGATGTGTTCGAAACCGTGCCGCCCATGCTCAAGGAGTCCGCCTATGGCCTTGGCTGTACGACCTGGGAAGTGGTACGCCGTATCGTCCTGCCTTACACCCGTACCGGCGTGATCGGCGGCATCATGCTGGGCCTTGGCCGCGCCCTGGGCGAGACCATGGCGGTGACCTTCGTCATCGGTAATGCCCACAAGATCGCGCACTCGCTGTTGGCCCCCGGCACCACGATTTCGGCCAGCATCGCCAATGAATTCACCGAAGCCGACGGCGTGCTGTACACCTCGTCGCTGATCGCACTCGGCCTGATCCTGTTCGTCATCACCTTCATCGTGCTCGCCGCCGCGCGCCTGTTGCTCCTGCGCCTGCAGCAGAAGGCGGGGAATTGATATGAATGCCATCGCGCGGCAGCGCTACCAGCGTCGCAAGATCCGCAACTACATCGCCATGGCGCTGGCCTGCGTTGCCACCAGCCTCGGATTGCTGGCACTTGCCTGGATCCTCGGCACGCTGCTGTGGAAGGGTTTCGGCAACCTGTCGTTCGACGTTTTCACGCAGATGACTCCGCCACCCGGCGGCGCGGGCGGCCTGCTCAACGCCATCTACGGCAGCTTCATCCAGACCGCCATCGCCACACTGATTGGCACCCCGATCGGCATTCTCGCCGGGACCTACATGGCGGAATACGGACGTGGCACCAAGCTCACGGGCATCGTCCGGTTCATCAACGACATCCTGCTGTCGGCGCCATCGATTGTCGTCGGCCTCTTCGTCTACGAAATCATGGTCGCGCCGATGGGACATTTTTCGGCCTGGGCCGGCTGCGTCGCGCTCGCCATCCTGATGATGCCGGTGGTGGTCCGCACCACCGAAGACATGTTGCTGCTGGTTCCCGACAGCCTGCGCGAAGCGGCCTCGGCCCTCGGCGCACCGCGCCATCACGTGATCCGCAAGGTCTGCTACAGCGCCGCGCGCGCCGGTCTGGTCACCGGCGTTCTGCTGGCAGTGGCCCGCATCAGCGGCGAAACTGCGCCCCTGCTGTTCACGTCGCTCAACAACCAGTTCTGGAGCACCAACATGAACGCTCCGATGTCGAACCTTCCGGTGGTCATCTTCCAGTTCGCGCTGTCTCCCTATGCCGACTGGCAGAAACTGGCATGGGTCGGCGCGCTGATCATCACGCTCACCGTCCTGATCCTCAACATCGCCGCGAGGACGCTGGTTGCCCCTCGCAGCCAGCAGAACTGAACCCAAGACTCCTGTGGATACCTTGATGAAAGACCGCCCCAACATCCTCGTGCCGTCCACGACGGCGTCGCATGGCAATGCGACCGCCGCCGAGAAGGTCTCGATCCGCGACGTCTGCTTCTATTACGGCGAGACGATGGCGCTCAAGCACATCACCCTGCCGCTCTACGAGCGCAACGTCACGGCATTCATCGGTCCCTCAGGCTGCGGCAAATCGACACTGCTGCGCATCCTCAACCGGATGTACGACCTCTACCCGAAGCAGCGTGCCTCGGGTGAAGTGCTGCTGGACGGCCAGAACATCCTGGCCCCCGGCCAGGACCTCAACCTGCTGCGTGCGCGCATCGGCATGGTGTTCCAGAAGCCGACGCCGTTCCCGATGTCGATCTACGAAAACATCGCGTTCGGCGTCCGCCTGTACGAAAAGCTGTCGCGTACCGACATGGACGAGCGCGTCGAGGAATCGCTGCGCCGCACCGCCCTCTGGGAGGAGGTGCGCAACGACCTGCACCGCAGCGGCATGAGCTTGTCGGGTGGCCAGCAGCAGCGCCTGTGTATCGCCCGTACCATCGCCGTTCGTCCGCACGTCATCTTGCTCGACGAACCCACCTCGGCACTCGACCCGATCTCGACGGCAAAAATCGAAGAGTTGATCTACCAGCTCAAGGCCGACTACACCATCGCCATCGTGACCCATAACATGCAGCAGGCAGCGCGCGTAGCCGATCACACCGCCTTCATGTACCTGGGCGAGCTGGTGGAATTCGGCCCGACCGACCAGATCTTCACCAAGCCGCGCGAGCAGCGCACCGAAGACTACATCACGGGCCGCTTCGGCTAGCGTCGCAAATTCCCCACCAGAGACAAGGAAGGGGCGCCACCAGGCGCCCCTTCCGTTTTTATTGCCCCCAATCGCGCGCTCTGGCGCCCAGAATCTCAGACTTTTGCCGCGGCCGCGGTCGTGAGCGCCGGCAAGCCCTGTGCACGTAGCCGGGACGCCGGGAAGTGACAGATGAAGGTGCTGCCCTTGCCCAGTTCACTGCGGATTTCCAGGCTCGCCTCGTGGCGGTCCAGGGCGTGCTTCACGATCGACAGGCCCAGGCCAGTGCCTCCGCTGGCGCGCGAGCGGCCGACGTCCACCCTGTAGAAACGC
This sequence comes from Nevskiaceae bacterium, assembly GCA_008012115.1. Lineage (GTDB taxonomy): Bacteria > Pseudomonadota > Gammaproteobacteria > Nevskiales > Nevskiaceae > Stenotrophobium. The sequence goes on from SSEB01000010.1 coordinate 98,667, forward strand.
TCAGTCAGACGCGGAATATCTTTTTCCGAGATGCCAATACCCGTGTCCTTGACCGAAAATTGCGCGCCATCTGTCTCGGCGCGCCAGACAATCCGGATTTCCCCGCCCTTGCGGGTGTAGCGCACGGCATTGGAGACCAGATTGGTGAAGACGCTCTGCAGATCGTTCTCGTCACCCAGCAGGCGCAGATCGGGATCGATCTCGGCTTCGATGCGGTGCTCGTTGTGCGACAGCGCGCGCGCGTCTTCGACGACCCGGCGCAGCATCGCGGGAACGTCCAGCACCTCGCTGCGCGCTGGCGTGTCGGCCTCCAGGCGCGCGAGACGCAGCATGTCGCGGACCAGCGACTCCATGCGCGCGGCTTGCGCCTTCATTTCGGCGATCGGGCCGCGCCACAGTGCCAGGGCTTCCTGCCGCTGCAGTTCGGGCTCCATCATGTCGAGATAGCCGCGCAGCACCGTCAGTGGCGTCCGCAGCTCATGTGATGCGTTGGCGACGAAATCCCGGCGCGCCGTCTCGAGGCGCTTGAATTCGGAGATGTCGCGCACGATCAGCAAGCGCTGGTTGTTGCCATAAGGGATGATGTGTAGCGACAGTGTGTTGCGCGGATTGAGCGGCGAAAGCACCTCCACCGGATCGCTGTAATCGCCGCGTACAAAATAATCGGTGAACACCGGGTTGCGGATCAGATTCGGAATGCGCAGGCCGACGTCTGCCGCGCCGCGCAGTCCCAGTAGCACCTGTGCGGCCTGGTTGAACCAGGCGATTTCACCGTACGCGCCCAAGACGACCGCGCCATCCGGCAGGGCCGCCGTCGAAGCCTGGTACTCCGCGAGCATCCCGGCCAAGCGCTTCTTCTTGCGGCGATTGCGGCGCTGCAGATCGATCAGGCGATCGAACACCTCGCCCCAGACACCGCCCGCTTCCGGCAGGTTGAGCCCTTTTGGTCGCTGCAGCCAGGCGCTGAGTCGCGCCAAGTGGCGTAGATAAAGCCCCAGGAACAGCGCCAGGCTGATGCACACGCCGACCATGGCATGGCCGAAGGCGGCGCCGACCAGCAGGGCCAGCGTCGTGACGACGATCACGCGAACCAGTTCCTGCCGCCAGGCCGGCGGCGGCGAGAGTCTCGGAACGGGTTTTTCGGGCTCAGTCACGGCCATGCGCTCCCAACCGGGGGTGCCTCATCATATGGAGTCGACGCCTGTTGTGCGAAAGCCCGGCGGCATGGGCGTTCCTGGACCGGACGCGATGGCGCAGTGACGGTTTAAGCGCGTTCTGAAAAGCGGTAGCCGGTGCCGCGCACAGTCTGGATCATCTGATCGTAGCCATGCGGCTCCAGCGCCTTGCGCAACCTGCGGATGTGGACGTCGACGGTGCGCTCCTCGACATAGACGCTCTGTCCCCACACGCGGTCCAGCACCTGCTCGCGCGTGTAGACGCGCTCGGGGTGGCTGACGAAAAAGTGCAGCAGCCGGTATTCGGTCGGCCCCAGATGCACCGGTGCGCCCTTGGCCGTCACGCGCTGGCTGGCGACGTCGACCTCCAGGCCGTTGATCGCGAGCTTCTCTTCTTCGCCACCCGGCATGGCGCGACGCAGCACGGCCTGGATTCGGGCGATCAGTTCAGGAAACGAGAAAGGCTTGGAGACGTAGTCGTCACAGCCCAGATTGAGCGCGCGGACCTTGTCTTCCTCTTCAGCGCGCGCAGTCACCATGATCACCGGAATATCCTTGCTGGTCGGGGCCGCCTTCAATTCGCGCGTCAGTTCGACGCCGGAGGCACCGGGCATCATCCAGTCCATCAGCACGAGATCGGGGCGTTCCTCGGCGATGCGCAGGCGCGCTTCCTGGGCATTGGCGGCCTCCGTCACGCGGAACTCTGCCCGGGTCAAGGCAAAGCGGATCATCTCGCGAATCGCGCTTTCGTCTTCGACGACGAGGATTAGTTTATTGCTCATACCCATAGTCTGATGATGCGACAGGGACGAGAATATTGCGAGCGCGTGAAGAATTCGTTACAGCCGCCGCATCACCACGCTGCCTGCGGAATAACCCGCGCCAAAGGCGCACAGCACCGCGGCATCGCCGGTCACCAGGTCGTCGTGATACATGTGGAAGGCGATCACCGAACCGGCCGAGCTGGTGTTGGCGTAACGGTCGAGAATGACCGGCGCCTCCTGTACGGAAGGCTCGCGTCCCAGCACCTTCTTCGATATCAGCTGGTTCATCGACAGATTGGCCTGGTGCAACCAGAAGCGCTTCACGCCGTTGGGTTCGATGCCGAGATCGCCGAGGTGCGTGGTGATCAGCTCCGACACCAGCGGCACGACTTCCTTGAACACCTTGCGGCCTTCCTGGTTGAACAACACGTCGTGCCACTCACGCGGCGGCTGCTCGCTGGCGTTGAGGAAGCCGAAGTTGTTGCGGATGTTGTTGGAGAACTGGGTCTGCAGACGGGTGCCCAGCACCTCGAAGCCGTCACGCCCTTCCTTCAGCGGTTCCACGAGAACCGCCGTGGCGGCATCGCCGAAGATGAAATGGCAGTCGCGATTACGGAAATTGAGATGCCCGCTGCAGATTTCCGGGCTCACCACCAGGGCCGCGCGCGCGCTGCCGTTGCGCACCGCATCCACCGCCGCCTGGATGCCGAAAGCCGCGGAGGCGCAGGCCACGTTCATGTCGTAGGCATAGCCCCCGGTGCCCAGCAGCTGCTGCAGTTCCACCGCGATCGCCGGGTACGGGCGCGCCAGGTTGGAGCAGGCCACCAGGACCGCATCCACGTCCTCGGCCTTGCGGCCGGCGCGTTGCAGTGCCTCGCGGGCCGCCGCCGCGCCCATTTCGGCGAGGATCGACGGCTCGTCGTTGCCGCGACGACGGATCAGCGGGCGCATCACGTCCGGATCGAGAATGCCGGACTTGTTGACGACGTTGCGCGCCTGGATGCCCGAGGCCTTGACGATGAATTCGCTGGAGGAATGCGCCAGCGGTTGCACCGTGCCGGCCGCGATGGCCTCGGCATGGCGCGCGTTGAACTTGTCGACGTAGGCGTTGAAAGCGACCACCAGCTCGTCATTGCTGATGGATTCCGGCGGCGTGTAAAGGCCGGTACCGGTGATGGCGACGCGCGTCATGGGGGTCGTCCCTGGGAGTCTGGTCTTGAATCGCGATTTTAGCCGACGGCGGGCCAACCGGCCCGCAGCAGGGCCTCGCGCAGGACTTCGCGCGTTTCCGGCTCGCGGCGGATCGTCAGGTGCGCGCCCTGGTACCAGGTCACTGGCACGCCCCAGTGCTGCGACAGCTGCACCGGGTGCTGGGGCACGACGATGCGGTCGGCGGCGCCGCCGAGAATCAGCAGCCGGTCCTTGTCGAGCAGCGGCGCCCGCGCCAGCGGCGACACAGGCGCGAGAATCTGCCGGTAACGCGACTCGCTGACGCCGCGCGCCGTGAAATAACGCAGCTGCGCCGGCGGCATGAACCGCCATAACGCGGTGGCGAAATCCACCACCGGAATGGCGGCGACGACAAAATCGAGCCCCGCGTCGTAGGTCGCCAGCAGGCTGACGTTGTAGCCGCCCAGGCTGACGCCGAAGGCACCGATGCGCGGCCTCTCCTCCTGTTGGCGGATCCAGGCCAGCGTACGGCGCAGATCCCAAAGGGCATGCGCCTCGGCATGGGCGAGGTCGAGCACATCACCGTCCAGGAAATGATCGCCCGAGCGCAGGCCGACCCGGCGCGGGCCGTGCAGCGGCAGCACCGGCTGCACGATGTTCAGCCCCAGGCGGGCGTGCAGCCAGCGCGGGTGGAACAGGCCCAGGTCCAGCCACGGCATGCCCATGCGGTAACCATGCACGCAGAGCAGCCAGGGACGCGGCGGGCCGGGATGGCGCAGCACGCGCACCACGCAGCGGTTGTTGGTCACCTGGCTCGTCCAGGCGGCGGCGCCCGGCAGGCTCTCGTCGGGGATGTAGCCGCTGTCCCAGCTCAGTTCCTCGTAGCGGTAGCCGAAGATCTGGCGCTCGCGGGCGGTGACGCCCTCCGGCGGCGGTGGCTCGGCGTGGTAGGCGGCCGGGTTGGCATCCCAGCCCCGCTCGCGGATCAGGGCATCCAGCTTCAGGGCGTCCTCGCACATGCGGTCGGCATCGTCGCCGGACGGCAGATCGATGCCGGCGACGAAATAGCCGAGCATCGCCTCGTCGAGGGCGGACTTGGCATCCATCGCCAGCGACAGTTCCGGTGCCGGCGCGCCCGCCGGCAGCGGCTCGGCGGTGAGCGCGACTCGGCCGGCCACCAGGAAACTGGCAACACAGCCGAAGAAAGCGACAAAAGCCAATGCCGAGGGACCGAACACGAACAGGAGCAGTGCGATGAGGGCGCCGACCACGCTGGCCAGCGACATGTAGCTGGTCACGCGCGGATCGCCCGGCATCAGCAGCAGCGACACACCGGTGCCGAGCAGCACGCCGCCGGGCAGCAGCGCCCAGATCAGCCAGTGGCCGTCGCCGCTGGCCAGCAACCAGTACAGCCCGGCCAGGATCGGCACGGCGCTCAGCGTCTCCCAGCGTTTCGGTCGAGGAATCTGCATCGTCAGGGAATCCGGCTGTGCCTCGTTCGGTGCCACCCGCTCTCGGCGTTACCCGCGGGCAGACTGTTATTAAATATATATCGTTTGTATTTTCTATCTACAAAATATAACGACTTTACTGGACCATGCACCCGGAGCGGGTGGCGGGATTGCAGGGCCGGTCAGGCTCGCAACATGTTCCAGAAAGTCATGCCGATCGTCACGGCACTCACCAGCAGCAAGGCCTGCGTCGGCCACAACCAGCGATTGGCGCGGCGCAGGGGCACGAACGCGGCGAAGCCGACCCCGCTGAGCAGCAGGAACAGCAGCGTCATCTGGATCAGCCCCGGCAGCTGCGCGGGAATTTCCGGCGACTCGTCGCGGTGCGCCCAGTACAGCAGGCAGACCACGCCGATGGTGAGTGACATGGTTGCGGCCATCAGCATCACGCCGACGGTCCACCAGCGGATAAAGCTCATTTCTTGCGTCTCAGCAGTCGGACGATCGGGAAAAATTCGCGCGTGACGGCCGGCGATCTCAGGCCGCTCTTGAGCAGCAGCGACACGAAACCGCGAACGATGCGGTCGCGGCTCTTGAACACGCTGTCGACCATCGGCACGCGACGGTCGTCGAGCACGGTGATGGCATCCTCGGGCTGTTCGCCAAAATTGAAGCGCACGGTCAGGTGCACATCAATGGGCTCTTTCTCGCGGCGTCTCGGGCGTTTTTCCTGCATCTTCGGCCTACCTGATCTGGTTATCATGCGTGGATGCCCTCCCCCATGAACCTCGTCTGCTTTGCCCACGGCAAAGAAAGCGGCCCCTGGGGCACCAAGATCACCCATCTCGCCGAAGTTGCCAAGCGCAACGGCTACGAGGTCATCAGTCCGGATTATAGTCACACCCACGACCCGCGGGCGCGCGTGGCGCAACTGCTGGCGCTGGCGCCCAAGGCGCGGCGGCTGGTGCTGGTCGGTTCGAGCATGGGCGGTTACGTGTCCGCGCAGGCCTGCGCGGCGTTGCAGCCCCAGGCGCTGTTCCTGATGGCGCCGGCCCTCTATTTCCCCGGCTGGGACGAAGAACCCGCCGGCATTCCCGCGCACTGCGCGGTGGTCCATGGCTGGCGCGACGACATCGTCCCCGTGGAACGCGGAATCCGCTTCGCCAAAACCCATCGGGCCGCGCTGCACGTGCTCGACTCCGACCACGGACTCAACGATCAACTTCCAGCACTTGCCATGCTGTTTGGGGACTTCCTCCAACGCGTTTCACCGGATCCGGCATGACCACCCCCAAACTCTCGATGCGTCAGCTTTACGAAGAGGCCTACATCAACACCGATTACCGGGTGTTGCTGCCGCGCCGCGCGCTGACGTTCCGCATCGGCATGCACGACCCTGACGCCGAGGCCGAGCTGCAGCGTCACTGCAATATCCAGCGGGAGTGGGCGATCATCACCCCCTGCAATCCCAATTCCGACAAGACCGACGAGGACGCCAACCTGACCGCGCTGGCGCGTCTGCGGCAGGAATTGGAGATCGTCGGGCTGCGCTATTACAACGCGATCAACCAGAGTCCGGATGGCGAGTGGCCCGAGCTGGGCTATCTGATCGCCGATCCCGAACTCGCCAAGGCCAAGGCGCTGGGCCGGCGCTACCGCCAGAACGCCTTCGTCAGCGGCACGCTCGGTCAGGCCCCCAAGCTCGTCTGGCTGCTCTGAACCTCAGACGGCCGCCACCGGCCGGTAAGCGGCCACGAACTCCGGCGGCATGCGCTTGGGCCTGCCGGTCCTGAGATCGACGCAGACCCAGTGCGTGCGGCCGCGCAGCACGGTCCTGCCGTCGCCAACGCGGATGATCTGGTAGGCGCGCCACATGGTCAGGCGCGCGTCGCACTCCGCGATCCAGGTGCCCAGCAGCAGCTCGTCGCCGGCGAAGGTGGCGGCGAGATAGTCCAGCTCGTGACGGCGCGCGACGCATCCGGCGTTGAGCCGCTCGTAGGCATCGAACCCCAGGCCCAGGCTGATCGAGTGCGCCCAGGCCACCTGCTCCAGCCAGCGCAGGTACTGCACATTGTTGGCGTGACCAAACTGGTCGAGATGCTCCGGACCGACGCGCGCGGTCTGGACGAAGGGGCTGGCGACATCCCAGGCGGCGGCGGGCGTGGACGAGGACATGAGGGCTCAGCGGAGGTTGGGTGCGAAACTCCGGCTGTCCGCCATTTTCCAGAAATAGGCGTAGACCGGATGCTCGGCGCGATTGTCCAGCAAATCGCCCGGCTTCAGGAACGGGATGAGGTTCGACACCAGCCGCACTTCGTTGGCGGAGACGCGCCGCACGATGTGGTGCGGCCGGAGCTGGTTGGGATGCGACAGTCCCGCGGCGCCGACCAGTTCGGCGAGCGCCTTGAGCGTGTTGCGATGAAAGTTGTGCACGCGCTGCGCCTTGTCGTCCACCACCAGGGCGCGCTGGCGCAGGGGATCCTGGGTGGCCACACCGGTCGGGCAGTGATCGGTATGACAGGCCTGCGCCTGCAGGCAGCCGACCGCGAACATGAACCCGCGCGCGGAATTGCACCAGTCGGCGCCCAGCGCCATCGTGCGGGCGATGTCGAAGGCGCTGATGATCTTGCCGCTGGCGCCGATGCGCACCCTGTCGCGCAGACGCAGCCCGACCAGGGTGTTGTGCGTCAGCAGCAGGGCCTCCTGCAATGGCGTGCCGACGTGGTCGGTGAATTCGACGGGCGCCGCGCCGGTACCGCCCTCGCCGCCGTCGACGACGATGAAATCCGGGTGCTCACCGGTCTCGATCATCGCCTTGCAGATTGCAAAGAATTCCCAGGGATGGCCCAGCGCGTACTTGAAACCCACCGGCTTGCCGCCCGACAGCTCGCGCAGCCGCGCGATGAACTGCAGCAGTTCCGTCGGCGTGGAGAAGGCCGAATGCCGCGCCGGCGACACGCAGTCCACGCCCTCGGGCACGCCGCGCGTCAGGGCGATCTCGCGCGAAACCTTGGCGCCGGGCAGCACGCCACCGTGCCCCGGCTTGGCGCCCTGCGAAATCTTGATCTCGATCATCTTGACCTGCGGATCGCAGGCGTTGGCCGCGAACTTGTCGGCATTGAAACTGCCGTCGTCGTTGCGGCAGCCGAAATAGCCGCTGCCGATCTCCCAGATCAGGTCGCCGCCGAATTCCCGGTGGTAGCGGCTGATGCTGCCCTCGCCGGTGTCGTGCGCGAAACCGCCGGCCCTGGCGCCGCGGTTGAGCGCGCGGATGGCGTTGGCGGACAGCGCGCCGAAGCTCATCGCCGAGATGTTCAGCACCGAAGCGGCATAAGGCTGGGCGCAGCGGCCGCCACCGACCACGACGCGGAAATTCGCATCGCCGATCTTCACCGGGTTCATCGAATGATTGATCCACTCGTAGTTGTCGTCGTAGACCTGCAGCTGCGTGCCATAAGGCCGCTTGTCCAGGACGTTCTTGGCGCGCTGGTACACCAGTGAACGCTGGGCGCGGGAGAACGGCGTCTCCTCGGTGTCGGTCTCCAGAAAGTACTGACGGATTTCCGGACGGATGAATTCCAGGAAAAAGCGGATGTGGGCCAGGATCGGGTAGTTGCGACGGATCGCGTGGCTGCGCTGGCCGAGGTCGAGGACGCCGACCGCCGTCAGCAGGCCCGTCACCGCCGCCACCAGCGTCGCCGCCGGCCAGGGGCGCATCAGGGCCGTCACGACACTGAGCGCGAAAACCAGCAGGCAGGCGGCGAAGAAGCCGTATCGGACCGGCAGCGTTTCCGAAAGCGACATGTCCCCTCCCCCACGCGCCGCCCGCGATGCGCGACGGCGTCCGTTTTGTTGATTTCCGCGTTATGCCAGTAAATCAGATTTTCCCCGGCCTGCAAGCCGCAACGGGGCCGACGCGGCTTGCGGCGCGGTGTCGCGGAAAGGTATCATTCAAATAGGACCAAAACAGTCTTTTTATGTTGAAGCTGAGCAAGCTCGCGGACTACGCCACCATGCTGATGACCGCGATGGCCGCCGCCCCCACGCAATTGCATACCGCGCAGGGCCTTGCCGCCAGCACCCGCGTGTCCGCGCCGACGGCGGCGAAGCTGCTGAAACTGCTGGCCAGGGCCGGCTTGGTGGAATCGCTGCGCGGCGCCCATGGCGGATACCGCCTGAGCGTGGCGCCGGAGCGCATCAACGTCGCCCAGGTGATCGACGCGCTGGAAGGCCCCATCGCGGTCACCGAATGCTCGGAGCACCGCGGCGGCTGCAGCATCGAATCGAGCTGCGCCACGCGCGCCAACTGGCGTCTGATCAATCATGCCATCCGCCAGGCGCTGGAGGCCGTCACTCTGGCGCAGATGGCGGCGCCGGCGCGCCGCGGCGAATTCCCTGTCCACTTTCATCCGGCGACGCCGTCGGCCGGACGCTGATATGTCGACCCCCGCACAGAACATCCAGGACCTGGTCCGCAAGGGCGAGTACCGCGCCGGCTTCGTCACCGACGTCGCCGCCGACACCGTGCCGCCGGGCCTGTCCGAAGACACCATCCGCTTCATCTCGGCCAAGAAGAACGAGCCGCAGTGGCTGCTGGACTGGCGCCTCAAGGCCTTCGCGCGCTTCCAGAAGATGACCGAACCCGTCTGGGCGCACCTGCACTACCCGCCGATCGACCTGCAGAGCATCTCGTACTACTCACAGCCCAAGTCGATGAAGGACGGCCCCAAATCGCTGGACGAGGTCGATCCCCAGCTGCTCGAGACCTACAAGAAGCTCGGCATCCCGCTCAAGGAACAGGAGATGCTGGCCGGTGTCGCGGTCGACGTCGTGTTCGACTCGGTCAGCGTCGCCACCACGTTCAAGCAGAAGCTCAAGGACGCCGGCGTGATCTTCTGCCCGATCAGCGAGGCCGTGCGCGAATACCCCGAGCTGGTGCAGAAATACCTCGGCAGCGTCGTGCCGCAGGGCGACAACTACTACGCCGCGCTCAACTCGGCGGTGTTCACCGACGGCAGCTTCGTCTACATCCCCAAGGGCGTGCGCTGCCCGATGGAACTCTCCACCTACTTCCGCATCAACGAGCGCAACACCGGCCAGTTCGAGCGCACCCTGATCATCGCCGACGAGGGCTCGCACGTCAGCTACCTCGAAGGCTGCACCGCGCCGCAGCGCGACGAGAATCAGCTGCACGCCGCGGTCGTCGAGCTGGTGGCGCTGGACGACGCCCAGATCAAGTACAGCACAGTGCAGAACTGGTATCCCGGCGACGAAAACGGCAAGGGCGGCATCTACAATTTCGTCACCAAGCGCGGCGACTGCCGCGGCAAGCGCAGCAAGATCTCCTGGACGCAGGTGGAAACCGGCTCGGCCATCACCTGGAAGTACCCCAGCTGCATCCTGCGCGGCGACGACTCGGTCGGCGAGTTCTACTCGGTGGCGGTCACCCATCACCGCCAGCAGGCCGACACCGGCACCAAGATGATCCACATCGGCCGCAACACCCGCTCGACTATCGTCAGCAAGGGCATCTCCGCCGGTCACGGCCAGCAGTCCTACCGCGGCCTGGTGCGCGTCCAGCAGTCGGCCGAGAACGCGCGCAACCACACGCAATGCGACAGTCTGCTGATCGGCGACGCCTGCGGCGCGCACACCTTTCCCTACACCGAGGTGCGCAATCCCACGGCGCATCTCGAGCACGAGGCCACCACCTCCAAGATCGGCGAGGACCAGCTGTTCTACTGCCTGTCGCGCGGCATCAGCGCCGAGGACGCCGTGTCGATGATCGTCAACGGCTTCTGCAAGCAGGTGTTCAAGGAACTGCCGATGGAGTTCGCCGTGGAAGCCCAGAAACTCCTGTCCGTCACGTTGGAAGGCGCCGTGGGTTGAGGCGGAGCTTTCCTGGATTGCCGGGAAGGGCAATCGACGCCGGCGAACGCCCGGCCAGTGATTGGAAAACGAATTGAACTTGCGCCATGGATGGCCTAGCGAAGTGGCACGAATAGCGAAATGAACATGCTCGAAATCAGAAACCTGCACGCCCGCGTTGAGGGCAAAGATATTCTCAAAGGCATCGACCTCACGATCAGGGCCGGCGAAGTCCACGCCATCATGGGTCCGAACGGCTCGGGCAAGTCGACCCTGTCCAACGTGCTGGCCGGCCGCGAAGACTACGAAATCACCGAAGGTCGTGTGACCTTCGAAGGCAAGGACCTGCTGGCCCTGCCCCCGGAAACCCGCGCCTGCGAAGGCGTGTTTCTCAGCTTCCAGTACCCGGTCGAAATCCCCGGCGTCAGCAATATGGTGTTCCTCAAGGCCGCGATCAACGCCCGGCGCAAGCATCAGGGTCTGCCCGAGATCGAGGCGGTGGATTTTCTCGCCTGGGTCAAGGACCGGGTGAAGAAGATGCACATGGACATCAAGGTGCTGCAGCGCGGCGTCAACGAGGGGTTTTCGGGCGGCGAGAAGAAGCGCAACGAGATCCTGCAGATGCTGCTGCTGGAGCCGCGCCTGATGATCCTCGACGAAACCGACTCGGGGCTCGACATCGACGCGCTCAAGATCGTCGCTGAAGGCATCAACACGATGCGCTCGCCTGAACGCGCGACCCTGCTGGTGACGCACTACCAGCGCCTGCTCGACTACGTGAAGCCGGATTTCGTGCATGTCCTGGCGGGCGGTCGCATCGTCAAGAGCGGCGGCCCGGAACTGGCACAGGAGCTGGAGGCCAGAGGCTACGGCTGGCTGGACGCCGCATGAGCCTGCGGCATTACACCGACGCCTTCCAGCAACTGGCGGTGCAGCTCCCGTCCGAGGAGCGCACGGCGCGCGAGGCCAGCCTGCAGCGTTTCACGCAGGCCGGATTCCCGACCCGCAAGCTGGAAGACTGGCGCTATACCGACCTCTCGGCACTGACCGATCAGTCCTACGCACTGCCCTCGCCAGCCACGCCCGATCTGTCGCACCTGCATCTCGAAGCGGCCACGGCACAGATCTTCGTCAACGGCGGCGACGGCGCCTTCACCGACACAGGCCGGGAAGGTGGCGCCGTGGTGGCGCTCAATGCGGCGTTCGCGCGCAACGGCCTGGATCTCGATATCGGCCCCGGCCAATCGCTGGCGCAGCCGCTGCACGTGCTGACCTGGACCGGCCACCGCACATCGGCGATGACCCACCTGCGTCACCGCATCCGGCTTGGCGCCAATGCGCGCGCCACAGTGATCTTTCACCATGCCGGCGAAGGTGCCTATCTCACCACCCAGGTCACCGATATCGACTTGGGGCCGGGCGCGCAACTGACGCTCTACCGCGTACAGGACGAAAGCGCCGGCAGCACGCATCTGGCACAGAGCGATGTCCGGTTGGCGCGCGACAGTGTCCTCGACGCGATCAGCATCGATCTCGGCGACGGCCTTGCCCGGCACGATCTCAACGTCCATCTGGACGCACCGGGCGCGCAGGCCGGGCTGTACGGCCTCTACGCGCCCAGCGGACGCGCCCACGTCGACAATCACACCCGCATCCACCACCGCGCGCCGCACTGCGGCAGCCGCGAATTCTTCCGCGGCGTGGTCGCCGGTTCCGCGCGCGCCGTGTTCAACGGCAAGGTCGTGGTGCATGAGCAGGCGGTCAAGACCGATTCCGAAACCCGTGTCGCCAATCTGCTGCTGAGCAAGACCGCCGAGGTCTACGCCAAGCCGGAGCTGGAGATCTACAACGACGACGTGAAGTGCGCGCACGGCGCCACCTTCGGCCAGATCGACGAGGACGCGGTCTACTACCTGCGCGCGCGCGGTCTCGAGGCCGACGTCGCCCGCGCCCTGCTGACCCAGGCTTTCGCCCAGCAGGTCATCGACCGCATCACCCACGCGCCGCTGCGCGCGCTCGTCACCCGGCGCTTCCTCGAGCGTCTGCCGCAGGGCGCGATGCTGGAGACGCTGCTGTGAGCGCGCTGCCCGCGACGGCAGCGGCGCTGGACCTCGCGCGCATCCGCGCCGACTTTCCGATCCTGTCGGAAAAAGTCCGCGGCAAGCGGCTGGCCTATCTCGACAACGCCGCCACCACGCAGAAGCCGGAAGCGGTGCTGCGGGCGCTGGACGGCTACTACCGCCATCGCAACGCCAACGTGCACCGCGCGGTGCACGATCTCGCCGAGCGCGCGACCCAGGCCTACGAAGGCGCGCGCGACACCATTGCCCGCTGGTTCAACGCCCAGCGCGAGGAGATCGTGTTCACGCGCGGCACCACCGAGGCGATCAATCTCGTTGCGCGCAGCTACCTGCAGCCGCGCCTGCAGCCCGGCGACGAGGTGCTGCTCACCGGCATGGAGCACCACTCCAACATCGTGCCCTGGCAGCTCGCGGGCGCGACAACCGTCGCCGCGCCGGTCAACGACGCCGGCGAGCTGATCGTCGAGGAATGGCGGAAGCTCTTCTCGCCGCGCACGAAGCTGGTCAGCGTCGTGCATTGCTCCAATTCGCTGGGCACGATCAACCCGGTCGCCGACATGATCCGCGAGGCGCATGCACGCGGCGTCCCGGTGCTGGTGGACGGCGCCCAGGCCATTGCGCACCTGCCGGTGGATGTGAAGGCGCTGGATGTCGATTTCTACGTCTGCTCCGCGCACAAGGTCTACGGCCCGACCGGCTTCGGCGCGCTCTATGCCAGGCGCGAGCACCTGGAGGCGATGCCGCCGTGGCAGGGCGGCGGCGACATGATCCGCACCGTCGCCTTCGAGGGCAGCACCTGGAACGAGGTGCCCTACAAGTTCGAGGCCGGCACGCCGGACATGTCCGGCGCAGTCGGGTTCGCAGCGGCGCTGGACTACCTGCGCGGCATCGGTCTCGAGCGCATCCACGCCCACGAGCAGGCGCTGCTCGACTACGCCACGCCGTGTGTCGCCGCGGTGCCCGGCCTGCGCCTGATCGGCACCGCCAAGAACAAGGGCGGCGTCCTGTCGTTCACCATGGACGGCGCACACCCGCATGACATCGGCGCGATCCTCGACCAGGAAGGCGTCGCCATCCGCACCGGTCACCATTGCACCATGCCTCTGATGCAGCGCTACGGCGTTCCCGCCACTGCGCGCGCGTCGCTGGCGCTGTACAACAGCACCGACGACATCGACCAGCTGGTCGCGGCCCTGCACAAGGTGCACCGGCTGTTCGCATGAAGGCGCCGTGAGCGACGCCGTCTGGGCGGTCAAGCTGCTGGCAGCACCGGCGCTGATCGGCCTGGCCAGCATCGCCGGCCGGCGCTGGGGGCCCGGCGCCGCCGGCATGCTCGGCGGCCTGCCGCTGGTCGGTGGTCCGGTGGTGCTGACGCTGTGGCTGACCGAAGGCGTCGACTACGCCGCGCAGGTGGCGCAGTCGGCGCCCGCCGGCGTCTGGGCCAACATCGTCTACATGCTCACGCTGGCGGCGCTGAGCGCGCGCTGGCGCTGGTTCATCGCCATTCCCCTGGCATGGGCGTGTTATCTGGCCGCGGCATTGCTGCTGCACGCCGCGGGACTGGCGCAATCGCTGCCGCTGGGCATCGCGGTGGTGCCAGCGCTGTGGCTGGCGGCGCACCGCGGCCTGCCCCGCGTCGCGATGCCGTCGTCGCCGGTGCGGCTTCCCCACGTCGAACTGCTGGCGCGCGTCGCGGCCGCGGCGGCGCTGGTGCTCACCCTCACCGGGCTGTCGGCGCACCTGGGCGCGCAACTCACCGGCGTGCTGTCCGGCGCGCCGGTCGCGGCGGTCGTGATCCCGGCGTTCACGCTCGCCAACGCCGGACGCGGCGCCCTGCTGGCGACCCTGAGAGGTTTCCTGCTGGGGCTGATGGGCTTCAGCGTGTTCTTCCTGATCCTCGGCCGAGGCCTGCAGCACCACGCCGCGCTGGCGCTGGTGGCGGCGCTGGCCGGCGGTGCCGGCACCGGGCTGCTCGCCGCGCGCCAGTCACGGCCGGCTTTCGCCGCACCGGCCACCGCCGACTGAAAAGCCCGCTTTGGGGGCCACCCGCTGACCGTTCCAACGCCGGGTCGAACGTTATGAATGATATTACGATTTATATTTCGTATTATTTTTAATAACATTTTCCCCAGGGCGTCGGCACATAGCGGGTGGCATCGCCAGCCTCGTGTCGACGCATGGGTCGCGGGCAGTCCTCGCGCCGAGGCTCACATTCGCTTGGGCTCGTATGCAATCATTCGCTAGTCCCGTCTTCTAACCTGCGAGTAAGCACCGGAACGATGCCCGTGGAGCAGCGCGTCAACGCCCATGCCAGCGATGCCCTGGCCGCACTGCGCCCCCACGAAGGATTGCAGTTCAAGCTCGCCGCCCTGCTCGTCGTGCTGGTGCTGCTGCTCGGCGGCGCGGCGCTGGTGGTCGGCAAGTTGCTGGTGCGCGACGGTCTGGTGACGCAAACCTTCCGCTACGAAAGCGAGAGCGGTCGCCGCATCGCCCAGCAGTTCGATGACCTCGCCCTGCGCGCGGAAACGCTCGGCAACACCCTGGCGAAGCTGGCGGCGTCCAGCCCCGGCGGCCCCGCCGCGCTGCGCAGCAGCGTTGCGCCCCTCACCGCCCTGCTGCCCGACAACGGCGTGATCGTCGGCGTCGGCCTGTGGCCGGAGACCGGCGGCGGCGAACGCAGCAGCCTCTACTGGCTGCGCGATGCCAGCGGCACGCTGCAGCCGCGCAGCGACTACAACGATCCGCGCACCGTGCCCTACGACCACGAGAAGTGGTACACGCCAGCCCGCTACAGCCAGCGCGACCGCTGCTACTGGACACCGGCCTACCGCGAGCCGCTGCTGCGCCGCGACGTCGTCACCTGCACCCTGCCGCTGCACGGTGTTCAGGGCTTCGCCGGCGCCGTCACCGTCAGCCTCGGCGTGCAGGAACTCGAAGCCCTGTTCGCCCGCGCCACCGACGGCGACATCGGCTACAGCCTGCTGCTGGATCACGGCAGCCGCCTGCTCGCCGTCTCGCCGCGCGCCGTGCACATCGGCGACGGCAAGACGCGACCGCGCAACCTCGCCGAACTCGGCCAGATGCAGCCGGCGCTCAACCCGCTGGCGCTGGCGGTGCACCAGCTCGACGGCGATCGCGCAACGCAGGCGGCGCGCACGCCGCAGTTCGGGCCCGCGCAGGCCGCCGCCCTGCAGGCCGGCAGCCGCGAGATGTCGCGGCAGGAAGCCGAGGCCGCGCTGGCGGCGCTGTGGGCGGCGCAGAATCCACCGGCCGCGACCGCGCCGCAGCGCCTCGATATCGACAGCGACCCGGTGCTGGGCGCGGACGCTTTCGCCACGCTGTTCCCGCTGCCCGGCGCCGACTGGCATCTGGTGCGCGTCACGCCGATGAAGCAGGGCTTCGCCGGTGCCGACCACATCTTCATGCAGACCCTGCTGGTCAACGCCGGCGCCATCGCCCTGACCCTGCTGGCGCTGTACTTCGGCCTGCGTTATCTCGTGGTGGGACCGCTGCGGCGCATGACCGCCGCGCTGGCCAACTCCGGCAGCGTCGAGGACTCCCTGCACGTCGCGCTGGACGAACGCCCGCGCAACGAGCTGGGCCTGCTCGCCTACTGGCACAACGAGCGCATCCGCCAGATGCGCGAACTGATGGAGCGCGCCATCACCACCAACGCCCAGCTGGTGATGGAGTCGGAAGAGCGCCGCAATGCGCAGGAGGCGCTGGCGCGCATGCAGGAGCGCGCGGCGCTGGCGCTGCAGTCGGTGGCCGACGGCGTGATCATCGCCGACGTCAACGGCCGCGTCGACGACATGAATCCGGTTGCCGAGCAGCTCACCGGCGTGCCGCTGCGCGGCGGCCGCGGCAAGGCCTTCAACGAAGTGTTCAGCGCGCGCACCGGCAACAGCGCAGTGATGCCCAACCTCGCCGAGCTGTCGGTGCAACGCGGCGCGCGTCTCGATTACCCCAACGGCCTGATCCTGCAGAGCCGCGACGGCGAGCAGCACGAGGTGCACCTGACGGTGACCCCGATCCGCACCCGGCAGAACCGCCTGGTCGGCAGCGTGGTCGTGTTCCGCAAGAAATCCGCGCCGGTGGAGATGGCGCCGGCGCCGGTGGCCGAACCCGACCTGACCACCGGCCTGCCGCGCCGCGCCGACTGCGACCGCCGCGTCAGCGCGCTGATCGACGCGGCACGCCTGGACCGCAGCAGCCACGCGCTGCTGGTAGCCGACCTCGACCAACTCAAGCGCATCAACGACACCGCCGGCCTGCAGGCCGGTGACGAGGCCATCGTCCATGCCGGCGTGGCGTTGGCGGCGGCAGTCGGCGCCGCCGGCGAGGTGTTCCGTCTCGGCGGCGACCAGTTTGCCGTGGTGCTGCGCAACCTCGATGCCGAGCGCGCCGGCGGCTTCGCCGAGACGCTGCGCAAGGCGCTGGCGGCGTCACCGCTGGAATGGGAGTCGCGCCGCTATCCGATGACGGTCAGCATCGGCTTCGCGCCGTTCGGCGGCGACGCCAGCAGCGCCGCCGACGTGATGCAGCGCGCCGAACTCGCCTGCCGTGCCGCCAAGCGCAACGGCCGCAACCGCGTCCAGGCCTGGCAGGACGACCTCAACCCGCAGCACCAGCAGGTCGACGATGCCGTCTGGGTGCGCCGCCTGCGCGCCGGTCTCGACGGCAACCTGCTGCACCTGACCACGCAGTTCATCCAGTCCGGCAACGCGCACGCCGGCGAGGGCAACGCCTTCGAGGTGCTGCTGGCGCTGGAGGACGAGGAAGGCTTCTGGTCCACCTCCACCGCCTTCATGCCGGCGGCGCAGCGCCACAACCTGACGACGGAGCTGGACCGCTGGGTGGTGAGCCGCACGCTCACCCATCTCGCGCGCAACCCGGCGATGCTGCCGAACCTGGCCTTCGTCAACATCAACCTGTCGGCGCAATCGCTGGCCGAGCCCAGCATGATCGAATACATCGTGCGCGCCTTCGAGAATCTGCCGGCGGTGCCGGCCAACCGTATCTGCTTCGAGTTCGCCGAGGAGGCGCTGACTGGCCATCCGCAGCAGGCGCAGCTGTTCTGCGAGTCGCTGCACGGCATCGGCTGCCGCCTGTCGGTGGATCACTTCAGTGGCCGTCGCATCTCGGATGTCGGCCTGCTGCGGCGCCTGCCGCTGGATTTCGTCAAGGTGGACTCGGCGCAGTTCCGCAACATCGCCAACGATCCGGTCGAGCAGATGATGGCGGAGTCGCTGATGCGCCTAGCGCACACGCTGCGCAAGCGCGTGATTACGGCGCAGCTCGAGGACGGCGCGCGTCTCGACACCTGGCGGCGCCTGGGCGCCGACTATTTCCAGGGCCACATTGTGTCGAAGCCGACGCCGGTGATCTTCACGCCGCCGCGCGCGGCGTAAGGCCGCCGCCGGCTACGCCAGCCGCAGGTCCTGGATCAACAGATCCAGCTTGTCCTCGCCATTCCAGCGGTTGACGCCCAGGCGATAGGCGAGCTGCACGCGGCCACGCGTGACCAAGCGCTCGTGCCCGCCGAAATCCATCGCCTCGTAGCGCTGCCCGTCGCGGCGCAGGCGGTACTTGGCATGGGTCTGGGTGCTGCCGACCAGGCGCGCGCTCTCGACCTCGAACACGCCTTCGAACAACGGTTCGGCGAAGCCCTGGCCCCAGGGGCCGGCGCCCGCCAGCAGCTGCGCGGTGTCGAGGCTCAGCTCGGCGGCATCGAGTTCGCCATCGGTCTCGATCACCTGTTCCAGTTGCGTGGCGTCCAGCCACTCGGCGCAGACCGCGTCGAAGGCGGCGCTGAAGCGCTCGTAGTGCGCCTCCGCCAGGGTCAGGCCGGCGGCCATGGCATGGCCGCCGAAGCGTTCGATCATGCCCGGGTGGCGCGCGTCGACCGCAGCGAGGGCATCGCGGATGTGCAGGCCCGGAATCGAGCGTCCGGAGCCCTTCAGCAGGCCGCCCTCGCTGGCGCGCGCAAAGGCGATGGCCGGACGGTGCAGCTTCTCCTTGATGCGCGAGGCGACGAGGCCGACCACGCCCTCGTGCCAGCTCGCATCGAACAGGCAGACACCGGTGCCGGCGCCGTCCTCGGCCACGATCTGCAGGGCCGCCTCGCGCATTTCGGACTCGATCTCGCGGCGTTCGCGGTTGAGCCGGTCCAGCGTGTGCGCCAGGGTGTCGGCGGCGGCACCGTCGTTGCCGAGCAGGCACTCGATGCCGATGCGCATGTCGTCGAGACGGCCGGCGGCATTGATGCGCGGACCGAGCACGAAGCCCAGGTCGATGGCGCCGAGATCCTCGGCGCGGCGGCCGGCCGCGCGCAGCAGCGCCAGCAGCCCGGGGCGCGCGCGGCCGCTGCGGATGCGCGCCACGCCCTGCTGCACGAGGATGCGGTTGTTGTGGTCCAGCTTCACCACGTCGGCCACCGTGCCGAGCGCGACCAGATCGAGATACTCGGCGAGCTGCGGCTCCAGCCGCGCCGCGAACCAGCCGGTTTCGCGCAGCCGCGCGCGAAGCGCCAGCAGTAAGTAGAACATCACGCCGACGCCGGCGAGATGCTTGCTGGCGAAGCCGCAGCCCGGCTGGTTGGGATTGACGATGGCATCGGCCGCCGGCAATTCGGGACCGGGCAGATGATGGTCGGTGATCAGCACCGTCATGCCCAGCGCTTTCGCGCGTGCCACGCCGGCATTGCTGGCAATGCCGTTGTCCACCGTGATCAGCAGGCCGGTGCCGCCCTGCGCGGCCAGCTCCGCCAGCGCCGACGACAGGCCATAGCCCATGCGGAAGCGGTCCGGCACCACATAGTCCACGCGCGCCGCGCCCATCGCGCGCAGGGCCAGCACCGCCAGCGCGGTGCTGGTGGCGCCGTCGGCGTCGTAGTCGCCGGCGATGACGATGCGCTGCCCTTCGCGCAGGGCGCGCTCCAGCAGCAGGGCGGCGTCGGCGATGCCCTTGAGCCCGGACGGCGGCAGCAGTTGCTTGAGATCGAGCGAGAGCTCCTCGGCGCGCACGCCGCGCGCGCCGTAAATCCGGCGCAGCACCGGCGGCAGGCTGGCGGGCAAGGCATGGGCCGACACGGCCTCGCGGCGACGGATCCGGGGCGCGTTCATGCCCCGCACCGGCTGCCGGCATGCCACCCGCTGTCAACGCCTGGCCTTTTCATGATGTTATTAAATATCAATAGAATAATTAATTGATTAATATTATATAACAAATTCCCTGGGGAAAAGCGGCAGAGCGAGTGGCGCCGCAAGTGTGCCGCAAAACGCTCAAGCCCAGGTTTCGATGCCCTGCAGCAGCAGCCAGGCGCCCATCAGCAGCGTCACGGTCTCGAAGGCCCGCTTGATGAAGCGGTTGCCCTTGAGCAGGGCCAGCGAGCTGCCGAGATAGCCGCCGAGCACACCGCCGACCGCCAGCGCCGGCACCCAGTCCCAGCGCACCGGCGTCGCCAGCGCCACGGTGACGCCAGCGATGCTGTTCCAGAACAGGCCGACCATCAGCATGGTGCCGGCGACCGCGCCGGTGTAGTCGAAGCCGAACCAGCGCAAAAACACCAGCGTGGCGAACAGGCCGGGACCGGAGGGAAACAGGCCGCAGAGCAGGCCCACGCCGGCCATCAGGACCATGCCGGTCCAGAGACCGCGGCCCTGGCGATGGCGAGGCTGCGCATCGACCCCGAAGCCCGGCCGCAGGATCGAGTACAGCGCCATGCCGATGTTGCTCAGGCCGAACAGCACCTTGCCCGGTCCGGCGGGAATCTGCAGCGCCCAGAGATTGCCGACGATCAGTCCCGGCAGACCGGCGGCCAGCATCAGGCCGATGAAGGTCCAGTCGAAACGATAGCTGCGCAGCAGCTTGGCGGTGGAGCCCAGGCCCAGCGCCACCACCGCCACCTTGTGCGTGGCGATGGCGAGCGTGAACGGCAGGCCGAGCGCAATCAGCGCCGGAAACTGCACGAGGCCCGCGCCGCCGCCGGCCAGCGCCGAGAAAAAGCTGGCGGTAAAGCCGGTGAGCGCCAGCAGCAGAAGTTGCAGCACGCGCCGCGTGCCGCGCTAGGCGATGTGCGAGCGGATGGCCTTCTCGACGGCGGCGCGTTCGGCCGGCACCTGGATCAGACCCTGCAGACCGCCCTTCATCACGATGTCGGGGTCCTTCAGGCCGTTGCCGGTAAGCGTGCACACCACGGTGCTGCCCGGCGCGATCCTGCCGGCCTTGATGTCGGCCAGCGCACCGCACAGCGAGGCGGCGGAGGCCGGCTCGCAGAACACGCCCTCGCTCACCGCCAGCAGCTTCTGCGTGACGAGGATGGCCTCGTCGCTGCACTCGTCGAACCAGCCGCCGGACTCCTGCTGCACCTTCCAGGCCTGGCTCCAGGACTGCGGATCGCCGATGCGGATGGCGGTAGCGACGGTTTCGGGATTCTTCACCACGCCGCCGCGCATGAACGGCGCGCTGCCGGCCGCCTGATAGCCGACCATCTTCGGACGCTGCGTCGGCTGTCCCGACTGCAGGTGTGCGCAGCGGCCGTTGCAGTAGGCGCAGGCCTGCGTCTGCACGCCGGCGGATTCGGAATAGCCGATCCAGTGCGCGGTGATGTTGCCGGCGTTGCCCACCGGCAGGCAGTGATAGTCCGGCGCGCGGCCCAGTGCCTCGACGATCTCGAACGCCGCCGTCTTCTGACCCTGCAGGCGATACGGGTTGATCGAGTTGACGATGCTCACCGGCGAGGTCTGCGCGACCTCCTTCACCAGCCGCATGCCGTCGTCGAAGTTGCCCTGGATCTGCACGACCACCGCGCCGTGCACCACGGCCTGCGCCAGCTTGCCGAGCGCGATCTTGCCATCGGGAATCAGCACGAAGGCGGTGATGCCGGCGCGCGCGGCATAAGCCGCGGCGGCGGCCGAAGTGTTGCCGGTGGAGGCGCAGATGATCGCCCTGCTGCCTTCGTGGACGGCCTGCGTGACGGCGACCGTCATGCCGCGATCCTTGAACGAGCCGGTCGGATTGAGGCCCTCGAACTTGACGTAGATCTCGCCCTCGAAGCCGACCTTGCGTGTCAGGTTGTCGAGCTTGATCAGCGGCGTGCGGCCCTCGCCGAGGCTGATGGCGCGCGCCTCCTTGGGCAGCGGCAGGCGATCGCGGTAGGCGTCAATCAGTCCGGTGTAGCGGGTCATGGCGTGTTCCTGAAAACTCGGGTTGCGATATCGATCAGACAGCGTGCGGTCGTGCCAGCAGGCGTTCGAGTTGCGCCCGCGTCTGCGGCCACGCCTCCCGAACGATGCTGAAGTAGACGGAGTGCCGCAGGCGACCACCCTGCACCACCATGTGATTGCGGAAGATGCCTTCCTGCACCGCACCGATCCGCGCCAGCGCCGCGCGCGAGGCCTGGTTGAGCGAATCGGTCTTGAACTCGACGCGGTTGAGCGCCAGCACTTCAAAGCCGTGACGCAGCAGCAGCAGCTTGCACTCGGTGTTGACCGGCGTGCGCTGCGCCTCCGGCGCGTACCAGGTCCAGCCGATCTCGGCGCGTCGGTGCGTCGTCTCGATGGCGCAGAATCGCGTGCTGCCGACGACGCGTCCGTCGTGATGCCGGCGCACTGCGAACGGCAGCGCGCGGGCGTGCCGCTGATCGTCCAGGGCCTGCATGACAAATCCGCGCATCGCCGCCGGGCCGGCGTAGTCCTGCGGAAACCAGCGGAAGATGGCCGGGTCGGCGCCCGCCCGGCACAGCTCGTCGAGATGCGCTTCCGCCAGGGGCTCCAGCGTGACGTGATGACCCCGCAGGACGGTGGGCAGAAACGCCGGAATGCTGTGTTCGCCCGCCATGTCGATGCCGTCCGAATCCGCGCGCGGACTCAGTCGTTGAAATGCTCCACACGGAAACGCGACGCGCCCGCGCGCACAAACGGCAGCTTCTGCATCTCCGCCAGCGCGGCATTGAAGCGCTGCTCCGCGACGACCGAGGTGATGATCGCCAGCGTCGCGTCCTCTTCTTCACGCGGTTCGCGCTGCAGGATCGCCTCGACGCTGATGTCGTGCGCCGCCAGGATGGCCGTGATGCGCGACAGCACGCCAGGCTCGTCGGCGACGCGCAGGCGCAGGTAGTGCGCGCTCTGCACGTCGGCGATGGGCAGCAGCGGCAGTTCCTGCACCGCCTCCGGCTGGAACGCCAGCGCCGGCACGAAATGCCGCGCCGGCGCGCTGAGCAGTCGCGCGGTATCGACCAGGTCCGCGACCACCGCCGAGGCGGTGGCATCGCCGCCGGCGCCGCGGCCGTAGAACCCGACCTGCCCGACCGCGTTGCCCTTGAGCAGCACGGAGTTCAGCACGCCGTCAACCTTGGCCAGCAGGCGATTTTCCGGAATGAAGGTGGGCTGCACCCGCAGTTCCACGCCTTGTTCGCCGCGCTTGGCGATGCCCAGATGCTTGATGCGATAGCCCAGCGCCTGTGCGATGGCGATGTCTTGCGGCGTGACCTTGGTGATGCCCTGGATGTTGACGCCGGCAAAAGACAGCGGCATGCCGAAGGCGATCGCCGCCAGAATCGTCAGCTTGTGTGCGGCATCGATGCCCTCGACATCGAAGGTCGGATCGGCCTCGGCGTAGCCGAGCTTCTGCGCCTGCTTCAGCGCCTGGGCGAAACTTTCGCCCTTCTCGGTCATCTGCGTCAGGATGTAGTTGCTGGTGCCGTTGATGATGCCGGCAAGACTTTCGATGCGGTTGCCGGCCAGACCTTCGCGGATCGCCTTGATCACCGGGATACCGCCAGCCACTGCCGCCTCGAAAGCCACCATCACACCCTTGTCGCGCGCAGCGGCAAAGATCGTGTTGCCGTCTTCGGCCAGCAACGACTTGTTGGCGGTGACGACATGCTTGCCACGGGCGACGGCCGCAAGGATCACGTCGCGCGCAACATCCTTGCCGCCGATCAGTTCCACCACCACGTCGACATCGACGTCCCGCGCGATGGTCATGGGATCGCTGACCACCGTGACACCGTCGAGATTGCAGTCGCGCTTGCGCGTCAAATCACGTGCCGAGGCGTGAGTCACCGCCACCGGCTGGCCGACGCGACGCGCGATCTCTGCGGCGTTGTTCTTCAGCAGGCGGACAACGCCCTGCCCGACCGTGCCCAGGCCGATCAGCCCCACCCGGATGGTCATACCTTCGGATCCTTCAAAAGCTTCTTGATGCCGCGCATGGCCTGGCGCGTGCGGTGTTCGTTCTCGATCAGCGCGAAGCGCACATGGTCATCGCCGTACTCGCCGAAGCCAATACCCGGCGACACCGCCACCTTGGCCTCGTTCATCATCAGCTTGGAAAACTCGAGGCTGCCCATCTGCGCGTACGGCTCGGGAATCTTGGCCCAGACGAACATGCTGGCCTTGGGCTTCTCGACCATCCAGCCGGCGGCGTGCAGACCTTCGACCATGACGTCGCGGCGATCCTGGTACATCTGCGCGATTTCGCGCACGCAGTCCTGCGGGCCCTCCAGCGCCGCGATCGACGCCACCTGTACCGGCGTGAAGGTGCCGTAGTCGAGGTAGCTCTTCATGCGCGACAGCGCGTAGCAAAGCTCCTTGTTGCCGACCATGAAACCGGTGCGCCAGCCCGGCATGTTGTAGGACTTGGACAGCGTGAAGAATTCGACGCCGATATCCTTGGCGCCCGGCACCTGCAGGAACGACGGCGCCTTCCAGCCGTCGAACACGATGTCGGCGTAGGCGATGTCGTGAATCACCCAGAAGTCGTATTCCTTGGCCATCGCCACCACGCGCTCGAAGAAATCGAGCTCGACGCACTGCGCGGTCGGGTTGCCGGGGAAGTTCAGGATCAGGAACTTCGGACGCGGCCAGCATTCCTTGACCGCCTTCTCCAGCTCGGCGAAGAAATCGGTGCCCGGCGTCAGGCGCACGTGGCGCACGTCGGCGCCGGCGATCACCGCGCCGTACGGATGGATCGGATAGGCCGGATTGGGCACCATCACCACGTCGCCCTTGTCGAGCGTGGCCAGCATCAGGTGCGCGAGGCCTTCCTTGGAGCCGATGGTGGCAATGGCTTCGGTCTCGGGATCGAGATCCACATCGAAGCGCGTCTTGTACCAGCGCGTGATGGCGCGGCGCAGGCGCGGAATGCCCTTGGACACCGAGTAACGGAACACTGCCGGATCGTCGCGCTGTACGACTTCGACCAGCTTGTCGACGATATGCCGTGGCGTCGCCTGATCGGGATTGCCCATCGAGAAATCGATCACATCCTCGCCGCGAGCTCGTGCTGCCTTCTTCAATTCGCCGATGACGTTGAAGACATAAGGAGGCAGGCGCTGGATGCGCGGGAAGACAGCTTTCACGGGACTCTCGATTTTGGGTGGAAAAAGGGGCGGTATTATCAATTCCACCCTGCGAGATTGCAAAAAACCCCGAGCGCTGCCAGGGGTTTATTTGGCGCCCGGCGTGGTCTCGCGTTTGGGCAGGAAGCGCATTGGGTCCACCGGTTGTCCGCGCTCGCGGATTTCGAAGTGCAGGAACGGCTTGTTCTCCGGCCCCAGTCCCAGCTCTGCGATCGGTTGTCCGGCAGTCACGACATCGCCTTCCTTGACGTTGCGCCGCCGGTTGTAACCATAAGCGGACAAGTAGGCATCGTTATGCTTGATGATGATCAGTTCGCCATAACCTTTGAGCGCATTGCCGCTGTACACCACGCGGCCCGGCGCCGCTGCGAACACCGGTTGCCCGAGGTTGCCGCCGAAATCCAGCCCTTTGAAACCATCCTTGGGTGCGTAGGTGCGCAGAATGGTACCGGTGGTTGGCCACAGCCACTCGAAGCCCTGGGGCGCGTCGCCGGGCCCCGCCTGGGCGGTCGGCGCCTCGTCGGCGGACACGGGTACGGGCGCCGGCTCCTCCCGCTTGACCACCGTGGTCACCGCCTCGGCCGGCGGCTTGATCGCGCCACCCGCCGTCGGTGGACGCAGACGCAGCATCTGTCCCGGATTGATGCGGTAATCGCGGCCGATGTCGTTCCAGCGGGCCAGTTCTCGGTAGTCCACTTGGTTGCGGAAGGCGATGGAATACAGGGTGTCGCCTGCGCGGACGCGGTACTCGTCGCCCTCCGGCAAGGGAGTGCGCGCGGGCTCGCTGGCCGCTGGCTTGACCTTGTGGCTATGCGTCGCGGGTCGCGATGCCGCCGGGGCATCCCAGTGCAGCAGGCCGGAGCAGCCGCTCAGCATCGGAATCATCGCCGCAATGATCAGCCCTGCGGTGCGGCGGCGCATGAGGTCAGGCCTTGCCCGCCAGCAGCGGCACAAAACTTACGGCAGCGAGATCCCTCTGGCTAAACCCGCGGCTGTTGCGCTCGATGACGCGCAGCGCTTGGCGCCCCTGCGGGCCCACAGGGATCACCAGCCGGCCGCCGACGGCGAGTTGTTCGGTCAGCGCCGGCGGCACCCCCTCGGCACCGGCGGTGACGATGATGCCGTCGTAGGGCGCGTAGGGCAGCCAGCCATTCATGCCATCGGCATAGCCGAAGTGAATGTTGCGGTAACCCAGATGGGCCAGCCGCTTGCGGGCGAGCTCGGTCAGCGGCTTGATCCGCTCCACCGTGAACACGGTCCCGACCAACTCGGCCAGCACGGCCGTCTGATAGCCGCTGCCGGTGCCCACCTCCAGCACGCGCGGCAACTTGCCGCGATGGCCATCGATGAGCGCCTGGGTC
Source organism: Nevskiaceae bacterium (assembly GCA_008012115.1). GTDB lineage: Bacteria > Pseudomonadota > Gammaproteobacteria > Nevskiales > Nevskiaceae > Stenotrophobium. The sequence goes on from SSEB01000010.1 coordinate 124,901, forward strand.
ATCAGCGCGACCACTGCGGGCTGCGAAATGGTCTGGGCGTGCCCGATCGGCAGGGCCGAATTCTCGTAGGCCCGCTCTTTCAACGCCTCGTCGACGAACTCGTGTCGCGGCAGTTTCTCGATGGTGGCCAGCACACGCTCGTCGCGTATGCCTTCGGCACGCAGGCGGTCGATCAGGCCGGCACGACGATTGTTGGCAAGATAGGCGTGGCCGCGCGGATGCTGAGGCTTGGTCATGACGCTCATAGACCGCGTGCCCAGCCCTGAAGCCGGTCCATGGCGGCATAACGGGTCAGGTCCACCAATAGCGGCGTCAAGGCCACGCGCCGGTTGGCGACGGCGTGGAAATCCGTCCCCTCGCCGCAATCCGCCTCGCCACCGGCGGCGCCGATCCAGTAAATCGGGCGACCGCGTGGATCGCGCGAGGGGATCACTTCTTCCGCGCGATGGCGGTTGCCCAGGCGGGTCACCTCAAAGCCCTGCAGATCATCCCAGGGCACGTCGGGCACATTGACGTTGAGAATGGTATCGCCCGGCAACGGGTCCCGTTCCAGTTGCTGGATCAGCCGCACGACGACGCGCGCTGCGGTTTCATAGTGCCTGGGCGCCGCGGCGACACTGGAGACGGCGATCGCCGGGAAACCCAAATGGCGCCCCTCCATGGCCGCCGCCACCGTTCCCGAGTACAGCGTGTCATCGCCCAGGTTCGCGCCGGCGTTGATGCCGGAGACCACCATCTCCGGCGGTTGATCGAGCAGCGCATTGAGCGCCAGATGCACGCAATCAGTCGGCGTGCCGTCGACGCTGGTGACACCATCGCCATGCTGCTGTGCCCGCAGGGGATGCAGCAGGGTCAGCGAATTGCTGGCACCGCTGCGATTGCGGTCCGGCGCCACAACCGTCACCTCGTGGTGGGCGCGCAGGTGATCGCGCAGGCAGCACAGGCCAGGGGCCATGTAGCCGTCGTCATTGGAAAGCAGGATGCGCATAGCAGGCGATGGAGAAAAAGCGCGTCAGTTTAAGGGGGCCGGCATCCAAATGTCTTGGCTCTCGTACCGCTTGGCGCCATCATGCGCGTGGCTCGCTTCTCGGCATCTGAGGCGACCACCCGCTCCGCGGCCCGAGCCAGGATGGGAGTTATGAATTGTCTGCTTGTGAAATTATATTGGAATATTTACTAACATCAATTGCGAGAGCGATCGCTGTCGTTTCCGCGCGTTGACGCAGGGCCCCGACGATGAGTGCCGATCCAGATGCGGATGAAGAGGCGCGGCTATTTCGCGAGGCGATGAGGGACGTCGCCCGGAAAAGCACTTCGAACCGTCGCACGGAAACCAAGCGCCCGCCCGCCCCCATACCCTTACAGAGAGAAGCGGACGAGCGCGCGGTATTGCGTGAAATGCTGGCCGGCTCGGAGATTGAGACGCTGGAGAGCGGCGATACGCTCAGCTACCGGGCGCCCGGCGTCCAGGATGGCGTGCTCCGCAAGCTTCGCCGCGGACAGTTTCATGTTCAGAAGGAACTCGATCTGCACGGTCTCAGCCGGAGCAAGGCGCAGGAAGCCGTGATGCGATTTCTCGCCTATTGCCAAGATCAGCAGCTACGCTGCGTCCGGATCATTCACGGTAAAGGCCACGGCTCGCCGAACAGCGGCCCTGTGCTGAAAGCCGCTCTGGACAGCTGGCTGCGACGGCGCAAGGACGTTGCCGCATATTGCTCTGCGCGCGCCGTCGACGGCGGTACCGGCGCGGTCTACGTGCTGCTGCGACAACCGCGATAGACCTCTTCGAGACCGCTAGAAACCAACGGGCGGTCAGCCATAGCGACGCAAACGCAGCAGCCAGTTGCGCAGCTTCTGCTGCCAGCTGCCGCGCCGGAACGCGTCATCGATCTTCTTCAAGACCTCGGGCAGTTCCAGCGCCTCAAACTCCGGACCCAAATCCTGCTGCAGGGGTGCCATAACGCCTCCACACCACCGTCAAACGTGTCAGGATTGTACTTACCATTTAGTAAGTATTGATGAGAGAAAATCCCCCACAGTTTCTTATTTATTTGAATTTAATGAATTTATGGTAGAGAGTCCGCACCGGAATGGCATAGCTCAAGTGCCAACTGCTGCAATACTTGATGGAATCTTTCGGGCCCCGCCATCCTCGCGATTTGTAGGCCGCCCTGCAAAGCGGCGCCAATTTCAACCGCCTTGTGGCGGGAATCTCCCAGGAACGTCAGGCTGCCCTGCGCACGGCCCAGTTCCAGCGTCTCTACCAGCCACTCGAAGATTTCCCTCATCAACAGCCGGGCCTCGTGGCGCATTTCCTCCGGGATCGCCTCGAACTCGCTACCTAGCACTCCCCCGGGGCAAATTTTGCATTGGGCTTCAGCGTATTCGACATAGGTCTGAAAATACGCGTTGAGCCTGCCCCAGGCGTTTGCCTTGGCTGCGATCTCGTCCGTCCAATCACGGAAGCGCTGACGGTATCGCTGTACCAATGCGACGCCGAGGTCTTCCTTTGACGGAAAGTGGTAATGAATCGCGGCATTGCGAATGTCGAGCTGGACCGCGATGTGCTGATAGCTGAATGCGTTATAGCCACGCCGCTGCAACAAGTCTTCGGCAGCGTTGAGGATTTCCTCGCGCGTATCGCGCCCCTGGCGCAAGGCACGCTTGCGTACTACCGTGGGTTTCAGAAGGTCCAGCATCGCTGGAGTATAACCAACCCGGCGCGCCTTCAACCGCGTGTCAGCAAGACCACCGCATGAGCGGCAATTCCTTCCTTGCGGCCGATATGCCCCATTCCTTCATTGGTGGTGGCCTTGACGTTGACGCTGGCGGCGTCGACCGCCAGATCCTCGGCCAGCACACTGCGCATGGTCACAACGTGAGGCGCCACCCTGGGCACCTGGGCAATCAGGGTAAGGTCGACGTTGCCGACGCGCCATTGCCGCTCGTGTACGCGCCTCACCACCTCGCGCAACAGCTGGCGGCTGTCGATACCCTTGAAGCGCGGATCGGTATCGGGAAAAAGGTGACCGATATCGCCCTCCCCGAGCGCGCCAAGCAAGGCATCACAAAGCGCATGAATCAGGACGTCACCATCGGAGTGGGCAATAACCCGGTAGGCGCAGTCGATTCGCACCCCGCCCAGAGCAACCCCATCGCCAGGTTCAATGCGATGGGCATCGAATCCGTGCCCTATCCGGAGATGGCTCATGGCTGTTGCGCCTGCCGCGCCAGCCAGAAATCAGCGACATGCAGATCTTCGGCGTAAGTCACCTTGATATTGCTGTCGCGCCCTCGCACCAGGCGCGGTTTGTAGCCAGCGCGTTCCATCGCGCTGGCCTCGTCCGTAATTTCCAGTCCGCGCTCAGCGCATTCCTGCAGCGCACCCATCAACAAATCCAGCCTGAACATCTGTGGAGTCTGCGCTCGCCAAATAAAGGCGCGATCAACGGTGGCAGCGACCTTACCCTGCTTGGATTTTTTCAAGGTATCGGTGACTGGCATGGCCAGCAAACCGCCATGCTCGTCGTCCGCCTCGTCGCGCAACCGTTCGATGTCGGCCCATTCGACGCAGGGCCTGGCTGCGTCGTGCACCAGAACATACGTCTCCGGGAATGGGCGGCTCCTTTCGACGACGGCCTGCAGTCCGGCGCGGACAGAGTCAGCGCGGGCCGTACCGCCCGTCGCCGGGATGATCTTGGGATGCCGCGCCACCGGCAGCCTAGAGAACTCCTGATCATTTTTGGCCAGAACCAACACCACGCCATCGACCCAGTCGCAATCCAGAAACGGCGCAAGGCTCCACTCCAGGATCGTACGGCCCCTGAGCGGCAAGTACTGTTTGGGCCTGGCCAACCCCATCCTGGAGCCGCCGCCGGCCGCCGGTATGACCGCCCAATATCGGGGCAATGTCGCGCTCAACGGCAACTCAGGGCTCAACGACCAGGTAAAAGGTCTCGCCTTGGCGGATCATGCCCAGCGATGTCCTGGCCCTTGCCTCGATCGCCTGCACACCGGAATTCAGATCAGCGACTTCGGCATCCAGCGCGGCATTGCGTACTCTGAGCTTTTCATTCTCCGCGCGCTGGGCATCGACCTGACCGATCAGCCGATGCGTATCGGCAATACCACCATCGGCGACCCACAGGCGCCATTGCAGCCCCGCGAGCAGCAGCAGCAGCGCCAAGGTCGCCAAGCGTGGCATGGGCGCGGATCTCAGATCCGGACCGGGAAGGCAGCCTTACCCGGATAACGTGCACGGCGTCCCAACTGGCGTTCGATCCGCAGCAACTGGTTGTACTTGGCCATACGATCCGAGCGGCAGAGCGAACCTGTTTTGATCTGGGTTGCGGTGGTACCGACCGCGATATCGGCGATGGTGACATCTTCCGTTTCGCCAGAGCGATGCGACACGACACTGGAGTAGCCCGCATCGGTAGCCATCTGGATGGCTTCCAGTGTTTCAGTGAGCGTGCCGATCTGGTTGGGCTTGATCAGGATGGAATTGGCAATGCCCTTACCGATCCCTTCAGACAAAATCGCCGTATTGGTCACGAAAAGATCATCGCCGACCAGCTGCACTCTGCCGCCCAGTTTGCGGGTCAGCAGTTCCCAGCCCTTCCAGTCGTTTTCCGCACAGCCGTCTTCAATCGAGATCACCGGGTACTTGTCGCAAATCCCGGCCAGAAAATCGGTGAACTGATCCGGCGTGAATGCCTTGCCCTCACCATGGAGATGGTACTTGCCCTTCTGGAAGAACTCGCTCGACGCCACGTCGAGTCCCAGATAAATGTCCTTGCCGGGCTTGTACCCCGCCTTCTCGATCGCCTCAAGCAGGCAGTCCAGCGCCGCAACATTGGATTCAAGATCGGGCGCAAAGCCACCCTCATCGCCGACCGCAGTGTTGAGCTTGCGATCCTTGAGCACCTTCTTCAGCGTATGGAAAACTTCAGCGCCATAACGGAGGGCCTCCGAAAAACTCGGGGCACCCACCGGCAAAATCATGAACTCCTGGATATCGACATTGTTGTCCGCATGAGCCCCGCCATTGATGACGTTCATCATCGGCACCGGCAAGGTCACGCTGGAAATACCGCCAAGATGCTGGAACAGCTGCAGCCCGTTTTCCTCGGCCGCCGCCTTGGCGCTGGCCAGCGAGACAGCCAGGATGGCGTTGGCCCCGAGTCGCGCCTTGTTCGGCGTGCCGTCGAGTTCGATCATGCGGTGATCCAACCCAGCCTGATCCTGAGCATCAAGACCCGTCACCGCCTTGGCGATCTCCGTTTCGACATTGCGAACCGCCTTGCGCACGCCTTTGCCGAGATAGCGCTTCTTGTCGCCGTCGCGCAGCTCCACCGCCTCGCGGGTGCCGGTCGATGCGCCCGACGGAGCCGCGGCGCGACCGAACGCGCCCGATTCCAAAATGACCTCCGCTTCAACCGTTGGATTACCACGTGAGTCGATGATTTCCAGGGCTGATATTTCAACGATTTTGGACATAGTTCCCGTCAAGTTTGATCACGCAAAAAAAGCCCGCTCGCCTTAACTTCTGTTGCTTGCGCCATTCACCCAGCTATGGTGGGCCAGAACCCCAACGATGGCAAAGAAGAGCCCAGCCATAAAACCCAAAACCAGAATCAAGGCTCGCTTTGGCCAGATTTTCTTTTCGGGCACTACAGCGGGGTCAATGACTTTGAAAGCATACTGATCATTGCCCTTGGCCACCATCGCAGTTTTCAACTCGTTCTCGAGCAGCGAGTAGATGGACTGACGCATATCGACTAGACTGGTTTGCTGAATTTGATTCTCAAGGTACGCAATGTGCCGATCCGAATCGTCAACCGCTTTTTTCTGTAGTTCAGCATTTGCGCGACGCACCATTTCGTTGGCCCAGTGGGCCGCGAGTTGCGGGTCCGTCCACTCAATCTCCAAGGTGACGAGTCCAGTCTTTTTATCCTCGCTGACCTTGAGGATTCTCTTTTGGAATAAGACGTATCCATCCAAAAGCGTGGGCACATCCCTTGGATCGCTGACGTCCCAGGCCTTCTTGCTCTCGTTCCATTGATCGGCAAAGAGGATGGGCAACAAATTCTCATCTTTGATCAAGCTCAGGACGAGATCGCGAGACTGCAAGGTCGCGATGGATACATCCTTGTCGCCGCCACCCGACAGACTCACCCCAGCCAAACTCGCCAAGCCGCCGAGCGAACCGGCAATTTGAGACAGGCCGCCGCCGTTCCCCTGATTGCTATCGTACGGTGCCACCAGCGTATCAGCCCTGAACCGCTTCGGCGTCGAAAATGCATACACACCTGCCAAAATCACGAACAGCACCGTGATAGCAACAATCACCTTGCGATGCGCGTAAAGGGTCGAAAGCAACTCTCTCAGATCGATCTCGTCGTCGACCGCGGAAGGTGCCATCGGCATGAGATACGCGACGGTTGGCTGAACGACGTTTTCTGTCGAGTCTGGATGTAAGGCCATCAGAATGCTCCGATAACCTTCAGGCTCGCAGCCGTGATAGCCAATTGACCGGCGATTTGCGCAATGCTGGTAAAGAGCGGCAACGGCCGCACGGGATCGAGATCGAGTGGGACAACGATGGTGTCGCCAGGCCGAATGTTGCGGCTGGTGAACCAGCCCACGGCGTTCGCGGTGACCTCGCCGTTGGCCCGAATGATGTAAACCCTGCCACCGTCCGCTGCCTGTGTGAAGCCTCCGCTGCGGTTGATGTAGTCCCTGGCCGAATCCCCTGGACGCACACGATGCGACGTTGGGTAGTTGACCTCGCCCAGGACCAGAACCTCCTGGCGCTTCGCGGGCACTACGAGGACGTCACCGTCATGCACTTCAACGTCCGCGTCAGGATCCGCTTTCATAACACGTGGCAGATCGATCACCAGACGGCCCACGCCGTGGAGTTTCGCCAACTTGTCCGACAGGCTGGCCAGCAGTGCCTGCTGCGCCGTTGAGTTGCTCCCGCTGTCATTGCTATTGCCATTGCCGTTGGCCTTGGCGACGGCCATGCGGGCAATTTCGCGCTCCATATCTGCCTGAATTTCCTGCAGCCGCTGATCCTCCGCTTCTTTCAAGTCCTGCCTCGTGAAAATTGCGGCGCTAGGATCCGCAAATCGTGTCAGGCCACCCGCACGCTTGATGATCTCGGATAAAGTCTCACCTCGGCGGGCGCGATAAAGGCCGGGAAAACGCACCTCACCCCGCAGTTCGATCGATTCGGCTTCCTGATAGCCGGGCTGGCGGCGGACAACCACGGTGTCACGGGACTGCAGCGCGAAATCATTCGCACTTTGTTGCTCACCCGGGGACAACCCCTTGCCGCCATCAATGGCCTGATTGCCCAGATCGATGGTGCGAATGGAGAAACGCCCCTGATCATCGATCGTCTGTCGAGTCACCTCGTAGCTATAGGGATAGGCCGGTTCGGTGTAACCACCGGCGAGCGCCACCAGCTTGCCGACGTCGGCATCCTCCGTCAGCGGATAGTCCCCAGGGAATTTCACTTCGCCGGTAATCTTGACCAGTCGCGCCGGCTCATTCGGGCGCGCCTGCTGCTGGATGCGGTTGATGACATCGGCAAGCAGCGCTTGGCGATCGTCCGCCACGGCGAAGACAAGGAGGTTATCGCCGGGCGCCATCTTGAACTGTGACAGGTCCGCGCTTTCCGGCCGTAGTGACACTTCGAAAACCTTGACTGTGTTAGCCCGCAAATCGCGGCGAACGACCAGACCGGCATCGAGCCAGGCCGTTTTGTTGACGCTGATCGCCGAGCGGACGGCGTCGGAGAGTGTCATTCCCTCTGTCAGAGGATACTCGCCGGGCTCCTGCACGGCACCACTGATCGTAACGATCGGATTCGCCAACTCATCCGCGCGTCCACTCAACCGCAGCAACGCGATGAGGTCGGACAACTGACCCGCACGGTTGCCATCAAAGCCAAAGAATCGCAACTCGTCCTTCGGCGCCAGCACCCAGTCCTGCGGTCCATGGGGATGCTGGAAGACGTCCTGGGGCTTGAATTGATACACCACAAGATGCTGATCTCGGCCCACCGCACGAACCAGCAGCGCGAAATTTAGGTCGGCCAGCGGCTTCAGCGCGTCGGCGGAAGCGACGACATCGCTGATATGCAAGCCCGATCGCCACTGGACCGGTTGTTCACGATTGACGTAACCCCGCACAGTCACCATGCGGTCCAGCCGCTCCAGCGAGGTATTGACCGTGACGACGTCGCCGTCCTGCAGGCTGAGGTTGCCGATGCCGCTGGTAGGATTGGCGTCGAGCACCACATGGCGGTCATCAGCGGCGATGCGCTCGATCTTGGTCAAGCTCAGGAAGGCATTGGGCGCGGGGCCTCCGGCATAGTCGAGGACGTCACTCACCTTCTCTCCGCCCTTTAGCTCATAGATCGCCGGACGCAGCACACCACCGGCGACGGTGACCGACTTACCAACCGGCGGCACGAAGATCACATCTCCCGGACGCAGCTGAGCGTCCCTGGAGCTATCGCCCTTCAGCAGTAGGTCATACAGATCCAGCACCGCAGCAGGCTGGCCATTACGCTTGAGTTGGATACGGCGATAGGAGCCGGTATCGGCGATACCGCCACTGACGAATAGAGCATTCAGCATCTTGCTCAGGGAGCTGACGGTGTAAGCGCCCGGATGACGCACATCACCCACCACGAAAATCTGAATCGAACGCAAAGCCCCCAGCGTGATGCTCGCCTCCGTGCCGATCATCTGCTTCGAGATGCGACTCAACAACTGCTGGCGCATGACGTCAAAGGTCAAACCCGCCACTTGGATAGGCCCCAAGCTGGGAAACTGGATAAAGCCATCACGCTGGACGATCAGATCGAACTGATTGTTCTGGTTGCCGAACAATTGCACGGCCACCGTATCTCCGGGGCCCACAATGTAGTTCACGGGAACCGGAATGTCCGCCACCGGCGCGAAGGTCGAGGGCGGATTGGAGAAGAGCTCAGAGCCGAATCGGCGCGATCCCGAACTCTGCTGATCGCCCTTGTTCTGACAGGCCTCGCCCGGCGGGCAGGCCTGTGACGCACCCTGCTTGCCCTGGTTCTGCTGATCCTGCTGCTGATTCTGCTGCGGCTGCTGATTCTGTTGAGTACCGCCGCCCAGCACAGAGCGAACCATCGCCTGCTGCGCAGGGCTCAACTTGGCCAGATTGTCGGGCGTTGCGTACTGTCGGAGCACGTCGGTAGGAATTTTGCGGATATCGTCCGGCGGAATCGCCTGCACCTGATCAGGCGTCATCGCCTGGAACTGTGCAACGGCGGAGGAGATGGCCGCAGAGTTTGTACCCGCGTTCACGCCCGAAATGGAAGTTATGGGCGTGGAATGCGTGGAAGCTCCCATCGCCCCCGGCGCTGACGATGCAGCGGCACTGCCGCCGCTGATGGGCGTCGACGCATCCTGCGCCCTCGTAGACGGTGCGGCGACTAGCCCCACCATAAGCCCGGCCATCAGCGCAATACTTATCCCAGTCCGCTTCATCATGAATTTCCCGATTATTGGCCGCGTATAGCGATGGGGGAGCCCAACGCTACTAACGCAGGGCCTGCTCGAGCAGGCCACTCCGCTTGGTCACCCGATCAAGCTCCACCAGGGTCTCCAAAAGACTGGCGACGTGCTGCAACGGCAGTGAATTCGGCCCATCGCAAAGGGCCTCGTCCGGCTTGGGGTGCGTTTCCATGAAAACGCCCGCCACGCCAGCACCGACGGCTGCCCTGGCCAGCACCGGAATCATCTCGCGCATGCCGCCCGAGGCGTTGCCTTGTCCACCCGGCAACTGAACGGTGTGTGTGGCGTCGAAAACCACCGGCGCGTATTGACGCATGATCGCCAGACCGCGCATGTCGGCCACGAGGTTGTTGTAGCCGAACGAGAAGCCGCGTTCGCAAAGCATGAACTGGTGCGGCGCCACCGCCTTCATCTTTTCGATCACGTTGCCCATTTCCCAGGGCGACATGAACTGGCCTTTCTTGACGTTGATGGGACGTCCGGTCCGCGCCACGTTCTGCATAAAATTGGTCTGACGGCACAGGAAGGCAGGCGTCTGGATCACATCAATAACGGCGGCAACCTCCGCGAGCGGCGTGTCTTCATGCACGTCCGTCAGCACCGGCACGCCGATCTGCCGTTTGACCTCCTCCATGATCTTCAGGCCTTCATTCAGACCGGGACCGCGATACGACTTGTGCGAGGAGCGGTTGGCCTTGTCGAAGGAGCCTTTGAAGATGAACAGGATGCCCAGCTTCTTGGCAATGGGCGCGATGTGGCCGGCGACATCCAGTGCCAGTTGCTGGGATTCCAGCGTATCCGGCCCCGCGATCAGGAACAGCGGATGTTCGATGCCGATATCGCGACCGCATAGTTTCATGCTGCTTTCACCTGGTTGCCCGCCTGATTGGCGAGATGGTGTTCGCGCGCGGCGCGAACGAAGCCCTCGAACAGCGGATGACCGTCACGCGGCGTCGACGTGAATTCCGGGTGGAACTGGCAAGCCACGTACCAGGGATGATCCGGCAGCTCGATCATCTCGATCAGCGAGCCGTCCTCCGACTCACCCACCAGGGTCATGCCATTGCGGGTCATGATCTCGCGGTAGTTGTTGTTGAACTCGTAGCGGTGACGATGCCGTTCGCTGATCAATTCAGCGTTGTACAGGGCGCGTGACTTGGAACCGGGCTTGAGGCGGCAGGCCTGCACGCCGAGGCGCATGGTGCCGCCCTTGTTTGATTGCGAGCTGCGATGATGTACCGCGCCCGTGGTATCGCGCCATTCCGTTACCAGCGCGATCACCGGGTGAGGCGACTTGGGCGCGAACTCCGTGCTGTGCGCCCCCTCGAGGCCGCAGACATTGCGGGCATACTCGATGGCGGCCACCTGCATGCCCAGGCAGATGCCGAGGTAGGGAATCTTGTTCTCGCGCGCATAGCGCGCCGCATCGATCTTGCCCTCGACCCCGCGCTCGCCGAAGCCGCCGGGCACCAGGATGGCGTCGGCGCCCTGCAGCAGGCGCGTGCCCTGCCCCTGGACCGCCTCGGATTCGACATAGCGGATCTTGACGCGGGTCTTGGTGTGCAGACCGGCGTGATACAGCGCTTCGTTCAGCGACTTGTAGGCATCGGCCAGATCGACGTATTTGCCGACCATGGCCACTTCGACCTCGGCATCCATCTCGCCACGAGCGCTGACCACCCGCTCCCACTGGCTGAGGTCAGCGGTACGGCACTCGAGGCCGAAATGTTCGACCACCAGTTCATCCAGACCCTGCTGGTGCAACCAGCCCGGGATCTTGTAGATGTCATCGAGGTCCACCGCCGAAATTACCGCGCGGTTCTGGACATTGGTGAACAGCGAAATCTTGCGACGCTCGGACTCGGGCAGCATGCGCTCGGTACGGCACAGCAGCACGTCCGGCTGGATACCGATGGAGCGCAGTTCCTTGACGGAGTGCTGCGTCGGCTTGGTCTTGAGCTCGCCCGAGGCCTTGACGAAGGGCACCAGGGTCAGGTGCATGAACAGCGCGTTCTTGCGACCGAGTTCCACCGCCATCTGGCGGATCGCCTCAAGGAACGGCAGCGATTCGATGTCGCCCACGGTGCCGCCGATCTCGACCATGCAGACGTCGGCACCCTCGGCCGCCTTGCGGATGCAGCGCTGGATCTCGTCGGTGATATGCGGAATCACCTGGATGGTGCTGCCCAGGTAATCGCCACGACGCTCCTTTTCGAGCACGTTGCGGTAGATCTGGCCGGTGGTGACGTTGCTATTGCGGCTGGTCTTGCCACGCAGGTAGCGCTCGTAGTGACCCAGGTCCAGGTCGGTTTCGGCGCCATCCTCGGTGACAAAGACTTCGCCATGCTGGAAAGGACTCATCGTGCCCGCGTCGACATTGATATACGGGTCGAGCTTGATGATGTGGACCTTGAGGCCGCGCGATTCGAGAATCGCACCGAGCGAGGCAGCGGCGATACCCTTGCCGAGTGAGGACACCACGCCGCCTGTTACAAAGATATAGCGTGTATTCGTCTCGGTCATGAGTGAGCTTTCTGATTTGTAAGGTGGCATTTTACGCTAGCCCTCCCGTTGTCTGCACCCGAGGGTCGCAAAAACGCCGGCGCCAGCGTGCGCCACGGCACGCCGGCGCCGCGCCTATGCAGCCGTCCCCGGCAATTGGTAGCCCTTGAAATCCTCGCGCAGACGGGTTTTCAGCAGCTTCCCCGTCGCGGTGTGGGGCAGCTGGTCGACGAAGGCCACATCGTCCGGCATCCACCACTTGGCGATCTTGCCCTCGTAGAATTTCAGGATTTCCGCCCGTGACACGTCCTGGCCAGGCTTTCGGACCACGATCAGCAGGGGACGTTCATCCCATTTGGGGTGATACACCCCGATCACCGCCGCCTCCGCCACCGCCGGATGCCCGACCGCGATGTTCTCCAGGTCGATGGAGCTGATCCATTCGCCCCCCGACTTGATCACGTCCTTGGAACGGTCGGTGATCTGGATGTAGCCGTCGGCGTCCAGCGTGGCGACGTCGCCGGTGGGAAACCAGCCGTCCAGCAGGGGACTGCCCTCCACCTTGTAGTAGTGGTCGACGATCCACGGCCCCCTGACCAGCAGATCGCCGAAGGCCTTGCCGTCGCGCGGCAGTTCCTGGCCCTCGGCATCGACGATCTTCAGGTCGACGCCGTAGATCACCCGGCCGGCCTTGATCCGCACCGCAAACTGCTCCTCCGGGCTCAGGGCCAGATGCTTGTTCTTGAGCGTGTTGTAGGTGCCCAGGGGCGACATCTCGGTCATGCCCCAGCCATGATGCAGCTTGACGCCGAATTCCTGCTCGAACGCCTTCATCAGCGCCGGCGGGCAGGCCGAGCCGCCCACGGTCGAACGCCAGGGCTTGGTGAACTTGAGCCCGTTCTTCTGCAGGTGCTGCAGCAGGCCCAGCCAGACCGTCGGCACGCCGGCCGAGAAGGTCACCCCCTCGCTCTCGAACAGCTCATAAAGACTCGCGCCGTCGAGGCCGGCACCGGGGAACACCAGCTTGGCGCCCACCAGCGGACAGGAATACGGCGTGCCCCAGGCGTTGACGTGGAACATCGGCACCACCGGCAGCACCACGTCGCGCGACGACAGGCTCATCACGTCCGGCATCACCGTGGCATAGGCATGGAGGATGGTGGAGCGGTGACTGTAGAGCACCCCCTTGGGGTTGCCGGTGGTACCGGAGGTGTAGCACAGGCACGCCGCCGTCTTCTCGTCGAAGACCGGCCACTGGTAGACGTCGGACTCGGCAGCCAGCAGGTCCTCGTAGCACAGCAAGTTCACGCCCTTGATCTGCGGCAGATGGGCACGATCGGTCATCGCCACCCAGCCCTTCACCGTCGGGCATTTCGGCGCCAGAGCCTCGACCAGGGACGCGAAGGTCAGGTCGAAGAACACGAACTGGTCCTCGGCGTGGTTGATGATCCAGCCGATCTGTTCCGGGAACAAGCGTGGATTGACGGTGTGCATCACCGCGCCCATGCCGGAGATGGCGTAGTACAGCTCGAAATGCCGGTAGCCGTTCCAGGCCAGGGTGGCGACGCGCTCGGAGGGCTTCACGCCCAGGCGCTGCAGGGCGTTGGCCAGCCGGCGCGCGCGGATGTGGGCGTCATGGTAGGTGTAACGATGGATGCCGCCTTCGACGGTCCTCGACACGATCTCGATATCGCCGTGATAGCGGTCCGCGTGCTGCAGCAGCGAAGAAATCATCAACGGCATGTCCATCATCTGACCCAGCATCGTGTTCGCTCCTCTTGTCTTCGTTGTCATGGCAACCGTCAGGCGACGGTCCAGGTGAATCGCAGATTTTCGGTATCCTCTCCGGCGGCGCGCCAGCGATCCGCTACCGAGACTAACGCGCCTTCGCGATAAATCAACGGGGTCCGCAGCCGCTGCCAGGGCGGCACACCGGCCTCCTGGAACAGGTTTTTCAGCGTGCGGGTCCGTGTACCGCCCTCGGGGCGCAGGGTTTCACCCCCCTGCGGAAAGCGCACCCGCAGCTCGACCGGCCGCGCGCGGCGTCCGGTGGCGCGCAGTGTGCCGCAGCCCGCCGGCAGGCGCAGCGTCGCGCGACCGTCCCAGGTCAGCTCCAGCGCACCGGGCGCCGGCGGCAGCGGCGCCATCAGGTACAGGCGGTCGCGATAGCGGCGGAATTCGCAGTCGCCGAGGCGCAGTAACGGCCGCGCGTCCTCGCGCGCATCCAGCACCTCGCGCTCCAGCCGATCCCATGCGGCCGTGGGCGGCGCCTCGTAGCCGCGCTGCGCCAGCCAGTGGCGCAGCGCATTGCGGCGGCGGGCGGGCGGCAGTGATTTCAGCGCGGCGACACCCAGGGTCTCGCCATCGCCCAGCAGGGCAAGGTCCTGCGTCGCAACCTCGGCGAGCAATTGCGCGGCCTCGGCGCAGTGCCCGGCGGCCCGCGCCAGACTCGCCTCGGCCTGCGGCCAGCGCATCTCCAGGAGTGGCCATACCGACTCGCGCAGGAACGAGCGCGCGTAGCGCGGCGCGCGATTGTGCGGATCCTCGATCCAGTACAGGCCGCGGCGCTCGGCCTCCGCGCGCAGCTGCATGCGCGAAACCTCCAGCAGCGGCCGCCACAACTGGCCCGGCGGCAGTGCCTTCAGCGGCCGCATCGCCGCCAGTCCCTCGACGCCGCTGCCGCGCAGCAGGCGCAGCAGCACCGTTTCGGCCTGGTCGCGGCGATGGTGGGCCGTGACCAGCAGGTCGCCCGAGCGCAGCCGCTCGCGCAACGCGGCGTAACGCGCCTCGCGCGCCGCCGCTTCCGGACCGGCCGGATGACGGGCCTGGATCGCAACCCGCAGCAGGGTGAATGGCACGCCCAGCGCGCGGCACTGGGCACGGCAGTGGCGCGCCCAGGCATCGGCGTCGGCCTGCAGGCCGTGGTGCACGTGCACCGCCCGCAACCCCGGCACGCCCGCCTCGTGCAGGCGGTGCAGCAGCACGGTGGAATCGAGTCCGCCGCTGTAGGCCAGCCAGATGCGCGCGCCCTTCCTCAGCGCTGGCAGTTCGGGAATCGCGAAGGCAGCGTCCATCGCGGCAGGTTAGCAGTTCGAAGAGGCCCGGAAAGCCGCCGCAAGGGTCACCCGCTCGCGGGGCTTGCACCAGGGAGTTTGTTATTTTTTTATTATATTATTTTAAAAAAGATAAATACTATTTAACAACATCCACCGCTCAGGCGGCGTTAGCGGGTGCCAGATTCTTGGGCATTTTCACCGTCTCGTATGCGCCGTAGGACATCAGACGCTCGTAGCGCGTGGCCAGCAGCTGGGTCATGGGCACATGGCGCAGGCGCTCGAGATTGGTGACCAGCTTGTGGCGCAGCGTGGCGAACATCTGCGCCGGGTCGCGGTGCGCGCCGCCCAGCGGCTCCGGCACGATCTCGTCGATCAGCTTGAAGTCGTAGATGTCGCGGGCGGTGATCTTCATCGCCTCGGCCGCCTCGGAGGCGCGGCCGGCGTCCTTGAACAGGATGGAGGCGCAGCCCTCAGGCGAGATCACGGAGTAGATGCTGTGCTGGAGCATCATCACGTGGTCGGCGATGCCGATCGCCAGCGCGCCGCCGGAGCCACCCTCGCCGGTCACCGTGGCCAGCACCGGCGTGCGCAGCGTCGCCAGCTCGATCAGGTTGCGGGCGATGGCCTCGGACTGGTTGCGCTCCTCGGCGTCGATGCCCGGATACGCGCCCGGCGTGTCGATGAAGGTGATCACCGGCAGGTTGAACTTCTCCGCCAGCTTCATCACGCGCAGCGCCTTGCGGTAGCCCTCGGGCTTGGGCATGCCGAAGTTGCGGTAGACGCGCTCCTTGGCGTCACGGCCCTTCTGCTGGCCGATGACGACGACGGCGCGGCCTTCCAGCCGCGCCAGGCCGCAGACGATGGAGGGATCGTCCTTGTAGTGGCGATCGCCGTGCAGCTCCTCCCACTCGGTGAACAGGGCCTTGATGTAGTCCAGCGCATACGGCCGGTGCGGGTGACGCGCCAGCTGCGCCACCTGCCAGGGGGTGAGCTTGGCGAAGATCTGCTCGGTCAGCTCCTTGCTCTTGACCTCCAGCCGCGCGATCTCCTCGGTCAGGCTGACGCCGCTGCCGGCGGTGGCGTTGCGCAGTTCGTCGATCTTCTGCTGAAGCTCGGCGATGGGCTGTTCGAAATCCAGGTAGTTCAGATTCATATCGGTCGTTCTGGTTGAGGCGTCCCCGCGCCCCGCTCACTCGTCGTCGCCACCGCCACCGCTGTAGGCGCGCTCGAAGCGGCGCTCCGACACCGGCGGCACGTAGCGGCGGAAATGCACTTTAACGCAACTCGGGCCCAGCAGCTGTTGCAGGGCCGTGACACAGTCGTCCTGGGGCCGCACCCGCCAGGCCGGCGCCAGCTCCAGGGTGGCGGCGGCGCGGGTGTTGACGACCTGCACCTGGACCGGCGCCCCCTCGGCGGCCCGGTACGGCTGCAGCAGCTTGTGCAGGCTGGCGACATCCTGCGCCGGGCGCTTCCAGTCCAGTGTGATGCGGGTGGCGTAGTCCGCCATCAGGGGGCCGGGCTCGAGGAATTCGGCGTTGTACAGCCGCACCTCGTTGTCCTGGCCCTCGCGCTGCGACCAGCCGAACTCGGCGATCACGAACACCAGCTGCTCCGTGCGCACGAAGGCCTGATATTTCAGCCACTTGTCGGCATCGACCCAGGTGGCGATGAGCGCGTCGCGGTCGGACAGCGTGACCTTGTAGCTGGCGCGGCCGCCCTTGTCGTCCTTGTCGCCCTTGAAGAAGCGCACGTCGGTGACCCAGGCGGCAAACAGCTGCTTGGGACGCGGCTGCCACTTGCGCTTGCCATCGGCCCCCACCGGCGCCGGCGACGGCAGGTTCTTCATCAGCTCCGACAGGTGACCGCTGCAGACCTGCTCGATCACCTCGGCGTAGGCCTCGATCGGGTGGCCGGAGAGGTAGAAGCCGAGGGTCTCGCGCTCGTGGTTGAGGCGCTCGCGCGTGCCCCAGTCCTCGGCCCAGTCGGCGTCGATGCGCTGCTCACTCTTCTGCGCCGGACCGCCGCCGCCCAGGCCGAACAGGTCGTTCTGACCGCTGCTGGCGCTTTCCGCAGCTTTTTCGGCCAGGGCCAGCGCCTTGGGCAGGGTCTTGAGCAGGGTCGCGCGATTCAGGCCAAAGGCATCCAGCGCGCCGGAGAAGATCAGCGCTTCCAGCACGCGCTTGTTGGCTTTCTTGAGGTCGATGCGGCGGCAGAAATCGAACAGGTCGCGGAACGGACCGTTCTGCGTGCGCTCGGCGATGATGCCTTCCAGCGCCGCCTCGCCCGCGCCCTTGATCGCGCCCAGGCCGTACATGATCTCGCCCGGGCGCGGCACGGTGAAGCGGAAATGGCTGTGGTTGATGTCCGGCGGATGCAGCACCAGCTTCATGCGCAGGCACTCGGCGCGCATGGCGACGATGGTCTCGGTATGGTCCATATCGCAGGACATCACCGCCGCCATGAACTCGGCCGGGTAATGCGTCTTGAGCCAGGCGGTCTGGTAGCTGACCAGGGCATAGGCCGCGGCATGCGACTTGTTGAAACCGTAGTTGGCGAATTTCTCCATCAGGTCGAAGACCTGCGCGGCGATGTCCGGCAGCACGCCGCGCTGCACGGCGCCCTCGGTGAACACCGCGCGCTGCTTGGCCATTTCCGCCGCGATCTTCTTGCCCATGGCGCGGCGCAGCAGGTCGGCGCCGCCCAGCGTGTAGCCGGCCAGGCGCTGCGACATCTGCATCACCTGCTCCTGGTAGACGAAGATGCCGTAGGTCGGCTGCAGCACCGGCTCCATGTCCGGGTGCAGGTATTCCACCTTCGAGTCGCCGCGCTTGCGTGCGCAGTACTCGGGAATCAGTTCCATCGGGCCTGGGCGGTACAGCGACACCAGGGCAATGATGTCCTCGAAGGTGTCGGGCTTCAAATCACGCGAAGCCTTCTGCATGCCCGGCGATTCCATCTGGAACACCGCCCCCGTGCCGCCGGAGGCGTACAGCTCGTAGGTCTTGCCGTCGTCGAGCGGAATCTGCAGCACGTCGATGTGCTCGCCGCGCCCGGCGCGGATCGTGTCCAGCGCGGTCTGGATGATGGTCAGCGTCTTCAGGCCCAGGAAGTCGAACTTGACCAGCCCCACCGACTCCAGGTCCTTCATGTCGAACTGGGTGCGCATGCCCTCGCCGCCCGGTTCGCAGTACAGCGGCGCGTATTCCACCAGCGCCTTGGGTGCGATCACCACGCCGCCGGCGTGCACACCGACGCCGCGCGTGATGCCCTCCAGCACCAGGCCTAGGTCGAGCACGGCGCGGGTGTCCTCCTCGGTGTCGTAGCGGCGCTTGAGTTCCGGCACCTCGTCCAGCGCGTCGGCCAGCGTCGCGCCGGGCACGCCGGGAATCAGCTTGGAGATGGAATCGCCGAAGCCGTAGCCGTGGCCCATGACGCGCGCCACGTCGCGCACCACGCCGCGCGCCGCCATGGTGGCGTAGGTGATGATCTGGCCGACGTGCGAGCGGCCGTATTTCTGCGTCACGTACTCGATCACGCGGTCGCGGTTGTCCATGCAGAAATCGACGTCGAAGTCGGGCATGGACACGCGCTCGGGGTTGAGAAAGCGCTCGAACAGCAGGTTGTACGGCAGCGGATCGAGATCGGTGATGCCGATGCTGTAGGCCACCAGCGAGCCGGCGCCGGAGCCGCGGCCGGGCCCGACCGGGCAGCCGTGATGCTTGGCCCACTCGATGAAGTCGGCCACCACCAGGAAGTAGCCGGCAAAGCCCATCTTCTCGATGATGCCCAGTTCGTAATCGAGCCGCTGGCGGTAGACCTCCACCGGCTGCGCGGCGACGATCTGCGCCAGCCGCGCGTCGAGGCCGGCCTCGGCGCGCTGGCGCAGGAAGCTGTCGGTGGTCTGCCCTTCCGGCACCGGGAACTGCGGCAGATGGTTGACGCCGAACTTGAGCGTCAGCGTGCAGCGGCGCGCGATCTCCAGCGTGTTCTCCACCGCCTCCGGCAGATCGGCGAACAGCGCGCGCATCTCCTCGGCGCTCTTGAGGTACTGCTCCTCGGTGTAGTCGCGCGGCCGCTTCTCGTCGTTGAGCACACGGCCCTGGGCGATGCAGACGCGCGCCTCGTGGGCGTCGAAGTCCTCGCGCGCCAGGAAACGCACATCATTGGTCGCCACCAGCGGCAGACCGGCGTGGCGCGCCAGCAGGGTCGCGGCGCGCACCCACTCCTCGTCGCCGGGACGCCGGCAGCGCGAGATTTCCAGATACAGGCGATCGCCGAAGGACGCACGCAGCTCCTCGGCCGCCGCCAGCGCCGGCGGCACGTGATCGGCCAGCAGCGCGCGGCAGATCGCGCCATCGCGGCCGCTGAGCGCGATCAGCCCCTCGGCGTTGTCGCGCAGCCAGTCGCGGCGGATCAGCGGCGTGCCCTTGGCCTGGCCGTCGGTGTAGCCCAGCGAGATCAGCCGCGTGAGGTTGCGGTAGCCGGCCTCGTTCTGCACCAGCAGCGTCAGCCGTTCGGGGCCATCGCCCTTGGCGCGCTCCTCCAGCCAGACATCGGCGCCGACGATGGGCTTGATGCCTGCGCCCTCCGCCGACTTGTAGAACTTCACCATCGCGAACAGGTTGTTGCGGTCGGTGATCGCCACCGCCGGCAGCTTCAGCTCGCTGGCCCTGGCGCTGAGCGTGGCGCCGCTGCCGCCGCCCTTGCGCTTGGGCGGCTCGACGCGCACCAGGCCGTCGATCAGCGAGAACTCGGTGTGCAGGCGCAGGTGGACGAAGGACACTTATCGAACTCCTCGCGCCACTCGTTGCTCCGGGCCATCCTTAGCCTCGGCCTCGCCCTCCGTCACCACCCCCGCCCGGCCTTCCATGGCCGGGCTGCCTTCAAGGGCTCGGCGAGCAGTGCTCGCCAAGCGCGCCCTTTCGGCGCAAGGCGCAAAGCTCATGCGGTGGATCGGCGTCGGCCCCTTCTCGCGCAGTGCCCGCAGGTGCTGCGCGGTGCCGTAGCCCTTGTGCTGCGCGAGGCCATAGCCGGGGAATTCGCCATCGAGGCGCAGCATCTCACGGTCACGCGCAACCTTGGCCAGGATGCTGGCCGCCATGATCGACGGCTCCAGCGCATCGCCGTCGACGATGGTGGTGACCTTGCAGGCCAGCTGCGGCGCCTGGTTGCCATCCACCAGCGCCTCCTGCGGCGCCTGCGTCAGCGTCTCCACCGCGCGGCGCATCGCCAGCAGCGAAGCCTGCAGGATGTTGATGCGGTCGATCTCCGCGCTCTCGGCGCGGGCGATGCTCCAGGACAGCGCCCTGGCGCAGATCTCGTCGAACAGGCGCTCGCGCTTCTTCTCGCTGAGCTGCTTGGAATCATTGAGGCCGACGATGCCGTGATCGGCGCCGAGAATCACCGCGGCGGCATACACCGGCCCGGCCAGGCAGCCGCGCCCCGCCTCGTCGACGCCGGCCACCAGTCCCTGCCTCGGTTCGTTCATGCGCATGGGCTGATTTTAGGCCACCCGCTCTGGCCGGTTTTCCCAGGGAAACTGTTTTATTTTAATTATTGAATTTATTTTCATTTAATATTTGATAACACTATTCCGCCGCCTCAGCACCACAGCGGGTGGCACTCACGCCAGCAGTCTGGCGATGGCGTCGGCCGCCAGCGCCGCCGAATCGCGCTTGAGCTCGGCACGCACCGCGTCGAACTGTTCGAGCTGGCGTTCGCGCAGCACCGGATTGCGCAGCAGGCAGTAAACCTCGTGGCCGAGCAGCTGCGGCGTCGCCTCTTCCTGCAGCAGTTCCGGCACCGCCGGCTGCGCCGACAGCAGGTTGGGCAGGCTGACGTACTGCGTCTTCAGCAGACCGATCCAGCGCAGGATCACCTTGGCCAGAAACGAGGCGCGGTACGACACCACCATCGGCCGACCCAGCAGCAGGCACTCCAGCGTCGCGGTGCCGGAGGCCAGCAGCACCACGTCCGCCGCGCGCATCGCCTCGCGCGACTGCCCTTCCAGCAGTGTCCAGTCCGCGTCCGGCGCGTGCTGCGCGATCGCCTGCTCCATACCGGCGCGCAGCTTGGGCTTGGCGATGGGCGTGATGAAGCGAACGCCCGGCAGTTTTGTTTGTAACCACGCCGCGGTCTGCGCGAAGGTCTCGCCGAGATATTTCAGCTCGCCGGCGCGACTGCCGGGCAGCACAGCCACCAGCGGCCCGTCCTCGCGCAAGCCGAGTGCGCGGCGCGCCTCGGCCTGGGTGGTCTGGGCGTTCAATTCGTCCGCCAGTGGATGGCCGATGTAGTCCGCACGCACATCGTGCGCGGCATAGAACTTCGGCTCGAAGGGAAACAGGCACAGCATCAGGTCCACGGACCTGGCGATGCCTTTGACGCGGCCCTGGCGCCAGGCCCAGACCGTCGGGCTGACCACGTGCACGGCCTTGATGCCCTGCTCGCGCAGCCGGCGCTCGACCGTCAGGTTGAAATCCGGCGCGTCGATGCCGATCACGCAATCCGGTCGATCCTTCGACAACCGTTCGATCAGGCTGGCGCGCAGCTTGAGGATGCGCGGCAAGACCTTGATCACTTCAGAGAAACCCATCACCGACAGCTCGTCGATGCTGGCGATGGCCTCGCAGCCCGCCGCGACCATGCGCGGACCGGCGACGCCGTAGAACGTCGCCTGCGGATAGCGGACCTTGAGCGCGTGGATCAGCGCGGCGCCGAGGATATCCCCCGAGAGTTCGCCGGCGATCAGCGCGAATTTCTTGGGGGCATCAGGCATTGCCCGGAAATCTCACCGCGCCAGCCGTCGCGAGGCGTTGATGAAGTCCAGCATCTGCTGGACGTGCGCAGAGCCCTTGGCCATCTCGGCGAGTTCCGCCTTCACCTCGGCCATGACCTTGTTGGAGCGGTAGATCAGCTTGAAGGCGTCCTCGATCCTGTCGATGTCGTCGGCGGTGAAGCCGCGGCGCTTGAGGCCTTCCTTGTTGACAATGCGCGGCTCCGCCGGGCTGCCGGAGACGGTGACGAAGGGCGGCACGTCGCCGGTGATCGCCGAGCAATAGGCGGTGAAGGCGTGATCGCCCAGCTTCATGAACTGGTAGACCAGCGTGAAGCCGCCCATCACCACGTGGTTGCCGATGTGCACGTGACCGGCAAGGCTGGTGTTGTTGGCGAAGATCGTGTGGTTGCCGACCCAGCAATCGTGCGCGATGTGGCAGTAGGCCATGATCAGGTTGTGATCGCCGACGCGGGTCTCGCCGCGCTTGGTCTCGTGCTCCTTCATCGTGCCGCGCTGGATGGTGACGTACTCGCGGATGATGTTGTGGTCGCCGATCACGGTGGAGGTCGGCTGGTCGGGCTTGGCGGTGAGGTCCTGCGACAGCTCGCCGACGGACGCGAACTGGTAAATCTTGTTGTGCTTGCCGATCCGCATCGGCCCGGTCAGCACCACGTGCGGGCCGATCCAGCTGCCCTCGCCGATCTCGACGTCGGCGCCGACGATGCTGTAGGGCCCCACCTGCACGCTGGGGTGCAGGCGCGCGGCGGGATCGACGATCGCGGTCGGATGGATCAGGGGCGCCGTCACGAGCCGCCCTCCTCGTCGCCGCGTGCCACGTCCTTGATCACACAGGTCAGCAGGGCCTCGCAGGCCAGCTCGCCATCGACCGACGCGCTGGTCTTGAACTTGTAGACGCCGCGCTTGTTCTTCAGCACCTCGATGTGCAGCGTCAGCTGGTCGCCGGGCAGGACGATGCGCTTGAAGCGCGCCTCCTCGATCGCGGCGAAGTAGAAAATCTTGCCGGAGTCGGCACGCAGGCCGGTCTCCTGGCAGGTGAACACGCCGCAGGCCTGGGCCATGGCCTCGATCATCAGCACGCCGGGCATGGTCGGCAAGCCGGGGAAATGGCCCGGGAAGAACGGCTCGTTGAAGGTCACGTTCTTGATCGCGGTGAGGGATTTCTCCTTCTCGTAGGCGATCACCTTGTCGACCAGCAGGAACGGATACCGATGGGCCAGCATGCCCATGATGTCGCGGATGTTAAAGATCGTCTTGCTCACTGCGCTCACCTTCTTGCTTGCTGTCGATGCCCAGGCGCGCCTCGACATCCTTCAAACGCTGTTCATAGCGGCCCAGGCGGCGCACGTGCGCGGTCTGCTTGCGCCACTCGTTCGCCGGCATGGCGATCGAGGTGGAGCCGTAGACGCCCGGCCCGGGCAGGGACTTGCTGACCATGGTGCCGGCCAGCAGGATCACGCCGTCGCCGATGCTCAGGTGACCGCCGATGCCGCAGGCCCCACCGATCATGCAACGGCTGCCGATCACTGCGCTGCCGGCGATGCCGACACAGGCGGCGATGGCGGTATGCGCACCGATACGGCAGTTGTGCGCGATCTGGATCTGGTTGTCGAGCTTGACGCCGTCACCGATGACGGTGTCGTCCATGGCGCCGCGGTCGATGGTGGTGTTGGCGCCGATCTCGACATCGTTGCCGACGACCACGCTGCCAAGCTGCGGCACCTCGACCCAGCCCTGCGCGCTGGGCGCGTTGCCGAACCCGCGCGAGCCGATCACCGCACCCGGCTGCGCCTGGCAGCGGTCGCCGATGCGGACGTCGTGACCGACAGACACCCGCGCCGTCAGGAAACTGCCGGCACCGATGCGCGCACCGCGGCCGATGGTGCAGCCCGGGCCGACGTAGGTGCCGGCGCCGATCACCGCACCCGGCTCGATCACCGCCTGCGGCCCCACGCCGCAGCCCTCGCCCAGTTGCGCATCCGGCGCCACCACCGCGGTGGCGTGCACGCCAGGGGCGAAGTCGCGGCTGTGGTCGAACAGCGCGGCGATGCGCGCATAGGCGACGTAGGGATCGGGCGCGACCAGACCGTTGCCGGGCAACGCGCCGGCGTCACGCTTGCCCACGATCACCGCGCCGGCAGCAGTGCCCGCAAGCTGCGCGCGCAGCTTGGCGCTGGCGAGAAAGGCGATGCGGCCGGGCTGGCCGGGGCTCAGGGCGCAGACGCCGTCGATCGGCGCCGATGCGTCGCCGCGTAGCTCCAGGCCAAAGCGCTGCGCAAGACTGCCGAGGGTATGGCTCATGACGCTGAGGATAAACGAAACGCCCCTTCCCACGAATGGGAAGGGGCGTCGGGGACGTCCGATTACTTGCCGGCGGCGGGCGCGCTGGCCTGCAGGCGCTTGAGCACGTCGTCGGTGATGTCGACGGCGTCGGTGGCGTAGACCGGGTCCTGCAGCACGGCGTCGACGCCCTTCTCCTTGGCGACCTTTTCGATCACGCCGCGGATCTGGTTCATCATGTCACCGGTCAGCTGGCGGTCGCGGTTCTGGAAATCCTCCTGGAACTGGCGCTGCTTGTACTGCAGGTCCACCTGGCGTGCGGTGAGATCCTTCTCGGTCTTGGCCTGGTCGGCCGGGCTCATCAGCTGGCCTTCCTTCTGGTACTTGGCGGCGTCGGCCTGGAACTTCTTCATGTCGGCCTCGAGCTCGTTCTTGCGGCGGTCGAACTCGGCCTTGATCTTGTCGGCACCGGCCTTGAACTGCGGCGACTGCTGCACGACATCGCCCACGCGAATGGTGGCGATCTTGACGTCGGCGCTGGCGGCGCCGGCCATCAGCAGGGCGAACAGGCCAGCGGCGGCGGCCAGGGTCTTGCGGGAATTCAGCGTCTTCATTGTCTCATCATCCTCTTGCGTCGAAAGCGCGGTGTGGCCTGCGGGGCCACCCGCTACTGCGGTCATCGTGATTGGAATTGTTAAAAAATATCTACTACTTTCAAATTAACTCAACAAAAAATAACCATTACAAGGGCATTCCGCCCGATAGCGGGTCGTCAGAATCCGGTACCAAAGCTGATCTGGAATCTTTCGGTCTGATCCCCGGGCTTCTCGTTGAGCGGGAAGGCATAGCTCAACTGCAGCAGGCCGAGGAACGGGGTGAACCAGGAGAAGCCGATGCCCACGGAGTGGCGCAGCTGGTCGATGGTGAAGTCGTTGCGCTGGGCGAAGACATTGCCGACGTCGTAGAACAGCGCCGCGCGCGTCGACTTGCCGTCGGTCTCGATCGGCATCGGGATGATCATGTTCAGCTGACCGGTGGTGCGCAGCTTGCCACCGTACGGATAGCCAATGGAGTCGCGCGGTCCGAGCGTGCCGTCGCGCCAGCCGCGCACCGTCTGCGGGCCGCCGGCGAAGAAGTTCTCGTAGGGCGGCACTTCGCGGTCGCTGCGGAAGGTGTTGACGTAGCCGACAAAGGCATTCGCCTCCAGCAGGAAGCGCCACGGCAGGGGTTGGTACTGCTGCCCGTGGTAGTTGATCGTGTAGTACAGCAGGCTCGTTCCCGGCAACGAAACGTCGACGTCCAGTTCGTGAATCGAGCCATACGTCGCGAAGAAGGTCCTGTTGCGCGTATCCCGGCTGATGCCAGTGCGCAACTGGTAGTTGAAGAAGTGCGAGCCGTTCTGGATGACAAAGCGCTCCACCTCGTCCGAGGTCGAATTCGGAAAGGTGTCGATCGCCGTCTCGGTGAACCCGATACCGGCGCGCAGCGCCATGTACTCGGACAGCGGAATGCCGTAGGTCAGGTTGCCGCCCACGGTGTCGGCGTTGAAGCCCGCGGCGTAACGGATGATCGCGCTGGTCTTGCGGTAGTACATGCCGACGGTCTGGCTGACGCCGTCCGACGTGAAGTACGGGTTGGTCCACGACACGTTGACGCTCTTGGACACACTGTTGTGGTCCACCGACAGCTCGACGCGGTTGCCCGTGCCCAGGAAGTTGGTGTGCGTGAGGCTGCCGTTGATCAGGAAGCCCTGCGAACCCGAGTAGCCGACGCCGAACTGCACCGAGCCCGGCGCGCGTTCCTTGATCTTGAACACGATATCGACGAGATCGTCCGAACCCGGCACCGGCTTGGTGTCGACCTCGGCATCCTCGACGAACGGCAGGCGCGTCAGACGGATGCGCGAGCGCTCCACCGCGCTCTTGGAGAACGGCGCCGCTTCCAGCTGGCGCATTTCGCGGCGCAGCGTTTCATCGTTGGTCGTGCCGTGGCCGCTGAAGCTGATGTGACGCACGTAGGCGCGCTTGCCCGGCTCGACGAAGTAATTGATCGTGACCTGCTTCTTGTCCTCGTCGACGTCCGGGATCGGCGTGACCTTGGCGAAGGCGTAGCCGATGTCGGACAGCGCGGTCTCGATGCGGTTGGCGCTTTCGGTGGCTTCCTTGCGCGAGAAGGTGCTGCCGCTGGGCGTGCTCAGCAGGGCGTTGAGGAAGGTCTCGTTCAGGATCGTCTCGCCGCTGAACTTGTGGTCCTTGACCTTGTACACCGTACCCTCGTCGACGTTGAGGGTGATGTAGATGGATTCCTTGTCCGGCGTCAGCGCCACCTGCACCGAGCGCACGTCGAACTTCAGGTAGCCGCGATCCTGATAGTAGGACTGCAGGGCTTCGAGATCGCCGCCCAGCTGCTGCTTGGAGTAGCGGTCGCTTTTCTGGAACGGCATCCAGTTGGTCCGCTCCAGCTTGAACTGCGCGAGCAGTTCGTCCCTGGAGAACACCTTGTTGCCGATGATGTTGATGTCCTTGATCTTGGTGACCTTGCCTTCCGTCACCTTGATGTTCAGCGACACGCGGTTGTTCGGCTCTTCCGTGACCTTGGTGTCGATGTTCACGTCGTAGTAGCCGTTGGCGTAGTACTGGCGGCGCAGTTCCTGCTCGACCTGATCGAGCAGTTCACGCTTGAACAGCTCGCCATCCGCCAGGCCCAGATCTTTCAGCGATTTCTTGAGGTCGTCGCCGCCAATCTTCTCGTTGCCCTCGATCTTGAACGTGGTGATCGCCGGGCGTTCCTTGACCACGATGACCAGGGCGTTGCCGTCGCGTTCGAGCTGCACGTCCTGGAACAGGCCGGTGCCGTAAAGGCTGCGGATGGCCTGGCGCGCGGTGGCGTCGTTCAATTCGTCGCCCACCGACAGCGGCAGGTAGGTCAGCACCGTGCCGATGTCGAGACGCTCCAGACCCTGCGTCTTGATTTCACGGATGGTGAAGGCGTCGAAGGCGTAGGCCCGGCCGACCATCATCGCCGCGGCGACCGCGGTGTAGAGAGCGGTCTTGTTGAATCTGGTTTTCTTATGGCCCATTCAGGGTCGATCCGCGATCAGTTCGTTATCAAGTCTTTCAGTTCAGCAGGCGCGCGATATCGTTGTAGAACGCCAGCCCCATCAGCGCCACCAGGAACGTCAGACCCAGCCGCTGCCCCATCTCCAGCGCACGTTCGGACAACGGCGAACCCTTCACCGCCTCGACCGCGTAATACAGCAGATGCCCGCCATCCAGCAGCGGCACCGGCAACAGATTCAAAACCCCCAGGCTGATGCTGACGATGGCCATGAAGGCCAGGAACGGCACCAGCCCGACCTGGGCCGAGAACCCGGCCACCTGTGCGATCTGGATGGGACCGCTGACGTTCCGGATCGAGACATCCCCCAGCACCATGCGCCAGAGCATCTTCAACGTCAGCCAGGACATCTGCCCGGTATGCCGCACCGCCGCCGGCAGCGCCTCGGCGGGCGCCAACCGATCTTCGGCGCGCAAATCCTGCCACAAGTCCGGCGGGACTTCCACGCGAGCGCCGAACTTGCCGATGCCGTGCTCACCGCGGCCGAGGATCACGTTCAGCGTCAGCGTTTGCGCACCGCGCTGCACCTGCACCTTCACCACCTCGCCGGGATGCGCGCGCAGCCAGTTGGCCCATTGCAGCCACGACGTCAGCGGCGTGCCGTTGCAGGACAGCAGCAGGTCGCCGGCCTGGAAGCCGGCATTGTCGGCCGGGTCGCCGCGCACCACCTCCGCCAGCTTGGGCGGAATGTCCGGCTGGAAGGCGTTGAGGCCGAGATCGTCGAACAGGTATTCCGGATCGACGCGCACCCCCGCCAGATCCAGGCGCAGATGGCGGGCAACGCCATCGTGACCGCGCACGTCGAGCGCCAGCGGGCGGCCGTCGAACACGCGGTCGATCAGCTCGGTGCGCAGGGTGTTCCAGGTGGCGATGTCCTTGTCGCCGACGCGCAGGATGGTGTCGCCGGCATGCAGACCCGCCTTGGCGGCAGCCGAGGCCACGGGCGGTTCCGCCAGGATGGG
The DNA here is from genome assembly GCA_008012115.1 of Nevskiaceae bacterium. Classification (GTDB taxonomy): domain Bacteria; phylum Pseudomonadota; class Gammaproteobacteria; order Nevskiales; family Nevskiaceae; genus Stenotrophobium. The sequence continues at coordinate 153,177 of SSEB01000010.1, forward strand.
CTTGACCCCCTCCACGCCCACCACGAACACGATCCAGTAGAACGCGATCGCCAGCAGGAAATTGAACAGCGGCCCGGCGACCACGATCAGCGCGCGCTTGCCCACGGTCTGGGTGTTGAAGGCCAGGTGGCGCTCATGCGCGGGCACCTCGCCTTCACGCTCGTCCAGCATCTTGACGTAGCCGCCGAGCGGCAGCGCGGAGACGACCCACTCGACGCCATCCTTGGCGCGGTGCGTCCACACCGGCTTGCCGAAGCCCAGCGAATACCGCAGCACCTTCACGCCGCAGCGGCGCGCCACCCAGTAATGGCCGAACTCGTGGAACGCCACCAGCACGCCGATGGCGACGAGGAACCCACCCACGCTCCAGGCCAGTTCAAGCATGCATCACCTGCGGCTTGAGCCAGCGCCGCGACCACTGGCGCGCCCAGGTATCGACGGCGAGGATGCCGTCGAGGTCATGCGCATCGGGCAACTGCGCGGCACTGAGGCAGTTTTCGATCATTGCGGCGATTCCGGTAAAGGCCAGCTGGCCCTGCAGAAACGCTTCGACAGCGATCTCGTTCGCCGCGTTCAATATGTTGGGGGCATTGCCGCCGGCCAGCAGCGCTTCGCGCGCCAGCCGCAGGCAGGGAAAACGGCGGGTATCGGCAGGCTCGAAGCGCATGCGCCCCAGCGCGGCAAGATCGAGGCCATCGACGCCCGACTCCCAGCGTTCCGGCCAGGCCAGCGCGTGCGCGATGGGCACCCGCATGTCCGGCTGCCCCAGTTGCGCCAGCATGGAGCCGTCCACGTATTCCACCAGCGAATGGATCGCGCTTTCCGGGTGGATCACCACGTCCAGTTGCGCCGGCGGCAGGCGATACAGCGTCGCCGCCTCGATCAGCTCCAGGCCCTTGTTCATCATGGTGGCCGAGTCCACCGAGATCTTGCGGCCCATCACCCAGTTGGGATGGCGCACCGCCTGCTGCGGTGTGACGCCGGGCAGGTCCTCGAGTGGCGTTTCGCGGAACGGGCCGCCGGAGGCCGTCAGCACCAGCCGTCGCACACCCTTGGGCGCCTCGCCGCAGCGGTAAGCCGCCGGCAGGCACTGGAAGATGGCGTTGTGCTCGGAATCGATCGGAATCAGGGTCGCGCCGTGCTGCGCCGCCTCCGACATCAGCAGGGCGCCGGCCATCACCAGCGGCTCCTTGTTGGCGATCAGCACACGCTTGCCGGCACGCACCGCCGCCAGCGTCGGCAACAGGCCGGCGGCGCCGACGATGGCCGACATGACCTGGTCGGCCTCGGCATGAGCGGCGACCGCCGCCAGCGCCTCGGCGCCTGCCGCGACTTCAATCTCCCAGCCGGCCTCGCGCACGCGCGCCGCGAGGCGCTGCGCCGCGGCCGCATCGGCCATCACCGCATGGCGCGGGCGGAATTCGCGGCACAGGTCGTAAAGCGCGTCGACATCGCGATGCGCGGTCAGGGCCAGGACCTGCAGCCTGTCGGCATGGCGACGCGCCACGTCCAGCGTGTTGCGGCCGATGGTGCCGGTGGCCCCAAGCACGACCAGGTTCTGGACGCTGCGCGGGCTCGGCGTCGCGCCGGCTTGCCCGCCAGTACCCCGACCTGCCGTGCTGGAAACCTTGTTCATAGCCCCAGCAGTTGCAGGCCCAGCACCATCACCGGCGCCGCGGCGAGAATGCTGTCCACGCGGTCGAGGATGCCGCCGTGTCCCGGCAGGATGTTGCCGCTGTCCTTGATGCCGGCAACGCGCTTGAACATGCTTTCGGTGAGATCGCCGACGATCGAAAACACCGCCACCAGCAGGCTCAGCGCGAGCAAGGACAAAAGCGCACCGCCCTGCAGACCGAAGATGGCGATGCCGCCGATGACGGACCAGACGCCGCAGAGCAGCAGGCCGCCGATCGCCCCCTCCACCGTCTTGCCCGGCGAGATGTTCGGTGCCAGCTTGTGCCGGCCGAAGCGGCGGCCAGCGAAATAGGCCCCGGTGTCGGCGGCGAAGATCAGGAAGAACAGGTAGATCAGCTTGAGCGGTCCGCGCTCGTGCAGCAGCGCCAGCGCCAGCAACGTCGATGCAATGAGCAGCAGCCCCAGCAGCGCCATCACCGCCGCCGCGGGTGGATGACGCTGGAAATTCTGCGGAAAGCCCGGCAGCAGCAGGAAGGCACAACCCCACCACAGCGACGCGACGGCCAGCAGCGCGCCGCGCAGGCCCGACGGCGCCAGCCACGCGCCCAGCAGGATCAGCGCGGTGACTGCGAGATAGGCATAGCGCTTGGGCGCCTCGCCGCGCCAGGCCGTGAGGCCCGTCCACTCCCAGGCGATCAGCAGGCCCGCGGCGCAGAAGGCGGCATACAGCCAGGGCGTCGGCGCAAACCAGATCAGCAGCAGCAGCAGGGGGAGCAGGATCAGGGCGGTGATCACGCGCTGCATCAGCATGGAGGGGTCCTGGTCGGAACGTGCGGAAATTGTGCGCGAAAGCCTGGGGAAGCGCGACCCGCTCGATCAGAATTCAATGCCGCGCTCGTTATTAATTGTAATATGAAAATAATTTCTATGTATTTTATATAACAAGCCGTCGCGGCGCCAACTGGAGAGCGGGTGGGCTCAGGTCGACTCGGGAACGCGCCCGAAACGCCGCTCGCGGCCAGCGAACCAGGCGACGGCGGCATTGAACTCGGCTTCGCTGAAATCCGGCCACAGCGTGTCGGAGAAGAACAGTTCGGTGTACGCCAGCTGCCAGAGCAGGAAATTGCTGATGCGGCGCTCGCCACCGGTGCGGATCAAGAGGTCCGGCAGGGGCAGGCCAGCGGTGTCCAGCTGCTCCTCGATGGCCTCGGCAGTGATCGGCCGCCCCAATGCCGCCAGCCGCTGTGCCGCCTGCGCGATATCCCACTGGCCGCCGTAGCCGACCGCGATGACCAGCACCAAGCCGCTGTTGTGCAGCGTGAGCTGCTCGGCGCGCGCCATTTCCTCGCGCAGCTCCGGCGCAAAATCGCGGTGGTCGCCGATGAAGCGGATACGGACACCGTTGCGATGCAGCGCATCGATTTCGCGCGCCAGCGTCTTGATGAACAGCTGCATCAGCAGGCTGACTTCCTCCGGCGGACGGCGCCAGTTCTCCTGCGAGAACGCGAACAGCGTCAGCACCTCGACGCCGGCGCGATGCGCCGCGCGCACGATCTTGCGCGCACTGCGCACGCCCGCGCGATGCCCCAGCGCGCGCGGCTGAAAGCGCTGCTTGGCCCAGCGACCGTTGCCGTCCATGATGACGGCGACGTGGCGTGGCGCAGCGGATTTCGGCAGTTGCGGCGAGAACGCGGTCATGTCACATCGCCATCAGTTCTTTTTCCTTGGCGGTGGCAACTTCATCCACCTTGGCGACGAACTGGTCGGTGAGCTTCTGGATTTCCGCCTCGGCGCGCTTTTCCTCGTCGGCGCTGATGGTCTTGGCCTTGCCCAGTTCCTTGACGGCCTGGTTAGCATCGCGGCGCACGTTGCGGATCGCCACGCGCGCGGTCTCGGCCTCGGTCTTGACCACCTTGGTCAGGTCGCGGCGGCGCTCTTCGGTCAGCGGCGGCATGTTGATGCGGATGGTGGTGCCGGCGGTGTTTGGCGTCAGCCCCAGGTCGGACGCCAGGATCGCCTTCTCGATGGCGGCGGTCGTGGCCTTGTCGTAGGGGGTGATCGAGATCGTGCGGGCGTCTTCGACGGTCACCGTCGCCGCCTGCGAAATCGGCACTTCCGAACCGTAGAAATCGACGCGGACGTGATCCAGCAGCGCCGGGTTGGCGCGGCCGGTGCGCAGCTTCACCAGCTGCGACTTGAGGGTGTCGACGCTCTTCTGCATGCGCGTCGTGGCATCGGTCTTGATCTTGGGAATCATGCTTACAGTCTCCAGTGTCAGACAGTGACGTGGGTGCCGATGCCCTGATCACCCATCACGATCTTCATCAGCGCACCCGGGCGATCCATGTCGTAAACGCGCAGCTGCATCTTGTGATCGCGGCACAGCACCATCGCGGTCTGGTCCATCACGCCCAGTCGCTGGTCCAGGGCCTGGTCATAGGTCAGGGTCGCGTATTTTGTGGCCTTGGGGTCCTTCTTCGGGTCGGCGGTGTAGATGCCGTCGACCTTGGTCGCCTTGAGCAGCAGGTCGGCATTGATTTCGACGGCACGCAAGGCGGCCGCGGAATCGGTGGTGAAGAACGGGTTGCCGGTACCGGCGGCGAAGATCACCACGCGCCCCTTTTCCAGGTGTCGCTGGGCCTTGCGGCGGATGTAATCCTCGCAAACCTCGTTGATGCGCAGCGCCGACTGCACGCGCGCCTGCAGGCCGATGCGCTCGACCGCATCCTGAATCGCCAGCCCGTTGATGACCGTCGCCAGCATGCCCATGTGGTCACCGGTCACTCGGTCCATGCCGCCCCGCGCCAAGCCCTCACCCCGGAAAATATTGCCGCCCCCGACCACCAGCGCCACTTCGACGCCGGCCTCGACGATGCCCTTGATCTCGAGGGCCAGGAAACTCATCACGTCCGGCGAAATGCCAAACGGCGAAGTTCCCATCAAAGCTTCACCGGAGAGCTTGAGCAGGATTCGTTTGTAGGCCGGTTTCGCGTTCACAAGTCAGGAATCCTCGTACCTAGAAAGAGGCCCCGTTTCCGGGGCCTCAGATTACCGATAGTTTAACGCAAACGCGGCTCACACCTTGCTGGCTGCGGCGACTTCGGCGGCGAAGTCGGTCTGGGCCTTTTCGATGCCCTCGCCCACCGCGAAGCGCACGTAGCGCGCCACCGCGGCATTCTTGGACTTGAGCAGCTTCTCGACCGTCTCGTCCGGATTCTTCACGAACGGCTGGCCCAGCAGCGTGTTCTCGGCGATGAACTTGCTGATCTTGCCGTCGATCATCTTGGCAAGAATTTCGGCCGGCTTGGGCTTGAACGGCTTGCCCGCCGCCTCGGCATCGAGGCGCGCCTCTTCCTGCTCCTTGGCAACGGTGGCCTCGATGATCTTGCGCTCGGACGCCAGCGCCTCGGGTGAGAAGCTGCCGGCATCGAGGTAACGCGGGCTGGACGCCGCCACGTGCATGGCGATGTCCCGCGCCAGCTCGGCATCGCCAGCGGCCATGGCCACGACGACGCCGATCTTGGTGCCGTGCAGGTAGTGGGCGATGGCGCCACCGGCCTTCTGCACCACCTCGAAACGGCGGATGGTCATGTTCTCGCCCAGCTTGGCGACCAGGGCGCGGCGCTTTTCTTCCAGCGTTTCGCCGCCGTCCTTGAGCGCCAGCAGCGCATTGAGGTCGGCCGGCTTGTGTGCCAGCGCCAGCTTGGCGGCCGTTGCCGCCAGTCCCTGGAACTCATCGCCCTTGGCGACGAAGTCGGTCTCGGCATTGACCTCGACCAGGGCGATGGCGTCGGCGTTGGCGGCCATCGCGATCACGCCCTCGGCAGCGGTACGGCTGCCCTTCTTGTCAGCCTTGGCCATGCCGTCCATGCGCAGCTTCTCGGCCGCCTTGTCGAGATCGCCCGCGGTGGCCTCGAGGGCCTTCTTGCAGTCGCTCATGCCGGCGCCGGTGCGGTCGCGCAGCTCTTTGACCTGGGCAGCAGTAATCGGAGTCGTCATAGATATTCGGAATTTGAGGTCCCGGCCCGCAGGAGGCCGGAACGTGAAAATGAAACATCAAGCCGCCGGGAGACGGCGAGTGCCATCTCCCGGCGTTGACGCGTGTTACGCCTCGGCGCGGTCGCCGCGGCGGCCGCGGGACGGACGGTCGCCACGACCGTCACGATCGCCGCCCGGCTTGCGCGGACGCGGCTTGCGCGGTTCGGCCTTGACCTCGGGTTCCGGCACGTATTCGTCCGGCTTGAGGTTGGGGTTGGAGCCGCGGCCTTCGACGATGGCGTCGGCCAGGCATTGGGCGTAGACCTTGATCGCGCGGGTGGCGTCGTCGTTGCCGGGGATCACGCAGTCGATGCCGGCGGGATCGTTGTTGGTATCGACCACGGCGATGACCGGGATGCCGAGCTTCTTGGCTTCAGCGATCGCGTTCTTCTCATAGCCGGTGTCGATCACGAACAGGCAGTCCGGCAGGCTCGGCATGTTCTTGATGCCGCCCAGCGACTTGCGCAGCTTCTCCAGCTCGCGGGTGTGGTTGAGCTGCTCTTTCTTGGTGAGGCGGTTGATGGTGCCGTCCTCGACCGCCTTCTCCATCTCGTGCAGGCGCTTGATCGAGGCCTTGATGGTCTTGAAGTTGGTCAGCGTGCCACCCAGCCAGCGCTGGGAGACGTACGGCATGCTGGCACGCTGGGCTTCGGCCTCGACGGCCTCACGCGCGGCTCGCTTGGTGCCGACGAACAGGATGCGGCCGCCGTTGGCGGCGAGCTTGCCGGCGAAGGAGCAGGCGTCCTTCAGCATCGGCAGGGTCTGCTCGAGGTTGATAATGTGAATGCGGTTACGTTCGCCGAAAATGAATTCGTCCATTTTCGGGTTCCAGTAGCGGGTGCGGTGTCCGAAGTGGACGCCCGCTTCCAGCAACTGGCGCATCGTGATGTTCGCCATTGCAAAACTCCTTGGGTTGATAGCAAACCGCGCCGAAGTGACAGGCACCCAAGACCGGCGCGGATGGATTCATCAAAGGATTGCCCGGCAAAATGCCGGATTGCCTTTGAAGGGCGCGCTTTATACCATAGCGCCCCTTTGAAAACAATATGTTCCGCCACCGCGCCGGCCATGGCCATTACGATCAAAACCGCTGAAGAGCAACAGAAAATGCGCGCCGCCGGCGCTGCCGCCGGCCAGGTCCTGAGCATGATCGCGGAGCATGTGCGCCCCGGCGTCAGCACCGAGGAACTGGATCGGCTCTGCCACCGTTACATCGTCGAGACGCTGGGCTGCGTCCCGGCGCCGCTGAATTACGGTGGCGGCGGCGGCCGCATCCCCTTTCCCAAATCGATCTGCACCTCGGTCAACCATGTGGTCTGCCACGGCATTCCAGGCCCCAAGGTGCTCAAGCGCGGTGATTCCATCAACATCGACGTCACCGTCATCAAGGACGGCTGGCACGGCGACACCAGCCAGATGTTTCACGTCGGCGAGGCCACGGTGCTGTCGCGCCGCCTGGTCGACACCACCCGCGAAGCCATGATCGAGGGCATCCGCCTGGTGCGCCCGGGCGTACATCTGGGCGATATTGGCAACGCCATTCAGCGCTACGCGGAGAGCCGTGGTTTCTCCGTGGTGCGCGAATACTGCGGACACGGCATCGGTCGGATCTTCCACGAAGATCCCCAGGTCCTGCACTACGGCAAGCCTGGCACAGGGATTGAATTGAAAACCGGCATGACTTTCACCATCGAACCGATGATCAACGCCGGCAAGGCCGACGTGAAACTCCTGCCGGACGGCTGGACCGTGGTCACCAAGGACCATTCCCTTTCGGCGCAGTGGGAGCACACCGTGCTGGTGACCGACACCGGCTATGAAGTGCTGACGCTGCGCGCCGGGGAAACCCTCTGATGGGCGCTGAAATCGAGCTGGCGGAAGAGGAAGCCGCCTCCATTTTCAGCGCCAACAAGATCCGCGCCCGCCTGGCGCAGGATGGTCGCTCCATCGCCGCGTTCCGCGACACGCTGAAGTGGGGTCGCGAGCGCCTCGCCGGCCTGTTCCACGACGGCATGCCGGCGGACTCGCTGGTGCATGCCCGCGCGCACCTGGTCGACGAGGTGCTGCGCGAGGCCTGGCTGAAGTTCCTGCCCGAGAACCCGCAGGGCCTGGCGATGATCGCGGTCGGCGGCTACGGCCGTGGCGAGCTGCTGCCCCACTCGGACATCGACATCCTGCTGCTGCACGAGGCCGACGCACTGGAAACGCATCGCCGCGGACTGGAGCAACTCACCGCGTTTGGCTGGGACATCGGACTCGAGGTCGGCCAGAGCGTGAGAACGGTGCAGGACTGCCAGGATCAGGCCCGCGACGACATCACCGTCATGACCAACATGATGGAAGCACGCCCGCTGATCGGCGATGCGCGCCTGTTCACGGCCATGCAGGCGGCCATCGCACCCGACCAGATCTGGCCCGCCGACGCCTTCTACCGCGCCAAGCGCGAGGAGCAGGCGGCGCGCTACAAGAAGTACGACGACACCGGCTACAAGCTGGAGCCCAACGTCAAGGAAAGCCCCGGCGGCCTGCGCGACATCCACACCATCGGCTGGGTGGCCAAGCGCCATTTCGGCGTGCGCAACCTCATCGAGCTGCGCGACCGCGGTTTCCTCACCAAGCAGGAATGCGACGAATTGTTCGCGGGGCAGGATTTCCTGTGGCGCGTTCGCTTCGCGCTGCACATGATCACCGGGCGCCGCGAGGACCGCCTGCTGTTCGATCACCAGATCAAGGTCGCGGCGCTGTTCGGCTATGTCGACTCCGACCACAACCGCGCGGTCGAGCAGTTCATGCAGCTCTACTACCGCACCATCAAGTCGCTGTCCTGCCTCAACGACGTCCTGCTGCAGCTGTTCGATGAAGCCATCCTCCATCCCAAGGACGACGACGAGGTCAAGCCGATCAACTCGCGCTTCGGCGTTCGCAGCAATTACATCGAAGTGCGCGGCGAGGACGTCTTCCGCCAGCACCCGCACGCCCTGCTCGAAATCTTCCTGCTGATGCAGCAGAACCCGAAGATCGAGGGCATCCGCGCCAGCACCCTGCGCCTGATCCTGCGCGACAACCGCTACATCACCGATGCGGTGCGCGAGGACGTACGGGCGCGCAGCATCTTCATCGAGATGTTCCGCGAGGGCCGCGGCCTGACGCGCAACCTGCGCCGCATGAACCGCTACGGCGTACTGGGTCGTTACCTGCCCGCCTTCGGCAAGATCGTCGGCCTGATGCAGTACGACCTGTTCCACACCCTGACCGTGGACGAGCACACGCTGTACGTGCTGCGCAACGCGCGCCGCTATGCCATGAAGCGCTTCCGCGACGAGTTCCCGTTCTGCAGCGAGGTGATGGACCGCCTGGCCAAGCCGGAACTGCTGTATCTCGCCGCCTTCTTCCACGACATGGCCAAGGGGCGCGGCGGCGATCACTCGAAGCTGGGCGCCGACGAGGCGCGGCATTTCTGCCTCGATCACGGCCTCTCGCACAGCGACGCGGCGCTGGTGGCGTGGCTGGTGCAGAACCACCTGCTGATGTCGCTCACCGCGCAGAAGCAGGACCTGGCCGACCCGAACATCGTCAGCGAATTCGCCCACAAGGTGGCGGACCGCGCCCGCCTCGACTACCTGTTCCTGCTGACCTGCGCCGACATCCGCGGCACCAACCCGGCCCTGTGGAATTCCTGGCGCGAAAGCCTGCTGACCAATCTCTACAACTCGGCCGCGCGCGCGCTCGAACGGGGTCTCAGCAACCCGTTGAACGAATCCGAGATGGTGGCCGAGCGGCGCAGCCGGGCGCTGGCGCTGCTGGCGGAAAAGGGCATCAATCCGCAGCAGGCCAAGGACGTCTGGAGCCGCTTCGAGAACGATTATTTCCTGCGCCATACGCCGGAGGAGATCGCCTGGCACCTGCCCGAAATCCTGGCCTGCACCGAGGACCAGCTGCCGCTGGTGCTGGTGAAGTCGCTCGCCGACCTCGGCACCACGGTATTCATCTACACCCGCGACCGCGATCACCTCTTTGGCCTGACCACCGCGGTGCTGGCACGGCTGGGTCTCAACATTCTCGACGCGCGACTCAACACCACGGCTGACAGCTTCACGCTGGACTCCTACGTGGTGATGGAAGGCGACGGCTCGCCGATCAGCAGCGATCATCGCTTCATGGAGATCGCCGCGGCGCTGCGCAAAGTGCTCAGCGATCCCGACATCTCGATGGTCGACGTCAACCGCCGCGGTTCGCAGAAGCTCAAGCACTTCAACACGCCGACCACGGTCTACTTCAGCCAGGACGAGGCGCGTCGCCGCACCATCCTCGAGTTGGTGACCGCCGACCAGCCCGGCCTGCTGTCGATGATCGGCCGCATCTTCCAGAAGCGCGGCATCCTGCTGGACGCCGCCAAGATCGGCACCATCGGCGAACGCGCCGAAGACGTCTTTTTCATCACCGACCGGATGCATCGGCCGATCGTCGATGAGAGAATTCTCGAGGACCTCCGCGAGGTCATCACCCGCACCCTCAACCGCAGCGAAACCAACTGACCGCCATGAACCTCGACGAACTGAAGAAAGCCATCGAAGCCGCCTGGGAGGCGCGCGACAACCTCAACAAGTGCGATGGCGTGCTGCGCAGCGCCGTGGAAAAAGTCATCGGTCTGCTCGACAAGGGTGAGGCGCGCGTCGCCGAGCCGACGGCCTCCGGCTGGGTGGTCAACGAGTGGCTGAAGAAGGCGGTGCTGCTGTATTTCCGCCTGCACCCCAACGTGCCGGTGGAGATGGGCCGCCTGCAGGGTTACGACAAGGTGCCGCTGAAGTTCGCGGACTGGAGCGAAACTGATTTCGCCGCGCAGGGCGCGCGCGTGGTGCCGCCGGCGGCGGTGCGCAAGGGCGCCTTTATCGCGCCGGGCGCGATCCTGATGCCGTCCTACGTCAACATCGGCGGCTATGTCGGCGCAGGCACCATGGTGGATACCTGGGCCACGGTCGGCTCCTGTGCGCAGATCGGCGCCAATGTCCATCTCTCGGGCGGCGTCGGCATTGGCGGCGTGCTCGAACCGCTGCAGGCCAGCCCCACCATCATCGAGGACGATTGCTTCATTGGCGCGCGCTCCGAGATCGTCGAGGGTGTGATCGTCGAGAAGGGCGCGGTGATTTCGATGGGCGTGTTCATCGGCCAGTCGACGCCGATCTACGATCGCGAAACCGGCGAAGTGAGTTACGGTCGCGTACCCGCTGGCGCCGTCGTGGTGGCGGGTTCGCTGCCCAAGGACGGCGGCCGCTACAACCTCAACTGCGCGGTGATCGTGAAGAAGGTCGATGCGAAGACCCGTGCCAAGGTCGGCATCAACGCCCTGCTGCGCGACCTTTGACACGATGCCGATGATCGTATCGTTGCTGCGGCCGCTGCCGTGAACGCGCCCTCGCCTGTGCTGGACCTGACGCGCGACCTGATCGCGCGCCGCTCGCTGACGCCGGACGATGCCGGCTGCTGTGCACTCATCGGCGAGCGTCTGGCGCGCCTCGGTTTTCGGTTGGAATGGCTCAACGCCAACGGCGTCACCAACCTCTGGGCGACGCTGGGCAGCGGCGCCCCGCTGATGATTTTCGCCGGCCACACCGATGTGGTGCCGACCGGCCCGCTGGAGCAGTGGCACAGCGATCCCTTCGCACCGGCCATCCGAGACGGTGTGCTGTACGGCCGTGGCGCGGCCGACATGAAGTCCGGGCTTGCGGCGATGGTCTGCGCGGCAGAGCGATTCGTGGCGCGCGGCCCCATCAAGGGCACCCTGGCCTTCCTCATCACTAGCGACGAAGAGGGTCCCTGCCGCTTCGGCACCAAGCACGTGGTCGAGCAGTTGCAGGCGCGCGGCGTGAAGCCGGACTACGCCATCGTCGGCGAAGCGTCCAGCAACCTGCAGCTCGGTGACCGCATCATGATCGGCCGCCGCGGCTCGCTGGGCTGCGATCTCAAGGTGCTCGGCAAGCAGGGCCACGTCGCCTACCCGCACAAGGCCGACAACCCGATCCACCGCCTGATGCCGGCGCTGGCGGAACTGGTGGCAACGCGCTGGGACGAGGGCAATGCGCACTTCCCGCCGACGTCGTTCCAGATCTCCAATCTCCGCGCCGGCACCGGCGCCAACAACGTCATCCCTGGCGAAGCCGAGGTCGTCTTCAACTTCCGCTACTGCACCGAGCTGACCGCCGACGCGATCAAGGCGCGCGTCACCGCCGTGCTCGATCGCCACTGTCCGCGCTACGAGGCACAGTGGTGGCACACCGGCGAACCCTTCCTGACGCGACCGGGCCGGCTGATCGATGCGGCGCAAACCGCCATCGGCAGCGTCACCGGCCTGAAGCCGGAACTGTTCACCGGCGGCGGCACCTCCGACGCCCGCTTCATCGCGCCCTGGGGCGCGGAGGTGGTCGAGATCGGACCGATCAACGACAGCATCCACAAGCTCAACGAGCACGTGAAGGTGGAGGATCTCGACCGCCTCTCGGCGATCTACGAAGGTGTGCTGGAGCGTCTGCTGTGAAAAAAGACGGCGCGCCGGAGCCCGGCGACGGCTTCGCGCCGTCCTGGCTGATCCGCCACGCGCAGATCCAGTCGATCCTCGCCACCAAGAGTCCACGCCGCCGGCTCTGGCTCAAGCGCGGCAGCCGCATGGAGGCTGTCCAGCAGGCCCACGTGCTCGACTGCGGCGACGGCGTGCGGCTCACCGGCCTGCACTCGCGCCAGCCCGAAGGCACCGCGCCGCGCGGGCTGGCCGTATTGATCCACGGCTGGGAAGGCTCGCACGAATCCGTCTACCTGTACTCGATGGCCTGCGTGCTCTACCAGGCCGGCTACAACATCTTCCGTCTCAACCTGCGCGATCACGGCGGCACCCACGCGCTCAACCGAGAGATGTTCCACTCTGCGCGCTTCGATGAAGTGCTGGGTGCCATGCGGGCCATCCAGGCGCTGGACACGACGCAGCCGCTCTACGTCATCGGCTTCTCACTTGGCGGCAACTTCGCCCTGCGCGTGGCGCTGCGCGGACCGGCGCAGGGCGTCACACCACGGCTGACCATCGGCATCTCGCCGGCGATCAATCCCGCCGCCACCATCCGCGCCATCGATCACGGCCCAGGGCTGTTCCGCGCCTACTTCCTCGACAAGTGGCGCAAGACCCTGCGGGCGAAGAAGGCGGCGTGGCCGGACTACGACTTCAGCGTCTTCGAGCGCACCGACAGCCTGTGGGAAACCACGCGCCACTTTGCCGAGCGCTTCACCGAGTACGGCGACATGGACCGCTACTTCGCCGCCTACACGCTGACGCCGCAGATGCTGATGGCATCGCCCGCGCCGGTGGCGGTGATCACCGCACAGGACGATTCGGTGATTCCCTTCGCGGATTTCGCGGGCCTGGAAGCGCGCGGCGCGGTGCGCGCCTACCTGGCCACGGCGCGCGGCGGCCACTGCGGCTTCATCGAAAACCTGCGCATGAGCAGCTGGGCGGAAAAGCGCGTGCTGGAGCTGCTGGCGGCCCATTGAACGAGGCCCTGGGACGCCACCCGCTGTCGACCGTTTACCCAGGTAAAATGTTATATTTTATTTATACAATTTAAAATCAGTAAATAAAATATCACGATTTCTTCAAAGAAATCCCTGATAGCGGGTGGCGGATTTTCCAGCCTCAGGTGACCTTGGCGCGCTTGATGACCTGCGAGAACAGGCTCGGCGCGAAGCGCTTGAGGTGCACGAGCTGCGCCTCCAGTCCGATCAGCACTTCCTCGCGGTCCGACGCCACCGCGCTCCAGATTTTCTCGGCGCACAGCCGCGGGTCCATGCCCTTGGCCTGGGCCTCATCCATCTTGCCGTGGGCGCCGCCATCGCCGGACAGCGCATTGACCGAAATCTGCGTGCGCACAAATCCTGGGCAGACCGTGGTGAACCGCACGCCGTCGCGCCACAACTCCGCCCGTGCCGCCTCGGTGTAGCCGTTGAGCGCGTGCTTGGCGGCGCAGTAGCCGGTGCGCAGCGGCGCACCGAACTTGCCGGCGACGCTGCTGACCATCACCACGTGGCCGGACTTGCGCGCCGCCATGCCCGGCAACACGGCACCGGTCAGCGCCACCGGCGCGAAGTAATCCAGCTCCATCAAGCGACGGTAGACCGCCATGTCGGTATCCACCGCCAGGCTGCGCTGGCTGGCGCCGGCGTTGTTGACCAGCACGTCGACCAGCCCGAAGAATTTTTCCGCCTGCGACGCAATCCTGCCGGCATCAAAGTTCAGCAGATCGAACGGCAGCACCGCGACCTTGGCGGGATCGGCGCAGCGCAGGCGCACGCGCTCCAGCTCGTCCGCACGCCGCGCGCTCAGGATCAGCCGCGCACCCTGCTCGGACGCGGTCAGCGCCAGCGCCTCGCCGATGCCGCCGGACGCGCCGGTGATCCAGACGACTTTGCCTGCCAGTTCGGTCATGTTGGTCTTCTCCTCGCATTCGCAATGGCGCCTATCTTGCCACGCGCAACCGCGAGGCCATCGGCGACGCCCATAAAAAAAACCGCTCGCGGCACGGGGCACGCGAGCGGTTTTACCAGCAATGTGGAATCAGGCGGCCTTTTCCAGACCCGCGTTCCACTGGCCCAGCGCCGCCAGGCCGTTCATCTTGGCGCGGTGCAGGTGCGCCTTCTTGCCGGCGTCGACATTCTTGCCGGCCCAGGCCTTGAGCGCAGCGGCCTGCAAGGCGCGGCCGTAGGAGAAGGTGAGCTTCCAAGGCAGGTTGCCGGCCTTGTTCATCTCGTCGAGATGCGCAGTGGCGTCGACGTCCGACTGGCCGCCCGAGAGGAAGGCGATGCCCGGCACCGCGGCCGGCACGTGGCGCTTGAGCACGCGCAGCGTCGCCGCGGCCACGGTCTTGTGATCCGCCTGCGTCGGGCACTTCTTGCCCGGCACGATCATGTTGGGCTTGAGCACGATGCCCTCCAGCAGCACCTTCTGGAAGTACAGCTGGCTGAAGGTTTCCTGCAGCATCCAGCTGGTGACCTGCTCGCAGGTCTCGAGGGTGTTGTCGCCGTCCATCAGCACTTCCGGCTCGACGATGGGCACGATGCCGGCTTCCTGGCACAGCGCCGCGTAACGGGCCAGCGCATGGGCGTTGGTCTGGATCGCGTTGTAGGTCGGCGCGCCGTCGCCGATGGCAATGACCGCGCGCCACTTGGCAAAGCGGGCACCGGCCTCGCGGTACTTCACCAGGCGCTCGCGCAGGCCGTCGAGGCCCTCGGTGATGGTTTCATCCTTGGCGCCGCCGACCAGGGGCTTGGCACCCTTGTCGACCTTGATGCCCGGGATCACGCCCTTGGACTCCAGCAGCTTGGGGAACGGCGTGCCGTCCAGGCCCTTCTGGAACAGCGTTTCCTCGAACAGGATCACACCGCTGGTGTGCTGCTCGAAACCCGGCGTGGTGAACAGCATGTCGCGGTAGGCCTGGCGGTTGGCCTCGGTGTTCTCGACATTGATGCTCTTGAAGCGCTTTTCGATGGTGCCGGTGCTCTCGTCGGCGGCCAGCAGGCCCTTGCCCGCAGCCACCATGGCACGCGCGGTCTCGTTGAGTACTTTCTCGTTCATGACAAAAAAACTCCGCAGGTCGTCGGTCAGGGCCGGATAGTTGGAAAAACTGCCAAGGCGCGGATTTTAGGCGATGAAACACGCGCTTGCAGCAGAAAATTGGCGGAGAGGGAGGGATTCGAACCCCCGGAACCTTTCGATTCAGCGGTTTTCAAGACCGCCGCAATAGACCACTCTGCCACCTCTCCGTGCGGCGCGGATTATACCTGCGCAGGTGAAAACATTGTCCCTGAGACAGGCGAGCCTCTATAATCCGCGCCCGCGCCGGGATAGCTCAGTCGGTAGAGCGACTGATTCGTAATCAGTAGGTCGCAGGTTCGATTCCTGTTCTCGGCACCAGCAACAAGCAAGGCTTGCCCCGGCGCAAGCCTTTTTTGTATCCGCGCCTCGCCAGCGCATGGAGCCTCGCGCTGACGCCTTGACGGACGCCGTGCAGACAGCCCCAGCACCCTCGACTCAGGCCGCCGCGCGCTCCACCGTCACCGGCACGCCGTTGAGCGCCGCGTTGCCGGAGACATCGAGATCGGTTTCGTCGGTCAGGTCATTGTTGCTGGCACCGGGGTGCGCCGCGGCGATGCCGAGACGGATGCCGGCGCGATCATGCCCCCAGCCATGCGGCAGGCTCACCACGCCCGGCATCATCTCGTCGCTGGCCTTGACCTCGACCAGCACTTCGCCAACGCGGGAACTGACGCGCACCCGCTCGCCATCGGCGAGGCCGCGACGGCTCAGATCGCCGGGATTCATCAGCAGCTGGTGGCGCGGCTCGCCTTTCACTAGGCGGCGGGAGTTGTGCATCCAGGAGTTGTTGCTGCGGACATGGCGACGCCCGATCAGGCGCAGCTCAGCCGTCACCGGCACCGGGGTTTGCAGGCTCTGGGCGAACGCGGCGAGTTCCGCCAGCATCTCCGGCGGTGCCGCCTGGATGCGGCGAATGGCATGAAACAGGCGCTGCGGCAATGACGGCCGCAGGGCGCCGAGATCGACGCCATGCGGCTGCTCGCGCAACTGCTGCAACGTCAGCTTGTGCGGACCGATGCGCAGACCCATGTCGAGAATCTGGTCCGGACGCGGCGCTGGCCGCGAAGGCTGCCCCAGACCAGTGGCGATGCGCTGCCCCAGGGCGGCAAAGATTTGCCAGTCGTGGCGCGCATCGTCCGGCCGCTCGAACAGCGGCGTGTTGTAGCGGGTGGTGTTGCGCACGGCGAAATGATGAAAGATCAGGTCATAGTGATCGTGCTCCAGCGCGCAGGTCGGCGGCAGGATGACGTGCGCATGGCGCGTGGTTTCGTTGAGATAAAGATCGACGCTGACCATGAAGTCCAGCGACGCCAGCGCACGGTCGAGGCGGCGCCCGTTGGGCGTCGACAGCACCGGGTTGCCGGCGATGGTGACCAGCGCCCGGACCTGCCCCTCGCCAGGCGTCTCGATTTCTTCGGCCAGGGCCGCCACCGGCAGTTCGCCGCCGAACTCGGGCAGGCCGCGCACGCGACTGCGCCACTGCGCGAAATGTCCCGGCTTGCTGGCCGGGTTCTGCACCAGGTCCAGCGCCGGCTGCGGGAACAGCAGACCGCCCTCGCGATCGAGGTTGCCGGTGCTCAGGTTGATCAACTGGATCACCCACTGGCACAGGGTGCCACGCCGTTGCGTGGACACGCCCATGCGGCCGTAGCAGGCGGCGCCCTCGGCCTGCGCGAATTCGCGCGCGATGCGACGGATGGTCGGCGGATCGATCCCGCAGTCAGCGGACAGCGCCGCGAAATCGAGTGCCTGCACCGCCTGGGTTGCGGCGACGAGGCCGTCGGTGAACTCGGCCAGGCGTCCCGGGCGGGCCAGCCCCTCGTCGAGCAGGGTCTTGAGCAGGGCCAGCAGGAAGGCCGCGTCGCCGCCTGGCCGGATGAACAGATGCTCGTCGGCGACCTGCGCCGTCTCGCTGCGACGCGGGTCCAGCACCACCATCTTTCCGCCCCGAGCCTGCAGAGCCTTCAGCCGGTCGCGGAAATCAGGCACGGTCATCAGGCTGCCGTTGGAGGCCATCGGATTGGCGCCCAGCACCAGGAAATAACGGGTGCGGTCGATGTCCGTGATCGGCACCAGCAGCTGGTGCCCGTACATCCACATCGCCACCAGCTGGTGCGGCAACTGGTCCACCGAGGTCGCCGAGTAGCGGCTGCGCGTTTTCAACGGCCCCAGGAACGAGGAAGCCGAGGTCATCACCCCGTAGTTGTGCACGCTGGGATTGCCGAGATACGCCGCGATGCTGTTGGCACCGTGGGCGCGGTGAATCCTCAACAGGTTTTCCGCGACGTAGTCATACGCCGCATCCCAGCCCATCTCCTCCCAGTGCTGGCCGACACGGCGCAGCGGCCGGCGAAGGCGGTCCGGGTCCTCGTAAATGTCCTTGAGTGCGACCGCCTTGGGGCAGATGTGACCGCGTGAAAGCGGATCGGCATCATCGCCACGGATGGAGAGGATCTGCGTGTCGCGGACACGGAATTCAAGTCCGCAAATCGCCTCGCAGAGATTGCAGGCGCCGTAGTGGGTGCGTTCGCTCAAGGGTCGCTCCGCGGTCAGCAGGCCTTATTTCCAGCAGTCGGTGATGGCGACGCCCGCGGCTTGCCCCGTGATGTTCTTGGTGCCATCCGAGGCCAGGGTGAAAGTGCCGCATTTGTCGTTGGCCATCGAGCCGCCGGCCACCGGTGCGGCGCTGATCGTATAGCTCGCCCCGCCCGCCGGGATATTCACGGTCAGCGTGTAGAACGCGGTGCCGGTTGACGGCACGCTGGGCGGATAAATCGTCGGCGCATTGCTTGCATTGATCGAGGCGCCGAGCACGCAAGTGCTGCTGTTATAGCTGTTGCAATTCGAGAAATATCGCTCGAACGATTGCGCCAATCCCGTCACCGCCACCTGCGCCTGTGCGCGTTTGCCGCGATTGACGCTCTCCATGTAGGCCGGAATGGCGATGCGGGCCAGAAGGGCGATGATCGCCATCGCAATGATCAATTCGACCAGGGTGAACCCCTGCTGGAACTGACGCTGATTCGAGAGGTGCATTGCTGATCTCCTGACGCATGACCTTTACGCTAGAAACACGCGCGATGTTTTACATTACATTGGCTGCATTGTAGCCACCAAGTCCGGTGGGCGTTCAGCCCCCGGCATCTGGATCACGGTATGTCTGCCCTCGAAGCCAATTTCGACGGCCTCGTCGGGCCGACCCACAACTACGCTGGCCTCGCCGCCGGCAATCTCGCCTCTGCGCGCAACGCCGCGCGTGTCTCCAACCCGCGCGCGGCGGCCCTGCAGGGGCTTGCGAAGATGCGCCTGCTGGCCAAGATGGGCCTGCCACAGGGCGTGTTGCCGCCGCAGGAGCGGCCGCATCTGCCGACGTTGCGGCGTCTGGGGTACTCAGGCCGCGATGCCGACATCCTGCGCAAGGCGCACCGCGAGGCACCGGACTGGCTGGCCAACGTCAGTTCCGCGTCCAGCATGTGGACTGCCAATGCCGCGACGGTGTCGCCGAGTGCCGATACCGCCGACGGCCGTGTCCATTTCACGCCAGCGAATCTCTGCAGCCACCGGCACCGCTCACTGGAGGCAACGGGCACGGCACGGTCGCTGCAGGCGGTGTTCGCCGACCCCGGATACTTTGCCCATCACGCACCCCTGCCTGCGGAGACCGGCACCGCGGACGAGGGCGCCGCCAACCATACGCGGCTGTGCAGCGACTACGGAGCACCCGGCCTGGAACTGTTTGTGTACGGCAGCGAGGGGGGCGCTGCACCGCAGTCCCTGCGTTATCCCGCGCGTCAGCACCGCGCTGCCGGTGAAACCATCGCGCGCCAGCATGGGCTGGACGCCCGCCGCGTGCAGCATTTCCAGCAGAATCCGGCGGCGATCAACGCCGGCGCATTCCACAACGACGTGGTCGCCGTCGGCAATCGCGAGGTGCTGCTGTACCACGAGCAGGCATTTCTTGATGCCGCCGCCATGCGCGCATGGATCTGCACCCACTTCGACGGGACACGGCGCCCCGTATTCATCGAGATCGCGGCAGGCCGGCTCAGTCTCGAGGAGGCCGTGACCACCTACCTGTTCAACAGCCAGCTGGTCTGCCCGCCGGGTGGCGGCATGCGCCTGATCGTGGCGCAGGAGTGCCGCGAACATGCAGGGGCCTGGGCCACGATGCAGGAGCTGCTGGCCGACCCCGCCAATCCCATCACCGCCGTCGACGTGGTCGACCTGCGCCAGTCGATGGACAATGGCGGTGGCCCCGCCTGCCTGCGCCTGCGCGTGGTGCTCACCGAGGTCGAGCGCGCCGCGGTCCATCCACGCATCTGGATCGATGAGGCGCGCTACGCCGAACTCGAAGCCTGGATCAAACGCCACTACCGCGACCGGCTGTGCTTCGACGACCTGGCCGATCCGCTGCTGCTCGACGAATCGCGCACTGCGCTTGATCGCCTCACCGGCATCCTCAACCTGGGCAGCCTCTATGACTTCCAACGCTGAAGCGACGATCTGGACGTGGCATGCCTGGTCCACGCTGACGCCGGACACGCTGTACGGATTCCTGCGCCTGCGCAGCGACATCTTCGTGGTCGAGCAAAACTGCGTGTTCCCGGACATGGACGGCGTCGATCCGCAATGCGAGCACCTTTGCGGCTGCGATGCCGACGGTCGCCTGCTGGCCTACCTGCGCCTGGTGCCGCCGGCCGTGAAGGCGCCGCAGCCCGCGCTGGGACGGCTGGTGGTCGCCGCGGAGGCGCGACGCCACGGGCTGGCGCGCACGGCGATCCGGCTGGGATTGCAGCGATGCACAGAACGATTCCCCGGGCAGGCGGTCTTCCTGTCGGGCCAGCAGCATCTCGAAGCGTTTTACGCCGGCCTGGGCTTCGAAACCATCAGCGCGCCGTACCTCGAGGACGGCATCTGGCACGTCGACATGCTGCGACCCTGGTGAAAGCGCCGCTATACTCCCAGGCCTCTGCTTTCCACCGATCACCGTGTACGCCCAATACTTCCAGCTCCGGGAGATGCCCTTCACCATCAGCCCGGACCCGGCCTACCTCTACATGTCGACGCGCCACCAGGAGGCGCTGGGACACCTGCTGTACGGCACCGGGCAGTACGGCGGGTTCGTGCAGCTCACCGGCGAGGTCGGCACCGGCAAGACCACGGTAGTCCGCACGCTGCTAGAGCAGAAGCTGGCGGATGTCGATGTCGCCATGATCCACAACCCTCGCCAGGGCGAACAGGAATTCGTACAGACGGTCTGCGACGAACTCGGCGTCAAGTATCCCAAGCGCGGGCTGACGTTGAAGATGCTGGTCGATGCGCTCAACGAGCATCTGCTGAAAGCGCACGCCTCCGGACGCCGCACCGTGCTGATCATCGATGAGGCGCAGAACCTGCAGCCTGCGGTCTTGGAACAGGTGCGCCTGCTGACCAATCTCGAAACGCACAAGGAAAAACTGCTGCGCATCATGCTGGTCGGCCAACCCGAGTTGAACGACCTGCTGGCGCGACCCGATTTGCGCCAGCTCGCGCAGCGGGTCACTGCGCGCTACCACCTCACGCCGCTGAGCGCGGCGGAGACCGCCGAATACGTCCGTCATCGCCTGCGCGTCGCGGGCGGGTCGACCGGACTGTTCGACGACGGGGCGCTGCGCGAAATCCACCGCCAATCCGGCGGCGTGCCCCGCCTCATCAACATCATCTGCGACCGTGCCCTGCTGGGCGCCTACGGCAGCGGCCATCACGGCATCACCGCGGAAATGGTCGCCACCGCGGCACGGGAATCGACGAGCATGGCAGCGGCAAAGCCGCGCGCCCTGCGCTTCGTCGATGCGCTGAGCAGGCTGGAACTCGTTTTCGCGCCGCTCGCAGTGGTGCTGGCCGGCACCCTCATCTACCAGGTCGTCATGGACCACCTGCCGCCGGCACCGGCGGCGGCCGAGGTCCCCGCGGTGGTCAAGCCCCTGCTGGCCCCACCCACGCCACCCGCCAGCCCCGACACGCCGCAACTGCTCCACCTAACCCAGCCGCTGCCGGTGGTGATGTCGCGACTCGTCAAGCTGTGGGCTCCGGATTTCCGCATGGCGCCCAGCGACAACGTCTGCGCCGTGCTCAAGCGCAAGCGTCTGGAGTGCTTCAAGGACAGCGGCAAGTGGACGGATCTCGGAACCTACAATCGCCCGGCGATCCTGACGCTGCAGTCCACCGACTCGGCAATGCACCACGTGCTGCTGCGCTCGCTGGATACCAACTACGCGACGCTCGACACCGCCATGGGGCCGCAGCGCTATCCGCTCGAGGAGCTCGACCGCCTCTGGACCGGCGAATACCTGTTGCTCTGGCAGCGCGACGTCGACGACAACGCCATCGGCCCAGACAGCCGCGGCGCGTCCGTGCTGTGGCTGCGCCGACGCCTCGCCCAGCTTGACGGACAGCCGCCGCCCCAACCGCTGTACGGCTTCTACGACGCGGGACTGCGTGACCAGGTGCTGCGCTTCCAGAAGCAGCACGGCCTCGAGGCCTCCGGCGTGGTGCGCACGCACACCCTGATCGCCCTGGGCAACGAGCGCGCCGGCACGCCCACGCTTTCCGGAGCGTCGCCGTGAGCTACATCCTCGATGCGCTGCGCAAGGCCGAGCGTGAGCGGACGCGCGGTGACACGCCACCCGCCGCATGGCCCACGGCACCAGCCCCGGTGGAGCAGCTGGTCCGCTACCGGCCGCTGCTGCTGGGACTGCTCTGCCTGCTGCTGGCCGCCGCCGTGCTCATCACCTCGGCACGCGACCGTCGCGATGCGGCGGCGCGGGCCGCCGCACCAGCTCCAGCGACCACCCTCGCCGCGCCGCCCGCAGCAGCGGCCGCCAATGACGCCGCGGACGACACCGCGATGACCCTGCAGCAGCAGAATCCCGCCACGCTCGATGAGGTCGTCGCCGGCACCGAGGACAGCGCCACGGCCGACGAGGCGGCGGCGCTCAGCGCGATGGTCGTGCATCGCGACCCGGAACCGGCGGCCGCGCCGATATCGCAGACATCGGGATCCGTCGCCTCCAGCGATGCCGCCGAGTCTGCGCAGGCCGCCCCGCCCAGTCCGCCGGCGACCACCGAAGTCGAGCGCGTGCAGCTGCAGGCTGCGCCGCCGCCACAGGCGCCCAAGCTCAAAGACATGCCGGCGGACTATCGCACCGCGTTTCCCGACATCAGCCTCGACGTCCACGTCTACGACGCCAATGCCGCCAAGCGCTTCGTGATGATGGGTGGTCACCGCTACAACGAAGGTGACGCGCCGCAGGCGGGCCTGCGCATCGTGCAGATCGTGCCGGACGGCGTGGTCTTCGAATTCCGCGGCGAGCAGACCCTGTTCACCATCGCCCACTGACCGATGCCGCTGGCAGGTGGCGTCGGCCAGGGTGACGACGACGCGCTCCGGCGCCACCCGCTCGGGCTCCGGCAGCCGGCAAAGTCGTTTTATTTTGTTTATTGATTTATAATTTTATCAATTAATTATAACGAAACCGGCGGCGATCCGGACGACAGCGGGTGGCGGCAGGCAGGCACAAAAAAGCCCTCCATGCACCGGCATGGAGGGCTGCAGAGCCATCGCTCAGGCGTTGGCGGCTTTCGACGGCGCGGTCAGCGCCGCGCAGGCGGCGTCGAGACGCTTGAGCCCTTCGGCGATATCCGCTTCGGTGATGTTGATCGCCGGCGCGAAGCGCAGCACGTCCGGCCCCGCCACTAGGCACCACAGGCCCTGCTTCAGGGCGGCATTGACGATGTCCTTGGCCTTGCCCTTCCAGGCGTCCGACACCGGCGCGCCCACCAGCAGACCGCGGCCGCGCGAGGGCGCGAAGATGCCGTAGCGCCGGCCGATGGCGTCGAGCCCGTCACGCAACTGCGTGCCGCGCGCCTTGGCGTTGGCCAACAACTCCGGCCGGCTGACCTCGTCGAGGGCGGCCTCCGCCACCGCGCAGGCCAGCGGGTTGCCGCCATAAGTGGAGCCGTGCGTGCCGAAAGCCAGCGTCTCGGCGTACTTCGCGGTGGTCAGCATGGCACCGATCGGAAAGCCGCCGCCGAGGCCCTTGGCCGTGGTCAGGATGTCCGGCGTCACGCCATAGCCCATGTAGGCATACAGATCGCCGCTACGGCCGTTGCCGCTCTGCACCTCGTCGTAGATCAGCAGCGCATTGTGGCGGTTGCACAGTTCGCGCACGCCGCGCGCAAATTCCGGCGTGGCCGGCATCACGCCGCCCTCGCCCTGCACCGGTTCCATCACCACCGCACAGGTCTTGGCGGAGATCGCCCGCTCCAGTGCGGCCAGATCGTTGAACGGCAGATGCGTGACGTTGCCCGGCAGCGGCTCGAAGCCCTGCGAATACTTGGGCGTGCCGCCCACGGTCACGGTGAACAGCGTGCGGCCATGGAAAGCGTTGTGGAACGAGATGATCTCGTTCTTGCCCTCGGCCTGCAGGTTGCCCCAGCGCCGCGCCAGCTTGAACGCCGCCTCATTGGCTTCGGCGCCGCTGTTGCAGAAGAACACGCGCTCGGCAAAGGTCGCCGCGGTCAGCTTCTGCGCCAGGCGCAGCGCCGGCTCATTGGTCATCACGTTGGAGACGTGCCAGAGCTTGCCGGCCTGTGCGGTCAGCGCCGCGATCAGCTTGGGGTGGGCATGGCCGAGCACCGTCACCGCGATGCCGCCGGCAAAGTCCACGTAGTCGCGGCCCTGCTGATCCCACAGTCGCGAGCCCTCACCGCGCACCGGAATGATCGCGGCAGGCTGGTAGTTGGGAACCATCACCTCGTCGAAGGTCTGGCGTGAGACAGTGGACATGGCACTCTCGCGGCTGGAAAGAAAGAAACCCGCACGCGGCGGGCCCGGGACAACACCGCAAATTGTAGCGGCTGCGACCCCGCCGTCCAAGCGAAAACTAGGGCGCTGTTGTTTCCAGCGCCGGCTCCGGCGCGCCCAGCGTGGCGGCGAGCAGGCTGGTGATCCGCTTGGGCACGTCCTGCTTGACCTCGCGCACTGCCACGCGGATGGCATTGGCGAAGGCGATGGCGTCGGCGCTGCCGTGCGACTTGATGACGATGCCGTTGAGACCGGCGAAGCTGGCGCCGTTGTAGTGGCGCGGGTCCATGCGCTTGCCCAGCGCCTTGAGCGCCGGCATCGCCATCGCCGCAGCCGCCTTGGTGAAGATGCTGCGGGTGAATTCTTCCTGCATGAACTGCTTCATCATCTTGGCCACGCCCTCGCCGGTCTTGAGCGCGATGTTGCCGACAAAGCCGTCGCAGACCACCACGTCCACGTCCTTGAGGAAGATGCCGTCGCCTTCGACGAAACCGATGTAGTTGAGCCCGGAGGTGGCGAGCAGCGCGGCCGCGGCCTTGATCGCGTCGTTGCCCTTGATCTCTTCCTCGCCGATGTTGAGCAGCGCCACCGTCGGCCGCTCGATGCCGTGCACGGCGTTGACGATGGCCGAGCCCATCACCGCAAACTGCAGCAGCTGCTGAGCGTCGCATTCCGCGTTGGCGCCCAGGTCCAGCATGTGGACGTGGCCATTGATCGAGGGGATGGCGGAGACGATGGCCGGGCGATCGATGCCCGGCAGGGTCTTGAGCACGAAGCGCGCGGTGGCCATCAGCGCGCCGGTGTTGCCGGCGGACACCGCCGCCTGGGCACGGCCATCCTTGACCAGGTTGATGGCCACCCGCATCGAGGAATCTTTCTTGTTGCGCAGCGCCTTGGACGGCAGCTCGTGCATCTCGACGATTTCGCTGGCGTGCTGAACCGCGAGGCGCCCGGCAGGGCGATGCTTGTGGCGCACGAGCTCGGCGTTCAGGGTGGACGCGTCGCCCACCAGGATCAGCTGCAACTCCGGCAGCTCCTGCAACGCCAAAAGAGCGGCGTCGACGGTCACGCTGTGACCGTGATCGCCGCTCATGGCGTCGATGGAGAGAACGACCGGTGCGACCATTGGCGGCGCCGGCGCGCGGATTACTCGCCCGCGGCTTCCGGAACCGACTTGTCGATGACCTTCTTGCCGCGGTAGTAGCCGTCAGCGGTCACGTGGTGGCGCAGATGGGTCTCGCCGGAGGTCGCGTCCACGGACAGCGCCGGGCGGGTCAGCGCATCGTGCGAGCGGCGCATGCCGCGCTTGGCGCGGGACTTCTTGGATTTCTGGACAGCCATTTTCTAACTCCGTCGGGCCGACAAGCCCATGACAACACTGCTACAGCTTCAATTTCTTCAGCGCCGCGAAAGGATTCTCGCGTCGCGGCATCTCGGTTTCGGGCGTCGTTGCCGACGCTTCCTTCCTCACATTTTCGCACGATTCGCAGCGGGGCAGCATCGGCAGCGCCAGCAGCGTCTCGTCCTCGATCAGCTCGTGCAGCGCCAGCTCATCGTCCTGCACCTGGTAAGGCTCGCAGTCGCGGATCAGGCGCGCTTCCTCTTCCTCGCTGGACACCAGCCGCAAATCCAGCTTGTGCGCCAGCGCGTACGCGAACACGGCGCCGCAACGGCGGCATTCCAGGTCCAGCGTCGCACGCAGGGTGCCGCTCAACGCCGGATAGCCCGAGGACTTCCACGCCAGCAGGTCCGCCTGCACGCTTCCCCCGTCACCGGCCAGCGCCTCGCGCAAGCGCGGCAAGGCCTTCACGGGCAGTTCGCCCACGTAATGCGCCTCGCGGTTGACCGCCGAGGACACGCGGATGGTCTGCGGAATGGACATGCGCCGCCGTTTCAGGGGGCGCGAATGATAGAGTTCGCCCCCTCTCAAGTCAAAGATTTTGTGATGTTTAAGCCGATTTCCTCACAATATCCCCTGATTCTGGCGTCCAGTTCGCGCTACCGCGCGGAGCTGCTGCGGCGTCTGCAACTGCCGTTCACCGGCATCGCGCCCGACCTCGACGAGACGCCGCTGCCCGGCGAGGCTGCGGAAGCTCTCACCCGACGCCTGGCCCTGGCCAAGGCGCAGGCCCTGGCGCAGCGTCACCCGGGCCGCTGGGTGCTGGGCTCGGACCAGGCCGCCACGGCCGATGGCCGCATCCTGGGTAAGCCGGGCAGCCGCGAGCGAGCGGCCGAACAGCTCGGCTTCCTGTCCGGCCGGCGCGTCGATTTTCTCACTGCCGTGGCCCTGGTCTGCGACGACCAGGTGTTCAGCGCCCTCGACCTCACCACCGTGCAGTTCCGGGTGCTGGAGAAGGCCGAGATTGAACGCTATCTCGATGCGGAGGCCGTGCTCGACTGCGCCGGCAGCTTCAAGTGCGAGGGCCTGGGCATCACCTTGTTCGAGCACATCCGCAGCGATGACCCGACCGGCTTGATCGGGCTGCCGCTGATCGCGGTGCGGCGCCTGCTGGCCCAGGCCAGCTGCGCGCTGCCCTGAGGGTTGGCGGAGCCGTAACCCCTGCAAAATCAGCCACCCGCTGGGAGTTCTTCAAGCCCTGTATTCGTTTATAAATATTAAACGAATTAAAATTTATTCATTAATAAATAACAGATTAGCCGGCCCGGACCATCACAGCGGGTGGCGGTTTTCAGCCCGTTTCAGCCGTTGAGCCAGCGCGGCAGGTGCCCCACATGCTCGATCAAGGCCGTAGCACCGGCCTGGCGCAGGCGTCCCGGCTCATGCACACCGCAGGTCACACCCAGGCCATCCATGCCGATGGCACGCGCCATCGCCATGTCGTACTCGGTGTCGCCGATCATCAGCGCCTGCTCGGGTTTAACATCCAGTTCCACCAGCAACTCCTTGAGCATCAAGGGATCAGGCTTGGATGCGGTCTCATCGGCGGTACGGCTGGTCAGCACCAACGGGCGCAGTTCGACATGATGGCGCAGCGAACGATCCAGCCCCTTGCGGCTCTTGCCGGTGGCAATGGCAATGTGATGCCCGGCGCCATGCAACTCGCGGATGGCGTCCAGCGCGCCGTCGAACAAGGGCGCCTCGCCCGCCCCCTCCGACAGCCACTGCGCGCGATAGCTGTTGAGGAGACTGTAGAGGTGCGGCAGTTCCAGCTCCGGGTAGAGCCGCGCCAGCGCATCGCTGAGGCCCAGGCCGATCAGCTCACGGATCGACTCGTCGCTGCGCGGCGGCAGCTTCAGCGCGACGATGGCGCGCTGCATGGCGCCGACAATCATCGCGGCGGAGTCGGCTAACGTACCATCCCAATCGAAGATGAGCAGTTGATATTTCAAGTTCACCTCATCGTGCCATCCGTGGCGCTGCGTCCGGCCCGGCGTTTGCTCAACTCGACGTAACATCGAGTCACGTCTCGCCAGGGCAAACGCTCCTTGGCCGGGCGTTCGGCGGGGCAACAGTCCACCGGACTGTTGCCTTGATCCGTTTCACCCATCCCAATCGAAGATCGGCAACTGATATTTCACAGCCGCCTCAGCGGCGCCGCGTGCGCGTCGGCGCCACCGGGCCCTGGCGGTTGAGCTGGTCGAGCACATCGCGCAGTTCATCCCCCATTGGCGCACTGAGCAGCAGCTTGGGGAACTCGCCGTCGGCCGGCAGGGCCAGCAGATGGGAATGCAGGAACATGCGCTTGAGGCCCAGCGACTTGAGGAATTTCTGCTCCTCGCGGTCGCCATATTTGGTGTCGCCGGCCACCGGGTGCCCCAGAGACAGGGCGTGAACGCGGATCTGGTGGGTGCGGCCCGAGAAAATCTGCACCTCGCAGAGCGTGCAGTCGCGGTAGCGCGCCTTGGGTGAGAAGCGCGACTTGGCCGGCTTGCCGTCGTCGTCGATCTCGACCATGCGCTCGCCACTCTCCAGCCGGTTGCTGATCAGGGCGGAGTCGACGTCGCGGTCCTCGCCCTTCCAGCGGCCGACCAGCAGGGTGAAGTAACGCTTTTCCACCGTGCCGCCGTCCTTGAGCGCCTTCTGCACCCGCAGCAGGGCCGGGCGCGACTTGGCCAGCAGCAGGACGCCGCTGGTGTCACGGTCAAGGCGATGACATAACTCGATGAAATCGTACTTGTTCCAGGCGCGCGCGGCCTCGATCACACCGTAGGGCACGCCACTGCCGCCGTGGGCCGCCAGCCCGGCCGGCTTGTTGATCGCGAGGTAATGGGCGTCCTCGTAAATCACCGCCTCGCGCAGCTTGTTCAGCACCTTGTCCGGCGGCCGCACCGCCTCGCCCTTCTCGGCCATGCGCACCGGAGGGATACGGACCTCCTCGCCCAGCACCAGTTTGCGCTCCGGCTTGCTGCGCCCGCCGTCAACCCGCACCTGACCCGAGCGCAGCAGCCGGTAAACATGCGACTTGGGCACGCCAGGCATCTGTTTCAACAGGAAATTGTCGATGCGCTGACCGGCTTCCTTAGCGGTTACGGTGTGATGGCGCACTTGCTGGCGATTCTGTGTCAAAATATGTCACTCTGAGTAAATCAGACGGAGATTTCCGTTACCGCTTCTGCGGTTACGGAATTGAGGCGACGGGAACTGCGCAACATTGTAACAGCCCCCATCGCACCAACATTTTTACGTCCGACGCCCTGCGGCGGACTTTTGACAACAAGCGTTCCCGCCAGGCGGGCGATCAAAAAGGCCGCGCACAGCGCCGCCACAACAATCCCCCCGCCGGACGGTTGAGCGCTCAACCGAGACACTACATGAAACGCATTTTGATCAACGCGACGCAGCGTGAAGAGCTGCGCGTGGCCATCGTCGATGGGCAGAAACTGTTCGACCTCGACATCGAGATCGCCAGCCGCGAGCAGAAAAAATCCAATATCTACAAAGGCAAGATCACCCGCGTCGAGCCCTCGCTGGAAGCCTGCTTCATCGAGTACGGCGCCGAACGCCACGGCTTCCTGCCGGTCAAGGAAATCGCCCGCTCCTATTTCAAGAGCACCTCAGGCAACCTGCGTGACCAGATCGAGGAAGGCACCGAAATCATCGTCCAGGTCGAGAAGGAAGAGCGCGGCAACAAGGGTGCCGCCCTCACCACCTTCATCTCGCTGGCCGGCCGTTACCTGGTGCTGATGCCCAACAACCCGCGCGCCGGCGGCATTTCGCGCCGCGCCGAGGGCGAGGAGCGCGAGGAGGCCAAGGAAGCCCTGGCGCAGCTGCAGCTGCCGGACGGCATGGGCGTGATCGTGCGCTCCAATGGCGTCGGCCGCACCGCCGAGGAACTGCAGTGGGACGCCAACTACCTGGTCGAGATCTGGACCGCGATCGAGAAAGCCTCGGGCGAACGCCCGGCGCCGTTCCTGATCTACCAGGAGAACAACATCATCCTGCGCGCCCTGCGCGACTACCTGCGCCCGGACATCGGCGAGGTGATGATCGATAACCCGGAAATCTACGAGCAGGCGCGCGCGCACATGGAGCACGTGATGCCGCAGCACCTGCCGCGGCTCAAGCTCTACAGCGACGAAATCCCGCTGTTCTCGCGCTTCCAGATCGAAAGCCAGATCGAGTCGGCGCATGAGCGCCAGGTGCGCCTGCCCTCCGGCGGCAGCATCGTCATCGATCACACCGAAGCCCTGACCTCGATCGACATCAACTCGGCCAAGGCCACCGGCGGCCGCGACATCGAGGAAACCGCGCTCAACACCAACCTGGAAGCAGCCGACGAAATCGCCCGCCAGCTGCGTCTGCGCGACCTCGGCGGCCTGGTGGTGATCGACTTCATCGACATGAACTCGCAGAAGAGCCAGCGCGAAGTCGAGAAGCGCCTGGAGAAGGCCACCGAGATCGACCGCGCCCGCATCCAGCTGGGTCGCCTGTCGCGCTTCGGCCTGCTGGAGATGTCGCGCCAGCGCCTGCGTCCGAGCCTGGGCGAGCACACCCAGATCCCCTGCCCGCGCTGCTCCGGCCGCGGCCAGATCCGCTCGGTGGAATCGATGGCGCTGTCGATCCTGCGTCTGATCGAGGAAGAGGCGATGAAGGACCGCACCGCGCGCGTCATCGCGCAGATCCCGGTCGACGTCGGCACCTACCTGCTCAACGAGAAGCGCGCCCAGGTGCGCGACATCGAGAGCCGCAACCGCGTCAGCGTCACCCTGGTTCCCAACCCTTCGCTGCACTCGCCGCATTACGAGATCAAGCGCGTGCGCGGCGATCACCTGCAGCAGGAGAACAACGCCGGCGTCAGCTACACGCTGGCACAGGACTTCGACGCGCAAGCCCATGAAGAAACCCCGGCCGCGGCCGCGCAAACCAAGCCGGCGGCTGAACCCGCGGTGAAGCAGATCGTGCCGTCCACGCCGGCACCGGTGATCGCGCCGGCAGCGACGCCGCCCGCGCCGGTCGTGGTGATGCAGCCGGTGACCACGGAAGGCCTGTGGCAGCGCTTCCTGCGCTGGCTGGGCTTCGGCCCGCGGCCGGAAGCCGCCGCCCTACCCGCGCCCAAGCCGCAGGGCCGCCGTGACGAGCGCCGCGACGGCCGCGGCAACCGCAACGAGCGTCGCGACGGCCGCGATGGCCAGCAGCGCCGCGACGGTCGTGACAACCGCAACGAGCGTCGCGACGGCCGCGACAACCGCGATGGCAGCCGCAACGAACAGCGCCGCGACGGCCAGCAGCAGCGCCAGCAGAACGCGCAAAACCAGCAGCGTCGCGACGGTCAGCAGCAGGACCGCAACGCCCAGCGCCAGCAGAACGCCCAGCGCCCGCAACAGCAGCAGCCGCGCCGCGAAGACCGGCCGCAGCCGGAGCGCGCGCCGCAGCCCCAGCAGCAGGTGACCGACGCGGCCGGCGCCACCGCCGGCGCGGCGCCCAGCGCGGAACGCGCCGGAGACGAGCGCGATGGCAGCGGCAACGGCGGCCGTAGCCTGCGCGGACGTCGCAATCGTCGCGGCCGTGGTCGCGGACGCGATGGTGAGCGCAGTGGCGAAGGCGCGGCCGTGGCCAGCGGCACGGATGCGGTCGAGGCCATGACCGGCGCGGACGAGAGCCCGCGTCCGGCCGCCGAAGGCGCCGAGAGCACACCGGCGCTGGCGTTCCGTCCGGTCACGCCGAGCCAGTCTGAGGTGGAAGCGCCGCGTGCGCCGGAGGCGGCGCCGCTGCCGCAACCGGTGGAGAGCGCGCCGGCACCGCGCAGCGAAGAACCGGCCGAGCCGGCTCGCAGCGCACCGTCGATGCGCATCGAACGTCACGAGGAGCCGCAGCAGCCCCTGTTCCGCGCCGTGGCGCCGGCGGCCGAGTACATCGTGCCGGAGATCAAGCCCAGCACGCCGAAAGCCGAGACGCAGCCGGAAGCGGCCCCGGCATCTTCGGAAACGCCCAACGCCCACTGAGATCCGCTCATGGAAGTCACCATCTTCGGCTCCGGCTATGTCGGACTGGTCACCGCCACCTGCTTCGCCGACGCTGGCAATGACGTGGTCTGCGTCGACGTCGACGCCAAGCGCGTCGAGACGCTGCGCCGCGGCGAGTGCCCGTTCTACGAACCGGGTCTGGCCGAGCTGGTGAAACTCAACCATGCCGAAGGTCGCCTGCACTTCACCACCGACGCCGCCGAAGGCGTCAAGCACGGCCAGTTCCAGTTCATCGCCGTCGGCACGCCGCCGGGCGAGGATGGCTCGGCCGACCTCAAGTACGTGCTGCAGGTGGCGCGGACCATCGGCGAGCACATGACCGAACACCGCGTGGTGATCACCAAGTCGACGGTGCCGGTCGGCACCTGCGACAAGGTGCGCGCCGAGGTGAAAAAGGCGCTGGAGGCGCGTGGCGCCGCCGTGGAGTTCGACGTGGTGTCGAACCCGGAATTCCTCAAGGAAGGCGCGGCCATCGCCGACTTCACGCGCCCGGACCGCATCGTCATCGGCTGCGACAACGCGCGGGCCGAGAAGCTGATGCGCGCGCTCTACGAGCCGTTCAATCACAACCACGACCGCCTGCTGGCGATGGACGTGCGCTCCTCGGAGCTGACCAAGTACGCGGCCAACGCCCTGCTGGCGACCAAGATCAGCTTCATGAACGAGTTGTCGAACGTCGCAGAGAAGGTCGGCGCCGACATCGAGCAGGTACGCGTCGGCATCGGCTCCGATCCGCGCATCGGCTACCACTTCATCTATCCCGGCTGCGGTTATGGCGGCTCCTGCTTCCCCAAGGACGTGAAGGCGCTGGTGCACACGGCGCGCGAGGTCGGTGTGACGCCGCGCATCCTGCAGGCCGTGGAGGACGTCAACGAGCACCAGAAGACGGTGCTGTTCTCGCGCATGCAGTCGCACTTTGGCGGCGCGCTCAAGGGCAAGACCTTCGCGCTCTGGGGCCTCGCCTTCAAGCCCAAGACCGACGACGTGCGCGAGGCCACCAGCCGCGTGCTGATGGAAGCGCTGTGGGCCGCGGGCGCCAGCGTGCGCGCCTACGACCCGGTGGCGATGCACGAGATCCACAAGACCTACGGTGACCGCGCCGACCTCAAGCTCTGCGACAACGCCGAGCAGGCCGTCGATGGCGCCGACGCGCTGGCCATCGTCACCGAATGGAAGCAGTTCCGCAGCCCCAACTTCGCGCGTATCGCCAAGCTGCTCAAGCAGCCGGTGATCTTCGACGGCCGCAATCTCTACGACACCGAGCTGATGCAGCGCATGGGCTTCACCTACGTCTCGATCGGCCGCCAGAAAATCGCGCCGGACATCGAAGCGCTCCAGTAAGCGGTCGCCGTCACGAAAAAGCCGCCACCCGCACGCGACACGGTGTTTTCGCCTCGCGAAACGGGTGCGGGAGCGTGCGGAAGGGTGCCGACCCACCCTCATACGTCGCGTGCTCCGGCTGCCTCCCGCACCCACTGCGATGCAGGCACCGTGTCGGCACCCGCACGCGACACGGCGTTTTCGCGTCGCAAAACGGGTGCGGGAGCGTGCGGAAGGGTGCCGACCCACCCTCATACGTCGCGTGCTCCGGCCGCCTCCCGCACCCACTGCGATGCAGGCACCGTGTCGGCACCCGCACGCGACACGGTGTTTTCGCGTCGCGAAACGGGTGCGGGAGCGTGCGGCGGGGTGCCGACTCAACCTCACACGTCGGGTGCTCCGGCAGCCTCCCGCCTCCACTGCCAGACAGCATCGTGTCGGCACCCGCTCTCGCGGGCGGCGGCTTTGATTTTGTTATTAAATATTTATCTAATTATTTTTCATTAAATAAATAAAAACAATTTCCCCAGGGAAAAGAGCAACAGCGGGTGGGCCGCTGCGCCGATCATTCAGCGGACAAATCCGGCGCAGGAATCGCTCAGCCGCCGCGCAGCAGCGCAGCAACGGCGGCGAAGTCTTCCTCGGTATCGACGCCGCGCGGCGGCGGATTGTCGGTGATGCCCATGCGGATGCGCAGGCCCGCCGCCAGCGCGCGCAACTGCTCCAGCGCCTCGCAATCCTCCAGCGCCGCCGGCGGCAGCGACGAGAATCTCGCCAGCGCCTCCACGCGATAGGCATAGAGACCGATGTGGCGGAACGCGAGTCCGGCCGGCAGCTGCGGGTTGTCGCGCGTGGCGCCGGTGCGCTTCCACGGTATCGGCGCGCGCGAGAAATACAGGGCGCGCTGCGCGTCGTCCATCACCACCTTGACGACGTTGGGATTGAGCCAGTCCTCGACGCTGTGGATAGCGTGGCACAGCGTCGCGATCTGCGCCTGAGTGTCCGTCGCCAGCAGGCGCGCGGCCTCCGCGATCAGCGCCGGCGGCATCAGCGGCTCGTCGCCCTGCAGATTGACCACGATGCTGTCGGCGCGCCAGCCCGCCTGCTGCGCAATCTCGTTGATGCGGTCGGTGCCGGAATTGTGCGTCGCCGAGGTCATGCGCACGTCGGCGCCGAAGGCGCGGCAGGCGTCGAGCACCTCGCGATCATCGGTGGCGATCACCACTTCCTGCGCGCCGCTGCGCTGCGCCGCCTCCCAGGCGTAGCGCACCAGCGGCCGGCCCTCGATCGGGCGCAGCACCTTGCGCGGCAGGCGCGTCGAGCCCAGGCGCGCGGGGATGACCACCTTGAACGCGCCGGCATTCATCCTGTCAGTTCCTCGTCGCTGAGCGTGCGCGCCTCCTCCTCCAGCATCACCGGGATGCCGTCGCGCACGGGATAAGCCAGGCGCGAGGCGCGGCACCACAGCTCCTGGCGTTCGGCATGCCACTCCAGCGGCGCCTTGGTGACGGGACAGACGAGGATGTCGAGCAGGCGTTTATCCATGATGCGGGGGCTTCAGACGTTGTTCGCACAATTTTCGCACAGCCGCGATGCCGGCATCGTCGATGACGGCATCCACCGGCACCCAGGCCCAGTGCGGCGGCGCAATGGCGGCGCACTTCACCGCGTCCTTCTCGGTCATCAGCACCGGCAGATCGTCGCCGAAGGCCAGATCGCCCGCGACGTAGGCGTGATGGTCGGGAAACGGATGCTCGATCACCGTCAGGCCCTGCGCACGCAACTGCGCGAAGAACCGCGGCGGATGGCCGATGCCGGCGACAGCATGGACGCGTTGCCCGGCCAGCG
The DNA here is from genome assembly GCA_008012115.1 of Nevskiaceae bacterium. Classification (GTDB taxonomy): domain Bacteria; phylum Pseudomonadota; class Gammaproteobacteria; order Nevskiales; family Nevskiaceae; genus Stenotrophobium. Next base: position 187,919 of record SSEB01000010.1, read on the forward strand.
TGCCCAGGGCCGCGCGTGTGCCGTCAAAGCGCCGGTATTCCGCCATGGCCAGCGCCATGTCGCTGCAGGCCACGCCTGCGGCGCGCCAGCCGCCACCGTTGACCACGCACAGCGGGATTTCGCGCAGGCGCTGCGGCGGCTCGCGCAGCGGCCCGGCCGGCAGCAGGGCACCGTTGCCCAGGCCGCGCGCGCCATCGACGACGCAAATTTCCAGGTCGCGCGCCAGCCGGTAGTGCTGCAGGCCATCGTCGGCGACCAGCACATCGATCTGCGGGTCATGTTGCAGGAGCAGGCGACCGGCGGCGGCACGGTCGGGATCGACCGCCAGCGGCACCCCGAGGCGCCGCGCCAGCAGCAGCGGCTCGTCGCCGCAGTGCGCGGGATCGCTGTCGGCGGTCACCGCCATCGGATACTGCGGCGCATGGCCACCATAGCCCCGGCTGATGACACCGGGCGTGTAGCCCCACTCCCGCAGGCGCTGCACCAGCCAGACCGTGAACGGCGTCTTGCCGGTGCCGCCGACGCTGAGGTTGCCGACCACGATCACCGGCACCGGCAGGCGCTGCGCCTTCGCGGTCAGGCGTGCGCGGCGACCGCGGGCGATGACGCCGTAGAGCCAGGCCAGCGGGCGCAGCCAGAACGGCGGCGGCTGGCCCGAGTACCAGCGCGACTCAAGCCACCTTTGCAGCGGCATCGCCTTCGAACTGCATGCGGTACAGCGCGGCGTAGATGCCGTTGCGGGCCAGCAGCTCGTCGTGACGGCCGGACTCGACGACTGCGCCATCGTTCATCACCACGATGCAATCGGCGCGCTGCACCGTCGAAAGGCGGTGCGCGATCACCAGCGTGGTGCGGCCCACCGAGAATTTCTCCAGCGCCGCCTGGATGTAACGCTCGGACTCGGTATCCAGCGCCGAGGTGCCCTCGTCGAGGATCAGAATCGGCGCGTCCTTCAGCAATGCACGCGCGATCGCGATGCGCTGGCGCTGGCCGCCGGAGAGATTGCCGCCGTTCTGGCCGATCTGCGTATCGAGCCCTTGCGGCAATTTCTCGATGAAGTCCCATGCGTAGGCGGCCTTGGCGGCGGCGACGATCTTCTCGCGCGACGGCAACTCCGGCAGGCCGTAGGCGATGTTCTCGGCGATGCTGGCATTGAACAACCGCACCTGCTGGTCGACCAGCGCGATCTGGCGGCGCAGCTGCGCGGTCGGGTACTCGCGCAGATCGTGGCCGTCGAGCAGCACGCTGCCGCTGTCGGCATCGTAGAAGCGCGGCAGCAACGCCAGCAGCGTCGATTTGCCGCTGCCGGACTTGCCGACGAACGCCACCGTCTGGCCCGGCTCGATCTTCACCGAGACGCCGCGCAGCGCCTCGCCGAGATCCTCGCGGTAGCGGAAGCGCACGTCGCGGAACTCGATGCGGCCGCTGGCACGGGTCAGCGCGCGCGTGCCGCCGGCCGGCTCGGCCGGCTCGGCGAGCAAGCCGAAAATGTCCTGCCCGGCAACGATCGCGCGCTGCATCTTCTCGTTGACCCCGGACAGCGCCTTGATCGGATTCATCAGGCCCAGCATCGCGGCGAGGAACGACACGAAGGTGCCGGCCGAGATCGTCGCCAGCATCGTCGGGCTGGTCGCGTAGAAGATGATCGCCGCCACCGCGAACGCGGCGATGAACATGATCAGGGAAGAGCTGCCGGCCGAGGTCGCCGTGACCTTGAGCGCGAGAAAGCGGTTGTGCTCGTTGATGCGCCTGAACTCGGCCGACTCGTAGTCCTGGCCGTTATAGACCTTGACCACGCGCTGCGCGCCGATGCTCTCCTCGGCCGCCTGCGTGACGCTGCCGACCGATTCCTGGATGCGCTGGCTGATCTTGCGGAAGCGCTTGCTGACGTAGCGCACGATCATGGCGATCACCGGCCCCAGCAGGAAGCAGAACAGGCTCAGCTGCCAGTTGAGATACAGCATCCAGCACAGCAGGCCGAGCAGCGTCAGGCCCTCGCGGATCACCGCGGTCAGCGACGAGGTGGTGGCCTCGGCCACCTGTTCGACGTTGTAGGTCAGGCGCGCGATCAGCTGGCCGGAGGTGCTGCGGTCGTAGAAGCGCACCGGCAGCTTCAGCAGGTGGTTGAAAATCTCACCGCGCAAATCGGTGACCACGCGCCGGCCGATCCAGGCCATGCCGTAGGCCGACATGAAACCGCCGAGTCCGCGCGCGATGAACAGGCCGATGATGATCAGCGGCGCCCAGCGTGCCGAGGCGAGATCCTTCTTGACGAAGCTGACATCCAGCAGCGGCTTCATCAGCGCGAGGAAGCCCGTGTCGACCGCGGCGCACATCGCCATGCCGATCACCGCGACGATGAAGACGCGCCAGTGCGGCGCCGCGTAGCGCAACAACCGGCGGTAGACCGCGAGCGGCGGCAGGTGAGCTGGAGATGTTTCCGGCATGGGTGTGGGTCGATGGTCCTCCGGGCAATGTTAGCATTCGGCCATTGCCATCGGCCGGATGCCCGCATGCCCAAGACCCTGTTCGAGAAGATCATCGACCGCGACCTGCCCGCCAGCATCGTTTACGAAGACGAGCAGTGCGTTGCGTTCAAGGACATCAACCCCGGTGCGCCGGTGCACGTGCTGCTGGTGCCGCGCAAGCCGATTCCGCGACTGTGCGACGCCACCGCCGAGGACCAGGCGCTGCTCGGCCACCTGATGCTCACCGCCGCCAAAATCGCCGAGCAGAACGGCTGCGGCGACGCCTTCCGCCTGGTCGTCAACAACGGCGCCGGCGCGGGGCAGTCGGTGTTTCACCTGCACTTGCATATTCTCGGCGGCCGATCACTGCACTGGCCACCGGGGTGAGCACGCCAAAGCTTGCGAAGGTCCGGTGGACCTTCGCATGGCGTGCGAACGCCGGGCCAGGGATGGCCCGGCAGGGTATAGATCATTGGGGCGCCGTTGCGCCAGGGATGGCGATGGCTCCATCGCCTAACAGAGAGGTCCAGTAAACCTTCTCGCGGCGCGGCCGAACGCCCGGCCAGGGATGGCCGGGCCGGGCGCAGCCAAACAGGGAATCGTTGCGCCATCGATGGCGAGTGCTTCATCGCCTAACAGGCCACCCCCAAGGCTCACCCGCTCTCGGCCGCAGCGGCGTAAGGTTCGTTAATAATTAATTAACGATTTAATAATAATCAAATAATTATTCACAATTTCCCTGGGGAAATGCTGGAGAGCGGGTGACCTACCGCAAGCGCCCGGCGCACCGGGAAAACACTTCAGGCGGGCGCGCTGGCGGAGGCCCGCTCGCGCTTGACCGCGTACATGACCTGATCGGCGCGGCGCACGAAGGCGGCAACCGGTTCCGGCGACGAGGGTGCACGGATCACCACGCCGATGCTGGCGTCGATGACCGGCTCGCGCGCACCATGCGCAACGCGTAACTGCCGGATGTCCTGGCGCAGCCGCTCGGCACGCGCCGCCGCCTCCGACTCGCCCAGCCCGTACCAACCCACCAGGAACTCGTCGCCGCCGATGCGCGCCGCCACGTCGCGTTCGCCGGCGGCGTCGCGGGCAATGCAGGCCGCCACCTCGCCCAGCAGGAGATTGCCGACGTCGTGGCCCAGGGTGTCGTTGACCTGCTTGAAGCCATCGAGATCGATCACCGCCAGCGCCACCGGCTGGGCGGCCGCGTTGGCCGCGACGAAATGCGCCTCGAGGCGCTCGTAGGCACTCTGCTGGTTGTACAGGCCGGTCAGCGCATCGCGCAGCACCATCGCTTCGAGATAATCGAGCCGCGCCTGCAAGCGCCGCTCGCGCATCGATTTCATCAGCACGCCTGCCAGCGCCACCAGCGAGAACCACAGCACCTGGATGGTCTGCGAGTTCTCCAGCGTCAGCTCGGCGTAGCGCGCCATCATGTAGCCGGACACGAACACGGCGAATACCGCGAAAGCCTTGAGCACGCGGCGCTCGGGTATCGACATCACCAGCAGGCCGGCGGTGGCCACCAGCAGGGCGATGGACTCGAACAGCAGGATGGCGTTGGATTCGCCGCCGGCCAGATACGCCACCGACACCGTGAAAAAGGTGAAGACCAGGAAACCGTAATCGGCCGTCGTATCGAGGCGCCATTGCGCCGCCGCGGTCAGCGCACCCAGAACCAGCAGCGCCACGTTCGGGCCGCCCAGCAGCGGCCAGGGCATCAGCACCACGGCGTTGATCCAGATCGCCGCCGTGACGGCCGCCACCACCCACAGGCGGAAGCGCCGGTCGAGGTTGCGTGGCGTCAGGTCAGACGGAATGCTCATGGCTTCATCCTCGCACACCGGCGTGACACCCGGAACCGCTCCCGCACCGACAGCCGCCGCACGTCAACACCAGGCTGACCGGCGGAACTCAGGGCTTTGCCGTCATCGCGCCGGCAAGCTGCTGCGCGTCGATGCGCGACTCGAACCAGTTCATGCGCCAGTCGAGATGCGGCCCGGTGGCGCGGCCGGTCTTGCCGCTGAGCGCGATCACCTGCCCCTGCTGGACGACGTCGCCCACCTTCACCAGCAGTTTCGACAGGTGCAGGAACGCCGAGGCCACGCCCTGGCCGTGATCGATCATCAGCGTGCCGCCGGTGAAATACATATCCTTCTCCGCGAGACTGATCACGCCGCCGGCCGGCGCCCTCACCGGCGTCCCTACCGGCACCGCGACGTCGACGCCGTAGTGCGGCTGCTTGGGTTCGCCGTTGAGGATGCGCTGGCTGCCGTAGACGCCGGAGATCGGCCCCGCGCAGGGCCAGATGAAGCGCTGCAGGAAATCGCGGCGCGGGCTGTCGTGCTGGCGCGCCTCGCGCGCCAGGCGCTGGTCGTTCGCGATCCGCTGCTGCACCGCCGGCGGCGGATTGACCATCTTCGGCGGCAGGCCGTTGATGTTCTGAATCTCGTACTGGCGCTTTTCCACCGCGTAGCGATAGACCTGCGGCGCAGCGCCCGGCAACTGCACTTTCAACTCCGCCTGCGCCGGCTCGTCGCGGTCGAGGCCAAAGACGAAATCGCCGTCCGGCGACACGCTGAGCGCGCGGCCATTGAACCAGACCTGGTTGCCCGGCACGGTGTGGCCGATCAGCAGCGCGCCCTGGCGCCAGTCGCCCTGCAGGGTGAACGGCAGCTTCGCGTCGTCGCCATCCGCCGCCGCTCCGCCCGCGAAGGTCAGCGCTGCCATCAGCAGCAGCGCACGCAGCACGCTCATGCGCGCAGCAGCGCCGGCAGCTCGGCCAGCGTCACCGTGCGCTGCTGCTCCTCGCCGCGGTAGCGCAGGGTCACCGTCTTCTCCTCGGCCTCCTTGCGGCCGACCACGGCGATCACCGGAATCTTCTGCAGCGCGTGCTCGCGAATCTTGTAGTTGATCTTTTCGTTGCGCAGGTCGGCTTCGACGCGGAAGCCGGCATCCTTGAGCGTGTCGGTGACCTCCTGCGCGTAGCCGTCGGCGTCGGAGACGATGGGCGCCACCACCACCTGCACCGGCGACAGCCAGAACGGCAGCGCGCCGGCGTGGTGCTCGATCAGGATGCCGATGAAGCGCTCCATCGAGCCGACGATGGCCCGGTGCAGCATGATCGGCCGCTTGCGCTGCGAGCTCTCGTCGACGTACTCGGCATCGAGACGCTCCGGCATCATCGGGTCGAACTGGATGGTGCCCACCTGCCAGCTGCGGCCGATGGAGTCCTTGAGGTGGTACTCGATCTTCGGGCCGTAGAACGCGCCCTCGCCCGGCAGTTCCTCCCACTGCACGCCGGCGGCACGCAGCGCCGCGCGCAGCGCGCTCTCGGCCTTGTCCCAGGCCTCGTCGGTGCCCAGGCGCTTGTCGGGTCGCAGCGCCAGCTTCACCGCGAGATCGGTGAAGCCGAAGTCGGCATAGACCTGCATCGCCTGCCGGTGGAAGGCGGTGACTTCCGCCTCCACCTGCTCCTCGGTGCAGAAGATGTGGCCGTCGTCCTGCGTGAACGCGCGCACGCGCATGATGCCGTGCAGCGCGCCCGAGGGCTCGTTGCGGTGGCAGCCGCCGAACTCGGCGTAGCGGATCGGCAGGTCGCGGTAGCTGTGCAGGGTCGAGTTGAAGATCTGCACGTGGCCGGGGCAGTTCATCGGCTTCACCGCGTAGGTCCGCTTCTCGGACTCGGTGAAGAACATGTTCTCCTTGTAGTTGTCCCAGTGGCCGGACTTCTTCCACAGGCTCACGTCCATGATCTGCGGCCCGCGCACTTCCTGGTAGCCGCTCTTGCGGTAGACGCCGCGCACGTACTGCTCCACCGCCTGCCAGATCGCCCAGCCCTTGGGGTGCCAGAACACCATGCCCGGCGCTTCCTCCTGCTGATGGAACAGGTCGAGCTGCTTGGCGAGCTTGCGGTGATCGCGCTTCTCCGCCTCCTCGACCTGCCGGAGGTAGGCCTTGAGATCGTCGTCGTTGGCGAAGCAGACGCCAGTGATGCGCTGCAGCTGCGCGTTGTTGGCATCGCCGCGCCAGTAGACGCCGCCCACGCGGATCAGCTTGAACGAGGTGCCGAGTTTGCCGGTGGACGGCAGGTGCGGGCCCAGGCACATGTCGAGCCAGTTCGGGCCCTGCTTGTAGATGGTCAGCTCCTCGTCGGCCTTGATGCCGTCGCGAATCCACTCGGCCTTGAAGGTCTCGCCGGCCTGCTCGAAGTGCTTCACAGCCGCATCGTGCGCCCACACCTCGCGCGTGATCGGCAGGTCGCGCTTGACGATCTCCCGCATTTTGTTCTCGATGGCCTCGAGATCGCCCTCGGTGAACGGCTCGCTGCGCGCGAAGTCGTAGTAGAAGCCGGTGTCGGTGGCCGGGCCGAAGGTGATCTGCGTACCCGGGAACAGCTCCTGCACCGCCTGCGCCAGCACGTGCGCGGCGTCGTGGCGGATCACTTCCAGCGCCTCGGGTTTATCGCGGGTGACGATGGCGATGGTGGCGTCGCGGTCGATCGGGCGCGTCAGGTCCCACAACTCGCCGTTGACCTTGATGACCGCCGCCTTCTTGGCCAGGCCCGGCGAGATGCCCTGGGCGATGGCGAGCCCCGTCGGCGGCGCGTCGAAGGATTTCTGGTTGCCGTCCGGGAAAGTGATTTGAATAGCCATGTTCTTGGATTTCTGTTGCTGCGTTAGGACTCGGGAATGCTTCAGGATTTGGAGCGGATGTGCTGCACGGCGGCCGTCAGCCGCTGGAGCGTCCGCTCGCGTCCCAGCAAGAACAGCGTCTGGTCGATGGGCGGCGACACCGCCATGCCGACCACGGCGACGCGGATCGGCTGCGCGATCTTGCCCAGGCCCAGGCCCTTGCCTTCGGCGAAGCCGTTGACCGCCTCGTGCAGCGCCGGCGCGGTCCACTCCGGCAGCGCCGACAGCTTCTGCGCCAGCTCGTCGAGCAGCGCCGCGGACTCGGCGGTGAAGTGCTTGGCGGCGTCCTTGTCGTTGTAGCCGGCGAGATCGCCGTAGAGAAACGCGGACTTCTCCGCCATCTCCGCCAGCGTGCGGCAACGCTCGCGCTGCTGCTCAATGACGAGCTTCAGGTCCGGACCACGGGCCGGATCGGCGCCAATGCGGCGCAGGTGCCAGTCGAACTCCGGCGCGATGATCGCCGGATCGGTCACCTTCAGATACTGGTGATTGACCCAGTAGGCCTTCTCCATGTCGAAGCGCGCCGGCGAGGCGGAGACGTGATCGAAGTCAAACTTCTCGAACATCTCCTCGCGCGTGAACAGTTCCTGGTCGCCGTGGCTCCAGCCGAGGCGGATCAGGTAGTTGAGCAGCGCATCGGGCATGAAGCCCATGGCGCGGTACTCCATCACGCCCAGCGCGCCGTGACGCTTGGACAGCTTGGCGCCGTCGGCGCCGAGAATCATCGACACGTGCGCGTACTGCGGCGGTGTGGCGCCCAGCGCTTTCAGGATGTTGATCTGGCGCGGCGTGTTGTTGACGTGGTCGTCGCCGCGGATGACGTGGGTGATGCCCATGTCCCAGTCGTCCACCACCACGCAGAAGTTGTAGGTGGGCACACCGTCGGCGCGGGCGATGATGAGGTCGTCGAGTTCCTTGTTGTCGAACACGATCTCGCCCTTGATCAGGTCCTTGAGCACGACCTGGCCGTCCAGCGGATTCTTGAAACGCACCACCGGCTTCACGCCGGCGGGCGGCGGCGGCAGGGTCTTGCCCGGCTCCGGGCGCCAGCGGCCGTCATAGCGCGGCTTTTCCTTGCGCGCCTGCTGCTCGGCACGCATCTGGTCCAGCTCTTCCTTGCTGGCGTAGCAGTGGTAGGCGGTGCCGGCGGCCAGCATCTGCTGCACCACCTCGGCATAGCGGTCGAAGCGCTTGGTCTGGTAGATCTCGTCGAAATCCGAGTGCAGGCCCAGCCACTTCATGCCCTCGAAAATCGCGTCCACCGCTTCCTGCGTGCTGCGCTCGCGGTCGGTATCCTCGATGCGCAGCAGGAACTTGCCGCCGAAACGCTTGGCGTAGACGTAGGAAAACAGCGCGGTACGGGCGCCGCCGATATGGAGATAACCGGTCGGGCTGGGCGCGAAACGGGTGACGACGGACATGCGGAAGGGCTATCGGGCTGGGCTAAAGCTCGATTTTACAGTAGTGAGTGCTCACTCCCCGCATCCGGGCGTCGATATGGGATAATCGCGCCCGTTTTTTCGCCGCCCCCGCATCGCCATGTCCAACGAAGTCGAATTCCACAAGCGTCTCACCATCGAGCAGGTCGAGGAAGGCCACGAGCTGGCCCCCAAGTTCGACCGCGACGGCCTGATCGTCTGCGTCACCACCGCCGCCAACACCGGCGAGGTGCTGATGGTCGGTTACATGAACCAGGAAGCGCTGAAGAAGACCATCGTCACTGGCGAGGCGCATTACTGGAGCCGCAGCCGCCAGGTGCTCTGGCACAAGGGCGCCACCAGCGGCCTGGTGCAGAAGGTGGTGGAACTGCGCATCGACGACGACCAGGACGCCGTCTGGCTGCGCGTCGAGATCCCCGGCGACGCCAGCTGCCACGTGGGCTATCGCTCCTGCTTCTACCGCTCCGTGCCCACCGGCGAGGGCAAGCACGAACTCAAGTTCGAGGAGCAGGAGAAGATGTTCGATCCGAAGAAGGTTTACGGCGACGCGCCGAATCCGACGATTCTCTAAGCCGTCCCTGGCGATACCCAGTCCATTGAACGAACCCATGCCCGGCCATCCCTGGCCGGGCGTTCACCGGCTTGGATTGCCATTCAAGGCAATCCAAGAAAGCCCCGGTTCACTCTACGGCGACGCGCCGAATCCGACGATCCTCTGACCACTGCCGCTTCACTGAAAAGCGCCCCGCAAGGGGCGTTTTTCGTTGACCCGCTCGTAACCATCTGCGCCCGATATTTGTTATATTTTATTTATCGTATTTATTTTATATAAATAAAATATAACGTTTCTTCGTGGCCGGGAATCGACAGCGGGTGGCCGCTAAACTGGCTTGGTTCCCGCCTGCCCGACCCGCATGCACGTCTTCGTCTGGAATCGCCGCTTCCTGTTGCACGCCGATCCTTACGTCATGGACCGGCGCGACCAGCCCTACCGGCGCCTGTCGGCCACGGTGATCGTCGCGCATGCCGGGCACTTCTCATTGGCAGTCGATGGCGGCGCGGTCACGCGACACGAGGCCGCGATCGTCGCCTGCAATGTCCGACGCGACTACATCGAGGCACCGTCCGGCGGCATCAGCATCTTCGACGCCGGCATCAGCACCGAGGCGTTCCTGCGCCTGGCGCCGCAGGTCGCGCCGGCCGCGGTACGGCCGCTGACGGCGGACGCCGCCGCCCGCCTGCGCGAGTTGCTCGCGCGGCAACCCCCTTCACAGGCGACCGCCGAACAGGCCCGGCGACTTTACGATGCCGCGGTCGACACCGCCTGCGAGCTGCCGATGCCGCCGCTGCAGCGTGATCCCCGTATCCTGCAACTGATGGCGACGATCGAGCAGCTGCCGCTCGACGCGCGACCGCAGCGGCAGGTGGCGCGGGCCGCGGGATTGTCGGATTCGCGGCTGCGGGCGTTGTTCCGCCAGCATCTCGGCTGCAGCATGTCGCAGTACCTGCGCTGGGTCACGGCGTGGAAGGCCGTGGCGCTATGGCGGCGCGGCGTCAGCCTGACCGAGGTCGCGCACGCCGCCGGCTTCTACGATCTCTCGCACGCCGACCGCGTGGCGCGCGAGATCACCGGCATGAGTCCCTCCGCACTCATCGACCCTCGCAAGGTGCGCCTGCTGATCGGCGACGATTTCTCCAGGCCCTGATTCATCCTGACCGCGGGCAAGCGTTTCATCCAAGTCATCCGCTGCGGTCCCGCGCGATAGTCCGGTCTCGCAAACGGCGGCAACGATCGCCGGCACCTGGAGAGGAGCAGTGGAGTCATGAAAACAACGGCGATTCGCGCGATCAGCCTGATGTGCCTGGCGCTGTGCGCCTGCGGCGGCACTTCGACCGCCCCGGTGAACGTGGGGGCTCTGACGCTTCCCTACCCACCGACGCCGGACCGTGATGCGTTCTACGCTCAGCCCGACCCGATGCCCCACCTGCCGCCGGGCAGCATTCTCAAATCACGCGCGATCAGCTTCACGCCCACCCACGGCATTGCGCTGCCCAACCCCGCCTGGCAGATCCAGTACGTATCGACGGACGTCAACGGCCGGCCGCAGGCGGTCGTGGCAACGGTGGTCAAGCCGCTGACGCCGGCACTGGCCAGTCCCACGCCGCTGCTGGCTTACCAGATGGCTTACGACAGCCTCGGCAGCGCCTGTGCTCCCTCGCACACGCTCAACGCCGACAATCACAACGGCAGCAACGAACTCGAAGCCGCCTTCTACCTTCAGGCGCTGCTCACGCAGGGCTGGCCCATCGTGTTCCCGGACTACGAAGGGCCGTATTCCGAGTACGGCGCCGGCGTGCAGGCCGGCCGCGCGACGCTGGACGCGATCCGCGCCGCGCTGCAGTTCGAGCCGCTGGGGCTGACCCCGGAATCGCCGGTGGCGATGTGGGGTTATTCCGGCGGCGCACTGGCGTCAGCCTGGGCGGCGTCACTGCAGAAAGGCTATGCGCCGGAGCTGAACATCGTCGCCATCGCCAGCGGCGGCACGCCGACCAACAGCTTCAACATCGTCAAGCAGGCGCAGAACACCAGCTACTTCAACTTGGTGGCCAGCGCGGTGATCGGCACCAACCGTGCCTACCCGGAACTGATCCCACCCGGCTTCCTCACCCCGCAGGGCGAGAAGTGGGCGGAGGCGATCAGGGATGGATGCAACGGAGGGACTACCGACGGCTCGGCGCCCCCTTTCACCGAGTTCGCCCCTTACACGACCGTGAGCGACCCGTTCGACACCCCCGGCGCCCGATCGGTCGCGGCAAAGACACTCCTGCCGCAGCCGGGCATGACCCCCATCGCGGACATTTATATCTACCACGCGATCAAGGACCAGCTGCTGCCGATCGCCGATACCGACACCATGGTCAGCACCTGGTGCGCCAACGGCGCCCATGTCAGCTACTACCGCGACAGCGTCGGGCAGGACCACGTCAGTGAATTCGCGGCCGGCGCCGACCTGGCGCTGGCCTATCTGGTCAGCCGGATGAATCACTCGCCGATGACCGTATTGCCGCCCGGCGCGCAGGTCTGCAACTAGCGCGGATCTTTCACTGCCGGTCAATCGATGGGTAACTGCTGCGGCGCGGCGTTCCAGAAACGCCGATGTCCCTCGCGCCAGGCCTGTGGCGCGGCAACGCCGTTTTCGTCGATATGTACCATCACTGCTCCGCGCAGGCCGGTGACGATCTGCCGGGCACCGGCGGCCGCGTAGCGCGCCACCACGGTCGGATGCGGGTGGTGGAACTGGCTGTGCCAGCCGGCGCTGTGGATCACCCACTGCGGCTGCACCGCGTCGATGAAATCCTCCGTCGAGGAGCTGCGGCTGCCGTGATGCGGCGTCAGCAGCACGTCGGCCTGCAGACTGGTGAGACGGTCGCGCAGCAGGCGACGCTCGGCCGCCTTCTCGATGTCCGCCGGCAGCAGCGCCGCATAAGCCCCCGCCTCGACGCGCAGAACGCAGCCGCCGTTGTTGGTGGACCACTTCGCCTCATCGGGATGCAGCACCTCGAACGCCACGCCGTCCCAGTCCCAACGCTGGCCATCGCGGCAGGGCGTAGCCGACAGCGCGCCGATTTCATCGTCCACCGTCAGCAGCCGCCGCACCGCAGGCGCACCGCCGGCGTGATCGTTGTCGACGTGCGAGACGATCAGGCGGTCGACGCGCCGCACGCCGGCATCGAGCAGGAAGGGCGCGACGATGGAGGCGCCGGCATCGAAACCTTCGTCGAAGGCCGGCCCGGTATCGAACACCAGCGTGTGCCGCGCGGTGCGCACCACCACCGACAGCCCCTGCCCCACGTCCAGGGCAACCAGGTCGAAGCCGCTGCGCGGTGCGGTGTCGGGTGGAAACAGCAGCGGCAGGAAACACAGCAGCGCCAGCGGCCGCAGCGGCAGGCCGCGCGGCGCAAACAGCAGCACACTGCCGAGCAGCGCGAGCATCAGCGCCGCCACCGGCGCTGCCGCCGGCAGCCAGGGCTGCGGCAGGTGGGTCGCCAGCCACGCCAGCCCTGCATAAAGCTGGCCCAGCCCCAAAGCCGCCCACTGCATCAACGCCACGCCCAAGGCCGGCCACAGCCACGCCAGCGCCAGGCTCGCAAGCAGGACCGGCGTCAGCAGGCTGACCAGCGGCACGGCGAGCAGGTTGAGCAGCGGCGCAAACCACGACAGGCCGTGGAAATAGAACACCGTCAACGGCGCCAGCGCGACACTGAGCAGCAGTTGCAACAGCACCAGCGCGGCGAGCCCTCCACGTGGCCGCAGGCGCCCGGCCATGAAATAGAAGATCGCCGCCACCGCGCCAAACGACAGCCACAGGCCGGGGCTGAGCACCGCCAGCGGATCGAGCAGCAGCACGATCAGCAGGGCCAGCGCCAGCGTCTGCGCAGGCCGGTGCAGGCGCCCGCGCCAGGCCGCGATGGTCACCACCGCCAGCATCAGGAAGGCCCGCTGCACCGGCGGCTCCCAGCCCGCCAGCAGCGCGTAGACGAAAGCGACCAGCGCCGCGCCGAGCATGCCCGCCTTCTGCGCCGGCAGGCGCAACAGCAGCGGCGGCACCAGACTCCACAGCCAGCGGAACACGAAGAAGGCGATACCCGCCACGACGGCGATGTTGAAGCCGGAGATGGCGATCAGGTGGGTGGTGCCGGTGACCCGGAACACATCCCAGTCGGCGTCGCGCATCTCGCCGGTATCACCCAGCGTCAGCGCGATGAACAGCGCGCGGCCGGGCCCGGGCGGCAGCACGTCGCGGAAACCATCCAGCAGTGCCTGCCGCGCACGCAGCAGCAGCGCGCTGCTGGACGCCAGGACGTGAAGAGCCTGATTTCCGCCGCTGCCTGCGGCGGGCGCCGCCTGGGCGTCGGCCGCTCGCAGCACGGCATCCCTGCCGGCTCGCGGCACTTGGGCGTCCTGCCCGTCGGCCGCTACAGGAACGGCATCCCTGCCGGCGCGCGGCACTTGGGCGTCCTGCCCGTCGGCCGCTACCGGAACGGCATCTCTGCCGGCGCGCGGCGCTTGGGCGTCCTGCCCGTCGGCCGCTCCGGGCGCGGCATCCTCGCCGCCGCGCGACGTCAGGGTATCCTGCGCCTCGCATCGCGTGCCGGCGCGGACGGTGGCGGCGGCGCCGATGCCCTGTCGGAACAGCCAGCCCTCGTAGTCGAAACCGCCAGGGTTGAACGAACCGTGCGGCGGCTTCATGCGCAGGCGCAGGCGCCAGCACTCGCCTCCGCGTGGCGTCTCGCTGCTGCGATACCAGCTGACGCGCAGGCGCTGCGGCAGGGCGGGGTCATCGGGCGCGAACAGGAAGCGCCAGACCGTGGTGCCGTCCGGTGACCCATCGCGCCCGCGGCCGGGTGTGGACTGCGGCAGCGAGTCCATGCGGCCGGTCACGTCGATTTCCTCGCCGTAGCGGGATTCGGGCCACTGCTGTTCGAGCAGGCGCTGCGATTGCCAGACGGTCAGCAGCACGCCGAGCATCGCCATCGCCGCGACGGCGCGCCCGCGCCAGGGCCACAGCGCCGGCAGGCACAGCAGCGCCAGCACCGGCGCCTGCGGCAGGACCGGCAGCGCGCAAACCGCGAGAACACCGACGACGAACGCGCCGACGTTCAGCGGACTCACATCGGCGCCGCCAGTGGCGGAACGAGCATGCCGGCCTCCAGCGTCAGCACGCGTTCCATACGCCCGGCCAGGCGCAGATCGTGGGTCACCACGACCAGGCTGGTGCCGAGTTCGCGGTTCAGCTCCAGCATCAGCTCGAACACGGTATCGGCGGTCTTGCTGTCGAGATTGCCGGTGGGCTCGTCGGCCAGCACGCAGGCGGGACGCGTGACCAGTGCACGCGCCACCGCGGCGCGCTGACGCTCGCCGCCGGACAGCTCGCCGGGCTTGTGTTCCAAGCGCTGACCCAGGCCGACGCGGCTCAGCAGGTCGGTGGCACGCTGACGCGCCTCCGCCAGCGGCGTGCGCCGGATCAGCAGCGGCATGGCGACGTTCTCCAGCGCCGTGAACTCCGGCAGCAGGTGATGGAACTGGTAGACGAACCCGAGTGCGTGGTTGCGCAACTGGCCGCGCGCGGTATCGCTCAGCGCTGACATTTTCTGGCCGGCCACCCAGACCTCGCCGCCACTGGGCGCGTCGAGTCCGCCGAGGATGTGCAGCAGCGTCGACTTGCCGGAGCCGGAGGCGCCGACGATGGCAATGCGCTCGCCGTGCCGCACCTCGAGGTCGATGCCCTTGAGCACATCGAGATTGAGGCGGCCGTCGTCGAAGGTTTTGGCCAGGCCCTGGGCCTTGAGCACGACGCCTGAGACGTTCGCATGGCTATTCATATCTGAGCGCCTCCGCCGGCTGTACGCGGGAGGCGCGCCAGGCGGGATAGATCGTCGAGAGCAGGCCCAGCGCCAGCGACAGCCCGCTGATGCGGATCACGTCCGGCCATTTCAGTTCGGACGGCAGGTCGCTGATGTAGTAGACGTCCGGCGAGAGGAACTGGTGACCGGTCAACGCCTCGAGGATCGGCACCAGTTTTTCGACATTGAGCGCCAGCAGCACGCCGCCAGCCACGCCCAGCAGGGTGCCGACGAAACCGATGATCGAGCCCTGCACCATGAAGATCGCCATGATGCTGCGTGGCGTCGCGCCCAGCGTGCGCAGGATGGCGATGTCGGCCTGCTTGTCCTGCACCACCATCACCAGCGTGCTGACGATATTGAAGGCGGCAACGCCGACGATCAGCGACAGGATGATGAACATCACGGTCTTCTCGGTGGCCACCGCACGGAAGAAATTGGCGTGGCTGCGCGTCCAGTCGGAGACGTAGTAGATGCCCGGCAGCGCCTGCGCCAGCTCGCGTGCCACGCGCGGCGCGGCGAACAGGTCGTGCAGCTTGAGCCGCACGCCGGTCACCTTGCCCGGCATGCGCAGCAGCGCGGCGGCATCGTTCATGTGCACCAGCACGAGGCCGCGATCGAACTCGTACATGCCGACCTGGAACACGCCGCAGACGGTGAAGCGGCGGAAGCGCGGAATCACGCCCGCCGGCGTGACGCTGGCCTGCGGGATCATCAGGTCCACCTTGTCGCCGATGCCCACGGCCAGCGCCTGCGCCAGCTCGCGGCCGAGGATGATGCGATAGGCACCGGGCTTCAGGTCGTCCAGCGAGCCGGCGATCATGTGGCTGGCGATGTCGGAGACGTGCGACTCGTCCGCCGGCAGCACGCCGCGCAACATGGTGCCGGACAGGTCGCCGCCGACCTTCACCATGCCTTCGCCTTCGATATACGGCGCTGCCGCCGCCACTTCCTTGTTCTGGCGCGCCAGGCCTGCGGCCTGCACCCAGTCGTCCATGCCGCTGGCCTGGCCGGAGATGGTGGCGTGCGCGGCCATGGCCAGGATGCGGCCGCGCAGTTCGCGCTCGAAGCCGTTCATCACCGACAGCACCGTGATCAGCGCCGTCACGCCGATGGCGATGCCGATCATCGACGCCAGCGAGATGAAGGAGATGAAATGATTGCGCCGCTTGGCGCGCGTGTAGCGCAGGCCGGCAAAGAGTTCGTAGGGTTGTCGCATAAGGCGCAATTAGAGCATAGGCCGGCGCCGCGACGGCACCGTGGGTCTGCGCTCAGAACCCGGCACCGGGGCAAAGTTCCTCCAGGGATCGCCGCGCTGGCTGCGACGCCGCTCCTCGCCTGCGCAGGACGTCACCCGCTCTTGCCAGAATCCCGGGACAGACTGTTATTTTTTATTTAACGATTAATAAAACGATTGATATTTAATAACCGTTTCACATCGATGAAAACCGACAGCGGGTGACGGCTTTCCGACCGTTGCTTGAGTGAAAATCCCGGTATGTCGCCCCTGTTCGCTTGAGTAGACTCGATTGCAAGAAGCGCACAAGCGCTCAGCAGCGAGGTGCGATGTGACGAGCGAGAATCCGGCCACCACCCAGGTCGCCGCGTTTGCGATTGGCTATACCCAGTACCTCGATGCCGAGGGCCATGTCCGTGCGCCGCTGCCGGCGTTTGCGCGCGATGCCGCCGCGCTGCGCGAGATGTACCGCACGATGACGATGGTGCGCGCCTTCGACCGCAAGGCGGTGGCGCTGCAGCGCACCGGCCAGCTCGGCACCTACGCCGCCTGCCTCGGCCAAGAAGCGGTCGGCACCGCCATCGGCCTGACGCTGCGCCACGACGACGTCTACATCCCGGCCTACCGCGAATACGCCGCCAACATGCTGCGCGGCGTGCCCCTTCAGAACGTGCTGCTGTACTGGGGCGGCGACGAGCGCGGCATGCAGTTCCCCGAGGGCACGCCGTCGCACAACGATTTTCCATTCTCGGTGCCGATCGCCACGCACATCCCGCACGCGGTCGGCGTCGCCTACGCCTTCAAGCTGCGCAAGCAGGACCGCGTGGTGCTCGCCTCCTGCGGCGACGGCGCCACCAGCAAGGGCGATTTCTACGAAGCGATCAGCTCGGCCAAGGTCTGGAATCTGCCGGTGGTGTTCCTCGTCTCCAACAACCAGTGGGCGATCTCGCTGCCGAGCAGCCGCCAGACCGGCGCGCAGACCTTTGCGCAGAAAGCCTTCGCCGGCGGCCTGCACGGCGAGCAGTGCGACGGCAACGACGTGATCGCCACGCGCGAGGTGCTGGCACGCGCGATCGAGCGCGCGCGCAGCGGCGGCGGACCGAGCCTGATCGAGGCCGTCACCTATCGCCTGCACGACCACACCACCGCCGACGATGCGCGGCGCTACCGCTCCGAGGACGAGGTCAAAGCGGCCTGGGAGCGCTGCCCGATCAAGCGGCTGAAGGCGCACCTGGTGGCGCAGCACGGCTGGAGCGAGGCCGACGAGGTGGCGCTCAACGACGAGGCCACCGCCAACGCCGAGAAAATCGCGCAGGCTTTCCTCGCCATGCCGCCAGACCAGCCTTCGGCGATCTTCGATTCGCTGTACGCGAAACTGCCGCGGCAGTACGAGTGGCAGCGCGACGAGGTGGTCGCGGCAGGCCCGAAGGGAGGACATCACTGATGGCCAACCTCGCACTGATTGAAGCGATCAACCTCGCGCTCGCCTCCGAGATGGCGCGCGACCCCGACGTCGTCGTGCTCGGCGAGGACATCGGCCGCAACGGCGGCGTGTTCCGCGCCACCGTCGGCCTGCTCGACAAGTTCGGCGCCGACCGCGTGATCGACACGCCGCTGGCCGAGACGCTGGTCGCGGCGATGGCGATCGGCCTATCGACGCAGGGCATCAAGCCGGTCGCGGAAATCCAGTTCAGCGGCTTCCTCTACCCCTGCGTCGACCAGGTGGTGAACCACGCGACGCGCTACCGCAACCGCACGCGCGGCCGCCTGTCCTGCCCGCTGGTGATCCGCGCGCCCAACGGCGGCGGCATCCACGCGCCGGAGCATCATTCGGAATCGCTGGAGACCACCTTCGCGCAGATGCCCGGCATCCGCGTGGTCTGCCCGTCCAACCCCGCGCGCGCCTATGGCCTGCTGCTGGCGGCGATCCGCGACCCGGACCCGGTGGTGTTCCTGGAGCCGACGCGCTGCTATCGCCTGTTCAAGCAGCCGGTGGAGGACAATGGCGAGGCGCTGCCGCTGGACACCTGCTTCATCGACCGCGAGGGCAGCGACATCACCCTGGTCAGCTGGGGCGCGATGATGCACGACACGCGCCTGGCCGCCGACAAGCTGGCCGAGGAAGGCATCAGCGCCGAGGTGATCGACGTCGCCACGCTCAAGCCGCTGGACATGGACACCATCCTCGCCAGCGTCGCCAAGACCGGCCGCTGCGTGATCGTGCAGGAAGCGCCGCGCGCCTATGGCCCGGCCAGCGAGATCGCCGCCAACCTCGCCGAGCACGGCCTGCTGAGCCTGTTCGCGCCAGTGCTGCGCGTCTCCGGCTACGACACCGTGATGCCGCTGGCAAAGCAGGAACTCAACTACATTCCCGACGTGAGCCGCATCCTGCGCGAGGTGCGCAAGGTGTTCGAGATCGCGCCGAAAGCATAACGAGACATCCAAGGACACACGCGCATGACCATTTTCAAGCTGCCGGATCTCGGCGAAGGCCTGCAGGAAGCCGACATCCGCGAGTGGCATGTCAAGGAAGGCGACAGCATCAAGGTCGATCAGCCGCTGGTGTCAGTGGAAACCGCCAAGGCCGTGGTCGATGTGCCCAGCCCGCAGAGCGGCAAGGTGCTGAAGCTGCACGCCAAGGCCGGCGACACGGTGGAAGTGGGCAAGCCGCTAGTGACCTTCGAAGGCGAGGAATCCGTCACCGCGCCCGCAGCAAAGCCTGCGGAGCCGGCCAAGCCCGAAGCGATCCGCGACACCGGCGTCGTGGTTGGCGCGATGAAGCAGGGCAACGAGGTGGTTGCGGAGAAAGCCACCACGGTCGGCACCGCCGCCGGACTCAAGGTCACACCAGCGGTGCGCGCCCTCGCCCATCGTCTCAACGTCGACCTGACCATCATCACGCCCACCGGGCCCGATGGCATGATCACGCAGGCCGACGTGCAGCGCGTCCACAAGATCCTCACCGAGGTCGGTCCGCTGGAGAAGCTCAAGGGCGCGCGCAAGGCGATGGCGCAGACCATGTCGCAGTCGCGCGACGAGGTCATGCACACCACCGTCTGCGACGATGCGGTGCTGCATGCCTGGGGCGAGGCCAAGCAGGACACCACGCTGCGCCTGATCCGCGCCCTGGCATCCGCGGTCAAGGTCGAGCCGGCCCTCAACGCCTGGTTCGATCACGTCGAGATCGGCCGCCGCGTGCTGCCGAAGATTCATCTCGGCGTCGCCGTCGATACCGCCGAAGGCCTGTTCGTCTGCGTGCTGCAAGACATCGCCGCGCGCAACGAGGACAGCCTGCGCAAAGGCCTGCAGAAGATGAAGGAGGACGTGCGCAACCGCACCGTGCCGATGGAGGAGCTGCGCGGCTACACCATCACCCTGTCCAACTTCGGCAAGTTTGGCGGCAAGTACGCCACGCCGGTGATCGTGCCGCCGACGGTCGCCATCGTCGCCGCTGGCGCCACCCGCGACGCGGTGGTGCCGGTGGACGGCAAGATCGTGATCAGCAAGGTGCTGCCGCTGTCGATCACCTTCGATCATCGCGCCGTCACCGGCGGCGAGGCCACCCGCTTCCTGGCAGCGATGATTGCGGATTTGCAGAAGCCCGCCTGACCCCGGTACGACTCCGCCCCGTCAGCACGCGATCCTGGGCGGAATTTGAGCAACCTCGAGATGCCGTAACCCGCCGGCGATGGGCTGCTGCGGCCTGGCGACGGCGCGTAGATTCGAAAGCGACACGTTCGCGCGCTTCAACATTTTGCGGCGCCGCAAAAGCTAGAATGTTGCCGCCCATGACTCGAGTTTAAAAATTCCAACATGCCGGACTCGCCGCAGTCAGTCACTTTCCGCGAAGCTTTCCTGGTTTGGCTGAAGATCGGCTTCCTGAATTTCGGCGGACCCGCGGGGCAAATCGCCCTGATGCATCGCATCCTCGTGGACGAAAAGCGCTGGATCTCCGAAACGCGATTCCTGCATGCGCTCAACTATTGCATGCTGCTCCCGGGACCCGAGGCCCAGCAGCTCGCGACCTACGTCGGCTGGCTATTGCACAGGACGGCAGGCGGTCTTGCCGCCGGACTGCTGTTCATCTTGCCGGGCTTCATCCTGATGACGCTGATCGCCACTGTCTACGTGCTGTATGGCGACCTGAGCTGGATGCAGGGCCTGCTGTTTGGCATGCAGGCGGCGACGCTCGCCATCGTGCTGGAGGCGGTGATGCGCGTGGGCAAGAAGGCGCTCAAGCATCCGGCGCTATACCTGTTGGCGGGCGCCTCGTTCATCGCCATTTTCGCCTTCGGCGTGCCGTTTCCGGCCATCATCCTGACCGCCGGGCTGATCGGCATGCTCGGCAAAAATTTCGCGCCGGGCATTTTCCTCCCGAACCAGACCGAAACCCGGGACAGCGCGGACCAGCACCTTGCCGACCACACGCGCCCTCCGGCGAGCTGGACCTTGCGGGTCCTGTTCACGGGTGCGGCCTTGTGGGGCCTGCCCGTCCTGCTGCTGTTCCTGACCCTGGGCGCGCGGCATGTCTTCACCCAGGAGGCCGTCTTCTTCAGCAAGATGGCGGTCGTCACCTTCGGCGGGGCCTACGCCGTGCTGGCCTACATGGCGCAGCAGGCGGTGGAGCGCTACGGCTGGCTGCTGCCGGGCGAAATGGTGCAGGGCCTTGCGCTGGCGGAAACAACGCCCGGCCCGCTGATCCTGGTGCTGACCTATGTCGGATTCCTGGGGGCGCATCGCGATCCGGGGTCCCTCGATCCCCTGCTCGCCGGCATGCTGGGTGGATTGATCTCGACCTGGGTCACCTTTGTGCCGTGCTTCCTGTGGATTTTCCTGGGCGCACCCTACATCGAGAGACTGCGTGGGAATCCCTGGCTGACCGCGGCATTGAGCGCCATTACCGCCGTCGTCGTCGGCGTGATTCTCAACCTGTCGATCTGGTTCGGACTGCACGTCCTTTTCGCCAACGTCTCCACCCTGACCGGCGGCGGACTGAGAATGCCGGTTCCCGTGCCGTCTTCGATCAACCTCATGGCGCTGCTGCTGTCCGCAGGCGCCATGCTGGCGCTGTTCAGATTTCGGATAAGCCTGTTGCCAACCTTGGCCGCCGCCGCGGCGATCGGCCTGGCGATGAAACTGCTCGGGCTGGTTTGACTGGGCCCGCGCACTTCGCTGCGCAGTATTGGACCGATCCGCTCAACGAGGTGCGTTGGGCCCACAGGCCGGCCTCAGCGGTGCGCACGCGCCACAAGCCGGTGACCGCTGAAACACGCCTCCGCTAAGGCACCGCCGGGTTCGGGAAATTCTGATCGGAGCGCAGGGTCTGCGCGGTCTGCGTGTTGAGGTTGAGAATCATCTGGATCAGCGCCGCGATCTGGCGCTGCTGCAGCTCGTAGTCGGTGAAGGTGCTCGACACGTCCGGCATCGGGCCGTTCAGCAGATAGACCGGGCCGGTGATGATCTGGATCTTCGGCAGGCCGGCGGCGCTGGCCCAGGCCGGGCCCTCGCCGAACGGCAGCGGGATGGTGACGAGGCTGCGGTCGAATTTCCTGGCGAAGGCGATGTTCTCGTCCTGCTGCACCGAGCCGAGGCCGGCGTAGAGCACCAGCGGCTCCGGCAGGCCATCCAGCGCCATCGTGCCGGGCGACAGTTCCAGCCATTCGCGTGCGCCGAGGTGTTCGATCTCGATGGCGGTCAGCACCTTGGCGGTGAGATCGGCCTGGTGCTTGGCGATGTAGGCATTGATGCCGGGACTGCCGACCATATGGCCGCCGGTGAACACGATCTTGAGGCCGCGCCGGCGCTGCGATGCCGGCGCACGTGCGAAGTAATCCACGATGGACAGGATCGCCGCCGGACCGTTGTCCTCGATGGAGTTGGGTCCGTCGCTATGCGAGCTGACCAGCATCTGCGTCGGGCAGGCACCGGGGATCAGCGCCGAGACGTTGTACGAGGTCGCCTGGCTTTGCGTGGCATCGAGCGTCAGCTTGAGCGTGACCGGCGTGGCGCCGGCATCGACGATCTGCTGCTTGAGCGCGGCGCCGGTGTAGCGGTCCAGGTAGATGCCGGGCACGCTGGCAATGGCGAGGCCGCCGAAGGGCACGTAGGCGTTGTCGGCCGCGCTCGGCGGGTAATCGACCACGGCGATGACGCCGGCGGCGCCGGCGCTGGCCAGCGCCTTGTCGATGGCGCCGATCAGCAGCAGCTGGTTGACGAAGGGCCGGTCGTAAGGCGTCTGCGGCCCCATGGTGCCGCTGGCGTCGTTGATGTAGACCGACAGCGCCTCGAAGGCGCCGATCGGCAGCGCCAGCTTGGGCGCGTCGTACATGACGATCTTGCCGGCGACGTTGGCCGAGGCGATGGCCTGCGCCAGCGACACGCCGCCGCCGACCGCGTTCTGCAAGGCCGCCTGCACCGCCAGCAGTGCGTTGTCCGGGCTTTGCTGGTTCAGCGCGGTGTAGACCGCGCCGACCAGGTTCACGTCCGACAGCGCCGAGAAATACGTGACCGGCGCGGTCAGGCCCTGCGGCCCGGTGCTGCCGGAAGAAGGAATGAAGTACGCCACCTTGACCGGGCCCGGTGCGGGGCCCTGCACCACCTCCAGCGTCGTGGTCTTGGGCGACCAGGCGGTGAAGGTATAAGGCTCCTCGCTGACCTCGGTCGCGCCGAGCGCGCGCAGTTGCGCGGAGAGGTCATGGATGTAAGCGATCTCGGCGTCGTTGCCGCTGACGCGGAATCCGCCGCCGAACTGGTCGGCCGCCACCTGTCGCGCCCGCACCTGCTCCACCGTGGGCAGCAGCGCCGGCACCACGGTGTTGTCGGTCGCCACATCGGTATCGCAATGGCCCAGCGCGCCGGTCACGGCACCGGCAGGTACGGAGCTGCGGCCGCAGGCCACAAGCACCATGACCACGGCGACCAGGGTCAGCCCTTTCGCGGCATGCCGCAATTCCTGTCTCACGCCACGCATCCTCTCCTCCCGCTGGTTTTCTCGTCGTTGTGCCGGCCGCATGGTAGCGCCTCGCTAGGGCGGTACGGCAGCGGATTGCGCCGCGGCCATCGTTGCCCGCGCGTCGTCATCGTTGATGTAGCCGTCGCTCAGGTTCTGTTCCGTCACCTGCACGACGCGCGACACGTAGTCGTCGTGGGTCGGATACAGGCGGCGCAGCGTCGCCGCGTCGAAGGGCTGGTACTGCCCCTCGAGATTGCAGCCAGTGCCGCCGGAATTGTCGCGGCGGTTGACCGCGGTGGCGACCGCGTGCTGCGACAGGCGGATGCCGCCGAGCACGTTGCCGTAGCCGTCGCGCACCAGCTGCCCGGTGGCATCGTACTGGAACGGCGTGCCATGCGGCGGCGGTGTGCCGTTCTGCAGCCAGGCGAGCAGCCGGTCCATCGCGGCATTGAGCACCTGGTGGAACGGGATGCGGCTGCGCGGCGTGTACTGGCACAGCGCGTCGCTGGCGGTGAGGTCCACGCCGAGATCGCGCAGCACCAGCGGCCGCAGGGACTGCACACCTTGTTCGTCGAGATGCGTCGCACCGGCGGTCTCCCACAGGCGGAACAGGTCCGAGTCCGGCGCCGGCGCGAACGAAGGATCGGTCTCGGTGTTGACCAGGAACAGCGGCTTGCCGACCGCCGCGGTCAGGGTCGGGACATCGATATTGACCTGCTGGTCGTAGCCCAGGGCCGCCATCAGCGAGGAGAGGCTCAGCAGGAACGGCAGGAAGCCGTCGGCGACGTTGTCCTTGCGCTGGAACAGGTCGTAGTACAGCGTGATCGTGCCGGCCGACTGCGAAGCGCCGGCGGCGACCAGCCAGCGCACCGGCAGTCCGCCGAGCGGGTCCACCGCGCCGGGCTGCCGCAGCAGGCGCAGCGCCTGGCCGTAGATGTCGTAGGCCGCGGGATCGAACACGAAGCTGCCGTCCATGGCGCTGCCCTGGGGAATGCTCAGCTGCGCGTAGCGCTTCGGGCTCCAGGCCTGCAGGCCGTTCGGTGTGTCGTAGATGCCGCTGCGCTGCGCCGAGATGCCGACGTAGACGTAGCCGGCCTTCATGATGTGCTCGTGCGAGAGCTGCCAGAGCGCGTCGAGATCGTAGCCGAGGGTGACGTTCAGCCACTCGGCCAGCACCGTGCCGTTGTAGGCGGCGGCCGTGCGCGGCCGCCGCACGATCAGGCGCGTGGTGTAGGCGCCGCCGGTGGCGTTGCCGCAGACGAAATACTCCTCCTCGACGTAGCCGTGCGCGGCGAGGTCGAGATTGCTCGCCAGCCAGGGGTAGTCGCGCGAGCGGTCGCCGGGGACGGCGCTCGGAATCGGGCCCACCATGACCGGACCCTGTCCATTGGACACACACAGCGGGATCTTGATCGCCGGGCCGGGGCCCGGCAGGCCGTCAGGCGCCGTCGAGCGTCCACAGGCACTCACGCCAGCCAGCACGCCACACAACGCGAGAGCCCGCAGGCTCCGCCATCGCATCCGCATGATCCTCTCCTCGCACACGTCCGTAGCGACCGACCTGCTTGGACCGGTCATCTTTTTTGATAGTGGTAGTGTCGGCGACAGGGACGCCCGGAACAACCGCCCGTCGGGTGTATTTCACCCCCAACCGGGGGTCAGGGCGGTGGCGCGACGAGGCCGAGGTTGATCGCCGTGGCCACCGCTTCGGCGCGGCGGTGCGTGCCCAGCCGCTGCATGATGCGGGCGATGTGATCCTTGATGGTGTGCGGACTGCGATGCAGCTCGACCGCGATCTCCGGATTGGACAGGCCACGCGCCAGCAGTTCCAGAATCTTCAGGTCCGCGGCCGTCAGGCCCAGCTTCTCGGCGCTGACGCGGAGCACGGCATCGTGCACCTCGCGCAGGGCATGGCGCGACTGCACGGGATCGCCGGTAACGCCGCCGGCCAGGTCGGCGATCCGCGCGTAGAGGTTCATCGCGATGCGCGTCCGCTCCTCCAGCAGGGACACGCGCTCGGACTTCGCCGCCACCTCCGCCTGCAGCGCGCGCAACTCGCTGATGTCGCGACCGACGCCCTGCCGGCCGATCATGCGCCCGTCGCGGTAGAGGCCGCCGGCGCGGATTTCCAGGTGAACCGTGCCGCCCTGCTTGCGCTTCGCCTCGACCTCGAAGAACGGCGTGCTCTCGTTCTGTGCCAGCCCCTGCCGGAAATGCTTGAGCGCGACTTTCGCGCTTTCGGGTGTCAGCACCTCGGTGAAACTCCTGCCGATCACCTCCGCCGGGTTGTAGCCGAGCACCTGGCGGGCCGCGGGATTGACGAAGGTGAAGCGGCCCTCGAGGTCCAGGGTGTAGATCAGGTCACCGGCCGCCTCGACCAGGGCCTGGTAGTCGGGCGCGGCGGCGCCGGCCACCGGACCGACCGCGCGGCGTCTGGCAGGTGAGGATCGTTGCGATGTCATGGCCGGACTATAGGCCGCGGCGCGGCGTCGTGTGAAATCGCGGTGAACGGCCACCGCCGGGCTTTTTCGCCGGATGCGCATGCGTCAAACTCGCGCCCATGAAAAACGTCAGCGCCAAACCCGACACCCTGCGCACGGCCACGGCCGCCTGCACCCTGCTCATGCCACCCGACTGCGTGACCCTGCTGCGCGAGCGGCGCGCCGAAAAGGGCGATGCCCTGGAGATCGGTCGCATGGCCGGCATGCTCGCAGCGAAGAAGACCTGGGAACTGCTGCCGCTCTGCCATCAGTTGCCGCTCACCGGCATCGATATCGGCTATGAACTGGGCGAGACGCAGGTGGCGATCACCGCCCGTGTCGAAACCATTGCCGGCACCGGTGTCGAGATGGAGGCGCTGACTGCGGCCAGCGTCACCGCGCTGACCATCTACGACCTGCTCAAGCCGCACGCCGAGCAGGACCGCCTGCGCATCGCCGAAGTGCACCTGGTCGAGAAGACCGGCGGCAAGTCGCAGTACGCGCGCGCGCTGTCGCCCACGGGCCGCGTAGTGATCCTCGCCGCCTCCGATGCTGTCGTCAGTGGCAAAAAGAAAGCCACCGCCGCGCAGACCGTGCGCGAAGGCCTGGAGCGCGCCGGCTTCACCGTCGAGACCGTCGAAATCCTGCCGGATGAGCCGGCGCGGATCGCGGAGCGTGTACGGCATCACCTCGCGCAGGGCGTCGAGCTGCTGGTCACCGTCGGCGGCACCGGTGTTTACGGCCGCGACCAGACCGTCGCCGCCGTGCGCCCCCTGCTGGACAAGGAACTCCCAGGCTTCATGGAAGCGGCGCGTGGCTACGGCCAGCGGCGCACGCCCTACGCGATGCTGTCCGCCGGCGTCGCCGGCCTCAGCGGCCGCACGCTCGTGGTGACCTTCCCTGGCAGCACGCGCGGCGCGCAGGAAACGCTCACGGCACTGATCGCCGGCATGGTCCACGCCGTCGAGGGGCTGCGCCGCACATGATCTCGCTCGCCGAAGCCCTCGCCCTCTATCCGCAGCAGGTGCGCCCGCTGCGCACCGTGCGCGTGCCGCTGCAGGCCGCGCTCGGTCATGTGCTGCGCGCGCCGGCGCAGGCGCGCTGCGATCTGCCTCGTTTCTCGCAGTCGGCGCTGGACGGCTACGTGCTCACCAGCGAGGACGCCGCTGCGCCCGGCTCGCTGACCATCACCGATCACATCGCGGCCGGCGACAGCGGCGCGCTGCGCCCGCTGCAGCGCGGTGAGTGCCAGCGCATCCTCACCGGCGCGCGCGTGCCGCCCAACGCCGGCGCGGTAGTGGCGCAGGAGCGCGTGACGGTGACCGGGGACCGCATCACGCTGCGCGAGGCGCTCAAGCCCGGCGCCAACATCCGCTGGCAGGGCGAGGAACTGCGCGAGGGCGCCACGCTCGGCCGCACCGGCCAGCGCCTGACGCCGGGCCACCTCGCCGCGCTGGCCGCTGCCGGCATCGACGAGGTCGCGGTGGCGCGCATGCCGCGCATCCGGGTGCTGGTGAGCGGCGACGAGGTGCGTCCCGCCGGCACGCCGCTGCAGGACGGGCAGATCTGGGACGCCAATGGCCCGCTGGTGCAGGCCTGGCTGCGCGCCCAGGGCTATGCCGCGGAACTGGCCTATCTCGGCGACCACCGCGATGCCGTGAAACAGGCGCTCGACACCGCCACGACCGAGGCCGACCTGGTGATCACCACCGGCGGCGTCTCGGTCGGCGACAAGGACTACATCATCCCGGTGGCCGAGAGCCTCGGCGTCTCGCGCGTGTTCTGGCAGGTGGCGCAAAAACCGGGCAAGCCGCTGTACTTCGGACTGCGGCCCGGCGTGGTGCGCGCACCGTCCGCCGCGGCGCACGGCGATGCCGCCGCCGGACTGCCGGTGCCGCCGCTGGGCGATGCCGTGCTGCTCGGCCTGCCCGGCAATCCCGGCGCGGTGCTGATCGGCCTGGTGCTGCACGTGCGTGCGGTGCTGGATGCGATGGAAGGCGCCGGTGCTGCCGGCGCAGCGTTCTCCACCGGCGTTCTCGCCGCCGATGCCAGGGCCGACGCCCGGCGCGACTGCCTGCTGCGCATGCGCCTGGCCATCGGCGACGATGGCCGTGCCCTGCTGCAGCCGCTGCCGCACCAGGACTCACACATGCTGAGCAATCTCGCTGACGCCGACGTGCTGGTGCATCTGCCGGCGCGTGCCGAGCCCTATCCCGCCGGCAGCATCGTGCGCTGGACGCGGCTATGAGCCTGACGCTGGACGACACCCTGCGCGGCCGCGTCATCGCCGTGCCCGAGTCACGCGAACTGGACGTGTTCGCCGGCCTGCTGACGCGCCGCGGCGCGCAGGTGCTGCGTTGCCCGCTGGTGAGCATTCTCGATGCGCACGACCCGCGCCCGGTGCTGGCCTGGGTCGATGCCTTCTGCGCCGGCGAATGCGACGACCTCGTGCTGATGACCGGCGAAGGCCTGCGGCGGCTGCTGTCCTGCATCAGCCGGCACCTGCCGGCGCTGCGTCCGCTGTTCGTCGACGAGTTGGCGCGCGTGCGCAAGTTTGCGCGCGGACCCAAGCCGGTGAAGGCGCTGCGCGAACTCAACCTCAATGCCGAGATCATGGTGAGCCCCGCCACCACCGCCGGCGTGATCGCGGCGCTGCGCGCGGCCGGCGACCTGCGCGGCCGCGTCGTCGGCGTGCAGAACTACGGCGGCGAGCCCAATCCGCCGCTGACCGATTTCCTGCGCGACGCTGGCGCAACGGTGCGGGAGGTGGCGCCCTATGTCTACGCCGATGCCGCCGCCGACCGCGAAGTGCTGGCGCTGATCGAACGTCTTTCGCACGGCGGTCTCGACGCCATCGCCTTCACCAGCCAGTCGCAGGTGGAGCGCCTGTTCAAGGTCGCAGCCGCGGCCGGCCGTGAGGCCGAGCTTGCCGCCGGCCTTGGCCGCACGCTGGTCGCCGCGGTCGGGCCGGTGACGGCGGCCGGTCTGACGCAGCACGGCATCGCGGTCGACGCGGTGCCGGCGGACGCGTATTTCCTGAAGCCGCTGACGCAGCTGCTGGTGCAGAAACTCGCGCGCTGAGACCGCAGAGCGTTTACGTTTTTTTTACTCCGCGGAATAAGAACATTCCGTGACAGGTTTGATAGATTCTCGTGCTGGCCGTCCGCCGAACAACAAGGACAACAACGGCTGCGGGGAGAATCGCTTCATGAGTGGAACGCAACAAGAGCGCGCCGCGTTGCTGGAGACCGGCGCGAAACTGCTGGCCGCGGGCCATGGTGCCGCAGCGCTGACGCCCGGCGTGATCATGCGCCTGGCTGGCACCGGGCCGGATTCGTTCAAGCAGTGTTTCCCCGACGTCAAGGAGTTCAAGGCCGAACTGCTGCGACGCCTGCTCAACGAGATTCTCAGCGAGGCGGCGATCGCCAGCGAGGAAATGCTGCCCGGCATTCCGCGCATGTGCCGCGCGACGGAGGTCTACCTCGACGCCACGCTGCGGCGCCCGGCGGTGCGCGAGCTGATGTTCACCTTGCATGGTCATCCCGCGGCCAACGAGGTCAACAAGCAGCGCATCAACGGTTTCGTGATGATCTTCCGCGCCGAATTCGACGCGGTCGGCGCGGAACGCGCGGAGCCCGCCGCGAGGATCGCGACCGCCCTGGTGGTCGAGACCGCGATGGCGGAGTTCGAGGCGCGCCGCGCGCTGCCCGAATTCCGCGAGGCGCTGTATGCCTACTTCCGCCGCTACGAGAAATGACGCCATGGCGCAGATGAACCCGACACCCGGCGAACGCGCCATCTGGCTGGCGGCGGGCATGAGCCTGTCGCGCAAGCTCGACTTCGCCGCCGTGGGCGTTCGCGCGCTGGCGCTGGAGGCGGGGCTACCGGAAGAAAGCCTGAAGCGCAATTTCGTCGATCTCAAGCACTACATGATCGCGCTGCAGCAGCACTTCATGGACGAGCTCCGCGCTGCGGTGCTCAACGCCACCGCCAGCCACACGCCGGGCTATGAGCGCCTGCGCAGCGGCGCGGTCGCCTATCTGGACGGCTGGCTGGCGCGTCCCGGCCTGCGCGGCATTGCGCTTGGCGTGCATGAACCAGCCGCGCAGGTGGCCGAGGGCCTGCGGCTGCAAAACCAGTCGTTCTCGCTGGTGCTGTCGACCGAGTTCCACGCGATGGGCTGGCCGCACGCAGTGGTGGCGGCGCGGCTTTTTGTCGCCATCCTGCAGGAAGTGGCGCGCGCCGAGCACGTGCAGGGGCGACCGAATCCGGCGATGCGCGAGGAAATCTGGGAATTCCTGCGCAGCTACTGAGCGGCGCCGGCGCTACATCTTGCCGAGAATCTTCTTCATCTCCTGCAACGAAAAGCCGCGCATGGTCTGCGAGCGCGTATTGCTCAGGCCGGCGCGCAGCAGCATGGCCATCACCGCCTCGTCGGTGCCCTCGCTGATCAGCACCAGGTCGTACTGGCCGACGGTGTAGTAGAAGCTCTTGATCTCGACACCCAGCTCCGCCGCCATCGCCTTGAACGCCTCGTGGCGCTGCGGCGAGTCCTTGACGTTGCGGATGCCCTGGTCGGTCCAGTTGGCGAGCGTGATGAAGGTCGGCATGGCGCAACTCTGATGCGGTGAAGCCGCGAGCATAGCGAAACCGCGGGCTGGCGTGCCTGAAAAGCACCACCCGCTCGCCTGCTTTGGCCACGATGATTTGTTATTTTTTGTATATCGAATAATTTTTCATATTATTTTTAATAACATCCGGAACCACGAATGTCCGGCGAGCGGGTGGCAGTGAAAATCCCGCCCCGAGAACCGTTGAGAAGGGTAAAAACTTACTGTGCCGTCAACGCCACGGCGTCGGCGGCGTTGACGGTTCACAAAATGCCGTCGCGCCGTCGCGACGGACCGAGGAGAACGCGATGTCCACCCGTCTTGTCACCCTGATTGCCGCCCTGGCCCTGCTGGCCGGCTGCCACGGCTCCGGCCACTCCGCCTCCGGCAACGGCGGCGGCACCATCGGCAACTGCACGACGCCGATGCCGGCGCAGGCCGTCGATCAAAGCATCGTCGAGAACATTCCTTCGGATTTCGATCCGACCGCCAACCCGACGCCGACGACCAAGATCTTCTTCACCGTGCTGCTGCCGCCGCGCTGCCCCGGCGATCACTTCCCGCTGATCCTGCAGAGCCACGGCTACGGCGGCACCCGCATCAAGACGCTGGCCGCCAACGGCGACCTGCACCCGACCGATCCGCATTTTCCCTCGATCAACGAGCTGGTGCAGGCCCTGCCCTATCACGGCTACGTGGTGATCAGCTACGACGAGCGTGGCCACGGTGACAGCGTGCCGGCCAACGGCGGCGGCAACGCCCGCATCATCGACCCGCGCGCCGAGGTGCAGGATGCCCGCAACATCCTCGACTGGGCCTACGACAACGCCGACGCCTTCGCCGTGCAGCGCGAGACCGGCACCGGCATCGCCAAGGACGTCCGCGTCGGCACTATCGGCTACAGCTACGGCGGCGGCTTCGAGATGACGCTGGCGGCGCTGGACCCGCGCATCGACACCATCGTGCCCAATGGCACCTGGTACGACCTGCAGTACAGCCTCCTGCCCGGCGACGGCATGAAGCTGTCCTACGGCGGCCTGCTCTGCCTGCTGGCGCAGCAGGGCAATGTGTCCAACACGCCGCTGGTGCAGACGCTGTGCAACACCGTCGGCATCCAGGGACCGACCGCCAACACCATCCGCACGCACGCCGACCTGGTCAACGCGGTTTCGCAACCGACGGCGCAGCCGCGGCCGGTGACCGATGCCGAACTGATCCCGTTCTTCTACACGCACGGCATGGGCTACTTCCAGGACCAGCAGAACCAGGGCAAGGCCTGGGGTTTCGGCGAAACCGCGTCGACCCTGCGTCCGGTACCGGCGCTGTTCCTGCAGGGCAACCGCGACGTGCTGTTCAACCTCAGCGAGGCCTACCTCAACGCCAGCTATTACGGCGCCACCGGCGCCGACGTGCGCGTGCTCTCGACCGAAGGCGGCCACATGAACCCGCTGGCCAACCAGACGGAGGGCACCGCCAACTGCGGCAAGATCCAGGGCGTGAACGCGATCCTGGCGTGGTTCGACGACAAGCTCAAAGGCCAGGCCTCGGACACTTACAACGCCCTTCCCAAGGTCTGCATCTCGGTGGCCGACACCGTGGGCGCGCCGAACGTGACGCCGGTCGGACTGGTGCTGGATCGCTTCCCGGTCGGCGCCCTCAGCGGCGTGGGTGCGGTGACGGTGAGCCAGCCGACGCTGACCGCGTCCGTCGGCCTGGCCGACGCCGCCACGCCGGTGTTCGTGCCACTGACCACGATCCACGGCAGCGGCCAGGTGCTGGCCGGCGCGCCGAAGATCGGCAAGATCAGCGTGGCCAAAGGCACGGGCGCGGTGCAGACCGCCATCGCCTTTGTCGGCGTCGGCATCGTGCGCGGCGGCAACACCATCCTGGTCGATGACCAGCTGACGCCGTTCGTCGAAGGCGACCACACCAGCAACAAGGGCGTGCCGGACAACGCCGTGCTCCTGCCCGCCGTCGGCGAGCGCCTGCAGGACGGCGACCAGGTCGGCCTGCTGTTCTATGCGCAGCACGTGCAGTACTCGGCCGTGGTCAGCGCCGCCAGCATTCCCAACGCCACCAATATCGTGAACACGGCCCTGGGCACGCCCATTCCGCCCGTCACCTCGGCGCTGCAGCCCGCCGGTGCGGCCGCCAGCGTGCCGAACATCTACGACGTGACCATGACCGATGTGGAGCTGCCGGTGCTGGTGCCCGGCACCTATCCCGGCAGCAGCCTGTCGCAATAACACGCGGCGGGGCGTGCGAGCGGCCGCCTCGCCAGGCTTAACCGGGCAAGGGTTCCTCGGAGGTCGCGCACAGCGCGATCAGCGATTTGATCTCCGGCACGCAGGAGCCGCAGTTGCCGCCGGCCTTGAGGCAGGCGGTGACCTCGCCCGCCGTCTTCAGGCCGCGCTTCCTGATCGCGTCGGTGATGGTGTTGCGGCCGACGCCGAAGCAGGAGCACACCGTCGGGCCGGTGTCGGCCTGCTTGTTGACCGGCTCGCCGATCAGCAGGCCGACACGGTCGATGTCCTCCAACTTCTTCTTGACGAACAGGCCGGACAGCCAGGCACGCGACGGCAGGTCGGGGCGCGGCGACACGAACACGCAGGCGGCGATGCGGTCGCCGTCCATCAGCACGCCGCGAAAGATGCCGGCGGTGGCGTCGCGGTACTCCAGCCAGTCGGCCGCCGGGTCCTGCGCGCCGAGCAGCACGCGGCCCCAGGCGCTCCAGTCCGTCACCGTCTCGCGGCCGCCGAGTTCGTAGCGCAGGAACTGCTGGCCCTGGATGCGCGTCCACCAGGTGACGCCGCCCACGTCGAGCGCATCGCGGCTGAGGATGAAGCCATGCCAGTTGACGCCGAAGGGTTCGATGCGCACCGGCGTGTGCTTGAACTCCGGCTCGCCGGAAACGGGATCGACCACGGGATTGACCAGCGCGCCGACGCGCGCGTCCGAGGCGAACTGGCTGTTCCAGTGGATCGGCACGAACACCGCGCCGCGCGGCTGCTCGGCCGTGGTCTTGAGCCGCGCCACCAGCGCGCCCCAGCGCGTCGCCACGCGCACCAGTTCGCCGCCACGCGCGCCGGCCATCAGTGCGTCGTGCGGGTGCATGTCGACGTAAGGCTCGGGGATGTG
Source organism: Nevskiaceae bacterium (assembly GCA_008012115.1). Classification (GTDB taxonomy): domain Bacteria; phylum Pseudomonadota; class Gammaproteobacteria; order Nevskiales; family Nevskiaceae; genus Stenotrophobium. Next base: position 221,348 of record SSEB01000010.1, read on the forward strand.
GTTGGCGAGCTTGGCCGAGCGCCCGGTGCGGGTCATGGTGTGCCACTGGTCGCGGATGCGGCCGGTGTTGAGCACCAGCGGAAACTCGCCGCCCGGCGCGTTGGCCGGCGCGCGCGGCGAGGTCGGCACGAAGCGCGCGCGGCCATCGGCGTGGAAGAAGCGGCCGTCGGTGAACAGGCGCGGCACGCTGTCGCCGCCGCTGCGCACCGGCCACTGCACGGGCGCCAGGGCGTCGTACTGCTCACGGCTCAGTCCGGCCAGGCCACCGAGATCGAAGCAGCGTGCGCCGTCGTTGCGGAATACCGATAGCCGCGCGTGCTCATCGAAGATGTCGTGCGCCGACCCGAAGTTGAAACCCTCGGCGTAGCCCATGCGCCGGGCGACCTCGCAGACCATCCACCAGTCCGGCATCGCCTCGCCCGGCAGCGGCAGGAAGGCGCGCTGGCGCGAGATGCGGCGGTCGGAGTTGGTGACGGTGCCGTCCTTCTCGCCCCATCCGGCGGCCGGCAGCAGCACGTGGGCATAAGCGGCGGTGTCGGTTTTTTCGACGATGTCCGACACCACCACCAGTTCGCATTTCGATAATGCGGCTTTCACCTTGTCGGCGTCCGGCAGCGACACCACCGGATTGGTGGCCATGATCCAGACCGCCTTGACCGTGCCGTCGTGGATCGCATCGAACAGGTCCACCGCTTTCAGGCCGGCCTTGTCGGCGATCCGGGGACTGTTCCAGAACGTCTGCACGATCTCGCGGTGCTGCGGATTGCCCAGCTCCATGTGCGCCGCGAGCATGTTGGCGAGACCGCCGACCTCGCGTCCGCCCATCGCGTTGGGCTGGCCGGTGACCGAGAACGGCCCCATGCCCGGCTTGCCGATGCGGCCGGTCAGCAAGTGACAGTTGATGATGCTGTTGACCTTGTCGGTGCCGGCGCTGGACTGGTTCACGCCCTGCGAGAACACGGTGACGACCTTGTCGGTGCGCGCGAACAGACGGTAGAACTCGGCCAGCACGGACGGCTCGATGCGGCAGGCGCGGGCCACGGAGCGGATATCCCCCGCCGTGTTGTCGGCGATCGCCAGCGTCCGCGCCAAGTCCTGCGTATGCGCATCGACGAAGGCCGTGTCCATCACGCCGTGCTGGTGCAGATAGCTGAGCAGGCCGTTGAACAGCGTGACGTCGGTGCCGGCGCGCAGCGGCAGGTGCAGGTCGGCCAGTTCGCAGGTGGCGGTGCGGCGCGGGTCCAGCACCACGATTTTCATCTCCGGCCGCTTTTCCTTGGCCTTGACGATGCGCTGGAACAGGATCGGATGGCACCAGGCGGTGTTGGAACCGACCAGCACGACGAGGTCGGCCAGTTCCAGGTCCTCGTAGCTGACCGGCACCAGGTCTTCGCCAAAGGCGCGCTTGTGGCCGGCCACTGCGGAGGACATGCACAGGCGCGAGTTGGTGTCGATGTTGGCGCTGCCGATGTAGCCCTTCATCAGCTTGTTGGCGACGTAGTAGTCCTCGGTCAGCAGCTGGCCGGAGACGTAGAGCGCGACGCTGTCGGGGCCGTGGCTGTCGACGATGCGGCGAAACTGACGGGCGACATGATCGAGCGCGGCGCTCCACTCGGCGCGCTCGCCGCCGATGCGCGGATGCAGCAGGCGGCCGTGCTCGCCCAGCGTGTCGCCCAGCGCCGAGCCCTTCACGCAGAGTTTGCCGCCATTGGCGGCGTGCTGCGGATCGCCGGCGATGTCCACGCCATCCCGGCGCGGCGTGGCGAGCACGCCGCAGCCGACGCCGCAGTAGGGGCAGGTGGTGCGTATCGGCGCCTTCATCACCGTCTTCCTTTGTCGACCGCGTTCACGCGGCAGTCCGTCTCAGGACGGCTCGCAGAAGGCTTTGCCGAACAGCAGCTTCTGGCGGATGGCCGTGATGTCCTGGTTCTTCTGCATCAGTTCGAAGTACCAGGGACCGTCGGTGACGTCACCGAACAGCACCGCGCCCTTGATGCGGTTGTCCTTGAGCACCAGGCGCTTGTAGACGCCGCGCTTGGGATCGCGCATCACCAGGTCCTCGGTGCCCTCGCCGCCAATGAAGTCACCGGCGGAGAACAGGTCGATGCCCGTCACCTTGAGCTTGGTCGAGGTGAGCGAACCCTGGTAGCGCGCGAAGCCCATCTGCGCGAGATGCGTGGCGCAGACGTTGGCCTGCTCCCACAGCGGCGCGACCAGGCCATAGGTGGCGTTGCGGTGCTGCACGCACTCGCCGACGGCGTAGATGCGCGGATCGTAGGTCTGCAGGGTGTCGTCGACGATCACGCCGCGCTCGCAGCGCAGGCCGCAGCTCTGCGCCAGCGCGGTGTTGGGCTTGATGCCCACCGCCATCACCACGAGGTCGGCCGGGATCACGCTGTCGTCCTTGAAGCGCACGCCAGTGACGCGGTCGTGGCCGAGGATTTCCTCGGTCTGCGCCGGCATCACGAACTTGAGGCCGCGGCTCTCCAGCGAGGCCTTGAGCATGGCGCCGGCGTTCTTGTCGAGCTGGCGCTCCATCAGGCTGTCCATCAGGTGCACGACCGTCACCTGCATGCCCTGGCGCATCAGGCCGTTGGCGGCTTCCAGGCCCAGCAGGCCGCCGCCGATCACCACCGCGTGCTTGCCGTGCTTCGACGCCTGCAGCATGGCATCGACATCCTGCAGGTCGCGGAAGCTGACCACGCCTTTCAGGTCCTTGCCCGGTACCGGGATGATGAAGGGATTGGAGCCGGTGGCCAGCAGCAGGCGGTCGTAGGTGGTCTCGTAGCCGCTCTGCGCGCGCACGGTGCGGCGCGGGCGATCGATGGACACGATGGGATCGCCGGTGTGCAGCACGATGCCATGACGCGCATACCACTCGCGCGTGTTGAGCATGATCTCTTCGACCCGCTTCTCGCCGGACAGCACCGGCGACAGCAGGATGCGGTTGTAGTTGCCGTGCGGCTCGGCGCCGAACACGGTGATGTCGTAAAGCTCCGGCGCGATACGCAGCAACTCCTCGACCACGCGCATCGCCGCCATGCCGTTGCCGATCACCACCAGGCGCGGACGCTGCGAGGCCTTGCCACGCACGGACATCGGCGGCGCGGCGACAAATACGCGGCCGTCCTTCACAGAAGCCGAGTAGACGCGCACCGAGGCGATGGGGTCCTCGATGCACTCGCCGGTCTTGAGGTCGTAATGCTGCTTGTAGATCGGTGAGGCCACCACCAGACGGCCGCCGAGATCGCCGACGATGCCGCGAGACAGCACCGCGGCGCCGCTGTTGGCGTCGTAGTTGCCGATGGCGTAAACCTCGTCGGTTTCGCCGACGCGGAACACCGCCACCTGGCGGCCTTCGACCAGGGCACAGACGCCCATGTCCGGCAGGATGTCGTCCAGCGCGCAGACCTCGACGCCACCCTTGATGCTGCCTTTCTCCATCACCGCGCTCATGCGCTCACCCTCAAGTTAATTCCAAGGGCAGTCTTGCGCATGAGTGATCGCGCTCCCGCACCCGTTTGCGCTGCGCGCAAAACACCGTGTCGCGCGCTCATGCGCTCACCCTCAAGTTAATTCCAAGGGCAGCCTTGCGCATGAGTGATCGCGCTCCCGCACCCGTTTGCGCTGCGCGCAAAACACCGTGTCGCGCGCTCATGCGCTCACCTTCTCGAGCTTGGCGGCGCGGCGCTGCTGCCGCTCTTCGAGATTGGCTGGACGGATCTGGCCGCGCTCCGGCACGAACATCACGTTCTCATCCGGCTGTTCGCTGTTGACGAAGTGACGGAAGCGCTTGAGCGTTTGCGGATTCTCGACAGCGCTCTTCCACTCGCACTGGTAGGTGTTGACCACGTGCTGCATCTCGGCTTCCAGTTCCGCGGCGATGCCGAGCTTGTCGTCGATCACCACCGACTTCAGGTAGTCGAGTCCTCCCTGCAGGTTTTCCAGCCAGACGCTGGTGCGCTGCAGGCGATCGGCGGTACGCACGTAGAACATCAGGAAGCGGTCGACGTACTTGATCAGCGTTTCCGAATCGAGATCGCTCGCCAGCAGGTCGGCGTGGCGCGGCTTCATGCCGCCGTTGCCGCAGACGTAAAGGTTCCAGCCCTTCTCGGTGGCGATGATGCCGACGTCCTTGCCCTGTGCTTCCGCGCACTCTCGGGTGCAGCCGGACACCGCAAACTTGAGCTTGTGCGGCGAGCGCAGGCCCTTGTAGCGGTTCTCCAGGTCGATGGCGAAGCCCACCGAGTCCTGCACGCCGTAACGGCACCAGGTGCTGCCGACGCAGGACTTCACCGTGCGCAGCGACTTGCCATAGGCGTGGCCGGACTCGAAGCCGGCGTCGATCAGCTCCTTCCAGATCAGCGGCAACTGGTGCACCTGCGCGCCGAACAGATCGATGCGCTGGCCGCCGGTGATCTTGGTGTAGAGGCCGTACTTCTTGGCAACCTCGCCGAGCACGATCAGCTTGTCCGGCGTGATCTCGCCGCCGGTGACACGCGGCACGATCGAGTAGGTGCCATCCTTCTGGATGTTGGCCAGGAAGTAGTCGTTGCTGTCCTGCAGCTTGGCGTGCATCGGCTTGAGCACGTGCTCGTTCCAGCAGGACGCGAGAATGCTGCCGACGGTGGGCTTGCAGATGTCGCAGCCCTTACCTTTTCCATGCTTCGCGAGCAGTTCGTCGAAGCTCCTGATCTTCTCGACGCGCACCAGATGGTACAGCTCCTGGCGCGAGTGTGCGAAGTGTTCGCAGAGGTAGTTGTTGACCGCCATGCCGCGGCTGGCCAGCTCGTGCTTGAGGATCTGCGTGACCAGCGGCGCGCAGCCGCCGCAGGAGGTCGCCGCCTTGGTCTTCTTCTTGAGATCGCCGAGCGTCACGCAGCCGGATTCGACCGCCTCGCAGATCGCGCCCTTGGAGATGTTGTTGCAGGAGCAGATCTGCGCCGCCGCCGGCAGCGCCGCCATGCCGATGCCGCCGCCCTTCTCGCCGCCGCTGTCGCGCCGGGGCAGGATCAGGTCTTCCGGATGCGGCGGCAGTTCCATCTTGTTGAGCATCATCTGCAGCAGCGTGCCGTATTCCTCGGCGTCGCCGACCAGCACCGCGCCCAGCAGGTGCTTGTGATCGTTGCTGACCACCAGCTTCTTGTAGACCTGCTTGATCTCGTCGGAGAAGGCGTAGGTGCGTGAGCCCGGCGTCGCCGCATGCGCGTCGCCGACGCTGGCGACGTCCACGCCCAGCAGCTTGAGCTTGGTGCTCATGTCGGCGCCGGTGAACGCTTCGCCGCTGTTGCCCAGCACGTGGTCGGCTGCGTTCATCGCCATCTGGTAGCCGGGCGCCACCAAGCCGAAGATCTTGCCGCCCCAGAGGGCGCACTCGCCGACAGCGTAGATATCCGGGTCCGAGGTCTGGCAGTAGTCGTTGATGACGATGCCGCCGCGCTCGCCCAGCTTCAGGCCGCTGAGCCTGGCCAGCTCGTCGCGCGGACGGATGCCGGCGGAGAACAGGATCACGTCGGTCTCCAGTTCGCTGCCGTCGGCGAACTTCATCTTGTGGCGGTGCAGCGCGCCGTCGACGATCTCCTGCGTGTTCTTGCCGGTGTGCACGCGCACGCCGAGCTGTTCGATCTTCTGGCGCAGCACGCGGCCGCCGCCATCGTCCACCTGCACCGCCATCAGGCGCGGCGCGAATTCGACGACGTGGGTTTCCAGCCCGAGATCCTTCAGCGCCTTGGCTGCTTCAAGTCCGAGCAGGCCGCCGCCGACCACGACGCCGACCGTGCCGGAGCGGCTGCCTTCCGTGATCGCCTCCAGGTCTTCGATGGTGCGGTAGACGTAACAGCCCGGCCGGTCCTTGCCCGGCAGCGGCGGCACGAAGGGATAGGAGCCAGTGGCCAGCACCAGCTTGTCGTAGGGAATCTCGTGGCCCTGCGCGGAGCGCACGAGCTTTTCGTCGCGGTTGAGCGCCACCGCCTTGTCGTTGAGGTGCAGCGTGATGCCATTGCCCTCGAAGAAGCCTTCCGACACCAGCGACAGTTCGGCGGCGGATTTGCCGGCGAAGAATTCCGACAGATGCACGCGGTCGTAGGCCGGGCGCGGCTCCTCGCACAGCACGGTCAGCTCGACATCCGCGCCGCTGCCGACGATGCGCTCCAGAAACTTGTGCCCGACCATGCCATTGCCGACCACCACGATGCGCTGCTTCACGGATTCCTCGCTGACTGGAGAGAGAGCTTGTGCACTCCAACGCAGCAAACTGTGTGCCATGTTGGAGCGCGGTTTTGCACGGCAGAAAGGCATCCCGGGCGCCCCGGATTGGCGCACCCGCTGTCGACTTTTTCCCTGGGGAAATTGTTTTCAATTATTTAACGTTATTTAAAACGATAAATAATTAATAACAATTCATCCGGGGTTTGCGGCGACAGCGGGTGGCAGTGAAACGCCTGCAAACGCAGGCGCGTGGGCCCATGCCTCAGGCGGTGGCCACCTCTTCCGCGCGCACGCCGACGCTCATGGGCTCGCCGTCGCGCTCGGCCAGCGCCTGCCGATACAGCGCGTCCTCGCGCGACTTGTGCTCCAGGCTGAAGCGCACTGCGATGGCGCACAGCGATGCCGCGGTGACGAAGATGCCGAGGATGGCAAAGGTGTGCTGCACGTCGCCCACGCCCTTCATCAGAAAACCGGCCGCGACCGCACCGGCGTTGCCGCCCGCACCGACGATGCCGGCGACACCGCCCAGCGACTTGCGATCGATGAACGGCACCAGCGCGTAGGTGGCACCGCAGGCCATGTGCGTGCACAGGCCGAAGGCGATCATCGCGGTCACCGCCATGGCCGCCGTGGTGGTGCTGGAGAACCACAGCAGGCCGATGCCCTCGCCCAGCATCAACACGAACAGCAGCAGCGTACGCGCGTCCAGGCCTTTCACGCGCGCGAAGCGGTCGGAGATGATGCCGCCGAGCGCGCGCGCAAACAGGGCCAGCAGGCCGAAGCTGCCGGCGGCAAAGCCCGCCGCCTTGAGGCTCAGCGAGAACTTGTCGACGTAATAGCTGGCGGCGACGTTATGCACGAACAGCTCGATGCCGAAGCAGCAGCCATAGGTGATGAACAGCAGCCAGACGCGATAGTTGGCGGCGGCAGCCTTGAACACGGCCCAGCCACCTTTCTTGCCGCTCTCGATCTCGACGCCCTGCGCGCGCAGCGCCTTGTAATCACCCTGCGGGCAGTCCTGCCCGTAGCGCCAGTACAGCACGGCCACCACCAGCATCAGCGCACCGGGCACCAGCATCGACAGGCGCCAGCCCATCGTCTGCTCCACGCCCAGGCTCAGCACCGCCGCCAGCACCAGCGGCATCAGCGACTGCGTAACGCCGCCACCGGCATTGCCCCAGCCGGCGCTGGCCGCGTTGGCGGTGCCGACGACGTTGGGCGCGAACATCACCGAGGTGTGGTACTGCGTGATGACGAAGCTGGCGCCGATGGCGCCGATCAGCAGCCGCAGGAACAGGAAGCCGGCGTAGCTCTTGACCAGCGCAATGCCGATGACCGGCAGTGCGCCGAGCGCCAGCAGCGCGGTGTAGGTGCGGCGCGGACCGAACTTGTCGCACAGCGGCCCGATGATCAGGCGCGTCAGGATGGTGATCGCCACCGCGGCGATGTTGATGTTGGCGATCTGGTCCTTGCTAAGTCCGAACTCGGTCTTGATCACCGGCATCAGCGGCGCCAGCGCGAACCAGGCGAAGAAACAGACGAAGAACGCCAGCCAGCTCAGGTGGAACGCCCGCATCTGCGGGGTGGCGAGACTGAACAGATCGATGCGAGTCGCTTTTTGCATCTGCTTCACGGCTAAACTCCTGAGCGAAGGGTTGCGCCTTTGATATGGCAATGGCCGTGCCAGATTCGCGCCCGCGCCCACGCACCGAAATCGACTCATGCGCACCAACGCAGTGCCCGGCTTCACTCTGACCGGTGGCGTCCTCGCCGGCGGCCTCGGCTCGCGCCTGGGCGGCGTGGACAAGGGCTGGCTGGAGATCGGCGGCAGGGCCCTGATCGAGCGCGTGCTCGAACGGCTGCAACCGCAGGTGGATGGCGGCATCGTCATCAACGCCAATCGCCGCGCGGCCGACTATGCGCGCTGTGGCTGGCCGGTGGTCGCCGATGCGATGGCCGATTTTCCCGGCCCGCTGGCCGGCATCGACGCCCTGCTCGCCGCCGCACGCACCGAATGGGTGCTTTGCGTGCCGGTGGATGCCGCGCGACTGCCCGCCGATCTGGCGCAAAGACTGTGCGCGGCGGTGCGACAAAATGGCTCGCGTGCCGCATTCGTGAGCACGGCCGAGGGTCCGATTCCCGTGTGCTGTCTACTGTCGCGCACGGTGCACGACGATCTCCTGGCTCAGCTCGCCGCCGGCGAACGCCGCGTGCAGCAGTGGCTGGCCGGTATCGGCGCCGTGGCCGTGCCCTACGACGACTGGCCTCGAGAGTACTGGAGCGTCAACACGCCAGAGGAGCTTCAGGCCCTGGCAGCGCGGCTGGCGGGAGAAACGCGCTGAACCTCAGCGCTCAGTGAGCCGCACCGCCAGCTTGGCGAAGTTGCAGGGCTGGAAACGCGCATCGAGCTGCGTCACCAGCAGCTCGTCCCAGGCCGTCTCGCAGGCATCGATGCTGCCCGGCACGCAGAAAATGTATTTGCCGTTGGCCACGCCCGCGAGGCAGCGCGACTGCATCGACGAGCTGCCGATGCGCTTGAAACTGACGGCGCGGAACAGCTCGCCAAAGCCGATCAGCTCCTTGTCCAGCAGCGGTGCGATGGCCTCCGGCGTGCCGTCGCGGCCGGTGACGCCAGTGCCGCCGGTGGTGAGAATCACCTGCGTGCGGTCATCCACGATCCAGTTGGAGACGGTGGCGCGGATGCGATAAATGTTGTCCGGCACGATGGCGCGCTCCGCCAACCGATGGCCGGCAGCGGTGAAGCGGCCGATCAGCGTGTCGCCGCTTTTGTCGTTCGCCAGCGTGCGGGTATCGGAGATGGTGAGCACGCTGATCGCCAGCGGCAGGAATTCCTGGGTCATGGGTTTTGATCGCCTTGCTGTATCGGCTGGCCTTCGACAAACGTGCTGCGGCCACCGCGGTAATGTTCTTCCTTCCACACCGGCACACGCGCCTTGAGCGTGTCGATGGCCCAGCGCGCCGCCTCGAAACTCGGCCCGCGATGGCCACCGCGCACCACCACCAGCACCGACAGCTCGCCAAGCCTGAGTAAGCCGGTGCGATGCACCAGCCGGCAGTGGCGGATGTCGAAACGCTGCAGCGTCTCCTGTTCGATCTCGGCCAGCGCCTTTTCGGCCAGTGGCGCGTAGGCGGTGTAGTCGATGGCCTGCACGCCGTCGTCGAGCCGCACCGTGCCGCCGAAGACGACGAGCGCGCCGCAGGCCGGGTCTTCGGTCTGCGTCAGCAGGGTTTCGAGATCGAGGCTCTTTTCAGTCAGGCGATTCATCTCTCCATCCATGTTCCTTGCTGCGTCTCGTCTTATGAAGACGCCTTGCAAATTCGCTCCGGCCATCCATGGCGCGACTTCGGCCTTTTGAAGAAGTCCCCGCCCGGCCCTCCGTGGCCGGGCGTTCGGCTCGCGCAAAGCCGTGCTTTGCGCAAAACGCTCGCCTCACCCACCGCTCACCGGCGGAATCAGCACCAGCACATCGCCGGCCTCGAGCGGGGTGTTGCGTGCCACCAGCGCGTCGCCGACGGCGCAGGCCGTGGCCTCCAGGCGGTCGGCGGCCTCCGGCACCCGCGCCTCGACCGCAGCAATGGCGTCGGCCACGGTAGCATCGTCGCGCAAATTCAGCGGCAACGACGATGCGCCCGCCAGACGGCAGAGGACGCCGTTGAGTTCGACCGTGATCTCCACCCTAGCCTCCCAACGCATGCATGCTGATCGGCCGCTCGACATAGCCGGTCGCGGCATAGCCGCGCTCCTTGTGCCAGACGTGATCGCGGACCGCGGCCAGAAGCTGCGCATCGTCGGCGCCGTCCCGCAGCAAGGCGCGCAGGTCGCGGCCCTTGGCGGAAAAAAGGCAGGCGTACAACTCACCGGTCGCGGTCAGGCGCAGGCGGTCGCAGCGCTGGCAGAACGGCTTGGAGATGGTCGAGATCACGCCGAGCTCGTAATCGCCATCGACGCGGTAATAGCGCGCCGGCTCGTCGGTGGCGGGCATCGCTTCCAGCGAGAACGCCGCACGCAAAGGCGCGAGCATCTCCGCCTCCGGCACCACCCGCTCGGCCGACCAGGCGCCGCCGCCGTCGAGCGGCATGAACTCGATCAGACGCAGCGGAATCCGCTGTTGCCGCGCCCAGCGCACCAGCGCCGGAATCTCGCCTTCGTTGTGGCCGCGCATGACCACGGTGTTGATCTTCACCGGCAGGCCGGCGTCGCGCGCCGCGACAATGCCGCGCGTCACCGCCGCCGCACTGCCCCGTCCACCGGACATGCGCGCGAAGATGGACTCGTCGAGCGCATCGAGGCTGACGTTGACATCGTCAAGCCCCGCCCGCCGCAGTGCGGCCGCGCGGTCGGCCAGCAGCAGGCCGTTGCTGGTCAGCGAGATGCGCTGCAGGCCCAGCGCCCGCAGCCGGCCGCAGGACTCGACGATCGCGTCGAGATCCTTGCGCAACAGCGGCTCGCCGCCGGTCAGGCGCAGTTCGCCGATGCCGAGTTCGCCGACGAACAGCGTCAGCAGCCGCAGCAATTCCTCCTGCCGCAGGATCTGCGCCTTGGGTAGCCACTGCGGCTGGTCCGGCATGCAGTAGGGGCAGCGTAGATTGCAGCGATCGGTGAGCGACACCCGCAGCTTGCGCTTGCGCCGGCCGTACTGATCCTGCAGGCGCGCGGGCCTGAGCGGAACGACGGCGGGCGGAATGGCGACGGGCATGCGGGCGTGGACCTGGGGACAAGCAATTCTACGCGCTGCCCCGGCCGGCGTTGCATCGGCATGGCGACGCGCGCTGGCTATAGGGCCCCTGCGCAATCCGGTCTTGCCGGACGTCGGGACGTCGGCTGGCCACGGTTTGGTGCTTCGTCCGGACCCGGTTTGCCCGGCCCCGGCGCGGTGCTATAGTTCACACCAGCATTCGAGGCTAAGTGATTTATGCACAAGACCTTATTCCTTGCGGCACTGGCGCTGTCGGCAGTCGCCTCGACGGCCGCGGCGGACACGCTGGCGATGCCGGAAACCGCGGCGGAAGCCAAGGCCAGCGCGCCACTGCCGGCGCCGGCGGCCACGCCCGCGTCGATCAGCCTGCCCGCCAAGGGCATCAGCATGGCCGAGGTGGTCAAGAAGTTCGGTGAGCCGCGGGCCAAGCATCCGCCGGTGGGCGGCGGCGAGCCCCGCCAGCCGCCGATCACCCGTTGGGACTACGAGAATTTCTCGGTGTTCTTCGAGCACAGCCACGTGATCCATGCGGTGATCCCGGACCACCCGGCTGAACTTCACCACACCGAGGAACTCAAACCTGCGCCATGAGCCGCGTCAGTCGGGGTAAAATGGCAGAGTCCCGGGGCGCGCAAGCGCCCCGTTTCTTTTGAGGAACGCTCCATGTCCGTTTTATTACCCGCAGAGTGGGCGCCGCAATCGGCGGTTCAACTCACCTGGCCGCGTGCGGCCGGCGATTTCTCCCGGCACTTTGCCGCCGTCGAGAACAATTTCATCCAGATCGCGGTGGCCATCAGCCGCTACGAGGACGTGATCATCGGCTACGAGCTGGAACCGACCGAGCTCAAGTTCCGCCTGACGCAGGCCGGCGCAGTCGCGAAACGGCTGCACGTCTACAAAATCCGCAGCAACGACGTCTGGGCGCGCGATCACGGCCCGATCACCGTGCTGCGCGACGGCAAACCCGTCCACCTCGATTTCATCTTCAACGGCTGGGGCAACAAGTTCGACGCCACGCTCGACAACCAGGTGACGCGCCAGCTCGCCGCGCTCGACGCCTGGGCGGCGCCGGTGGAATCGCTGGATTTCGTGCTGGAAGGCGGCGGCATCGAGTCGGACGGCCAGGGCACGCTGCTGACCACCGAGCGCTGCCTGCTGGCGCCGACGCGCAATCCGCAGTTCTGCAAGATGCAGATCGAACAGAAGCTCAAAGCCTGGTTCGGCCTGTCGCGCGTGCTGTGGCTGACGCATGGCGATCTCATCGGCGATGACACCGACGGCCACATCGACACCATCGCGCGCTTCTGCGATCCGCAGACCATCGCCTATCAGTCCTGCGACGATCCCAACGATCCGCACTACGAGGATCTGAAGCTGATGGAACAGGAGCTGCTGGCCGTGCGCACCGCCGACGGCAAGCCCTACAGGCTGGTGCCGCTGCCGCTGCCGCGCGCCATCCACGACGAGGACGGCAAGCGCCTGCCGGCCGGCTATCCCAACTTCCTGATCCTCAACGGTGCGGTGCTGGTGCCGACCTACGGCGATGCCGTGGGCGACTCGCAGGCCCTGCTGCGCCTGCGCGACTGCTTCCCGGGCCGCGAGGTCATCGGCATTGATTGCCGTGCCCTCATCAACCAGTATGGCAGCCTGCACTGCGTGACCATGCAGATTCCCTTGCCGCCCTGAGGGCCGGGCCAGGAGCGCGACGATGAGCGAATCCGTCCAGGACTTCCGTGCCGACTACCGCGACCGTTTCATCGGTCCGCGCTACAGCGGCTGGGCTCACTTCGCCTTCACCGTGGCCAGCACCACCGCGCTGCTGCTGCTCTGCGCGCAGCGGCTGCACGCGGTCCAGCCGCTGGAGTGGCTGACGGTACCGCTGACCTTCCTCTACGCCAACTTCGCCGAATACTTCGGTCACCGCGGCCCCATGCACCATCCGCGCCGGGGTCTGGGCAGGGTGTACGAGCGTCACACGCGGCAGCACCACCGCTTCTTCACCGAGGCCGAGATGGCCTTCGAGAGTTCGCGCGACTTCAAGGCCGTGCTGTTCCCGCCGGTGCTGGTGCTGTTCTTCCTGCTGGCTTTCGGCACGCCGATGGCGCTGCTGCTGGGCTGGATCGCCACGCCCAACGTCGGCTGGCTGTTCGCATTCACGGGCACCGCCTACTTCCTCAACTACGAGCTGCTGCACTTCGCCTACCACGTCCCGGCGGGATCGTGGATTGCGCGCCTGCCCGGCATGGCGGCGCTGCGTCGCCACCACACGCTGCATCACGACCAGCGCCTGATGGCGCACTATCATTTCAACATCACTTATCCGATTGCCGACCGCATCGTGGGCACGCTGCACCGCCCGGACGCCGGTCCGAGGTCCGCCCCATGACAAACAAGAAGCTCCGCGTCGGTCTCGTCCAACAGCCCTGCACGGCGGACCGCGACACCAATCTGCGCATGAGCGAGGACGGCATCCGCGCCGCCAAGGCCGGCGGCGCGCAATTGGTTCTGCTGCAGGAACTGCACACCTCGCTGTACTTCTGCCAGCACGAGAGCACCGACCTGTTCGACCTGGCCGAGCCCATTCCCGGCGCCTCCACCGCCTGGCTCGGTGCGCTGGCCAAGGAGCTGGACCTGGTCATCGTCGGCTCGCTGTTCGAGAAACGCGCGCCCGGCCTTTACCACAACACCGCGGTGGTGCTGGAACGCGACGGCTCGCTGGCCGGCGTCTATCGCAAGATGCATATCCCGGACGATCCCGGCTACTACGAGAAGTTCTACTTCACGCCGGGCGACCTGGGCTTCCATCCGATCGCAACCAGCGTCGGCAAACTCGGCCTGCTGGTGTGCTGGGACCAGTGGTATCCCGAGGCCGCGCGCCTGATGGCGCTGGCCGGTGCCGAGCTGCTGCTCTACCCCACCGCCATCGGCTGGAACCCGGCCGACGCGGCTGACGAGCAGCAGCGTCAGCGCGACGCCTGGGTCACCATCCAGCGCGCGCACGCCGTCGCCAACGGCCTGCCGGTACTGGTCGCCAACCGCGTCGGCTTCGAGAGCGACCCCACCGGCCAGACCGCCGGCTCGCAGTTCTGGGGCCACAGCTTCGTCGCCGGGCCGCAGGGCGAGTTCATCGCCAGGGCCGGCGACAAGGCTGACGTGCTCCTCGCCGATGTCGATCTCGCGCGCAGCGAGAACGTGCGCCGCTGGTGGCCGTTCCTGCGCGACCGCCGCATCGACGCCTACGGCGATCTGCTCAAGCGCTACCGCGACTGAGGGGCGGCCTGTGCGGAATACAGTGTCTCTGCACGGCCCGCAGCGTCCGCCCATTGCGATGGACTCTATCACTCGTCCATGCCCGCTCTCGGTCCACGCGCCGTGCCCGCGATGAGCCGCTCCATCCATCGCTGGGTGGCCCTGCTGTTCGCGGTCGGCTTCGTGTTTGCCTGCACGCTGGCTCTGCTGGCCCTCGCGCAATACCAGCAGTTCCGGTCCGACATGCAGTGGACCGATCACACCTACGAGGTGCTGGCGCGTCTCGACAACGTCCGCGTCGGCCTGCTCGGTGCGGAAAGCAGTCAGCGCAACTACCTGCTGACCGGCAACCGTGATTACACCGCGCCTTACCAGGCCGGCATCGCGCAGAGTCTTCACGCCATTGACGACGTCGCCCGACTCACCGCCGACAATCCGCAGCAGCAGGCCAGCATTCCCGAGTTGCGCACGCGGGTCGCCGACAAGATTGCACAGATGAACCGACTGGTCCGGGTCTATGACAGCGAGGGCCCGCAGGCCGCGCAGGCCCTGGTGCGCGAGGGCGTAGGCAAGCGCCTGATGGACGACATCCAGGTCACCGCCGAGGTGATGCAGCAACGCGAACGCGAACTGCTGCGCGAACGTGTGCAGCGGCGAGAGGCCGCATCGCAGAAGACCGGCAGCCTGATCGCCAGCGGGCTTCTCGCCTACCTGTTGTTGCTGCTGGCGGCCTTCATCCTGATCCGCCGCACGCTGGCCGAGCGCCGTGCCGCGCAGGAGGCCGCGTTCCGCGCTCGCGAACTGGCCGAGGTGACGCTGCATTGCATCGGCGACGGTGTGCTGATCACCGACGCCGCCGGCGTGGTCACCGACATCAATGCCGCCGCCGAAGTCATCACCGGCAGCACCCGCGCCGCCCTGCGCGGAATGCCGGTGGACCAGGCCCTGCGACTGGTCAACCGCCACACCCGCGCGACGGTGCCCAACCCCGCCCACGCCGCGTTGCAGACCCAACAGACGGTGGAACTGGAACCGGACGCGGTGCTCATCCGCCAGGACGGCACCGAGGTAGGCATCGAGGACTCCGCCGCGCCGATCCGCAACCCGCAGGGCGAGGTGATGGGCGCGGTGCTGGTGTTCCGCGACGTCACCGAGCGCCGCAGTCTTGCCGACAAGATCGCCAACCTCGCCCTGTACGACGGACTCACGGGTCTGGCCAACCGCAGCCAGCTGGAAAATCGCCTGCAACTGGCGATCGCGCAGGCCATCCGCCAGGACGACAAGGTCGGATTGGTGTTCATGGACCTCGACGACTTCAAGCAGGTCAACGACACCCAGGGTCATGCGGCGGGCGATGCCCTGCTCAAGGAGGTCGCCGCGCGTCTCGCCGGTTGTTTGCGTGCGGGCGACACCGCCTGCCGCGTCGGCGGCGACGAATTCATCGCCCTGCTGACGGGTCTGCCCGGCCGCGAGGCCGCCGAGCGCGTGGTCGAGAAGTTTCATGCCGCCGCCGAGCCGCCGGCCAGGATCGAGGGGCACGACGTACCGATCCGCTTCAGCGCCGGCATCGCGCTCTATCCGGACGACGCCGACAGCGACACCGAGCTGATGCGCAAGGCCGATGCGCGCATGTACGAGGCCAAGGTCCGCCGCCGCGCCGGACGGCGATAAGGCCGCGCGGCCACCCCGGGCGCGCCCCCTGCGAACGGCGCGCTCTGCAACCCCAGGCGCAGGAGCGGCGATGATCGACGTCGCTCACCGCGCCGCATCGGCTGGCAGACGACGGATCCTGTCGCCGCAGCCCCGTGACGTGCCGTCGCCTGCCGGCCCCGGCGGGCTTGCCAGCGCCAAAGCACGTTAGAATCGCGCCGCGACGTCGCTTGCGGCACCACCCGCTCGCGCCGCCCTGCGTTGTGGATTTGTTTTTAATTATATAACGAATTTATTTTCGATTAATAATTAATAACTATTTCCCCAGGCAATCGCCCCGTAGCGGGTGGCCCGTTTTCGAGGATTCACGCATGCGTATTCCCGTCCTGATGACGGCCCTGCTCTTCTCCACTTCGGCGCTGGCCGATGCGCCGCGCGCCACCGACTTCAAGTGGCTGTCCGGCTGCTGGGGCTACACGCAGGGCGGCAGCAGTTACGAGGAGCACTGGCTCAACGCCGCCGGCAACAGCATCCTGGGCATCGCCCACCGCGATGCCGACGGCTACACGCGCGACTTCGACTACCTGCGCATCGTCACCAGCGGCGACGGCTTCGATCTCGTCACCCAGCCGCGGGGCGATGCCGAACTGCGTTACGGCATGACCGCACGCAAGGGCACCAGCGCCAGCTTCGAGAGCCTGTCCGCCACCGGCTTTCCGTCCCGCATCACCTACGAATACCTGCCTCCCGACGCCCTCAATGTCCGTATGGAGGGCAAGAGCGAAGACGGCAAGCCGATGAGCAATGTCTTTCCGATGCGCCGCAAGGCCTGCAACTGATCCCTGTCACCCTCACTTCTGAAAACCGCACCATGAGCAACCACAGCGAACTCGAACTCTTCCGCGACACGGTCACGCGCTTCTTCAAGGACAACGTCGAGCCCCATTACGAACAATGGGAGAAGAATGGCATCTTCCCGAAAGACCTGTACCTGAAGATGGGCGAAGCGGGTCTGCTGTGCGTGGACCTGCCGGAGGAATACGGCGGCATGGGCGTGCCGTATCCGTTCAGCTCGGTGGTCGTCGAGGAAGCCAGCCGCCTCGGGTTTCTCGCGCTGGCCTCGAACCTGTCGGTGCACTCCGACATCGCCGCGCCCTACATCCTGCATCTGGGCAGCGAGGCGCAGAAGAAGAAGTACCTGCCGCGCATGGCGCGCGGCGAGTGCATCGGCGCCATCGGCATGTCCGAGCCCGCCGCCGGCTCCGACCTGCAGGGCATCAAGACCAGCGCCACCAAGGACGGCGATCACTACCTGATCAACGGCTCCAAGACCTTCATCACCAACGGCCAGAACTCGGGCGTGGTGATCCTCGCCACCAAGACCGATCCGAAGGCCGGTGCCAAGGGCACGACGCTGTTCACCTTCGACACCTCGCTGCCCGGCTTCAAGCGCGGCCGCAACCTGGAGAAGATCGGCCAGCACGCGGCGGACACCTCGGAACTGTTCTTCGACAACGTGCGCGTGCACGAGTCGGAAGTGCTCGGCCGCGTCGGCGGCGGCTTCGGCCATTTGATCGACGAACTGCCGCGCGAACGCCTGATCCTCTCCGCCTCGGCCGTGTATCACGCGCAGGGCGCGCTGGAGAAGACCATCGAGTACGTGACCACGCGCAAGGCTTTCGGTCAACCCATCGCCTCGTTCCAGAACACGCGCTTCGAACTGGCCAAGATCAAGACCGATATCGAGGTACACCGCGCCTTCGTCGAGAAGTGCAACGCGATGTATGCCGAAGGCAAGCTCGACGTGCCGACCGCCGCGATGGTCAAGCTCGCCACCACCGAGATGGAAGGTCGCGTCACCGACGCCTGCCTGCAGCTGTTCGGCGGCTACGGCTACATGGCCGAGTATCCGATCTCGCGCTTCTGGACCGACGCCCGCATCCAGCGCATCTACGGCGGCACCAGCGAAATCATGAAGGAAGTGATCGCGCGCTCGCTGGTCGGCCGCGGCTGACCGCACGAGACACCGCGCAGGCGGCGATCACGGTAAAGCAAAAGCGCCGGGCTCAGGCCCGGCGCTTTTTTATGGAACGGGTTCCGCCTAGAAGCGTTTCGACACCGTCGCGCCAAAGGCGATGGGGTCGATGGCCGCCGTGCCGATGGCCGCGCCGTTCAGATGCGCGTCGCTGCGAATCCGCATCCAGCGAACGTCGGCGCCTACACCCCAGCCACTGCCCAGGTGGTAGTCCGCACCGAGCTGCAAGGCCGGCCCCCAGGAGCTGTCGAGCTTGAGATTGCCGAGACTGCTGTGCTCGTTGAAAAAGCGCGTGTAGTTCGCGCCGGCACCCGCGTAGACGTCCACCGGCCCAGTCGGCGCGAGGTGGTACTGGACGCTCAGCGTCGGCGGCAGCTGCTTGGTGCTGCCGGCTTTGCCGCCGTTCAACTTGATGGCGTGGCTGAAGGGCGCCGCCGCCAGCAGATCCACGGCCCAGTTCGACGCGAAGTAGTAATCAACGTTGAAAGTGGGGCGTGTCGAGCTGGTGATCGTCGCCTTGGCCCCGCCCACCGTGCCGTTGTCGGACTTGGGCCGGACATTGTGCACGCCCACCCGCAGCTGCCACGGACCAGGCTCTTCGGCCGCCACCGCACTCGACATGACGGCGCTTGCCGCCAGCACCAGCAGAGATCCCATCGCCACGCGTTTCATATCGCACTCCTTTGAGAGACATCGGATCGCGCCGGCACTCTAGGGTCGTGGTGATGGCGTCGCCTTGACCGCCGTCAATGACAGATTTCGCCTGGCATGGCAGACGTCGACAGGCCACGTCATCCGTGCCCGCGATGCGGCCCACTCGATTCCCTCCAGGTCCGGTGTCTCCTGCAATGGCCACCGGATCGCGGCCCGTCAAACTCCGGGCCAAACAAAAAGCGCGGCAGCCAAGAGGCCGCCGCGCTTTTTTTGACGCTCTCAATTCAGCAGGTCTTTCGGAATATTGCCGCCGTTGTCCGCGAGCTTCTTCAGCACGGCCTTGTGCAGGGCGATGTTCTGCTCGGCGGTCCCGCTGAAATCGCCGGCCATGCCGACGTCCTTGGCCAGGTCCTTGCGCGCACTGAGGCTGCTGTCGAGGCCGAGCAGCTTGAGCAGATCGACGATCGAGGTCTTCCAGTTGAGCTTCTGCGCGCTGGCCGCGGCCATGCTCTCAAGCTTGGACACCACATCGACCAGCGCCATCGGCGCCACTGCGGGCGACGTCGGGGCGGCGGGCGCGGCAGGCGCCGGGGCGGCCGGTGCTGCGGCTTCTGCTCTCTTGCCAAAGCCCAGCTTGTCGAGAATCGAAGAGAACAGGCTCATGTGAACTCCTTGGGTCGTGGGGGTGGATCAGGAATGGTTATGGACAGCTCCGGCTTCACCATACACCAGTCCCGCGTTGCGACGATGACGGCGCCGGAGCCCCTGCATGAAGGCCGACGCCGGCCCCACGGTCAATGTGGGGGCTGTCGGTTTTTCATACCGCCGGCCTCACTCTCCTGCGTCCGGGCCGTGCAATACTGCCGCCAATGAGAAAAATCCGGAGGGGTGTCATGTCGAAATCGGGAATCTCGCTGGTGCTGGCCGCCGCCGTGCTGCTGGCGGGCTGCGGCAGTTCTGCCGTGCCGGACAAGGCCTCCGGCAGCGCGAACTGGACCACGCTCGGCACGCGCGCCCAGCCGAGCCGGACCGGCACCTCGATCACCCGCAATGCCGGCGCCCAGTGGGTGGACTACAACCCGCCGGCGCTCTACCCCAAGACCGTGAGCCAGGGCACGCAGTACATCACCATGCCGGACGGCACCCAGCTCGCCGCCTACGTCACCCTGCCGGCGGACGCCAGCGGCAAGGCGGCGGCCGGCACCTTTCCCACCGTGCTGATCCAGACCTCCTACAACGGCGGCAGCGCCGGCCTCGGCGTTTCCGCGCTGGGCGGCGCCGATCCTTTTATCGTGCAGCACGGCTACGCCACGGTGGTGGTGGACGTGCGCGGCACCGGCCAGTCACAGGGCAACTGGGAGGCTTTCGGCGCCACCGAGCAGGGCGACTATGCCGATGTCGTCACCTGGGTGACGCAGCAGAGCTGGAGCAATGGCGCCATCGGGGTCTACGGCGTCTCCTACCTCGGCATCACCGCGATCCTCACCGCTTCGCAGAACCATCCCTCGGTGAAGGCGGCGTTTCCGATCGTGCCGATCGGCGACGGTTATCGCGACATCGTTTTCACCGGCGGCCAGGTCAACCCGACCTTCATCCCGATCTGGCTCGGGCTGGTCTCGGTGCTGGGCCTGACCGATCCCATCCTGCTGACCGATCCGCAGGTCGGTGTCGCGACGGTGCTGCAGCACCTGCTGAGCGCCGTCGGCAATTTCCAGGTTCCGACCATCCTGCAGGCCCTCGCCGGCAATCCCGGCACCGCCTACGACGGCGATTTCTGGCGCCTGCGCTCGCCGCTGGAGACCGACGGAAAAATCACCGTGCCGACCTTTATCGTCGGCGGCCTCCACGACCTGTTCCAGCGCAGCGAGCCGCTCAGCTACGAGTCGGTCAAGACACAGGTGCCGGCCAAGCTGCTGATCGGTCCGTGGACGCACCTGCAGGCCGCCATGGGCGACGGCCTGCCGGTGGACGGCGTGCCGCCGCTCAACCACATCGAATTGCAGTGGTTCGACCAATACGTGAAGGGCCTGAACGTCGGCGCCGACAAGCTGCCCAACGTCACCCAGTACGTGCTCGGTCACGGCCACTACGTCACTGCCACCGACTGGCCGCATCCGCAGGCGCAGGCGCAGAAGCTCTACCTGCGTGGCGACAAGAGCCTGTCGGCCAGCGCCCCCGCCGCGGGCGAGGCCTCGAATACCACCGTGCAGGAACCGCTCAACGGCCTGTGCTCGATCAGCACCAGCCAGTGGACCGCCGGCATCACCGGCTACGCCCCGCTGCCCTGCCAGACGGACGACAGCGTCGCCGAGCTGACCGACGTGGTCTACGAGACCGCGCCGATGGCCGCCGACACCTATATCAACGGCCCCATCGAAGTCGATGTCTGGATGTCCACCACGGCCAGTGACGCCGGCCTGTCGGTGCGCATCGATGACGTCGACGGCAGCACGGTCACGGCGCTGACCAACGGCATCCAGACCGCCTCGCTGCGCGCCGTCGACGCCAGCCGTTCGCGCATGATGAACGGCCTGATGATCCAGCCCTGGCATCCGTTTACGCAGGCCTCCGTGCAGGCGGTCGGCAGCGGCACGCCGGTGCTGGTGCCGGTGGAGGTGTTCCAGACCAGCGCGCTGATCGCCAAGGGCCACAAGCTGCGCGTGGCCATCGGCGCCAGTGACCTGCCGCAGGGCGTACCGCCGGCACCGACGCTGCTCAACTCCCTGCTCGGCGCGCTGACCATCTACAGTGACGCCGCGCATCCCTCCAGCGTGGTGCTGCCGGTGGTGCCGGCCACCGCGCTGCAGTAGCGCGACGCGGGCAAACAAAAGGCCGGCCACCCTGCGGTGGCCGGCCTTTTTTCGCAGCCCTTACGACAGCGACTTGAGCAGCGCGCCACTCACCGCGATCAGGGCGCCCACCAGCAGGACCGTGGTGGAGAAGATGCTGACCAGCATGCCGGGTCCGCGCTTTTTCGCTTCCGCGATGTAGCCGCGCGCATAGAGGATGCGCCCCACGATCCACAGCGCTCCCAGAGCCGCCGCCCAGGGATCGGACACGTACACGGCAAACAGCCACAGCGCCGGCAGATGCATGATCAGGCTCTCCAGCGTGTTCTGCTGCACGCGGAACACGCGCTCGAAATCGGCGTTGCCGCTGATCGCCGGGGCGCTGATGCCGTAGCGACCACGCGCGCGGCCGACCAGCGCCGTCAGCACCCAGTACAGCAGCAGTGAAAGCACCGTGACCAGTGCCGTATCGTGATAATGCATCGTCCTCTCCCAGTGATGGCCTGAACTCAGGCCTTATTCGAATTCCATGCCGCCGGTGCCGCGCCGCACGCGATAACCGGCGTGCTGCAGATCGGCGAGAATCTGATTGGCGTGTGCCTCGTCCTGCGCCTCCACCATCACCTCCAGGGTCGCGTCCTTGGCATGGCCGCGATGCAGGCGTTCGTGATGCACCTGGATGATGTTGCCGCCGGATTCGCCGATGCGGCCGGCGACGCGCGCCAGAAAGCCGGGCCGGTCCTCGATGTCGATGGACAGCGACACCAGGCGCGACTCGTGCACCAGCTGGCGCAGCAGCACCGAGGCCAGCAGGCGCGTGTCGATGTTGCCGCCGCAGATCACCAGCCCGACCTTGCGGCCGCGGAAGCGCGCGGGATCGGTGAGCAGCGCGGCGAGACCGGTGGCGCCCGCGCCTTCGGCGATGACTTTCTCGATGCCGGCCAGCAGGCCGATGGCGCGCTCGATCGCCGCCTCCTCGACCCGCATCAGCTCGGCCACGTGCTCACGAATGATCGCGAGGTTGAGCTGGCCGACGTATTTCACCGCAATACCCTCGGCGATGGTCTGGCCGCCCGGCACCAGCGACAGGTCGCCCTGCAGCGCGGCATAGGCCGAGGGATAGCCCGCCGATTCGACACCGACCACGCGCAGCGCCGGCCGCAGGGCATGTGCCGCCAGCGCCATGCCGGAGATCAGGCCACCGCCGCCGATGGGCACGACCAGGGTATCCAGCTCCGGCGCCTGCTCCAGCATCTCCAGCCCCACAGTGCCCTGGCCAGCGATCACCCAGGGGTCGTCGTAGGGATGCACCAGGGTCATGCCGCGCCGGTCGATGAGTTCCCGCTGCAGGTATTCCTGCGCGTCGGCCAGCGTCTCACCGTGCAGGATCACCTCGCCGCCCAGCTCGCGCGTGTTGCGCACCTTGGTGAAGGGGGTGTTGGCCGGCATCACGATGACGCTGCGGATACCGAGCCGCGTGGCGTGATAGGCCACGCCCTGGGCGTGGTTGCCGGCGCTCATCGCCGCCACGCCGGCACGGCGCTCGGCCTCGTTCAGGCTCGCCAGCTTGTTCAAGGCGCCGCGTTCCTTGAACGAGGCGGTGAACTGGAAATTCTCGAACTTGAGCCAGACCTCGGCGCCGGTGATCTTGGACAGCACGCGCGAGTGCGTGCAGGGCGTGCGCACGACCTGGCCCTCCAGCACGCGGGCGGCGGCGCGGATCTCGTCGATACCGATGGCGGGCGTCTTCATTTGCGGCGACCACGCGTCGTCGTCACCTCGGTCACCACGCCGTCCTTGAAACGGACCACGGTGCGCGAACCGTCGCGGTTGCGGTAGGTCCAGCCCTCACGGACCACACCGCGGTTCTCGTTGTGGCTGGTGAAGTAAGGCTCGCCCAGGAGGTTGCGGACATCCGCTGCCGACATGCCGACCGTCGCCCTTCCCTCGATCCGCGCCTTGGCCACGCGACCCTCGGTGGCCTTGCGCGCCTGGTAGTCCTTGTTCCAGGCGGCGTCCGCCTTGTCGCGCGCGGCCTTGCCGGCCTCGACGCTGCGATCGAATTGCTTGGCGAGGTCCGGCGCCGGCCCACCGGCGGGCACTACTGTCAGCGGCTCCTTGGGGGTGTAGGCCTGCGCGTCGGCGGCACAGGGCTTGTCGCTGAACACGGTGGTGCCGTCCTTGACGCAGCGGAACACCTCCGCCCACGCCGCCGGCGCCAATCCCACGAGCATCAGGGCTACCGCCCACGGATACCGGCTCATGCACGCTCCCCAAGTCCTGGCCGCGATTATAGAGCCTGTCGCATACGCCAAGTCCCGGGCTGACAAGGCCGGTGCAACCACGGATAATCCGCGCCTCTCCACAGGTAGTGCGCCATGTCCCAGTACGTTTTCACCATGAACAAGTGCGGCAAGATCGTGCCGCCGAAGAAGGAAATCCTTCGCGATATCTCTCTCAGCTTCTTCCCCGGCGCCAAGATCGGCGTACTGGGCTACAACGGCGCCGGTAAATCCACGCTGCTCAAGATCATGGCCGGCATCGACAAGGAATTCGTCGGCGAGGCGCGGCCGCAGCCGGGCCTGAAGATGGGCTACCTGCCGCAGGAGCCGCAGCTCGATCCGAAAAAGAATGTGCGCGAGAACGTCGAGGAAGCCCTCGGCGAAATCCTCGGCCTCAAGGCCGAGCTCGATGCCGTCTACGCCGCCTACGCCGAAGAAGGCGCCGACTTCGACAAGCTCGCCGCCAAGCAGGCCGACCTCGAAGCCCGCATCGCCGCCGCCGATGCCGAGAACATCGACCTGATCCTCGACAAGGCCGCCGAGGCGCTGAACCTGCCGCCCTGGGACGCCGACGTCACCAAGCTCTCAGGCGGTGAGCGTCGCCGCGTCGCGCTGTGCCGTCTGCTGCTGTCCAAGCCGGACATGCTGCTGCTGGACGAACCGACCAACCACCTCGACGCCGAATCGGTCGCCTGGCTGGAGAAGTTCCTCAAGGATTTCCCCGGCACCATCATCGCGGTCACGCACGACCGCTACTTCCTCGACAACGTCGCCGGCTGGATTCTCGAACTCGACCGCGGCCACGGCATTCCCTGGCAGGGCAACTACTCCAACTGGCTGGAGCAGAAGACCAAGCGCCTGAAGGACGAGCAGAACAAGGAAGACGCGCGCCAGAAGGCGCTGGCCGAAGAACTCGAGTGGGTGCGCAAGAACCCCAAGGGCCGCCAGGCCAAGAGCAAGGCGCGCATCAAGGCCTTCGAGGAACTGGCGTCGCAGGAATACCAGACGCGCAGCGAGACGAAAGAACTCTACATCCCGCCCGGCCAGCGCCTCGGCGACATGGTCATCGAGGTCAAGGACCTCGGCAAGAAGTTCGGCGACCGTCAGCTCTACAGCGGCGTCAACTTCACCGTGCCGCGCGGCGCCATCGTCGGCATCGTCGGCGCCAACGGCATGGGCAAGACCACGCTGTTCCGCATCCTCACCGGACAGGACAAAGATTACAGCGGCGAAGTGAAAGTCGGCGAGACCGTGAAGTTCGCCTACGTCGACCAGAGCCGCGATGCGCTCAATGGCGAGAACACCGTGTTCAAGGAAATCTCGCACGGCAACGATCTGCTGCAGATCGGCAACTTCTCGATGCCCTCGCGCGCTTACATCGGCCGCTTCAACTTCAAGGGCGAGAGCCAGCAGAAGCGCATCAAGGAACTCTCCGGCGGTGAGCGCAACCGCGTGCACCTCGCCAAGATGCTGCTGCAGGGCGGCAACGTGCTGCTGCTCGACGAGCCGACCAACGACCTCGACGTCGAAACCCTGCGCGCGCTGGAGGAAGCGGTGCTCGACTTCCCCGGCTGCGCCATGGTCATCTCGCATGACCGCTGGTTCCTCGACCGTATCGCCACCCACATCCTCGCCTTCGAGGATTCCGGCGACGTGATCTGGCACGAGGGCAACTATCGCGACTACGAAGACGATTTCCGCCGTCGCACCGGCAGCGAACCTGGCGTCAATCGCCGCGCACGGCACAAGAAGCTGGCGTAAAACGTCTGCAGCGGTTGTTTCCAGGCCACCCGCTCCTGCTCGGAGCGGGTGGTTTTTTGTTATTAATTATTTAACGAATTAAAATAAATTTAATAATTAATAACCACTTTGCCTGGCGTAGCGCCGACAGCGGGTGGCACGCGCAAAACGCCACGCAGAGCGCGCGCAACCAGAACGCGCCGGCTCCTGACCTCGTGCGGAGCGGCAACCACCCGACGCCGCCGGTGGTCGCCGCTGCCAGTACGGCCTCATGAAATAGACGGCACGCCGGAGGCGTCGGCGGAAACGATGACAACACGCCGTTGGTCCACCCGATGCGTACCTTTACATTCCCGGGACGACGGCGAGGTAGATCGCGCCGATTTCGTGTCATTAGAATGTCATCCCCGCATGGTAAGCGCGCCGCCACGAGGATGCCCCGGTGAAGATTCTGATGGTCCTGCTGACCGCCGCGACGGCGGCTCTGGTGGCTGCGCCGCGTCACTACATCGCACCGGCACGAACGGACACCGCGTCGTTCGAGCAGGCCGCCTCGCCGTTGTCCGCGCCCGCCAGGCAGGATCAGCTGCGCCGCGTCGGCGGCTGGCTGGTGGATCGCGAAGGGCGGGTGGTGATCCTGCATGGCGTCAACGCCGTCTGGAAGCATGCGCCCTACGTCCCGCCCGACTCCGTCGAGGGCTTCACCGCGGCGGATGCCGACTGGCTGGCGACGCACGGTTTCAACGCCGTCCGCCTGGGCGTGCTGTTCTCGGGCGTGATGCCGCAACCACACCGGATCGATACCGCGTATCTCGACAAGGTGGATCGCGTGTTGCGCCTGCTGGCATCGCGCGGCATCTACACGATGATCGATTTCCATCAGGACCTCTACGGCGACGCCTATGCTGGCGAAGGCTTTCCGGACTGGTCCGTGCAGCCCGCGCGCTACGACCTGCTGCGCGCCGGTTTCCCCCTGGGCTACGTCACGCCGCGGGTGGTGCGTGCGTTTGACGGACTCTGGAACAATCGCGATGGCCTGCAGGACGACTATCGCGCCGCCTGGGTCGCGGTGGCGGCGCGCTGGCACGACGCCGATCACCTCATGGGCTACGACCTGATCAACGAACCCTGGAGCGGCAGCCACTGGCCGTTCTGCGCCACACCCGGCGGTTGCCCGGCATTCGAGAACGGCAAGCTGCAGGCCATGTACGAACATGTGCTGACGGGCATCCGCCGCGTCGACCCGGACAACATCGTCTGGCTTGAGCCGCAAGTGCTGTTCGAGTTCGGCGCCGACTCGCACCTCGGCAGCCGCCGCATCGACGACGCGCAGCTCGGCCTGTCCTGGCATAACTACTGCCTCGCCGAAACCCTGATGCAGGCCTATGGGGTGAAGGATTCCGCCACCTGCGCGAAGCTGGAGCAGCGCGTCTACCAGAACGCCGGCACCGTGGCGGCGCGCCTGGGCGCCGCCTCCGTGCTCAGCGAGTTCGGCGCCAGCGACGATGTCGCCGACATCGCAAGAGTGACCGACCATGCCGACCGCCACCGCGTGGGCTGGATGTACTGGTCCTACAAGAACTGGGGCGATCCGACCACGCAGGCCCAGGGCTCTGGTGCGCAAAGCATGTTCCGCAACGATACCGATATGGCCTCGGCGAAGCTGCCGAAGCTGGCCGCGCTCGAGCGCCCCTACCCGCAAGCGGTGGCAGGCGTGCCCATCGCCTATGGCTACGATCCCGAGCGGCACCACTTCTGGCTGGACTACCGCACCACGCGCGCCGACGGACGCCGCGCGCCCGACACGCTCACGACCACGATCTTTGTCCCGGCACTGCAGTATCCACACGGCTACGCCGTTTCCGTACGCGGCGGCCACGTCGTCTCGCCGCCTGACGCGACGAAGCTGGAGGTGCGCGCCGATCCCGGTGCCGACAGTGTCGCGGTGCGCGTCTCGCAACCGGCGATGCTCACCGCCCGCACGGAAAATTGATTCGCGCGTCACGTCTCGCCAGGCCGCTAAAATGCCGGCCGGACCCAATCCGTGACAACGCCGTGACCGTGCGCCAGAAAATCCGTGCTTCCGCCCGCAAGCCCTCGCCCAAAAAAACTGCAGGCCCGCTGGCGTACCGCTGGCATGAGCGGCGGCTGAAGCCGATCCATTTCGTGCAGGCCGTCCATCTCGACGACCTGATCGACATCGACCGGCAGAAAGCGGCGCTGCTGCAGAACACGCTGCAGTTCGTGCAGCGCAAGCCCGCCAATCATGTCCTGCTGACGGGTGCGCGCGGCACCGGCAAGTCGTCGATCGTCAAGGCGCTGCTGCACCACTTCGCACCGCAGGGACTGCGTCTGGTCGAAGTGACGGTGCACGATCTCGTCGATCTGCCGGACATCGTCGCCCCGCTGCGCGAGAAAGCCGAGCGCTTCATCCTGTACGTTGACGATTTCTCGGTCGCGTCCAACGACAGTGCACTGACCGCGCTCAAGACCGCCCTCGACGGCGGCATCGAGGAAGCGCCGGACAATGTGCTGATCTACGCCACCTCCAACCGGCGGCACCTGATGCCGGAGATGAAGCGGGACAACGCGGAATACCACTGGGTCGACGACGAACTGCACCCGGGCGAAAGCACGGAGGAGAAGATTTCGCTGTCCGAGCGCTTCGGCCTGTGGCTGTCGTTCCAGCCCTTCAACCAAGAGCAGTATCTGCAACTGGTACGCCTGCACCTGCGCAAGCTCGGTGTCGATACGCTCGACGAGGACGGCGAAAAGGCGGCACTGCGCTGGGCTCTCAACCGTGCCTCACGCTCAGGTCGCGTCGCGCACCAGTTTGCGCGCGACTGGGCCGGACGCCGGAGCTGATCGGCAGCACGGAGCCCGCGGCTCCGGCCACTCCTGGCTTGGTTTCACCCTGTGGATCAGGGCTCTGTCACAGATTTTTATTGAGTATGCTTCTCATTTACCATTGATATAGATTATATTTGGCGCCTGCATATCACGGCCTTGGGGGCCGATTCGTGAGTCCGAGATCGCGCCGCAAGTCCGCCAGGGCCTTCCACTGCCTGATCGCCGCACTGTTGCTTGGCGGCTGTGGCAGCGCGTCGTCACCAGCGACCGACCCCACGTTGTCGGCCCGCGCCGCCCTGGGCAAAGCGCTATTCAATGACACCAGTCTGTCCGCGTCCGGCCAGCAGTCCTGCGCGACCTGCCACGTGGCATCACGCGCCTACGCCAGCGACGACGACCGTGCCGTGCCGCTCGGTGGACCCGACATGCGCCTGCCGGGGCTGCGCAACGCGCCGTCGCTGAAATATCTGTCGTTCACGCCAGCCTTCCACTTCGAAGCGGATGGCACGCCGGTGGGCGGCTTCTTCCGCGACGGCCGCGCCACGTCCTTCGAGGAGCAGTCGCAGGGCCCGTTCATCAATCCCTTCGAAATGGCCAACGCCGACGCCACCGAGGTCTTGGCCCGCCTGCGTGCCAGCCCGCATTTCGCGCAGTTCACCCAGGTCTTCGGCACTGCGGTGCTCAGCGATCCGCCGACCGTGCTGGCACGCATCGCCCAGGCCATCGCGGCGTATGAGCGGGAGGACGAGGACTTCCGCCCTTTCGACAGCAAGTACGACGCCTGGGTGCGCGGCGCGGCGCAATTGAGCGCCGCCGAACTCGACGGCCTGCGGCTGTACAACGATCCGCAGAAAGGCAACTGCGCCGCCTGCCACATCGATACGCCAAGCGCCAACGGCACGCCGGCACTGTTCACCGATTTCACGTACGACAATCTCGGCGTGCCGCGCAACAACGACATTCCCGCCAATGACGACAGCGTCACCCTGGCCTACGTGCCCTATAACGGCGACGACGTGCACCGCTACTACGACCTCGGCCTGTGCGGGCCGCTGCGCAGCGACGTCTCGAATCATCTCGACACCTGCGGGGCTTTCAAGGTGCCCACCCTGCGCAACATCGCGCTGACGGCGCCGTATTTCCACAACGGCCGCTTCGCCACGCTGACCGAGACGCTGGGTTTCTACGTGCGGCGCGACACCAACCCCGCAGAGTGGTATCCGACCGTCAATGGCGCGATCGTCAAGTTCGACGATCTGCCGGCGTCGTTCCGCGGCAATGTCAACGTCACCGAGGTGCCGTACAACCGCAACCCTGGCGACGCGCCGGCGCTGTCGCCTACCGAAATCCAGCATGTCATCGCCTTCCTGTGCACGCTCACGGACGGCTATGACCCGCAGCATCCCGCGGCCTACAACGCGTCGTCCGCCGAATGCGCCGCCGCATCGTCCTCCACGCCCTGATCGAGACGCCCATGAAAACCCCTGCCCTACGCCCCGCCGCCCTGGCCCTGCTGGCCACGCTCGCCGCCGGCAATGCGGCGGCCGCCACCGAACCGGCCGCCACCGTGCAACTGGAGAAGAAGATCGACCTGCTGTCGCAACAGATCGAGGCGATGAAGGCCGAGCTGCAGCAGCTCAAGGCGCAGAACCAGGCGCTGAGCGATCAACAGCAGCAGACCCAGCAACAGGTGACGCAGCAGCAGGCCAGTGCCGACAACGGTGTGAAGCTGTGGGGCTACGGCGAGATCTACTACGACCGCCCGGTACACGACACCTCGGCCACATCCGCTGATCTGGCGCGCGCAGTGTTCGGCATCGGCTACAACTTCGACGAGCGCACACAGTTCAACTCCGAATTCGAGATCGAGCATGCCGTCACTTCGTCCAGCGATCCCGGCGAGTTCGAGGTCGAGCAGTTCTACGTGAACCACCAGTTCACCGACAAAATGGCCGGCAAGGCCGGCCTGTTCCTGATTCCGTCGGGCCTCATCAACCTCTCGCACGAGCCCACCAATTTCTACGGTGTGCACCGCAATTTCGTCGAAACCCTGATCATCCCCAGCACCTGGCGCGAGGGCGGCGTCGCCGTCACCGGCAACACGGACGCCGGCCTGAGCTGGGACGTGGGCCTGACCACCGGTGTCGATCTGGCGAAGTGGACGATCAATCCTTCCGAGCCGCCGGCCTCCGCCAACGACCTCAAAGACCTGGCGCCACTGCAGGCATCCCACCAGGAACTGGCGCAGGCCAGCGCCCAGAACCTCTCGCAATACCTCGCGGTGAACTACAAGGGCATCCCGGGCTTTACCGCCGGCGCCAGCGTGTTCACCGGCCAGAGCCAGTTCCAGAAGGGTCTCGCGCGCAACCAGCGCACCACCTTGTGGGAGGCGCACACGCGCTGGACGCCGGGCCAGGCCGATCTTTCCGCGGTCTATGCCCGGGGTCATATCTCGAATACCGCGGAGGTCAACCAGCTCTACCCCGGCGCCGCCAATCCCCTGCCGGCGGATTTCTACGGCTATTACCTGCAGGCGGCCTACAATGTCTGGAAGCGTGACAGCTACCGTCTGGCCCCGTTCCTGCGCTGGGAGCGTTTCAATCTCGGCAGCCGTTACGATGGCGTGCCGATGGGATTCAACGCGAACGGTCAGCCGACCGAGCGCGTCTGGACCTACGGCGCCAACTTCTATCTGAACCCCCACGTGGTGCTGAAGGCGGACTACCAGATGTTCCAGCAGAACTCGCGCTTCGACCGCCTCGATCTCGGCCTCGGCCTCAACTTCTGAACGCATGAACGCCCGCCTGCTCCTACTGCCCCTCGCGCCGCTGGCGGTCGCCACGCCGGCGTGGGCGACGACCTATTTGTCGGTCGAGCAGGCGCAGGCGCTGATGTTTCCCAGCACGCTGCTGACGCCGGATTTCATCACGCTCAGCGATGTCCAGGCGCAGGCCATCGAGAAGGCCGCCGGCAGCAAGCTGAGCAACCGCAACCTGCGCGCCTGGCGCGCAGCGGACGGCGGCTGGTTCCTGGTCGATGGCGTGATCGGCAAGCACGAGCTGATCGGTTACGCCGTGGCGCTGAGCGCCGACGGCACGCTGCGCCAGGTGGAGATTCTCGACTATCGCGAAAGCTACGGCGGTGAAGTGCGCCTGCCCGCATGGCGGCAGCAGTTCGTCGGCAAGAAAGCCGGCGATGCCGTGACGCTGGACGACGACATCAAGAACATCTCCGGCGCCACACTCTCCTGCCGCCACGTCACCGAAGGCGTCAGGCGCCTGCTCGCGACGTATGCTGTCGTCCTCGCCGCCCGGCGCTGAGCGCAGCGTCCGGCGCGCCCGCCCGCTGCTGGGCACGCGCGTCGACATCCGCGTCGCCGGCCTCGATGCGCCTGCTGCGCACGCCGCCGTCGACGCCGCGTTCGCCGCCATCGCCGATGTGCACCGGCTGATGAGCTTTCACGAAACCGGCAGCGATCTCTCGGCGCTGCATCGCGAGGCGTCGCGCACCGCCGTGACGGTGCACCGCCACACCGCGTCGGTGCTGCGCCTGGCGCTGGCGCTGTCGCGCGAATCCGACGGCCGCTTCGACATCAGCATCGGCCACCGCCTGGTCCAGTCGGGCCTGCTGCCGGCGCCAGCGGGCGCAGCTACACCCGATCCCGCTGCGGACTGGCACGACATCGAGCTGCTCGACGGTGACCGCGTGCGTTTCCGCCGGCCGCTGTGGATCGACCTGGGCGGCATCGCCAAGGGTTACGCGGTGGACTGCGCCATCGAGGTTCTGCGTGACGCAGGCGCGACGCAGGCCTGCGTCAACGCGGGCGGCGATCTGCGGGTGATCGGCCCGCAGCCGGAATCGGTCGCGATCCGCCTCGACGCCGGCGATGCCAGCGGCACCGCGCCTCATATCGAACTGGAGAACGCGGCCCTGGCCAGCAGTTGCGGTCACACCCTGCGCCGATCCTGCGCGGGGACGCCGGCGGGGCCGCATCTGCGCGGCGCGCACGGCGCGCACATCGACACCGACCTGACCGCCGTCGTGGTCGCCCCACGGGCGATGGTCGCCGATGCGCTGACCAAGATCGTGCTGGCCGACGCCGACGCCGCCGGACCTGTGCTGCGCGCACACGGTGCGCAGGCCTGGCGCCATCATCCGCGCGAAGGCTGGCATGCGCTCGCACAAACTACAGCGGCGACACCGCTAAACTAGCGCCATGTCCATGCGTTTATCGCGCCGCCGCCGCATCACCCTGACCGTCATCGCCGGCGGCACCTGGCTCAGCGGCCTGCTGTGGCTGATGTTCCACTACTTCCTGGCGCGACCCGGCGACTTCGGCGTGACGCCACATCCGCTGGAACCCTGGTGGCTGCGCCTGCATGGCGCCTTCGCCTTCGCCGCGATCTGGTTGCTGGGCCTGATGTCCGGCGTGCACATCGTGCGCGGCTGGTCGGGCCGGCGTCATCGCTTGAGCGGCGCCATGCTGGTCGTCAGCTTCGGCTGGCTGATCGTCACCGGCTACCTGCTGTACTACGTCGGCAACGACAACGCGCGCGCCGTGCTGTCGCCAGCGCACTGGGTCTTCGGTGTGGCGGCACCGCTGGCCTATATCGCCCACCGTTACGGCAACCGCCGCCGCCACGCGCCTCTGCAACACGCCGGACGACGTCGCCGACGCGCCGAGCAGGCCACCCGCTCTCCGGCCTCGCCCCAGGGAAACGGTTATTAATTATTTACTAAATTAATTTTCAATCAATAAAATATAACTAAACCATCCTGCGCCATGGCCCGAGCGGGTGGCGATCGTGGCGCCGTGTTTTCGTAGCCGCGGCGTGCTCGGGTGCACGCTCACGACAATTCACACGCGCGACATCGGGTCGTCATGCAGTGTTCAGGTGTCGGTCAGGTGCGAGCGCTAATTTGGCCGTCACTGCAGGAATCGTCCTGCACATTTCAGGAGACCGATCATGAGGATTCAACATTCCGGCGCTGCTTTGCTGGCGACCTTGCTGTTCAGTGGCGCCGCCCTCGCGCAGAGCAACGTCGAAGCCGACACCCAGCGCAATATCAACCAGCAGGAGCGCATCGAGCAGGGGCTGAAGTCGGGCCAGCTCAGCACCCGCGAGGCGGGCCAGCTCGAGCGTCAGGAGCAGCACATCGACAAGATGGAGGCGCGCGACCTGCGCAATGGCAGCATCAGCCCGGCGGAGCAGCAGCGCCTCAACGCCGCGCAGAACCGCGCCAGTCGCGACATCGCCGCCGACAAGCACAACGCCGTGGTCGGCAATCCAGATTCGGCCTCGTCGCAGCGCCTGCAGGCGGATGTGCAACGCAACGTCAACCAGCAGCAGCGCATCGAGAACGGCGAGCGCTCCGGCGCGTTGACCGCGCGCGAGACAGGCCGTCTCGAAGCCGGCCAGGCGCACGTCGAGCGCCGCGAGGCCCATGCCGCTGCCGACGGCCACGTCAGTGCGCGCGAGCAGGCGCGCATCCAGCGCAGCGAGAATCGTCAGAGCCGTCGTATCGGGCACAAGAAGCACAACGCGCGTGGCCACGGATGAACGACGCGCCATCGGGCGTCGTGCGAGGGGCCGCGTCAGCGGCCCTTCGTGTTTCTGGGCAGCCAATCATCCCTCCGGTCGCGTCTCTGCCCTGCCACCCGCTGCTATCGAAACGCCTGGCGATATCGTTATTTTTTATTTATTGAATAAATAAATATAAGATAAATAATCACATCTGCGTCAGGCGAAATGCCTGGAGCGGGTGCGATCCAAACGAAGTTTTCAGATCGGGTGACAGACGCTGCCGCGCTAAATCGGAGATGCTGGCGCAGCCCGTCGATTGGATCGGCGAAGGTGCCGGGCCCATTCACGCCAATCACTGCCTTCTCGATCTCGTGCAACCGCTGGATCGGCAGGCCACGCCGCGGGACCCTGGGCTGCGGCAACGGTCAGGCCGGACGATCCCGGCCGGCCGCGCCACAGGCTTTTACATTTCCTCGTCCCGGGCCCGCAGCGCCGGCAGCGCGCGCGCCAGGATGGCGCGCACCTTGCCCATGCCGGTCTCGATCGACTGGTGAATTTCGGCGTGGATATCGCCATTGCCCATGATGCCGGCGCCCCAGTTGACGCTGACCGCCAGGCAGGCGTAATCCAGCCCCAGCTCGCGCGCCAGCGCCGCCTCGGGCATGCCGGTCATGCCGACCATGTCGCAGCCGTCGCGTTTCATGCGCTTGATCTCGGCGGCGGTCTCCAGGCGCGGCCCCTGCGTCACGCCCATCACGCCCGCCTCGGCGATATCGACACCGGCGGCCAGCGCGGCATGCAGCAACTCCCGCCGCACGCGCTCGGCATAAGGCTCCGTCATCTCGACGTGCTTGAGCTCGGCGCCTTCGCGGCCGTCGGAGTAGGTGAACTCGCGACCCCAGGTGTAATCGATGACATCGTGCGGCACGGCAACGCCCGCGGGCGGAAACCACGGCGCGATGCCACCGACGGCGGCGATGGCCACCACGCTGCGGGCACCCGCCTCGCGCAGCGCCCAGAGATTGGCGCGGTAATTGATGGCGTGCGGCGGAATCTTATGTCCTTCGCCGTGGCGCGCCAGAAACAGCGCGCGGACGCCGTAGACGCGGCCTTCCAGCAGCGGCGCCGAAGGCTTGCCGTAGGGCGTCTCAATCTCGTGGCGTCGCTCGATGTCCAGGCCCGGCCACTGGTTCATGCCGGTGCCGCCGATCACGGCGATGGTGGTCTTCATGCGCCTTTCACCGCGTAG
This sequence comes from Nevskiaceae bacterium, assembly GCA_008012115.1. Lineage (GTDB taxonomy): Bacteria > Pseudomonadota > Gammaproteobacteria > Nevskiales > Nevskiaceae > Stenotrophobium. The sequence continues at coordinate 256,296 of SSEB01000010.1, forward strand.
ATGGCGGGCAGTTGCCGCCAGTAGCTCTTGTAGTCCATGCCGCAGCCGAAGACGTAACGATCCTCGACGGTGACACCGACGAAATCCGCCCGGATGCCCGGCGCCTTGCGATCGTGCAGCTTCTCGGCCAGCACCGCCACCTTGACGCTGGCCGCCTCCTGCTTCTGCAGGGAGTCGATGATCGCGGCCAGGGTGTGGCCTTCGTCGAGAATGTCGTCGATCACCAGCACGTCGCGGCCGCGCACGGCAATTTCCGGGTAGGCCTTCCACAGCAGGCCGCCGCCGGTGGTCTCGCCGCGATAGCGCGTGGCGTGAAGATAATCGATCTGGAAGGCGAAATCGAGCCGCTGCGTGATTTCGGACGTCGGGTGCAGGCCGCCGATCATCACGCACAGGATCAGCGGCTGCCGCTGCGCGTATTCGGCGCGGATCGCCGCCGCCATGCGGTCATAGGCGGCGGCGATGGCGCGGGCATCGTGCAGGCAATCGGCGTGCTTCAGAACCTCCTGCGCTTCCGAATATCGGTCCATCTCACACCTCGCGGCGATACAGCTTTTTCAGACGGTCGCTGGCGGCCTTCTGCGGTTTCAGGTCCTTCAGCGCATCGAGCAGGGCGATCACGCTGGCGCGGTCGTTGCACACCGGCAGCATGTCGCAACCGGCCTCCAGGGCCAGCCGCGCACGGTCTTCCATCGACCCCGCCACTGCCGCGCCATGCATGCTGAGATCGTCGCAGAAGATGGCGCCGGCAAAGCCGGAGCGCTTGCGCAGGATGTCCTGGATCCAGATCTTCGACAGCGACGCCGGCGTCTGGTCGACGGCGGTGTAGCGCACATGCGCCATCATCAGGGATTCGATGCCGTCGCCAATCAAGGCTTCGAACGGCGCCAGGTCCTCCTGCAGCGCCTCCATCGAGCGCCGGTCGACCGGCAGCTCGTGGTGCGAATCCGCTGCCACCGCGCCGTGGCCCGGGTAGTGCTTGCCGGTGGCGGCGAGGCCCGCCGCATTGAGCCCCGCGCGGAAAGCGCGCGCCAGCTCGATGATGGTCGCGCAGCGATTGTCGAAGGCGCGGTCGCCAATGACCGTACTCACGCCGTAGTCGCGATCCAGCACCGGCGCAAAGCAGAGATCGATGCCATAGGCCGCCAGCTCTTGCCCGATGGTCAGGCCATGCAGGCGCGCCTCGTCACGCGCCCGGGCGGGATCCTCCTCGCAGAGCTTGCCCAGCGTGCGCATGGCGGGAATGCGGGTGAAGCCGACACGGAAGCGCTGCACGCGCCCGCCCTCGTGATCCACTGCCAGCAGCAGCCGAGGCTTGCGCGGCACCGTGAGGATGTCGCGGCACAGCGCCGCCAGCTGCTCCGGGTCGCGGTAGTTGCGGGTGAACAGGATCAATCCGCCGACCAGCGGATGCGCCAGGATTTCGCGGTCCTCCGCGGTCAGCTCCTGACCGCCGACGTCCACCATCAGCGGTCCCAGATGTGCGGCTTTTCTACTCGTGGATGTCAACTTCCGTCCCCACAGGAATCAGATCGAACAATTCGATGATGTCGGCATTGCGCATGCGCACACAGCCCTTGGAGCCCGGCGCACCGAGTCGCGTGACCTCCGGTGTGCCGTGCAGATAAATGTAGCGGCGGAAAGTGTCGACGCAACCCAGGCGGTTGCGGCCACGCTCCACGCCGGAGAGCCAGAGGATGCGGGTCAGGATCCAGTCGCGCCGCGGAAACCGCTCGTGCAGTGTCGGCGACCAGATTTCGCCGGTCGGCCGGCGTCGCACCAGCACCGTTCCCGGCGCCGCCCCTGCGGCAATCTTGGCACGCACGATGTGACGGCCGCGTGGCGTGCAGCCGCTGCCGTTGATCTCGCCGGGGCCGTTGGCGCCGGTGGACACCGGATAGTCGCGCAGCACGCGCGCACCATCGCGCAGCCAGAGGTGCTGCCGGGTCAGGTCAATTTCGATCCGCATCGGGCCAGGTCGCATAAGGGTGAATCGCCAGGTGATGATTGTAATAGCGGCGCTCGTCGGTCAGTTCACGCCCCAGCCACGGCGGGCGCGCAAACGCCTGGTCGATGGACGCCAGTTCCACTTCGGCCACCACCAGCCCGGCATTGGCACCGAGAAATTCGTCGATTTCCCAGGTCAGGCCATCGCGCTCGACATAGTGCCGGACCTTCTCCAGGGTGCCGACACAGAGCGTCGCCAGAAGCTGGCGCGCCTCATCGACCGGCAGCGGGTATTCATACTCGGCACGGGCCGCGCCGATCACCGCCGCCTTGATGTTTAAATAGGCTTCGTACTGCCATCCATGGCGCAACTTTGGTGCCTCTGAATGACCCCCGGCCCGGCCATCCATGGCCGGGCGCTCGCCGGAGCGAATGTCCACCGGACATTCGCTATTCCCGGCTCGCCCTTCCAGGCGGACACGCACGGAGGCGAGACCGCCTTCGCCGGCCAGATAGCCCTGGCGCATGTCCAGCGAGCGCGAGACCTCGTGCCGCCAGGCGTCGCCGGTCACCAGGAATTTGCGCTCGATCTCCAGGGCCATCAGGGTTTCTCGAACAGCGCCATGCTCTCGACATGCGCGGTATGCGGAAACATGTCCATCACGCCGGCGCGCACCAGGCGGTAGCCGTGCTCGTGGACCAGCAGGCCGGCGTCGCGCGCCAGCGTGCCGGGATGGCAGGAGACGTAGACGATGCGGCGCGGTGATTTTGCCGCCACCAGCGGCAGCACTTCCTTGGCGCCGCTGCGCGGCGGATCGAGCAGCACGGCATCGAAGTGCCCCTGCAACCAGGGTGCATGGGCATCCGGCACGAACAGGTCGGCGCGCTCGAAGCGCATGGTCAGCCCGAGGCGGGCGGCGTTGTCGCGCGCACGCTGCACCAGGCCGGCCTCGCCCTCGACCGCCACCAGTTCCACGCCGGTGCGCGCCAGCGGCGCGGAGAAATTGCCCAGTCCGCAGAACAGTTCCAGCACGCGCTCGCCGGGCTGCGGCGCCAGCCACGCGATGGCGCGGCGCACGATCTGCTGGCTGATCGAGCCATTGACCTGGATGAAGTCGGTGGGCTGGAAGCGCAGCCGCAGATCGGAACCGTCAGGCGAATAATCCAGCACGCGCGCCGGCGGCGACAGCGGCGCGATGGTCTGCGGCCCGCCGGGCTGCAGATAAATCTCCACGCCCTCTGCGGCGGCAAACGCGCGCAGCTTTTCGAGATCGGCTTCGGCCGGTGTCTCCAGCACGCGCAGCACCAGGGCGACGTGGTCGGCCGCAGCCACCTCGATCTGGGGCAGCTGCGCGCGGATCGCCAGCGTATCGATCAGCGCGGCCAGCGCCTTGAGCCGCAGACCGACACGCGCATCGAGCACCTGGCAGGCGTCGAGCGCCGCCAGGTAGCTGCTCTCACGCTCGCGGAATCCCACCAGGGTGCCGCCCTTCTTGGGCACGTGCTTGGCGCCCAGGCGGGCACGGCGGCGGTAGTGCCAGGTCTCGCCCATGATCGGCGGCGCCATTTCCTCCGGCGACACCTTGCCGATGCGCGCAAACGCGTCGCTCAGCTGCTTCTGCTTGAACGCGATCTGGCCTTGTGGCGACAGGTGCTGCAAGGCGCAGCCGCCGCAGACGCCGAAATGGGCGCATTGTGGCGTCACCCGGTCCGGCGACGAGACCTCGACGGTCACCGCCTGTCCCTCGTCGGCATCGCGACCGGTATGCAGGTAGCGGAAACGCACGGTTTCACCCGGCAGGGCATCGGCGATGAACGTGGCCTTGCCGTCGATGCGCGCAACGCCGCGGCCGTCCTGCGCCAGATCGACGATGTCCGCGCTGAATTCGCCCGAGGGCAGCGGTTTGCGTCTGCGGTTCTTCATCGGTGATGGATGGAGCGCTGCGCCTAGTCGGGAAACACGCCGGTGGAGATGTAGCGGTCGCCGCGGTCGCAGATGATCGCCACCAGGGTCGCGTTCTCCACTTCCTTGCAGATTTGCAGCGCTGCCCACACCGCACCGCCGGACGACGGGCCACAGAACAGACCCTCCTTCGCGGCCAGGAGACGCATGGTGTTCTCGGCGTTGACGGTATTGGACTCGATCACGCGATCGACGCGTGAACGGTCGAAGATGCGCGGCAAGTAGGCCTCGGGCCACTTGCGGATGCCGGGAATGCTGGATTCGCCGTCCGGCTGCACGCCGACGATCTGGATCGCGGGGTTTTGCTCTTTGAGGAAACGCGAGGTGCCCATGATGGTGCCGGTCGTGCCCATCGACGAAACGAAGTGGGTGACACGGCCCTGCGTATCGCGCCAGATTTCCGGCCCGGTGCCTTCGTAGTGGGCGCGCGGGTTGTCCGGGTTGGCGAACTGGTCGAGCACCCGCCCCTTGCCCTCGCGCTGCATGCGCTCGGCAAGATCGCGTGCACCTTCCATGCCCTGGTCCTTGGTCACCTGCACGATCTCGGCCCCGAAGGCCTTCATCACCGCGCGCCGCTCCGCCGACATGTGCTCCGGCATTATCAGCACCATGCGGTAGCCCTTGATCGCGGCGGCCATCGCCAGGGCGATGCCGGTGTTGCCGCTGGTGGCCTCGATCAGGGTGTCGCCGGGCTTGATGTCGCCGCGCTCCTCGGCGCGCCGGATCATCGAGTACGCCGGCCGATCCTTCACCGAACCCGCCGGATTATTGCCCTCGAGCTTGGCCAACAGCGTGTTGTTGCCGATGCCCGGCAGGCGTGTCAGCCTAACCAGCGGGGTATTGCCGATAAAATCGGCCAGACTGGGATGGTTCATCGTGAGATTTTACCCTTTTGGCCGAGGCGGCAAGACTAGGAACGGGCCTTGAAGCTTAAAAATTTCTGGAATCTGCGCTTTCACGGTTGGCCCTGGTTGTTCCTGCCGGTTCTGCTCGGCCTGGGCCTGGCACTGATCCTGATCCACGTCGGCATCCTGCCCGCGACCGGCCGCGAAGTCCTGACCATCTGCTTCAGCGTCGCCTTGTTCGCCGTGGCGCTGGCCGGACTCGGCATCTGGGGCCTGAGCCGGCCGCTGATCGAATTGCAGCAGGTGGCCCGCAACCTCGCACAGGGGCGGATCGACGCGCGTGCCTCGTCCCACTGGTGGGGCCTGACCGGTCAGCTTGCCGAGCAGATCAACACCCTGGGCCGGCAGCTCACCTATCACCGCGATCACATCGACGCGATCGTCACGCAGACCACGGGGCAGTTGCGGGAGGATCAGCAGCGCCTGCAGAAGCTCAACCAGGAGCTGCGGCAAGCGCTGATGGAGGCCCGCCGCACGGCGCAGACGCAGTCCGAGTTGTTCTCCAATCTCTCGCATGAACTGCGCACGCCGCTGACGGCGATCCTCGGTTACACCGACCTGCTGCATCGTTCCGGCCTCAACCGCGAGCAGGAATCGCATATCGCCACGGTCGGGAAATCCGCGCGCGGCATGCTGGCGATGATCAACGACCTGCTGGACTGGAGCCGCATCGAGGCCGGCCAGCTGCGCCTCAACGAAGACGCGCTCAACGTCATCGAGGCCGCGGAGGACGTCACCGCCCTGCTGGCGCCGCTGGCCTACGAAAAAGACCTCGAGCTGGTGCGCATCGTTTATCACGACGTGCCGCCGCTGCTCTACGGCGATCCGCAGCGCCTGCGCCAGATCCTGACCAACCTGCTGTCGAACGCCATCAAGTTCACCGCCAGCGGCGAGGTGGTGCTGAAGGTGATGCGCGAGCGCGAGGACAGCGACCGCATCTGGCTGAGCTTCTGCATCGCCGACACCGGCGTCGGCATCTCCGCCGAGCAGCAACAGCTGCTGTTCCGCCCTTTTCAGCAGGCGCCGGGCACGCGCGGCGGCACCGGCCTGGGGCTGATCATCACCCGGCACCTGGTCAATCTCATGGGCGGCACCATCGACATGCGCAGCGTGCCGGGCAAGGGCTCGACCTTCTGCGCCACCCTGCCGTTCCGCTACGTCGATGCGCCGCGCAGCGGCGCCACGGCCGATCCCTACCTGCGGGAGCGCGTCGCGTGGATCGTCGAGCCCAACCTCACCGCCCGTCAGGCACTGACCCAGTGGCTGGAGTTCTGGGAAATGACGGTGCGCAGTTTCGACAGCCCCGCCGCCCTCAGCACGGCGCTCGAGAGCAGCACGCCCGACATCGTCATCCTCGGCCTGCGCGAAGCCGATGCCGCCCGTCCGGAAACCATCTACCTGCTGCGGCAGTGCATCTGGCGCCGTCCCCCGCTGATCGCGCTGGTGGCGTCCGCCTCGCTGGATCTGCACGCCACCCTGCGCGAGGCCGGGGCGGCGGTGTGCCTGCCCAAATCGGTGGGCCAATACACCCTGCTCCGCGAACTGGTCGGGTTGATCAGCCTGAAATCGGCGCGCCAGCAGCCGCTGGCCGGACGGCGTGTCCTGGTCGCCGACAACAACGCCCCCAACCGCCTGTATCTGGCCACCCTGTGCCGCGAACTGGCGCTGCAGGTGGAAGAGGCCGCCGATGGCCGCGAAGCCCTGCAACGCTGGCGCGCGGCACCGATGGACTACATCCTGCTCGATGTCCGCATGCCGGAGCTGACCGGTCTCGAGTGTACGCGCGCGATCCGCGCCGAGACCCTGCCCGGCAGCCTGCGCAGCCGCATCATCGCCGTCAGCGCGCACCTTGATCCGGGCGAGCGCAAGGACCTGCTCGCGGCCGGCGCCGACGAAGTGCTGCTCAAGCCTTTCGACGGCCGCGCCCTGCAGCGCGCACTGGCGCCGCAACTCGCGGCGCCGCCGCCGCCGGTATCGGCCGTGCTGGCCACCGATCCGGAGATGCAGAGCCTGCTGCGCGAGGAACTGCCGGTGCAGATCGCCGAACTTGAAATGGCGCTGAACCGCGGCGATCTCGGCGTGGCCCGCGATGCGGCGCACCAGTTGCGGGGCACGGCCGCCTTCTATCACCTGGCCGCGCTCAAGCAGGCCACCGCCGCTTTCGATCTCTACCTGCTGCAGCTCAACGACCTCGCCGGTGATCTGGTGTGGCCGGACATGTTCGCGGAGGTGCGTCAGGCGCTGGCGCTGGCCATGCGCCAGCTCAACCAGACGGCGGCGGCCGGCGAAAGCGCCGGCGGCGCCTGATCGACCCGCCGGCGGTTCCGGCAGCCTGCGCCACCGGGCAGCAGCATCGTCACGGGCGTGCTCACCGCTTCAGGTAGCGTGTCGCGGGCAAATGCGCCGCCGCTTTTTGCACCCCGCCCTTCCGGAACAGCACCACCCGCTGTCCCCGGTCCGATCAAGACATCAGTTATATTTTATTTATTGTTTTTAAAATCGTTAGATTTATTAACACTCAACGCCCAGGCAAAATGCCGGGAGCGGGTGGCGTCCGGCGGGCCTCGTCAGCGCTCCAGCACCACCATTGCGCACACCATGCCGCCCTCGTCGGACAGCGAAACGTGTCCGCCCTGGATGCCGAGCCGGCGCAGGCGCGCGCGCAGCCGTGCACTGAAGATCAGCACCGGCTTGCCGCTGCCCTCGCGCAAGGTGCCGACGTCGCGATACGCCACGCCGGCAAAACCGCTGCCCAGGGCCTTGGCGCAGGCCTCCTTCGCCGCAAACGCCTTGGCGAGAAACCGCACCGGGTGGCGCGCCTGCGCAAACGCATCCAGTTCCGCATCGGCGAGGATTTTTTCGGCGAACCGCCGGCCATGGCGCGCCCAGATTTTCTCGATGCGCGACTCGCGCAGGATGTCCACGCCGATGCCGTGTATGCCGCCGCGCGCTGCGCTGCGGGCGGACGCCCGACGGCGGACCGGCGGCAGGCGGCGCGTCATGCGCGGCGCGCGTCCGTCATCGCCTGGCGCATCTCCGCCACCGCCGCCGGCAGACCGACGAACAGCGCGCGCGCCATCAGGCTATGACCGATGTTGAGTTCGACGATCTCCGGAATGGCGGCGATCGCGCCGACGTTGTCGACGGTCAGGCCATGCCCGGCATGCACTTCGAAGCCGGCCCGGTGCGCGGCCCGCGCAAAGGCGGCGATGCGCTTGAGCTCGGCAGCGCGCGCGCGCCCGCGGCTGTCGGCGTAGGCGCCGGTGTGGATCTCCAGGTGCGGCGCGCCGCAGCGCCGCGCCGCCGCGAGCTGGCGCGGGTCGGCGTCGATGAACAAGGCCACTTCGATGCCGGCGCGCGCCAGACGGCCGCAGGCCTGCGTGACCGCCGCCTCGTTGCCGGCCACATCGAGGCCGCCCTCGGTCGTCACCTCCTGGCGCCGCTCGGGGACCAGGCAGACGAAGCGCGGTCGCGCCTTGCAGGCGATGGCCACCATCTCCGGCGTCACCGCCATTTCCAGGTTGGTCGGCACCGCGCTGCGCGCCAGCAGACGGCCAAGATCGTGATCCTGGATGTGCCGGCGGTCCTCGCGCAGGTGGATGGTGATGCTGTCGGCGCCGGACGCGGCCGCCAGCACGGCCGCCTCGACCGGATCGGGATAGGCCGTGCCGCGCGCCTGCCGGACGGTGGCGACATGATCGACGTTGACGCCGAGACGGATCGGCGGCGGCAGGGACTTGGTGGAACGCGGCATGGAGAAATCCCGTGGTGGACGCGTCATTTTAGCCGCAGCGCGCCGCGCAGCTCGCGCAACAGGGCCGGCGTCTCCAGCGCGCGGCCGCCGAGCTGCTGCGCCAGTGCATCGCGCAGCAGATGCCGGGCATCGGCCAGCGCCTGCGCGTCGTCCAGCGTCTCGGCGCCCAGCGCCAGCAGGCTGGCGCCGCGATAGCCCGCCTCGTCGGAGCCGGTGGCGACCGGCCCCTCGAGCCAGTCGTAGCGATAGCGCGCGGCGGGATCGAGATCGTCCGGCAACTGCAGTCCATAGCCCAGCTCTTCGAGCAGGCGCTTCTCGAAAATCCGCAACGCGCGCTCGGCCTCGTCGCCGGCCAGTTGCGCCAGCGTTAGGGCGTAAACCTCGAACAGGCCGGGGTGCGGGTCCTGGCGCTGCAGCAGCTTGAGCAGCAGTTCGTTGACGTACCAGCCGAACAGGACGCGCTCGCCGGTCAGGGGCAGCGCCGGGCCGGCCGCTTCGACGGCGCCGAGGGTGCCAAGCTCGCCGGCCGGAGTCCAGCTCAGCAGCAGCGGCTGCAGGGTCTGCAGCAGGGCGCGCGTCTTGGCGCGGGGCGACCGCGCGCCGCGCGCCACCAGTCCGACCCGGCCCTGCGTGCGCGTGAAGGCCTCCACCAGCAGACTGCTGTCCCGGTAGGGCCGGGCATTGAGGAGATAGCCCGGCTCCAGCTGCACGCGGACGCGGGACACGGGCGCTTACTCGTCCGGCGTATGGCTCAGGCCGAAGCGCTTGAGCGCGTCCATGTCGTCGCTCCAGTTTTCGCGGACGCTGCACCAGAGTTTGAGAAACACCTTGCGGCCCGTGAGCCGCTCGACGTCGCGCCGCGCAGCGGTGCCGACCGCCTTGAGCGCCGCGCCTTTTTCACCGATGACGATGGCCTTCTGGCTGTCGCGCTCGACCATGATCACGGCCTCGATGCGGTCGAGGTTCCCTTCCCGCTCGAACTTCTGCACCTGCACAGTGAGCGCATAGGGCAGCTCCTGGTGCAGGTTGCGCGTCAGCTTTTCGCGGACGATTTCGGCAATGGCGAAACCGAGGTCGCGGTCGGTCACCATGTCTTCCGGGTACAGCGGATCGCCCTCCGGCATGCGCTGCAGCAGTTCGCCGATCAGGGCATTGAGGTTGGCGCGCTTGAGGGCCGACAGTGGCACGACAAAGGCGAAGTTGCGCTTGGCGGCCAGCTTTTCCAGTTCCGGGAACAGCCGCTCCTTGTCGGCGATGCGGTCCACCTTGTTGACCACCAGGCCCACCGGCGTCTCGAACTTGGCCAGGCGCTGCAGCACCGCCTCGTCCTCGTCGGTCCAGCGCCCGGCCTCGACCACGAACAGCAGCAGGTCGACATCGTGCATGGCGCCGGCAGCGGTGTCGTTCATGGCGCGGTTGAGCGCCTTCTTCTGGATGCGGTGCAGGCCCGGCGTATCGACGAACACCACCTGGCCTTGCTCGTGATGCAGCACGCCCTGGATGCGATGCCGGGTGGTCTGCGGCTTGTGCGAGACGATGCTGACCTTCTGGCCGACGAGCGCATTGAGCAGCGAGGATTTGCCGACGTTGGGGCGACCGATGATCGCGACGATGCCACTACGCATGCGCGCCTCCCGATAGTTTCTTGAGCATGGCTTCGGCAGCGCGCTGCTGCGCAATGCGGCGGCTGGAACCCGCCGCCTCGGTGGTCTGATCGGCATCGAGCAGGGAACAGCGCACCAGGAACTCCCGCCTGTGCGGCGGTCCCGACTCCGACAGCACGTCGTAACGGGGCAGCGGCCGCGCCTGCGCCTGCAGCCACTCCTGCAGGCGCGTCTTGGCGTCCTTCAGGCTGTCGGGATCTGGCAAGTTGGCCAGCAGCGGTGCGTAGAGTTGCAGGGCTGCCTTCTGCGCCGCCTCGAAGCCGCCGTCCAGGTGGATCGCACCGATGACCGCTTCCAGCGCGTCGGCGATGATCGAGTCGCGGCGGAAGCCACCGCTCTTGAGTTCGCTTTCGCCCAGGTTCAGCACATCACCGAGTTGCAAGCCGCGCGCCAGTTCGGCCAAAGACTCTTCCCGCACCAGGCTGGCGCGCAGACGCGACAACGCGCCTTCCTCGGCCTTGGGGCACTGCCGATAGAGCGCATCACCGACCACGAAATTGATCAGGGCGTCGCCCAGGAACTCCAGCCGCTCGTTGTTGCCGGCGCCGTGGCTGCGGTGCGTCAGCGCCCGTACCAGCAGGGCCGGATCACGAAACCGATAGTCGAGCCGGCGCTCGAGCCTGGGCAGCGGATCGTTCAACCGCCGCCCACCATCGGCACGCTGTCCTGGAACTCGATGACGATCGAGACATTGCTGAACAGCGGCGCACGCGCCTCGTACTTGTACGACAGCACACGACCACGGTCGGTGCGGTTGATCTTGACGTCGCGGAAGCCCAGATAGTCGATCAGATCGATGTCCCAGTAACGCGACAAGCTGGTGTAGATCTGGCCGTTGTCGGCACCAGTCAGATCGCGGTTGTTGGCGACGTTGTGAATCGCCTTGGCGATCTTCATCTGGTTGAGGTACAGCGGCGTGCAGCGAATGGCCAGCGTCGCCGCGATCGCGATGAGTCCGAACATGAACAACATGCCGAACCAGCCCATGCCGCGCTGCTTGTGACGTGAACGCATAGCTCTCTCCCCAGATTTGACGAACCTGCCAATACCTTACTTGATCCGGTCGCCGATGCGCGAGAAATCGACGCGCGTGTTGTCGCTGTCCCAGCTCATCCAGATGAAGAACGCCTTGCCGACCAGGTTGCCCTCCGGCACGAAGCCCCAGCGCCGGCTGTCGTCGCTGCCGTCCCGGTTGTCGCCCATGGCGAAGTACTGGCCCTCGGGCACGGTGAATTCGGCCACATCCTCCGACGGGCGGTCAGGATTGATCAGGATGTGGTGCTCGACACCGGCCAGGTTTTCGGTGAAGCGGTAGATCACGCCCGGCGGCGACTGGCCGGACAGCGAGAACACGCCGGCACCCTCGAGATTGGCCTTTTCGCCGTTCACGTAGAGCGTCTTGTCGCGGTAGGCGATGCGGTCGCCCGGCACGCCGACGATGCGCTTGATGAAATCCTTGCTGGTGTCCACCGGCCAGCGGAACACCACCACGTCGCCGCGCTTGGGCTCGCCCAGTTCGACGAACTTGTGATGGAACACCGGATCGCGCAGGCCGAAGGCGAACTTGTTGACCAGGATGAAATCGCCCACCAACAGGGTCGGGATCATCGAGCCCGAGGGAATGCGGAACGGTTCGGCGATGAACGAGCGCAGGAACAGCACCAGCGCGATCACCGGAAAGAACGAGCGGCAAAAATCCAGGAAGGCATTGGGCTTGTCGACCGCGCCCGGCGCCAAGACCGCCACACGCTTGGGCGCCAGCACCCACTTGTCCAGCGCCCAGAACACACCGGTGAACAGGGTCAGCACCGACAGCATCACCGCAAAATCGAAATGGAAGTCCGACATCAAAATTTCCGGTTGATCGAAGGCCGCGGCAGCGGTCTCATTTCTTTTCCATGCCCAGCACCGCGAGGAAGGCTTCCTGCGGGATTTCCACACTGCCCACCTGCTTCATGCGCTTCTTGCCTTCCTTCTGCTTCTCCAGCAGCTTGCGCTTGCGGCTGACGTCGCCGCCGTAGCACTTGGCAATGACGTTCTTGCGCAGCGCCTTGACCGTGGTGCGCGCGATGATCTTGGCGCCGATCGCCGCCTGGATGGCGATATCGAACATCTGGCGGTGGATGACGTCCTGCATGCGTTCGCAGAGATCGCGGCCGCGCGACTGCGACACGCTGCGGTGGACGATGGTGGACAGCGCGTCGACCTTGTCGCCGTTGACCAGCACGTCGAGCTTGACCAGGTCGCCAGCCTCGAAACGCGAGAACTCGTATTCGAAGGAGGCATAGCCGCGCGACACGCTCTTGAGGCGGTCGAAGAAATCGGTGACGACTTCCGACAGTGGCATTTCCACTTCCATCTGCACCTGGCTGCCGAGGTAGCGCAGGTTCTTCTGCACGCCGCGCTTCTCCATGCACAGCTGCATCACCGGCCCGACGTAGTCGGGCGGCATCAGCACGCGGCAATTGATGATCGGCTCGCGCACTTCCTCGTACAGCCCCGGGTCCGGCAGTTCGGCCGGATTGTCGATGCGCTTGACCTCGCCGTTGCTGAGCAACACCTCGTAGATCACGCTCGGCGCGGTGGTGATCAGGTTGAGGTTGTATTCGCGTTCCAGGCGCTCCTGCACGATCTCCATATGCAGCAGGCCGAGAAAGCCGATACGGAAACCAAACCCCAGCGCGCCGGAATTCTCCGGCTCGAACACCAGGGCGGAATCGTTCAGGCGCAGCTTCTGCAGCGACTCGCGGAAATCCTCGAAATCATCGGCGTCCACCGGGAACATGCCGGCGAACACGCGCGGCTGCACCTGGCGGAACCCCGGCAACTGCTCGACCGAGGCATTGCTGGCCAGCGTCAGGGTGTCGCCGACCGGCGCACCGAAGATGTCCTTGATGCCGGCGATGAGGAAGCCCACCTCGCCGGTTTCCAGTGCGGTCTTGAACACGCGCTTGGGCGTATGCACGCCCAGCATGGTGACTTCGTAATCCTTGCCGGTGGACAGCACGCGGATCTTCTGGCCCTTCTGCACCCGGCCGTTGACCACGCGCACCAGCGACACCACGCCCAGGTAATTGTCGAACCAGGAATCGACGATCAGAGCCTGCAGCTTGCCGTTGGGATCGCCCTTGGGCGGCGGCAGCTTCTGCACCACCGCCTCCAGCACGTCCGGCACGTTGAGGCCGGTCTTGGCCGAGATGCGCAGGGCATCAGCGGCCGGGATACCGATCACCTGCTCGATCTCGTCCGCCACGCGCTCCGGCTCGGCGTTCTGCAGGTCCACCTTGTTGAGCACCGGCAGCACTTCCAGGTTCTGCTCCAGCGCCGTGTAGCAGTTGGCGACACTCTGCGCCTCGACGCCCTGCGAGGCGTCCACCACCAGCAGCGCGCCTTCGCAGGAGGCCAGCGAGCGCGACACCTCGTAGGAGAAGTCGACATGGCCCGGGGTGTCGATCAGGTTGAGCTGGTAGACCTCGCCATTGCGCGCCTTGTAGTCCAGCGACACCGCCTGCGCCTTGATGGTGATGCCGCGCTCGCGCTCGATCGGATTGCTGTCGAGCACCTGCTCGGTCATCTCGCGCGCTTCCAGCCCGCCGCAGAGCTGGATGAAGCGGTCCGCCAGGGTCGATTTGCCGTGATCGATGTGGGCGATGATGCAGAAGTTGCGGATATTCTCTTGTTTCATGGACCTACAACGGACGCCAGCGGCGGCAAAGGGCCGCGAAGTATAGCGGTTAGCCGGGGGCTGGGCTTGGGCTGCCCTGCCGTAGGTACTGCTCCACGGCCTCGACATCCAGGTGGACGGTGCACAGCACCTCGCCCGCCGGCGTCATCAGCACCGGGATCTTCAGGCCGTAGCGCTCGCGCCAGTCCGGACGGCTGTCGACGTCGGCCTCCTCCAGCACGAATGCGCCGGCACCGAAGCGGCCGGACAGGTCGGCCGCCAGTTCCTCGCACAGCCCGCAGCCGGGCCGGCCCAGCAGCACCAGCGTCGGCGTCATTTCTTCTGCGGCACGTCCATGGGCAGGAACAGCGGCGCGCCGCGTCGCTGCACCAGCACCGGCACGCTGACGCCCGGCGTCAGGCGTCCGGCCACTTCCGCCAGCCGCTGCGGACTGTCGACCTGCTGACCACCGATCTGCAGCAGTACGTCGCCCGGCCGCACACCCGCACGCAGCGCCGGGCCGTCGCCTACCGTATCGACCAGCACGCCGCCCGACACCACCTGCGCGTCGCGGCGCTGGGCGTCGCTGAGCGGCTTGACCACCAGGCCCAGGGGACCGGCCGGCGCCGTGGTCGGCGGCTGGGTATCGGTGTCGGCCTGCGCTTCCTGCTGGGCATCGAGCTTGCCCAGCTCGACCTTGATCGTGATCTTCTTGCGCTCGCGCATCACGTCCAGGGTGGCGATCTGGCCAGGGTCGGAACTGCCGACCAGCGGCGGCAGCGCGGTGGAGCTGGCCAGCACCTGGCCGTCGTAGCTCAGGATCACGTCACCGGGCTTGAAGCCGGCGCGTTCCGCCGGGCTGTTCGCCACCACCTTGGCCACCAGCGCGCCTTCCGGCTTATCCAGCCCGAAGTTCTGCGCCATGCTGCGGTCCACCTCCTGCACCACCACGCCGAGCCAGCCGCGCGCCACGCGGCCGCGCTCCTTGAGCTGCGTCGCCACCTTGGCGGCGACATTGATCGGGATCGAGAACGACACGCCCTGGAAGCCGCCGGACTGCGAGTAGATCTGCGAGTTGACGCCCACCACCTCGCCGTCGAGATTGAACAGCGGACCACCGGAATTGCCGGGATTGATCGCCACGTCGGTCTGGATGAAGGGCACGTACTGCTCGGTCTGCAGGGCGCGGCCCTTGGCGGAGACGATGCCGGCGGTCACCGAGTAGTCGAAGCCGAACGGCGAGCCGATCGCCAGCACCCACTGCCCCGGCCGCAGCTTGCCGGAGTCGCCGAGTTTGACCACCGGCAGGTCGGTGGCGTCGATCTTGAGCAGCGCGAGGTCGCTGGGCTCGTCGGAGCCCACCACCTGTGCGGTGAACTGGCGGCGGTCGAGCAAACGCACGACCACTTCCTTGGCGTCACGCACCACGTGGAAGTTGGTGAGGATGTAACCGTCATTCCACAGCACGAAGCCCGACCCCAGCGACTGCGATTCCGGCGCGTTGTCCTCCGGCGCCTGCGGCGCGACCTCGGGGTGGTTGTCGAAATACTTCTTGAACCACTCCGGCACCTGCTCGTCAGCATTGTCCGAGGGCGCCGGCTCGGTGGCCGCCGTCTCGCTGTCGCTGGGCGGCGTCGCGGTCACTGCGCTGATATTGACCACGGCCGGGCTGACGACATCGACCAGGTCGGCAAAATCCGGGTAGGCCGCGCTGCGTGAACCGTGCCCGCAGGCATTGACGGCGAGGACGGCCGCGACCGCCAGCAAGGGCTTGAGCAGGGAAGATCCAAGGCGCATCGAACAGGCTCCGGTCGCGTCGGCGAGGACGGGCGACGTCAGGGTCAAATTTCAAAACAAACCGGCCGGAATTACAAACGCCGGTGACCATCCGCCGCCACGCCAACAAAAAACCCCGCTGGCGCGGGGTTGCTTGACGCACAGTCTTTGGTGGAGCGGAGGAGGATCGAACTCCCGACCTCTGCATTGCGAACGCAGCGCTCTCCCAGCTGAGCTACCGCCCCACACGAGGACGCGCATTCTACCAGCGGATGCGCAAAATGCCAGCGCCATTTCACCGTCGCTCAAAGCGCCGCTGACCGCATGGAAGCCGGCACCCGCTCTGCCGCTGGCGGCAGAGCGAGACGTTTTATTTTGTTTATTGATTTAAAATTAATTTGTTAAATAATAACAATGAGAATCCCGTCCGCCGGAAGAGCGGGTGGCGCCCACGGCGCGATTTCCGCGGTTATTGACGCCCTCTGTGCGCCGCGCCGGAACGAACCTGCAGGATGCTGTGCCAGCGGCTGCGCATTGGGAGATTTTTATCATTCGGACGGACGATTCCGCGTGCTAGCATCGGCGTCACTATAAAAAGCGTATCAGCGCACCCACCCTCCTCAACGAGAACGCTGCCGCAGGGCCACCCGCCCGGCAGGAACGGACCATGAAATACACACAGACCGGTGCCGCGCGCACCTGGAGCATCGCTGCGGCAATCATCCTGGCCCTGGTGATCTGGATGCTGACCGGGCTGTTCGGCGGCAAGCAGGAAAACGCGGCAGCGACGCCCGCAGAAGCCAAGCCGGCAGAGACACATTTCAAGGTGTCGGTGCGCAGCCAGCACGCCGAGAAGGTACAGCGCGAGGTGGTCCTGAACGGCGACACCCAGCCCGACCAGATCATCAACATCGCTTCGCAGGTCGAGGGCCAGGTGGTGGCCATCGGCGCACGCAAGGGCGCGCATGTCGCGCAGGGCGCCCTGCTCGCACGCGTCGATCCGCGCGACGCAGCGCAGGGCAAGGCGCGCGCCGACGCCGTGCTGCGCCAGCGCGAACTGGAGTATCAGGGCGCACTGCACCTGCGCCAGACCGGCTACGTCACCGAATCGGAACTCGCCTCGCGCCTCGCGGCGCTGGAAGTGGCGCGCGCCGACCTGCGTGAGATCGAACTGCGCCTGAAGCATCTCAGCATCACCGCCCCGGTATCGGGCGTGCTGGAAGAGCAGCTGATCGAGGTCGGCGATTACGCCAAGATCGGCCAGCCGGTGGCCAAGCTGATCAAGATCGATCCGCTGCGCGTCGCCGGCGGCGTCGGCGAGAACGACATCCGCTACATCAAGCTGGGCGACCCGGCGCACGCCGAGATTCTCGGACAGACGCTGACCGGCAAGGTCAAGTTCATCTCCGCCCTCGCCGACGCCAAGACGCGGACCTTCACCGTCGAGGTCGCCATCGACAACAGCAAGGCGCAGATCCCGGCGGGCGTCTCGGCACGCATCACCCTGCCGGTGCAGGAGATCGAGGCACAGCGCGTGCCGACCTCGCTGCTGGCCCTGGCCGACGACGGCACGGTGGGCGTCAAGCATGTGGTCGACGGCAAGGTGCGGTTCACCAAGGCCGACATCGTGCGCACCGACGGCGATTCGGCGTGGCTCTCGGGCCTGCCGGAAACCGTCTCGCTGATCACGCGCGGCCAGGGCTTCGTTGCCGCGGGTGAGAACGTCGACGCGGAACCCGAAGCCCCCGCCGCCGCCACGAAATAAGCGCCGCCACGTGCCGCGCGGACGATCCGCCCTATGAAAGCTTTCATCGACGTCGCCCTCGACCGCAGTCGCATGGTGCTGCTGCTGCTCGCGCTGATCTTCATCGTCGGCTCGATCACCTACGCATCGATCCCCAAGGAATCCAACCCCGACGTCGCCTTCCCCTACATCTACGCCTCGGTCATCCACGAAGGCATCTCGCCCGAGGATTCCGAACGCCTGCTGGTGCGCCCCATGGAAACGGCGCTGCGTTCGATCGAAGGCGTCAAGGAAATGAACGCGCAGGCGGCACAGGGCTTCGGCTCGGTGACGCTCAAGTTCGATGTCGGCGTCGATCCGCAGAAGGCGCTGCGCGACGTGCGGCGCAAGATCGACGAGGTGAAGTCCAAGCTGCCGACCGATGGCGAGGAGCCGCAGGTCAATGAGGTCAACGCCGCGTTGTTCCCGGTGCTGGTGATCACGCTCTCCGGCCCGGTGCCTGAGCGCACCCTGCTGGCGGTCGCGCGCAACCTCAAGGACGACCTCGGCGGCGTCAAGGGCGTGCTTGAAGTCGATATCGGCGGCAACCGCGAGGAAATGGTCGAGATTTCGATCGACCCGCTGAAGATGGACAGCTACGGGATTTCTCAGGACGAGCTGTTCAGCCTGTTCTCGCGCAACAACCGCCTGATCGCCGCCGGCACGCTGCAGACCAGCAACAGCCAGTTCGCGGTGAAACTGCCCGGCGTGCTGGAAACCGTGCAGGACGTGCAGAACCTGCCGGTGAAGGTGGCGGGCAACCGCGTGGTGAAATTCTCCGACATCGCCACCATCACGCGCGCGTTCAAGGATCCCACCAGTTTCGCGCGCCGCAACGGCCAGCCGGCCGTGACCCTGGAAGTGAAGAAGCGCATCGGCGAAAACGTCATCGAAACGATCGAACGTGTGCGCGCCGCCGTCGCCGAGCACCAGAAGCACTGGTCGGGCGCGATCCAGGTGAGCTACTCGCAGGACGAGAGCAAGGACATCGAGGCCATGCTCAACGACCTGCAGAACGGCGTGCTGACCGCGGTGATCCTGGTGGTGTGCGTGCTGATCGGTTATCTCGGCTGGCGCACGGCCTCGCTGGTGGCAGTCGCCGTCCCCGGTTCGTTCCTGATCGGCATCATCGCGCTCGCGGCCATGGGCATGACCGTGAATATGGTCGTCCTGTTCTCGCTGATCATGGCGGTGGGCATGCTGGTCGACGACGCCATCGTCGTTTCCGAATACGCCGACCGGCGCATGTGCGAGGGCGTGCCCTCGGGACAGGCCTACCGCGATGCCACCAAGCGCATGTTCTGGCCGGTGGTGGCCTCGACGGTGACGCGCCTCGCCGCCTTTTTTCCGCTGATTTTCTGGCCGGGCCTGATGGGCGGCTTCATGAAGTTCCTGCCCATCACCCTGCTGGCCACGCTGACCGCGTCGCTGGTGATGGCGATGATCTTCATCCCCGCGCTTGGCGCGATCTGGGGCCGCACCGACTCCCACTCCATGGAGGATCAGCGGCGCATCGCCGCGGCCGAAACCGGCCGCCTCGAGGACATCACCGGACCGACGCGCCACTACCTGCGCGCGCTGACCTGGGCGGTCGATGCGCCGGGGCGCACCTTCGTCATCGCCGTCGGCATGCTGGTGGCGATCTACGTGACCTACGGTGTCTGCGTCGCCTTCCACCTGATGGGTGCCGGGCTCGAGTTCTTCCCTGACAGCGAACCCAACAACATCATCGTCAACGTGCACGGACGCGGCGACCTGTCGGTGTACGAGAAGGATGCACTGGTGCGGGAGGTCGAGAAACGCATCGGCGACCTGCCCTACTTCACCAGCACCTATGCGCGCTCGGGCACGGTCAGCGACCGCCAGGCCGCCGCCGACACCGTCGGCATGATCACGCTCGAGCTCAAGGACTGGCAGCAGCGGCCCCGGGCCGACGCCATCATCCAGCAGATCCGCGCGCGCACCTCGGGCATGCCGGGTGCGGTGATCGAGGTGGTGAAGGAAGAGAACGGGCCGTCCAGCGGCAAGCCGATCCAGATCGAACTGTCGTCGCCGATCCCGGAGTCGCTGCCGGAGTCCAATCAACGCCTCGGCGCCGCGGTGCGGGCCATCCGCGAGGCGATGGACAAGGTTGGCGGCTTCACCGATGTCGAGGACACGCGCCCGCTCGATGGCATCGAGTGGCAGCTGACGGTGGACCGGGCGGAAGCCGCCAAGTTCGGCGCCGACATCACCCTGGTCGGCAATGCCGTGCAGCTCGTGACCAATGGCGTCCTGCTGGGCAAATACCGCCCTGAGGATGCCGACGACGAGATCGACATCCGCGCCCGCTACACGCCGCCTTACCGCAATCTGCAGCAGCTGTCGGACCTCAAGATCGAGACGAGGAACGGCCTGGTCCCGGTCACCAGCTTCGTCGAGCGCAAGGCGGCGCCCAAGGTCAATTCGATCCGCCGCATCGACGGCAAGCGCGTGCTGCGGGTGATGGCCAATGTCGCGCCCGGCGTGCTCGCCGACAACAAGGTGCAGGAACTGGGCGTGTACTTCCAGCAGCACCCCTACCCGGGCTTCCTCGACGGCAGCGTGCGCTTCCACTTCCGCGGCCAGCAGGAGGACATGGCGGAGTCGCAGGCGTTCCTGTCGCGCGCCTTCGGTCTGGCCATTTTCCTGATGATCGTGATCCTGGTGACCCAGTTCAACAGCTTCTACCAGACGCTGCTGATCCTCTCGGCGATCCTGTTCTCGACCGCCGCGGTGTTCCTCGGCCTGCTGATCCTGCGCTCACCCTTCGGCATCGTCATGGGTGGCCTGGGCGTGATCTCGCTGGCCGGCATCATCTGCAACAACAACATCATCCTGATCGATACCTACAACCATCTGCGGGCCGAGGGCATGCCGCCACGTGAGGCGGTCCTGCGCACCGGCGTCATGCGTCTGCGGCCGGTGCTGCTGACCGCCGGCACCGCCATCCTTGGCCTGCTGCCGATGGCGCTGGCGCTGAACATCGACATCATCCACCGCGAGGTCACGCACAACGCGCCGTCCTCCCTGTGGTGGATCCAGTTGGCCTCGGCGGTGGCCGGCGGCCTCGCCTTCGCCACGCCGATCACCCTGATCCTGACCCCTGCCCTGCTGATGTGGCGGGAGCAGCGGCGGATGCGCAAGGCGGCGGCTGGCGGCAATCCGCAGGACGCGCCAAGCCGCTGATTGCGGGCGAATTGCGCTACCCACTTCACAGCCTCGGAAAAGCCTGATAAATACGGCCGAAAATCGTCCCCTGACTTTTCGGTACCGCAGAAAAACCATGGCGAGAAAACCAAAAAAGGCCGCACAACAACCGGAACCGGCCAAGAGCTTCGACGAGTTCTCCGAGGACGCTGAAGGCCTCGACGAGGAGATCGCCGACGTCGATGCCGAAGCCGCTCCGGCGCCGGTGAAGCTGCGCGACTGGCGCGATGTCGAGAAGCTCAAGGAAGAACGCCTGCTGCGCCGCATGGTCGACGACGATCTCGACCTGCTCGACGACGTGCTGCGGCCGCGCCGCCGCTGACCCCGGCGCGTTTCAGCCCGCTCTGCGCCTCGCGCCCTTCTTGCGTGGGGGCTGCGCGCGTGCGATTTCCGAGTGCGACTGGCCCACGCCGCCGCTGATCGCGGCATAAGCCTCCTCGACGCTGTCGACGATGGTGAAGCTGTCGAGGTCCTCGACCGAGATCAGCCCCTGCTCCACCAGCAGCTTGAAGTTCACCACCTTGGTCCAGAACTGCCGCCCGTAGAGCAGGATCGGCATCGGCGCCGATTTGCCGGTCTGGGTCAGGGTCAACAGCTCGAACAGTTCGTCCAGCGTGCCGAAACCGCCAGGGAAAATGACCGCGGCGGCGGCCAGGTTCACGAACCAGAACTTGCGCATGAAAAAGTAGTGGAACTCGAAGGCGTGATCCGGCCGCACGCAGGGGTTCAGGTGCTGCTCGAACGGCAGCGAGATGTTGAAGCCGATATTGAGGGCGGCATCGACCCGCGCCGCGCCCTCGTGCGCCGCCTGCATGATGCCGGGGCCGCCGCCGGTGCAGATGCGGTAGCGCTCGGCGGGCGCATGCGTGTCCACCGTCCAGCGCGCCACGCGCTCGGCCAGCGCCGCCGCCTCGGCATACCAGTCGCGTGGACGGCCGCCCGGCTGGATGCGGGCCGAGCCGAAGAAGATCACCGTGTGCTTGACGCCCAGGCGCTGCAGCCGCTGGTCCGGCTCCATGTACTCGGTCTGGATGCGCAGCACCCGCGCGCCGTCGCTGTGGAGGAATTCGCGGTTGTCGTAGGCCTTGATCGTTCCGCTGGGCTTTTTCATGGCGTATTTTTTGCTGGGTAGGAGGTCAGGGGCATGCCCATGCACTGTATGCCAAATTTCTTTCAACTTGCGCACGCAGAATCGCGCAGCGACGGAACCGCATCCCACTACCGGGGTCGGACCTGCATGTCTTCAGGATGAAGACCCTCACGGGAGGCCCGCATGGCCGTGAAACGACTCTCGCCCATCGACACCGCGTTCCTGCTGATGGAGCGTCGCCAGCAACCCCTGCATGTCGGCGCGCTGGCGCTGTTCCAGCCGCCGTCGGATGCGCCACCCGATTTCGCCGGCCAGCTCGCCGAACGCCTGCGTCACGAAACCCAGGCGGCGGCGCCGTTCAATCGCCGGCTGGGCGGCGGGGTCGCGCTCAAATACTGGATCGAGGACCCGGATTTCGACATCGCCCATCACTTCGTGCACCTGGCCCTGCCCAAGCCCGGCCGCATCCGCGAACTGCTGGCGATGATCTCGCGCGTGCACAGTGCCCACCTGGACCGCGCCTATCCCCTGTGGCGCACCTATCTGATCGAGGGGCTGGAGGACGGCCGTATCGCGCTCTACTCCAAGATCCACCATTCGCTGGTGGACGGCGTCGCCGGCATCCGCCTGATGATGAAATCGATGGCCGCCACGGTGGAGGAATCCCTGCGCGTGCCGGCGCCCTGGGGCGTGCGCACGCGCAAGAGTGCCTTTGCGCCGCCGCTGCCCATCCCCACGCCCGGGGCGGGCAGCTTCAACGCCCTGATGCGGCTGGCCGGCTCCGGCTATGAATCGGTGCCCGCGGTCTACCGGCAACTGCGGCAGACGTTCCGCGACGCGCGACAGCAGCACCCGGAGGCCTTGACCAGTCTGCAGGCGCCGCGCTGCATCCTCAACCAGAAGGTCTGCGGTTCGCGACGCTTTGCCGCGCAGTCGTATGCGACACCGCGCATCAAGGCCATCGCCCAGGCCTTTGGCGCCACCAGCAACGACGTGGTGCTGGCGCTGTGCGGCGGCGCCCTGCGCCGCTACCTGCTGGATCTCAACGCGCTGCCGGAGCGGCCACTGATTGCCATCGTGCCGGTGTCGATCCGTCGCGATGACAGCGACAGCGGCAACGAGGTGTCGTTTGCCCTGGCCAGCCTCGCCACGCACCTCGCCGATCCGGTGGCGCGCATGCAGGCAGTGAAGGCGTCGATGGACTATGCCAAGGCGCGCTTTCGGGAGATGTCGCCGGCGCAGGTGCTGGCCTACAGCGCGGCGCTGCTGACGCCGGGGGCGCTGGCCTGGCTGACGGGGCTCGACCGGAAATCCACCATCGCCAACACCGTGATCTCGCACGTGCCGGGACCGCGACAGCCGATGTACTGGCAGGGGTGCCGGCTCGACGGCCTCTACCCGGCCTCGCTGGTGCTGGACGATTTCGCGCTCAACATCACGCTGATCAGCCGCCACGACTTCGTTGACTTCGGCATCATCGCCTGCCGCAAGAACCTGCCGCGCGTGCAGCGCCTGCTCGACCATATCGAGGAGGCGCTGGTTGAGCTGGAGGGCGCGGTCCGCTGAGCGCGGCCCCGATGCCTCAGGCGGCGCGCGACTTGCCGGTCTTGCGGGCGTAAGCCAGCAGGAATTCCATCTGGTCGGCGAGGATGCGGCGGTTCTGCAGGATCAGGTACTCGGCCAGATTCGGCGTGTAAGGCACGGCCAGCAGCTTCATGTTGGCCTCTTCCGGCGTGCGGTCGTCCTTGCGCTGGTTGCAGGCGCGACAGGCGGTGACGCAGTTCTCCCACACGCTCTGGCCACCGCGCGACGCCGGGTAGACGTGGTCGCGGGTCAGCTGCGAGGTGGGAAACACGTCGCCGCAGTAGAGGCAGAGATTGCGGTCGCGCTGGAACAGGGTGCGGTTGGTGAGCAGCGGCGTGCCATGGGTGTAACGGCGCGAGCGGTCGGCCACCGCGATGATCGAGCCGATCTGGATGCGGCTGCGCTCGCCGGTGCGCGCGCAGATGCCGCCGTGGATGGTGAAGCGCCCCTCGCCGGCCTCCCAGCGCACGCGGTTGCGCGTGTAGAGGGTCACGGCGGTCTGCCAGTGGATCCAAGACACCGGCAGACCGCCGGCATCAAGCTTCAGAATGGCGGGAATGCTCTCCATAAGACTGCATCCTTGGACAACGTGAAGCGGGTTTTTATGCCTCCCGCCAGGCCATGATCGACGGCATGGTGTGTGATAAATATTTAATTAATGTGAAAACTAGCCGGAATGTTCTCACGAGGCAAGCCCGGGAAACCGTCAGCGCTCACGCTCCGCGCGGCTTGAGATCCCCGTAGAGCCCTTCCTCGCACAGCGCGCAGACGATGTGCATGATCAGGCCATGCCCTTCCTGGATGCGCGGCGTGTGCGTCGACGGCACCGCTAAAACGTGTTCGGCCATCTCGTGGATGCGCCCGCCGGCGCCGCACAGCGCGACGCGGATCAGGCCTCTTTCCTTGCAGACTTCCATCGCCTTCAGCACGTTCCTGGAGTTGCCGGAGGTGCTGATGCCGATGAACACGTCGCCTTGCCGGCCCAGGGCTTCGACCTGGCGTGAGAACAGGCGCTCGTAGCCGTAATCGTTGCCGATGGCGGTGAGCGCCGAGGTGTCGGTGGTCAGGGCCACCGCCGGCAGCCCCGGCCGGTCGAACTCGAAACGTGCGACGAATTCCGCCGCCATGTGCTGCGCGTCGGCGGCGCTGCCGCCATTGCCGGCGATCAGCACCTTGTTGCCGCGCCGGAAGGCCGCCATGCACAGCTGCGTCACCTCGAGAATGCGCGCCTGCAGCGCGGCATCGGCCAGCAACTGCTGCTTGACCGCGATGGAGTCGGCAATCATGCCGGCGATGGCGGCGGCATTCACGGTGCTCATGATCGTCTCGCTGTAAGGAAGGCCGGATTCTACCCGCGTGCGCCGCACACGGTGCGCGGGCTGCCGGCCATGCCGGGAAAGCGCCACCCGCTCTTGTCCAATCGCCTGGGCAAGTCGTTATATTTTATTTATATATTTTAAATTTAACATATATTTAATAACATTGATCGACGTCATGGTGCCGACAGCGGGTGGCGCGCAAACTTGAAAAAAGCGCGTCGAGCCGCACCTTGCAAGGCAATCCTTTGAGACGGAATTCACCATGAGAACGGACAAACTGACCAGCCGCTTCCAGCAGGCGCTGCAGGACGCGCAGAGCCTCGCCGTAGGCCGCGACAATCCCGCCATCGAGCCGGCGCACCTGATGCAGGCCCTGCTCGATCAGGGCGACGGCTCCACCCAGGCGCTGCTGCAACTGGCCGGCGTCAACGCCGACCTGCTGCGCAGCAAGCTGGCGCAGGTGATCGACCGCCTGCCGCGCCTGGGTCACAACACCGGCGAGGTCAACGTCGGCGGCGATCTCGGCCGGCTGCTCAACCTGGCCGACAAGGCCGCGCAGCAGCGCGGCGACCAGTTCGTCACCACGGAACTGTTCGTGCTCGCCGCGCTTGACGACAAGAGCGGCGTTGGCGAGGCGCTGAAGGCCGCCGGCGCGCGCAAGGAGCTGCTGGAGAAGGCCATCGCGCAGGTGCGCGGCGGCCAGAAGGCCGACTCCGCCGGCGCCGAGGACCAGCGCCAGGCGCTGGAGAAATACACCGTCGATCTCACCGCGCGCGCGCAGTCGGGCAAGCTCGACCCGGTGATCGGCCGCGACGAGGAAATCCGCCGCGTGATCCAGGTGCTGTCGCGCCGCAGCAAGAACAACCCGGCGCTGATCGGCGAACCCGGCGTGGGCAAGACCGCCATCGTCGAGGGCCTGGCGCAGCGCATCGTCAACGGCGAGGTGCCGGAGTCGCTGAAGAACAAGCGCGTGCTGACGCTGGACCTCGGCAGCCTGATCGCCGGCGCCAAGTTCCGCGGCGAATTCGAGGAACGCCTGAAGGCGGTGCTCAACGATCTCGCCAAGCAGGAGGGCAACGTCATCCTGTTCATCGACGAGATCCACACCCTGGTCGGCGCCGGCAAGGCCGACGGCGCCATGGACGCCGGCAACATGCTCAAGCCGGCGCTGGCGCGCGGCGAGCTGCACTGCATCGGCGCCACCACGCTGGACGAATACCGCAAGTACATCGAGAAGGACGCGGCGCTGGAGCGGCGCTTCCAGAAGGTGTTCGTCGGCGAGCCCAGCGTCGAGGACACCATCGCCATCCTGCGCGGCCTCAAGGAGCGCTACGAGGTGCACCACAAGGTCGACATCACCGACGGCGCGCTGATCGCCGCCGCCAAGCTGTCGAACCGCTACATCACCGACCGCAACCTGCCGGACAAGGCCATCGACTTGGTCGACGAAGCCGCGTCGCGCATCCGCATCGAGATCGACTCCAAGCCGGAGGCGCTGGACCGCCTGCACCGCCGCCTGATCCAGCTCAAGATCGAGCGCGAGGCGCTCAAGAAGGAAAGCGACGAAGGCGCCAAGCGTTCGCTCAAGGCGCTGGAAGAAGACATCGCCAAGCTCGAACGCGAATACTCCGACCTCGAGGAAAAGTGGAAGGCGGAGAAGGCTTCCGTCGCCGGCAGCGCCGGCGTCAAGGAGGAACTGGAACGCGCCAGGCTGGACATGGACGCCGCGCGCCGCGCCGGCGACCTGCAGCGCGTCGCGGAACTGCAGTACGGCAAGATTCCCGCGCTGGAGAAGCGCCTCGCCGCCGCGGCCGGCAGCGGCGACGCGCCGAAGAAGCTCGAGCTGCTGCGCAACAGCGTCGGCGAGGAAGAGATCGCCGACGTGGTCGCGCGCTGGACCGGCATCCCGGTCAGCAAGCTGATGGAAGGCGAGCGCGACAAGCTGCTGCGCATGGAAGAGGCGCTGCACCAGCGCGTGGTCGGCCAGGACGAGGCCGTCACTGCGGTGGCCAACGCCATCCGCCGCTCGCGCGCGGGCCTGTCGGACCCGAACCGCCCGATCGGCTCCTTCCTGTTCCTCGGCCCCACCGGCGTCGGCAAGACCGAGCTGTGCAAGGCGCTGGCCGGCTTCATGTTCGACAGCGAGGACGCGATGGTGCGCATCGACATGAGCGAATTTATGGAGAAGCACTCAGTGGCTCGCCTGATCGGCGCGCCTCCGGGCTATGTCGGCTACGAGGAGGGCGGCTATCTGACCGAAGCCGTGCGTTTGGTGTCGGATGCCATCCGCCGCTCACGCGCCGGCATTGCGGACGAGAACAAGCCTTATGGCTCGTTCCTGTTCCTGGGCCCGACGGGTGTTGGCAAGACCGAGCTGTGCAAGGCGCTGGCCGGCTTCCTGTTC
>SSEB01000002.1 GCA_008012115.1 Nevskiaceae bacterium
GGCAGCCCATGGCAGAACGGCAATGTGGAGAGCTTCAACGGCAAGCTGCGCGACGAGTGCTTGAACCGGGAATGGTTTGTGAATCTGCGAGATGCCAAAGTCGTGATCGAGCAGTGGCGCAGCTTCTACAACCACAAGCGGCCGCACAGCGCGCTAGGATATAAACCGCCAGCGGCCATCCGTGAGGCGTTTCAGGGCGGCGAAAACTCAACCAGACTCACCATCGCCGTGGCTACAAATTAGGGGAGCAGGTCAACTCAAATATCGCAAGCCACGGCTGTAATGACTCGGATGCTTTGTCACTGTTCGCTTGCCAATGCTGGCGCTGACGCGTTTTCCAATCACCTCGATTGGGCGGACTACGCATCGCGTCTGCATAGAACGCTTGCCAAAGTTCGTCAATTTCCTCTTCGATGGACGTAGTCTGATTCATCTTAGTCGCCTAACCACAATTCGACCGGCCAATAAAATACAAAAGCAGCACTCGTGAATAGACATTTTCAATAATATTATTTTTCGCTTTTTGCGAAGCGCTTCCACGACTCATTCTCTACTAAGGTTGATCGGTAGATCTTTAGCTTGCTGCAGCCATGCATTGAACGCAGAACAGATTTTGTGTGGCTAGCTACATCCTTAGGAAGCCAAGGACTCAGCATGATTCGGCTCACTACATTCAACTCTACTGGAATGCGAAGTATTGGGTCCTTAACCCCATTTCTAGCAGCGAAAACGCGGAACTCCATTTCATCGCCAAATGCGTACCGCTTGAGAAATGGCAATTCATTTGTCATCGGTGGGTTTAGTCGCATTTGCTCTAGCGTTCTGTAGAGGACTGGCTCGGCCCGTATTTCACCCGAACTAACAACCTGATCGATAAACATGCCTCGATGAAATTCGATGCAAACGCCGCTCGCGCCGTGAGAGAAGACGCGCCAGTGGTGATAAGTCTCATTAGTTTCGGTTAGGCAAAGGGAGAATATAGAGTCGAACCCTGCTGCCGCACCGTACTGTTGCATGTAGTACGAGTCATTTCGATCATCCCAGGATCTTGGATTGAGAAGAGCAATCTCCTTTGTTTCAAGGAAATCTATGAGGTATGGGAGCTCCGTATAGCGCCTTAGAAATCGCCCCTTGCTGGAATCTTTCACGACTGATTTCCCTGATAGCTCGCAACCAAATGCGAGACTTTTATTCACTTTTCATGTAACAATATTCGCGGGGTGTTGCAAATCGAAGCAACAAAATCAATAAAAACAAATATATGTCGATGAAATTTAAAGAATTTCTTCCTGCCAGTTGCCCGCCAGCCAGCACAAAGTCTCCTGCAGGATTGGGCCTTTGGCGAATGCTGCCCGCAAATCAGGCTACGGCGTCCGACTTCGATTCGCACGCCAAAAAGAATCCAGCAAAGAAATATCCCTCCCATCTGCATTGTAAGGCCAGCTCCACATCGTTAATCACTTCATTGGAAGTGTGCAGATCGATTGCGAAGTCGCCAAGTCCAAATGTTAAAAATTTGACTCACGCAGTTGAGGTTAAGCATGACCCTAGCGCAGGCATTTGGGATCATAATGGTGAACACCATGTAAGCCTTTGGCTTGCAGCAAACTTTAACCCGCTGGATCTCACCGGAAAGGTTGAAGAACTCTAATGGCTAAGCTTCTCGTCAAGGAAGTCTTGCTTAGCTACGATGCCCCCCTCGTAGTCTTGGCCAACGACAAAGGGGCACGACAATATGTCGGCGTTAACTACGCGGATGCCGACAATGAGGATGGCGGATATAAATTTTATTTCTCACGCGCCAAGCCAGAAATGATCGGGGCGTTTAAGGAAGGTTCATTCGATCTACTTTATATCCTTACGAAAAAGAACATAGGCAAATATCTTTGCGGAGAAACCTGGGCTTCAATAGGTGATGAGCTTCATACTCGCCCGCTAGAAAGCATCCCGAAGCATGCATTACCCAAGCCAGGATTGTTCATTCCGGCCTCTACGAAGTCCGCAAGCACAGCTTCCCGATTTGTGCATATTGATGGCCGATGGGGAATCAACGATCTCAGAAAATTCTCAGATCTCGTTCAAGACAGCTACGCCTTCGTGTTTGCATTAACTAGACGAAAGGCCAGTGCCACTCGAACGGATATTTCAGATCTATTTAGGAAATATCCGTGGCGCGGAGGATTTAGCTCGGTAAATTTCTTTGACGATCTCTACCGAGCGATACCGCAACCCGAACGGGCTTCAATCAGCAGCATCCAGTATGCGTCTCCAGGAACAATAGAACTGGAGATGAACAAGGAAGTGGCAACGCTGATTCACGATATGGTGGTCAAGATAAATACTGCAGGGAGCGATGTGGCTGCAGCATACAAAGACGTACATCATTGGCTTGCCGAGAAAAAGTGGCTAGGCAGTACTGCATCAGAACTTCGCATATCTGCAAAAGAAAAAGATGAATTAAGAGATCACATTTCGCATCTCACCACGCAATTCGGATTGCAACAGCAGCAGCAGTACGTACTAGAACTAGCCAAAGATGATCCTTTGGGCGCGGTAAAAATCCTTTTGGCCTATTACAGAAGATTGGAACGCTTAGCCGACTACGTGGCGACCGGGAAAGCTCAAGAGTTGTTCGTCAAGAACTAGCTCCTCCCAGAGAGACTTGGGCCGCCATCTGACAAGCGACCTCAGTATTTAGCGTGCGGAGATTCCGCACTATGATTTAGCAGAACACTGTTTCCTAGCATTCGCGATTGCAGCCGCCGCACCATCCAGTGAATATTCAAAATATGGATGCTCCTGGCCATACCAGCTTAGTTCGAGTAAGACGGTTTTCTACGTCAATATTTTTGAAATGGTCTGACGGTCGCCTTCAAAGTGTATAAATGAGGCGCCCCATTCCTGGATGAGCGTCACGTTCTGGAGAGAGTCGTTCCACTTGATGCGTGCGTCAATTCGGTTGTAACCATTCTTTGTCTCAGTATTGGTGAGATTAGGCGATGTTGAGAATCCAATATATGCCCATTCACTGTCCCCATCGCAGCCAACTCCGAGCCAAGATGTAACGTCAGAGTACGGGAACTTCATCGTCTGCATCGGCCGAATGGTCGGCGAGTTTGCGAATACCTGTCGTTAATTAGAATTTAAATACTGCCCCGCTTTTTGCGCAGGTCCGGTGGAATGATAGATTTGGCCTCGCATGTGTGTTAGCTACGACTTAGCAGCCACAGAAGCGCGCCACCAATAGCCAACCAAGCAGCACTCTCTTGTTTTTGCTTTTCGCTGGCCTGGGAAACCACGTTATCGCGGAGCCACGTAAACGCGCCCTGAGGATTTTTCGGAACATCAAGGTACTTCAGGTCCGAGATGAAGCCCGGCAAATGTAAATTGGACTGGAGCACGACGGGAACGATCTTTTTTCCCTCACATTTGGCAATTCCGATTTCCTGCGGCACCCATTCTGAGGCACGAGAATTTTGGCTCCACAGCAAAATGAAAAGATCGCACTGTTTAATCGCTGTGATGATGGCGGGAGAGAGCGGCGTGCCAGGAGCAACGCTGTACTCGGCGACGAATACCTGCACTCGAGCACCAGCTAACATGGACTTTACAAAATCGACGATCTGGATGTCTTTAGTCGAGTAACTGATGAACACCTTCAATGCCATAGATCGGCTCCTAGAGAGGCACAACGCCGGAGCTAAGCCGCGGAACCGCAGGAGGCGGGTACGTCTGCTTGAGTCCCTTGTTGGGCGTATGAGACGCGAGATTTGGTGGTTTTGGAAAGCGCGTCACTAAGTTCTACTAATACGCCGTACGGGTGCTGACCTAGCCGAGTGTCCGCCGACCACTCACCTATATAACTCACGTATTTATCGATCTCTGGGTTCTTCATAACCCTCTGGATGTAGTACTGAAGCGGCAGCACTTCGCTTGTCGTTAATAGGCCGGCCTTCCACGACAGAGCAAGGTTGGAAAAATGCCTAAGCAGCTTGTCTATTTTTTGCTCAAGCTCCGATGTGTGGAAATCGGCGCCATACGTGAACTGGCCATACTCAATGGAATAGAAAGCGGCCTGAATGTCTTTATCGTCGGTAAACCCCTTAAGGGCACTTGCCACAAGCGTAGCTCTTGCTTGCTTATTGGTTTTTCGAGATTGACTGAAGTTTAAAAAGAGGGCGCATGCTGCGAAGACGGCACTGATGCCGGGTATGACAGCCAATGTCACTTGGAGCCATGGCGGAAGTGTTGGCATGAAACCTCCTTAATACGCCCGATAGTTAATAGACGGATGCCTATCCGCACATGCAGAATTACAGGCACGCCGTTTCACGTTTGTAAGCATCTGATTTCCCTTCGTTCTCTTGGCGCTCTGTCAGTTAAACAAATTATTAGCCCGGGCGCCATTGCCGTCAGCCATTTGACTCGAATAGGCACTGTTGCTGAATTAGGCGAGAACCGAAATTACCCATTTGGCTA
The DNA here is from genome assembly GCA_008012115.1 of Nevskiaceae bacterium. GTDB lineage: Bacteria > Pseudomonadota > Gammaproteobacteria > Nevskiales > Nevskiaceae > Stenotrophobium. Next base: position 4,480 of record SSEB01000002.1, read on the forward strand.
ATGAGCACGAATGTCCGCTTTCGAGAAGGCAATCAGCGGTGCTGCATGTCTGCTTTGGGCTGATTGTGGCCTGTCACGAGCGGTGACGGTATTAAGGAAAAGCCTCTGGCATCGACTGGAAGTGGTTGGGCGGTACTCCAGGCTGTGTTTATGCAGGCTATACGAAGTGCCGCCGAATAATCTGCTCCATGCTGCTGCTCAATAGTGAGTTCATGGGGGTAACATAAATTGGCGTCAGGAAATAAGACTCGTCGAAAAAAAGTTGCATCGGCAACAGCCGACGACCAGCGTTGGATCGCAGCCTGGGCCTATATCCTCCAGGCACTAAGCCGTGGGCTTGATGCAATCGCGATTCAGAACGGTCGGGTGTCAGAGGAGCTCAGTGACCGAACTGATCCCGCAAAACGAATCCGTATAGCGGAAAACCTGAAAACTATTGACTGGCAGCATCACTACGAGCGTCCCCTATTTTGGATGGGGGTATCTCTGGCGCGGCTGATGCCATTTAGGGAATTTGTCGAGATCATCGATCCCCGGCGCGGTTTTACGTGGCTCCGTCTCATGCACGAGAAAAGACTCGGCGAGGATAAATTCAATTACGATCCGCCGATCCATGATTTCCCAAAAATTATCGCTTTCTCGCGCGCGTGCATGGGCCAGAATCGGGCCTATATGCTCTATGGCAAGTCTATGAGCGCACTTATCGCTGAGGGCAGGCGGGGCACTGACAGAAGTTTTCTAAACGCGGTTAGAGCTGACCCCGCGGCATTGTTCTGTAAACCAGTTCGTCACCGCTACCAGAAGGCTATTGCAATCGGTGAAGACGATTTTCTGCGAGGCGTTCAGAATGCGTTATCCGAACCTGGCCCCGCAGAATACGAACACTCTCGACTGGAACTGGCGCTGCACTTGTTGACCCATGCGCGGCAGATTCATCGTTTGAATAGGCAAAACGCCGCTGAACTGTTCATTGATCGGACGCATCTCTACAACGGCTCTGGGAAGGATACCGAGCGAAGTCTCTGGCAGAAGATTTATCGATGGAAGAAGCAGCACTCGACATTAATCCAGGAAAAAATGTCGTCGTAATGCTGCGCCCGTGAAACATAGTGTGACGGCTCCTCAATACACAGGAGCTGGACATGACCGATTCAGAAGACCAGGGCAACACCCCCAAGCGCAAGCGCGGGGCGCGCACGGAGGAGCACACCGCGCGCAGCGCGGCGGGGTCGCTCCCTACTAACAGAGACCCCGTAAACTGCAAGATACTGAGATATGGAATCGACAGTCTGTATCTGTCTTTTCCGGGTGATATCTCGCAGGAAGGCTACATCCGACTAGAAGCCGCCCGTAGAGCCGCTCGTGCTGATTTGGAGATCGAAAAGGCCGAGGCGCAAATCTCGATCCACGATCATCTGTTCGCCGCCTCTGCCGGGGCAGGCAAGCTCTTCAAATACCAGCTGGAAGACCACGCCTTCCGTATCCAGCTCAAGGGTCCCAAATCCAAACGGCTGCCGCTGGCCTACTGCAAGATTTCCAGCACCTTCCTGGTATCGGTGGGTGTCGAGCAGGCCGTCGCACAGTTGCGGATGATTCTGTCCTCCTTCGGCAGCCTCAGCGGGAATCCGAATGTCAGTCGCATTGACCTGTTTGCCGACTTCACGGCGAATACTCCGCTCAACGCCTGGGAGGACGAGGCGTGGGTGACTCGCGCGGAGTATCTCAACAGCCATCGCGTGCGTGGCCGCTTTTCCGGCTGGTCGATTGGCCGGGGCATTATTGCCGCGCGTCTCTATGACAAGACGCTGGAACTCAAGAAGAGCCGCAAGGACTACCTGCTCGATCTCTGGAAGCAACAAGGCTGGGATGGAGCCCACCCGGTGTGCCGTATCGAATTCCAGTTCCGCAGCGAAGTCCTGCATCAACTGAAGTCGCCGACCTATCCGGGCATTCTGGATCGCTTGGGCATCCTCTGGCATTACTGCACTTACGATTGGCTGCGGCTGACGATTCCGAATCCCGAGGATCAGACGCGGTCCCGCTGGCCGACGCATCCGCTGTGGGAGGCGTTCCAGGTCATCCCCTGGAAGACTGGCCCAGAGCCGGAAAACGTCCAGGTGAAGCTCTCTCGCGTGCCGCCGGATAAGGTGTTGTGCCGCTCCTTTTTCACGGCGCTGACCGCGTACATGGCCGCGAAAGGGGAGACGGACCCGGAACGCGCTGCGGAGCGCCTCTGGCTCGAAACCCGAGCTCATTACGAGGCGCTCGATCAGTTCCGGGAAGAGGGTTTCTACGGCCAGGCGCGCAGCCGTGCCGCTATCAAGGCTATCGGCTATGGCGTGCCTTATCCTGGCGCGACAGACGTGGCCAAGGCGGCCCAGGATCGCGCCGTCGCGGCTGCCTATCGCGCCAAGTCGGGGAGGTAAGCATGTCATGCGCACTTACCGCCTTTCGGATGCGGCTGCCTTCCTGTGCATGTCGCCAAAAATCCTGCGCCGTCGTGCCGCGCTCGGCGAGGTCAAAGCGGCCAAGCCGGGGAAGAGCTGGGTCTTTCTCGAAGACGATCTTGTCGCCTACCTCGAACGCCTATACGCTCTTCACCGGCAAGCGCCGCAACGTGGCTCCAAGCTGGAGATTGGAGCATGTCGATCTATAGACGCGGCGAGATATGGTGGATTCGGTTCACGACGCCAGACGGTCAGCGAGTACGAAGAAGCGCTGAAACTTCGGACAAGCAAGCCGCCCAGGAACTGCACGACCGCTTGAAGGCGGAAGCGTGGCGAAAGGGTAACCTGGAAGAGAAACCGAAATACACCTGGGAAGATGCGGTGCTGCAATGGCTCAAGGAAAAGGGCCACAAGGCATCGTTGGCGAAGGACAAGGAGATTTTTCGTTCGGTGGACCGGTATCTGGGAGGGCGGCGCCTGATCGACATTGATCGCGTGCTTCTCTTTCAAATCCTGGAAAGCAAGGCGGTTGGCTCCAGCAAGGCCACGGCCAATCGTCATATGGCGTTGGTGCGTGCCGTGCTGCGGAGGGCCTGCGAGGTGTGGGAGTGGATCGAACGTGTTCCCAAGGCGCCCATGTATCCGGCGCAATCGGGGCGGGTTCGATGGCTCACAGAAGATGAAAAGCAACGGTTGTTACCGGTGCTTCCGGCTCATCTTCATGCGCTTGTGCGCTTCTCGCTGGCAACTGGCTTGCGCCAACGCAACGCATGTCGCCTTGAGTGGCAAAACGTCGATCTGGAGCGGCGGTGTGCTTGGGTTCATGCGGATCAATCCAAGAACAAACGCCCGATTGCAGTCCCGTTGAACGCCGACGCAATGGCGGTACTGCGGGAGTGTCAGGGCAAGCATCCAGACTACGTGTTTACCTACCGCGGAAAACCGGTGTGGTGGGTCGGCACGAAGGCATGGCGGAAAGCGTTACAGCGAGCGGGTATCGAGAACTTTCGCTGGCACGACCTCCGCCACACCTGGGCGACGAATCATGCGCAGTCGGGAACGCCTGCCAACGTGCTGCAAGAGTTGGGAGGCTGGGAGTCATCGGAGATGGTGCGACGGTACGCGCACTTCTCGGCGGCTCACCTGCTGACGCATGCGCAGCGGATTGAGACAGTGTAGAAGTGAGGTGAAGGAGCACTGTGCCACGGCGTGGCACAAATTTGGCACAAGGTCAAAAAATGACCAGCGAGACGCTCTCGCAAGTGCTTGAATTAGTTGGTGGTGATGAGTGGAATCGAACCACCGACCTCAGCATTATGAGTGCCGCGCTCTAACCGTCTGAGCTACATCACCAACGCGAACCGCCTTCGGGGGCGCGCATTGTAAGGGGTTGACTCGGTGCCGTAAACGGGCGCACGGCCGGCCGAACCCCGGCGGCTTGCACGGGTCAGAGTGGCCAAGCACCCACCTGTTACGATAACGCCCGAAAATTTCTGGAGCTGGATCTTGCAACGACGCGACTTTCTACGGACCGCGGTGGCGATTGCCGCTGCTGGCTTGCCCGCCTCGCAACTGTTTGCCGCACCGGCTGCCGAGGGCGACCAGCCCTTCGATTACGCCTGGCTCAAGGGCCATGCGCGTGCGCTGGCCGGGCAGCCTTACGTGCCGCCGTCGCGCGATCTGCCCAAGGCGCTGGCCAACCTCGATTACGACCAGTTCCAGTCGATCCGTTTCCGGCCCGAGCATGCGTTGTGGGCGGACCAGGGGCTGAATTTCCAGTTGCAGTTCTTCCATCTCGGTTACGGCTACCGCGAGGCGGTGCGCATGCACGAGGTGGTGGACGGCAAGGCGCGCCCGCTGGCCTACGACCCTCGGATGTTCGATCTGTCCAAGAGCGGCGTCTCAGGCAAATCGCTGCCCAAGGATCTGGGCTATGCCGGTCTACGCATCCACTTTCATACGGACTGGAACGCGGACTTCGCGGTGTTTCTCGGCGCCAGCTATTTCCGCGCCATCGGTGCGACCAAGCAGTACGGCCTTTCAGCGCGCGGCCTGGCCATCGACAGCGGCATGGGCAAACCGGAGGAGTTTCCGATCTTCACGGCGTTCTGGCTGCAGCGGCCGGGCAAGGACGCCAACGTGCTGACGGTGTACGCACTGCTGGAGTCGGCCAGCATCACCGGCGCTTACCGTTTCGACATTGCGCCGGGTGAACCGCTGACGATGGACGTCGATGCCGCCCTGTATCCGCGCAAGCCCATCGAGCGCCTGGGCGTTGCGCCGCTGACCAGCATGTATCTGTTCGGCGAGAACGACCGCCGCATGGCGAGCGACTGGCGGCCGGAGATTCACGATTCCGACGGCCTGTCGATCAACAATGGCGCGAGCGAGTGGATCTGGCGTCCGCTGACCAACCCGGCCGGCGTGCGCGTGAACGCCTATGTCGATGAGAACCCGCGCGGCTATGGTCTGCTGCAGCGGGATCGCAACTTCGATCACTACCAGGACGACGGCGTGTTTTACGACCGTCGCCCCAGCCTGTGGGTGGAGCCCAAGAGCGGGGCCTGGGGCAGGGGCGCAGTGCAGCTCATCGAGCTGCCGGCGCCGGACGAGACCTACGACAATATCGTCGCCTACTGGAACCCCGCGGCCAAACCGCAGCCCGGCCAGGAGCTGCTGTACAGCTACCGCATGTACTGGGGCGCGCAGATGCCGGCCGCATCGCCGTTGGGGCAGGTGGTGGCGACGCGTACCGGCATTGGCGGTGTCGTCGGCCAGAAGCGCCAATATTTCTCCTGGCGCTTCGCGGTGGACTTCGCCGGTGGCAGCCTCGCGCAACTGGCGCGCGATGCCCAGGTGGAGCCGGTGATCTGGTCTTCGCGCGGCAAGGTCGAGATCACCTCGGCGCGGCCGCAGTTCGAGGTCAACGGTTATCGCGCGATGTTCGATCTCAAGCCGACCGACGACAGCACCGAGCCGATCGACTTGCGCCTCTATCTGCGCCTGAAAGGTCAGCCGCTGACGGAAACCTGGACCTACCAGTGGATTCCGCCACCGCCGTCTGAGCGGCACTATTGAGTGCGAACAGGCCCGGCGATGCCGGGCCTTTTTGATGCTGCGCCCGGCGCGCGGCCGGTAGATTTTCTCTACAGGGCTGTGCTTGGATTCAGGGTTTCCCCGATGGCTGCAGGGCGACAGGCGGCCCAGAATCACCGACAGAAGGTTCCAGATTCCATCGCCTCTGGCAGGGCAGCCCGCCCGGTCCGCGACGATGGCCCGACGCGAGGATGAACCCGATGTCCGATCAAGCGCCCGTGATGATCCCGGCCAGACCCAGCAGCCAGTGGCCGGTCGGTGCGCGCCTGCGCTTCAAGTCCGATGCGGCGCTCGAACCGCGGTTTCATTTCCTGCGCGGCAGCGCGGTGCTGGTGCTGTCGGAGCTGAAGCTCATCGGGCCGAGCGGGCCGTCGCGGCGCTACTCCTGGCGCCAGGAAGTGCTGGCCCTGGCGCTGGGGGCCAAGCAGGGCCTGGCCAAGCCGGATCAACTGGAACTGCCAGTGGATGGCGCCGACCCGGAACCGGCCTATGCCGCAAGGCGCGCGCAGGCGCGGCAGCAGCCAGGCTGATGGCGGCCGGCCCTACTGGCCGGCGCGGATCCACTCACCCAGGCGCTCGCTCAGGCGCTGCAAGGGGCGAATGGTGAAGTCGTAGAGGAAGGAGCCCAGTGCGCCAGCGAGGGCGATGCCAAAGCCCACCAGCACGCACCACTGGCCGATGCCGCCCAGCGCGTACTGGAAATCGGACCCCGGATTGCTGAACACCACGGCCAATAGCAGGCCGAGCAGGAACTGCAGGCCTCCGAAGCTGAAGATCACGGAGAACAACCGCTTCTGCGGCGTGCTCAGCTTGAATGACGGCGAAACGCCGGCCCCCGGCTCCCCTGTCATGAAATTCCCTCGGCGATATCGTGATCGTCTGTTGATTCGGATACTAAGACAGTCACCGCCGGACGGCCATATCGATCAGACGTTGAAGCGGAAGTGCATCACGTCGCCCTCGCGGACGAGATAGTCCTTGCCTTCCAGGCGCCACTTGCCGGCTTCCTTGGCGCCGGCCTCGCCTTTGAACTGGATGAAATCGTCGTAGCCGATGACCTCGGCGCGGATGAAGCCTTTCTCGAAATCGGTGTGGATCACGCCCGCGGCCTGCGGCGCGGTGGCGCCCTTCTTCACCTGCCAGGCGCGGACTTCCTGCACGCCGGCGGTGAAATAGGTCTGCAGGCCGAGCAGGGCATAGCCGGCACGGATGACGCGATTGAGGCCCGGCTCCTCCAGCCCCAGGTCCTGCAGGAAGGCGGCCTTGTCGGCCTCGTCGAGCTGCCCGATCTCGGCCTCGATGGCGGCGCACACCGCCACCACCTGCGCGTTTTCCTTCGCAGCGTAGGCCTTCACCTTGTCGAGGTTGTCGTTGCCGTGCTTGAGCGAGGCTTCGTCGACGTTGGCGATATATAGCGCCGGCTTGGCGGTGATCAGCATCAGGTCGCGGATGGCGAGCTTGTCGTCGTCGCTCAGGGCCAGCCCGCGCACGGCCAGGCCCTGGTCGAGATGCGCCTGCACGCGCTTGAGCACGTCGAGCTTGGCGATGGCTTCCTTGTTGCCGGTCTTGGTCAGCTTGGCGGTGCGATCGACGGCCTTGGTCACGCTGTCGAGGTCGGCCAGCGCCAGCTCGGTGTTGATCACCTCGATGTCGCGGATCGGATCGACGCCGCCGCTGACGTGGATGATGTCGTCGTTGACGAAGCAGCGCGTGACGTGGGCGATGGCGTCGGTCTCGCGGATGTGGCCGAGGAACTGGTTGCCCAGGCCCTCGCCCTTGCTGGCACCGGCGACGAGGCCGGCGATATCCACGAACTCGACCGTGGTGGCGATGGTCTTGTTCGGCTTGACGATGGCCGCCAGCGCGTCGAGGCGCGGGTCCGGCACCGGCACGATGCCGACGTTGGGTTCAATGGTGCAGAAGGGATAGTTCTCCGCCGCCGCGTTCTGCGCATTGGTCAGGGCGTTGAACAGGGTGGACTTGCCGACGTTGGGCAGGCCGACGATGCCGCATTTGATACCCATGAGTGTTCCTTACTTGCCGCTGTGAAGCTGATGCACGGCCTTGTCCCAGGTCTGGTTGAGCCAGACGGGGACGGCTGCGGCCGCATCGATCAGCGCGTCGTGGATGAGTTGCTCGTCCGCCCTGGAGGCGCGGCCGAGCACGTAGTTGTGGACCAGGTCCTTGTGGCCGGGATGACCGATGCCGATGCGCAGGCGCCGGTACTCCGGGCCCAGGTGCTGATGCAGCGAACGCAGTCCGTTGTGGCCGCCGTGACCGCCGCCGAGCTTGAGCCGCACGGTGCCGGCGGGCAGATCGAGTTCGTCGTGCGCCACCAGGATGTCACCGGGTGTGAGCTTGTAGAACTGCGCCAGCTTCTGCGTCGGCTCGCCGCTGCGGTTCATGAAGGTCATCGGCTTGAACAGCAGCAGGTCCTCACCGCCCAGCCGCACGCGCGCCAGTTCGCCCTGGAACTTGGCCTCGGAACGGAAGCTCTCGCGCTGCGCCGCCGCCAGTTGCTCCACGAACCAGAAGCCGGCGTTGTGGCGCGTGCGCTCGTAGTCGGCGCCGGGATTGCCGAGGCCGATGATCGCGCGGAGGGGAGAGGACATGGTGCGGGCGGCTCAAACGAAAACCCCGTCCGGCCACTTGCGCAGACGGACGGGGCGGATTCGCATGAAGAAGGCTTACTTCTTCTTGTCGTCCTTCTTGGCCGGCGCGGCGGCCGCAGCGGCTTCCGGCGCCTTCTGCGCGGTGGCCGGCACTTCGGCGGCGACCGGCGCTTCGGCCGGCGTCTCCTCGACCGCGGCGCGCGGCAGGTGGATCGCGGCGACCGACTGGTCATTGCCGTGCTTGAGCTGCACCAGGGTCACGCCTTCGCCCAGCTGCAGCTGCGACAGGTGGACGGCGTCGTTGACGTTGAGGTTCGACAGGTCGACCTCGATGAACTCCGGCAGGAACTTGGGCAAGCACTCGACTTCCACCTGGTTGAGGTGGTGCTCGACGATGCCGCCGCCGGTCTTGACGCCCGGCGCCACGTCGGCGCCCTTGAAGTGCAACGGCACGTGCATGCGCAGCGCCACGTCGGCGCGCACGCGCTGCAGGTCCATGTGCATCACGCTGTTGTTGACCGGGTGACGCATCAGGTCCTTGAGCACGACCTGCTGTTCCTGGCCGTCCAGCTTCAGGGTGAGGATGTGCGAGTAGAAGGCCTCGGTCTTGAGGTGGTTCCACAGCTCGTTGTGGCCGACAGTGATGCTCTGCGCGGCTTCCTGGCCACCATAAAGGATGGCGGGCACCTTGCCCTCGCGACGCAGACGGCGGCTCGCACCCGTTCCTTGCGCCTTGCGGGCTTCAGCGTTGATGACGAAATTCTCTTTCACGGCAATCTCCAAAGGATGAACCCCGGCACCCGCGACCAGGCCCGAGGGGGCGCGCATTCTAACGGGGGTGGGGAGCCCGCGCAAAGCGCGACGGCAGGCTTTGCCGCCGTTTTCACGGCCACCCGCTATCGGGGATGAGCCGTCCAGGTCCGTTATTAATTATAAATCGAAAATTAATTCGAACAATAATTTATAACGAATTTCCCAGGGAATCGGGGCATAGCGGGTGGGGCTGGCAAGGCGCCGATCAGGCCACTTGGCGCCATCCGCCGCCTGCAGTCGCAACGGGGTTCAATCGACGTAGAGCGAGCTGACCGATTCTTCCGCGCTGATGCAGAGGATAGCGTCGCGAGTTACCGGCGAGGGACCCGCTTGCGGGATCGCCGTCCAGGCGAGCGGCGCCATTCGCCGCCCGCAGCCGCAACGGGGTTCAATCGACGTAGAGCGAGCTGACCGACTCTTCTGCGCTGATGCGGCGGATGGTCTCCGACAGCATGCCGCCGACGGAGATCTGGCGGATCTTGGGGCACTTGGCGGCGGCCGGCGACAGCGGGATGGTGTCGGTGACCACCATCTCGTCGAGCTGCGAGTTGGTGATGTTGCTCACCGCCGGGCCCGACAGCACCGGATGGGTGACGTAAGCCACGACCTTCACCGCGCCGTGTTCCTTGAGCGCGGCGGCGGCCTTGCACAGGGTGCCGGCGGTATCGACCATGTCGTCGACCATCACGCAGGTCTTGCCTTCGACATCGCCGATGATGTTCATCACCTTCGATTCGTTGGCCTTCGGGCGGCGCTTGTCGATGATGGCGAGGTCCGCGTCATCAAGGCGCTTGGCCACGGCGCGCGCGCGCACCACGCCGCCGACGTCGGGCGAGACCACGATCAGGTTGTCGTACTTCTGGCGCCAGATGTCGCCGAGCAGCACCGGCGAGGCGTAGACGTTGTCCACCGGGCATTCGAAGAAGCCCTGGATCTGGTCGGCGTGCAGGTCCACGGTCAGGACGCGGTTGGCGCCGGCCAGCGAGATCATCTCGGCGACCACCTTGGCCGAGATCGGCACGCGCGCGCTGCGCGGGCGGCGGTCCTGGCGGGCGTAGCCGAAGTAGGGAATGACGGCGGTGAGACGGCCCGCCGAGGCGCGACGCAGGGCGTCGAGCATCATCAGCAGTTCCATCAGGTTGTCGTTGGTCGGCGCGCAGGTCGACTGGATCACGAAGACGTCGCGGCCGCGCACGTTCTCGAGGATTTCCACCTGCACTTCGCCGTCGGAGAAACGGCCGACCATGGCCTGGCCCAGCGGCAGCTTGAGGTAGCTGGCGATGTCCTGCGCGAGCTTGGGGCTGGCGTTGCCCGAAAAGAGCATCAGCTTGGTGTCGGACATGCGTGGCTTTCCGGTTGTGCCGCGATCGTCGTGATGGTCGATAACTGTCTGCTGGGCCCGGGTTGCGCCGGAGCATCCGTTTTTCCGGGCGCACGGCGCGCCGGGAAAAGCCGGATGGTTGGGGAGCCAGGATTCGAACCTGGGAATGGCGGGATCAAAACCCGCTGCCTTACCACTTGGCGACTCCCCAATCGTCGGCCGCTTCAGGCGGCGCGCATTATACCGATTGCTCCGGCGCGGTGACGTTGGAGCGGGCGTCCTGGCGCGACAGATTCTGCAGCGGCGAGCGGTTGAGGCCGGCGGCGACGAACGAGTGCCACGATGCGGGCACCTGCGCCTGCAGGGCGCGGGCCTCGGCGCGCGAGGCCAGGGGCAGGAACACCGAGGCGCCGGTGCCGGACATGCGCGCCGGGCCGTGACGGCGCAGCCAGGCCAGGGCCTCGCGCACCTGCGGATGGCGCGCGCAGGTCACCGCCTCGCAGTCGTTGCCGCCGGCGCCGGCGAGGAAATCCTCCGGCGTGATCGGCGCGGTGGCGCGCGGCAGTTCCGGCGCATTGAAGATGTCGGCGGTGTTCACCTGCACCGGCGGCGTCAGCACCAGGTACCAGGGCTCCGGCAGCGCCAGCGGACGCAGGTGTTCGCCCACGCCCTCGGCCCAGGCCGCGAGCCCGCGCACGAACACCGGCACGTCGGCACCCAGGCGCAGGCCGATGCCGGCCAGTTCGTCGAGCGGAAAGCCGAGGTTCCACAGCCGGTTGAGCGCCACCAGGGTGGTGGCCGCATCCGACGAGCCGCCGCCGAGGCCGCCGCCGATGGGGATGCGCTTGGTCACGGCGATGTCGGCGCCCAGGTTGCAGCCGCTGGCGGCCTTGAGCGCCTGCGCCGCGCGCACGACCAGGTCCTGCGCTTCCGGGATGTCCTGCGGACCGTCGCTGCGGCGGATCACGCCATCGCCGCGCGGCGTGAAGAACAGGCTGTCGCCGTGGTCGAGGAACTGGAACACCGTCTGCAGGGTGTGATACCCGTCGGCGCGGCGGCCGGTGACGTGCAGGAACAGGTTGAGCTTGGCCGGGGCCGGCCAGGGAAATTCGGCGGTGAAGGGTGTCTGCGTCATGAGGCGGCCGCTGCGCGGCTCTGGCGTGGGGGCTGCGGTTTATCGGGGCGGCGGCAGGTCGGACCAGGCGTCGACCACCACCTTGAGGCGCACGTCGTCGTTGGCGACCTCGAACTTGCGCGGCAGCTCGTAGCCGCCGGCACGCTGGTATTCGCCATAGTCGAGACGCCAGCCGTCCTGCTGCAGGCTGACGATGCGGCCCTGCGGATCGAGCTCGATGTCCGCCTCCGAGTAGGGCGAGGGCAGGCCCAGCATCCAGTAGCGCAGGCCGGCCAGCGGCAGGGTCCAGCCCATGCGGTTTTCGATCCAGCCTTCCGGATCGCGGCTGTGGTAGGTGCCCTTGCCGGTGCGCACGGTGACGTCGTCGAGCGTGCCGCTGACGGTGGTGGCGCCGATGCCGAAGGGGCCGGCGATGCGCAGATCGAAGCTGCCGTCGGCGTTCTGCTGCCAGCGCAGGTCGGCCTTCACCGGCAGCACGCGGCCGTAGGCGCCGCGCGCCTGCATCAGGAAACGGTCGACGTGCTGCAGGCCGGCGCTGCGCGCCTCCCAGCGGTCTTCCGCGGTCTTGTGAATGTCCTTGCGCGTCATGCCGGCGCATCCTCCGAGCAGCAGCAGCGCCGCTGCCGCCATTATGAATCCGGGTTTCATGAAACTTTGACGGCGGTCCGCCGGCCGCGCGGCCGGCGGCTCAGTGCGTCAGCCGCTGCAGGGTTTCCTGCGGCGCGGTGGCGTCCGGCGCGTCCCTGACCGTGCGCTCGAGCAGGGCGCGCGCCTGATCCTTGTCGCCCATGGCCCACATCACCTCGCCCAGGTGCGCCGCGACCTCGGGGTCGGGGAAGCGGTCGTAGGCCTTCTGCAGCAGGGCGCGGGCCTCGCCGGTGTGGCCGAGCTTGAACTGCACCCAGCCCATGCTGTCGATCACGGCGGCGTCGTCCGGCGTCAGCTGCAGCGCGCGGGAGATCAGCTGGCTGGCCTCGTCGTAGCGCCGCGTGTGCACGGTGAGCATGTAGCCCAGCGCGTTCATCGCGCGCGAATCGTTGGGGTCCTTGGCGAGGATGGCGCGCAGGTCCTTTTCCGCCAGCTCGATCCGGGCGGTGCGTTCGTAGACCAGCGAACGTCCGTAGAGCAGGTCGGCGTCGTCCGGCGTCTGCTTGAGGGCTTCGCCGTAGACCTTGATCGCACGATCGGGTTCGCCGGCGTTGAGCAGCAGGTCGCCCTCGGCCAGGTAGAAGCGCTGCTGGTACTGCGGCAGCTCCTCGCGCAGCTGCGCCATCAGGTCCTGCGCCTCGTCGATCTTGTGCATCGCCGCCAGCACGTAGGCATGGCGCACGGCGGCGTCGAGCGCGGAGCCGCCGCCATCGGCCTGCTCGTAGTAGTTGAGCGCCTGCGCATAGTTCTTGCGCACTTCCGCGATGCGGCCCAGCTGGTAGGCGGCGTCGGCGGCGCGCTTGCCGTCGAGCAGGCGCTTGAAGTGCTGCTCGGCCTCGGCGTAATTGCGGTCGTTGAAGGCGAGCACGCCCAGCGCGAAGTGCGCATCGGCGTAGTCCGGCTTGTCCTTGATCACGCGCAGCAGCTGGGTGCGCGCCGCTTCGCGCTGGTCGGATTCCAGCAGCAGCTTGGCGTAGCCCATGCGCAGGTCGGTGGCCTTGCTGTCGCCCTTGACCAGGGCCTCGAATTCACGGTCCGCCTCGTCCAGCTTGCCCTGCTTGACCAGCACGCCGGTCAGCAGCATGTGCTGATCCTTGTCCTTGGGCGCCAGCCGCACGGCCTCGCGCGCTGCGGCGTCGGCCAACTCGATGCGGTTGAAGCGCAGCGCCAGCAGGCTCATGGCGTGCTGCGCGGCGGGCAGTTGCGGGCGCTTGGCGACCAGCTGGTTCATCACCGCCAGCGCGCCGTCGGCCTGCGAGTTATAGGCCATGCCCAGCAGACGCGCCGCCAGCATCATGCCGTCGGACGGACCGCCGGCAGCACCGCTGACGATGGCCTCGCACTGCGTGGTGGTTTCGGCGAGATTGCCCTCGATCAGCGACATGCGTGCGATCACCTCGCGCGCGTCCATCGAGCTGGGATCGAGCGCCAGCCACTTGCGCGCTGCCTGCAGCGCAGTATCGACTTCGCGCGCCGCCATCGCGTTTTCGGTGGCGCGCTTGGCCAGATCGACGTCGTTGACGGTCTCCAGCGCCTGCAGGAATTCGTGCGCCGCCACCGACGGCTGCTGCCGTCCGGCGGCCATTTCGCCCAGCATGATGTGGTACTGCGCATCCATGCGCGCGGTATCCGGCTTGTCCGCCGCCGAGGCCGGTGCGGTGCCGGCCATCAGGCTCACGATCAGGGACAGGGCAAGGTTGCGCAGGGGCGCGGCAGCAGGACGCGGAAGGTTCACGGAGCGGTCTGGTCGAGGGGGAACGGATCAGAGACCTTTCTATCACACCAGGGTTCCGGCGACAGCCTGCCGGCATCGGGACGCCACCCGCTGTCGCTGGCAGCGCCAGGCAGGTTGTTATATTTAATTTATCGATATTAAATATGATAAATATAATATCACATCTCCCATGACGCATGGACCTACAGCGGGTGACGTCCGGTCGGTGCCTTGCTTGTGCCTGTCGGGGGCGATGCCGGAAAATTAACTCATGAGCTTGATCACGCTGGGCCTCTCGCATCACAACGCGCCTGTCGAGGCGCGCGAGCGCCTTGCGTTTGCCGAGGCCGACCTGCCGACGGCGCTGCAGAGGCTGCGCGCACTGCCGGGCGTGGACGAGGCCGCTATCCTGTCCACCTGCAACCGCACCGAGATCATGACCGTGGCGCCACTCGGCGAGGAGGCGCGCATCCTCGACTGGTGGCGGCGCGAGCGCCAGACGCCGGAAGGCTACCTGGAGAAATTCCTCTACACCCATCGCGACGCCGGCAGCATCGCGCACAGCCTGCGCGTGGCCTCCGGCCTGGACTCGATGGTGATCGGCGAGCCGCAGATCCTCGGCCAGATGAAGCAGTCCTTCGCCACCGCCAGCGAGGTGAAGTCTCTGGGGCCGGTGCTGTCGCGCCTGTTCCAGCACGCCTTCGCCGTGGCCAAGCTGGTGCGCAACGAGACCCAGGTCGGCGCGCACCCGGTGTCGATGGCCTACGCCGCGGTGCAGATGTCCAAGCGCATCTTCGCCGACCTGCACAGCCAGACGGCGCTGCTGATCGGCGCCGGCGAGATGATCCAGCTGATCGCGCGCTACCTCAACCAGAACGGCATCGGCCGCGTGATCGTCGCCAACCGCAGCCTCGACCGCGCCGAAAAGCTGGCGCGCGAGATGCGCGGCTACGCCATCACGCTCAACGATCTGCCCGGCCACCTTGGCGACGCCGACCTGATCATCTCCAGCACCGCCGCGCGCGGTTACGTGCTGGAGCAGCCGGTGATGGAGCTGGCCGCCAGCAAGCGCCGCCGCCGCAAGCCGGTGTTCATGATGGATCTGGCGGTGCCGCGCGACATCGACCCGCGCATCGGTCGCATGGAAGACGTCTACCTCTACACCGTCGACGACCTGCGCGCGGTGATCGAGGAAAACATGAAGCTGCGCGAGGCCTCGGCGCAGCAGGCCGAGGTGCTGGTGGTCGAGCACGCGCAGGAATTCGCGCGCTGGCTCGAAGGCCGCGACGCCGCCGGCACCATCGCGCAGTTGCGCGCGCAGGCGCGCGTCCACCGCGATGAGGTGCTCGACAAGGCGCGCCGCCGCCTGGCCTCCGGCGAATCGCCGGAAGACGTGATGAATTTCCTCGCCGACACGCTCAGCAACAAGCTGATGCATGCGCCCAGCCACGCGCTGCGCCATGCCAGCGCGGTGGAGCAGGCGCTGCTGCTCAACGCGGTGCGCAAGCTTTACGAACTGCCGGACGACTCCGAAAACTAGATCACCCCTCTCCCGCATGCGGGAGAGGGGCAGGGGAGAGGGCGCGCGTTGCCTGCGGTGGCGCTCCCTCTCCCCCAACCCCTCTCCCGGCACGGGAGAGGGGAGGAACCGCATGAAAACCTCTCTCCTCAGCAAGCTGCAGCAGATGGCCGAGCGCCGCGAAGAAATCGCGGGCGAGCTGTCGTCGCCGGAAGTCACCGGCAACCCCGAGAAGTTCCGGCGCCTGTCGCAGGAGTACGCGCAGCTCGGCCCGCTGACCGAGGCCTATGCCGCGCACGTCGCCACGCTCCAGGAGATCGACAGCCTGGTGCAGATGCAGTCCGACCCGGACCGCGAACTGCGCGACATGGCCGAGGCGGAACTGCCGGCCGCGCGGGAACGTCTGGCGGCGCTGGAAAAAGAACTGCAGGGCTACCTCGTGCCCAAGGACCCGCTCGACGCCAACAACGTGTTTCTCGAAATCCGCGCCGGCACCGGCGGCGACGAGGCGGCGATCTTTGCCGGCGACCTGTTCCGCATGTACTCCAAGTACGCCGAGTCGCTGGGCTGGAGCATCGAGGTGCTGAGCGAGAGCGAGGGCGAGCACGGCGGCTTCAAGGAAATCATCTCGCGCATCGCCGGCTACGGCGCCTACTCGCGGCTCAAGTTCGAGTCCGGCGCGCATCGCGTGCAGCGCGTGCCCGCCACCGAGACGCAGGGACGCATCCATACCAGCGCCGCCACCGTTGCGGTGCTGCCGGAGATCGAGGAAGCGCAGATCGAGATCAACCCGGCCGATCTGAAGATCGATACGTATCGCTCCAGCGGCGCCGGCGGCCAGCACGTCAACAAGACCGAGTCGGCGATCCGCATCACGCATCTCCCGACCGGCGTGGTGGTGGAGTGCCAGGAAGAACGCAGCCAGCACAAGAACCGCGCCAAGGCCATGGCCCTGCTCGGCTCGCGACTGCTCGACGCCAAGCGCAGCCAGCAGGAGAAGGACATGGCGGCGACGCGCAAGAAGCTGGTCGGCAGCGGCGACCGCAGCGAGCGCATCCGCACCTACAACTTCCCCCAGGGTCGCGTCACCGACCATCGCATCAACCTGACGCTGTACCAGCTCGACCGCGTGATCGAAGGCGGACTCGACCCGGTGATCGGCCCGCTGCTGGCCGAGTATCAGGCCGAGCAGCTGGCGGAACTGGGCGAATGACCACGCTCGGCGAGGCGCTGGTGGCGGCGCAGGCGCGACTGGCGCCGGTCAGCGACAGCCCGCGCCTCGATGCGGAACTGCTGCTTGCCCACGCCGGCGGCCTCAACCGTGCGCAGATTTTCATGCGACTGCACGAGCCGCTGGCCGCAGCCACCCGGACCGAATTCGAAACGCTGGTCGCGCGCCGCGCGCGGCAGGAACCAGTGGCCTACATCACTGGCGAGAAAGACTTCTGGACGCTGACGCTGAAGGTGACGCCGGCGGTGCTGGTGCCGCGACCGGACACCGAACTGCTGGTGGAATGGGCATTGCAGCTGCTGCGCGACCGACCGCGGCCGCGCATCGCCGACCTGGGCACCGGCAGCGGCGCGCTGGCGCTGGCGCTGGCGGCCGAGCGCGAGGACGCGCAGGTGAGCGCCACCGATGTGTCCGACGAGGCTCTGGCGGTGGCGCGGCTCAATGCGCAGCAGCTGGGTCTGCAGCGGGTGGCGTTTCATCACGGCAGTTGGTTTGGCGCGCTGCCCGAGGCGCACTACGACCTGATCGTGTCCAATCCGCCCTACATCGCGCGTGACGACGGCCATCTCGCCGCGCTGCGGCACGAGCCGATGCTGGCTTTGACCGACGGTGCCGACGGCCTCAATGCCCTGCGCGAGATTGTCGCCGGCGCGCCGGCGCGGCTCGCGCCCGGCGGCGGGCTGCTGCTCGAGCACGGCTACGACCAGGGGGCGGCGGTGCGTGCGCTGCTCGCGGACGCGGGGTTCGTCGACATCGAAACCCGGCGCGACCTTGGCGGTCACGAGCGGGCCAGCGCGGGGCGCCGGCCATGAGTGACTTCGCCCGCTACAGCCGTCAGGTCGTGTTGCGCGAGCTTGGCGTCAACGGCCAGCAGCTGCTGCGCGACTCCACCGCCCTGGTGATCGGTCTGGGCGGCCTGGGCACGGCGGCGGCGCTGTATCTTGCCGGCGCCGGTATCGGACGCCTGATCCTCGCCGACCGCGACCGCGTGGAGCAAAGCAACCTGCAGCGACAGATTCTCTACCGGCAGGCCGACGTCGGCCGCGCCAAGACCGAGGCGGCGCGGGCGCAACTGGCCGCGCTCAATCCCGAGGTCGACATCGAACGGTGCGACGCCGACGAAGCGCTGGCCGCGGTGCCGCAGGCCGACGTGGTGCTCGACTGCACCGACAATTTCCCCAGCCGCTTCGCCATCAACGCCGCCTGTGTCCGCGCGCGCCGGCCGCTGGTGTCGGGCGCTGCGATCCGCTTCGAGGGCCAGCTCGCGGTGTTCGACCTGCGCCGTGGCGGGCCTTGCTACGCCTGTCTCTACCCCGACGCCGGCGAGGCGCAGGAAACCTGCGAGGAAGCCGGCATCCTCGGTCCGGTGGTGGGCAGCGTCGGCAGCCTGCAGGCGCTGGCGGCGCTCAAGCTGCTGCTGGGCCTGGGCGACGATGCCGGTCACCTGCTGACCTGGGACGCCTTGTCGATGCGCTGGCGCCGGCTGAAAATGGCGGCCGACCCCCAATGCCCCGTGTGTGGAAACCGACATGCCTGAACAGCCGCTGGTGCTGCCGCGCCGCCTCGCCATCCAGATCCTGCACGAGGCGCAGATTGCGCAGCCGCAGGCCATCCACGGCTGGGTGCGTGGCGCGGACCAGCCGCAGGCGTATCACGCCGGCGAGCCGCCGGCCGGTGTGCCGCTGTGGGCGCGGCTGTGGTCCAACCCGCTGGCACCGGCGGTGCCGGAGGCCACGCAGCTCGCCGCCGGCGGCCTGCACCTGGTGATCTCGCTCAATACCAAGGGCGTGCTGGAGATGCGCGCCTGGGAGCTGGTGCAAGGCCAGCCGCAGGAGCGCGTGCTGAAAGTGCGCGACTGACACCCGCTTGGGGCTGGCCCGGAAATGGGCTAGGGTGCGCTCGAACGTCCAGGCGAGGAGCGCGCAATGAGCGAGACCAAGATCACCACCGAGCGGCACGGCCACGTGCTGCTGATCGGCTTCAACCGGCCGACCAAGTACAACGGCTTCGACCCCGACATGTTCATGCAGCTGGCCGATGCCTACGGCGTGCTGGATGCCGATCCCGAACTGCGCTGTGGCCTGGTGTTCGCGCACGGTCCGCATTTCACCGCCGGTCTCGACCTGCCGCAGTGGGGCGGCCTGTTCTCCTCCGGCAAGTGGCCGGATTTCGCGCCGCACCAGCGCGATCCGCTGGGGCTGGTGCCGGAGAAGCGCGTCAGCAAGCCCCTGGTGTTCTCCATCCAGGGCATCTGCTTCACCATCGGCATCGAGCTGGCGCTGGCCGGCGACATCCGCGTCTGCTGCGGCAATGCGCGCTTCGGCCAGATCGAGGTCAAGCGCGGCATCTATGCCTGCGGCGGCGCCACCGTGCGCATGGTGCAGGAGTTCGGCTGGGCCAATGCCCAGCGCTACCTGCTCACCGGCGACGAGTTCAACGCACAGGAAGCGCATCGCATCGGCCTGGTGCAGGAGATCGTGCTGTCGGAGAAGCCCTACGAGCGCGGCCTGGCGCTGGCGGAAAAAGTGGCGAAGCAGGCGCCGCTGGGCGTCTACGGCAGCCTCAAGTCCTCGCGTCTGTCTTTGGAACGCGACATGCAGACCGCGATCGCGCGCTTCATGCCGGACCTGGTGCCGGTGATGAAGAGCGAGGACGTGCAGGAAGGCGTGAAATCCTTCATCGAGCGCCGCGAGGCGCAGTTCAAGGGGCGCTGAAACGGCACGAAGGCGCCACCCGCTGTGAGCGCTGACACTGGGCGGGACGTGATAAATTAATTACTGAAAATAAAATCAATAAATAAATTATAACGTCTACACCCTGCGCGGAGCGGAGAGCGGGTGGCCGTTTTTCAGACCAGGCGACCCGTCCAGATCGCCGCCAGCCAGGCGGCGAGAATCACCAGCAGCAGCCCCGGGACAATCTGCCGCGCGAAGCGGCGGCCGCCGAGCGTGATCGCCAGCGTCATCTTGGTCAGGGTGTTGGTGGTCAGCGCCACCAGGATCGGCAGCGTGGCGTCGGCCGCCGCCAGCTTGCCGCCAGCGACCAGCGAGGCCACGGAAATCGCCGCCGCGTGCGTATCGGCAAATCCGGCGAGGCCGGCGGTCGCCACCAGCGCCGCATTGCCGGCGAACTCGCGCACCGCCGCCGACAGCATCAGCACCACGGACACCGTCGCCGCGAACAGCAGCGCCGTGCGCAGCTCGAAGGCCTGACCGGCCGGCGCCTGCGGTGATCCCGCGGTGCGCAGGCTGCGCAGCGTGAACAGCGCGCCCCAGGCCGCGGCCGCCACGCCCGAGGCCACCAGCGGCAGCGCCACGCCGGCCAGCACCGCGGGACTGGTGGCGGCCAGCACCGCCGCCATCTGGATCACGGTGGCGACGGTGGACAGGGTGGCGCCGGCGACGGCGGCCGACATCAGCGCCGGCTCGCGCTGCGCCCGACCGCCAAGGGCGCCGATGGTGGCGCTGCTGGACACGAAGCCCGCGGCCAGGCCCGACAGCGGCAGGCCCAGCCGCGCACCGAGCGCGCGATGCGCAATGTGGCCGGCGGCGCCGATCGTCATCACCAGCACCACCAGCCGCCAGATCGTCCGGGGATTGAGCACGCCCAGCGGATCGATCACGCGATCCGGCGTCATCGGCAGGATCACCACCGCCGCCGCCAGCAGCATCAGGCCGGAATGCAGCTCCTGCTCCGACAAGGCGCGGCTGACGAAACGATGCAGCGCCTGCTTGGACGCCAGCAGCACGGCGACGCCGACGGCGATGGCGCCGGCCAGCGCCGGCTGCGCGATGGACAGCAGGCCGAGCAGGTAGGTGCTCACCATCGCCACCTCGGTGGTCAGACCGGGATCGTCGTCGCGATTGCGCAGGTACGACAGCACCGCGAAGGCGCCGACGATCAGTGCGCCGATGGCCGGCAGGGCGTCGCCACCGGCCGCGGCGGTCATGCCGCCGAGCAGGGACAGCAGCGCGAAAGTGCGCAGTCCGGCGGCGGCGCGGGTCGGCCCTTCGCCCTTGCGGCGCTCGCGCTCGGTGCCGATCAGCAGGCCGATGCACAGCGCCACCAGCAGGCGCAGCAGCAGGGCGGGATCGAGCGTCATCGCGCGGCGGTGGTCACAGCGTTCATGCGCAGCATTATCGCCCTGCGCCGCGGCGACGGCGTTGATGCACGTCAGCCTGTGCTTGCCACGCGTCGTCCGGCGACCCGCAGGTGCTCGTTGTTCCCTGCGCCGGTCCGCCCGGCGCCAATGCGACTAGGCCGGCACCAAGCGCAGGCGCGTGATTTCCGACGGCGCGCCGAAGCGGATCGGCGGACCCCAGTAGCCAGTGCCGCGGCTGGTGTAGACCCAGAGCTGCTGCAGGCGGTGCAGGCCGGCGGTGAATGGCTGCTGCAAGGGCACGAACCAGTTCCACGGCAGGAACTGGCCGCCATGCGTGTGGCCGGAGAGCTGCACGTCGAAGCCGGCGGCGGCGGCGGCGGGCGCGCTGCGCGGCTGGTGCGCCAGCAGCACTTTCACCGCGACATCCGCCGGCGCGCCGGCGATCGCCGCCTGCGGATCGCTGCGATGCGCATCGCCGAAACGGTGCGCGGAATAATCGGTGACGCCGGCGATCAGCACGCCGTGGCCGTCATGCTCGAGCACGCGGTTTTCATTGAGCAGCACGCGCAGGCCCAGGCGGCGCAGTTCCGCCACCCAGGCCTCGGCGCCGGAGTAGTACTCGTGATTGCCGGTGACGGCATAGACGCCGTGACGCGCGTTCAGCTCGCCCAGCGGCGCAACGTGCGGACGCAGGTAGGCGACGCTGCCGTCGACGATGTCGCCGGTGACGGCGACCACATCCGGCTGCAGGCCGTTGACGGTGTCGACGATGGCGCGCAGGTAGCCGTGCTTGATGGTGGGGCCGACGTGGATGTCGCTGATCTGCACGATGCTGAAGCCGCGCAGCGGCGCCGGCAGGTCGGCGACGGGAATGTCGACCTCGACGACGCGCGCCAGGCGACGCGCGTTGAACACGCCGAGCAGCGTCGCCAGCGCCGTCAGCGCCAGCACCGCCAGGGCGAGATCCTGCCGCAGCGCGGCCGACGGCGCCGACGCAAGGCCGGCCGCGGCGAGCAGCGTGACCGCGAGCAGCAGCAGGTCACGCAACAGCGTCAGCACGAACAGCGAGGAGAAGATGCCCATCGCCAGGTAGCCGGTCCAGCCCAGTGCATCGCCGAGGCGGCCGTGCGGCGACAGCCGCACCAGCAGCGGCGCCGGGCACAGCAGCGCCGAGGCGCCGAGCCACAGGCTCAAGGCGAGCTGCGCGGTGGTATCGGGAAGATCGGGCAGCAGGCGCCAGCCAAGATAGGCGTGCAGCAGCGCGCTGAGCGCCAGCAGGATGGGGATGGCTCGTTTGGGCATGAGGGCATCATGGGGTGGTGGCCCCGGTATTCAAGACCTTGAAACGAAACAGGCCCCGCGAGCGGGGCCTGCGTGCTGCTGAGGGAAATACTCAGAAGCGCCAGCCCAGGCCGAAGCCGATCACCGGCCAGACCTTGACCTTGTTGGCGCTGTCGTTGAGCTTGTTCTGATCCTTGGCCAGTTCGGCCTGCACGTTGGGATCGCTGCTGGCATCGACCACCGCGCCGCAGCCGGCGCCGCCGCTGGCGCTGGCGGCCGAGCCCTTGGCGTTGAGCTTGATATTGGCCGAGCCCGAGAACATCACCCCCAGGTCGAAGGTGCCGTAAAAGCCGCGGTCGGCATTCATGTTGCCGCCCCAGCCCAGCCCCGCATAGGGCGCAAAGCCGCGGAAGTTGGTGTCGCCGTGCACGCGCAGCGGGTCGGCCGGATTGGAGCTGTACTTGCAGTCGCCGATATCGACCGTGCCGCCGTTGTTGGTGCCGTCGAGCGTGACCTTGTTGCCGTTTTTCAGGCCGCCGGCCGTGACGCGGAAGGCGCCGTGGAAGGGATGCCAGTCGAACAGCAGGCCATAGGTCTGCAGCTTGACCTTGCCGTGATAGGTGTTGCTGCTGCCGTTGTTGTTGTTCTCGTTGAAGTCGCGCGAGATCGAGAAGGCGTTGCCGGTGGCGCGCAGATTGAACTGGTCGAACAGCGGCATGCCGATGGAGACGCCGAAGCCGGTGAGGATCAGGGCGTTGATCGAGACGCCGACGCGGGTGTGGCCGTCGTTGTCGACCGGCACGGCGCTCGGCTCCGCCTGCGCCGCAGGGACGGCCGGAGGCACTGCTGTCGCCGGTGTCGCCGGCGCCGGGCTTGCCGGCGCGCTCGCATCGGCGGACGGTGCTGCGGGCGGCGGCGTGTCGTCGAGCGGACGCTGGGCGTTGACCGGGCCGAGCACTTCGTCGGCGCTCTGCGCCGGTGCGGGTTCCTGCGCCGCGGCGATCGTGATGCCGGCTACCAGGCCGACGGCTATCCAACTTGCGTTTCTTAGCTTGTTCATCGTGGCTCCCTTCTCCGTCGTGGCTTGCGTGGACCGCTGCCCGTCTTTCGATCTCTTATGGAAGCACGATAGCAATGGTTCGTGTCGCCGACTATCCCCGGATTAGGGGACGCGGGGCGGCAAATGCCCGGAGACAGTCGCCACCCGCTTGTCGTCGGCAGGCTGTGCAGATTGTTATAAAAAATTATTAAATTTTTATTTAAGTAAATAAAATATAAATATCCTGAAGCGCGCAGTACCGAGGAGCGGGTGGAGCCCGACCGGACATGGCGTAGCGTCGGCGACGCCGAAGAGGGCACGGTGCCGGATGCAGCCATTACAATGCCGCGCCCGACCACCCAAGCTCCGTTGCCCATGCGCCTGTCCCGCTTCCCGCTGTCCACCACCAAGGAAACTCCCTCCGACGCCGAAGTCGTCTCGCATCAGCTGCTGCTGCGCGCGGGCTTCATCCGCAAGCTCGGCGCCGGTCTCTACACCTGGCTGCCGATCGGCCTGCGCGTGCTCAAGAAGGTGGAGAACATCGTGCGCGAGGAAATGGACCGCGCCGGCGCGCTGGAGGTGCTGATGCCGACGGTGCAGCCGGCGGAGCTGTGGCAGGAGTCCGGCCGCTGGGAGGTGATGGGCGCGGAGATGCTGCGCCTCAAGGACCGTCACAAGAACGATTTCTGCTACGCGCCGACCGCCGAGGAGGTCATCACCTTCCACGTGCGTCAGGACATCCGCAGCTATCGCCAGCTGCCGGTCAACTACTACCAGATCCAGACCAAGTTCCGCGACGAGCGCCGCCCGCGCTTCGGCCTGATGCGCGGCCGCGAGTTCCTGATGAAGGATGCCTATTCCTTCCACATGGACGCGGACGATCTGTCGCGCGAGTACTACAACATGCGCGAGGCCTACATCCGCGTGTTCACGCGTCTCGGCGCGGATTTCCGTGCGGTGCAGGCCGACAGCGGCAACATCGGCGGCGCCATGAGCGAGGAGTTCCACATCCTCGCCAACTCCGGTGAAGATCTCTTGGCCGTTGCTGAAGGGGGCACCTACGCCGCCAACGTCGAGGCGGCGGAGTGCAAGCCGGGCGGCTCACGCGCGGCGGCGAGCGCAGCGCTGGAGAGGGTGTCCACGCCGGACCAGAAGACCTGCGAGCAGGTCAGCAAATTCCTCAACGTGCCGTTGACCGGCAAGGTCAAGCTGCTGGTGGTGCGGGCCGCCGAAGGCCAGCCGCACAAGCTCATCGCCATCGCGTTGCGCGGCGATCACCAGCTCAACGAGATCAAGGCCGGCAAGCATCCGAAAATCGCGTCGCCGCTGACGCTGGCCAACCCGGAGGACGTGCAGGCGGCATTCGGTTGCGAGACCGGTTATCTCGGCCCGGTGAACTGTCCGATCCCGCTGATCGCCGATCACGCGGCGGCGGCGGTCGCGGACTTCGTCTGCGGCGCCAACGAAAACGACCACCATCTCAAGGGCGCCAACTGGGGCCGCGATGCGGCGGAGCCGGAAGTCGCTGACCTGCGCATGATCGCCGAGGGCGATCCCTCGCCCGATGGCGTCGGCACCATCAAGTTCTATCGCGGCATCGAGGGTGGCCACGTTTTCCAGCTCGGCAAGAAATACAGCAAGGCGATGAACCTCACCGTGCTGGATGCCCAGGGCCAGGCGGTGACGCCCGAGATGGGCTGCTACGGCATCGGCGTGTCGCGCCTGGTCGCGGCGGTGCTGGAGCAGCGCCACGATGCCAACGGCATGATCTGGCCGGACAGCATCGCGCCGTTTCGCGTCATCGTCTGCCCCATCGGCATGGACAAGTCGGAGGCGGTGAAGACCGCCGCCGAGCAGCTTTACGCCGACCTCACCGCCGCCGGTGTCGAAGTCGCGCTCGATGATCGCGGCCAGCGTCCCGGCTCGATGTTTGCCGATGCCGACCTGATCGGCATTCCGCACCGCGTCGTCATCGGCGACAAGGGCCTGGCCAACGCGCAGTTCGAGTACAAGCACCGCCGCGCCGACAAGGCCGAGATGATCCCGGCCACCGCCGAGGCAGTGCTGGAGAAGCTGCGCGGCTAGGCCCGGCGTTGCCCCGCCGCGAGCTTCTTGTTAGCGTCGCGACGATCTGTCACGGAGATTGCCGATGCTCACGCTGGTTCACGCACCGCGTTCCCGTTCGACCCGCTTTCTCTGGCTGCTGGAGGAGTTGGGCGCGCCTTATGAAGTGATGGTGGTGGACATCAAGCGCACCGGCGGCCCGCTCGCGGGCACCGGCGCGCGCGATCCGCGCAATCCGCATCCGCACGGCCAGGTGCCGGCGCTGATCGACGACGGCGTGGTGATCTCCGAGTCCGCCGCGATCGCGCTGTATCTCACCGACAAGTTTCCGCTGGCCGGCCTTGGGCCGTTGGTGGGCGATCCACAGCGTGGTCCTTACCTGAGCTGGCTGGCGTACTACGCGGGTGTGCTGGAGCCGGTGATCGTCAATCACTTCAAGGGCCGCACCGCGACCGACGCGGCCGACAAGGCGATGTATGAAGCGCTCGACCAGCGGCTCAAGACCACGCTGGAAGCCGCGCCGTGGATCCTCGGCCAGAAATTCTCCGCGGCCGACATCCTGTTCGTGAGCCTGTTGCAGTTCGCGCGGCAGGCGCTGCCGCCGCACGCGATCTACGACGACTGGCTGGCGCGCGCCAATGCGCGCCCCGCGCTGGTGCGCGCGCTGGGCAAAGATGCCGGCTGATCGCGGCCGCCGCGTTGTCGCGCGAGCGCTGGCGCTGACGTTCGCCCTGGCCGCCGGCACGGCGGTGGCCGGTCCGACCGGCGAGCCGGAGCCGGAGCTGCGCGCGCTGATGCAGCAGGCGATCGACGACCCCGGCAGCTTCGCCGACCGCTTCGATGCCGAAATCTGGCTGTCCGACATGTCGACGCGGCTCAAGCCGCTGATGCCCAAGGCCGACGAGCGCCTGCGCTTCCTGCGCATGGTCCACGCCGAGGCGACGCGCGCCAAGCTCTCGCCGGAGTTCGTGCTGTCGGTGATCGAGGTCGAAAGCCGCTTCAACCGCTTCGCCATCTCCAGCAGTGGCGCGCTGGGTTACATGCAGATCATGCCGTTCTGGATCACCGAGATCGGCAAGAAGGGCGACAGCCTGTTCGACCCGAAAACCAACCTGCGCATGGGCTGCACCATCCTCAAGTACTACCTCGACATGGAGCGCGGCGACCTGGTGAAGGCGCTGGCACGCTACAACGGCAGCGTCGGCCACATTGAGTATCCTGCGCGCGTGATCCAGGCGATGAACCGGCGCTGGTATCGCGCGTGATGACGGCGTCGCGCCTTCAGTAGGACCAGCGGAACGTCAGCTGCGGCACCATGCCGGAGTCCGGCAGCAGGCCGGACACCGGGCTGTTCCAGTTGCGGTAGCTCAGCGCCATCTGCATGTGGCCGGGCACGCGCGCGACCTGGTCGACGTTCATCACCAGTTGCGGCACGAAGATGACCTGCCGGTGGCTGTTGCGGTCCGGCCGCACCAGGTCAAGCGAGCCGCCCAGGGACCAGATGCGGTCGCTCGATTCCGGCAGGGCGATGCCATCGGGCTGCACGCGCCAGCGCTTGCCGGCGTTGGGGCCATCGCGGCCGCTGTAGAGATTGAGGTGGAAATAACCGATGGCGGGCACCGCGAGATCGACGCCCAGGCCCTTGCGCAGCGTGGCGAGATCGTCGCCGAGGAAGTGCGCGGTGAACAGCAGGTCGCCGACCGGTACGTAGGCGTAGTCCGGGCTGATCAGTCGGGCGTGCTGATTGAGCGCATTGAGCCCGCCATAAGCCAGCCAGCCGCTGCCGTTCGGATGGCGCACCAGCAGCGCGTCGCGATCCGCCCAGGGCTGACGGCTGACTTCGACGGCCGGCAGGCGCGGCAGCATCGAGGGCGTTTCCGGTGGCGCGTCCGCCGCCTCCGCGGCCAGCGACGACGACAGCAGGATCAGCCCGTACAACTGCCGCCGCAGGTTATTGACCGGCCCCTGGCGCCGCCGCTCCGACATCGATCCCGACATGGCCCGCTCCTCTGCGGATTTCCAGATCGAGTATCGGCAGGCCCCGGGGGCAAGGTGAGTGGGATAAACCTACCGCGGCCCCGTTGCCGGACCAGCGGTAGGGAACGGGGCCGCGAGCGCCGCCGGTTTCAGCCGCGGGATTTCGCCAGGAAGGCGTCCAGCCCCTGCATTGCCGTGCGGCGAATCTTGTTCTGCAGGAAGGCGGTGCCGCCCAGCAGCTTGCCGGGCAGGCCCAGCGCCTGGCCGGCCCAGCGGTGGAGGTCGAAGGTATCGGTGTGGCGGCGGATCAGGCCGTCCTGGAATTCAAACCGCGCGTCGATGCGGTTGAGCACCGCGCGGCCGGTGCCGCTGAAGGTGTACCAGGCGTCCCAGTGCGCACGGCCGCTGCGCTCGCCGGCGTCGACGCCGCTGAATTCGATGCGCAGATCCTTGCCGCGCTCGCAGAGCATGCGCCACATGGCGCCGGCGCGCGGGCCGCGCAGGTCCTGAAAGACCGGATCGGAGAACTCGACATCCGGGTGGTAGCAGGCGGCCATCGCCTGCGCATCGCGCTTCTGGAAGGCGCTGTAGAAGCGCGTGATCAGCTCGGCATTGGCGTGCATGCGGACGTTCTCCGTGGACGGGCGATTATGCGCGCATCGCCTGCAGGCGTGTGCCGGCGACGTTGATCGCCAGCCCGGCGATCACCAGCAGCGTCGCCGCGATCTTCCAGCTTTGCAGCGGCTCGCCCAGGTACAGCGCGCTGGCGCTCATGCCGAAGGCGGGGACCAGCAGCGCGGTGGGCGCCACCGTCGCCGCGCTGTAGCGCGACAGCAGCCAGTTCCAGGCGCCGAAGCCGAACAGCGTATTGCCGAGCGCCTGCCACAGCACTGCGCTCCAGAGGCCGGGGCCGGCGTGGGCGAGGCCGTGCGGAATGGCGTCCCAGCCTTCCAGCCACAGCGACGCCGCCAGCAGCGGCGGCACCGCGAACAGGCTGGACCAGACCATGAAGCCAAGCATGTCGACCTTGCCGGCCTGCTTGGCGATGACGTTGGCGCTGCCCCAGCTCAGGGCTGCGGCCAGCGACAGCAGCAGGCCCTTGACGGTGACCGAGGCATCGACGTGCCACAGGATCACGCCCAGGCCGGCGACGCACAGCGCCAGTCCCGCGAGCTGGTAGGCGCGCACGCGCTCCGACAGCAGCACCATCGACAGGCCGATGGTGAAGAACACCTGCACCTGCACCACCAGTGAGGCCAGCCCTGGCGAGATGTCGGCGCGCATGGCGTAGAACAGCACGCCGAACATGCCGTCGCCGAGCAGCACGCCGAAAGCGATGAGCGTGCGCCACGGCACCTGGGGGCGCTTGACGAACAGCAGCCAGGGCAGGGCGGAGAACAGGAAGCGCAGCGTGGCAAAAGCGAAGGGCGGCAGCGACGCCAGGCCCAGCTTGATGACGACGAAGTTGGTGCCCCAGACGAAGACCACGGCAATGGCGAGCAGCAGGTGCAGCGGCGTCACGGCGGTGCTCCGGGGTGCAGGGGCGCGCAGGATAGCTTTGCTGACGCCGACGGAACAGCGCGTTTCCCGACCGTGCAGCCTTGGATCGCCATTTTCGGCGCCACCCGCTGTGCCGGATGGCCCTGCCCAAGTTGTTATTTATTGTTGATTGAATAAAAATTCGTTAAATAATAAATAACAGTTTTCCCAGACAAAAGTCGAACAGCGGGTGACGCTTACGGCGTGTCGTCCGGCTTCACTTCCTGCACCTCGCCGATGTTGATGCGGGTGCCGGTGTGGTCGCGCGCATAGGTGACGGCCTCCACCACCTCGTTGATGGTGGGATTGGGGCGGATCTTCAGGTCCTGCCCGGCGCGCAGGGTCGAGGGGTTCTTCACCGTGTCCTTGTTCGACTGCCAGATCAGCGGCCACAGGAAGGGGTTGGCATAGATGTCGGGCCGCGCCGAGATGGTCCACAGCGATTCGCCCTTGCCGACCTTGTGATGCTTGACGCTGTTGCGCAGCTCCTCGCTCAGGGCCCTGGTGATCTCGAAGGCGCCGGGGCCATCGTTGGCGGCGATGGCGTCCTCGGCCTGCTTGATCCGCGCCAGCTGCGCGTCGCTCAGGCCGGTGTAGGTGTAGAGCTTCTGCAGCTGCGCGTTGGCCTGCGCCAGGTATTGCCCGCCCAGCGCGGTGTTGGCCCAGGTGCTCGCCTGCTTCGACAGGACGATGACGCGCGCGCTGTCGCCCTGCGCGGCGGCGCTGCGCGCCATCGCCAGCAGGTTGTCGGCGTCGATCCAGTCCGGCCGCTCGCGCTTGGCCTGGGCCACGCGTGCCGTCGCCGTCGCCAGGGCGCTGCGTGCCTCCGCGCTGAGGCCCGGCGTCGTGACCGCCGCGGCGCGCGCCGGTGCGGGCGCAGGCGTGCGCGCCGTCGTCGCCGTTGGCGGCTTGTCGATGCGCATCGGCAGATTGCAGGCGCAAAGGCTGAGCGCCACCAGCGGCAGCAGGCGGAGCGGGCGGAGCAGGCGAGGGCCGAACGAGCAGGGCATAGCGACTAGAATAGCCGGGCTCGCCGCAAAAATTTTTCCGGGCCGCGGTCAGCGGCCCCTGCAGCGCCGCATCGCGACCGTGATCCCGGCCCGCGCCGCAATCACGGTGTCTCTTTTGAAGGGTGCAGAAGCTTGCCGAAGGCCATGACTGAAATTCTTGTTCTCTACTACTCGCGCAACGGCTCCGTTGCCCGGCTCGCCCGCCAGATCGCGCGCGGCGTCGAATCCGTGCCCGGCGTGTCGGCGCGCCTGCGCACCGTGCCGCCGGTGGCGCCGGAAACCGAGAAGACCCTGCCCCCGGTGCCGGAGGACGGCGCGCCCTATGCGCAGCACAAGGACTTGAAGGAATGCGCCGGCCTGATCCTCGGCAGCCCCACGCGCTTCGGCAACATGGCGGCGCCGATGAAGCATTTTCTCGACGGCACCTCGGCGCTGTGGCTGTCCGGCAGTCTCGCCGGCAAGCCGGCGGCGGTGTTCACCTCGACCAGCACGATGCACGGCGGCCAGGAATCGACGCTGCTGTCGATGATGACGCCGCTGTTCCACCACGGCATGTTGCTGGTCGGCCTGCCCTACACCGAGCCGGCCCTGACCACCACGCAGAGCGGCGGCACGCCCTACGGCGCCTCGCACGTGGCCGGCACCGGCAAGGCGCCCAACGCGCTCAGCAAGGACGAGGAGGCGCTGGCGCTGATGCTCGGCCGGCGGGTGGCGGAGATTGCGCTGAAGCTGCAGTCCGGGACCTCGGCCTGATGCCGCTCAGCACGCGCATGCGCCGCCTGGCGCTGGCCAGTCACCTGTCATTGGTGGCGGTGCTGGCGTGGATCAACGTGCCGGTGGCGGCCGTGATCCTGATCGCGCCCCTGCTGCTGCCGCTGCCCGGTCTGCTGCGCGGCCGCGCCTACACGCATGCCTGGGCGACGATGCTGCTGACCTTCTACGTCGGCGGCTATCTCGCGGCCGGCTACTTCGATCCCGCGCATAAATGGCGCTGCTTCGGCGTGGCGCTGCTGGCTGCGCTGGATTTCGTCGCGCTCAATCTCTACGTGAAGTTTCTTTCGCGCGAGCGCGCGAGCATGACGGCCTCGCCTAGGCTCTGACCACACTCTGCACGAAGGGCAGGGTCAGCCGCCGCTTGGCGCTGAGCGAGGCGCGGTCCAGCGCGTCGATGGCATCGACCAGGCTGCCGGCGTCGCGCGGCAGTTGCGTCAGCAGCCAGCGCGAGACCTCCGGCGGCAGTTCCAGTCCGCGTGCGCGGGCGCGCTCGCGCAGCAGGGCGGCGCGGTCGTCGTCGTCGAGCGGCTTGAGGCCGAAGACGCTGCACAGTAGCAGGCGCGTGCGCAGGTCGGGCAGGGCGGCAGCCAGGCGATCGGGCGCAGCGCTGGCCGACAGCGCCAGCGGCAGGCCGCGACTGCGGCGGGTGTCGATCAGGCGCAGCAGGGCCAGCGACCAATCGCGGTCCTCGCTCACGGCGTCGAGATCGTCGAGGCAGAGCGTGGGCACGGCGTCGAGGCCGTCGAGCGCGTCGGCGCCCAGGGTGCGCAGTTCGCGCAGCGGCAGGTAGGCGCCGCCGCGCGCGCGCGCCACCGCCTGCAGCAGGTGGGTGCGGCCGCTGCCGGGTGCGCCGAAGATCAGCACCGCGCCGCGCAGCTCGCGCAGCGCGGCAACGGCCAGGGCGTTGGGGCCGGCATGGAAACTGTCGAAGCTGGCGGTGTCGCGCAGCTGCACCGACAGCGGCAGTTGCTGGCCCTTCATCCGTCCGGGTGCTGGGTCTGGTCCAGCGAGGGCAGCGGCTGCGGGCCGCGATAGAGGCGGCTGTCGATCCAGTGCGTGTGCAGGTGGCGCAGCAACACCGCCAGCACGGCGGCGCTGGGCAGGGCCAGCAACACGCCGACGAAGCCGAACAGGGTGCCGCCGGCCATCACCGCGAAAATCACCGCCACCGGGTGCAGGCCGATGCGTTCGCCGACGAGGTTGGGCGTGAGGAACATGCCTTCGGCAGCCTGGCCGACCATGAACACCACCAGCACCCAGATCCAGTCCACGAGGTTGCCGGTCTGGATCAGGATGGCGATGCTGGCGGCGGCGAAGCCGGTGATGAAACCCATGTACGGCACGAAGCTGACCAAGCCTGCGCCCAGGCCGATGACCAGGGCCAGCTTGAGGCCGACGATGGACAGGCCGACGCTGTAGATCAGGCCCAGGGCCAGCATCACCAGCAGCTGGCCGCGGAAGAAGGCGCCGAGCACGTCGTCGGCTTCCGACGCCAGCGCCGTCACGCGCGCGCGATGGCGCGGCGGGATCAGGCCGTCGAGCGTGGCGATGAACACCTCCCAGTCGCGCAGCAGGTAGAAGCTCACCACCGGGATCAGGGCGAGGTTCACCACCGTGGTGAACAGGGCCATGCCCGAAGACGAGACTTTCTCCCAGGCCATCTGCGCCAGGTCGCTGGCCGTGCCCCAGTGTGTGGCGATGAGCTTGCGCAGGCCGTCGGCGTCGAGCTGCACGCCGCGTGGCAGGCGGATGCCCAGCGCCGGCAGCGCGGTCTCCTGCAGCCAGTGCAGACCATCGGGGATGCTCGCCACCAGCAGGGTGAGCTGTTCCTGCAGCGGCGGAATGATCACCAGGAAGAACACCACCGTCGCGACCAGGATGGCGATGAACACCGCGCAGACCGCCAGCGTGCGCGGCAGGCCGCGTCGCTGCAGCCGGCTGACCAGCGGGTTGCCGACATACGCCAGGCCCATGCCGATCAGGAACGGCGCCAGGATCGGCTTGAGCAGCCACAACAGCGCCACGGCCAGCACGCCGACGATCAGCCAGAGCCCTTGATCTTTGAAGCTGTACATTTTCCGGTCACCCGCTGTCGTCGGTGGGCTGCGCCAGTGTGTTATCAAATATTTAACGAATTTAAATTCGATTGATATTTAATAACATCCTGCAAACACTGCGCCGCCATAGCGGGTGACAGTGAAAACGCCGGCGCAGCGAGGTTTTTCACCAGCGTGGGCGAATTATCGGGTGGCGGCAGGTAAAATGACAGGCCATCTCCCCTGCGAATTCCGACATGGCCCAGAAAACTCCGCTGACCTACGCCGCCGCTGGCGTGGACATCGATGCCGGCGACGCGCTCGTCGACGACATCAAGAAGATCGTCAAGTCCACGCGCCGACCGGAAGTGCTGGCTGGCGTCGGCGGCTTCGGCGCGCTGGTGGGCCTGCCGAAGAAGTACAAGAAGCCGGTGCTGGTGTCCGGCACCGACGGCGTCGGCACCAAGCTGCGCCTGGGCATCGACACCGGCCGCGTGCAGGGCCTGGGCATCGACCTCGTCGCGATGTGCGTCAACGACGTGCTGGTCAATGGCGCCGAGCCGCTGTTCTTCCTCGACTACTACGCCACCGGCAAGCTCGACAACAAGACCGCCGCGCAGGTGATCAAGGGCATCGCCGAAGGCTGCAAGCAGGCCGGCTGCGCCCTGGTCGGCGGCGAGACCGCCGAGATGCCGGGCATGTACCACGACGGCGACTTCGACCTCGCCGGCTTCTGCGTCGCGGTGGCGGAGCAGGGCAAGCTGATCGACGGCAGCAAGATCAAGCCGGGCGACGTGATGATCGCGCTGCCGTCCTCGGGCCCGCATTCCAACGGCTACTCGCTGATCCGCAAGATCCTCGCGGTCAACCACTACAAGCTCAATCCCAAGAGCGAGCTGGCCGACGCGCTGCTGGCGCCGACCACGATCTACGTCAAGCCGGTGCTCAAGCTGATCGACAGCGGCGTCACCGTGAAGGGCATGGCCCACATCACCGGCGGTGGCATCACCGGCAATCTCACGCGCTGCTTCCCCAAGGGCACGGCGGCGGTGGTCGACACGCAGAGCTGGCAGCGGCCGGAGATTTTCGACTGGCTGCAGAAGCAGGGCGGCGTCGCGCAGGACGAGATGTGGCGCGTGTTCAACAACGGCGTCGGCTTCGTCATGGTGGTGCCGCGCCTGCAGGCCGACGAGGCGCTCGCGGCGCTGAAGAAGCAGAAGCTCAAGCCGTGGATCCTCGGCGAAGTGGTCAAGGGCAAGCAGGACGTGCGCTACGCCTGATCCTGCGCGCCCGCGATGAACAACATCGTCGTCCTCATCTCCGGCCAGGGCCGCAATCTGCAGGCGCTGATCGAGGCGCAGCAGGCCGAGCGCATCGCCGGGCGCATTGCTGCGGTGGTGTCCAACCGCGCCGACGCGCCGGGCCTCGAACGTGCGCGCGAGGCCGGCATCCTCACCGAGGTGGTGCCGCACGCCGACTATGCGCAGCGCGACGTGTTCGACGCGGCGCTGGCGGCGGTGATCGGGCGCCATCATCCGGACATCGTGGTCATGGCCGGCTTCATGCGCGTGGTCGGCGACGAGTTCATCCGCCGCTTCCGCGGCCGCATGCTCAACATCCATCCCTCGCTGCTGCCGAAGTACCCCGGTCTGAAAACCCATCAGCGCGTACTGGAGGCCGGCGACGCCGAGCACGGCGCCACCGTGCACTTCGTCACCGAGCAGCTCGATGGCGGCCCCGCGGTGATTCAGGGCCGATTCAGCGTGAATCCGCAGGATACGGCGGAGACCCTGGCGGAGCGCGTGATGCGCGACATCGAACTCAAAATCTACCCGCAGGCCGTGGCCTGGATGGCGCGCGGCGAACTCAAGCTCGACAGCGAGCAGGTCTGGTTCCGCGGCAAGCGCCTGGTGCGGCCGCTGGGGCTGGACGATCTCGACGAGGAGTTCCGCTGATGCGCGCGCTGCTGGCCATCGCGCTGCTGCTGGCGGCGGGCGGCGCGCGTGCCGAGGACGCTGCGTCGCCGGCCGGTGAGACCGCCACCGACAAGGCCATCGCCCTGCTCAAGACCGGCACCATGAGTTTCGATGTGACCTGGAACGGCATCTCGCTGGGCGACGGCGTCATCACCCTCAGCGCCACCGGCGAGAAGGGCTGCTATCGCTACGAGTCGGTGACCAAGCCGATCGGCCCGGTGCGCTGGATTTACGGTTCGCCCTACGAACTGAGCCTGTTCTGCATCCGCGACGGCCGCGTCCGCCCCAGCCATTACGAGTACCACATCGACAAGCGCCCGCGCGACGGTTTCACGCTGGATTTCGACTGGGCGGCGAAGAAGGTCAGGACGGTGAAGGACGGCAAGACCAGCGAGCGCGAGCTGCCGGACGTGGCCTATGACCGCTTCGGCGTGCAGCAGGCGATTCGCCTGTGGGCGATGCAGCAGCCGGACACCCGTCAGCGCAGCGAGGCGGAGTTCCTGACCGTCGACGACCGCGACATCAACCACTACCGCTTCGCCATCCTCGGCCACGAGCCGGTGGAGACGCCGGTGGGCACCCTGGACGCCGTGCGCATCGACCGTGTCGACAGCCCCACGCGCAGCACGCACAGCTGGGTGGCGCCCTCGCGCGACTGGCAGGTGATCCAGCTGGAGTCGATCAACCGCGGCAATGTCGAACTGCGGATGCTGACCAACCGCTGAGGCCGCCGCCGGCAGCGGGGTGGGGTGTTTTCCACCAGACAGGGCGCTATCCGCCGGTGTATCGTCGCGGCACTGCCGTTGACGGGGAAACACCATGAGAGTCCACAAGCTGATGATGGCGGCGCTGGCCGCTGCCGTGCTGGCGGCCTGCTCCGCGCATGACGAGCCGCCGCCGCCCGCCGCCAAGCAGGGCCGTGCGGAAACCCAGGGCATCCGCAACGTCCAGGCCATCGGCGTGCCCGGCAATGCCATCGCCGACAAGGTCGATGGCGCGCTCAACGCCAGCGACGACCAGCGCAAGCGCAACGACCAGGCGCTGCAGAACGTCGACAAGACGCAGCCCGATCCGCAGTGACGCCGAGGAGTCCGACCATGACGTTCCGTTTCCGCGCGCTCGCCGCGCTGCTGTGCCTAGCCTGTGCGTTGCCGCTGCCGGCCGCCGCCAAGAAAAATCCGGCGCAGAACGAAAAGCTCAATGTCCAGCTCGAGCAGGAGCTGGTGACCCGGTACGGCGAGACCCAGCGCGAGCGCGCGCACCGCGGCATCGCCCAGGTCGCCGACGTCTGGCGCGCCGAGGATGGCGACGCCATGGCCTATGCCGCGTTCGTGCGCGACAACTTCGCCGGCACGCCGGAAGCGCTGGACGCGATGTTCTCGCGCTATGAATACAACCTCGAGCAGATCGACGGCCACCTGCACGAGATCAACCGGGAGTTGCGCACACCCTCCGATCTCGACACCGGGCCGCTGGCCGCCTACGACGACCTGTTCGCAGCCTACGATCCCACCGCCCACCTGCTCGACGATTTCTTCGCCAACAAGCTGGCGCAGATCGCGCTGCTCAACTTCCCGCTGACTACGCTGGAGCAGCGTCTCACCGACGGCCAGCACTGGACGCGCCGGCAGTGGGCGGAGACGCGGCTGGCCGAGCGCTTCTCCAAGCGCATCCCGGCGGCGGTGACCCAGGCCATCGCCGACAGCGCTTCGGACTCCGAGAAGTACATTGCCGAATACAACATCTGGATGCATCACCTGGTGGATGCCCAGGGCAACCGCCTGTTCCCGGCCAAGCTGCGCCTGCTGTCGCACTGGAACCTGCGCGATGAGGTCAAGGCCGATTACAGCGATCCGGATCACGGCCTGGCCAAGCAGCGCGCGATCCAGAAGGTGATGGCGCGCATCGTCACCCAGGAGATTCCGGCGGCGGTGATCGACAATCCGGGCGTCGACTGGAACCTCGATACCAACGCCGTGACACCGACCACGGATGCCGACGGCGAACCCCGTGCCCACGCGCCCGGCGGCAATGCCCGTGAGCCCGATACCCGCTACGCGATGCTGCTGGCGGACTTCCAGGCGCGGCGCAAGGCGGATCCTTATTCGCCGACCGCGCCAACCTACGTGCAGCGCGTGTTCGACGAGGATATGCAGATTCCGCAGGAGCGTGTGAAGGCGATGCTGGAGCAGGTGCTGGCGTCGCCGCTGGTGGCGCGCACCGCCGCCCTGATCGAGAAGCGCCTGGGCCGTCCGCTGGAGCCTTTCGACGTCTGGTACAACGGCTTCCGCCCGCGCGGCAGCTATACCGAGGCGCAGCTCGACGAGATCGTGGCGCGCAAGTATCCGACCGCCGCAGCCTACAAGCAGGACATGCCCAACATCCTGCTCAAGCTCGGCTTCTCGGCGCAGCGTGCGCAGTACCTCGCCGGCAACATCATCGTCGATCCCGCGCGCGGCTCCGGCCACGCGATGGGCGCGGAGATGCGCAGCGCCAATCCGCACCTGCGCACGCGCGTCGAGGCCGGCGGCATGAACTACAAGGGCTACAACATCGCCGTGCACGAGATGGGCCACAACGTCGAGCAGACTTTCTCGCTCAACGACATCGACCACACCCTGCTGCACGGCGTGCCCAACACCGCGTTCACCGAGGCGCTGGCCTTCACTTTCCAGAACCGCGATCTCGAGCTGCTGGGCCTGACCAAGCCGGACGCGCAGAGCGCAGCGCTGAAAACGCTCAACGATTTCTGGAGTACTTACGAGATCGCCGGCGTCGCTCTGGTCGATGCCGGCATCTGGAACTGGATGTACGCGCATCCCAAGGCGACACCGGCACAGGTGCGTGCCGCCACCGTCGACCTGGCGCGCGAGGTCTGGAACCGCTACTACGCGCCGGTGTTCCACCAGCAGGACGTGGTGCTGCTGGGCATCTACTCGCACATGATCAACAGCTTCCTGTACCTGCCGAACTATCCGCTGGGCCACATGATCGCCTTCCAGATCGAGGCGCAGATGCAGCGCGCCGGCGATTTCGGCCGCGAGTTCGAGCGGGTGGCCAAGATCGGCCGCGTGACGCCGGACCAGTGGATGATCGCCGCCACCGGCGCGCCGGTGGGACCCGAGGCGCTGCTGACCTCGACGGCGCAGGCGCTCGACCAGCTCGGCGCGCCCTGAGGGCGCGTCCTCAGGTCGGGGGCGGCCGCTCCGCCGCGCGCGGCGGCAGTGGTGACAGGTAGCCGGTCAGCAACAGCAGCGCGCCGACGCAGAGGAAGGCGGCGATGCGCGCCAGCGTGCCGCTGCCGGCGGTGTCGACCAGGAACAGCTTGACCACCACCACGCCCATCAGCGCCGCGCCGGCGATCCAGGGCTCGCGTTGCTGGCGCCGCGCCGCCACGACCATGGCGGCGAAGCCCAGCAGTCCCCAGAAGATCGACAGCGACGCCTGCACCAGCGTCGAGCGCAGCGCGCCGTAAAGCGTCAGCGGCGTGTCCAGGTCGTAGTGCAGGGCGCGGATCAGCGCGGCGTTGAGCCAGACGAAGACGAGGGCGATCCAGATCGCGACAGGCCGTGGCACCCGATTGCGGATGGCGGCGCCGGCGTCGAGCAGGCGCCACCAGAGAGCCAGCGCGGCCAGCGCCAGCAGGCTGGCGAAATCCAGCGGATTGAGCAGCGGCGCGTAGCGCAGCCGGCCGGGATCGCCGTCGCTGTGGAGATTGATGGCCAGCAGCCAGGCGGCCGTCCACAGCGCCAGCAGCGGCGCCGCCTGCTGGCGGTAGCACACCGCGTGTTGCCGCAGCGGCCAGCCGGGCCAGTCCGCGGCACGGGCGCAGAGGAACAGCAGCAGGGCCGGCGCCAGCCCCCAGGGCAGATCGCGCCAGACGCCCGGCACCTGCTGCGCGAGCTGCCAGTGCAGCTCCCAGGCCATGAGCAGGGCCAGCAGCCAGAAGGCGCCCGCGTGGCGCCAGGGCAGCAGGCGCGCCAGCAGCGGGTCGTCGGCGGCCTCGTCGCGCCGCAGCGTGAGGTAATGCACCGCCAGGACCAGCAGCCAGCCGGCGATGGCGCCCTGCGCCAGCGGATGTTCCGGCTGCGTCAGCACGCCGACGGCGAAGGACGCCGGCAGCAGCGCCGCGGCCAGGCGTCGCGCCAGTGGCCATCCACCTGCGACGGTGTGCAACGCGGCCGCCGTGATGGCGAGCAGGCCCAGGTCGGCACTGCGCTCCTCGGCGGACAGCCAGCGCGCGCTCTCGTCGAAGCCGCCATAGCACCACCATGCCAGGCCCCATACCGCCGCGACGATCTCCGCCGGCGCTTCCCAGGCGTGCGCGATGCCCTGGTGGCGGCTGCGATGCAGCCACCTGCCGCTGAGCAGGCCGGACAGGGCGAGCATCGTGGTGCCGACCACGACCTCGCCATGGTCGCCGGCCAGCGCCAGGTCGCGCAGGAACAGCGCGCCGCCGAGCGCCTGCAGCAGCAGGCCGAAGCCGCGCGCCAGCGCGCGCTGCTGACGCAGGCCGATCCAGACCAGGCCGGCGCCTTCCACCGCCCAGGCCACGGTGGTGACGCGATGGTCGAAGGCCAGCGGTATCGCGAGAGTGCCAAAGATGATGCCGAGCGCGGCGAAGGCTTCCGACAGCAGCGCGAACGCCACGCGCCGGCTGCGATGCAAGCCCCAGCCCAGCGCCAGGTAGAACGCGCCGAAACCGGCGGCGCTCCAGGCCAGCGTATCGCGAGAAGGGTCGACGATATCGGCATGGATGGCGAAGGTCGCCAGCGGCAGGCCGAACACCAGCGAGCCGGAGACGTAACCGCGCAGGTCGGGCGTCTGGCGCAGCGCGAACAGCAGGGTGATGCCGACATAGAGCAGGAAGAACAGCAGCAGGAAGCCGTCGGTCACCGCCTGGCGTCCGGCATCGTCGGCATGGAAGTGAAACAGGCCGACGATGCCGAAGGTGAAGACCAGGCCGACCAGGTTGAGCACGCGCCAGGCGCGGAACCAGGCGACCGCGAACACGCCGAGGTTGAGTACCGTGTAGTAGCTGAACAGCGCGACCGGATTGCCGGGGCCGGTGGCGAGCAGGATCGGCGCCAGGAAGCCGCCGGCGGTGCCGATCACCGCCAGGGCCAGCGCGTTCTGCGCCACCGCCAGGCTGGCAGCGAGGATCGCAATGAGCACCAGCAGGGTCAGCGCAGCGCCGGGCAGCAGCAGATCGTAGAGGCGTGTGGATGCGAACACGGTCAGATACAGGCCGGCGATGCCGCCGCCCTGGAGCGTCTGCGCGTAGGCGGCGCGCTGGCGGCGCAGACGCCAGCCGATCGCCAGCAGGGTCAGCGCGCCGAGGGCGAGCGTGGTCATGCGCAGCGGGATCGGGAAGCGGCTGTGCTCGGCGGCGTACTTGGCGAGGAAGGCGCCGCCGAAGAACAGGATCACGATGCCGACGCGGGCCAGCGGATTGCCGCCGCGCAGCCAGTCCAGCGCGCGCGCCAGCAGGGTGGGCTCGGCGGGCTGCGGCGGCACGCGCGCGTCGGCGGTCCGGGGCGGCGCTTCGCTCGATGGCAGAGACGGTGGTGTGGTGGGCGCCGGCGTCGGCGGCATCGCCAGCGCCGGCAGCGGTGGCGGCTGTGCAGGAGACGGCGACGCCTTAGCGGTCGCGAGGCGCAGTTCGCGGCGCAGGTCCGCGACATCCTGCTGCAGTCTCAGCACGCGGCCCAGCAGAAAACCCAGTGCGGCGCCGATGACGGCACCGGCGGTGCTCTCCATCAGGCTGCCGAGGGCGAGGGCGCCGATCAGCGCAAGCGTCCAGATCATGCAGGGCCTCCGTGTACCGGCGCGGATGCTAGGCGATGCGCCCTTCTTCGCGCAGTTTCTGCAGGTGACTGTTGATGTTGACCAGGGCCAGCGGCGCCAGTCGCGGGTCCAGGTCCTGGTAGATCGCCGGCAGCATGGCCTGCGGCGTGTGGCCCTCGGCGTGCAGCGTGGCGATCTGTTCCTCGCGCATGCGGCGATGCTTGAGCGTTTCGCGGATGCGGTAGGTGGTGCCCAGGGCGATGCCGTGCGAGGGAATGATGACGTCCGGATCCCAGTCGATCACGCGCTGCAGCGAGTCGAAATACTTGCGCATGTTGCCCTCCGGGCCGCCGACCACCACGGTGCCGACGCCCTGGATCAGGTCGCTGACCAGGCACCAGCGGCGCGAGTCCGGCATCAGCGCGAGCTGGCCCTCGTCATGGCCGGGCACGGCGTAGATGCGGATGTCCTCGCCCTGCCACCGCGTCAGCACGTCGCCCTCGCGCCAGGTCTTGACCTCGAGGCCGTCGAAGAAGCCGGGCTGGCGGCGGCGGATGCGCTGCTGCGTGTCCTCGCTGCAGCCGATGGGGATGCGCAGGCGGCGCGCGATCTGGTCGGCGCGCTCGCGGTGGTCGGGGTGGTGGTGGGTGAGAAAGATCTCGTCCACGCCCAGCGCGTCGATGGCAACGTCGAGCCGCGCCAGCTCCTCGGCCGAGCCCGGCGCCGGATCGACCAGCACGCGGCGCGCGCCGTCGTCGCCCAGATGAAACACGTTGGTGCGGTCGGCCGGCGGAATCGTGTTGGAGCGCACCGCCAGCATGCGCAGGCCGGCGATCGGTTCCATCGCCGGCACGTCGGCGGCGGGGTTGAAGCGGAACTCGAAGCCGCGGATCGGGCCGGTGTCTTGCGGTGCGTCGGCGACGTGCTTCACCGCGATGCGTGTCGGCGGCGCCGCCAGCAGACGGCCGCGCTCGATGTCGGCGCTCAAGGCGCCGGCCGGGCGCCAGGCCCACTCGGCGGTCTCGCCCTTGTGGGCGCGGATCGCCGGGCGCGTGTTCAGTTCGATGCGGTAGAAGTGCGTGCGAAAGCGCACCGGCATGATCGACGGCGTGGTCGCCTCGCCGATTTCGTGGATGCTCACCACCTCGCCGCGCTCGACGGCGGCGAACAGGTCGAACTCCAGCTCCTCGCGCAGTTCGCGGTCGAGCCCGCGCAGCAGGCGCGGCGAGTGGCCCTGCAGCAGCGGGTGCGACAGCGGCGCGTCGCTGTCGCCGGCATCGACCTTGCCGCCGGGAAACGCCCAGTAGCCGGGAAAGGCGGGCAGATGCACCTGCCGGCGGGTGATGAACAGCTCCGGCCCGTGGATCAGGATGGCGGTGACGGCGTCGTGGATTCGGGACATGTTTCCG
The DNA here is from genome assembly GCA_008012115.1 of Nevskiaceae bacterium. Lineage (GTDB taxonomy): Bacteria > Pseudomonadota > Gammaproteobacteria > Nevskiales > Nevskiaceae > Stenotrophobium. The sequence goes on from SSEB01000002.1 coordinate 46,010, forward strand.
GCCACCCGCTGATGCCGTATACGGCGCAGAGGGTGTTATTTAATATTTAATGAATAAAAATACGATATATAAAATATAACAATCCGCTGAGGATTCCTGCCGATTGCGGGTGGCGGTCGCAGCGCCTACAACAGGCTCGATACGACCTTATCACGGGACACCCGATGCCGGTCTTCACCCATCCGGAATACGACGCCCACGAAACCGTGGCCTTCCATCACGACGCCGCCTCCGGGCTGCGCGCCCTCGTCGCCGTGCACAACACGCGGCTGGGGCCGGGGCTGGGCGGCTGTCGCATGTGGCCCTATGAATCCAACGACGCCGCGCTGACCGACGTGCTGCGGCTGTCGCGCGGCATGACCTACAAGGCGGCGCTGGCCGGGCTCGATCAGGGCGGCGGCAAGAGCGTGATCATCGGCGATCCGCGCCGCGACAAGACACCGGCGCTGATGCGCGCCATGGGCGATTTCGTGCAGTCGCTGGGCGGCGCCTACGTGGTCGCCGAGGACTCCGGCACCGGCGTCGCCGACATCCGCCTGATGGCCGAGCGCACACGCTACGTCGGCGGCCTCGCCGATGTCGGCGCGCAGGCCGCCGGTCGCACGGGCGACCCTTCGCCGGCCACGGCGCTGGGCGTGTTCATCGGCCTGCGCGCGACGGTGCGCACGCGCCTGGGCCGCGACGACCTGCGCGGCCTGCGGGTGGCGGTGCAGGGGCTGGGCAACGTCGGCTACCGTCTGTGCGCGCTGCTGCACGAGGCCGGCGCCCGGCTGTGGGTCACCGATCTGCACGCGCCGGCGGTGGAGCGCTGCGTGCGCGAGTTCGGCGCCCAGGCGGTCGGCATGGAGGACATCTTCGACGTCGAGGCCGACGTGCTGGCGCCCTGCGCGCTGGGCGCGGTGCTCAACGACCGCACGATTCCGCGCCTGCGCGTGCGGGCGGTGGCGGGCGCCGCCAACAACCAGCTGGCGCGGCCGGAACACGGCTTCGACCTGATGGAGCGCGGCATCCTCTACGCGCCCGACTATTGCATCAACGCCGGCGGTATCATCGACATCTACTACGAGGGACCGGGCTACGACGAGCGCATCGTCCGCACCCACCTCGAACGTATCGGCACGACGCTCGCGACCATCTACGAACAGGCGCGGGCGACGCGCCGGCCCACCCACGAGATCGCCGATCGCATGGCGGAGCAACGATTCAAAGCCCTATGAGCACACTCTGCGAGGATCTGGCCAACCTGCTGCTGGAGCGCGGTGAATTCATCGCCACGGCGGAATCCTGCACCGGCGGCCTCATCGCCAAGCGGCTGACCGACGTGGCCGGCAGCTCCGGCTGGTTCGAGCGCGGCGTCATCACCTATTCCAACCTCGCCAAGCAGGAACTGCTCGATGTCTCCGAGGACATTCTCGCCAGCGAGGGCGCGGTCAGCGAGGCCACGGCGCTGGCCATGGTCGAGGGCCTGCTGATGTCCAGCCCGGCGGACTGGGGCATCGCCGTCACCGGCATCGCCGGCCCCGCTGGCGGCACCGCGGCCAAGCCGGTCGGCACGGTGTGGATCGCCTGGCTGCATCGCGGCGGCGACGCGCAGGCGCGGCGCCATCTTTTCAGCGGCGACCGCGAGGCCATCCGCGAGCAGACCGCGCAGGCGGCGCTGGAGGGACTCAAGACGCGCCTGCTGCATGGCTGAGCCCAATCGCCTGTTCTTCGCGCTGTGGCCCGACGAGGCCGCGCGCGCCGCCTGCGCCGCCGCCGCGCGCGACCTCAAGCTGCGCATGCAGCCGGACGGCTATCTGCTGCGGCCGGAGCGCTATCACCTCACGCTCACCTACCTGGGCGACGCGGTGCCGCCGGCGCAGGAGCAGGCCGCGCTGCAGGTGGCTCGGCGCATGAGCCTGCCGCCGTTTACCCTGCTGCTCGATCAGGCCGGCAGCTTCCGCAACCGCGAGGTGCCCTGGTACCTCGCCGCGCGCGAGACGCCGCCGGAACTGACGCTGCTGCACGACCGTCTGCGGGACGAGTTGCGCGCCGCGGGCGTGGCGGTCGAGCGCATGCGCTTCGCGCCGCACCTGACGGTGGTGCGCAACGCCAGCGTGGCGCTGCCGCCGACGCGGATCGAGCCGGTCCGCTGGGCGGTGAACGAGTTCGTGCTGATCCGCAGCGTGCTGCACCGTCAGCCCGCGGTCTACGAACTGCTCGGCCGCTGGCCGCTCGACGGCCGCATGCCGGCGCCGCCGTCGACGGAGCAGATGACGCTGTTCTGAACCGCCGGGCCGTTTTTTCCGCCCGGGTGGATTGCACCGATAGGTGTATGTTTATACACTAGTGCTGCCGGCGCCCCTCTCATGAGGCCTCGCCGTAGCCCCATAACAATACTTTCGAGGTCAGCAAATGGACGACAACCGCAAAAAGGCGCTGGAAGCGGCGCTCTCACAGATCGAAAAACAGTTCGGAAAGGGTGCCGTGATGCGCATGGGTACCGACGAAAAACCGGAGGTGGAGGTGATCTCCACCGGCTCGCTGACGCTGGATGCCGCACTGGGCATCGGCGGCGTGCCGCGCGGTCGCGTCATCGAGATCTACGGGCCGGAATCCTCCGGCAAGACCACGCTGACCCTGCACATCGTGGCGCAGGCGCAGAAGATGGGCGGCGTCGCCGCCTTCATCGACGCCGAGCATGCGCTCGATACTTCCTACGCCGAGAAGCTCGGCGTCAACGTCGGCGACCTCGTCATCTCACAGCCGGATACCGGCGAGCAGGCGCTGGAGATCGTCGACATGCTGGTGCGCTCCAACAGCCTCGACGTGATCGTGGTCGACTCCGTCGCCGCCCTGGTGCCCAAGAGCGAAATCGAGGGCGAGATGGGCGAGGCCAGCGTCGGCGTGCAGGCGCGCCTGATGTCGCAGGCGCTGCGCAAGCTCACCGGCAGCATCAACCGCTCCAAGACCACGGTGATCTTCATCAACCAGCTGCGCATGAAGATCGGCGTGATGATGCCGGGTCAGAGCCCGGAGACCACCACCGGCGGCAACGCGCTCAAGTTCTACGCCTCGATGCGCCTGGACATCCGCCGCATCGGCGCGATCAAGAAGGGCGACGAGGTGCAGGGCGCCCGCACGCGCGTGAAGGTGGTGAAGAACAAGCTCGCGCCGCCCTTCCGCGAGGCCGAGTTCGACGTGCGCTACGGGCAGGGCATCGACGCCCTCGCCGAGCTCATGGACCTCGGGGTGGAGCGCGGCGTGCTGGAGAAGACCGGCTCGCACCTCTCCTTCGAGGGCACCCACCTGGGCAACGGCCGGGAGCGCGCCCGGGAGACCGTCGCGGGGTCACCCGCCCTGGAGCAGCGGCTCCGGGCCTCGCTGAGCACGCAGCTCAAGGAGGCCGCCGCGCTGGAGGAGGCTGCCGCGGGCGACGCCGAGTAGCGCTACGGCGTCAGGCGGCGGCAGCGGGTGAAGCCCGCGAGGCCCTCGAC
>SSEB01000024.1 GCA_008012115.1 Nevskiaceae bacterium
ATACAGCGTTTGCTCAGAGATGCCGTGCTTGCGGCAGACGTCCTTGCCTGTGCCTAGCTCCGCATCACGCAGAATCGAAATAATCTGTTCTTCCGAAAACCGCTTCTTCATCGAGTCCTCCTGTGAACATCATTACAGAAAGACTCACCTTCTCAATGGCTACAGTTTCGGGAGCAGGTCAGTCTGATGTTGCAGCCTTTCTTTGAGTTCTACCAAAAGCTGAAGATTCTCGATGATCACTTCCTCTATGTGCGAGGGCTACCTTTCTTTGGGACATGGTGGTCTTACTTAGCGGCCCTCAGTATTCTGAGCGGCGACACGAAGGAGCTCAATGACGTCACTGAATATGTCAGTTCAAACTGCCACGACTATGACTTCGAGTACCTCAAGGCCGAACTGACTGCGTACCGGGAAGATCAACCGCAGATACTGCTGCCGTTTGTAGAAAAACGCCTTGAAGGAGTTCGGCCCGACTTTCCAAATGGCTACTCATTCATGAAACGAGCTGTAATCAAGGGTCGTATTGCGACGAGCCAGGAGGAAGCTAACCTCCTGCTAGACAATGTCAGCCTCAAAGAAAATGACCCTCCGTGGCTGGCCGATATCCGCACGCTCGCTAAGGCAGAGATAGCTCACCGCTTCTCCAACATCGAAGTCGAAGGGAGACGCATAGACGAATTCATGGCCAAGCAGACAATGCTGTTAGAGCCAGATATTGCCCTCAATTTTCATCTGCTCCGCTATCAAGAGACTTTAAAGCCGAGGTTTCAGACCAAATGACGGCCAATAAGCGTTGGGCGTCAAAGAAATGAACCCCGAGTTGGAATTCTTTCAACCCTGGATGGCCGCAGTAGGTCTTTGCGTTCTTGGTGTCGCTATCATCCACAAACGGTTTTTCTTCCAGTCAGCCAAGGGTGGGTCGGCACTCCGCCAGCTCTTACTGCCTGCTTTCATTCATTTTCTTCCGGCCTCAGTTGCGCTGCTCTTTGTGGTTGCCGTGGCGCTTAGAGTTCTTGCGGAGGCAGGTATGCCAGCGTCAGCGCTGGTAGCACAAGGCGTAATGCTGGCTGGCGTATTTCTTCTCGCAGAGGTTCTCCTCCACACGGAGCTGCGGGCACTCAGCAAGGAGCCATCAAAGTGATAATGCTGCCCAACCAGGCACTCCAGCCGACGGTCTTGCCTCCGCTTCGCTGCGGCAAGACCGCGGCTGAGTTGGGGCGTTGGGCCTTATGAAAGCCAAGATTCTTGGCCTTGGATTTATACCCATCGTTGTATTGCTCTTTACGGGTTGCGGACTTCTGTCCGTGTCCCGGCTCTATTCCACAATTGGCCCAACGCCAAATTTGACTCCAGCTCAAATTGAATCGTTAACTCCTGATCAACTAAAATTTGCGCTCAATGCGTCATATAAATCGTCATTAGCGCTAAACCATTTGATCGTCACTACAGTGGATGTTCTTTTTTGGGGTGGCCTGCTAATTATGGGCGCAGCGGTTTGGTTGCTAGTCAGCTTTTGGCTACTGAGCAAGGCCCAACAAGGCATTCAACTCGACGGCCCCGCCTCCGGCGGGTCCGCGAGTTAATTTTTGCGTTAGGCCAAAATGGAACGCCACCGTTTTCAGAAAGCATGCTGGTGGTTATCAGGCTTCTATTTTTTGTGGAGCTGCCTCATATATTTTGGATCTCTCAGCAGTGAGAGCCATTCATGGTGGCCAGTCTTTCTTGTTCCTTTCGCCATCCCTGTAGCTCTTATAGATAAGACAATCGGAGAGGGCTTATTGGCACTGTTGGCTGGCCCATCGCCTACGAACGCGGCGTTTGCCACGTACGATCACATTGCTGGAGCCTGTTACATTATTCTTGGCTCGCTCTGGATGTGGCTTGTTGGTTGGGGAATCTCGCGAACAGCCACACACTTCTTTCCTTTAAAAGATGCCCATTAGCAAATGCGTTCATGGCCTAACAATTCGCTCCAGTCGACCCGCGCAAAAAGCGCGCGGCCGCCTGAGCTAGGTCGTTAGAGCGCAGAAAAGAATGACCTTCCACTGTCCCAACTGCTGTCAGGAGAAAGCCGACGACGAGGAGGCGCATGTCTCGTTCTTTGCACACCTTGGCCTCTTCCTGATGACGAAAGGCACTTGGTGGGGTGGCCCCGTTTGCGATCGCTGCGCCAGGCAAGTCACGATGGTCGGGTGGGTAATCACGCTGCTTTTTGGCCTCATGCTCACGCTATCCATCGTGGCAAGACGATGACACTGCGCTCTAACAAGGCGCTGCACTGCGACGTCCTCGCGCGCTCCGCGCGCTCGGCCGCGCGTGAGCGCCGGCGTTGGGCGTAAAAACATGAAACCTCAAACCAAGCAACTTCTTTTGGGGCCAGCCGTAGTTGGCGGCCTCCTTGGAGCATTCGTCGGCTTGGCAGCTTTTGGGTTCACGCTTGAATACGGGCCACACACAAATCCCGAGTGGCAGCCGCTGTGGCTCTATGCATTGGGTCAAGCGGTTTTATCAGGCGGGGCCGTGCTCAGCGGCACAGTTTTTCTATTTGGCCTGCTTCCACTGTGGGTGCGCATGGCATGGTCGCGCTAGCCATCGCGCCCAACAAGGCATTCAAGCGGACGGGCTTCGCCCGCCGCTTAACTTAGGCGTTGGGCTTAAAAGCATGAACCCCGAATACGCTACCAAGCTACAGAAATTCAAGGCCATGGAGCAGAGCAACGCCAAAGCCGCAATTTCCAAAGTTCGGCCCCGGATTGAGGCACTCGGCTTTAAACGCAGTACGCGGTCACGTGGTCGCTTTGAGTTACAAATCGCTAGCCATCTCTGTGTGCTGGGCGTTTCAAAGCTATCTCTGTCTCCACGCATCAGAGTGACCGGGCGCATTGATTCGAACCACAACGCAGGCTTCCTAGAGTCAGATGAGTTCACCTGCAAAGGTCATCCGTCGGGTTTGAAATTTGCGCTTGACGTATCGCGGTTCACGGACAACTCCGATACCTGCGCTGAACAAATTGTTTCCTTCATTGAGTTGGTGGCATTGCCCTGGTTTAACAAAGCAGTAGCCCAACAAGGCATTCAACTCGACGGCCCCGCCTTCGGCGGGTCCGCGAGTTAATTTTTGCGTTGGGCGTTATGACATTTACCGTTGAACAAGAGCCAAGGCCAAAGGGCACTTGGGAGTATCGGTATCGCATCTACAAGGATGGTTGCCTTGTGGCTCACTACTGGCACGATCACCGCGGCGATGAACACGGAATCGAGTTCATCGGTGGAGAAAAGGAGCCTTGGCCGGTCGGTCGGATGACCGAGTTCCTTGAAGGTGGAGGACCTCAGCCCCTCAGCCTTTCGTCCGGCGCTGTGGCTTACCTCACTAGAAAGTGCTCATGAGTGCTATGTCGCTGCCCAACCACGCGCTCCAGTGCGACGTCTCCGCCTTCGGCGGAGCCGCGCCTGAGCTACGGCGTTAGGCCCGGAGAACAAACATGGAAGAGCCACAGAACCCACTAGAGATGGCGTTGGCGAAGGCCGCCACGGATCCCGCAGAGAGGCCAACCTTCTACCGCCTACTTATGGAATCTGAAGTGTTCGTCCTCGGCCGCGTGGAAGGCGATAGTGGAGCGGGAAGAAGGACAATCGGCGCGGGCGAAAAAATCGCGCTCGTGAACTGGGAAAAGAAAGATGGCACCCGCGTCATCCCTTTCTTTGCGTCACTCGACGCGTTGCGGCGCGCGCTCAAAGACGAACAGCCTTATCTTGGTCTCTCGTCACGATCTCTCTTCGAAATGACAAAGGGGTCGCCTCTTGTTCTGAATCCCGCGTCGAGCCACGCGAAGGAATTTCTCCCGAAGGAAGTCGAAGCATTGCTGAGCACCGGAATGAATCAGGTGGCTCAGACCCGGGTCGTTCAAAAGGCGACCCAAGTCCTGCTAGGCCAGCCGGCCAACTATCCTTCGGAAATCGTCTCTTCACTGACAAGCCTCTTGGCAAAACACTCTGCCGTCGAGGCCGCGTACCTGTGCCTCATGCACGATCCTTCGACACAAGACAAACCAAGCCTGGTGGTTGGCTTTGAGGGCGGTGAAGGAATCGAACGTGCAATGCAGGAAGCCGGCTCAGTCGCAACGGACACGGCGCCAAAGGGAGTGCCGGTCGACTTCGTTAGGGTGCGGCCGGGCGATGAAGGCGTTAGTGCTTACCTGAAGAAATCAACAAAACCGTTTTACGAGCGTACTTGGGGAAGCAAACTGAAATCGTTTTTTGGTCATGGCCGGGCCTAACAAGGCGCTGCAGTGCGACGTCGCACGCCTCGCTTCGCTCGGCGTGCGCCGCGCCTGAGCGCCGGCGTTGGAGCGCAAAACGGTGAGCCTCAAACCTCGGCGCATCGTCACTTGGTCGGGGGTAGCGCTCTTTGTGCTCGTGGTGGCGGCAATCGTTTCTGGTCGCGGCTGGTTCTGGGCATTCTGCGGCTCCAGCCCTTTGACCTTCGCTGAGATAGACATTAATCACGACGGCAGAATCTCTTTCATCGAGGCGGACTACAACTGCAACTGTGGCACTCGCCAAATCGTTCAAGAGGGGCGGCAATGCACGGAATATTTTGCGTACAAAGACGGTCTTCCTCTCAAGGTCGTTTGCCCGGCGGGCTAATGCGCTCCAACAAGGCATTCAACCCGACGTCCTTGCCTCCGCTTCGCTGCGGCAAGGCCGCGGGTTAATTTTGGCGTTAGGTGGCCGAAATGTTTAACCACAAATGCCACGTTGATGACACGGTAATTTTGGGCAATCGCCCGAATCCACTTAATGAGCTCTGGCAGCCTTGGTGTCTTTGCGCCTGTAACAAGTGCAAGAAAATTCAGGAGTGGCAAATTCACTCCGAGGAATACATGTATGGCGGTGCGCTTGAGTTAACTGCATTTCCCACCCATGACTACATAAAGAAGAAATACAATCTTGAGCCGCAGCACATTGAGGAAATTCTCAATGGGAAACGCAAACCTATTCGCTTTGAGCTTAAAGACGGCGTGTATGTGGCCACCTAACAATGCACTCCAGTCGACGTCCACGCTTCGCGTGGCCGCGCCTGAGTTTGGTCGTTAGCCCTCACAGAGGCATCGCATGTCCGACACGATTACCGTTTCATTGATTGGTCTTATCGGCGTTCTACTCGCTGCATTTGTTCAATGGCTCGTTGCCCGTTTCACAGTGCGAAATGAGGCTGATCGCCTGCATAAACAGCTGTCCACAGAGTTCGACCTACAACAACTATCTGAGTGGAAAACGCAATTTCGTCAGGTTTTAGCGGATTTGCTGGCCGCAACAGATCCTGAGGCCAACCCCACCCCGAACAAGAAGCAAATTATTCCACTTGTTCTTCGCGCCCAGCTCATGCTCAACCCAAATCTAACTGCGCATGGCACCGTAAATTCTTTAATCAACCAACTGGCACTTAAGGTCAATGGCTGGCACGGCGAGCCCGATCAGACTGCAATTCTTAGACTTCATGGCCAATTACTAGAGGCAGCTCGTGAAGTTATGTATCGGCCTCGATCAGACTCTAGTGAGGGCTAACAATTCATTCAAGCCGACGCCGCTTCGCGGCGCGGCTTAATTCAGGCGTTAGAGGCTTTATGAGCGAGTGGATGCAGCAGGGGTGTGCCTCATGCCGCCAAGGGGTCCTGTCAGGCTTTTACTCACCAGCCGCGGCGGAACGGCAAGGAGTGGCAGTTATGCCTCCAACTTACGTCGGCACATCAGTCACGGAGCACGCGCATCTTTATCGGTGCAAAGAATGCGGAGCCTGGTGGAGATTCAACGAGCGCGAGGCTCACGTAATTGCTGAAGCAGAGGTGCGGAATGTATTTCCAGAGCTATCGCGCCTCTAACTACGCGCTCCAGTGCGACATCTCCGCCTTCGGCGGAGCCGCGCCTGAGCTACGGCGTTGGGCCTCATGAATCTTCTGTCTGAAGGAGAGCAGTTTATTGGCAAGCAGCCTGCAGACGTCGAGCAGGGCCGCAGTCTCGCAGCGCGGCTGCGCAGCAAAGCAATTGACCTGTCGTACAGCAGGGCTACTGAGTTTTCGCCAGAGATTCAGGAATTGCACCTCATGGCGGCCAAAGTTGCATTAGTTACATTTGGCCGCTGGTCGTCAGAGGTTGATCAATATGAAAAAGATGTCTTCTACTACAAGGCATTTAATCCACCGCACAAAATTGTAAAAGAATATGAGCAGTTCAAGAGTTCCAGATAGTCTGCCCAACAAGGCATTCAAGCCGACCCGCGCAAAAAGCGCGCGGTCGGCTTAACTTGGTCGTTATCCAACGTAGCGGGAATCGCGATTGACGCCCCAGGCCAAATCTCCGGCGGTGCAGCACATCCATTACTTTGAGAAGCCCGTGCACTGGGAGGCTTGGCTCAGTGAACATCACGCCTCATCGCCCGGTATATGGTTGCAGCTCGCAAAGAAGGGCGCCGGCGCATCATCGGTTTCATACGACGAAGCGGTCGAGGTTGCGCTTTGCTATGGCTGGATAGATGGGCAAAAGAAAGCGCACAGCGATCAATTCTGGCTTCAAAAATTCACCCGCCGCTCCAACAAAAGCCTCTGGTCGAAAATCAATCGGGACAAGGCGCTTACCCTGGTCAAAGCCAAGAAGATGAAGCCCGCTGGACTCCAGGAAATTGAACGGGCGAAGCTTGATGGCCGATGGGATGCGGCATACGACTCCTTCAGCAAGGCAACGGTACCCGGCGATTTTCAGGCCGCGCTGGAGGGCAACGCGCGTGCCCAGGCGTTCTTCGCAACGCTCGACAGCAGAAATCGCTACGCCGTTTTGTTCAGGATTCAAACGGCCAAGAAAGCCGAAACGCGGGCAAAACGAATTTCACAGTTCGTACTGATGCTGGAACGCCACGAGAAGGTTCACCCATGATCGATCTCGCCGTCGATACCGGCTCGCCCCCTGCGCTCGCTCTGTGGGAACCGCAAGTCGCGAGCAGCCCATCCCACCAACTACGCAACGGCCTGGGCTGTCCGGCTGGCCTTACTGGCCTCGCTCGCCAGTCTGGCGCCGGCGCCGCTGTGAGGCTTGGCACGTCATGACGACCGAAAACGGCACCGCGTTGCGCATCGAGCGCGACGATCTCTCGCGCCCGCAGGTGCACGCGCTGCTGAGCGAGCATCTGCGCAACATGTACGAGCTGTCGCCGCCCGAGAGCGTGCATGCGCTGGACCTGTCGAAGCTGCGCAGCCCGGACATCACCTTCTGGACCGTGTGGGACGGCGCGACGCTGCTGGGCTGCGGTGCGCTCAAGGCGCTGGATGCGATGCACGGCGAGGTGAAATCGATGCGCACGCCGCAGGCGCTGCGGCGGCGCGGCGCTGGCCGCGCGGTGCTGACCCACCTCATCGCCGAGGCCCGCGCCCGGGGCTATCGACGCCTGTACCTGGAGACCGGAGCGGACGCGGCCTTTCTGCCGGCGCGGAAGCTGTACGAGGCGTTCGGTTTCATCTACTGCGGTCCGTTCGGCGACTATCGACTCGACCCGCACAGCGTGTTCATGACGCTTTCGCTAAGCTAGCGCCCACGTCCTCGCGCCGCTCACCGACGCCGCCATGAAAGCACCCGCCCTCGCCGTCATCGCCTGTGTCCTGTCCGCCTGCGCCTCGCTGCCGGCGGGCGAGGACGCCACCGGGCTGGAGATGAAGAAGCAATCCACCCCGGTGCTGGCGGCGCTGGAGCGCTACCAGCAGGATCACGGCGAGTATCCGTCCTCGCTGCAGCTGCTGGTGCCGCGCTACATCAAGGCGGTGCCTTTCGATCCCAATCTGCGCCTGGATGCCGACCAGAAACTGCTGGGCCTGAGCTACACGCTGGCCTGGCCGCGAACCGGCAGCGTCAGCTGCGTGGCGCCGCTGGGCGGTGACGCCGCATGGTCCTGTCACCCTTCGCCGTAGCCGATATCCAGGCGCCGACCGCTGCCGGCCGCGTACGTCCCTAATCCGATTGCGAGCAACGCCATGTCCAAACTCCGCGTCCAGAGCTTCGCCCTCTCCCTCGACGGCTTCGCCGCCGGCACCGACCAGAGCCTGGAGCAGCCGCTGGGCCTGCGCGGGCCGGAGTTGATGGCGTGGTTTTTCTCCACGCACGCCTGGCGGCAGATGCACGGCCTGGGCGATGGCGAAACCGGTGTCGATCACCGCATGGCGCAGCGGGGTTTCGACAACATCGGCGCCTGGATTCTCGGCCGCAACATGTTCGGGCCGGTGCGCGGGCCGTGGCCGGACGACAGCTGGAAAGGCTGGTGGGGCGAGGAGCCGCCGTATCACGTGCCGACGTTCGTGCTCACGCATCATGCGCGCGCGCCCCTGACCATGAAGGGCGGCACCACGTTTCACTTTGTCACCGGCGGCATCCACGAGGCGCTGGCGCGGGCGCGCGAGGCGGCCGGCGGGCGCGACGTGCGCCTGGGCGGCGGCGCGGCCACGGTGCGGCAATACCTGCAGGCCGGGCTGATCGACGAACTGCACCTGGCCCTGAGCCCGGTGCTGCTCGGCCGCGGCGAACCGCTGTGGCAGGGGCTCGACCTGCACGCGCTTGGCTATGCCTGCACGGAGGTCATCCCCGGCGAGCGCGCGACGCACCTGATCCTGCGCCGTCGCTGATCCGCAGCCCAAGAAAAATGCCGCAGCCTTGCGGCTGCGGCACGAGGGACCCGATTGGGGCGATCGGGCCGGGGGATCAGAAATCGTACTTGGCCATCATCTCCAGGCGGCTCAGGCTGCCCTTGGAGTCGTCCATCGTCTCGCGCTTGGCGTAGCGCAGCTCGGCGCCGAGCGTGAAGCGGGTGAAGGGCGAATACAGCAGGTTGGCGCTGGCGCTGCTGGCGGTGCGCGTGACCTTGCCGCCGTAGTTGGCATTTTTGCTCGCGTGCAGCGTCGACACCGCGAAGTTGGAGCGCCACTGGTCGTCCCAGACGTGGTGATAGGCGACATAGCCGTTGACGAGCTTGGATTTCACCAGGCCGCCGCTGGCGTCGGCCACGGCATCGCCGACGGTGTTGACCGCGAGGTAGCGGCCGATGCCGCTGCCACCGCTGACCATGAAGCGCACATCGTCATGCGCCGCCACCGGAATTTTGCCGGCGATGCTGCCACCGAAGCCGGCGGTGGTGGCGTTGCCGCCGTTGACGCTGCCGTGATCGGTGAGCTGGCGCGCCAGCGCGGCGACGCTGAAATCGCCGGCGTCGAGCTTGAGGTTGTAACGCACGACGAGATCGGGCACCGAGTTGTCATCGGCATTGCTGAAGGTGGCGCCGGCCTTGGCCGCCACCGTCGTCTCGGGATTTTCCAGCGCCACCTGCAGGCCGCCGTAGGTGTAGCGCACCAGCGGCTGGCGCACGAACACGGTGCCGTCGGTGGGCCCGACGTAGTCCACGCCCTCCGGCAGCGCCGCGACGTTCTGGAAGGTGCTCCAGTCCTGGCCGACCAGCCAGTTGTCGACGGTGATGTAGGCGCGGCGCAGCGCCGGGTTGTAGGCGTTGGTGGCGGTCTCGTTGCCGGAGACGACGCCGGCGAGGAAATCCATTTCGGCGTAGCCGCCGACCTTGTGGCCTTCGACCAGGGTGTCGCCCTTGAGGAACAGGCGCGTCTCCTTGGCCTGGGTGTCGAGATAGTTGTGCGACGTGGCGGTGCCGCCCGGCGCCACCACCGGAATCTGCGTCGGCACGTAGAAATCGCGGCCGGTGCCTTGGGCAACGGCGCCGTCCTGGAAGTGGCTGAACAGCACGGCGAGCTTGGCGTAGCCGCCCCAGTTGAGCTTGACGTCCGGCATGTCGGCGGCCAGCGCGGGGACCATCGGCACGGCGAGGGCCGCACCGCAGATCATGCGGGCGGCGAGGGTTCTGGCGAATCGGGCATGCTGCGGCATAAATCCTCCTGTGGTGGGCGCGACCGTCATCGGCGCGCAAACGAGCACGGGTAGGATTGATAGGTTTGTCTGCTGCGACCATTATCCTTAGGTCGAAGAACGTCCCGGTTACGACCAAAGTCGTATGGGGCGCGCCGACGCCAGCCGCTACAAGGAATCATGCAGAACGCCACGCTGATCATCGCCGACGATCACCCGCTGTTTCGCGCCGCGTTGCGCGAGGCAGTGACGCAGCTGCTGCCGGGTGTGCGCATCGTTGAGGCCGCCTCGCTCGACACGCTGCAGCAGGCCGTGGCCAGCCACGCGGATGCCGACCTGATCCTGCTCGACCTGCACATGCCGGGCGCGCAGGGTTTCTCCTCGCTGGTCTACCTGCGCGCGCAGTACCCCGCCATCCCGGTGGCGGTGGTGTCGGCCGCCGAGGAGCCGGCGGTGATCCGCCGTGCACTGGACTTCGGCGCCGCCGCCTACATTCCCAAATCCACGCCGATCGAACGCATCGGCGTGGCGCTGCGCACCGTGCTCGACGGCGGCGTGTGGCTGCCCGAAGGTGTGCCCGACAGCAGCGCCAGCGACGGCGAGACGCGCGAGCGCGAACTGGCGCAGCGCGTCGCCAGCCTCACGCCGCAGCAGCTGCGCGTGCTGCTGATGCTGGCCGACGGCCGCCTCAACAAGCAGATCGCCGCCGATCTCGAAGTGTCGGAAGCGACGATCAAGGCGCACATGACCGCGATCCTGCGCAAGCTCGGCCTGTTCCGCCGCACGCAGGCTGCGGTGCTGGCGCAGCGCCTGCTGCAGGCCGAGGACGCCAGCCTGCAGGTGCCGGAAGCGGCCGAGAGCGACGCCGACAGCGAGGGATAGACGCCTACGCGGCGCCACCCGCTCTGGCAGTTTTCCCTGGGGAATCAGTTATATTTTATATATCGTATTTTTATTCGATAAATATTTTATAACAACTCCGCACGGCCTTTGGCCGAGAGCGGGTGACGTCCACGGGCCCCCTCGTGTGGCTTCGCGCCTGACGCCATCACCTCGCACCGCGTCCCGATGGGACGCCGACATCGGGAGATGGACTGCACGCCTGCGGGCCCGCTCGCCCTGGGGTGAACTCAGGGCCGCTCGCGCTGCGACAGCAGGCGGCTCATCAGCGCGCGCAGCGCGGCGGGCTTCAGCGGCTTGGGCAGCAGCGCATAACCCTGCGCGGTGGCCGCCTCGCGCGCCGCCTGCGTGTGGTCGGCGGTGATGACGATGCCCGGCACCGTGCGCGGCCAGCGCGACTGCAGCTCGCGCGCGACGTGGATGCCGTCCTCGCCGTGGTCGAGGTGGTAGTCCACCAGCAGCAGGTCCGGGACGCGGTCGTGGCGCTGCGCGTCCGCGAGGCCGGCGGCGGTCAGCACCTCGCAGCCCCAGCCCTCCAGCAGGACGCGCATGCCGGCCAGCACCGAGGGCTCGTTCTCCACGCACAGCACGCAGGCGCCCGCCACCTCGCCGGCCGCGCGCGGCGGCGTGCGACGCGGCACGACGCCGACGCGGGCCGGATCGCCCAGCGGCACGATGACCGCGAACACGCTGCCGCGCCCGACGCGCGAGCGCAGCGTCACGCGGTGGTCGAGCACGCGCGCGATGCGCTGCACGATGGCGAGCCCGAGACCGAGGCCGCGCTCGCCATGCGCGTCCTGCACGTTGAGCCGGCGGAACTCCTCGAACACCAGCGCCTGCTGCTCCGGCGCGATGCCCGGGCCGCTGTCCCAGACCTCGATGCGCACCGCGCCGTCCATGCGGCGGCAGCCGATCAGCACGCGGCCGCGCGCGGTGTAGCGCACCGCGTTGGACAGGAAATTCTGCAGCACGCGGCGCAGCAGCTTGGGATCGCTGCGCACCACCAGACGCGTCGGCACCGCGCGGAAGCGCAGGCCGCGCTCGCGCGCCAGCACGTCGAACTCCGCCGCCAGCGGCTGCAGCACGTCGGCCAGCGCGAAATCGGCGACGCGTACCTCCTGCGCCTGCGCGTCGAGACGCGAGATGTCGAGCAGGCCGGCGATCAGGCTCTCCGCCGAGGTCAGCGAGTTCTCCACCTGCGTCACCAGCGCGGCGGCGCTGCCCGGCAGCGCGCGCTTGTCCAGCGACGACACGAACAGCCGCGCCGCGTTGAGCGGCTGCACCAGGTCGTGCGAGGCGGCGGCGAGGAAGCGCGTCTTGGCCGCGTCCGCGCGCTCGGCGGCGGACTTGGCCTCGGTCAGCTCGCGTGTTCTCTCGCTCACACGCGTCTCCAGCGTCTCGTTGATCTCCTGCAGCGCGCGCTCGCTGCGCTTGTAGTCGCTGATGTCGGAATAGCTGGTGACGAAGCCGCCGCCGGGCATGGGGTTGCCGCGGATTTCGAGCACCGTGCCGTCGGGCAGCGCGCGCTGGTGCCGGTAGGCATGACCGGCGCGCATGTGCTCCAGCCGGCGCGTCACCTGCTCCTGCGTGTCGCCCTCGCCCAGCAGGCCGCGCTCGGCATTGAAACGCACCACGTCCTCGATCGGGCGGCCGACGGCGATCAGGCCCGGCGGATAGCCGAACAGCTCGACATAGCGCTGGTTCCAGGCCACCAGCCGCAGGTCGGCATCGACCACGCTGACGCCCTGCGACAGGTGCTCCAGCGTGGCGCGCAGCAGGTCGCGGTTGAACTGGATGGCGTGCGAGGTTTCGTCGAGCAGGCGGATCACGTCCTCGACCTGCATGTCGCGCCCCTGCAGGGCCGACGCCAGCACCAGGCGCGCCGATGCGGCACCGACGGCAGCGGCCAGCAGGCGCTCGGTGTAGCGCGCCAGCGCGGCATCGGCGCGATCGCTCATCTTCAGCGGCGCGCGGCCGCGACGGCGCGCGTATTCGGCGATCAGTTCATCGGCGCGCTCGGCGCCGATGAAGCGCTGCAGCAGGGCGTGGAAATCGCCGACCGTGGCCGAGGTGCCGCGCGAGGGCGAGCGCGCCGGTGCATCGGCCGACTCCGGCTCCTCGAGGAAGCGCGACACCTGCAGGCGTTCGCGCAGGCCGGGCGCGGCGAACAGCGACACGCCGACGTAGAGCCCGATGTTGACCGCGAGGCTCCACAGCGTGCCGTGCGCGATAGGATCGAGTTCCGTGACCCCGAACAGGCCCTGCGGACGCAGCCAGTGCAGGTCGAAGGGGCCGGACCGGATCAGCGCATCCTCCGCGCCGGCGCCGCCGATCAGCGTCGGCAGCAGCAGCGTCCAGGCCCAGACCAGAAAGCCGCCGGCGATGCCGGCAACGGCGCCGGCATGCGCGCCGCGGCGCCAGTAGATGCCGCCGACGATGGCCGGCGCGAACTGCACGACCGCGGCGAACGACAGCAGGCCGATCGAGGTGAGGCTGCCCGGCCCGGTGAACAGGCGGTAGTAGAGATAGGCCAGCGCGACGATGACCACGATGGCGACGCGGCGGATGAGCTTGATGACGCCGCTGAGATCCTGGCGCTGCTGCAGGCCGAGCCGCGGCGCGCGCAGCAGGATCGGCATCACCACTTCGTTGCAGAGCATGGTGCTGAGCGCGATGCTGGCGACGATCACCATGCTGGTGCCGGCGGAAAATCCGCCAAGATAGGCGGCCAGCGCCAGACCGCCGTGATGCTGCGCCATCGGCGCCGCCAGCACATAGGTATCCGCCGCGCTGCCCGGCGCGTGCAGCAGGCCGGCGGCGGCGATGGGCAGCACGAAGATGGTGATCAGCCCGAGGTACAGCGGGAACACCCAGCGCGCGGTGCGCAGTTCGCTGGGGCCGGCGCTTTCGACCACGGTGACGTGGAACTGCCGCGGCAGGCAGATGATGGCGGCCATCGCCAGCAGCGTCTGCACGCCGAAGCCCAGCCACCAGTTGCCCTGCAGCAGGGGTTCGGTGAGCTGCGGCAGCGTCAGCGCCCGCGTGTAGGCGTCGCCGAGGCCATCGAACACGTCATAAGCCGCCCATACGCCAACCGCGAGGAACGCCAGCAGCTTGATCACCGACTCGAAGGCGATGGCCAGCATCATGCCGTGATGGTTTTCGGTGCTCAGCACCTGGCGCGTGCCGAACAGGATGGCGAACACCGCCAGCAGCACGGCCACCGGCAGGGCGTTGTCCCAGGCGGTGGACGGCCCGGTCAGCACATCGAAGCTGAAGGCCACCGCCTTGAGCTGCAGGGCGATGTACGGCAGCACGCCGATCACCGCGATCACCGCCACCATCATCGCCAGCCCCTGGTGACGGCCATAGCGCGCGCCGATGAAGTCAGCGATGGAGGTGATGTTGTGGCGCTTGCTGACCTGGGTGATGCGCCCGATCAGGCTGCTGCCGAAGACGAAGATCAGGATCGGCCCGAGGTAGATCGGCAGGAAGTCCAGCCCCTGCGTGGCGGCGCGGCCGACGGCGCCGTAAAACGTCCAGGAGGTGCAGTAGACGCCGAGCGCGAGGCTGAACACCCAGGGCTGCGCCACCGGCAGGCGCACGCGCGCGGCGGCGCGGTCGCCGTAGTGGGCGATGCCGAACAGCAGCCCGACGTAGAACGTCGAGATCACGAACAGCAGCCCGTTTTGCAACATGCCGGTGCGCTCCTCCCAGGCCCGATCAGACCACGCGATGTCCGCGATGCAGATTAGACCAAAGTCGTAAGGCGCGGCGGTGGCCGCAGCCACCACCTGCGACTAAAGTCGCGTTCAACATGACAGCGGCCCTGCCCTACAGTGCAGGCCAGGTTCGAAGCCATCGCAACCGCTTTCCAGGAGGAGTCCGTCATGAGTCAAGCAACCGTCGCCAGTGCCGCGCACGCGCACAAGGCCACCAAGGCCGAGGAGCGCAAGGTCATTCTCGCCTCCTCGCTCGGCACCGTCTTCGAGTGGTACGACTTCTACCTTTACGGCTCGCTGGCGGCGATCATCGCCAAGCAGTTCTTCTCCGGCCTCAACGACACCAGCGCCTTCATCTTCGCGCTGCTGGCCTTCGCCGCCGGCTTCGCGGTGCGGCCGTTCGGCGCGCTGGTGTTCGGCCGCCTCGGCGACCTGGTGGGCCGCAAGCACACTTTCCTGATCACCATCACGATCATGGGTCTGTCCACCTTCTTCGTCGGCCTGCTGCCCAGCTACGAGAGCATCGGCGTGGCCGCCCCGGTGATCCTGATCACGCTGCGCCTGTTGCAGGGTTTGGCCCTGGGCGGCGAGTACGGCGGCGCCGCCACCTACGTCGCCGAGCACGCCCGTCACGACAACCGCGGTTACGCCACCAGCTGGATCCAGACCACGGCCACGGGCGGACTCTTCCTCTCGCTGCTGGTGATCCTGGGCTGCCGCCTCGGCTTCGGCACCGAGGCCTTCGAGTCCTGGGGCTGGCGCGTTCCCTTCCTGGTGTCGGCCCTGCTGCTCGCCATGTCGGTGTACATCCGCCTGCAGCTGTCGGAGTCGCCGGTGTTCAAACGCATGAAGGCGGAGGGCAAGCACTCCAAGGCGCCGTTGACCGAAGCCTTCGCCAACTGGAGCAACCTCAAGATCGTGATCCTCGCCCTGCTCGGCGCCACCGCCGGCCAGGCCGTGGTCTGGTACACGGGCCAGTTCTACGCGCTGTACTTCCTGACGCAGAGCATGAAGGTGGATGCGACCACGGCCAACCTACTGGTCGCCGCGGGTCTGGCCATCGGCACGCCGTTCTTCATCATCTTCGGCTCGGCCTCCGACAAGATCGGCCGCAAGCCCATCATCATGGCGGGCTGCCTGATCGCGGCGCTGACCTATTTCCCGCTGTTCAAGGCCATCACCCACTACGCCAACCCGGACCTCGAGGCCGCGGCCGCGGCGTCGCCGGTCACGGTGGTGGCCGACCCGGAAGCCTGCAGCTTCCAGTTCGACCCGGTCGGCAAGAAGGTCTTCAGCAGCTCCTGCGACGTGGCCAAGAGCTTCTTGGCGAAGGCCGGCATCCCCTACAGCAACGAGGCGGCGCCGGCGGGCACCGTGGCCCAGGTGAAGGTCGGCGACAAGGTGATCGTCTCCTTTGAAGGCGGCGCGCTCGACAAGGCCGCGTTCAAGGCGGCGCAGACCGCCTTCAACAAGGAACTGGGCGACACGGTCGCGGCGGCGGGCTATCCCAAGAAGGCCGACCCCGCCAAGGTCAACCAGCCGATGCTGATCCTGCTGCTGGCGATCCTGGTGATCTACGTGACCATGGTCTACGGGCCCATCGCCGCCTGGCTGGTGGAGCTGTTCCCGACCCGCATCCGCTACAGCTCGATGTCCCTGCCCTACCACATCGGCAACGGCTGGTTCGGCGGCTTTGTGCCGACCATCGCCTTCGCGCTGGTGAGCCTCAAGGGCGACATCTACTACGGTCTCTGGTATCCGATCGTGGTGGCGGTGATGACCCTGGTGATCGGCACGCTGTTCCTGCGCGACACCAAGGGCGGCCCGATCCACGACTGACGGCCGGCGCCGCACCGAGGCCCCGGTCCGCCGGGGCCTCGTCATGTCGGTGACCTCCGCCGAAAGGCGCATTTCATGTCCTGCGCGCGCGCCGTATCATCGGCGGGCGAACACGACAACCAGAACAGTGTTGGAGAGCATCATGAGCAACGAGAAAATCCAGTCCGTCCTCGCCGAGAACCGCGTGTTTCCGCCGCGACCGGAATTCGTCCAGAAAGCGCGCCTCGATGCGGCCCGCCTCGCGGCGCTGCGCGCCGAGGCGGAGAAGGATCACACCGGCTTCTGGGGCGAACTGGCCCGCAAGAATATCGCCTGGCAGACGCCGTTCACGAAAATCCTGGACGACAGCCGGGCGCCGAACTACGCCTGGTTCAACGACGGCAAACTCAACGCAGCAGCCAACTGCCTCGACCGTCACCTCGGTGCGCGCGGCGACAAGATCGCGATCCGCTTCGAGGGCGAGAAAGGCGATACCCGCAACTGGACCTACAAGCAGCTGCACGCGGAAGTGTGCCGGCTGGCCAACGGCCTGAAGTCGCTGGGCGCGAAGAAAGGCGACCGCGTCATCGTCTACATGCCGATGACGCCGGAAGCGGCGATCGCCATGCTCGCCTGCGCCCGCATCGGCGCGATCCACTCGGTGGTGTTCGGCGGCTTCTCGGCGCAGTCGCTGAAGGATCGCATCGAGGACACCGGCGCACGCTTCGTGATCGCGGCCGACGGCGGCAACCGCGCCGGTAATATCGTCGATCTTAAGAAGGCCACCGACGAGGCACTGGCCAGCGGCTGCAAGACCGTCGAGAAGGTGATCGTCTACAAGCGCACCGGTCACGCCATCGGCTGGACGCCAGGCCGCGACCTGTGGTGGCACGAATTGCTCGAGAAGCAGTCCGACCGCTGCGACCCGGAATGGGTCGAGGCCGAGCATCCGCTGTTCCTGCTCTACACCAGCGGTTCGACCGGCAAACCCAAGGGCATCCAGCACAGCACCGGCGGCTACCTGCTGGGCGCGCACATGACCTGCCAGTGGGTGTTCGACCTGCGTGATGACGACATCTTCTGGTGCACCGCCGACGTCGGCTGGGTCACCGGCCACAGCTACGTGGTCTACGGCCCGCTGAGCAACGGCGCCACCGTGCTGATGTACGAAGGCGCGCCGACGATTCCCGACGCCGGCCGCTTCTGGAAGATCTGCCAGGAGCACGGCGTCACCATCTTCTACACCGCGCCCACCGCCATCCGTGCGCTGATGAAGGCCGGCGACGAGTGGCCGGCCAAGTACGACCTGAGCAAGCTGCGCCTGCTCGGCAGCGTCGGCGAACCGATCAATCCCGAGGCCTGGATGTGGTACCACCGCGTGATCGGCAAAGAGAAGCTGCCGATCGTCGATACCTGGTGGCAGACCGAGACCGGCGCCATCATGATGTCGCCGGTGCCGGGCGCCACGCCGACCAAGCCCGGCTCCTGCACGCAGCCGCTGCCCGGCATCGCCGCCGGCATCGTCGACGACAGCGGCAACCTGATCGAGCAGCTCGACCAGGGCGGCTATCTCGTCATCCGCAAGCCCTGGCCATCGATGCTGCGCACGGTCTGGGGCGACAACGAGCGCTACATCAAGACCTACTGGGGCCAGTTCAAGAACAAGTACTACGTCGCTGGCGACTCTGCGCACCGCGACGCCGACGGCTACTACTGGATCATGGGTCGCATCGACGACGTGCTGAACGTCGCCGGCCACCGCCTCGGCACGATGGAAGTCGAGAGCGCGCTGGTGTCGCATCCGCGCGTCGCCGAGGCGGCTGTCGTTGGACGTCCGCACGACGTCAAGGGCGAGAGCGTGTTCGCCTTCGTCACCTGCAAGGGCAGGCGGCCCGAGGGCGCCGAGGCCGAGGCGCTGGTCAAGGAACTGCGCGAGCACGTCGCCAAGGAGATCGGCGCCATCGCCAAGCCCGACGACATCCGCTTCGCCGACAACCTGCCCAAGACCCGCAGCGGCAAGATCATGCGCCGCCTGCTGCGCTCCATCGCCAAGGGCGAGGAGATCACGCAAGACGTGTCGACGCTGGAAAACCCGGCCATCGTCGCGCAGCTCGCCGGCAAGGCCTGATCATCGTTGTGGCGGATACAGCGGCGCGCCCTGACGGATGCGCCGCTTTTTCTTGCGTGCAATGACGCCGGCAGATCGCGGATCGCCCCACCCGCTCTCGTCGATTTCCCTGGGGAGGTTGTTACTATTTATAAATCAATTTTTAATTTGATTGATATTTAATAACATCCTGATGCAGCCCGATATCGAGAGCGGGTCCTGCCCCCGCACTCGGGGGTGGCCGTTTCTGCGGCCTTTCTCGCGCTGCACTGCGCTCAATCCGGCGACAGCCGCCAGGTCTCGGGCCGCTGTTCCGGCACGCGCAGCAGATGGCGCTTCACCGCACGCACCGCGCCGGCGGCGAGCAGCATCAGCAGCGATCCGACCACGCAGCAGGCCATCGCCGCGCCCTCAGGCCACCGGCGCGATCTGCACGCGGCAGCGCCGCGCGAGATCGACCTGGAGGTGCGCGCGGCCGGCGCCGTCGGCCTGCACGGCATCTTCGGCGCCGCCGGTCACGCGGTAACGCTGGCCCGGTCGCAACTGCGCGAGGCCCAGCGTGTAACGTCCACCGCCGGCGCCGGGCGCGAGGTCCAGCGTCAGCGCCGCGCCATCGGACACCGCGCCGGCAACCAGCACCTGCGGATACGCCGCCTCGTCCAGCAGCGGGCCGTTCCGCCACGGCGGCGGCATGCCGACCGTGACCAGGTCGCGGAAGCCGTTGCCGCGCAGCACGCGGGCGGCGTGGATCACGGCGTGGGCGCTGGTCGAGGCGCCGCGGTAGTGGCGCACGCCGCCGACGCTCTCGCTGGGATATTCCGCGTCGATGCGTTGCAGCAGGCCGTTGGCGACCTCGTCGTCGCCCATCTCGCGCGCCGAGGCCGCGACCAGCGCATAGGTGGTGAGCAGGCTGCGGCGGTAGTTGCCGAAGTCGATGCGGTCCCAGCCGTTGGTGCGCAGCTCGACCCGTCCCTGCGCGACGCGGATCAGGTCGTGGCGCACGATCTCCCAGCTGCGCCGCGCCAGTTCCGGCAGCACCGGGTGGATGAACAGCGCGGTGACGGCGTCGGCCATGGTCGCGGTCAGCGCCGGCAGCGTCATGCCGGTGTAGTAGTCGCGGATGGCGGTAATGCGGCCGTTCATGGTGACGAACTCGTCCTCGAGGCTGCGCTGGTAGCGCTCGCGCACCTCGTCCCACCAGTGCGTGCCGTAGACGCGGTCGTGGCACTTGAGCGAGAGCGCGCCGAAGTTGTTGCAGATCGGGTAGATCCAGCGCGGCTCGCAGGGAAACAGGCAGAAGTCCGAGCCCGCCATGTTGCGGCGGATGATTTGGCAGATGTCGCTGAAGCTGGATTCGTAGACGCGGCCGGACGGATGCTGCAGGCGGATCGCGCCGGGCCGGTTGAAGCGCTCGTCGCCGGTCACGCAGAGATCGATGCCCAGCATGCCGCCGTACCAGCCGTAGTACATGATATTGTCGCGCGCGAACGGATCGGGGTTGGCGTCGAGATTTCCCCAGACGTTCTCCAGCCGCCAGTAGCTCCACACGCGGTGATCCATCATCTTCAGGCCGAGCTGCTGCTGCGCCCGCGCCTGGTAGCCGCGGAACGCCGGCGTGCGCACGTAGGCGTGCATGCCGAGCATGTAGCTCATGTTGCAGATCTGGTAGCGCTTGGCCGCCTCGCGGAATTCGTCGATGCGGTCGAAGCCGTTGAACTCGGGTACCGGCTGCAATGCGCGGTCGAGCAGGAAGCGCCAGAGTTCGAGATCGCGGTCGCTCACCGGCTGCACCTGCGGCAGGCCCGACACCGGATCGAGCCCCGACGTCACCGTCGTGCGTGCCTTTTCGAGATAGCGGTTGATGCGTGCGCGCTCGGCGGCCAGCCACGGCCGGCGGCGACGCAGCGCCCAGGCTGCCGTGACGGCGAGCAGCGACGCCAGCGCCGGCAGCCACAGCCGCGCATCGCCGGCGTGCAATGCCAAGGTCGCCACGCCGGCGCGGCACAGCGCGCCCATCGGGATGAAGCCCGCGGCCCAGTGATCCATCAGCGCCGCGCCCAGCGCGCTGCCCAGCCACACCGCGATGGGCGCGAGGATGTTGCCGGTTGCCACCCACAGGAACAGCGCCGCGACAAACAGCAGCAGCGTGCCGAGGAACAAGCCAACGTGCAGCGCCGTCGAGGCCAGCGCGCCGGTGGCGTGGAACAGGAAGCCACCGCCCGGCAGCACCAGGCCCAGACCGAACGAGGCCGCGCGCGGATCGGCGCTCCAGGCCAGCGCGGTGCCCAGCGCCAGCAACAGGCCGTAGAGCAGCGCGCTGCGCCGCCAGCGCGAAGCGGTCACCGGACCGGCGAGGCCCTTGTCCCAGGGAATCGGCGGCACCGGGTGGCCGCTGACCGCATAACCGTAGTCTGGCGCAGCAGCGGGCGCGTTCATGCGCGGTCTCCCTGGTAGCCGATCTGCTCGATGCGCGGTCGCGCGCCGTATTCGCGGCCGAAGAAGTCGCTGATCTGGCGCTCGGCCGGGTCGGGCAGCAGGCGCTTGGCGAAGAAGAACAGCCGGATCGCGGCACTGGCCAGCGCGTTCTGCAACCGCGTCGGCTCCGGCAGTTGCAGCCGCCGGCGCAGTTCCGGCTCGATCAGCGCGTAAAACACGCCGATGGCGCTGGCGCGCAGCGTCCGCGGGAACCAGTAGTCCGCCCACTCCGCCGCCAGCGCGGCGGCGATGTCGCGGCACTCCGGCGTCGGCGCCATGCGCGTGCGCTCGAACTCGCGCATCCAGTCGAGGAATGCGTCCTGCGTTTGCGGGATGTCGTGAATTTGCAGCAGCCCGCCGAGCATCCGCCAGAAGCGGTACTGCGCCTCGCATTCCTTGTCGCTGAGTCCGCGCGTGCCCATGTAACGCCCCGACAGGCGCTTGGGCAGGCAGGCCAGCGTCGCCAGTGTGTACAGCGACATGTCGTTGACGATGGGGAAATTGCCGTGGATGCGCACCAGCCGCTCGGCGATGCGGCGCGTCGGCTCGCTGTCGCCGTAGCGGTACAGCTCGCCGAAAAAGGTCAGCGAATCGAAGTTGCGCTTGCGCGTATCGCGCAGGATCGGCCCGCGGCCGCCGCGGTGCAGGATGCGCGCCATCTCCGGCATGCCGACGTTGTAGACGAAGGCCACCGAGAACAGGCCGTGCAGGAACAGCGGCATGCCGT
Source organism: Nevskiaceae bacterium (assembly GCA_008012115.1). Taxonomy (GTDB): domain Bacteria; phylum Pseudomonadota; class Gammaproteobacteria; order Nevskiales; family Nevskiaceae; genus Stenotrophobium. The sequence goes on from SSEB01000024.1 coordinate 21,656, forward strand.
AGCGCACCACAAACGACAGCTGTGCGATGCGGTGCGCGTCCGTCTCCACGTCCAGGGCGGCGATCTCCTGTCGCGCCCAGGTCCAGCTTCTGCGAGCCATGGCTTTGCCTGTTTTTTGCCAGGCGTTCACCATAATGCGAATATTTAGTCGCATTCAATTCGCATTGTGTCCATGCGCAAAAAGCCGAAACAGCAGCGTTCGCAGTCCCTGGTGCAGAGCCTGATCGATGCCGCCGCCGAGACCATCGCCGAGCACGGTCTGGCGGCGGCGACCGCGGCGCGCATCGCGGAGCGTGCCGGCGTCAGCGTCGGCTCCCTGTATCAGTATTTCGAGAGCAAGGAGCAGATCCACACTGCGGTGATCGAACATATTGCCACCGGCCTGCGCGCGCTGGTCCACGCGCAGATCGAGCAACTGCCGCAGAAAGGCATCCGCGATTTCGTGCAGGACCTGCTGCACGAGGTCTGGAATTTCCTGGAGGCCGATGACCAGCGCTACCTGCAGATCACGCGTCACTGGGCGCAGCTGGATTTCGTCCAGGTCATGAACGGCCTCGAGCGGCAGATGACGATGGCACTGGCGGTGTACGTGATGCACCACCCGCCGCGCCAGCCGGTCGAGGACCTGCCGGCCAAGGTCTACATCCTGGTCAACAGCGTGCTGTTCACGGTGGTGCGCTACATCAGCGACCCGGCGCCGCACGTGACGCGCGAGCAGATCATCCGCTCGTTCGCGCAGGCTGCGGCGCAGCTGATGAACCAGGACGAGAGCCGCTGACCGCGACCGGCTATCATCGAAACGCTTGCGGCTGACTGAGGAGCACGCAAATGAAACGAGTCACTGGCATCGGCGGCATCTTCTTCAAGGCCCGCGATCCCGCCGCTCTCTGCGCCTGGTACAAGAAGCACCTGGGCATTCCGGTACAAGACTGGGGCGGCGCAGCATTCACCTGGACCGACGCAAGCGGCCGCCCGGCACCGGGCACGACAATCTGGTCGGTCGGTGCCGCAGGCGGCAATCACTTCGCGCCGAGCACCGCGACATTCATGATCAACTACCGCGTCGCCGATCTCGCAGCGCTGCTTGCCGCCTTGCGCAAGGAAGGTTGCGAGGTGCTGGAAAAGACCGAGAGCTCCGAGTACGGCCAGTTCGGCTGGGTCATCGACCCCGAAGGCAACAAGGTGGAGCTGTGGCAGCCACCCGCCGGACAGTGACGCGGGCGCGGTACGGCACTCAGTCCGCGACCGCCGCGCTCTCCCCGCGGCGCTCGCGGTAGATGCGCCGCACGTAATCGCAGCCCGCGTGGTTCTGCCAGCGTTCCAGCCAGCGCTGCCAGCCGGCAGACCGCGGCTCGGGCACGGCGACCGGATACTCCGGCGGCAGACAGGTGGGGAACAGGACAGTGGCGGCGGTCAGGTCGGCGATGCTGAAGCGGTCGCCAACCAGATAACCGGTCCTCGCCGACTCGCGCGCGACGAAGTCCAGCGCCTCCCGGGTCCGCACGAGGCCAGCCTCGGCACTGGCCGCATCGATCTTCATGTCGAGCCTCATCACTGCGCGGACACCGGGGAAAGCGCGCACATACAACTTCTGCTGCCACTCGGCCATGCCGGTGGCGAAACGACGTGCGGTGTATTCGGTGTCCGGCAGCACTTCGTGGAAACAGGCCAGACGCGTCGCCGGACCGATCTCGTCGTCGAACCATTGCTGGATGCCCAGTGCACGTTCGCGCTGCACCGGGTCGGCTGGATACAGCGGCGGCTCGGGCCAGGTCTGCTCCACGTAGTCGAGCACCTCGGCCGAATTCTTCAGCACACGGCCTGCATGGCGCAGGACAGGCATCGCCTTCTGGCCGAAGCGTGGAAGCAGTTGCATCGCATGCGGCCCCGGCAGCACCGAATGGCGGACATGCGGCACGCGCTTGTAATCCAGCGCCCAGCGCGCCTTCTCGGGATACATCGAGAAACGGAATTGCCAGAGTTCCGGGTGATTCGTCATCGCCCCCTCGACAGGCTGCTGAAAACCGCTGCCCCGAACTGTTTGAACTGGGCCTCGGCAACCGCTCCTGCGCTGCCCTGCCTAGGGCATCCATGCCCTCGCCGGCCTGCGACCGCAGGGAGTCCTTGTGGGACGCCGGAGTGACCTCGCGCTAGCGCGAGGTCAGTTGCGCTTCATCGAGTCGAAGAACTCGCTGTTGGTCTTGGTCTGCTTCATGCGGTCCAGCAGCAGTTCCATCGCCGCCAGTTCGTCCATCGAGTGCAGCAGCTTGCGCAGGATCCAGACCTTGTTGAGGTCGCCCGGGTTCATCATCAACTCTTCCTTGCGTGTGCCGGAGCGGTTGATGTTGATGGCGGGGAACACGCGCTTCTCGGCGATGCGACGCTCGAGCTGCAGTTCCATGTTGCCGGTGCCCTTGAATTCTTCGTAGATCACTTCGTCCATCTTGGAGCCGGTTTCGACCAGCGCCGTGGCGATGATGGTCAGCGAACCGCCTTCCTCGATGTTGCGCGCGGCGCCGAAGAAGCGCTTGGGCTTTTGCAGCGCGTTGGCATCGACACCGCCGGTCAGCACCTTGCCCGAGGACGGCGCAACGGTGTTGTAGGCGCGCGCGAGACGCGTGATCGAGTCGAGCAGGATCACCACGTCGCGCTTGTGTTCGACCAGGCGCTTGGCCTTCTCGATCACCATCTCGGCAACCTGCACGTGACGCGTGGCGGGTTCGTCGAAGGTCGAGCTGATGACCTCGGCGCGCACGCTGCGCTGCATGTCGGTGACTTCTTCCGGACGCTCGTCCACCAGCAGGATGATGAGGTAGACGTCGGGGTAGTTGGCGGCGATCGACTGCGCGATGTTCTGCATCATGATCGTCTTGCCGGCCTTGGGCGGCGACACGATCAGGCCGCGCTGGCCCTTGCCGAAGGGCGCCACCAGGTCGATCACGCGTGCGGTGATGTCCTCGGTGGTGCCATTGCCGCGTTCCATCTTCAACTGCTCGTCGGCGAACAGCGGCGTCAGGTTCTCGAACGACACCTTGCGCTTGGAGACTTCCGGCGCCTCGTAGTTGATGGTGTCGACTTTCAGCAGCGCGAAGTAGCGCTCGTTGTCCTTGGGCGAGCGCACGCGGCCGGCGACGGTATCGCCGGTGCGCAGGCTGAAGCGGCGGATTTGCGAAGGCGAGATGTAGACATCGTCCGGGCCGGCGGCGTAGGAGCTGTCAGGGCCGCGCAGGAAGCCGTAGCCGTCGGACATGATCTCGAGCACGCCATCGGCCATGATGTGTTCGCCGCGACGCGCCGCGGCGCGCAGCAGCTGGAAGATCAGGTCCTGCTTCTTGACGCGGGCGATGTTCTCCAGGCCCTGCGCCTCCGCCAGCTCGAGCAGTTCGGCGGCGGTTTTCTTCTTCAACTCGGCGATGCGCACCACCTTGGGTGGTTCCATCGGCCGCTGTTCCGGGTAAGGCCGCGATTCGCCGTTGGCGACGCCACCATTGCCCTCCTCCTCGCCGACGTCGTCCGACATCTGCGGCGGCGGCGGCCGCGGTGCGTCCGGATCGGTGGTCAGCGCCCCCGTGCTCTGCGGCAGTGCCTCGGGATACGCCGCCAGTTCCTCGGCTTCCAGGTCGGCGTCGGAAGGCAGACCCTCATGCTGCGGACGACGGCCGTTGTTGCCGTTGTTCTGGCCACCACGGCCGCCGTTGTTGCGGCCGTTCGAAAAACGGCGACGTTGCTTGATCATGCGATATTGAGATGAGGAGTCACGAAAGCGGTGAGTTGGGCCTTGTGCACGGCGCCCACCTGGGTGGCCGCCACCTGCCCGTTCTTGAACAGGATCAGCGTCGGGATGCCGCGGATGCCGAACTTGGGCGGCGTGCCCGGGTTCTCATCGACGTTGAGCTTGACCACCTTGAGCTTGCCGGCGGTCTCGGCGGCGAGCTGCTCCAGGATCGGCGCAATCATGCGGCAGGGGCCGCACCACTCCGCCCAGAAATCGACCAGAACCGGCGTGCCGCTCTTGAGCACGTCCTGTTCAAAGCTGGCATCGGTGACCGCGCTGATGTGTTCACTCATGGATAGACCTCGGTGGGAATGGAAGGCGCGCTGAAGTCGCGCGTTCCGGCAAAATGGGGCCGAGTCCGGCCCGCACAAGCAGGCAAAAAAGAACTTAGATCGTTATGATGGACGTTCGCGGGGATCAGCGCCGGGCTGCAATGTCACGGCATGGAATTCAGTATTCGCCGTGCAGCCGTGTGTTGAACGCTATTTCAGCCTAAGTCCACACCGATTGCAAGCCTGCGCGATTCCCCATCTTCCAGCACCTTTTTGAAGCACATGCGACCCGACCATCTGAGCGACACCGCCTTTGCCGACCTGCCCCTGCACCCGGCCCTGCAGGCGGGCCTGCAGAAGCTGGGCTACAGCCACTGCACGCCCATCCAGGCATTGACCCTGCCGCGCGCGCTGGCGGGCGAGGATCTCGCCGGCCAGGCGCAGACGGGTACCGGCAAGTCCGCCGCCTTCCTGCTGGCGTCCATGCATCACTTGCTGACCGTGCCGCGCGCCGAAGGGGCCGACCCCAACCAGCCGCGCGCGATCATGCTGGCGCCGACGCGCGAGCTGGCGATCCAGATCTTCAAGGACGCCGAACTGCTGGGCGCGGAGACCGGCCTGCGCATGGCGGTGGTCTACGGCGGCACCGGCTACGAATCGCAGCGCCAGGCCATCACCGCCGGCCTCGACATCCTGATCGGCACGCCCGGCCGTCTGATCGACTATCTCAAGCAGGACATCTACAACCTCAAGCAGATCGCGGTGCTGGTGCTGGACGAGGCCGACCGCATGTTCGATCTCGGCTTCATCGCCGACATCCGCTACCTGATCCGCAAGATGCCGCCGCCGGCCGCGCGCAAGAACTACCTGTTCTCCGCCACGCTCTCGCACCGCGTGCTGGAGCTGGCCTACGAGCACATGAACAACCCGACCAAGGTCGAGGTGGAGCCGGAGCAGGTCACCGCCGAGCGTGTGCGCCAGAGCCTGGTGCACGTTGCCAACGACGACAAGCTGCGCCTGCTGATCGGCCTGCTGCGGCATCACGATCCGTTCCGCACGCTGGTGTTCGTCAACATGAAGCGCGACGCCGAACTGGTCGAGAACACGCTCAAGGCCAACGGCTTCGAGGCGGCGACGCTGTCCGGTGACGTTGCGCAGAACAAGCGCGAGCGCCTGCTGCAGGATTTCAAGGACGGCAAGCTTCCGGTGCTGGTCGCCACCGACGTCGCCGCGCGCGGCCTGCACATTCCGGCGGTGTCGCACGTGATCAACTACGACCTGCCGCAGGATCCGGAGGACTACGTGCACCGCATCGGCCGCACCGCGCGCGCCGGCCAGACGGGCGATGCGATTTCCTTCTGCTGCGAAACCTACGTTTACTCGCTACCCGAGATCGAACGCTACATCGGCAAGCGCATCCCGGTGGACCACGACGCCACCGAACGCATGGCCCAGGATGATTTCGTCGAAGGTGCGCGCCCGGAACGGCGCCGCCACGGTGGCCCCTCGCGCGGCGGACGTCGCCCGCCGCCCCGCCGCCGCCGCTGACGGCGGCGGCGTTCCAGAAACCAGCACAACCATGTAAACGCTTTCCCGCGCCGGACGTTTGCTTGAGTAAGCCGCCGTGCGGCTTCTCGTGCGTTCTCCACGTCCGCGTGGACGCGACACGCCATCGCCGGCGTTCGCGTCTCCGGTCTTTAGCCAAGGAAGCGATATGAACAACAAGCTTGCACATGTCCGGCTGCTGATGCTGCCGCTGGCCGTCATCGCCAGCGTCCCCGCCACAGCGCAGGCCCAGAACGATTACATGGGTCTCGAAGGCGGCTTCAATTTTCTGCGCAACCAGCGCGTCGATCAGGACGGCACCACGCTCGCCTCGCTGGGCTTCAAGCACGGCTATGTCGGCGGCCTGACCTTCGGCAGCGTCTACCTCAGCGGCTGGCGCCCGGAACTGGAACTGGCCTACCGCAACAACGACCTCAAGTCCGCGACCACGCCGGCAGTGGCCGGCGGCGTGCTCGGCGGCACCACTGGCGGCGGCAGCACCGGTGGCCGCGAATACGCGGCGACAGCCATGTTCAACCTCTGGTACGACCTGAACACGGCGAGCGGCTTCTTCAGCGTCGTCCATCCCTACGTGGGCGGCGGCGTGGGCGGCGCCCTCGTCGGCCTGCGCTCCGTCACCGTCAACGGCACCCGCTGGAACGACGATGACCGCATGCTGTTCGGCTACCAGGCCGGCGCCGGCGTCGGCGTGGATCTGGCGCGCGGCTTCAGGCTGTCGCTGGACTACCGTTTCCTGCAGACCGATCGCGGGCGCTTCGACACCGGCGCCGGCAATGGCGACCCGGCCACCCTGCGCTACACCTCGCATGCGGCGATGCTGAGCCTGAAATTCCTGATCGACAACGGTCCCTCGCTGCCGCCCCTGCCGCCCGAGCCCGTGGCCGTCGTGCCGGTGGCGGCGGTGCCGCCTTCCCCGCCGCCTCCCGCGCCGCCCGCCACGCCACCATGCCAGGCACCGCAGCCCGGACAGGCGATTGAACTCGAGGGCTGCAAGCCCGGCGACAGCCTGGTGCTGCACGGCGTCCACTTCGAGTTCAACCGCGCCAACCTGACCGCAGATGCCAAAACCGTGCTCGACTCGGTCGCGGCGGCATTGCAGGCGCATCCGGCGATCACCGTCGAACTCGATGGCCACACCGACGGCAAGGGCACCGCGGCCTACAACCAGTCGCTGTCCGAGCGGCGCGCTGCGGCGACCAAGCAGTACCTGGTGGATCATGGCGTCGATGCCAGCCGCATCGCCACGCGCGGCTACGGCAAATCGGCACCGGTCGCCGACAACGGCACCGATGAGGGCCGCGAGCTGAACCGGCGCGTTGAGCTGAAAATCATTCACGCGGGTGCGGCCGACAACGCCTCGGCGCAATAGGGTTGTGGCGGCGCCGGCCTGCGTCCGGCGCCGCCCCGTTCAGCGCATCAGCGGCAGGTAGTGGTCCACCAGCAGCAGCGTGAAGATGCCCATCAGATAGACGATGGAGTAGCCGAAGGTCTTCATCGGCAGGCCCGGCCGCGGCGCGTAGCGCAGCAGCAGCGCGTACCACAGGAACACGCCTCCCAGCGCCAGCGCGCCGAGCAGGTAGATCAGCCCGCTCATGCGGAACACGAAGGGCAGGATGCTGACCACCACCAGCAGCACGGTGTAGAGCAGCACCTGCACGCGGGTGTAGGCGATGCCGTGCGTCACCGGCAGCATCGGAATGTCCACCTTGGCGTATTCATCGCGGCGCTCGATGGCCAGCGCCCAGAAATGCGGCGGCGTCCAGACGAAGATGATCAGGAACAGCAGCAGCGCATGCGGGTCCACCGTGCCGGTCACCGCCGCCCAGCCGAGCACCGGCGGCGCGGCGCCGGCGGCACCGCCGATGACGATGTTCTGCGGCGTCGCGCGCTTGAGGAACAGCGTGTAGATGCCGGCGTAGCCGATCAGCGTCAGCTGCGTCAGCACCGCGGTCAGCGGATTGACCCAGAACCACAGCACCACGAAGCCGCTCAGGCCGAGCACAGTGGCGAAGGCAATCGACTCGGTCATGCCGAGCGTGCCGGTGACCAGTGGCCGGCCGCAGGTGCGCGCCATGCGTGCATCGATGTTGCGGTCGATGATCTGGTTGACCGCCGCCGCGGACGCCGCCTGCAGGGTGATGCCCAGCGTGCCCCAGAGCAGCGCACTCATCGGCGGCAGGCCCGGCACCGCCAGGAACATGCCGATGATCGCGGTGAACACGATCAGCATCACCACGCGCGGCTTGCACAGCTCGTAGTACTCGTGCAGGCGTCCGGCTGCCGGTGGCGTGTCGGCGGCGACGCTCACGTGCGCTGGTTCCAGGCGAAGAAATTGAGCGTGACCAGCACCATCAGCAATAGCGCCGCGCCGGCGTTGTGCAGGTCGGCGACCGCCAGCGGAAATTGCAGGACCACCACGCTGATGCCGATCAGCACCTGCAGCGTCACCGCCGCATGGATGGCGATGCCCAGGCGCTTCCACAGCGTCTCGCGCGTGCGGATCAGCCAGACGCCGAGCAGCAGCAGCGTGGCGGTCACCACCAGCGCACCGAGGCGATGGAAGTAGTGGATGGTGACGCGCGCGCGATTGTCGAGCACGCCGCCTTCATAGTTCACGCCCAGGCCGCGCCACAGGGTGAAGGCTTCCTTGACGTCGGTCTGCGGCAGGAGGCTGCCGTGGCAGGTCGGGAAATCCGGGCAACCCAGCGCCGCGTAATTGCTGCTGGTCCAGCCGCCGAGAAAAATCTGGAACACCAGCAGCGCCAGCGCCAGCGCCGCGAAGCGCGGCAGCCAGGCCGGCGTTACTGCGGGCGAGGCCGCGCCCGTCTCCTGCATGCGGGACCAGGCCTGGCGCTCGTTGCGCGCCTCGCGCTCGGGGGCGGTGCCCGCATCCGCCACCGCGCGCGGGTAGGCGACGCGCAGGCGCATGAGCAGCAGCAGGGACAGGGTCAGCAGGCCGGTCAGCAGGTGGCCGGTCACGGTCAGCGGGTTGACCTGCCAGAGCACGGTGAAGGCACCCAGCGCGCCCTGCATCAGCACCGTGCCCAGCAGCAGCCAGGGCAGCAGGCGCGGCACGCCATGGCGGCGCAGGAACAGGCTCATCACCGCCATCAGCGTGATCAGCGAGCCCAGCGTGGTGGCGAGATAGCGGTGGATCATCTCCTTCCAGGCCTTGGGCGCCTCCACCGGCCGCTGCGGAAAGTTCTGCTCGGCGCGCGCCACTTCATGCGGCGCGTCCGGCACACCCAGGTGCCCGTAGCAGCCGGGCCAATCCGGGCAGCCGAGGCCGGCGTCCGACAGGCGCACGAAGGCGCCAAACACGATGACGGCGAAGCACAGGGCCAGAGCGACGGAATTGATGCGGCGGAACCAGAGCATGACGGCGTGCCGGGAACGGGACGGAAGGGCGTGTGGCGGGCGCGGATTTTAACGCATCGCGTCTTCAGCCGATGTTGGACAGCTTGAGCAGGTACTTCAGGTCCTTGAGGATGTCCTTGTACTGGGCATCGCCGGCATAAATCATCAGCCAGTTGCCCAGGGGATCGACCAGGTACAGCGCCTGCGGATCGTGCGCCTGGAAGAAGTCACTGGCGCGCGCACCGGCCGCGCCGGTGTCGGCGAGATAGACCAGGTCCGGCTGCTCGGTGCCGAAGCGGGCCCGGGCCGCCTGCAGCGCTGCGGCATCCGGCGCGATGTAGACGCGACGCAGGCGCACGCGGTCGTCGGCCAGCAGGGCGCGCACCTGGCGGATCTGGATGATCTTGATGACGCAGGCGTCGTCACAGGCCGCACCGCCGACGTAGACCAAGCTCCAGCGGCGCTTGAGCGCGCTCTCGTCCTGCGGCTTGCCGTCGGCATCCACGAAATGCAGCGCCGGCAGCGGCCGCACCGGGTTGACCAGGGTGCCCTTGTTGGTGGTGCCTTCCGGCCGCAGCTGCGGCCAGACGAAATACAGCAGATAGGCGGCGAGCAGCGGCGCCAGGAACAGGATGGCCAGCAGGATGAACTGGCGCCGGCCGGCGCTGCGGGTCTGTGCGGAGTCAGTCATGGTCGCGTTTCAGGTTCAGCTTGATGAAAAGGAACAGCAGCGTGGCCGCCAGCGCAAACCACTGCGCCGCATAGCCGTAGTGCCGCTCGGGCGGAAAGCCGTTGTCGAAATGCCATTCGCGCACGAAGCCGCCGGGCGCCTCCGGCGCCAGCAGCAGTTCGCCGTCGGCAAGCGGCTCGCCGTAGAGGCAGGCAAGGTCGGCGGCATCGGGATAGTTGACGATCTGCGGAAAGGCGACGGCCCTTTGGCAACCGCCCTCGGCGTTGCGCAAGCCGGCTCGCCCCAGCGCGCGCCAGTAGCCTTCCACCTGCACGGTGCCCTCGGGCGCCGGCGGCGACGGCGGATGCGCGCGCCCGGTCAGCGGAATCCAGCCGCGGTTGACCACCACCAGCGCGCCGCTGTCGAGCCGCAGCGGCGTCCACACCTGGAAGCCCGGTCGCTGATGGCTGGACTGGTTGTCGAGCAGCAGCTGGCGCTGCGCCTCGTAGTGGCCGGTCGCCCGCACGCGCAGCGGCTGCGCCCCGCCGGCCTGCGAAGGGTCCAGCGGTCGCGCCGTCTGCAGCGCGACGGCGGCGTACTGCGTCAGCAACTCGGCCTTCTGCTCGCCGCGGCGCAGCTGCCAGGTGCCGAGCGCCAGCAGCAGCGCCAGCGCCGGCACGGTCGCCAGCACGGCCCACATCGGCGGTTGGAAGCGCCAGCGGCTCATGCGCGGCGCCACCCGCTGTCCCGGTATCGGGCTTCGCAGTAGTTATATTTAATCATTAGAAAATAAAATTGATATATATTTTATAACCGATTTCCTGGCGTTGGCAGCAGGAGCGGGTGGCGGGTTGGAACGCCACGCGGGCGTGCGGTTCAGTTCGATGGCGCCGCGGGTTACGATGGCCGTCTTTTCCGCCGGGGATCGCATGGCCAAGTTCATCATCGTCGCGTTGCTGCTGGCGGTCATGACCGCGCTGTTTTCCAGCGTGTTCTTCCTGGTCAAGGACGAGAGCCGCCAGCGGCGCACGCTGCAGCTGCTGAAGCTGCGTATCGCCCTGTCGCTGCTGCTGATCACTTTCGTCATTACGGCCTACCTGCTCGGCTGGATACATCCGCATCCGGGTCCGCCGCCGCCGCATTGAGCGGCCCCTGCAGAAACCGAAAGGGCGGCCCCAGGGCCGCCCTTTCTCGTTGTCTGCCTGCGTCGGCCTTACAGCCAGTAGACGACGACGAACAGGCCGAGCCAGACCACGTCCACGAAGTGCCAGTACCAGGCCACGCCTTCGAAACCGAAGTGGCTGTCCGGCTTGAAGTGACCGGACATCAGGCGCAGCGTGATCACCGTCAGCATCAGGGTGCCGAGCGTGACGTGCGCGCCGTGGAAGCCGGTGAGCATGAAGAAGGTCGAGCCGTAGATGCCGGAGCCGAGCGTGAGGTTGAGCTCGCGATAGGCTTCCATGTACTCGTGCGCCTGCAGATACAGGAAGGAGCAGCCCAACGCCACCGTCGCCCACATGAAGGCGATGCACAGGGCGCGCTTGCCTTCCTTGAGCGCGTGATGCGCGATGGTGATGGTCACGCCCGAGCTGAGCAGGATGATGGTGTTGAGCAGCGGCACGCTAAACGCCGGGATGGTCTGGAACTTGCCGCCCACCGCCGCCGGGCCGTTGGACGGCCACGCCGCCTCGAAACCGGGCCACAGCAGCACGTTGGTGGCGACCTTGGAGCCCTCGCCGCCCAGCCAGGGCAGCGACAGCTCGCGCGCGTAGAACAGCGCGCCGAAGAAGGCCCCGAAGAACATCACCTCGGAGAAGATGAACCAGGACATGCCCCAGCGGTAGGTGCGGTCGACCTGGGCGCTGTACTGGCCGCCCTCGCTCTCCAGCGCCACGCCGCGGAACCAGGCGAAGATGATGTAGGCCGCCAGCGCAGCGCCGCAGATGATCATCGGCTTGACCGGGATCGCGCGGTCCTCGAGGAAGCCGCCGACGCCGTAAACGATGGCGACCAGCGCCACGGTCAGGACGAACGGCCAGGCGCTGGGCGCCGGCACGAAATAACGTGCGTTGTCGGAATGGGCGTGAGCCGCGTGGTTAGCCATCTTTCTTCCCTCTCGAATCCCTGACTGTAGTTGCTCGATTTTCAGCTCTTGGGCCTGGACGCGGACTGCTGCGCCAGCTTCGTCACATCAAAAAACGTATACGACAAGGTCACCGTCTCGATGCCCGGCGGCAATGCCGGATCGAGCATGAACCGCACCGGCATGTGCTTGGCCTCACCCGCCTTGAACGGCTGCTGGTTGAAGCAGAAGCACTCCGTCTTGCGCAGGTGCGGCGCCGCCGTACCCGGCGCGATGTTCGGCACCGCCTGCGCCACCAAGTCCTGATCCTGCAGGTTCTTGGCGTAAAAACTCACCGTGTACAACTGGCCCGGATGCACCTTGATGCGCGGCTGCTCCGGCGAGAACTGCCAGAGCGGACTGCCGTTCACCGTGGTCACGAACTCCACCGTGACCGTGCGGCTGGTGTCGATCTCCCCCGCCTTGACGTTGCTCGCCACCACCTTCATGCGGCCGTTGACGCCCGTGGCCTCGCAGATCGCGGAGTACATCGGCCCTAGCAGGAAGCCGAAACCGAACATCGCGGCGACCAGCAGGCCGAGACGCCAGAGATGCTGGCGTTTCTCGCGCTGAGGGTCGGCGTCCGGCGTCATGCTCAGCGGTGCGCCACCGACCAGACGAAGGCCATCAGGAAGCCCAGCGCCAGGCAGGCGTGCATCAGGGCTGTCCTGATATTGCGGCGGGCGATCTGCTGTTGTTCCGGCTGGTTCATCGTTTCAAACCTCGTCACGGCCGGCGCCTGCGCGCCGGCCGCGAAACTCCATCAATGGGCGTCGTGCACCGCGGTGACTTCCGACTCCGGCAGGGCCGGCGGGTCCTCGAAGGTGTGATACGGAGCCGGCGACGGCACCGTCCACTCGAGGCCATGCGCGCCTTCCCAGACGCGATCGGTGGCCTTGACGCCCTTGCGGCCGACGCAGTTCACCAGCACGTTGTAGATGAAGATGAACTGGCTGGCGAAGAAGGCGAAGGCGCCAATCGACGACATCACGTTCCAATCGGTGAACTGCACGGCGTAGTCCGGCACGCGGCGCTGCATGCCGGCGAGGCCGGCGAAGTGCTGCGGGAAGAACGTCAGGTTGATGAAGATCGCCGACAGCCAGAAATGCAGCTTGCCGAGGAATTCGTTGTACATGTGGCCGGTCCACTTCGGGATCCAGTAGTACACGGCGGCGATGATGGAGAACACCGCGCCCGGCACCAGCACGTAGTGGAAGTGCGCGACCACGAAATAGGTGTCCTGGTACTGGAAGTCCACCGGGGTCATCGCCAGCATCACGCCGGAGAAGCCGCCGATGGTGAACAGGAACACGAAGGCCACCGCGAACAGCATCGGCGTCTCGAAGGTCATCGAGCCCTTCCACATCGTCGCCACCCAGTTGAACACCTTCACGCCGGTGGGCACGGCGATCAGCATGGTGGCGAACATGAAGAACAGCTCGGCGGCCAGCGGCATGCCGACCGTGAACATGTGGTGCGCCCAGACGCCGAAGCTGATGAACGCGATCCCCATCGTGGCCACGGCCATGAACTCGTAGCCGAACAGCACCTTGCGCGAGAAGACCGGCACCACCTCGGAGATCATCCCGAAGGCCGGCAGAATCAAAATGTACACCTCGGGATGGCCGAAGAACCAGAAGAGGTGCAGGAACAGGGTCGGGTCGCCACCGCCCTCGGCCTTGAAGAACGACGTGCCGAAGTTGCGGTCGGTCAGCAGCATGGTG
>SSEB01000007.1 GCA_008012115.1 Nevskiaceae bacterium
CCTTGGTCTGAGCGGCGCCGCCGACGCGCGACACCGAGATGCCGGCGTTCATGGCGGGACGGATACCGGCGTTGAACAGGTCGGTTTCCAGGAAGATCTGACCGTCGGTGATCGAGATCACGTTGGTCGGCACGAACGCGGACACGTCGCCGGCCTGGGTTTCGATGATCGGCAGCGCGGTCAGCGAGCCGGTCTTGCCCTTGACCTTGCCGTTGGTGAACTTCTCGACATAGTCGGCGTTCACGCGCGCGGCGCGCTCGAGCAGACGGGAGTGCAGATAGAACACGTCGCCCGGGTAGGCTTCGCGACCCGGCGGGCGCTTCAGCAGCAGCGACACCTGGCGGTAGGCGACGGCCTGCTTGGAGAGGTCGTCATAGATGATCAGCGCGTCTTCGCCGTTGTCGCGGAAGTACTCGCCCATCGAGCAGCCCGAGTAAGGTGCGATGAACTGCAGCGCGGCGGACTCGGCGGCCGAGGCGGCGACGACGATGGTGTGGCCCATCGCGCCGTATTCCTCGAGCTTGCGCACGACGTTGGCGATGGAGCTGGCCTTCTGGCCGATCGCCACGTAGATGCACTTAATGCCGGTGCCCTTCTGGTTGATGATGGCGTCGATCGCCATCGCGGTCTTGCCGGTCTGGCGGTCGCCGATGATCAGCTCGCGCTGACCGCGGCCGATCGGCACCATCGAGTCGACCGACTTGTAGCCGGTCTGCACCGGCTGGCTGACCGACTGGCGCGCGATGACGCCCGGCGCGACCTTCTCGATCGGCGAGGTGCCGGAAGCCTGGATCGGTCCCTTGCCGTCGATCGGCTGGCCCAGCGCGTTGACCACGCGACCGAGCAGGCCGGGACCGACCGGCACTTCCAGCAGGCGGCCGGTGGTCTTCACCGTGTCGCCTTCCTTGAGGTGCTTGTAGTCGCCCAGGATCACGGCGCCGACGGAGTCGCGCTCGAGGTTCAGCGCGAGGCCGTAGGTGTTGCCGGGGAATTCGAGCATTTCACCCTGAAGCGCGTCGGACAGGCCGTGCACGCGCACGATACCGTCCTGCAGCGACACGATCGTGCCGGTGTTGCGCGCCTCGGTCACCGCTTCAAAGTTCTTGATGCGGCTCTTGATGATGTCGCTGATTTCCGAAGGATTGAGTTGCATGGGAACCGTTCCTAGATAATTTCCTGTCTGCTCAGCGCGCCAGCGCGTTTTGCAGTCTTTCCAGCTCGCCGCGGACGGAGCCGTCGATGACCAGGTCGCCGGCGCGGATCACGGCGCCCGCGACGAGAGTCTCGTCGGTGTTCCAGACAATGGCGACGTCGCGCGTCAGGCGCTTGCGGATCGCGGCGAGCAGTGCGTCCTGCTGGGCCGTGCCGACGGCGGTCGCGGTGGTGACTTCCACCTCGACGCGCGACTCGGCCTCGGCACGCAGCGCTTCATACTGCGCCGCGATCTCGGCGGCCGCCTTGAGGCGTCCGTTCTCGACCAGCAGCTTCAGCAGGGCCTGGCCTTCGCCGGTCAGATCCTTGCCCAGGGCGCCGACGAACACCGCCGCCAGCTCCTGACGCGAGGGCGCCGGGTGCCCGATCAGGTTGCCCAGCTGCGGACTGGCGACGCCTGCGGCGATCGCCGCCAGTTGCGCCGACCATTCCTTGAGCTTGCCGCTGGACTGCGCCAGCTCGAAGACGGCCTTGGCGTAGGGACGCGCTAAAGTGCTGAGATCGGCCATGGCGCTCAGACGCGAGCCGCGAGTTCGTTGAGCACGTCGGCGTGGGCCTTCGGATCAATTTCGCGCTTGAGGATCTTGGCGGCACCGGCCACGGCCAGCTCGCCCACCTGCTTGCGCAACTGATCCTTGGCCTGAGCCACTTCGCGCTGGGTTTCCTCGCGCGCGGCGCCGACGATGCGGTCGCCCTCGGCCTTGGCCGTCGCCTTCGCCTGCTCGACAATCTGCACCGCCTGCTTGTTGGCGGCGGCCAGGATGTCCTGCGCCTGGGCGCGAGCCGACTTCAGCGCTTCATCGCTGCGCGCCGAGGCGTCCTCCAGCGACTTCATGCCGCGCTCGGCAGCCGCAAGGCCGTCGGCGATGGTCTTCTGACGCTCTTCGACCACGCGCATCAGCGGCGGCCAGACGAACCTGGCGGTGAACCAGATGAAGGCGGCAAACACCACCGCCTGCGCCAGCAAGGTCAGATTGATATCCATACCTGCACCTGTCTCGTATGTGTCGCGGGTCTGTCGTGAAAACGCTTAGTGAACGACAGACAGCAGCGGGTTGGCGAACGCGAACATCATCGCCAGACCGACGCCGATGATGAAGGACGCGTCGATCAGGCCGAGCAGCAGGAACACCTTGGCCTGCAGCATGGGGGCCAGTTCCGGCTGACGGGCGGCGCCTTCCAGGAAGCGCGAGCACATGATGCCGACGCCGACGCAGGCGCCGAGCGCGCCGAGACCGATGATCAGGCCGATGCCGATGCTGGTGTAGGCCTGAATCGTGGCGAGAAGTTGGACGTGATCCATTTGCATTTCCTCTGATGAACGGCTGGGTGAAAGAGATTGATGATTAGTGGTGTTCGTGCGCCATCGAGATATAGACGATGGTCAGCATCATGAAGATGAACGCCTGCAGGGCAACGATCAGGATGTGGAAAATCGACCAGCCCAGACCAAGAATGGCCGCGGCCGTGGTGCCGATGACGCCGGTGGAGGCCCACATCCACAGCAGCAGGAAGATGATTTCGCCGGCATACATGTTGCCGAACAGTCGCAGGCTGTGCGACAGCGGCTTGGACAGGTATTCGATCAGGTTCATGCCGAAATTGGCGATCGCCAGCAGCAGCGCCCCGATCCAGCTCAGCGGGTTGGCCGTGATCTTGGCCATGCCGAACGGCGCACAGAACAGTTCGTGGATGAACCCGCCGACACCCTTGACCTTGATGGCGAAGCCGATCATCAGCAGCCACACCGCCAGCGCCAGGGCGAACGTGGTGTTGACGTCGGCCGTCGGCACGATGCGGAATTCGTGAACGCCGACCGCCTTGAGCCCCTTGCTGACGATATCGACCGGCAGGAAGTCCATCGCGTTCATCAGCAGCACCCACACGAACACCGTGAGTGCGAGCGGCGCGACGAAGGAAAAGCTCTTGTCGAAAATACCCTTGACCTGCTCGTTGACGAAATCGATGCAGACCTCGACGAACGCCTGGCGCTTGCCCGGCACGCCGGCGGTGGCGCCACGCACCACCCAGCTCAGGAAGCCGAACACCAGACCGCCGAGGATGATCGAGGTCACGAGGGTATCGACATGCAGGGACCAGAAATTGCCCTGGCCGACCGGATGATTCAAGAACGTCAGGTGATGCCCGATGTACGTGGCGGGAGTCATCGCCTGCTCGGCGCCTTCAGCAACCTGTTCTGCGTTCTCAACGGCCATGTCTGTCTGCAACCTGTTCAGTAACCACCTAGTACCGCCGCGTGACCCAGAGCGCCAGCCACTGCGCCTTGAGCGCGAGCACCACCCCGGCCAGCATCGCCAGCCATGACAGGCCCGGCTTGAGTTGCTGCACCACCATCACGATGGCGGCCAGCGTGAAACCCAGCTTGATGATTTCCCCCATCATCATGGCGGTCGCACCCACCGAGCCGGCGCGCCGCGCTCTCAGCGTCAGCCACAGCGCCAATACGGCATTGGGTACCGCCACCGCCGCGCCTCCGAAAAACAGAGACCGGCCTCCCGCATCGCCGCTGATCAACCACACCGCGCCTGCGAACACCAGGATGACGATCCATTGCAGCGCGATGGCCGTGCCAACCGTCGCCCCCCAACTGTTTTGCTGGGACATTCTTATGAAACTACCTGAGGATTCTTTCAGCCGGGCATGCAGGCGCCTCAGCGGGCGCGCAGTTTACTGATTGCCCCCTTTCAGGTCAACGAAGATTTTACAGCTGTAGAGGAATGCGACGGCCTGCGGTTTGCCCGCGCTACCGGACAGCAATTCGTTCGCAGGGCATTGTTTTAAAAAATTAATTTTTTCGATAAACAATCAAGATTGCCGACCATCTTGGCGTGGCCACAGCACCGGCGCCATCAGCGCAGCGCTTGCAGCAGGCGGTCGAGTTCCGCCTGGTTCTTGAACGCCACTGTGAGCTTGCCGCGCCCCTTGTCGTTCTGCTGCAACCGCACCGGCAAACCGATCCGCTGGCGCAGTTCCTGTTCCAGCCGGTGCGGCGCCGCCGCGGCCGGCTTTGCCGTCGCGCCGGGCTTGGCCTGCACCAGGGACTCGGTGGCACGCACCGAGAGCTGTCCATCGACCACCAGCTTGGCCAGCGAGGACTGCCGCGATCCTTCGACACCCAGCAGCACCTTGGCATGCCCCAGGCTCAGCTTGCCGTCGCGCACCAGGGCCTGCACGTCCTGGTTGAGCTCCATCAGGCGCAGCAGGTTGCTGACCGTGGCGCGCGAATGGCCCACCGCCTCGGCGCACTGCTGATGCGTCAGGCCACACTCCTCGATCAGCTTGTGCAGCGCCTCCGCCTCTTCCAGCGGGTTGAGGTCGGCACGCTGGATGTTCTCGACCAGCGCCACCGCCATGGCGCTGCGCTCATCCATGCTGCGCACCACGGCGGGAATCTGCTGCAGGCCGGCGATGCGCGCCGCGCGCCAGCGGCGCTCACCGGCGATGATCTCGTAGCGGTCGGCGCCGGCAGGCCGCACGACGATGGGCTGCACCACGCCCTGCGCGCGGATCGAGTCGGCGAGCGCGGTCAACGCCGCCTCGTCGAAGTGCCGGCGCGGCTGGTGCCGTCCGGGTTCGAGACGATCCAGCGCCAGTTCGCGCAGGTCGTCGCCCGGCTCCGCCGCCGGCGCGGTACCCACGCTGCTCAGCAGCGCATCGAGACCGCGACCCAACCCTCTTTTCTTCACGCTCACACTGGTTCCCCTGCAGCCTTGTTGCGGTTACGGTCTTCAAATTCCCTGAGCACGCCGGCAAAAACGCTGGCGAAGGTGTGGACGTCGCCCGGCCAGCGCGCCGACACGTAGTCGCCGTCGCGCACCACCCAGGCCGGTCGCGCGTCCTCGCGCGAATCGCGGGCCATGCCGGACACCTTCAGGAAGCGCGACGGCGCGTCGGCCGGCACGTCGAGGAAGTCCTCCGGTCGCGCCAGCGCCCGCGTCACTTCCTGCTGCACGCCGCGATAGCCCGGCGCCTCGCCCGGCTGCTCGCCGTAGGTGCGGTAGTAGTCCGGGTCCCAGAAGCGCGCGAAAAAGCGCGTCAGGTCCCAGCCGGACTTCTCCAGCTTCCAGGTCAGTGCCGTGGTCTTGCGACCATGCAGCACCGACTTGCCGGTTTTCCGCGAGACGCTGCGCGCCGCCAGCACCACGCCGTGACAGACCGCCGCCACCGGCTTGCCGGCATCGAAACATTCGGCGACGAAAGCCTGCAGCGTCGTGTCCTCAAGATATTCGCGCATGCCCTTGGCATGTCCGCCCGGCAGCAACAGCGCATCGCAGGACTGCGGCGAGAGCTGGTCGTAACGCAGCGGTCGCAGATAGTGTTCGTCGCGCTGCATGCGCTGGTAGGCCTCGCGCGCGGGCCGCTGCGCACGCAGCATCAGGCCCAGCAGGCGCAGCTTGCGCAAACCCGGCACGAAACCCCAGGCGTCAAGCCCCTCGCCGGAAATCATGATCGGGTCGGCCTGCGCCGGCGCGCCGTCCGGCGTCGCGAACAGCAGTTCGTGGCCGGCTTCGCGCAGGAGGCTCCAGCTCACGGCGGCTTCGGTGGGATCGAAGTCCCGGCGCGGCAACGGCATGAGCACCCGCATGGCTGGCGCGCCTCCGCTCAGGCGCTGAGCCGGAGCTGGCCGCCGTCGTGGCGGCGCAGCACCTCGCCGGCCAGGGCCAGATACGCCTTGGCGCCGCTGGACTGCGCGTCGTAAATCATCACCGGCAGGCCGTGACTGGGCGCCTCGGCGAGGCGCACGTTGCGCGGCACGATGGTGCGATAGACCTTGTCGCCGAAATGCTGCACGAGCTGCGCGGATACGTCGTTGGCGAGGTTGTTGCGCGGATCGAACATGGTGCGCAGCACGCCCTCGACCTCGAGCCGCGGATTGATCACGCGCTTGATCTTGTTGATGGTGTCGACCAGGGCGCTCAGACCTTCCAGCGCGTAGTACTCGCACTGCATCGGCACCAGCACGCCGTCGGCCGCAACCAGGGCATTGACGGTGAGCTTGGACAGCGCCGGCGGGCAATCCAGCAGGATGTAGTCGAACTGGGCGGCGACCTCGGCCAGCGCGCTCTTGAGCGCAAAGTCGCCGGCGGCGACGTCGCGCAGCTTGATCTCGGCCTCGGTCATGTCGCCGTTGGCCGGCAGCAGCGAGATGCCGACCGCGGGCAAATGCTGGATCACCTCCGCCGGACGCGCCTGCTCCAGCAGCACGTCGCGCGCCGTGCGGCGCAGGGCGCTCTTGTCGACACCGACGCCCATGGTGGCGTTGCCCTGGGCATCGAGATCGACCAGCAGCACGCGCCGCTTGGTCGCGGCCAGCGAGGCGGCGAGGTTGATCGAGGTGGTGGTCTTGCCGACACCGCCCTTCTGGTTGGCAACCGCGATGATGTAAGTCATTTTTTAAGTGTGGCAATCACCGCGTGCCGATCCTCGTTGAGGCCCGGCACCCGCAGACGGCGCGTCTCCCTGATCCCGACGTTCGCCGGGATTCCGGCGATTTCCTGGTCGTCTAGTTTGCCTTTCATCGCCACCCAGACGCCACCGGCAGCGAGCAGATGTGCGGTTTTATCAAAGAAATCCGCCAGCGATGCGAAGGCGCGGCTGACGATGCAGTCGAAGCCGAGGTCGGGCGCATAGGACTCGACACGACCTTCCACCACCGCCACGTTGGCCAGTCCCAGGCTGCGTGCGGCATGGCGCATGAACCGCGCCTTCTTGCCGTTGCTGTCCAGCGTCGTCACCGCCAGCGAGGGCTCGGCGATGGCGAGCACCAGGCCCGGCAGGCCGGCGCCGGCGCCGACGTCCAGCACGCGTCCGTGCACCAGGGGCAGCACGGCCAGCGAATCCAGCAGGTGCTTGACGACCATCTCGGCGGGATCGCGGATCGCCGTGAGGTTGTAGGCCGCGTTCCACTTGATCAGCTCGTCCTGGTAGGCGAGCAGGCGGCGGCGCGTGTCGCCGGGCAGGTCGAGACGCAGATCGCGGAGGCCGGCGTCGAGAATCGCGGCGGGAGAGACGCTCATGCGGGAGGCAAGCGGGGCGCGCTGGAAAAGGGCGCCATTATACGCAGGCCCCTCTCGCCGCCTGCGCCGGGCGTCGCGAAGCCTGCGGCGGCGCCCCGCACGACCCACCCGCTCGTCGGCCTGCGGCTCGCCAGGCAGTTATTTTTTGTCTATCGATTTAAAAATCGAGTGATAATTTATAACTTTTTGACCCGGCGACAGGCGACTAGCGGGTGGCACGACGCAGGGGCCTTTCCGCCCGAAACCGGCTTATACTTGACCATTCGTTCGATTCTGCGACGCGTGGGGAGAAACTATGAATACTGCCGTTTCCTATTTGCCGAATGCCAACAGCGGCCTGTCCAATGACGCGGAGATTCGCCGCGTGTTCGAGCGCCAGCGCGAAACCGCGCTGCGGTTGCGCTCATCGACTGCCGACGAGCGCATCGCCAAGATCAAGCGCCTGCGCGACACCTTCCTGACGCACCAGGAAGCGTTCCGCGAAGCGGGCTACCAGGACTTCAAGAAGCCGCCGGCGGAAGTGGATCTCACCGAGGTGCTGCCGGTGGTGGCGGAAGCCAACGACGCCATGCGCAACATCCGCAAGTGGATGAAGCCCACGGGCGTGTGGCCGACCCGCATGATGATGGGCACCAAGGCCTACATCCAGTACGAACCCAAGGGCCGCGCCTTGATCATTTCGCCGTGGAACTACCCGGTGAACCTCAGCTTCGGCCCGCTGATCTCGGCCATCGCCGCCGGCAACACCGCGATCATCAAGCCCTCGGAAATGACGCCGCACACCTCGGCGCTGATGAGCCGGGTGATCCGCGAAATCTTCAGCGAGGACGAGGTCGCCATCTTCGAGGGTGACGCCAGCGTGTCCACCACCCTGCTGTCGCTGCCCTTCGATCACATCTTCTTCACCGGCTCGCCGGCCATCGGCAAGGTGGTGATGGCCGCCGCCGCCAAGCACCTCACCAGCGTCACGCTGGAACTGGGCGGCAAGTCGCCGACCGTCATCGACGACACTGCCGACCTCGACCTCGCCGCCAAGACCATCCTCTGGGGCAAGTTCACCAACAACGGCCAGACCTGCATCGCGCCGGACCACATCTACGTGCACGAGTCGGTGAAGGCGCAATTCGTCGAGCGCTGCAAGGACGTGCTGGCCAGCACCTACGGCACCACCGGCGACGCGCAGATGAAGAGCCCCTACCTCGCCCGCGTGGTCAACCAGCGCCACACCCAGCGCATCAGCACGCTGCTGCAGGACGCCAAGCAGCGCGGCGCCAACGTGGTGTTCGGCGGCGACGTCAGCGAAAAGGACTGCTTCATCGCGCCGACGCTGATCGAGAACATCCCGGCGGACGCCAAGATCCAGAGCGAGGAAATCTTCGGACCCCTGCTGCCGATCATCAGCTATCGCAATCTCGATGAAGTGCTGGGCGCCATCAACAGCCAGCCCAAGCCGCTGGCGCTCTACATCTGGAGCCGCAACGAGCGCAACATCGACAAGATCATGAAGAACACCAGTGCCGGCGGCACCTGCATCAACCATTGCGTCGTGCACTTCCTGCACCTGGGCCTGCCCTTCGGCGGCGTCAACAACAGCGGCATCGGCAGCGGCCACGGCCATTTCGGTTTCAAGGCCTTCTCGCACGAGCGCGCCGTGGTGCGCACGCGCTTCATGCTCGCCAAGATGTTCTGGGCGCCGTACACCGACTGGACGATGAAGATCATCAAGCTGGTGATGAAGACCTCGGTCTGACGCCGCACCTGCGTCGAAAAAAGGCCCGCATTGCGGGCCTTTTTGTTGGTGCGGGACAGTGACGTGTGCGCGGCCGGGCGAATGGCGGTGCGCAATCGGCGTCCGCTGCGGACGCCGTGATGCTGCGGGCCTGGTCTGCTCCCGCGCTCAGTGATGCCGCTCGGCGCAGACCAGCTTCTCGATCTGCACGGTGACATGGGCAATGCCATGCTCGCGGCCGAGATACACCGTGATCTCCTGCGTGATGCGGTCGGCGTCGGCCTCGGCATCGACCTGTGCGTGCAGGGTCAGCATCTTCTTTTCTGGGCTCAGCATCCAGGCATGGATGTGGTGCACGTCGATGACGCCCGCCACCTGGCCCGGCAGTTCCGCTTCCAGCCGCGAGGCGTCGAAGCCCTCCGGCGCGCCCTCCAGCAGGACATGCCCGGACTGCCGCGTCAGTTGCCAGGCGCCGCGCAGGATCAGCAGGGCCACCAGCGCCGACAGCAGGGCGTCGACCTGCATCCAGCCGGTCCACAGGATGACCGCCGCCGCCGCGATGGCGGCAACCGAGCCGAGCAGGTCGCCGAGGACGTGGATCAGGGCGCCACGCATGTTGAGATTCTCCTCGGCGCCGCCATGCAGGATGGCGAAGGCGACGAGGTTGACCAGCAGCCCGATCACCGCCACCAGCAGCATCGGCCCCGCCAGCACCGTCACCGGGTTGAACCAGCGCAGCACCGCCTCGACCACGATCCACAACGACATCGCGATCAGGGTGAAGCCGTTGACGAAGGCCGCCAGCACCTGCACGCGGTCATAGCCATAGGAGCGGCGCGCATCGGCCGGGCGGCGGCTGATGCGGATCGCCGCCCAGGCCAGCGCCAGCGAAATGGTGTCGGTGAGCATGTGACCGGCATCGGCCAGCAGGGTCAGCGAGTGCGACAGGAGGCCGGCGACGATCTCCACCGCCATGAACAGGCCAGTGGCCAGCAGCGCCAGCAACAGCCGCCGCTCGCTGCCCGTGTGGACGTGCGCATGGCCATGGCCGTGATGGTGATGGCGGTCGTGTGCATGCTCATGATCGTGATCATGGTCGTGGCGGTGCCCATGATCGTGTGCGTGATCGTGCGGGTGGGCGTGATCGTGGGAATGTGGCGCGGTCATGCGGAACTGCCGGTCGAACGAGGGCGCGACGATAGCATCCTTCGAATCAGAGCCGCATAAAAAACAGGGCCGGGTTGCCCCGGCCCTGGATGCGGACTTTGCGGTTGCCTACGGGCCGCTCAACGGCACCATCATGCTGATCGGCAGCGGCACGCCCTTGGCCTCGCAGGTGTTGGCGTTCGGATCGGCATAGGTGCTGACCACGCTGTTGACCCACTGGTTGACCAGGCTCACGAACTCGCTGTCCTGCACCGTGCGCGCCAGCGGCGGCATGCGGATGCCCGGCTGCACCGACGACACGCGATACGGCAGCACCGAGTGCGAGGCGTCGCCCGGCTGGATGTCGTAGTTGCCGACATCCGCCGCGCGACCCGCCGCGATCGGCGGCTTGCAGATGCCGTGGCCCTCGCCCATGTGCTTGTTGTCGGCCGCGAAGGCATCGAAGGCATCCAGTGACAGGCCGGAGTTCTGCGCGCCGCCCGCCGGGTTGTGGCAGTGCATGCAGTTCACTTCCATGAACACGCGCACGCGCTTGTGGATGTCGCCCGGCGAGTTGGGCGTCTCGCCGGTATCGCCCGGCACGTTCCACTTCGGCATGTACTCGAGCTTGGACGGATCATCCGGCAGGTCCAGCAGGCCCTTGCTCTGCAGGTAGGCGAGCTGGTTGGCGGTGCTGCCATCCTCGTAGGCGTGCAGCTTGTTCATGTTGCGCACCTTCGGGCCGATGGGCGCGGCACCCGGCTCGCGGTCATCGCCGGCGTGGCACTGCAGGCAGGCGCCGGCGTTGGGCACGCCGTAGTGATCGACCGTGCCGCTGTAGTGCAGGCGCTTGCCGTTGGCGTCGACCGCGGCCGGATCGGGATCGTCGTAGTCGTAGCTCACCGCCACCGCGTCGCCTTCCAGCTTGAGCGCCGCCTGCGTGAGATTGCCGTTGGCGTCCTTCTGCCACTCGTAGGGCAGGCCGACCCAGGCGATCTTGCCGCTGGCGTCACGGCGCTTGATCAGGAGGCGCGTCTCGATCACGTCATCCTTGCCGTTCTTGCGGAAGGCGAAGGTCTTGGCGAACACCGTGCCGACCGGGAAGCCCAGCGTGGCGGTGTTGCAGTTGTAGATCGTGATGGTGTCGCAGCGGTTGTGATCTTCGTAGGTCGCTTTCTGCACCTTGCCGCTGCCGTCCGGCGGCAGGAACAGGAAGCGGTACTTCACCGCGTAGTCGGAGAACAGGATCGTATTGAGATCGTAGGGCACGCCAAAGCCGCTGGCGCCCTGCGTCGGATCGGTGTTGCTCTTGAACAGGCCGTAGTTCGACAGCAGCGGGCAGTTGAAGCGCGCCAGCGCGTCGTAATTGATCTTGCCCGCCTCGCCGGCGGCGCAGACCTGCGCCAGCTGCGCGTCGCTGGGATGCGGATCGTTGGCGGGATTGGGCGCGAAACTGCCCAGCCGCGGCGCCAGCTGCGTGGCAATCAACCCC
Source organism: Nevskiaceae bacterium (assembly GCA_008012115.1). Classification (GTDB taxonomy): domain Bacteria; phylum Pseudomonadota; class Gammaproteobacteria; order Nevskiales; family Nevskiaceae; genus Stenotrophobium. The sequence continues at coordinate 11,618 of SSEB01000007.1, forward strand.
GCGCTCAGGGTCGGACAGTCCTGCGGCTGGTTGTGATCCACCGGCGCCAGGTTGGCGGGGTTGGTGGGGTCCGCCGTGCCGAAGTGCACGTTGAGATAGTCGTCCACCAGCTGCGTCGTGGGCTGGGTCTTCTTGAACGTGTTGCCCTGGATGCACAGGCCGTTCTCGGGCAGCTTGAGCGCGCCCTGATCGTTGAACTTCCACTTGTTGTACTTGCAGCTCGGCATCGGATCGTAGATGTAGAGATTCGGACGGCCGCGCTCGTCGGTGCGCGGCTCGTAGCGATCCACGTCCTGGGCATCCGGCTGGTTGAGCGGCACGCCGTAGTGATCCTTCGGATAGTCGTTGCAGCTGTTGGGTGCGTCCTGCGCGCCGTCCCAGATGATCTGGGCCGACTTGCCGGCGTTCTTGGCCACCAGCACCGCCGGCAGCAGCGTGGCGTTGTTGCTCACGCACAGCGGGTTGTTGAGGTCGCTGATGCTGGGCAGGCCGGCGACGATGCCACCCAGGGGATCGGGCAGCGGTGTCGGCAGCGCCACCGGCAGGCCATTGAGCAGGCCGTGGCAGCTGTCCTTGGACAGGTCCGGCGTCTGCGGGCTGCCGCCGTTGTCGGTGAAGGTGTTGTTGTAGACGTGGATGCCTTCGGGGAAGAAATCGTAGTTGGTGGCCGGCTCGTTGGCGTCGGCGAGACCGTAGTTGACGATGATCAGGCCCGAGGTGTTGTTGTTGTAGACATCGTTGTCATGCAATTCCAGCTGGTCGGAGGCCAGCACCAGCATGCCGGTGCCCGAGGGCACGTCGCCGACGATGGCGCCGCGCGGCGCGAAGCTCGGCACGTTGTTGTTGTAGGACCTGTTGTAGTGCACGACGTTCTTCTCGCCGAACTGCGCGCGGCCCGGCAGATCGAACACCAGGAAGCCGCCGACGTTGTCGTGCGCCACGTTGTGGATGAACTCGGCACGGTAGGTGTTCTCGAACTCGAAACCGGCGACGTTGTGATACGCCTCGGTGAACTGCACGAGGATGTCGTTGGACTGGCCAACGTAGACGCCGGCATCCGATGAACCCACCGAGATCGAGTTCTCGATGAAGATATGGTGGCTCAGCACCGGGTAGAACGCGTAGGAGCCGTTGTTGACCCAGCTCTTCATGCTGGCGTCGTAGTTGGGGCACGTGGGCCGCGTCGGGCACTGATCGTCGGTATTGCTCCAGCCGACCTTGACGCCGCGCACGGTGACGTAGTCGGAGCGGAAGATGCGCAGGCCATTGCCCGGCGCGTCGTACAGCGTCAGGTCCTGCACGACGATGCCGGTGACGCGGTTGATGTTGATGCCGTCCTGCGAGTCGCTGTTCTTGAACGACAGCACGGTCTTGTCGATGCCGGCACCCTTGATGGTGATGCCGCGCTTGCCGGTCAGCGTCAGGCCGGTGGTGAAGTCGAATTCACCCGCGCAAAACTGGATGGTGTCGCCCTCGTGGGCGTCGAACACCGCGATCAGCGCGTCCTTCTGGAAGGTGTTCGGGTCGCAGATCAGGTAGGTCTTGCCGCCGCCCCCCTTGCCCGCGGCAAAAGCCGCTGCGGCATCGGCCGCCTGTGTTGCCGGCCCCACCGACGCGCTGCGGCTGCAGCCCGCCAGTGCCATGACGGCCGCCAGTGCCGCCGCCCAAACCCGGATGCCGCGAAAATCCTGTCGCATGCCCGCTCCCCCTGAACGATATTTGGAATGCCGAACCGCTCTGGGGCGGCCTTGTAATGCGCGGGAAGCTAACAGACGAGCCGGGTTGCGGCAGTAGTAAAACCGCGCCGGGGCTCATAAAAATCCCGCAAAGGCTGGCACCCGCTCTGCGGTCTCGCACCGTGACGTGAGTTATTAATTATCTATTTATTTTAAATTCTATAGATTAATTGTCACAACAACTCGCACGCACCCCGGCAGAGCGGGTGCCACCACTCCAGGTAACGGGCGCCGTCGCGCGGCGTTGACGCGCCTTTACGACTTGAGCGCGAGGCCGGCGAACTGGCGGTGCAGGCGGCCGTTGGTGGCCAGCACCGTGGTGGTGTCGAGGCCGATCGGTCCACCGTTGAGATCGGTGAAGGTGCCGCCGGCCTCGCGCACGATCACCGCCAGCGCGGCGATGTCGAGAATGTTGACGTCGGACTCGACGATGGCGTCGATCTTGCCGTTGGCCAGCATGTGGTAGTGCAGGAAATCGCCGTAGCCGCGGATGCGGTGCAGTTGCGGAATCAGGCGGCCCAGTTCGGCCCACTGCGGCGACTTGGCCAGCCGGCCGATGTTGCCGGTGGACAGCGTCGCCTTGTCCAGCGTCTCCACCTCGCTCACCTGCAGGCGCTCCTCGCCCAGCCAGGCGCCGCGGCCCTTCTCGGCGAACACGATCTCGCCGCGCCCGTCGTTCCAGCACGGCGCATAGGACACGCCCAGGATCAGTTCACCCGAGCGCTCCTCGGGGCGCGAGAGGTCGCGCCGCATCAGCGCGATCTGCACCGAGAAGATCGGATAGCCGCGCACGAAGGCCTTGGTGCCGTCGATGGGATCGATCAGCCACAGGTACTCGGCGTCGGCCTGCTCGCGGCCGGTCTCCTCGCCGTAATAGCCGTGCGTGGGAAAGCACTTCTTCAGCGTGGCCTTGATCGCCTTCTCGGCGGCGACATCCACCTCGGTCACCGGGCTGGCGTCGGCCTTGTAGCTCACCGCGAAATTGCCGCGGTAGGCCTTGCGGATGACCACGGCGGCGGCCTGGGCGGCGTCGAGGGCGGCGGGCAGGAATTCGCAGGACATGGAGCTAACCTTCGGTAGGGGGCGTCAATGATACCGGCCCTCTACTGCAAACGCAGTGCAACGTCGCATCGGTGGCGCGCGTACAATGCGCGCGCCACAGGTGTCTCGCCGCGAGGCGAGGTGAAACGGGAAGCGAGTGAAACGCTCGCACTGCCCCCGCAACGGTAAATGGGAAGAAGCGGCCACACGCCACTGGAGCGATCCGGGAAGGCGCCGCGGAAAAGCCCATGAGTCCGGAGACCGGCCTGTGTCCACCCACCGTCACAAGCACCACGGGGACGTGGTGAGGGAGACCCTTCATGAAAGCACCGCTTTGCGCGGCCGTTGCGGCCGCCTGTTCGCTCGCTACTGCCATTGCCCACGCCGACGAGGCCCCACCGCCAACCCCGCTGAATCCGGTGGTCGTCACCGCCACGCGCACGCCCTCGACCGAGGCCGAGACGCTGGCCGCGGTCACCGTGATCACGCGTGACGAGATCGCACGCGCGCAGGCCGGCGACATCGCCGATCTCCTGCGTTTCACCGCCGGCATCGATATCGGCCGCACCGGCGGCCCCGGCCAGCAGACCGCGGTGTTCATCCGCGGCGGCAACAGCAACCAGACCCTGGTGCTGGTCGACGGCGTGCGCATCAACACCGCCACCGGCAGTGGCGGCGCGGTGCAGAACATCGCGCCCGACATGATCGAGCGCATCGAGATCGTCAAAGGCCCGCGCGCCACGCTGTACGGCTCCGACGCCATCGGCGGCGTGGTCAACATCATCACCCGCGGCCACGGCAACGGCGGCGATGTCAGCCTGCAGGCCGGCAGCTTCAACGCGCGCGAGATCAGCGGCGACGCGCGCTACGACGCCAATGGCAACAGCCTGTCGCTGTTCGCGCAGAACAGCACCACCGACGGCATCCCAAGCTGCGACAGCGCCGGACCGGACCGTGCCTATAACCGCAGCACCGTCGACCTCAAGGGTGGCACCCACGCCGGCCCGGTGGAACTGGGCGCGCGCGTCTGGAACACGCAGGGCTCGGCGCAATACATGGATTTCTGCGGCGCCGGCAACAGCCCGGTGGCGCAGGACTTCCGCAATCACGTGATCGAGACCGAAGCGTCGCTGCGTCCCACCGGCCACTGGCTGAGCACGCTGAGCCTGAGCCACATGATCGACGACATCCGCCAGCTCAATCCCAACTTTCTCGGCGCCTACGATTTCGCGCGCACCCAGCGGCCGCAGGCGGACTGGCACAACGTGCTGGCGCTGGGCGAGGCCAACCGCCTCAGCTTCGGCGCAACCGCCGCGCGCGAGACGGTCGAGGCGCTGTCCTTCGGCACGCCGATCCACGACGGCGAAAATCTCTACACCGTGTTCGCCCAGGATGAACTCAACCGCGGCCGGCATCACGCGCTCGGCGCGGTCAGTTACGGTCACTACGGCAGCTTCGGCAGCCACGTGTCATGGAACGCGGAATATGGCTATGACCTGTTCGCCGCCACGCGTCTGATCGCCAGCGGCGGCAGCGGCTTCCGTGCACCCAACGCCAGCGACCGCTTCGGCTTCGGCGGCAATCCCAGGCTCAAGCCGGAGGAAGCGCGCAACCTGGAGCTGGGCCTGAAGCAGCGCCTCGGCGCCCACCAGGCGCTGGACCTGCGCCTGTTCCGCAGCGACGTCACCGATCTGATCAACGTGGTCTGCGACGCCAACTTCAACTGCCTGTCGGTCAACGTCAACCGCTACCGCAATCAGGGCGCGGAGCTGAGTTACCAGCTCGAAGTCGCCGACTGGTCGGCGCGCCTCTCCGCAGTGGCGCAGAACCCGGTGGATCGCACCACCGATACCGTGCTGGCGCGCCGCGCGCGCCGCAGCGTCAGCGGCCAGCTGGCGCGCCACTTCGGCCCCGGCTATCTGGCGCTCGACGTGCTCGGCAGCGGTCCGCGCAACGACGTCGGCGGTCGCGACGGCGGCTACGCCCTGCTGGCGCTGTCCGGCGGCGTGCAGCTCGACGAGCACTTCAGCCTCAACGCCCGCCTCGACAACCTGCTGGACAAGCGCTACGAGACCGCCAAGGGTTATCGCCAGCCCGGCGCCAACGGCAACCTGTCGCTGCGCTTCGCCTTCTGAACCTGCGCCGGGCAGCGGCAGCGGCGCCCGGCGACGTCACCCGCTGTCGATGGTTTGCCTGGGAAAATCGTTATTAATTATCTATCAAATTTTTATTTGATATATATTTTTAAACAACTCTTCCCGGCCAACTATCGACAGCGGGTGGCGCTTTTTCCGGCTGTTACACTGCAAAAAATCATCGGCACTGCACATGGGTCATCGTCTCAGCAAGATCGTCACCCGCACCGGCGACCAGGGCACCACGGGCCTGGCCACCGGCGACCGCGTCGAGAAATCCTCGGCACGCATCCACGCCATCGGCGAGGTGGACGAACTCAACTGCCATCTCGGCGTGGTGCTGGCGCATGCGTTGCCGGAGACGGTGCGTGCGCCGCTGGCGCGCATCCAGAACGAGTTGTTCAACCTCGGCGGCGAACTGGCGATGCCGCCGGCGATGCTGATCGGCGAGGCCGACGTGGCGCGGCTGGAGGCGGACGTGGAGGCGCTCAACGCGCACCTGCCGCCGCTGAAGGAATTCGTGCTGCCCGGCGGCAATGCGCCGGCCGCAGCCGCGCATCTCGCGCGCGCGGTGGCGCGGCGCGTCGAGCGCGCGCTGTGGACGCTCAACGCCGAAGCGCCACTCAACGAGTTCGCACCGCGATATGCCAACCGCCTGTCCGACCTGCTGTTCGTGATCGCGCGCACGCTGGCGCGCGCCGACGGCGGCCAGGAAGTGAGCTGGTCGCGCTGACACCCGGCGCGCTCAGCGCGCCTGCCGGATCGCCATCACCGCCTGGTTGCGCAGGGTGCGCAGCAGGGCCAGTTCCTTTTCCGAGACGGTGATCGCGCCCGCGCGCTCGTGATCGGCGTAGATCATCGCCACCGGCACGCCCTTGACGCAGACCGGGAACACGATGAACGTCGGCGCATCCACCTGCTGCAGATACCACGCCGGCAGATGACGCCGCACCTTGTCGGCGGCGGCATCGTGAATCAGCACGTCGGCGTCCCGGGACAACACCAGGTTGAACAGGTCGGTGCCGGCGAGGTTGAAGGCGAACGCCGGCAGCACCTCGTCGACACGCTCGCCGTAGCCGAAGCGCGCGCCCATGCGGTTGCTGCGGCCGTCGCGCAGGCAGATCAGCACGCGCCGCACGCCGATGGCGCGGAAAATGGTCTCGGCGATGATGCGCAGCAGGTCGTTGACGTTGAGGTCTTCGATCAGCGCCTGGCTGATGTCCTGGATGCCGGCGGCGAGAATCTCCAGGCCCTGCTGTTCACTCGTGGCGCCGGTCGCCGCGGGCTCTCCGGCGGGCGGCATCTCGAGGCGCGTGGTGGCCGCCAGTGCGCTCTCGCCGTCCGCGGTCACCGGTGATGCGGTCGACGTCGCCGGCGCAGCGGTCGCCGGACTCGCGGCGCGCAGCAGGCTGTCGCCGATGCGGGTCTTGCGCAGGTTGACGTTGAGTGTGGTCGCGAGGTCGGACAGGCCCTTCGACGACTGCTCCAGCACCTGCGTCAGCGATTCCTTGCCCAGCGGCACCACCTCGCCATAACGCTGCGCGATGCCGTTCAGCGCCGCGGCGCGGCCCTCGGCCGCCGGCTGTTCCAGCGCACCCCGCAGCTCGCCCGCCATCGCACTCAGCAGCCTCAGCTTTTCGTCGGCCGTTTTCGGCGCGGTCACGCGCCCGGCCGGCAGGCGCCGCATGCCGTTGACGATGGAATCCGGAAACCCCCAGTGCCGCGCGATGCCGATGCCCAGGTCCTGGTAGCTGATGCCCAGCACGCGGCGCGCGGCGGCATCCTCGTCGCAGCGCTCGTTGGACACGATGCGGCCGATGGTGTCCGCCTCTTCCGGGAAATAGTAGTGCGCCAGCAGGCGGCCCAGGTTGTGGAAGACCGCGCAGATGTAGACCAGCTCGGTGTCGTTCATGCGCAGGCGCGCGCCCAGTTCGGCGGCGATGATCGCGCTGAGGTTGGCGCCGAGAAACTCCTCCTGCAGGGTGCCGGCCTGCTTCTTGTCCTTGAGATGCTCGAACAGCAGCAGCGAGGTCGCCACGCCGCTGACCGCGCTCAGCCCCATCATCACCACCGCGCGCGACACGGTGTTGATGCCGTTGCCGGCGCGCATCGGGTAATAGGCGGAGTTGACCAGACGCAGGATCTTGTTGGTCAGCGCGACGTCCTTGAGGATGACGTTCGACAACTGGTTGACGTCGCCCTTGTCGGTGCGGGTCATGCGCTGGATCGCGCCGATGGCCGAGGACATCGCCGGGAAATCGCTCTTGAGCTTCATGCGCCGCAGCAGGAACTCCAGCGTGCTCTGGGCGCTGTCGCTGGCCGTCTTGGCGCCCGCGTCCGTCGCCGGATTCAGGTACGCCGCCAGCGCGTCGCGCATCTGCTCGGCCGTCTGGAAGCGCAGCGCCGGGTCCTTGGCGGCGGCACGCAGCACGATCTCATGCAGGCCATCGGCGATATGCGCCATCACCGCCGGCGGAAAGACCAGCGGCGCGTTGGCGATGCGGTGCATGGCCTCGAAGGTGTTGCCGGCGTCGACGGCGCGCGCGCCGGTCAGCATCTCGTACAGCATGAGGCCGGCGGAGAACACATCGTATTGCGGCGTCACCAGCCGTCGGGCGATGTACTCCGGCGCCATGTAGGACGGCGTGCCGATGTACACATCCTCGGCGCCGGCGCTGCGCGAGGCCGGCGTGGCGATGCCGAAATCCATCACCCGCGGCTGTCCGTCGCGGTCGATCAGGATGTTGCTGGGCTTGAGGTCGCGGTGAATCACGCCGGCAGCGTGCGCGTGGGCGATGGCGTCGAGGATCTGCCGCATGATCGCGGCGGCGCGCGGCGCGTCGATCGCGCCCTCGTCGCGGATCAGGCGGTCCAGCGTGCGTCCCTCGACGTACTCGAACACCAGGTAGACCTGGCCCTGATGCTCGCCGGCCTCGTAGATCGGCACGATCCGGGGATGCTGCAGGCGGCTGGCGGTGCGCGCCTCGCGCAGCAGGCTGTCTCGCTGCATCTGCGCATCGGGCCGCAGGCGCAGCAGCTTGAGCGCGACGTCGCGCTGAAGAAGGGTATCGTGCGCCAGATAGACGGCGCTCTGCCCGCCCTTGCCCAGCAGCCGGCCGAGTTCGAATTTTCCGATCTTCTGCATGGCCGGTCGCGGTACGCACCCAGGGAGCCCGGCCTGTCGCACAACGCCGGTACCCTGATATCGGCCGCGCCCGGAAAACCTGAATCAGCTGGGACCTGCGGCCCGACCGCCGCAGCCACGAAAAAGGCCGGGCAGTGCCCGGCCTTTTTTCAAACTCGCAACGGCTTAGAACAGGGCCGCTTCCATCGCCATCAGCGAACCGGCGCCGGCGCGGATCTGCTGCAGGTTCATCGCCGTCTCCGGCAGCAGCTTGCTGAAGTAGAAGCGCGCGGTCAGCAGCTTGGACTTGTAGAAGTCGCCCTGGTCCTGCTTGTCGAGCGCGATCTTGGCCATGCGCGCCCACAGGTAGGCGTAGACGAAGTGCCCGAGCAGGTGCATGTACGGCACCGAGGCCGCACCGACCTCGTCCGGGTTCTTCATCGCCTTCTGGCCGACTTCCATCGTCACCTTCTGCACTTCCGTGCCGAGGGCGGCGAGCGGGCCGGTGAATTCCTTCATCGCCTCGTTGTCGGCATTGGCCTTGATGAAGTCGGTGACGATCTTGCCGAACTTGGTCAGCTTGGCGCCCATGTCGCCGAGCACCTTGCGGCCCAGGAGGTCCAGCGCCTGGATGCCGTTGGTGCCCTCGTAGATCATGTTGATGCGGTTGTCACGGACGTACTGCTCCATGCCCCATTCCTTGATGTAGCCGTGGCCGCCGAACACCTGCATGCCATAGGTGGTGCTGATGTAGCTGTACTCGGTGATGAAGCCCTTGACGATCGGCGTCAGGAGGGCGACGAGGTCGTCCATCTCCTTGCGCACCTTCTCGTCCGGATGGTGATGCGACTTGTCGATCATCAGGCCGGTCCAGTAGGTGAAGGCGCGCGCAGCCTCGACGTGGGCTTTCTGCGTCAGCAGCATGCGGCGCACGTCCGGGTGCACGATGATCGGGTCGGCCGGCTTGTCCTTGGCCTTGGGGCCGGTCAGCGAGCGCATCTGCAGGCGGTCCTTGGCGTAGATCAGCGAGTTCTGATACGCCACTTCGGCCAGGCCCAGCGACTGCATGCCGACGCCCAGGCGCGCGCCGTTCATCATCACGAACATCGCGTTGAGGCCCTTGTTGGGCTCGCCCACCATCCAGCCGGTGGCGCCGTCGAGGTTCATCACGCAGGTGGCATTGCCGTGAATGCCCATCTTGTGCTCGATGTTGCCGCACTTGATGCCGTTGCGCTTGCCGATGCTGCCGTCGGCGTTGGGGATGAACTTGGGCACGATGAACAGGCTGATGCCCTTGGTGCCGGCCGGTGCGTCCGGCAGACGCGCCAGCACCAGGTGAATGATGTTCTCGGCGAGGTCGTGCTCACCGGCGGAGATGAAGATCTTCTGGCCGGACAGCGCGTAGCTGCCGTCGCCCAGCGGCTCGGCCTTGGTGCGCAGCAGTCCGAGGTCGGTGCCGCAGTGGGCCTCGGTCAGGCACATGGTGCCGGTCCAGTGACCGGAGACGATCTTCGGCAGATAGGTCTTCTTGAGTTCCGGCGTGCCGTGCGCAATGAGCGCGGCGTAGGCGCCGTGGGTCAGGCCCGGATACATGGTCCACGCCTGGTTGGCGCTGTTGAGCATTTCGTACAGCACGTTGTTGACCACTTCCGGCAGGCCCTGGCCGCCGTACTCGGGGTCGCAGGCCAGCGCCGGCCAGCCGGCTTCGACGTACTGCGCGTAGGCTTCCTTGAAGCCCTTGGGCGCGGTGACCACGCCGCTGACCTTGTCGAAATGACAGCCCTCGGCATCGCCCGAGTGGTTCAGCGGATAGGTCACGTTCTGCGTGAACTTGGCCGCTTCCTCGGCGATCGAATTGACGGTATCGGCATCGAGGCTGGCGTGCGCGGGGAGACCTTTGAGTTCGGCTTCAAGCCCCAACAATTCGTGAAGGACAAACTGCATGTCGCGCAGGGGGGCGATGTACTGACCCATAGAAACTCTCCGGATTTGCTAGGAAAAGACGGGCGCGGTAGGCCGCGACCTGGGAAAAATGGCGGGCTAGCCTACCCCAAACGGACGACACTACGCACGCCTCCGCCGTATGGACGCGGCAGCGTCACCAACCCGATGATTTCACAGACTTTTGCCAGCCGCAGTCGCCGAGGCCCAGGCCCACTGGAAATTGAAGCCGCCGAGATGGCCGGTGACGTCCAGCACTTCGCCGATGAAGTACAGGCCCGGCACCCGCTGCGACATCAGCGTCGCCGACGACACTTCGTCGGTGCTGACGCCGCCCAGCGTCACCTCCGCCGTGCGATAGCCCTCGGTGCCGCTGGCGACCATCGGCCAGGCTTCGAGCGCGGCGGCGATATCCGCCAGCTCCGCCGGCCGGTACTGGCGCATCGGCTTGCTGCCGAAACGCAGCTCGCACAGGCGCTGCGCCAGCCGCTTGGGCAGCAGCTCCGCCAGCACCGTGCGGAATTCCGCCGCCGGCCGCTCGCGCTGCAGGGCCTGCAACAGCGGCAGCGCTTCCCGGTCCGGCAACAGGTTGTAGGTCAGTTCGGCGCCGGGCTGCCAGTACGAGGAAATCTGCAGGGTGCAGGGCCCGGAGATGCCGCGATGCGTGAACAGCAGGCCGGCGCGGAAGCGCTGGCGGCCGCTGCGGCTCTCCGCCGGAAGGGCAACGCCGCTGAGATCCTGGTAGTGCTCGAGGCGCGTGCCGCTGAGTGTCAGCGGCACCAGGGCCGCGCGCGTCGGCAGCACGGTGTGACCGAACTGCCGCGCCAGCTGGTAGCCGAGCCCGGTGGCGCCCATGCTGGGAATCGACAGGCCGCCGGTGGCCACCACCAGCGCGGCGGCGCTGATGGCCCCGAGCGCTGTGTCGACGACGAAGTCCTCGCTCTCGCGCCGCACCGAACGCACCGCGCAGTTGACCTCGATGCGCACGCCGGCCGCCGCGCATTCGTCCAGCAACAGACGCACGATCTGCTTGGAGGACTCGTCGCAGAACAGCTGGCCCAGTTCCTTCTCGTGGTAGGCGATGCCATGACGCTCGACCAGGGCGATGAAATCGCGCGGCGTGTAGCGCGCCAGGGCCGACTTGCAGAAGTGCGGATTGGCCGAGATGAAATTCGCCGGCGTAGTGTGCAGGTTGGTGAAATTGCAGCGGCCGCCGCCGGACATCAGGATTTTCTTGCCGACGCGGTTGGCATGCTCGACCACCAGCACGCGACGACCACGCGCGCCTGCCACCGCGGCGCACATCAGGCCGGCGGCACCGCCGCCGATGACCACGACGTCGTAGCGCATGCCGTCGCGACGCGGCGGTTCAGCCACTGGCGCGTGCGCGCGCCAGCACGCCGCAGAGCTGCTCGACCCCGTCGAGCACGCGTGGCGAGGGCCGCGCCAGCAGACTGGCATCCACCGCGTAGAGCCGCTGGCGACGCACCACGTCCGACTGCGGAAACGCCTGCCAGTAGCGGCGGATGTCGTCGGCGCGATCTTCCTCGCCGTACACCACCACCTCCGGCGCGGCGGCCAGCACCGCCTCCTTGCTCAACGGCGCCGCGATCTGCGGCATGTCGGCAAAGACGTTGACACCACCGCATAGCGAAATCGCCTCGCTGATCGGGCTCAGCCGGTTGACGCTGAACGCCGGATCGGCCTCGATCTGGTACATCACGCGCAGCGGGCGGGCGCCGCGGTAGCGCTCACGCAACGCCGCCAGACGCTGACGATAGGCGGCCGCAGCAGCACGCGCCGCAACGGGCGTGCCGAGCAGGTCGCCGACGCGCTCGATGGCGGCCGCCACGTCGGCCAGGCCGCGAATCGCCACCGGCTCCACCCGCAGGCCCAGCCCCGACAGACGCTCGAGGATTTCCTGCGGTGTCCCGCCGGTCCAGGCCAGGACCAGGTCCGGGTGCAGCGCCGTCAACGCCTCGGCATTGACGGCGAAGGCATCGCCAACACGCGGCAGCTTCGCTGCCTGCGGCGGGTAGTCGGTATAGGTCACGGCACCGACCAGGCGGTCACAAGCACCGGCGGCGCAGGCCAGTTCCGCCAGGTGTGGCGCCAGCACGACGACGCGCTCGGCAGCGTCGGCAAGCCCGGTGCAGACCGCCAGCAGCAGCGCCCAGACGATCCGCGTCATTGCATCAGCGCGCCGGTGGCGAAGAAGGCGAAGAAAGCCAGCAGCACCAGCAGGGCGCGCCGCTGCATGCGCAGCACCTCGCCCAGGCTCTCTTCGAGATTTGCCGGCACGGCGACGGCGCCGTCCGCCTCCTCGGCGCTCAACGATGCCGCCGGCACTTCGGCCAGGATCGCCCAGGTGCCGGTGCGCCATTGCTCCATCGCTCCGAAAGCGTGGTTGCGCCAGGCGCGCAGCGCATCGTCGAGGCTGCCGGCCAGTCCGTACAGCAGCGCGGTGACGCGCGCGGGAATCCAGGCCAGCAGATCGTGCAGGGTTTCCGCCGCGCGCGCGGCGCGGGAGTCCGGCACCTGCTCGTTCAGCGCGCGCGGCAGGCGGCTGGCGAGGCGATAGAGCAACGCGCCGACCGGGCCTGCGGCGAAGAACCACAGCAGCACGCCGAACAGGCGTTCATGCGACTGGATGAACAGCGCGCCGATCAGGGTGCGGCGGGTCGGGTCGGCATGCGGCCCGCGCAACAGGGCACGCGACAGTTGCAAGGCGGCCTCGCGATCGCCGCGCGCGCGCGCCTCCAGCAGGCTGTGCACGTCCTCGGACAGGTCGCGCGGCCCGAGGCAGAACAACAGGACGCCGCCGGAGACGATGAGGTCGAGGAAGGGACTGTCGATCAGCCCTCGCGCGTAGTACAGCGCTGCCAGCGGCGGTGCCAGCAGCAGCGCCGGCGCCCACGACGAGGCCCAGAGACGCGGCAGCGGCAGGATCGCCCGCAGCGCGCGCATGTAACCGAGAAACAGCACCGGCCGCCCCCACCACGCGTAGTGGCCGAGCGCGCGCTCCAGTACCAGCGCCAGCAAGATGCCGAGAAAGGTCATGCGTCGAGTCCCGCGAGATAGCGTGGCCAGTCGAACCGGGGGCCGGGATCGGTCTTGCGGCCGGGCGCGATGTCGGAGTGTCCCACAATCCGGTCGCGCGCGAGCCGCGGGTAAGCCCGCAGCAACGCTCGCGTGACGCGCGTCAGGCGCCGGTACTGCGCCTGCGTGAACGGCTTGCGGTCGCAGCCTTCCAGCTCGATGCCGATGGAGAAATCGTTGCAGCGCTCGCGGCCGCGGTACTGCGATTTGCCGGCATGCCAGGCGCGCTGGTCGAACGCCACGTACTGCGTCAGGGCGCCGTCGCGGCGAATCAGGCAGTGGGCCGAGACCTTGAGATCGCGCAGGCTGGCGAAATACGGATGCGCGGCGTGATCGAGGCGGTTGAGGAACAAGTCATCGATCCAGGGGCCGCCGAAGCGGTCCGGCGGCAGGCTGATGGCATGAATCACCAGCAGAGAGACATCCGCGGGATCGGGCCGCTCGTCGAAGTTGGGCGACGGCAGCCAGCGCGCGCCACGCAGACGCTGCGTGGCGGGATCGACCGCGACGCGACCCGCGGAACCGGCCGCTGCTTTTGGCGTCTGAGCATTCATTGCCGATATATTCTGCGGCATCACCTCCGGGGGAACCAATGAGACGCCATTTTCTCGCCGCGCTGGCGGCGCTTTGCGCCTTTTCCGCCCAGGCCGTCCCTGCGGCGCCGCGCGAGGCGCTGCCCGACATCGTCATCCCCTACCAGAAGTTCGTGCTCGGCAACGGCCTGACCCTGATCGTGCACGAGGATCACAAGGCGCCGATCGTCGCGGTCAACGTCTGGTACCACGTCGGCAGCAAGGACGAGCGCCCTGGCCGCACCGGCTTCGCGCATCTGTTCGAACACCTGATGTTCAACGGCTCCGAGCACTACGACGACGACTACTTCCGTCCGCTGGAACCGGCCGGCGCCACCAAGATGAACGGCACCACCTGGTACGACCGCACCACCTACTTCGAGAACGTGCCGACCTCGGCGCTGGACCTCGCGCTGTGGCTGGAATCCGATCGCATGGGGCACCTGGTCGGCGCCATCGACCAGAAGAAGCTCGACGAGCAGCGCGGCGTCGTGCAGAACGAGAAGCGCCAGGACGAAAACCAGCCCTACGGCAAGGTCGACGAGGTGATCGCCGCCAACACCTATCCGGCGGGCCATCCGTATTCCTGGACCACCATCGGCTCCATGGAGGACCTCAACGCCGCCTCGCTGGACGACGTCAAGGACTGGTTCAAGACCTGGTACGGGGCCGCCAACGCGGTGCTGGTGATCGCCGGCGACGTCGATACCGAGGCGGTGAAGAAGAAGGTGGAGCTGTACTTCGGCGACATCGCCCCCGGCCCGACGGTGAAGCATCAGCAGGCCTGGGTCGCCAAGATGAGCGGCACGCACCGCGCGACGATGGCCGACCGCGTGCCGCAGGCGCGGCTCTACAAGACCTGGAACATCCCCGGCATCGCCACGCGCGACTTCACCCTGCTCGACATGGCCAGCGACGTGCTGGCCGGCGGCAAGAACAGCCGCCTGTACAAGCGGCTGGTTTACGACGACCAGATCGCCACCGACGTCTCGGCCTCGATCGGCCCGTTCGAGATCGGCTCGCAATTCCAGATCACCGCCACCGCCAAGCCGGGCGTGCCGCTGGCGCGCATCGAGCAGGCGGTGGATGAAGAGCTGGCGCGCTTTCTCAAGGACGGTCCCACCGCTGAGGAACTGACGCGCGCGCGCAGCACCGAATACGCCGCCTTCGTGCGCAGCGCCGAGCGCGTCGATGGCTTCGGCGGCAAGTCGTACATCCTGGCGCAGAGCCAGGTCTATGGCGGCAGCCCGGACCACTACCAGCAGCGGCTGCACTGGATGCGCGATGCCCGCGCCGCCGATCTGCGCGACGTGGCGCGGCAGTGGCTCTCCGACGGCGTGTTCGTGCTCGAGGTCGCGCCCTTCCCCGAGTACGCCGCGGCCAGCACCGGCGCCGACCGCAGCCAGCTGCCCGCCACCACCACGCCGCCGGCGCTGTCCCTGCCGCCGCTGCAGCGCGACACGCTGTCCAACGGCCTCAAGCTGGTACTCGCCGAGCGCCACAGCGCACCGGTGGTGCAGCTGCAGCTGATTGTCGATGCCGGCTATGCCGCCGACAGCCTGGCCAAGCCCGGCACCGCCAAGTTCGCACTGGGCATGATCGACGAGGGCACGCGGACGCGCGATTCGCTGCAGATCGCGGCGCGCGCCGAGGAACTGGGCGCGCAGGTCGGCGCCGGCTCGACGCTGGATACTTCGTACATCTCGCTCAACGCGCTGACGCCCAGGCTCGGCGATTCACTGGAACTGTTCAGCGACATCCTGCTCAACCCGACCTTCCCGGACAAGGAGATCGCGCGCATCAAGCCGCAGTTCGCCGCCGCCATCCGCCAGGAGCGCTCGCAGCCCTACGGCATCGCCTCGCGCATCTATCCACGTCTGATCTACGGCGAGGGCCATGCCTATGCCAATCCGCTGTCGGGCAACGGCACCGAGGACAGCATCAACTCGATGACGCGCGATGAACTGCAGGCCTTCTACCGCCGCTGGGTGCGGCCGGACAACGCCACGCTGCTGATCGTCGGCGACACCACCCTGGCGCAGATCAAGCCGATGCTGGAAGCGCGCCTGCGCGACTGGCGGGCGCCGGCTGAACCGCTGCCGCAGAAGAATCTGGCCACGGCGACGCTGCCGGACAAACCGCGCGTGTTCCTGGTCAACCGCACGGGCGCCGAGCAATCGCTGATCCTGGCGGCGGAGCTGGCGCCGCCGCGCAGCGACCCCGATCACCTGGCGATGGTGACGGTCAACACCGCGCTGGGCGGCAACTTCGTGTCGCGCATGAACATGAACCTGCGCGAGGACAAGCACTGGGCCTACGGCGCCTTCACCGTGCTGAACAACGCCAAGGGCCAGCGGCCGTTCTTCGCCTACGCGCCGGTGCAGACCGACAAGACCGCGCCGGCGATGCAGGAAGTGCAGAAGGAACTGCGCGACCTGATCGGCGGCAGGCCGCTGAGCGGCGAGGAACTCAACTTCGCGCGCGACAGCATCGCGCTGAGCCTGCCGGGCGAAAACGAGAGCGCCAGCGACATCGCCGCGTCCTACGCCAACATCCTGACCTATCACCTGCCGGACACCTACTACAACGACATCGTCGGCCAGTTGCAGGCGCTGACGCCGGAGCGTCTGCAGGCGGTGGCATCGCGGCTGGTGCATCCGGATGCGCTGACCTGGATCGTGGTCGGCGACCTCGCCAAGATCGAGGAGCCGATCCGCAAACTCGGCATCGGCGAGGTCAAGGTGCTCGACAGCGAGGGCCGCGTGCTGCGCTGAGGCCCGGCGCGCGTCGGGAGACGCCGCAATCGCACCACCCGCTCTGCCGGCAATAATCCGGTAGAGTGTTATTTAATATTTAACGAATTTAAATTCGTTAAATATTTTAAAACATCTTGTCGCCGCTTTCGGTGCAGAGCGGGTGGCATCCAGGCCGTGCTGGCCGCAGCGCGGGCACAAAAAAACCGCCGGCTCGCGCCGGCGGTTTGGGATGCGATGCTGCAGGGTTCAATCCATGTGGCCCAGCGGGCGACGGAAGGTGAATGCGGCCGGCTCGGCCACCAGTTTCTTGGCGGGCTCCGCCGGGGGCACGCCCATCACGATCGACAGCGGCAGTTGCGCGATGAACAGACCGGCGCCGATCACGGTGGCCACCAGGCTCACCGGGCGCACGATCAACAGGTCGGCCGCCATCGCCGTTGCCGACGGCTCGTCATTGATGACGCCACGGGGATCGTCGGCGAAGGCCGCGGCGGACGAGAACGTCAACGCGGCAGCGAGCAGGGCAGTGGTGAGCTTCATGGCGTCCCCAGGGGTTTTTCAAGCACGTCAGCAGCTTAGGCAGCATTCCCAAAGCTGTCAATCAAGTGCGGGACGCTTATAGTGGCACGCATGCTCCATGTCGCGCTCTACCAGCCGGAAATTCCGCCCAACACCGGCAACGTCATCCGCCTCTGCGCCAACACCGGCGCCGCCCTGCACCTGATCCACCCGCTGGGTTTTCGCATGGACGACCGCGACCTGCGCCGCGCCGGGCTCGACTATCACGAGTACGCCGAGGTGCGGCAGCACGCCTCGCTCGACGCCCTGCTCGGCACGCTGCCGGGCGCGCGGCTGCTGGCCTTCACCACCAAGGCCAGCACACGGCATGACGCGCTGAGCTACCAGGATGGCGACGTGCTGCTGTTCGGCCCGGAGAGCCGCGGCTTGCCCGACGAGGTGCTGGCGCGCCTGCCCGAGGGTCAGCGCCTGCGCATTCCGATGCGGCCGGGCAACCGCAGCCTCAACCTGTCGAACGCGGTGGCGGTGGCGGTGTACGAGGCCTGGCGGCAGCGCGATTTCGCCGCCTGAGCACCGCGTTATTCGGACTCGGCCTTCTGTGGCCGCGTCGCCAGCAGGCGCACCGCCTGCACCGGCGAAATCTGGCCCTGCAGCACGAGGCTCACTGCTTCGGTGATCGGCATCTGCACGCCGAGCTTGCGCGCCAGCGCCAGCACCGTCGGGGCGGCCTTCACCCCCTCGACCACCTGCTGAATCTCCTGGATCGCCTCGGGCACGCTCTTGCCCTGCGCCAGCAGCAGGCCCATGCGGCGGTTGCGCGACTGGTTGTCGGTGCAGGTCAGCACCAGGTCGCCCATGCCGGACAGGCCCATCAACGTTTCAGGTTTCGCGCCCAGTGCCTCGCCCAGCCGCATGATCTCGGCGAGGCCGCGGGTGATGATGGCGGCGCGGGTGTTGGCGCCGAGGTTGAGGCCGTCGGCGATGCCGACGCCGATGGCCATCACGTTCTTGGCGGCGCCGCCGATCTCGACGCCCGGCAGGTCGTCGGCGGTGTAGGCGCGGAAGCCATCGCCGTGGAACAGGCTGGCGAGCTTTTCGGCGAACGCCTCGTCGCGCGAGGCGATGGTCACCGCCGTCGGCAGGCCGATGCCGAGTTCCTTGGCGAAGGTCGGGCCGGAAATCACCGCCAGCGGATGCGTGGTGCCGACGGCGTCCTCGATCACCTCGTGCACCAGCTTGCCGGTGCCGGGCTCCAGGCCTTTGCAGGCGCAGGCGATGCCCTGCCCCGGCCGCAGCCAGGGCTTGATCGTGTTGAGAGTCTCGCGCAGCGCATGACTGGGCGTGGACACCAGCAGGTCTTCGGCGCCGGTCACCGCGGCGTGGAGATCGGACAGCGCCTCCAGCTTCACCGGAAAGGCGCAGCCCGGCAGGTACTGCCGGTTCTCGCGCGACGCCTGCATCGCCGCCATGCGCGCGGCATCTCGCCCCCACAACAGCGTCTGCGAACCGCGACGCGCCAGGTGGACCGCCAGCGCGGTGCCGAAAGAGCCGGCACCGAGGACCGCGATGGCGGCGCTAGTTGAGCTTGGCGGCGGCTGCGGCATGATCGGCCTTTCCGGCCTGCGCGCGCTGCTGATGCTCCAGGTACAGCGCGTCGAAGTTGATCGGCTGCAACAGCAACTGCGGGAAGCCGCCGCGCTGCACGAGATCGGCCACCGCTTCGCGCGCGAACGGGAACAGCAGGCCCGGGCAGTAGCCGCCCAGCACCGTGCCGAGTTCGGCCTCGGCGAAGCCGGCAATGGTGAAGACGCCGGCCTGGTGCACTTCCACCAGGAAGCCCACGTCCTCGCCGAGCTTGGCGGTGACCGTCACCGACAGCACCATGTTGTAGGCGTCGTTGCCCAGCGGCGCGACCTGCGTGTTGACCTGCACGTCGAGCTGCGGCTGCCACTGGCGCGTGAACACCTGCGGCGCCAGCGGCACTTCCAGCGACGCGTCCTTGAGGTAGATCTTCTGCAGCAGGACCTGTCGGTCCGCCGGGTTGTTCGGGTTCTCAGCCATGTTTCCTGATCGTTGTTCTTAGTCTTTGAGCAGCGGATCGAGACCGCCGGCGCGGTTGAGCGCCGAGAGGTCGTCATAACCGCCGACGTGCGTATCGCCGACGAAAATCTGCGGCACGGTACGGCGCCCGGTGATGCGCGTCATCTCCTCGCGCCGCGCGGCGTCCTCGTCGACGCGGACTTCCTCCACGGCGACGCCCTTCTGCTGCAGCAGGCGCTTGGCCATCGTGCAGAACGGGCAGATGCCCGTCGTATACATCCGCACCCGTTTCATGCGTGCGACTCCGACACCACGGTTCCTTTACTTGGCCGTCACCGGCAGGCTGCTGGCGATCCAGCCGTTGATACCGCCGCTGAGGGGATACGCCTCGGCGAAGCCATTCTTGCGCAGTTTCTCCACCGCCGTCACGCTGCTGGGGCCCATTGCGCAATAGACCAGCACCGGCCGCGATTTCTCGCGGGCGATCTGACCGATCTGCTCCTCGAGCTTGGTCAGCGGCAGATTGACCGCGTTGAGCAGGTGCCCGCGCTTGAAATCCGCCGCCGGCCGCACGTCGATGATCAGCGGGTCGCGGTCGTTGATCAGGCGCACCGCCGCCATCGCGCCGAGGCGCTTGCCGCCGGTGAGGTGGCCGTGGATCTCGTTGGCGATCAGCAGCGCGATCACCACGCCGAGCGCGACGAACAGCAGCAGATGGTTTGAGACGAATTGCAGATAGGCTTGCATTGCGATGAACGGTCGAAAACTCCTTTACCATTATCGCATGATCCGTTTGCTGCCACTGATCGCCGCCCTGCTGCTGGCGCTGCCCGCGCTGGCGCAGGACAACGACGCCCGCCTGCGCCAGTCCAGCGAGGAGCTCAAGCGCGTGCAGGGCAAGATCGAGGCGCTGAACCAGAAAATCGAAAACGAGCGCGGTCGCCAGGACAGCCTGCGGCAGGAGCTGGAGAGCACCGAAAAGCAGATCCAGGACACCAAGGGCCGGCTGCGCGAGATCGCCGGCCTGCTCGGCGAGCAGCAGCGCAAGATCCGCGCCACGCGCGACGAACAGGCCCGCGTCGAGCGCAGCCTCAACGACGCCAAGCACGCGCTGGCGCAGCAGATCCGCGCCGCCTACATGATCGGCGAGCGCGGCCAGATCCGCCTGCTGCTCAACCAGGACAACGCCCAGAAGATGGACCGCGTCTCGACCTATTACGACTATCTCAACCGCGCGCGCACCGACTACGTGGTCAGGATTCACGATCAGTTCGACAAGCTCTCGACCCTGCAGGATCGCCTGTCGCAGCAGAACGCCGACCTG
Organism: Nevskiaceae bacterium; assembly: GCA_008012115.1. GTDB lineage: Bacteria > Pseudomonadota > Gammaproteobacteria > Nevskiales > Nevskiaceae > Stenotrophobium. Next base: position 31,905 of record SSEB01000007.1, read on the forward strand.
CTCCGGCTCAAGGATCGCCAGCAGAAGACGCTGGCGGCGCTGGAAACCACCCGCTCGGCCCGTGGCGAGACCATCCGCGCGATCAACGAGCGCATCAGCAACGAGCTCGACGAGATCAAGCAGCTGCGCGCCAACGAGCAGCAGATCCAGTCGCTGCTCAAGTCGCTGCGCGAGGCGCTGGCCAACCTGTCCACCGACTTCGGCGACGCCCGGCCTTTTCCCAAGATGAAGGGGCGGCTGCCGTGGCCGATCCGCGGCAAGCTGCTGGCGAGCTTCGGCGAGGCCAAGGCCGGCGGACGCCTGAGCTGGAACGGCCTCTGGATCGACGCGCCGGAAGGCGCGCCGGTGCGCGCCGTGGCCGGCGGTCGCGTCGCCTACGTCGGCTGGCTGCAGCGCTACGGCCTGATCATCATCCTCGAGCACGAGGGCGGCTACTTCTCGCTCTACGGCCACAACGACAGCGTCGACCGGCAGGTCGGCGAGCAGGTGCATCCGGGCGACACCATCGCCAGGGTCGGCAGCACCGGCGGCTACGAACAGCCCGGCCTCTACTTCGAGATCCGCCAGGGCACCGAGCCGATCAATCCCAAGCTCTGGCTCGGAAAATAGGCCGCGGAACGCCACCCGCTCCCGACCGGAGCGCCGGAAAGCTTGTTACCTAATATTTAATGAAAAATGAATCGATCAATATTCATTAACAGCTCTGCCGACTCCGCCGGACACGGCGGGTGCCTCCTGCGACGTTGCTCCGGCATGCCGTGAACGCGCCTCGGCGGCGGCGGTCTATGTGCTATCTTCAAAACCCTACTGAAAACACCCTCCTTCATGTCTCTTTTTTCCCGCACCTCCATCGCCCTGGCGGCTGGCGTCGTCCTCGGCGCGTCCATCACCCTCACCCACGGCGTGTTCGCCGACAAGGACAAGAATGTCGACACGCTGCCGGTCAAGGACCTGCAGACCTTCGTCGAGATTCTCAACCGCGTGAAGTCCGACTACGTTGAACCGGTGGACGACAAGACGCTGCTGGAGAACGCGGTGCGCGGCATGCTCGCCGGCCTCGATCCGCACTCGGCGTATCTGGACAAGGACGAGTTCAAGGACATGAACATCGTCACCACCGGCAAGTTCGGTGGCCTGGGAATCGAGGTGCAGATGCAGGACGGCTTCGTGCGCGTGGTGTCGCCGATCGACGACACGCCGGCGGCCAAGGCCGGCGTCAAGCCGGGCGACCTCATCGTCAAGATCGACGACACGCCGGTGAAGGGCCTGACGCTGACCGACGCCGTGCAGAAGATGCGTGGCGCGCCCGGCTCCAAGATCCAGCTGACCCTGGTGCGCGAAGGTGCCGACAAGCCGCTGGTGCTCGACCTCAAGCGTGACGTGATCGCCGTGGCCAGCGTGCGCAGCCGCATGCTCGAACCGGGACTGGGCTATCTGCGCATCAGCAGCTTCACCGTCGACACCGGCGACAGCCTCAACAAGGAACTGCTCAAGCTCAAGAAGGACGCCGGCGGCGACCTCAAGGGCCTGGTGCTGGACCTGCGCAACAACCCGGGCGGCGTGCTCGATGCCGCGGTGAAAGTCTCCGACGCCTTCATCGACAAGGGCACCATCGTCAGCATCAAGGGTCGCGATCCGGCCAACACCCGCGAGTTCACCGCCACCCCGGGCGACCTGCTCAACGGCCATCCGCTGGTGGTGCTGGTCAACGGCGGCTCGGCCTCGGCCTCGGAAATCGTCGCCGGCGCGCTGCAGGACGACAAGCGCGCGGTGCTGATGGGCTCGCGCACCTTCGGCAAGGGCTCGGTGCAGACCATCATGCCGCTGCAGAACGATGCCGCGATCAAGCTGACCACGGCGCGCTACTACACGCCCTCCGGCCGCTCGATCCAGGCCGAGGGCATCGAGCCCGACGTCACGCTGCGTTCGCTCAAGGTGGCCAAGGACGATCAGCAGGATGGCCTGCTGGAGCCGATCAAGGAAGCCGACCTCAAGGGCAGCCTGCACAACGAGAACGAGAAGAAGGAGGCCGCCGCCAAGGCGGCAGCCGATGCCAAGGACAAGGACAAGAAGGCCAAGGATCAGCAGCAGCTCGCCGAGAGCGACTACCAGCTCTACGAGGCGCTGAACCTGCTCAAGGGCCTGGTCATCGCCCGCGGCAACTGAGCCTGCGCAAGCGCAACGAAAAGGCCCGCTGAGCGGGCCTTTTTCTTGGGTCATTCACGGGCGGTTGCTGAACGCGCGCAGCCAGCACAACGCGCCGACCAGGCCAAAGGCCCACGACCACACCGGCACGCCTGCGGCCAGCACCGGCCGGTAGCCGTCGAGGCCGAACATCAGCGCGGCGCTGACCATGCAGGCGCTGCCGGCCAGCACGAAGACGTTGCGCCGGTTGGCGCGCCGCACTTCTTCCTTCAGCTCCAGCAGCAGGCGCCGGTTGCCGGCGCCGCCGCCCAGACCCTCGCCGCGTTCGAGCTGCAGCAGGGCGCGGTGCGCCAGTTGCGGCAGCGTGTCCGCCAGCGCCGGGAATCCGGCGCGCGCTTTCTCCAGCATCGCCGCCGGGCCGATGCGATTGCGCATCCACTCTTCCATGATCGGCTTGGCGGTCTTCCACAGGTCGAGCTCGTCGTAGAGCTGGCGACCCAGGCCCTCGATGTTGAGCAGGGTTTTCTGCAGCAGCACCAGCTGCGGCTGCACCTGGTAGTTGAAGCGCCGCGCCACCTGGAACAGGCGCAGCAGGAAGAAGCCGAAGGAAATGTCCTTGAGCGGCCGCTGGAAGATCGGCTCGCAGATGGTGCGGATCGCCGCCTCGAACTCCTCGACGCGCGTGCCCTCCGGCACCCATTCGCTCTCGACGTGCAGCTCGGCAACGCGGCGGTAGTCGCGGTTGAAGAAGGCCAGGAAATTCTCGGCCAGGTAACGCTGGTCGCTGGGGGTGAGCATGCCGACGATGCCGAAATCCACCGCCAGATAACTCGGCTTCCTGGGATTGCTGGCATCCACGAAGATGTTGCCCGGATGCATGTCGGCGTGGAAGAAATTGTCGCGGAAGGTCTGCTTGAAGAAGATCTCGACGCCACGCTCGGCCAGCACCTTGAAATCGACGCCCAGGCCGCGCAGGCGGTCAAGCTCGCGGATCGAGATGCCGTGGATGCGCTCCATCACCAGCACATCCGGCCGCGTGTAGTCCCACAGCACCACCGGGTGGTAGATCAGCTCCGAGCCCAGCCAGTTGCGGCGCAGCAGCGAGGCGTTGGCGCCTTCGCGCATCAGGTCCAGCTCGTCGAAGATCACCTTCTCGTATTCGTCGACGATGGCGCGCGGACGGATGCGGCGGGCGTCCTCGGAGAACTTCTCGGCCAGTTCCGCCAGCGTGTGCAGCAGCTGGATGTCGCTGCGGATCACGTGCTCGATGCCCGGCCGCAGCACCTTCACCACCACCTCCAAGCCCGGATCGCCTTCGCCCTGGGGCTTGAGCCGCGCGGCATGCACCTGCGCCACCGAAGCCGAGGCCATCGGTACGGTCTGGAATTCGCCGAACACGTCGTCGATGCGCCTGCCCAGCGAGCGTTCGACGATGGCGCGTGCCTCGTCGCCCGGGAACGGCGGCACCTGGTCCTGCAGCTTGGCCAGTTCGCCGGCGATGTCGGCCGGGATGATGTCGGGGCGTGTCGACAGTGCCTGCCCCAGCTTGACGAACACCGGGCCCAGTTCGGTCAGCGCCTCGCGCAGGCGCTCGCCGCGGGGACGCGTGCCGCGCGGCTTGCCGTCGGCAAACTCCATCAGGCCGTATTTGCGCACGGCGCGATGGATCTGCCACAGCCGTCGCAGGCGGCCGGCGGAGAGCTGGCTCATGCCGAGCGCTCCAATTTTTCCAGCCGCGCCTCGAAACGGTCGACGCGATCGCGCAGGCTATCGACCTCGTCCATCCATTCGGCCGCGTCGCTGGCGCGCGCCAGGTCGCGGGTCTCCTCGCGCAGGTACTCGGCGGTGTCCAGCGTCAGCGTGTCGGCGGCACGGCGGCCCCAGCCGAGGAATTTCTGCAGACCCTGGTTGAGACGATGCGCGGCGGTGCCGCCAAAGAACTTGGCCAGCAGTTCCTCGGGATCGAATCCGACGCGCGCCAGCATGCGGTTGAAGCGCGCCAGCAGCTCAGTATCGCCGTCGACATCGAGCCCGGCGGGAACGCCACCGGCGCCGCTCGCGGTTTTCCAGGCGAGCCGCAGCAGCAGCGTCGGCGGGCCGCTGACGGTGACGTCGGCCGCGCGCTCGCTGTCCTGCAGCACGCGCACGCCGCCGCCGTGGAATTCGATCACGAAGGTCCAGCCCAGGCCCAGCAGGCGCAGCGCGATGCCGCGGCCCGACAAGGTCGCGCACTCGTCGAGCACCTCGGGTTCGAGCGCGAGGTAGCGGTTGAGCGCGACCTCAAGCCCGGCGCACAACAGGGCCGGCGCGCTCACTGCGGCGCCTCGTGGATCGGTGTGCTCATTCGAGGCGGAAACCCCGGTGCACCGCGACGATGCCGCCGGTGAGGTTGTAGACCTGTACGCGCGACAGACCGGCGCCTTCCATCATGCCCTTGAGGGTCTGCTGATCCGGATGCATGCGGATGGACTCGGCGAGATAACGGTAGGAGTCCGCGTCGTTCGCCACCAGCTTGCCCATCAGCGGCAGCAGCCGGAAGGAATACTGGTCGTAGAGTTTCGACAGCGGCTGGCTCAGCGGCCTGGAGAACTCCAGCACCATGAGCCTTCCGCCCGGCTTGAGGCAGCGCGTCATCGAGCGCAGGGCGGCATCCTTGTCGGTGACGTTGCGCAGGCCGAAGCCGATGGTGATGAGGTCGAAGCTGCCGTCCGGAAACGGCAGCTTCTCGGCATTGAGCTGCGCCACCGGCACCTCGACGATGCCCTTGTCGGCCAGCCGCGCACGGCCCTCCTGGAGCATCGCCGCATTGATGTCGGACAGCACCACCATGCCCTTGGGGCCCACCTGGCGCGCGAATTCGCGGGTCAGGTCGCCGGTGCCGCCGGCCACGTCCAGCACTTTCTCGCCGGGGCGCACGCCGGCCAGATCGATGGCGAAGCGTTTCCAGATGCGGTGAACGCCCATCGACATCAGGTCGTTCATCAGGTCGTACTTGTGGGCCACCGAGGTGAACACGCCGGCGACGCGCTTCTGCTTGTCGCCGACAGGCACCTGCTCGTAGCCGAAATGGGTGTAGCCGGGTTTGTTCTCGGACGACATGGATCGATCTGGAAGCGCGCGGATGCGCCATTGTAAGGCCTGCGCCTGCCGGCAGGGTTTTGCGTTTGCCCCAGGTCTGTGGCAAAAGTCAGCGCCCGCATTGTCCAGACGCCGCATGCCCGCTCCCATTCGCCCCGTGCCCCTGCTTGCGCTGTGCGCCGCCCTGCTTGCCGCCGCCTGCGCCGAGCAGCCCCGGCGCGCGGCGCCCAACAGCCTCTACCACCGCACCCTGGCGGAGTTCCAGAAGGCCGACATCGACCACGACGAGCAACTCACCGCGGACGAGTTCAAGGCCGGCCTGCCGGAACTGGCCGACCATTTCGGCGAGGTCGACACCGATGGCAATGGCAAGGTCAATTTCGCGGAGCTGTGGTCCTACGTGCAGTACCGCTACGTCAGCCGCCAGCAGCCGCCGCGCGAGCGGTAACGACGCCGCTGACGCTTGCGGGACGCTTCATCGGGCCGGGCCATGCCGCGCGGCGCGATGCGCCGCAGGGGCCGCTGTCATGGCCTGCCGCGGACGCGAGGACTTCCGCAGCGCTCAGGGCGCGGAGGGGATGTATTTCCGGGGCAGCGCCGCGAGCTTGGTGACGTCGCGGTCGCGCGACATGCCGACCTCGGCGAGCCGCTCCAGGTAGCGTGCCCAGTTCTTCTCGCGATGCTGGCCGAGCTGCTCGAACACATCCCAGGAATACAGCCCGGTGTCGTGGCCGTCGTCGAAGCGCAGGCGCACGGCGTAGCGGCCCACCGGCTCGATGGCGGCGATGTTCACCTCGCGCTTGCCGCCCACCAGCATCGGTTCGACCAGGCCGTGGCCCTGCAGCTCGGCGCTGGGCGAAAACACGCGCAGGTATTCGCAGGGCAATTCGTAGCGGCGGCCGTCGGCGTAGCCGAGTTCCAGCACGCGCGAAGCGCGATGCAGGCGGATGGTGGTCGGTGCGGCGGCTTTCATGTCGCGATTATGCGCGGACGGCGTCGCGCGGCGCAGCGGAAACCGTCACCCGCTCTCCCGCCCAGCGTCGATAGAATTGTTATGTTTTATTTATTGAATTTAAATTTAATAAATAAAATATAACATATTACCCAGGGAAAATGCCCCGAGCGGGTGAGCGAAAAACGGCGCCGCAGACCGCCTACAGCGCCGGATAATCCGTGTAGCCCTCGGCGCCCGGCTTGTAAAAAGTCTTGGGATTGGGCTCGTTGAGCGGCGCATCCAGCAACAAGCGCTTCGGCAGATCGGGATTGGCGAGAAACGGCCGGCCAAACGCCACCGCGTCGACCGCACCGCGCTCGACCGCGTCCAGCGCCATCGCGCGGGTGTAGCCGTTGTTGGCGATGTAGGTGCCACCGAAACGTTGGCGCGCACCGGCAAAATCGAAGCCGCTCTTGGTGTGTTCGACCTGGGTGTTGCCTTCGATGAAGTGGATGAAGGCGATCTTGCGCGCGGCGAGTTGATCTACCAGCGCACCGTAGACGGCCTCAGTGTTGGAGTCGAGCGGGCAGTTGTTGGCGAGCGTCACCGGCGACAGGCGGATGCCGACGCGATCCGCGCCGAACACCTCGATGGCCGCGTCCACCGCCGCCAGCGTGAACCTGAGACGGTTGGCGATGCTGCCGCCATATTCGTCGGTGCGCCGATTGGTCGAGTCGCGCAGGAACTGTTCGAGCAAATAGCCGTTGGCGGCGTGAATCTCGACGCCGTCGAAACCGGCGTTCTTCGCCGTCTGCGCGGCATGGCGGTAATCGGCGACGATGCCGGCGACCTCGTGCGTCTCCAGCGCGCGCGGCGTCACCTGCGCCATCTTGCCGTTCTGCGTGGTCGTGAACAGCCCGGCGTTGATGGCCGACGGCGCCACCGGCAGCGCGCCGCCGGGTTGCAGATCGGGATGCGAGATGCGGCCAACGTGCCAGAGCTGCGCGACGATTTTTCCGCCCTTGGCATGCACCGCGTCGGTGATCGCGCGCCAGCCGGCTTCCTGTTCCCTGGTGTAGATGCCGGGCGCGCCCATGTAGCCCTTGCCCTGCGGCGAAATCTGCGTCGCCTCGCTGACGATCAGGCCCGCGCCGGCGCGCTGCACGTAGTACTCGACGTTGAGCGCGTTGGGCGCATCGGTGCCCGGCGTCGAGCGGCAGCGCGTCAGCGGCGCCATGAACACGCGGTTGGCGCAGTCGATGGCGCCGACTTTCACGGTGGTGAACAGACGCGCGGAAATCTTGCCTTCGGCCATGATCGTTCCAGTTGAATGACAGCTCAGAGAATGTAGCGGCTCAGATCCTCGTCGCCGGCCAGCTGCTGCAGCTTGCCGTCGACGTAAGCGGCGTCGATGGTGATGGTGCTGCCGGACTTGTCCGGCGCCTCGTAGGCGATCTCTTCCATCAACCGCTCCATCACCGTGTGCAGGCGACGCGCGCCGATATTCTCGGTGCGCTCGTTGACCTGCCAGGCGGTCTCGGCGATGCGGCGCAGGCCGTCGGGCGCGAACTCCACCGTCACGCCTTCGGTCGCCATCAGCGCCTTGTACTGCTCCTGCAGCGAGAAGTTGGGCTCGCTGAGGATGCGCACGAAGTCCTCGGCCTTGAGCGCGTCCAGCTCGACGCGGATCGGCAGGCGACCCTGCAACTCCGGAATCAGGTCGCTGGGCTTGGCCATGTGGAAGGCGCCGCTGGCGATGAACAGGATGTGATCGGTCTTGATCGCGCCGTGCTTGGTGGTGACGGTGCTGCCCTCGACCAGGGGCAACAGGTCGCGCTGCACGCCTTCGCGCGAGACATCGGCGCCGACGTATTCGCTGCGCTTGCAGACCTTGTCGATCTCGTCGATGAAGACGATGCCGTTCTCCTCGACGTTCTGCAGCGCCTCGGTCTTGATCGCCTCCTCGTCCACCAGCTTGGCGGCCTCCTCGTCGGTGGCCTGCCGCAGCGCTTCCTTGACCTTCATCTTCTTGGTGCGCGTCTTGCCGTTGCCGAGATTGGCGAACATCGACTGCAGCTGGCTGGTCATCTCCTCCATGCCCGGCGGACCCATCAGCGATACGCTGGGCGCGGCCGCGGTGAGCTTGATCTCGATTTCGGTGTCGTCGAGCTGGCCTTCGCGCAGGCGCTTGCGGAACACCTGGCGCGCGGCACTGTTCTCGGACTGACGCTGCGTCGACGCCTCGCCAAAATCCTTGGGCGGCGGCAGCAGCACGTCGAGGATACGCTCCTCGGCCGCCAGTTCCGCCTTGCTGCGCATGCGGCGCATGGCCTGCTCGCGAGCCTGCTTGATGGCGGCGTCGACCAGGTCGCGGATGATGCTGTCGACATCCTTGCCGACGTAGCCGACCTCGGTGAACTTGGTCGCCTCCACCTTCACGAACGGCGCGTTGGCGAGCTTGGCCAGGCGGCGCGCGATCTCGGTCTTGCCGACGCCGGTGGGGCCGATCATCAGGATGTTCTTGGGATGAATCTCGCCACGCAAGGCGCCGGCCACCTGCTGGCGGCGCCAGCGGTTGCGCAGCGCGATGGCCACGGCGCGCTTGGCGGCCTGCTGGCCGACGATGTGCTTGTCCAGTTCCTGGACGATTTCACGCGGCGTCATCGTCGCCAGCACGGTGTTTGCGGTTTCGGTCATTGCGGGATCAAACGTCGATCGTTTCGATCGTGAGGTTGTGATTGGTGTAGATGCAGATGTCGGCCGCGATGTGCAACGCCTTCTCGACGATCTCGCGCGCCGGCAGCTGCGTGCTCTCGACCAGGGCGCGGGCGGCGGCGGTGGCGAAGGAACCGCCGGAGCCGATGGCGATGACGCCATGCGCTTCCGGCTCCATCACATCGCCATTGCCGGAAATCATCAGCGACGTCTCCTTGTCGGCAACGATCAGCAGCGCCTCCAGCCGGCGCAGGGCGCGGTCGCTGCGCCAGTCCTTGGCCATCTCCACCGCGGCGCGGGTGAGATTGCCGCCGTGCTTCTCGAGCTTGCCTTCGAAGCGCTCGAACAGCGTGAAGGCGTCGGCAGTGCCGCCGGCGAAGCCGGCCATGACGCTGCCGTTATAGAGCCGGCGCACCTTGCGGGCATTGCCCTTGACGCGGGTGTTGCCCATCGACACCTGGCCATCGCCGCCGAGCGCCACCTGGTTGCCGCGGCGCACGCACAGGATCGTGGTGCCATCGAATTGTTTCATGGGAGATCCGTCCTTTGACTGCCAGCGATGGTGGGGGCGCCCGCCACCCGATTCAAGTCCGAAAACGCAGTCGCCGGGCAACAAAAAAGGCACAGCTCGCGCTGTGCCTTTCTGAACTTCGGAAGACTGGCGCTTAAGTCGCCAGCACCTTCCGCTCCGCCGGACGGCGGAACGAAAAGCTTACTTCTTCGGCTCTTCCTTCTTCGCTTCGGTGGCAGCCGGGGCCGGAGCAGCGGCCGGGGCAGCAGCCGGAGCGGCGGCGGCGTCGGCAGCCGGAGCAGCAGCTGCCGGGGCGGCGGCAGCGTCAGCAGCCGGCTGGGCAGCGGCCGGAGCCGGGGCAGCTTCAGCGGCCGGAGCCGGAGCAGCGGCCGGGGCAGCTTCTTCCTTCTTGCCGCAGGCGGCGAGGGCGAGGACGGAGGCCAGGCCCAGAGCGATCACGAGATTACGGTTCATTGACAAACACTCCATGGAGAATTGGATCCAAAAGTTTCATCAGCGCCGCTTTACCGGAGCTGATAAACCGACGCATTATCCTGATTTTTTTGCACCGCACAAGATGTGTGCGGAAGTATCTAACGCTTATTCAGGTTTTCGCTTGGCGCGCGGATGCGCGCGGTCATAAACCTTGGCCAGATGCTTCCAGTCGAGGTGGGTATAGATCTGCGTCGTCGACAGGTTGGCGTGACCCAGCAGTTCCTGAACCCCGCGCAGATCGCCGCTGTTCTCCAGCAGGTGCGTGGCGAAGGAGTGGCGCAGCCGGTGCGGATGCAGGTTCGCATTCAGCCCGCGCCTTTGCGCCCAGCGCTTGACCGCGATACCGATGCTGGCGCGCGACAGCCGCCGGCCGCGCGCGCCGGTGAACAGCGCGCGCTCGTCCGCCGCCGCGTGCTGCGGCCGCAGCTGCAGCCAGGCGTCGAGCGCCGTCCGGGCGGCGCTCCCGATCATCACCACGCGCTCCTTGCCGCCCTTGCCGAACACGCGCAGCTCGCTCACGCCACCCTCGAGTTGCGCCGCGTCCAGCGCATGCAGTTCGGACAGGCGCAGGCCGGCGGAGTAGAACAGCTCGACGATCGCGCTGTCGCGCAGATCGCTCTCGCCCTCCGGCGGAAGATTGAGCGCCCGCGAAAGCTCGTCGGCGCTGACCACGCCCGGCAGCCGCCGTCGGAACTTGGGCCCGCGCACGCCCACCGCCGGATTCGCCTGCATGCGGCCGCGGCGCAGTTGCTGGCGGAAGAAGCCGCGCAAGGTCGAGAGATAGCGGTGCAGGGAACCCGGTTGTCGTCCCTCGCGATGCTGCGCGGCGACGAATGCACGCACGGCGTGCACGTCCACCCGCGTCAACTCGGAGATGCGCGCCTTCTCGCACCACGCCGCGAACTGCGTGAGGTCGCGCCGGCTGGCGCCGATGGTATTGGCCGAGTAGCGCTTTTCGTAGCGCAGGTAATCGCAGTATTCGTCGATGAGCGCCGTGAACGCCGCCGGCGATTCGCCCATACCGGCGGTCAGACGCGCGCGCGAACCGCCGCGGACAGCAGCTCCGCAGTCAGTTCCAGGAACAGCTTGCCCTGGCGCGGCTGGAAACGCTCGGGATCGTGGCTGCCCAGCGCCAGCATGCCCAGGTTTTTCTCTTTCTCCAGCGGCACGATGGCGGCGGACTGCGGCAGCGGCTCGGCCTTGGGGAACAGCAGTCGCGCCTTGGCCTCGCCGATCGGGCCGCATTCCACCAGCCGCGTGCGGAAGAAGTTCTCGAAGGCCTTGCCGATCTTGCCCTCGGGCTCGACCGACGTCAGTCCCTCGATGTCATGCCGTTTGTAGAACGTGGGGCTGAGGCCCACGAACACCTCATCGACGCCGAAGTCCTCGCGCATGCACTGGCGAAGACCCGCCACCACGCCCGCAAGCGACGGCGCACGAATCAGCGTACGCGCCAGCTTGTGCACGTTGTCGGAGCGCTTCTCGTTGTCGCGGGCAGCATCCAGCAGACGCTCCAGGCGGTCTTCCAGGCGCTGGTTCTTGGCGCGCAGGATGTCCACCTGTCGCTCGATCAGCGATACCGCCGAGCCGGCGGCATGCTTGAGCTCGATGTCCTCGAGCAGCTCGGGATGTCGCGAAAGGTAGTCGGGATGCGCCTTCAGATAGGCCGCGACTTCGGCTTCGTCCAGCGCCGGCGCCGCCACCCGCTCGCTCTTCTTGTTCTTCAGCTCTGCCACTCGATCTCCCCGGAGAAGACGGTTTCGGCGGGCCCGGTCATCCAGACCGGCTGCCCCTCGCCCGCCCATTCGATTTTCAGCACGCCGCCGCGCACGCGCACGTCGACGCGTTCCGCCAGTCGCCCCCACAGACGTCCAGCAACCACGGCCGCGCAGGCCCCGCTGCCGCAGGCCAGCGTCTCGCCGGCACCGCGCTCGTAGACGCGCAGCGCAGCATGCGCGGAATCGTCGATCTGCAGGAAGCCGACATTCACGCTCTGCGGAAAAGCCGCCTGCGCCTGCAGCGCGCGCCCCAGGCGTTCGACCGGCGCACGCTCGACATCCTCGACCGCGATCACCGCGTGGGGATTGCCCATGCTCACTGCGGCAAACACGACACGCTCGCCATCGGGCAGGGTCAGTTCATAAAGACCCGCGCGCTGATCCGCGCGAAACGGCACCTCGCCCGGCGTCAGCCGCGGCACGCCCATGTTGACGCGCACCTCGCCGCCCTCGACGCGGCGCAGTTCCAGCACGCTGGAACTGGTGCGGACGCGGATCGGGTTCTTGTCGCTCAGCCCGTGCTCGTGCACGAAGCGCGCGAAGCAGCGCGAGCCGTTGCCGCACTGCCCGACCTCGGAGCCATCGGCATTGAAAATGCGGTAATTGAAATCGACATCGGGCGTCGATGGCGGCTCCACCACCAGCACCTGATCGCAACCGATGCCGAAGCGGCGGTCGGTCAGGCGGGTCAGCAGCTGCGGCGTCGGGCGGAACGGCGCACGTGTCGCGTCGATCACGACGAAATCGTTGCCGGCGCCCTGCATCTTGGTGAACGGGAGCTTCATACGCATAGTCTAAAGGAGCCGCCGCCGGCCGGTGGACTTTTTCCGGCAATCGGCGGGTATACAATCACCGCACATGCACTTGCGCGTCATCAGAAAATCCCTGCTGATCATGGCCTTGGCCTTGGGCCAATGGCTGGTGCTGGCGCATGCGCTGCAGCACCCGGCGCTGGCCCAGGATCAGGCCTGCCAGCTGTGCCTGCACGCTCCCGTCCTGGACGGCGGCGCCGTGCCGCCACCACCACCGGTGCTGACGGCGCTGCCGCCCCCGCAGGACGAGATCACTGCGCTCCTGGTCCGTCGGCCGCCGCCGGTCGCCGCCTGCCGTCATCCGATCCGGGGGCCGCCCACGCTCGCCGCCTGAAACCCGCACCTGCCCGGCCGCCGCGCGGCCGTCGTTGACGTTTCTCCGGACGAGATCATGCTGAAACCCGTTTTGATGCCCCTGGGGCTGACCGTCGTGCTGAGCACGCCGGTCCAGGCCGCCGCACCCGCTTCACAGGATCAGGAGCTGCGCGAACTCCGCGCCCAGATTCAGCAGTTGCAGCAGGAGTACGACCAGCGCCTCAAGGCCCTGGAGCAACGCCTGCAACAGGCCGAAGCGCAGGCGGCCGCCCCGCCGCCGCCGCCGCCGCCGCCGCCGCCAGTGACCACCGCGCAGAACGGCAACGCCTTCAATCCCAAGATCAGCCTGATCATGAACGGCACCTATGCGCATGACAGCAGCAGCGCGCCGGCCACCGTCCCCGGTTTCCTGCTCGGTGACGAGGCGACGCCCGGCCCCTCGGGCGTCTCGCTGGGCGAGACGGAGCTGGCGATCGAATCCAACGTCGATGACCAGTTTCACGGCTGGGCGGCCCTGTCGGTAAAGCCGGAGGGCGGCATCGGCGTCGAGGAAGCCTACGTCAACACGCTGGCCTTGCCCGCCGGTTTTGCCCTGAAGTTCGGCCGCTTCTTCTCCGACATCGGCTATCAGAACCATCAGCACGCCCATGCCTGGGAGTTTGTCGACGCGCCGCTGGCCTACCGCACGATGCTCGGCAACCAGTTCGGCGACGATGGCCTGCAGATCCGCTGGCTGGCGCCGACCGACCTGTTCCTCGAGTTCGGCAGCGAACTGCTGCGTGGCGGCGCTTTCCCGGCCGGCGGCGAGCGCCGCGACGGCATCAAGGCCTGGACCGCGTTTGCCCACGTCGGCGGCGACGCCGGCAGCGGCGGCTCCTGGCGCCTGGGCCTGTCGCACCTGCACGCCAATGCCGACCGGCGTCCGGACGGCGGCGGCATCGCCACCGATTTCACCGGCACCAGTCGCCTGAGCATTCTCGATGCGGTGTACAAGTGGGCGCCGGACGGCAACCCCGAGGTCACCAACTTCGTTGCGCAAGCGGAGTTCTTCTACCGCAGCGAGGGCGGCACGGTGGTCAACGATCCCAGTGGCGCCGCCGACACCAGCCTCTACAACGGCCATCAGCGCGGCTTCTACGTGCAGGGCGTGTATCAGTTCATGCCGCGCTGGCGCGTCGGCCTGCGCTACGACCGGCTCGGCGCCAGCAATACCCTGAGCAACGCCGTGCCGGGCACCACACTGCAGACCCTGGCCGACAATGGCGGCAGCCCGCAGCGCTACAGCGTGATGACGGATTTCTCCAACAGCGAGTTCAGCCGCTTCCGCCTGCAGTTCAACCGCGACCAGTCACGGCCCGGACAGGCCGTCGACAACCAGGTCTTCCTGCAATACATCTTCAGTCTGGGCTCGCACCCGGCACACCAGTTCTAGGAACAGCCATGAAAAACACCCTCGCCGTGATGCTGGCGCTGACCGCGGGCGCGCTGGCGCTGCCGGCGCAAGGCGCCCTCAAAGTCTTCGCCTGCGAACCGGAATGGGCCGCGCTGACCCAGGAACTGGGCGGCAACGACGTGGACGTCTACGCCGCCACCACCGCGCTGCAGGACGTGCACAAGATCCAGCCGCGCCCCAGTCTCATCGCCCGTTACCACCAGGCTGACCTCGTCGTCTGCACCGGCGCGGAGCTGGAGATCGGCTGGCTGCCGCCGCTGGCGGAGAAGGGCAACAACCCGAAAGTGAACCCCGGCGCGCCCGGCTATTTCGAGGCCAGCCACTTCGTCAGCATGCTGGAAGTGCCGGCGCGGCTGGATCGCAGCGAAGGCGATGTCCACCCTTACGGCAATCCGCACATCCAGACCGCGCCCGACAACATCGCCGCCGTCGCCAAAGGCCTGACCGACAAGCTCGCCGAAGTCGATGCCGCGCATGCCGCGGCCTATCGTCAGCGCTACGCGCAGTTCAGCGCCAAGTGGACGACGGCAATGCAGAAGTGGGCCGCCAAGGCCAAACCGCTCAATGGCATCGCCGTGGTCAGCGCGCACAAGGCCTGGGCCTACCTCTACCGCTGGCTGGGCATCACCGAGGTGGCGACGCTGGAGCCCAAGCCCGGCATCCCCCCCAGCGCCGCGCACCTGGAGGAAGTGCTGTCCGGTCTCAAGATACATCCGGCGAAGATGGTGGTGTTTGCCACTTACCAGGATCGCCGCCCGGCGGACTGGCTGTCGCAGCACGCCGGCATCCCGGCGGCGGAACTGCCGTTCTCGGTCGGTGGCACGGCCGGTGCCGATGACCTGTTCGGCCTGTTCGATGTCACCGTCGATCGCCTGCTGGTCGCCAACGGAGCCGCCAAGCCGTGAGCGCCAGCGATCTGCATTTCGACTGGTCGCTGCTCGGCGCGCCGCTGGTGGCGGGCCTGCTGGTGGTGACGACGCACGTGCTACTCGGCCGCAAGGTGCTGGAGCGCGGCATCATCTTCATCGACCTGACCATCGCGCAGGTCGCGGCGCTGGGCGTCATCATCGCCGGCACCGTCGGCTTCGCGCCGGACGAAGGCGGCGGCTGGCGCTCGCAGGTAGCGGCGGGAGTCGCCGCGCTCTGCGCTGCGGCGCTGCTGACCTGGACCGAACACCGCTTCCGCAAGCTGCAGGAGGCGCTGATCGGCAGCCTCTACGTGCTGTCGGCCAGCGTCGCCATCCTGGTGCTGACCGGCAATCCGCACGGCGCCGAGCATATCCAGGAACTGCTCGCCGGCCAGATCCTCTGGACCAATTTCGCCCAGCTGGTGCCGGTGGCGCTGCTCTACGCGGCGGTGCTGGCCATCTGGTTCCTGTGGGCGCGCACGCGGCCCTGGGCGTTCTATTTCCTGTTTGCGGCGGTGGTCACCGCCTCGGTGCAGGTGGTCGGCGTCTACCTGGTGTTCGCCACGCTGATCCTGCCGGCGCTGGCGACGCACGGCCTCGACGAGCGTCGCGGCCTGCCGCTGGGCTACGCCATCGGCGCCGGCGGCTACGCCCTGGGCCTGTGGCTGTCGGTGCCGTTCGATTTTCCTGCCGGCCCTTTCATCGTGGTCGCGCTCGCCTCGCTGGTGCTGATCACCGCGACAGTGCGGCGCTGGCTTGGGTAAGCTAGTCGCGACAGGGCGTGGCGGCAGGATGCCGCGGGGGCGGATCGTGGAGAAGGTCGTTCACAAGGGCGGCTGCCATTGCGGCGCCGTGCGTTTCGAGCTGCGCGCGCCGGCGCGCATCACGGTGCAGCGCTGCAACTGCTCGATGTGCGCGCGCACCGGCTTCGAGCACCTGATCGTGCCGGCGGCGGACTTCACGCTGCTGCGCGGCGCCGAGCAGCTCACCACCTACACCTTCAACACGGGCGTCGCCCGTCACCTGTTCTGCAAGGTTTGCGGCATCAAGTCGTTCTACGTGCCGCGTTCGAATCCCGACGGCTACTCGGTCAACCTGCGCTGCCTCGACGCCGGCAGCGTCGAACAGGTGACGTATGAGGATTTCGACGGACAGAACTGGGAGAAGGCCGGGCACACGCTGGCCGGCCTGAGCAAGGGAGAGCGCGCATGAGGCACCTGTACCCGATCGTGGCGACGCCGGCGCTGGCGGAGTGCCGCGCCTTCTACGTCAAGCTGCTCAACGCCCGCGTGCTGTTCCAGAAAGAGTGGTATCTGCACCTGTCGATCGAGGGCTGGGAGATCGGCTTCCTGCATCCCATGCAGCCGACGCGCCTGCCGATGTTCCGCCACGCCACGCTCTCGCGCGGCCTGTGCCTGGCGCTGGAGGTGAAGGACGTGCAGTCCACCTACGACGAGTTCCTCGCCAAGGGCGTCGAGATCCTCGGCCGCCTGGAAACCTTCGACACCGGCGAAAAAGGCTTCTCGGTGCTGGACCCGGCCGGCATCGTGCTCAACATCGTCGAGCGCCACGCCGATGAGCTGCCGGCGATGCTGGAGTTGTGACGGGCCCCGCGCGGGCCTGCGGCAGTGCCACCCGCTGTTGGCAAAAACAGTATTTGAATCGTTATATTTTATTTATAGATTAAAAATTTGATAAATAAAATATAACGACTTTCCCAGGCAATGGCCGCCGAGCGGGTGGCGGCTTTTCCACCTTCTGCGGCGTGTCGGCGGCTTTGACCGCCCCGGGTGGCCATGCTAGAAAACCTCACGAAAACAAGCGGGAGTGCACCGTGAAAGTGCTGGGCGCGGATATCGGTTTCGGCTACACGAAGGCCACGGACGGGCGGCAGTTCCAGATCTTCAAGTCGGTGGTCGGCGAGGCCACCGAAATCCAGTTCGCCGAGGCGCTGCTGCCCGGTGCCGCCGCCCAGCCGCGTCATATCGAGTACGGCGGCCAGGGTTATTTCGTCGGCGAGCTGGCGGAAACCCAGAGCCGCGGCCGCGGTTTCACGCTGGACCAGAACCAGTTCCTGATCCAGTACGCCAAGACGCTGGCGCTGGTGGCGCTGGCGCCGTTCGCTGACGACGGCGACCCGGTGCGCCTGGTCACCGGCCTGCCGATCAATTTCTTCCGCCGCCACAAGGACGGCCTGACCACGCTGCTGCAGAACCGCCACCAGGTGACGCTGGTGCTGCCCAATGGCGAGCGCAAGGACAAGACCATCCTGATCGACCGTGTGCGCGTGATCCCGCAGCCCTTCGGCAGCATGTTCAACCTGATGCTCAACGACTTCGGCAAGCCGTCGAGCCAGCGCTTTCTCGGCGAGAAGATCGGCATCATCGACATCGGCTTCCGCACCGCCGACTACACAATCAGCGACAAGACCAAGTTCTCCGAGCGCGGCAGCATGAGCAGCGACTCCGGCATCTCCGCCGCCTACACCGCCATCGCCAACCTGCTGCAGGAAAAGAGCGGCGTGAGCATCGAGCTGTACCGGCTCTACGAGGCGGTGACGCGGGGCAACATCAAGATCAAGGGCAAGCGCTTCGATCTCACCGGCGTGGTGCAGCAGGCGTTCCAGCAACTGGCCACGCGCATCGCCACCGAGGTCAACCGCCTGTGGGCCGATGACTGGGACATCGATGCCATCGTCATCACCGGCGGCGGCGGCGCGGCCCTGGCGCCGCTGCTGACGCCGCTGCTGGAAGGCGAGGTGCTGCCGATGCCGTCCGACACCGACGCGCGCCTCAACAACGTCACCGGCTACTGGAAATACGGCAACCACCTCTGGCCGGCCTGAGCCGGCGCGGCCTCAGCGCTGCGGCAGCGGATTGCCGCAGCGCAGGTTGGCCGGCACCGCCACGTCCATCAGCTTCGGATCGGGCAACTTCAGGTTGTTCATGATCGCGGCGTATTCGGCCGCGG
Organism: Nevskiaceae bacterium; assembly: GCA_008012115.1. GTDB lineage: Bacteria > Pseudomonadota > Gammaproteobacteria > Nevskiales > Nevskiaceae > Stenotrophobium. Next base: position 50,019 of record SSEB01000007.1, read on the forward strand.
TCTTCACCTGCAGGCGCGGATTCCAGCGCTTCTCCTCGCCGATGCTGGAGACCGTCCAGCCCTTGTAGTCGTGTCCCGGGTACACCAGCGTCGCCTCGGGAAGGCGGAACAGCTTGTTGACGATGGAATCCCAGGACTTCTCCGGATCGCCGTTCTGGAAATCGGTGCGGCCGGTGCCGCGGATCAGCAGCACGTCACCGGTGAACACGCGGTCGTCCATCAGCAGGCTGTAGGACTCATCGGTGTGCCCCGGCGTGTACAGCGCCTGCAGCACCAGTCCGTCGAGCCGCAGGCGTTCGCCATCCTTGAACCGCATCGACACGCAATCGGCGCGGCTCTGCTCGCCCATCCATGTCGTGCAGGCGGTGGCGTCCCGCAGCGCGCCGAGCGCGGTGACATGGTCGGCGTGCGTGTGGGTGTCCACCGCCATCACCAGGCGCAGGTCGAGCTGCTCGACCAGTTGCAGATACTGCGCGGTGTTCTCTTTCACCGGATCGACCAGCAGGGCTTCGCCGCCCGGCCGCGACGCCAGCAGATAGGTGTAGGTGCTCGACGCGTGGTCGAAGAGTTGTCTGAAAATCATCGTCGTCTCCTCAGATCCAGCCGCCGGCGCGCGCCGCCATGCCCAGCGCCACCGCCAGCATCAGTACCGCAAAACCCTGCTGCAGGCGCGGTCCGGCGATCCGCGGCGCCAGCGCGTGTCCGCCCAGCATGCCCAGCAAGGCGCCCGCCACGAACGGCAGCGCCACCATCCACGGCAGCACCCGCCCTTGCAGGAGCGCGCCGGCGAAGGTGCCCAGACTGGTCAGGGCAATGGCCATGAGCGAGGTCGCCACCGCCGAATGCATCGACAGCTCTGTCGCCGCGCGCAGGGCTGGCACGATCACGAAGCCACCGCCGACGCCGAGCAGCCCCGACAGCACGCCGGTGACGGCACCGATCAGCGCGATCACGACGGCGCTGATGCGCGTCCAGACGATGCGCCCGGTCTCGGGATCGAGCCGGCACAGCGGCCCGCGCGCGCGGCTGCCGTCGCCCGCCACCGCCGCACGAACCACCACGCTTTCCTCCGGCGCACGCAGCGCGCGCAAGAACATGCGCGCTGCCACGAGCGCGAGCACGACGGCGAACGCCAGCAGCAAGGTGCGCTGCGGCAGAGCATCCGCCAGGCGCAGTCCGAACTGGGCGGTCGCCACGCCGATGGACGCCATCAGCGCAGCAGCGCGGTAACGCACGTAGCTCTTGCGCCAGGCGAGATAGCTGCCCAGCGCCGCGGCGGCGGCCACCGCCAGCAGCGCCACCGGCACCGCCTGCGTCATCGGCCAGTGCAGCGCCGCCATCAGCAGCGGCACCGCCAGCACCGAACCGCCGGCGCCGGTCAGGCCCAGCACCAGGCCGACCGCGATGCCCAGGAGCAGGCCCATGTCAGCCGTAGCGCGCCAGCAGGTCGGTCATGTGCGACAGCCGCGCCTGTGCCTGCGTACCCTTGATGCCCAGCGCCGCCAGTTCGCGCTGGGTCATGCACGCGACGAGATCGTAAAAGGCCTTGTCCAGCGCCTTGCGGGCGGCGGCAAGTTGCTGTGCCACCTTCTCGCAGTCCTCCTCGCGCTCGACCATGCCGGCCACGGCCCGCACCTGGCCCTCGGCGCGCTTGAGACGCGCCAGCACCTGCGCCTTGCTCTGGTCCCAATCCGACATGTTTGCGGCTCCTTGATGAACGGCGGTTTCATTATATACTATACGGGGTATAGTTCAATGAGAATGACGGCATGAACCTCTGGATGTCCTTCTTTGGCGGCACCCTGATCGGTCTCGCGGCGCTGTCGATGTATGCGCTGAACGGCCGCATCGCCGGCATCAGCGGCATTCTCGGTGGCGCCTTCTGGGAACGCGGCATGGAGCGGCGATGGCGTCTCGCCTTTCTGTTGAGCCTGATCGCCGGCGGCTGGATCGCACGCGGCGGTGCGATGCCCTCGCCGTGGCACGGCGCGTCCTCCGGGACCGCATTGCTGATCGCCAGCGGCTTGCTGGTCGGCTTCGGCACGCGCATCGGCAATGGCTGCACCAGCGGCCACGGGGTCTGTGGCCTGGCCCGACAATCGCCGCGTTCGCTGGCCAGTGTGCTGGTGTTCATGGCCATCGGCATGGCGACCGCGACCCTGTTGCGGCCGCTGCTGACAGGAGGGCACTGACATGCGCCTGCTCCTGACCAGTATCGTCGCCGGCCTGCTCTTTGGCGCAGGCCTGATGCTGTCCGGCATGGCCGATCCCGGCAATGTCTTGGGCTTTCTGACCGTGGGACCGGACTGGAATCCATCGCTGGCCTTGGTCATGGGCGGCGCATTGCTGGTCACGGCGCCCGGCTTCGCCTGGGTCCATCGCCGTGGTCGGCTCCTGGACGGTCGGTCGTTTACACCGGTAGCGCACGGCGCCATCGACGGGCGCCTGCTGGCGGGCGCCGCGCTGTTCGGACTCGGCTGGGGCCTGAGCGGCTACTGCCCGGGGCCAGCGGTCGTGTCTGCCGGACTGGGGCACACCGACGCCCTGCTGCTGTTGCCGGCCCTGGTGACGGGCGCCTGGCTGGCACGTCTCCTGGATCGCTAGCCTCGAAGGCGGGCATACCGCTTACAATCCGGCGTCCCTCTTCCAACAGGCTCTCATGGACGCCAAAGTCATCGCTGCTGCGCAGGCGGCCTTTCCCGCCGGCAACAACATCACGCTGGGCGCGGTCGTGCACAAAGACGAATGCGATCCGCATCCGATCGTCGGCATCCCGCTGTCGATGATGAACCGTCATGGCCTGATCTCCGGCGCCACCGGCACCGGCAAGACCAAAACCCTGCAACTGCTCGCCGAGCAGCTCTCGAATGCCGGTGTTCCGGTGTTCCTGGCCGACGTGAAGGGCGATGTCTCCGGCATTGCCGCCGCCGGCGAGGCCAGCGACCGCACCACCCAGCGCGCCAAGGAGACCGGCTACAACTGGCACGGCGCCGCCGCGCCGGTGGAGTTCCTGTCGCTGTCCGGCAAGCGCGGCGCACAGCTGCGCGCCACCGTGTCCTCGTTCGGTCCGCTGCTGCTCTCCAAGATCCTGGGACTCAACGACACGCAGACCAGCGTGCTGACCCTGGTGTTCAAGTACTGCGACGACAAGCAACTGCTGCTGCTCGACTTCGCCGACCTGCGCGCGGTGCTGCAGTATTTATCGGAGGAGGGCGCCGCCGACCTCAAGGACTACGGCGCCATCTCCAAGCAGAGCGTGTCAGTGCTGCTGCGGCAGATGGTGCAGCTGGAAATGGCCGGTGCCGCACAGTTTTTCGGCGAGCCGGAATTCGATCTCAACGACCTGATCCAGTTCGAGCGCGACGGCCGTGGCCTGGTCAGCGTGCTGGAGCTGTCGGACGTGCAGGACAAACCTGTTCTGTTTTCCACTTTCATGCTGTGGATGCTGGCAACGCTCTACAACCACCTGCCGGAAGTCGGCGACGCCGACAAGCCCAAGCTGGTGTTCTTCTTCGACGAGGCGCACCTGCTGTTCAAGGACGCCAGCGCCGCGCTGCTGGATGAAGTCGAGAAAGTGGTGCGCCTGATTCGCTCCAAGGGCGTCGGCATCTTCTTCGTCACGCAGAATCCGCGTGACGTGCCGCAGACCGTGCTGGGCCAGTTGGGCCACAAGGTGCAACACGCGCTGCGTGCGTTCACGCCCGACGACGAGGCAGCGATGAAGTCCGCCGCGCGCACCTTCCCCAAGACCGATTTCTACGACGTGCAGGAAACGCTGACGACACTGGGTATCGGTGAGGCGCTGGTCACCGTGCTGACGGCCAAGGGCGTACCGACGCCACCGTTCGCCACCCGCATCGTGCCGCCGGCCACGCGCATGGGGCCGCTGACCGACGCGGAACTGGCCCAGCGCACGCAGACGTCTCAGGTGAAGAAGTACGCCGTGGCCATCGACCGCGAATCGGCGCGCGAGAAGCTGATGGCACGTGCCACGGGAACGACGCCGTCCGCGGCGCCCAGTGCAACCTCGGGACCGGCGGCCAAGCCGGCGCCCGCAGCACCCAGTGCCTGGGACAGTTTCATCAATTCCCCGGTCGTGCAGCAGGCCGCGCGCCAGGCCGCACGCACCGCCACCAGCGCCATCACGCGCGGCCTGATGCAGTCGCTGATGAAAAGCCTGAAGTAGTCGCGATACCTCAAAAAAAAGAAACGGGCCGCATTGCGGCCCGTTTCCGTTACAGCGCCTGCCATCAGGCGACGCGTGCGCGCTGGTCTTCCATCGCCGGCGTATCGTCGGCATCCAGTGCCGAGTAGTCGCCGGCGAGATAGGCCTTGGGAAAATCGTCGGTCATGATCACGTCGAAACGCACCTGGTCGTAGGCTGCCGCTGCATTGGCCTCGGCCACCGTCAGCAGCTTGCGCTGCACCGCGTCTGCCAGTTTGTCGGCCACGCTCTCGCCGCTGAGCTCTCCCTTGGCCGCGAGGCGATAGAACTTGGCGTAGGCCGGTTCGGTCTCCTGCGACACCGCCCAGGCATGCTCCATGCGGCCGATGGGATCGTCCTTGCCGCCGTTCTTGAACACCAGCCAGGAAATGCGGTCGCGCACATCGGTCTGCTCCAGGATCAGGTCGGCGATCTTCGCATTCAGGTCGTCGCTGACCGGGCGGAAGTGATTGCCGATCGGGAACACCACTGCGCGCATCACCAGTCGCGCCCACGCCACCGGGAAATTGGCGATGAACTCCTCGAAGGCCTTGGCGATTTCATGGAGCGCGTGGTCCAGCGCCCAGCGCGCATGCGCCAACTCGGCCTCGGACTTGCTGCCTTCCAGGTAATACTTGACCACCGACGACGCAATGTAGAGCTGCGACAGTACGTCACCGAGGCGCGCCGACAGACGCTCCTTGAACTTGAGCTTGCCGCCAAGCACGCCCATGGTCAGGTCGGAAACGAAGGCCAGCGCCGACGAGAAGCGCTCCAGGTCGCGGAAGTACGGCGCCATCTCGCCGCTCACCGGGCTGCTGGCCAGGCGCGCACCGGTCAGCGCCAGCGTCATCGAGCGCACCGCACGGTTGACCGAAAAGCCGATGTGGCCGAACAGCAACTGATCGAACTTCACCAGATCGTTTTCGCGGGCCGCTTCCATCTCGGGGAACACGTACTCATGGCAGCGGATCGCGCCCTGGCCGAAGATCATCAGGTTGCGGGTGAGGATATTGGCGCCCTCGACGGTAATCGCCACCGGCGCCGCCTTGTAGCCGGTCGCCATGAAGTTGCGCGGGCCCTGCTGGATGCCGCGCCCGGCCATCACGTCCATGCCGTCGGTGACGATTTTCCGCATCAGCTCGGTCATGTGGTACTTGGCGATGGCGGTCACCACCGACGGCGCGCAGTGATCGACCGCCGAGGCGGTGAGCACGCGCATCGCTTCCAGCGTGTAGCCGAATCCGGCGATGCGGCCGGTGGCCTCCTGCACGCCTTCGAACTTGCCGATCGAGACCTTGAACTGACGACGCATGCGCGCATACGAGCCGGTGGTGCGGTAGGCGATCTGCCCGGCCGCGGCCGACAACGCCGGCAGCGAGATGCCACGACCCGCCGACAGGCACTCGACCAGCATGCGCCAGCCCTTGCCGGCCATCGCCGGGCCGCCGATGATCCAGTCAATCGGGATGAACACGTCGCGGCCCTGGATGGTGCCGTTCATGAAGGCCGCGCCCGGGTAGTGGCGACGGCCGATGTGCATGCCCTTGTGCTTGGCCGGCACCAGGGCGCAGGTGATGCCGTAGTCGCTCTTGTCCTTGTCGCCGAGCAGTCCCTCGGGATCGCGCAGCTTGAAGGCCAGACCGACCACCGTGGCGACCGGCGCCAGGGTGATGTAGCGCTTGGAGAAATTCAGCTTGAGGCCTAGTACCCGCTGGCCTTCGTGCTCGCCGTAGCAGACCACGCCACTGTCGGGCATGGCGGTGGCGTCGGAGCCCACCTCAGGGCCGGTAAGACCGAAACAGGGAATCTCGCTGCCGTCGACGAGGCCGGGCAACCACTTCTTCTTCTGCTCATCGGTGCCGTAGTGCATCAACAGTTCGCCGGGGCCCAGCGAGTTGGGCACCATCACCGTCACCGCCATGGCGATGGACTTGGTGGCGAGCTTGGTCACCACCGCCGACTGCGCATTGGCGGAAAAACCCAGACCGCCGTATTCCTTCTTGATCAGCATCGACAGGAACTTCTTCTCGCGGATGAACTTCCACACTTCCGGCGGCAGATCCTTGCGCTCGAACTCGATGTGCCAGTCGTCGCACATGCGGCACAGCTCCTCGCACTCGTTATCGAGAAAGGACTGCTCTTCCGGCGTCAGCGCGGTGTACTTGAAGTCCAGCAGCTTCTTCCAGTCCGGACGACCGCGGAACATTTCCGCCTCCCACCAGACATCGCCGGCTTCGAGGGCCTCACGTTCGGTGCTGGACATTTCCGGCAGCACTTTCTTGAACACGCCGAGCACCGGGCCGGTGATCACCGCGCGCCGCAGCGGCTTGAGATTCAGCAGCAGGGCCAGCGCGACGTAGACGGCGCCGCCGACCGTGAACGCGGTCGCGCCGACCGCACCCGTCGCCTTGAGCGCGATCAGCAGCAGTCCGAACGCCGCGGTCCACAGCAGCAGGGGGGCGCCGGCATAGGCCAGCACCCAGAACGCTGCGATGGCGAGGAGGACGATAGTGGAAGTGGACATGGCAGTCTCCAGAACAGAACAGTCTTACGGGGTACCCGCACGGCGCATGGGAACGACGTGCGGATGCTCGGGCGCGCCGTCTGCCGCCACCTCGCGCGGGATCAGCGTCGTAATCATCAATCTCAGGTATTCGTTGAACTCGGCGCCCTGCGGCATCGCGTCCGGCGTGTCGCGACGGATCTGCAGGTTGCCCATGAAGGTGGCGTAGGCAAAGCGCGCCCAGTGCCGCGCCTGGCTTTCGCTGAAGCCGAGGTCGCGGTAACAGTCGCGCAGGTAATTCATCCGCGCCTCGGAAACGCGCCGCACGTATTCGTTGACCACGGGATGGTCCTCGCCCGCCGCAATCGCCAGGTACAGCCGGCCGGCGCGGTAACTGGCGTTGGCCTGCTTGAACACGTTGACGATGCGTTCATAGGGATCGGAGGTCGGCTCGATGCGCGCGAGGATGTCGACCGTCTCACTCTTTTCCCAAAGGTCCAACGCGGCGCGGATCAGTTCGCCGCGGCTGTTGAAATGCCAGTAGAAGCTGCCCTTGGTCACGCCCAGCTTGCGCGCCAGCGGCTCCACCGCCACGGCATCGAGTCCACCGGTGGCGATGGCCTCTAGCGCGGCATCGGCCCAGGCATTGGCGGTCAGGTTCTGTCGGGCTTCGCTGGCAGCGGATGGGGCGGGCATGGTCGGCTCGGGTCGTGCAGGCCATACGCCTGCGTATTGGGCGCGAACTCTAACAATACGCACACGTATGGTTCAAGCCCGCGGCGCAAATCTGCTGTATTAGATTTTGTTTTTCAAAGATATTTTTTAGATGATCGGCCATACGCCAGCGTACCTGGACCGTGGCCGCAGCCGTTAGCCTGCGATGGACGTGGGCCGATCGGGGCACCGCCGGCGCACCGGCGGTGCCCTAGCGCGCGGAGGCGGCTATAGTGACGACAGCGTCATAAAAAACATTTCGAGGAGAACGCATGTTTCGTCTACGCCTGGCCGGCCTCGCGCTGGCAGTATTGCTTGTCGGCGCCTGCAGCCGCAGTTCCACGCCCACGGCCCAGAGCAGCGGTCATTACGACGTCGTCCTGACGCGCACCACGCTCGGCATCCCGCACATCAAGGCCAATGATTTCGGCAGCATGGGCTACGGCTATGGCTACGCCTTCGCCGAGGACAATCTCTGCGTGCTGCAGGAGGATCTTCTGACCATCCGCGGCGAGCGCGCCAAGTACCTCGGCCGCAACGGCAGCTACACCATCGTGCCCAACGGCGTCACCGCCGATAACGTCACCAGCGACTTTTTCTGGAAGTTCGTCGCCACCGACCAGGTGGTGAACAACCTGCGCGCCAAGGCACTGCCGGAATTGCGCGATGCCACCAGCGGGTTTGTCGCTGGCTACAACCGCTATATCCGCGAGCTCAAGGCCGGCCAGCACCCCGGCCGCCATGCCGGCTGTGCGGACGCCGCCTGGCTGTCGCCGATCACCGACGCCGACATGTATCGCCGCTATTTCCGGCTGGCGATCATCGCCAGCTCATCGGCGCTGATCGGTCCGATCGTCGACGCGCAGCCGCCCTCGGGCCTTGCCGCCAAGGCGAAGGCGCCTTCGAAAACGCAGATCGCGCAGGCGCTGCAATCGTCGACCAACCCGCTGCGGAACCTCGGCAGCCATGCCGCCTTCGCGAGCAACATGTACGCCTTCGGCAAGGACGCCACCGCCAACGGCACGCCCCTGCTCTGGGGCAACCCGCATTTTCCGTGGACCGGCACCGAGCGCCTGTATCTCGCCCACGCCACCATCCCCGGCAAGCTCGACATCATGGGGGCTTCGCTCTACGGCGTACCGGCGGTGCTGATCGGCTTCACTGACCAATTCGCCTGGAGCCACACCGTCTCCACCGCCTGGCGCTTCACGATTTACGAACTGACGCTGGACCCCACCGATCCCACCAAGTACCTCTACGACGGCGCCTCGCGCGCGATGACCGCCGTGCCGGTCGCCATCGATATCAAGGAGAGCGATGGCAGCATCAGCCACGCGACCAAGACGCTGTACCGCTCGCACTACGGGCCGATGCTGGCGATCAGCGCCAGCGGCGTGCCCATCCTGGGCTGGACCAACGCCAAGGCCTACACCCTGCGCGATGCCAATGCCGAGAACGACCGCCTGATCAACCAGTTCGCGCTCTGGGACCAGGCCAAGTCGCTGGATGAATTCAAGGCCCTGCACAAGAGCGTGCTCGGCGTGCCCTGGGTCAACACCGTCGCCACCGGCCCTGGCGGCAAGGCGTACTACGGCGATGTCACCGTGGTGCCCAACGTCACCGACGCGCAGAACCAGCAGTGCGCCTCGGCGCTGCAGCCGGCCATCCAGCAACTCGATCCGGGCCTGCCGCTGCTCGATGGTTCGCGCTCCGCCTGCGAGTGGGGCACCGACGCCGACGCGCCCGCACCCGGCATCTTCGGCCCCTCGCACCTGCCGACGCTGGAGCGTGACGACTTCGTGCACAACTGCAACGACAGCTACTGGTTGACCAACCCGGCGCAGCCGCTTACCGGCTACGCCCGCATCATCGGCGACGAGAACACCGCGCGAACGCTGCGCACGCGCCTGTGCATCCTGCAGGCCCAGCGCCGCCTCGCCGGCACCGATGGACGTCCCGGTAACAAGATGGACCAGGCGACGCTGGAGGACATCGGCCTGTCCAGCCAGATCTACTCGGCCGAACTGGCGCAGAGCGGTGTCATCGCCAGCCTCTGCGCCCTGCCCAGCGTGCCGAGCAGCAGCGGCCCGGTGAACACCGCCGACGCCTGCGCGGCACTGAAAAACTGGGACGGTCACGACAACCTCGACTCCAAGGGCGGCCATCTCTGGCGCGAGTTCTGGCGCAACGTCTCCGGCGGGCCGCTGCCAGTGCAGCTCGCCGCGCTCAACAACAGCTACTTTCTGACGCCGTTCTCCAGCAGCGACCCGGTCAACACGCCCAACACGCTCAACGTGGCGCTGCCGACGGTGCAAACCGCCTTCGGCGACGCCATCAACACGGTCACCGCCTCGGGCCATCCCTTCGACGCGACGCTGGGCTCGCTGCAGCATCCCTGCTGCATCGACAAGAGCATCCCGATCTTCGGCGGCGAGGATTTCGAGGGCGCCTTCACCGTGGTCGACGGCACCAACAAGCTCGACGCCGACGGCTATCGCGTGCCCTACGGCAACAGCTATATCCAGGCCGTGACCTGGGACGCCAACGGCGTGGTCGCGGACGCTTTCGTCACTTACTCCGAGTCCACCGACCCGGCCAATCCGCACTTTTCCGACTACACCAAGGAGTACTCGGCCAAGCGCTGGCACCGCCTGCCCTTCCACGCCGCCGACGTGCAGGCGCAGCAGATCAGCCAGCAGCACCTGACCGAGTAGGAATCCTCCTGCGCGGCGGCGCGTCTGCCGCGCGGCGACAGCCGCCGCGGCAGGCGCCATAATCCGATGCCGGGCAGTGACGCCCGGCATCGCCTCGAGGATCGCCATGCGCCTTCGCGCCATCACCGTGTTGTCGCTGCTCGCCTGCGCTGGCCTGGCGCAGGCCGAGGTCTACAAGTGGGTAGACGACAAGGGCAAGACTCACTACAGCGACCACGAACCGGCCGCGAGTCTCGGCGGCGCGCCGAACGCGCAGATCGTCGACGGCATTCCGATGGCGGTGCAGCAGAAAATCCGCGACGCGGCGATGCAGGGCATCGACGTCGACCACATCAAGGGCAGCGAGCGCAACTGCCAGATCACCGGCAAGGCCGCCTCGCGCGCGCTGCTGCTGGCCTTCATCCGCCAGCTCAACGCCGCCGGCATCGGCGACTTGAAAAACGAACTGCCGCCCGAGAGCGGCCCCACCGACGCCAAGGGCCGCGTGATCGCGCACGGACCCGAGCGCTTCGACCTGCATTACCTGCTCGACAACGACCTGCTGCAGTCGCTCAAGGCGCCGCGCTGAGACGCACGCCGCCGGCCGCTCCCCACGGTCATGGCCGGTTTCGGGGCCGCTCCAAGGGCTGAACCCCCGCACCCGCTGTCCTCGCCGGGCTCCTCGTGGACGTGATAAATTATTTTATGTTTTAAAATTTAGTTAATGCTTTAAAACAGTCTGGTGCACGCGATTGGCAACAGCGGGTGACGCCTTCGGGCGCACCGGCATGCCAGTCATCGTCGCCCGGCCACCGCTGAAGAACGCTGCAGGCGGCCGGCGCGCACCTGGCGCGCGAATTGCAACGCTCCTGATGTCGTTCAGCGCAGGAGACCCGTCATGGATTCACCCGACTTCGCCGCTGTTGCCGCGCTCACGCTGGAACAGCGCGATCTGCTCTTTCTCTTCGAGCATTTCCCGGTGCCCGGCGTCGATGCCGTGGAAGCCGCGCGGCGCGTCATGGCGCAGCCCAGCACCATCGACTCGCTGCTGGAAAGCGACTACGTGCAAAACGCCATCCTCGACCGTAGCCAGGCCTGGCTGAACGTCTCGCCCAAGCTGTATTTCAACGTGATGCTGCGGCGGGCGCTGCCCGGACAGCGCCAACCGCAGGAACGCCGCACCCTGCACTACCTCGCCAACCTGCTCGGCCTGTTCGTCCATGCCGAACGCCTGCACCGCGTGCAGCGCGACGACGCCGCGCGCTACGACTACCTCGTCGACCTGATGCAGGAAGCGCAGGCTGCCGGCCACCAGCGTCGTTTTCTCGTCCTGTCGCACATCGGCAACTACGCGCTGTTCCTCGCCGGCTACTGCCGGCAGTGGATCGAGCACCGCCACCGCTACTTCCACCGGCCGCTGCCGCTCGACTATTACCGCAACATGAGTCGCGCGCATTTCGCCTCCGCCGCCAAGCATGAGCTGGCCGACACCTACGGCCTGCGCCCGGTGTTCGCGCAACTGGCGACGCGCTTCGATTACTACCGCGACGGCATCGAGCGCATGGCCGGCGCCGCCGCGCACTGACACAAGCCGCGCCCCGGCGAACCCGCCGTGCCGGCTGCTGGTCTATAGTGGCGCCATGCGCCGCCTGCCCGTCCTCGTCCTGATCCTCAGCCTGCTGTTCCAGGGCATGAGCGCGGCGTGGGCGAGCATGCCGCTTGCGCGGCCCATCGCGGTACACGCGCACGCGCCGATGCGCGCACATGCCACGGCGCAGGACGCGGCGATGCCCTGCCATCATCACCACGCCGCCGCGCCCGCAGTCCAGGCCGACTCCGGCCACGCTGCGACGACGCACGACTGCTGCCGTACCGGCTGTCACTGTCCGCACGCCTGCAGCAGCATCGCGGTGACGCTGCCCACCGCCTTGCCGGTGCATCACGCCGACGCCCGCGATGCGCTCGCGGGCATGCCGGCGGCGCAGCCCCTGGCCGACGCGCACACCCACAGCCTGCTGAGGCCGCCGACCGTCTCCGCCTGATCGCCGCCGCCCTCGCGGGCGCCCTTGGCACGTCTGCCGTGCCGCATCACGATCATGGAGTCGCGGACATGTTTTCCCTTTCCTTGCGCCAGCCGCTCGCGGCGGCGCTCATCCTGCTGGCCCTCGGCGGCTGCGCCGCCGTGCCGACGGGCGGCGACGATGCCGACCTGCGCCGGCTGGTGGCCGAACACGGCGGCCTGCGCCTGCCGCCGCCCGATACCGACACCCAGGCACGCGTCGCCGAACTGCTGGCATGGCCGCTCGATGGCCCACGCGCCGTCGCCGTCGCGCTGCTGCGCAACCCGGCGCTGCGCGCCGAGTACGCGCGCCTGGGCCTGGCGCAGGCCGACGTGCTCGACGCCAGCCGCCTGAGCAATCCCACGCTGAGCCTCGCCGCCCTGCAGCCGCAGCGCAGCGGCGAGGTCCTGCGCCTCGACTACGGCCTGGTACAGAACTTCACCGACCTGCTGTTCCTGCGCAGTCGTCAGCGTCTTGCCGGCGAAGCGCTGCAGCGCACGCGGCTGGAGGCGGGCGCACGCATCCAGTCGCTGGCCTTCGAGGTCGATGCCGCGCGTCTGCGCCTGGCCGCCGCCCTGCGCAGCGCCGCCATGCGCGAGCGCGCCGCACAGGCGGCGGAAACCTCCGCCGCGCTGGCGCAGCGTTTCCACGACGCCGGCAATCTCGACCTGCTGGCGCTGCGCCGGGAGCAGGCTGCGGCGACGCAGGCGCGGCTCGACGCCGACGCGGCGACCAGCGACGCCGCAATCGACCGCAGCGCCCTGCAACGGCTGCTCGGCCTGCGCGACGATGAAGCCTGGCAGGCGGATCGCGCGCTACCGCTGCCCGCCACCAGCGAGGCGCCGCTCGACGCATTGCAGCGACAGGCCGCAGCCCAGCGCCTCGACCTTGCCGCCCTGCGCCGCAATCTCGACGCGATTGCGCAGGCGCAGTCGCTGGCGGCGCGATGGCGCTGGCTGCCGCTGCTGGAGGTCGGCGTGCAGGGCGAGCGCGACAGCGACGGCAGCCACCTGATCGGTCCCAGCCTGGTGCTGCAACTGCCCCTGTTCAATCGCGGTGAAGCGGCGCGCGCGCGGCTGCAGGCGCTGGATCAGCAGGCGCATGCAGACCTCGCCGCGCAGGAGCTGGTCGCCGCTGGCGAGGTGCGCGACGCCCTTGCGCGCGTGCAGTCGATGCGGCGGCGCGTGTCGCGCTACCGGGAAGCGCTGCTGCCGCAGCGCGAGGACGTCGTCGCGCAATTGCAGACACGGCAGAACTACATGCTGATCGGACAGTTCGAGGTGCTGCAGGCGCGGCAGCAACAGTTCGAGGGCTATCAGGCCTATCTCGACGCGCTGCGCGACTACGGCCTGGCGCGCATCGATCTGGCGCGCGCCACCGGCGCCGCACTGCCGGACGAAGCCGCGGCCACCACGGCCGAGCCCGACCTGCCCCCAATACCCTGAGACACCACCATGATCAACCGCAGAAATCTGTTGAACCTGATCGGCTGGGGCGGCGGCGCTGCGCTGGCCGCCACCACCACCCGCAGCCTGGCCGCAGCAGACCGCGACGTGATGACGACGACCGTCGGCACGCCGCAACCCTGGACGCGCACCGTCACGCCCAATGGCTGGACGCTGCCGCATCGCATGAAGGATGGTGTCAAGGAATTCCACCTCGTTGCGGAAGAAGTCGCGCATGAGTTCGCGCCGGGCTGCACCGCCAAGTGTTGGGGCTACAACGGCAGCACGCCGGGACCGACGATCGAAGCGGTCGAAGGCGACCGCGTGCGCATCTACGTCACCAACCGCCTGCCGGAAGCGACCAGCGTGCACTGGCACGGCATGATCCTGCCCAGCGGCATGGACGGTGTCGGCGGTCTCAGTCAGCCGCACATCGCGCCGGGCGAGACCTACGCCTACGAGTTCACACTGCGCCAGCACGGCACGCACCTGTACCACCCGCATGCCGACGAGATGGTGCAGATGGGCCTGGGCATGATGGGCCTGTTCATCATCCATCCCAAGGACGGCGAAGAGCCGCGCATCGACCGCGACTACGCGCTGCTGCTGCACAACTGGGCGCTGCATCCGGGCACCTCGCGGCCCGATCCTTCGGTGATGCAGGAGTTCGACCTGTGGACCTTCAACGGCAAGGTCTACCCCGCCACCGCGCCGCTGCTGGCGCGCACGGGCGAGCGCGTGCGCATCCGCATCGGCAACCTGTCGATGTGGAATCACCCCATCCACCTGCACGGCGTGGTCTACGAGGTCACCGGCTCCGACGGCGGCCGCTGGCCGCGCGCGCAGTGGCGGCGCGAAGTCACCGAGATCGTCGGCGTCGGCCAGTGCCGCGACATCGAATTCACCGCCGTGCCCGGCGACTGGGCCTTCCACTGCCACATGTCGCACCACACGATGAACGCGATGGGCCACGGCATTCCCAACCCCATCGGCGTTGACCAGTCGGGCATCGAGGACCGTATCGGCGACCTGTTGCCCGGTTACATGGCGATGGGCGAAAACGGCATGGCCGAGCACGGCGAGCACGTAGCGATGGGCATGCTGCAAGGCCCGCCCAACACGCTGCCGATGATGGGTGGCGAAGGCCCGTTCGGCAGCGTCGGCATGGGCGGCATGTTCACCGTGCTCAAGGTGCGCGACGAGCTGCCGGCGGACGGTCGCGGTCACGATCAGGATCCAGGCTGGTACCGCAACCCGCCAGGCACGCAGGCACGGCGCGTCAGCGACGATCCCGATTTTGGCCAGCCCTTCCGTCACGGCAAGGCTTGACTCTGGAGTGAGGTCCAGGGTCTAGCATGGGCATGTCCCAAAGGAATCGACCATGACTGGACTGACGATCGGCAAGCTGGCAACGCAGGCGGGCGTGGCGGTGGACACCGTGCGTTTCTACGAACGCGAAGGTCTGCTGCCGGCGCCGCCGCGTCTCGACTCCGGCTATCGCCTGTATCCGGCGGACGCGGTGAAGCGCCTGCGCTTCATCCGTCGCGCCAAGGCGCTGGGCTTCACGCTGCCGGAGATCGGCGAACTGCTGGCGCTGTCGGCGCCACGCGCGGACGTGCGCAAGGTCAAGCGCGCCGCGCAGGGCAAGCTGCAACTGCTCGACGCCAAGATCACGGAGCTGGAACGCATCCGCGCCGGGCTGCGGCAACTGGTCGCGCATTGTCCGGGTCACGGCGATTCCGGGGACTGTCCCATTCTCAACGCCCTGAACGAGGAAGCCTGAACATGAATGCGCCCAGCGGCACCCACGATTCCGGTCACGCCTGCTGCCACTCGGCTGCAAAAGCAGCGCCGGCCAAGACCGATACGCACTGCGCGCATCACACCGCACACGGCAGCACCATGCGCGGCGCGCACGCGGCACATGCCGGTCACGCACATGGCAGCGGTTGGCGCGCGGGTGCCAGCGACACGGCGCCCGAGCGCAGCGAGGTGGGTGCGGGAGCTGGCACAGCGGCCGCCTCCCGCACCCATTTGCTTCCGCAAAACACCGTGTTGGCGGCCGCCAGCGTGACGGTGCACTGTCTCACCGGCTGCGCCATCGGCGAGTTCATCGGCCTCGCCATCGGCGTCAGCCTCGGGCTCGAAATCCATCTCACCATCACGCTGGCGGTTGCGCTGTCGTTCGTCAGCGGTTTTGCGCTGACGCTGCTGCCGATGCTGCGCCGCGGCTTCGGCCTCGCCGATGCTTTCCGTACCGTCTGGCTCGGCGAGGTGATCTCGATCAGCGTGATGGAGCTGGTGATGAACCTCGTCGACTACCACATGGGCGGCATGCGCGGCGTCAGCCTCGTATCCGCGCAGTACTGGCAGGCGTTCGCTGCTGCGATGGTCGCCGGCTATCTCGCCGCCTGGCCGGTCAACCGGTGGATGCTCGGCCGCAACATGAAGAAGTGCCACTGAGATCGCGATGAACGCATCGGACGAATGCAATATTCCGATGCCGAAGACGTCACCCGCTCTCCGTGAAATACACCCAGAGATTGTTATATTTTATTTATTTAATTTAAATTATATAAATAATAAATAACATCCTTCCTGGGGAAAGTGACGAGAGCGGGTGGCCCTCATTTTGCTTTTGACGTTGGGCCCCATCGGCAGCGCCGAGCATCGCAGCCCGCTCAGGGCGAGAAGCGCAGGGTGCGCTTCACTCTTCTTGCCGCACAGCAAGAAGCGTCACTCGCACCTCACCGCGAAATGCGCCACGAGCAATCAGAGCAGGCCGTGATCCGCGAAGCGCGAAAGAACTCCGACGCATACAAAGTCCATAGGAGGGATTGGGCGCAAGAGCGTCATCCGTCTTCCGCGGAAGGCGGATGACGCTCTTGCAGAGCTAAGCCGCCCTACGGCAATCAACCGCTTTGCTTCTGATGCTGCGGCGCTTGGGCAGCCAACTCAATCCAGCTTGAAACTCACCCCCGCCATCACGCTGCGCGCCGGCAGACGGTAGTAGCCGGCGGTGTGGGTGACGGTGACCGATTCCTGCAGCTCGCTCTCGGCCACCGGGTCGCGGCGGTTGCTGAGGTTGTAGCCGTTGAGGTGCAAAGCCCAGCGGCCGAAGTCGTAGCCCAGCGCCGCGT
This sequence comes from Nevskiaceae bacterium, assembly GCA_008012115.1. GTDB lineage: Bacteria > Pseudomonadota > Gammaproteobacteria > Nevskiales > Nevskiaceae > Stenotrophobium. The sequence goes on from SSEB01000007.1 coordinate 66,781, forward strand.
CCAGCGTGGTGTAGCCGCCGGCCTTCACGGTGTTGCTCTTGTTGAGCTTGCGCGGGCCGGCGTAATCGGCGACCAGCGATGCGTTGAAGCCCTGCGGCGCGGCGTAGATCAGGCCGAGGCCGCCGGTCTGGTAGGGCGACATCTCGACGCGGTTGCCGTCGGCGCTGGCGCCGTTGTCGCGCGTGAAGTGCACGAAGCGCGCATCGTGGTAGGCGTAGTGCGCAGCCAGTCGCAGATGCTCGACAAGTTCCACGCGCGATTCGATCTCGAAACCCTGGAAGCGCAGCTTGCCGCCGTTGGCGCGCACGATGTTGCCGGTGCCGTCGTCCTGATAGGTGAGGCTGTTGCGGAAATCCATGCGGAACACGCTGGCATCGACATCGACGCGTCCATCGAGCAGCTGCGTCTTGGCGCCGGCCTCGTAGCTATCGGCGGTTTCCGGCTTCAGTACCTGCACTTCCGCCTCGGGTCCGAAATCGACCGCCAGCGGCTTGTAGCTGTTGCGGTAGTCGGCGTACAGCGTCAATTCATCACGGCCCTGCTTCCAGACATGGAAGCTGGTACCGAGCACGCCGCTGAGGCGCGTGTTGTGGCGGCTGTCGCTGCCGTCGAAGGTGACGGCGCCGGTGTTGTCGAGGGCAGTGCCGGTCGCGGACTCGCGTGTGTGGTTGAGACGCAGGCCGGCGATCACGTCGATGAGTTCCGACGGCGTCCAGTCGGTCTGCGCGTAGAGGCCCAGAAAGTGGCGCGTGTCGTCGGAGCGCACGATCTCGTCCTGCCCATGCGCGCCGGCGCAGGCGTACTCGTGGCCGCTGGCATCGATGCAGTAGCCGTAGTTGACCGCGTGCTCGGCGCCGCGGCCATGCAAGTAGTCGATGCCGTAGGTGAGGTTGAAGTTGCTCAGCGGATGCGTGTCGACATGCGCGTCGAAATACACATCGGTGACCCCGCGCTTCTGGCTGTAGCCGTCCGCCTGCAGGCCGTCGCCGACACCATCGTCCGGCGGATTGGCGAAGACGTTGCCGCGCAGGAAGCCGCGGTTGATGTTGTCCAGCGTGCGCGTGAACGCCAGCGTCGTCGCCCAGTGGCCGAGGCCGGCGTCGCCGTCGAGCCCGGTGACCAGGTGGTAGCGCTCCTGGTTGAGCTTGTTGCCGTCCGGATTGTAGTTGGCGTTGACCGGCAGCTCGGTGTGCAGCGTGCCGCCGTCGCGCAGCAGCAGATTGCCATTGGGTTTCTGCGGCAGTACGGAGACATCGCCATCGACATGGAAGCGCGCCGCGCCGAGATCGGCCGCGCCGCGGTACAGCGCGTGGTAGCGATGGAAGTCGCTGCGGTCGGCGGCATCGCCGCGCTTCTCGACGTTGGCGGTCAGCGACTGGCTGTAGCCGCCCAGCTTGGGAAGCGCCGCGGTCAGCGCCGCGCCATAGCTGCCGTAGGAGCCGCCGCTGAACGACGCGGTGGCCGGCGTCTTGCCGGCGGCGTAGTGGATCACGTGGATCACGCCGCTGAACGAGGTGGCGCCGAACATCACCGGCGCCGCGCCGCGCAGGATCTCGATGCGCTCGACGCCGGTGAGGTCCAGCGACGGCGTCGCCGGGTTGAACGCGCCGCCCCAGGGCACGCCATCCACCACCAGCAGGTAGGCGTCGGCCTCGCGCAGACCCCAGATCGCGGGGACCGCGCCGGCCGGGCCGGCATCGCCGCCCGGCGTGCCCTCGACGCCGGCCACCAGGCCCAGCGCCGTGCGCAGGTCGTTGGCACCGCGACGGCGCAGCTCGTCACCGCCGATCACGCTGATCGAGGCCGGCACATCGTCCACCGGCTCCGCCTGTCGCGTGGCGGTGACCTGCACCATCGGCAGGTCGGTGGCTTCCGGCTCTGCGGCGTAGGCCTGCGTGACGACGGCTGCTGCTGCGACGATGGCCAGCTTCGACTTCATGATGACTCCCTCATTGGCAAGATGGTGTGCGGCGCGCTTGGCGCAGCCACGCCACGACTGCCCGCGCTCCCCAGCGCGGGCGGCAATAAATGGTGCTGTTTTTTTATCAGGCGATCAATGCACCGACCGGCGGCGGCGCAAGGCCGCCAAACCACCGAGGCCGATCAGCAGGCTCAGCGGCAGCGCACCGCCACCGCCCGATCCGCCACCCGTGGTCGTGCCGCCGGTGGTGGTGCCCCCGGTGGTTCCGCCGGTCGTGGTGCCGCCTCCGAACTGGAACAGCTGCACGCCGCGCCCGAAGGTCGCCGCAAACAACTGCGTGTCGTCACCGGGCTTGAGCACCAGCTGGTTGACCGGCACATTCGGCAGGTCGCCCAGCGGTGCCCAGTGGGCGCCGCTCAGGTCGGACGAGATGAACACGCCGATGTCGGTGCCGACGATCATCTGTGTGCCGCGCAGCAACAGGTAGCTGACGACGGTGTCCGGCAGATCGCCGCTGACATCGGCAAAGCTGTCGCCAGCGTCGTGCGAGACGAACACGTGACCGCTGCCGATATTGGCGTTCTTGTCGTAGTACTGGCCCGGCGGCGCCCAGCGCGCGGTGGAGTAGCCGCCGAGCGTGACGTAGATGGTGCGCACATCCGACGGATCGATCTTGATGCTGTAGATGTAGCGGTTGGGCAGGCCCGCCATCTTGGCCTGGTGCCAGCCGTCGGTCGATCCCTTCTTGGCCGGTTTGTCGCCGCCGACATTGGTGGCGATACCGCGCTGGAACTGGACGTTGCTGCCCGCGAGGTTGCAGGGGCCGCACCAGCCGGCGTAGATCGCGTCGCCGACCACGTCGAGCATCCGCGAGCGCGAGGTGTGCACGGCGCCGGTGGCGGCGTCGCTGCCGAGATCGAAGGCCAGGGACCAGTCGCTGTCGCTGCTGCTGGTATCCGCACCCTTCAGCGACTCGGCAACCTTGCTGCCGGCCATCACGAGATGCTTGCTGTCCAGCGGGTCAAGCGAATACGGGCTCAGGAAGTGCGCCGTGCCGATCAGCGCGCTGGAAGGCGCGATCGAGTTCTGGGTGACGCCGCCGTCCTTGGTGACGACCACGGCCAGCTCCGGCGTCGAGTAATAAGCGACGTTGGCGTTGTCCGGATCGACCGCGCACCACATGCCGTCGCCGACGTGCACGCGTACCGAGCGGAAGTTGTCCTTGGGATCGATCTTGCCGCTGGCGTTGTCCTGCAGACCGTAATACACGGTGCCGTCCTTGGCCACCGCGATGCCATAGGTCATGAAGGTGTAGCGATCGTTGTTCACGCCGTCGCCCCACTTGTTGTTGGCGAAGTCGTCGCTGTTCGGATCCGCGGAATACTGCTTGTAGATGCCGCCATCGTTACCGACGAACAGCCAGACGCCGCCCTTGTCGTCGGGGATATAGATGCCGTCGTGCTGATCGGGATGCGTGGTGGTGCCGTTGATCACGCCGTCGTAGGTCGGACACACCGGCGTGCTCGGCGTCACGCCGGCCTGGCCGATCAGAAACAGGCAGGTGCCGCCGGCGAAGTAAGTGCCGAACACCTTGTAGTCTTCCGGCGTCTGCTGCAGCACGCCGTTCTGCGGCAACGGCAGGCGGTTCTTCCAGATCTCCTCCATGCCGAAGGTCAGACGCGTCGGCACGCCTTGCAGTGGATCGGCTTGAGTGGGATCGGGCTTGATCCACATGTCGTACCAGGTCTGCACACCGGGACCGACGCCCAGCGCCACCACCGGCACCAGCGAGGAGCCGGTCGCCGGGTTGTAGGTCAGCTTCTTGTCGTCGGCCAGGCGCGTCCAGGTGTCGCCGAAGTCGGACGAGACGAACACGCCGTTGATGTTGGTCGCGCTGGGAATCTTCGAGGCCAGCCGCGCGCAGAGGTCCGCCGTGCTCTGATCGACGATCACGCCGATCACCTGGTCGCAGGGTGTCGGCAGCGCCGGGTTCTTGACGTCGGCGTCGATGTCCAGCATCGGGATGTCGCCGTTCAGATAGCCGGCATCCTGCACCAGCGCGTAGACGTAGCCGTGATCCTGCGCATCGCCGATGGCGTTGCCCAGTTCGATGCGGCCGATGCGCGAGCGGGTCGTGAAGCCGACCGGCTCGGGGCCGACTGCGGCGTAGTTGCCGACCATGGCGAAGCTGCCGGCCTCGCCGGTGGCGGAGCGATACAGGCCGTTGCCCGGCGACTGCGGTTTGCCGTCCGGGTACGGCAGCGCGCCGGAGCGGAAGCCCACGGCGGCCAGCACCGGACAACCCTTGGCGTCGCAGGTGAACTTGCTGGTGCCGCCCGGCTGCTTGATCACGACATCGGTGACGAAATTGGCGAACTGGCAGGCACCTAGCGTCTCGATACCGGCACAGTCGGCCGACACCGGCAGCTTGACGTTGACGTAGCTGGCGCCGGCGTCGGTGGAGCGGAACAGGCCCTTGCCGGTGGCGGCGTAGACAATGTTGGGGTTGCTCGGATCGACCGCGATCTTGAACGACAACGCGGCGTCCGGCACGCCCGTGGCGTGATGCCAGGTCTGGCCGAGGTCGCCACTCCAGTAGGCGCCCAGGCCGGTGTAGGCATTGCCACCCTGCGTGTGTTCGCCGGTCAGCACCAGCACGCGGCCGCCCTGCGCCTTGGTCCAGGCGACGGCGCTGTTGATCAGCGTCGGCAGCGCGTCGCTGATCGAGGTCCAGTGATCGCCGAGCTTGGAAAGATCACCGCCCGTCGCCTCGGTGTACCAGATGCCGCCATTGCCGACTGCGGCGAACAGGCGCTTGTGATCGGCGTCGTAAGCGAAGCTGTCGGTGCGACCGGAAACCTTGTGAATGCCGTCGTCGCCTATCGCGCCGACGTATTTCGGATCCTCGACCTGCGGCGCGGTGCCGTAGGCCTGCCAATGGCCGGCGCTGTTGGCGATCTGCGCCGACTGGGTGGCGAGCAGCGCCTTCTGCTGCACCGCGCGGCGCGGCGCGCCGTCGGGCACGACACCCAACATGCCCAGCAGATCATCCAGGCGTTCGGAGACTTCCGCCATCGATTCCGGCAGCAGGCCTTTCGATACGCAGACGCTGCCGCCGAACTTGCCAGCGATCTCGTCGCGATGCGCCTGCGCGAAAGCGGGGTTGTATTCCTGCGCCAGCCGTTGCGGATCGCGCAACTCGTAACCGGCCGGGCAGGCCTGTGCCGAACTTGCGGCCAGCTCGCGGTGATGCCACACCGATGCCAGTCCCACCAGCGAAACAAATGCCACGCCCGCAAGCGGGCCCCACTTTTTGATCGACATCGTTTTTCCCCAATCCCAAATCGTCGTCCACCGCGGCGGACCCTGGCTGCTGATAACGTGACCAGCAACTCGTCGTTGATACCACTGACTTCGATGTCAGGCTGACAGCCGGCGGTTCGTACTGACAATAGGGAAAACAACCCAGCGGGAATCGCTTGCCGATGCGCGACGCCGACTCTGCTCGCGTGACGGAAGTGTGCCTCGCGCCGTCGGTGCTGCGTCGGCTCTCGGGGTATTGCGCCATCGCACCGAACCGCCCGTCTGACCGCCCTGCGAGGATGCAGAACCACCACCCGCTATCGGTACTGGACCTAGGGAATTTGTTTTATATTAATGTATATTTTTAAATTCGATTGATATTTATTAACTTTTTTCCCTGCGTAATGGCCTGCAGCGGGTGACGTCCTGCGACAGCAGCGCACGCCCGTGGCGCGTCATTGCTAGAGTGCCGCATGACTTATTTGCAGTTGGCTTATTTCCACCTGGCGATCGTCGTGCCGGCCTTCGTGATCGGCACCTTCCTGATGCTCAACCACAAGGGCACGCCGAGGCATCGCCTGCTGGGCCGGGTTTATCTGGCGCTGATGGCCATCACCGGTATCGTCACGCTGTTCATGCCGGCGCAGGTGGGTCCGCGCTTTCTCGGCCACTTCGGCTTCATTCACCTGCTGAGTCTGCTCACGCTCTACAGCGTGCCGACGGCCTTGCTGGCAGCGCGCCAGCACCGCGTCGCGCAGCACCGTCGCAGGATGATCGGCTTGTATTTCGGCGGATTGCTGCTGGCCGGCGGCCTGGCGTTCGCACCGGGACGGCTGCTGCATCACTGGGTTTTCGGCACGCCGGCGCTGGTGAGCCTCCGGCCTTGAAGCGGCGTGCGGCGCTCTGCGTATTGCTGACGATGGCGGCCCTGCTGGCCGCGTCGTCAGGCGCCGCGCCCAGGCTGAGCGCGACGGAAGCTGCGCGGCACATCGGCGAATTCGCCACGGTCTGCGGCGATGTCGCCAGCGCGCACTTTGCGAAAACCACACGCGGGGCGCCCACCTTCCTGAATCTCGACGCGCCCTATCCGCAGCAGATTTTCACCATCGTGATCTGGGCCGAGGCGCGCATGCGCTTCGCCGCGCCGCCCGAATCCCTGCTCGGCCGGCACCTCTGCGTCACCGGCACGATCCGCGCGTACCGCGACCAGCCGGAGATCGTCGTGGACCAGCCGGCGCAAATCAGCGACTGACGGCGCGTGTCGTCAGTGCGTGCCGATCCGCACCAGCGTGCGGCCCTGGATTTTCCCGGCGGTGAATTCCTCGCAGACCGCCGGCAACTGTTCCAGCGTGACTTCGCGTGCGACGAGCCGGTCGAAGTGCTTGGGCTTCCAGATGGTGGACAGGTGCTGCCAGAGATCTTCCCGCCAGGGACGCGGACACTCGACGGAATGGATGCCGAGCAGCGACACGCCGCGCAGGATGAAGGGCATCACCGTGGTGTTCAGCTCGTGCGACTGCGCCAGGCCGATGCTGGCGATGTTGCCCCAGGGCCGCGTGGTGCGCGTCAGCCAGGCTAGGGTCTCGCCGCCGAGGTTGTCGACAGCGCCGCCCCACAGCGCCGACTCCAGCGGCTTCTTGCCCAGCTCCAGCGACTGGCGCGAGACGACTTCGTCCGCGCCCAGCGCCTTGAGATAGTCGTCGGCCACGCCGGCCTTGCCGGTGATGGCGTGCACGGTGAAGCCGACGCGCTTGAACAGATCGATGGCGATGCTGCCGACGCCGCCGGTGGGCCCGGTGACGGCGATGGGCCCCATCGACGGCGACTGGTGATTCTCCAGCATGCGGCGCAGCGCCAGCGCGGCGGTGAAGCCGGCGGTGCCAATGGCCATGCTCTCGCGCAGAGTCAGGCCCTGGGGCAGCGGCACCAGGATGTCCGCCGGCACGCGCGCCACTTCGCTGAAGCCGCCGTCGAGAATCTCGCCGATGTTGCAGCCGGTGACCAGCACCTTGTCGCCGGCCTTGTAGCGCGCGTCGTCGCTGCGCTCGACGATGCCGGCGAGATCGATGCCGGCCACTTTCGGGAAGCCCTTCATGATGCGGCCCTTGCCGGTGACGGCGAGCGCGTCCTTGTAGTTGATGCCGGACCACTGCACGCGCACGACGACGTTGCCGGGGCCGAGATCGTCGAGCGTCAGCGTCTCCAGACGCGCCTGCGTGGCTTTCTCGACCTGGTGAATGCGCAGCGCTTTGAAGGTGGACATCGCGATCTTCCGGCAAAATAGGGGCCTCGATTCTGCCAGAGCTTTTCCGACATGGCCCAGTACACGCTCAACCCGCCGCTCAATGAAACCGATGTGCCGGACTCGCCGCGGCCGCTGCTGGAAGCCTGGCTCGCCGATGCCGCCGCCGTGCCGATGCAGGAGCCGACGGCGATGACGCTGGCCACCGTCGGCGCCGACGGTCAGCCCTCCGCGCGCATCGTGCTGTTCAAGGGCTTTCACCAGGACCAGCTGACCTTCTACACCAACTACGAGAGCCACAAGGGCCGCGATCTCGCCGCCAATCCGCGCGTCGCGCTCACCTTCTGGTGGGACCGGCTGGAGCGGCAGGTGCGCGTCGAGGGCCGCGTGGAAAAACTGCCGGAGGAACTCTCGCACCGCTACTTCTACCGGCGCATCCGCGAGTCGCAGATCGGCGCGCTCACGTCGCGGCAAAGCCAGGTTGTCGCCACGCGCGCGGAACTCGACGCGCGCTTCGACGACAACGCGCAGCGCTACGCCGGCACCGAGGTGCCCCGTCCCGCGTTCTGGGGCGGCTACGGCGTGACACCGGCGCTGGTGGAATTCTGGCAGGGCCGCCACGGCCGCCTGCACGACCGTCTGCAGTATCGGCGCAGCGGCGACGGCTGGATTCTGGAGCGTCTGGAGCCGTAACGCAGGCGCACGAGGCGCCACCCGCTGTCCCCGTTTTACCTGGGAGAGACGTTATTAATTATTAATCGATTTTTAATTTGATAAATGATTAATAACAACTTCGCCAAACGCCAAGGCCACAGCGGGTGGCGGTCTGCACGCGCTTTTCATTACCCAAAGCATCGCCACACACCGCGATCACGGCGCGCTGCCCCCGCCTCTGGCAGGTGACCGCGCAATAGCGCCACAATGCACTGGCAACGATAAAAATCTTCGGGGAGCGCAGTGAATACGGTCTTCAACTTCACCGGCAAGACGGTGTTCGTTTCCGGCGGCACCAGCGGCATCAACCTCGGCATCGCCCAGGCGTTTGCCCGCGCCGGCGCGCGCGTGGCGGTGATCTCGCGCAAGCCGGACAAGGTCGAGGCCGCCGTCGCCGCGCTCAAGGCCACGGGCGGCGAGGCCATCGGCTTTGCCGCCGACGTGCGCGATTACGCCTCGGTCGAGACCGCGCTCAAGAACACGCAGGCGCGCTTCGGTGACATCGACGTGCTGATCTCCGGCGCCGCCGGCAATTTCCCCGCGCCGGCGCTGGGCATTTCGCCCAACGGCTTCAAGTCGGTGGTGGACATTGACCTGCTCGGCAGCTTCCACGTCCTGCGCGCCGCCTTTCCGCTGCTGCGCAAGCCGGGCGCCTGCATCATCCAGATTTCCGCGCCGCAGGCCTACAACCCGATGGAACTGCAGATGCACGTCTGCGCCGCCAAGGCCGGCGTCGACATGCTCACCCGCGTCGGCGCCATGGAGTGGGGCCCGCTGGGCGTGCGCATCAACTCCGTGGTGCCCGGGCCCATCGAGGACACCGAGGGCATGGATCGACTCGCACCGACACCGGAGACGCGCGAGGCGGTGCGCAAGAGCGTGCCGCTGCAGACCTACGGCAGCAAGCAGAACATCGCCGACGCCTGCCTGTGGCTGGCCAGCCCGATGGCCAGCTACGTCACCGGCGTGGTGCTGCCCGTCGATGGCGGCTGGTCGCTGGGCGGCACCTCGGTGTCCGGCCACGAGATGAAGAAGCTGATGATGCAGCCATGAGGGCGCGCACGCCCGGGAGCGGCCGATGAAGACGATGCTCGCCCTGCTGTTGCTGGCCCTGAGCCTGCCGCTGCGTGCCGGCGAGCTGCCGCAGCCGCCGGTCACCGGCATCGAGGTCGATTACGGCTCCTTCGGCGACGCGCCGCTGCACGGCTACCTCGCCTTCCCGCGCATGGCCGACGGCACGCTGCCCGGCGTGTTGGTGTTTCACGAGTGGTGGGGACTCAACGGTTTCGTGCGCGAGATGACGCGCGAGATCGCGGCGCAGGGCTACATCGCGCTGGCCCTGGATTTCTACGATGGCCACGTCGCCTACACGCCTGAGGACGCGCGCTCGCGCATGATCGACACGCTGGAGCGCCGCACCGGCCTGGCCGACAACGTGCTGCAGGGTTACGACTTCCTCAAACGCAAGATGGGCGCGCAACACATCGCGGCGCTGGGCTGGAGCTTCGGCGGCACCCTGGTCTACCAGAGCGGCCTGCTGCTCGGCAGCAAGCTCGATGCGCTGGTGATCTACTACGGCAATGTCGGCAGCGATGCCGCGGAACTGGCGCAGTTGCCGCCGGTGCTGGCCTTCTACGGCGGTCACGATGCCGGCATCCCCGTCGACGTGCCGCAGGATTTCGAGCGCGGCCTCAAGGCGCTTGGCCACACCGCGATCCTGCACATCTATCCCGACGCCGACCACGCCTTTGCCAATCCTTCCAGCCCGACCTACCGGGCGCAGGACGCGACGGATGCCTGGCAGACGACGCTGGATTTCCTCAGCGCGACGCTGCGCCGCAAGCGTTGAGCGGCGCCCAATAAAAAACGCCGGCTTGCGCCGGCGTTTCTTGCGACGTCTGTCCCCTCAGACGACCGCGACGTCCTCCGCCTGCAGGCCCTTCTGGCCCTGCACGACGTTGAACTGCACCTGCTGGCCTTCCTGCAGCGTGCGATAGCCTTCCCCCTTGATTGCCCGGAAGTGGACGAACACGTCTTCGCCGGCGGCGCGCTGAATAAAGCCGTAGCCCTTGGCGTTGTCGAACCACTTCACAGTGCCAGTCTCGCGATTAGCCATAAATAAACAACCTTCCTTTCAAACTGACGGACGAGCCGCCACCAAACTTAGCGGCCGGTCCCCATGCGAAGTCCGTACCGCAAACCCTGAGCCCACAAGCTCGGAACTCACTCTACCGATATTTTTTTGTTTGTGCGAATTCCATGAATATTGCGCTGCAGCAAGCTGCGGCCCTGCGACCGGACGCCGTTGTGCAAGGCACTCTTGGGTATCATCTGACGCAGAATTTACGGAGCTCCCGATCATGTCCAAGCGTCTCGCCGGTCTCGTCGTCGCCCTGCTGCTGAACGCCTGCGCCACCTCGCCCCTGGGCCGCACGCAACTGATGATGGTGTCCGCCGACCAGATGGACGAAATGGGCGTGACCTCGTTCAACGAGATGAAGCAGAAAACGCCGACCACCCGGAATGCCCGCACCTCCGCCTACGTCAACTGCGTGGCGCGCGCGATCACCAGCGAACTGAAGGACGGCCGCAACTGGGAAGTGCAGGTGTTCGAAGACCCGCAGGTCAACGCCTTCGCCCTGCCCGGCGCCAAGATCGGCGTCTACACCGGACTGCTGAAGGTGGCGACCACCCAGGACCAGCTCGCGGCGGTGATCGGCCACGAGGTCTCGCACGTGCTGGCCAATCATTCGGCGGAGCGCGTCTCGCAGCAGATGGCGGCGCAGCTCGGCACGCAGGTCGCGGGCGCGGCCACCGGCGTCGATCCGCAGCTGTTCGGCATCGCCACCGATGTCTTCTACACGCTGCCGGGCTCGCGCACGCAGGAAAGCGAGGCCGACCTGCTGGGCCTGGACCTGATGGCCAGCGCCGGCTTCGATCCGCGCGAGTCGATCACGCTGTGGCGCAACATGATGAATGCCGGCGGCCAGAAGCCGCCGGAGATGCTGTCCACGCACCCTTCCGACGAGACCCGCATCCAGCAATTGCAGGCGCGCCTGCCGCTGGATCTGCCGGTCTACGAGAACGCGCGCGCCGCCGGCAAGCGGCCGCACTGCGGCTGAGGATCAGGCGAGATAGTGGCAGGCGGCAACGGTGCCGCCGCTCAACTGCTGCACATGCGGGGGCTGGCGGCTGCAGCGCTCGTCCGCCATCGGGCAGCGGGTGGCGAACACGCAACCCGGCGGCGGGCTCGCCGGGCTCGGGATTTCGCCCTCCAGCGCCTGCCGCGCGAACGGCGAGCCGTTCTCGGAGGGAATCGCCGACAGCAGCGCGCGGGTGTAGGGATGCGCGGGTGCGGCGAACAGCATGTCGCGGTCGGCCTGCTCCATCATGCGGCCCAGGTACATGACCAGGATGCGGTGACTGAGATGGCGCACCACGGCGAGATCGTGCGCGATGAAGATCATGGTCAGACCGTACTCGCGCTGCAGCTCGGCCAGCAGGTTGATGATCTGCGCCTGCACCGAGACATCCAGCGCCGACACCGGCTCATCGCAGATCAGGATCTTCGGCTGCACCACCAGCGCACGCGCGATGCCGATGCGCTGCGCCTGCCCGCCGGAGAACTCGTGGGGACGCCGGTTGAAGTGCTCGCGCGACAGGCCGACACGCTCCAGCATCGCCAGCGCGCGGGCTTCGCGCTCGGCCTTGCCCAGTTCCGGATACAGGTGACGCAGCGGCTCGGCGACGATGCGGCCCGCGGTCATGCGGGGGCTGAGGCTGGCCAGCGGATCCTGGAACACCATCTGGATGTCGCGGCGCAGCGGGCGCCAGGCCTTGCGGTCGAGTCGCGCCAGGTCACGCCCCTGGTAGTTGATCGCGCCCGAGGCCACCGGCTGAAGACCGGCCAGGGCACGCGCCAGCGTCGACTTGCCACAGCCGGACTCGCCGACGATGCCCAGCGTTTGTCCCGGATAGAGATTGAAATTGATCTCCTCCACCGCGCGCACCACGCCGGCACGGCTCCACGGCCAGCGGCCGCGGAAGGGGTAGCGGACATTGAGGCGGCGGACTTCGAGCAGCGGCCGCTCCAGCGGCGCCTGCGCAGGCGCCGGCTTTTCAAGGACGACGGCGTTCACTCGAGCAGGCTGCGGAGCATCCAGGCGGTTTTCTCATGCACCTGCATGCGCTGGGTCAGCAGGTCCGCGGTGGGCTCGTCGCCAGCGGCGTCGGCGGCGGGAAACACGCCACGCGCGGTCTTGGCGCAGGCCTCGTGCCCCTTCACCAGCAGGCGCACCATGTGCATCGCCTCCGGCACGCCGTCGGTTTCTTCGATCGAGGACAGCGCCGCGTACTGCTTGTAGGTGCCGGGAGCCGGGAACCCGAGGGCGCGGATGCGCTCGGCGACGGCATCCACCGCCAGCGCCGACTCGTTGTACTGCGTCTCGAACATCAGATGCAGGGTGTTGAACATCGGCCCGGTGACGTTCCAGTGGAAGTTGTGGGTCTTGAGGTACAGCGTGTATTCGTCGGCCAGCAGGCGCGAGAGGCCCTCGGCGATCGCCTTGCGCTGCTCCTTGGCGATGCCGATATCGATCTTGGGAACCGCTTTTTCCTTGGCCATGTCCGAATCCTGACGAGGTTTTGCGTAAGTTTAACCGCTGCGCACGCTCGGCAAAAATGATTTTTGCCGAACGACCTCATAGAAAACCGTGATGGTGCCGGCTAGGCCGCCGTCAGCTTGTTCTTGCGGTAATAGCTGAAGATGTCGTTGAGACTGCGCTTGGGTTTCCACTTGAAGGTCTTGCGGAACAGTTCGCCGTCCAGGATCACCGGGTACTTGAAGTAGTTGATCAGGTACGGCGGGAAGAAGGCGTTCCAGTTGAGCATGCCGCTGATGATCTTGGGCAGCACCGGCGGGATCGAGAACAGCGGCAGCTTGCGGCAGCCGCACTGCGTCACCGCCTCCTGGTAGGCCACCCAGTCGTCCGGTGCGACGTTGTAGATGCCCGGCTTGTTCTGCTCGAAGGCCGCCATCATGGCATCGGCCATGTCGTCGACATGCAGGAACTGCATCAGCGGCGAGAAGCCCATCAGCACCGGCGCCACCGGCCGCGACAGCAGCAGCGACATGCTGTTGCGCACGCCCGGCCCCAACACGTTGCAGGGCCGCAGGATGGTGATGTTCAGCTCCGGGTGCTTCCACAGGTAGATGTTGGCCAGCGATTCCAGCTCCACCGAGTCGACCAGGTCCATGGTCACCTCGCTGGCCTTGAGCGGCGTGTCCTCGTCGAGCAGCGCCGGGTTGTAGGCCGAGGCGCCATAGACGAAGTAGGTGGAGTGGATGATCACCTGGCCGACGTGGTACTTGCGGCACAGCTCCAGCAGCTTCTTGGTGCCGAGCACGTTGGCGTTGTAGCGGTTCTGACGGGTGTTCTCGTGCGCGAAGATGCGCCCGATATGGATCACCGCATCGATGTGATGATCGCGGAAGATGTCCTCGAAGCCGCGCTTGAATATCTCGACCTTGTAGCTGGGGATATCGGCATCGGTCTCCACCTTGCGGCGGAAATCCACGGCAATCACCTGGTACTTGCCGTGCAGCCGCGCGATCACGCGCTTGGCCAGCGAACCGGCGGCGCCGGTCACCAGGACGGTCTTCTTCTCTGCCACTTTCTTCTCCATGCTCGCTTGCGTGATCGCTTTGTATTTTTGTTTCCAGTCGCACCGTCAGTAGATGGCGGTGCGTTCCTTCAGACCCTTGTCGATGAGCTTGCGGATCTCGTTCTTGACCTGCTCGACACGCGCCGTCACTTCTTCCTCGTGATCGACATCGCCCTCGAAATGCATCGGCTCGCCGAAATTGAGGTGCACGCGCGCCGGCAACGGCAGCAGCGGCGCGATCGGCGCATAGGGGATGCCGAGCAGCTTGGCCAGGGGCTTGATGTTGGCGATGGCCGGCATGGTTTCCTCACAGCCGACCACGCCGCAGGGCACGATCGGCGTGCGGTGCGCCATCGCCAGGTGCATGAAGCCGTTGCCGAACCGCTGCAACTGGTAGCGCTTCTTGTAGAGCTTGCCGGAGCCGCGCACGCCTTCGGGAAACACGATGATGGCTTCGTCGGCTTCCAGCATCTTGACGCAGTTGACCGGGTCGCCGATCACCGCGCCCAGGCCGTTGAGCACGTTGCCGAGGTAGGGCACGGTCGGGAAGAAGCGCTCGATCATGGCGCGCGGCGTGCGCGGACCGTGGGGATTGGTCGCCAGGGCGTAGGCGATCAGCACGCCGTCCATCGGCAACTGGCCGCTGTGGTTGGGGATGACCAGCAGGCGCCCGGTCTTGGGGATGTTCTCCAGGCCGCTGGCGGTGACGCGGAAGTACTTCTCGTAGAGCAGCTTGGCAACGCCCATGCCGATCTTGGCCATGTTGTCGTGGTAGCCCCAGGGGTCATAGCCGAAGCTGCCGACCGGCTTGGGCGCCCGCGCCAGCGAGTCTTCGATTTCCGGGGTGATGAGGCGCTTGAGCACCTCTTCCTTCAGGCTCAGGTTCTTGAGAAAGTCCAGGTTCATGCGTCGGCGGAATGTCTCCCGCGCTCCTCGTGATGTCGCAGCACCACGTTATGCCAAATCCGGCATGGCGTGAAGGGCGCAGGCGTCACTTTTCGCCGGCCCGGTCTTTCTGCTGCAGGGCCCACAGCCGCGCGTAGGCGCCGCCGGCCGCCAGCAGCCCGGCATGGGTGCCGCGCTCGGCCACCCGGCCACCGTCGAGCAGCACGATTTCGTCGGCATCGGTGATGGTGGACAGGCGGTGCGCGATGACCAGGGTGGTGCGCGAGCGCGCCACCTCGCGCAGGGCAGCCAGGATGGCCTGCTCCGAGGCGGAGTCCAGCGACGACGTAGCCTCGTCGAAAATCATGATCGCCGGATCCTTGAGCAGGGCGCGGGCGATGGCCACGCGCTGCTTCTCGCCGCCGGAGAGCTTGAGGCCGCGCTCGCCCACCTGGGTCTCGTAGCCGTCCGGCAACTGCGCGATGAAACCGTCCAGGTGCGCCAGCCGCGCGGCGCGCTCCACCTCCTCGCGGGTGGCGCCGGGGCGTCCGTACTGGATGTTGTAGAACAGGCTGTCGTTGAACAGCACGGTGTCCTGCGGCACCACGCCGATGTGGGCGCGCAGGCTGTCCTGCGTCAGCTGGCGGATGTCGATGCCGTCGACGCGCACCGCACCGCCCTGCACATCGTAGAAGCGGAACAGCAGACGCGCCAGCGTCGACTTGCCGGCGCCGCTGGGCCCGACCACCGCCAGCTTGCGGCCCGGCGCGATCTCGAAGCTGACGTCGTGCAGGATGGTGCGCTTGGCACCGTAGCCGAAGCGCACATGGTCGAACGCCACGCCGACGCTGTGCGAGCGCAGGGCCCGCGCATCCGGCGCATCGGTGATGGCCGCGTGCTGCTCCAGCAGGCCGAACATGCGCCCCATGTCGGTCAGCGAGCGGCGGATTTCGCGGTAGACGAACCCCAGGAAATTGAGCGGCACGAACAGCTGGATCATGTAGGCATTGATGGCGACGAAATCGCCCAGCGTCATGGCGCCGTCGGCGATGCGCTGCGAAGCCAGGATCATCATCCAGGTGAGGCTGCCGGCGACGATCAGCGACTGGCCGCCGTTGAGCGCCGACAGCGACAGGCGGTTCTGGGTCAGGGCCACCTCCCAATCCGCCAGCGCGCGGTCGTACTGCGCGGCCTCGTGGCGCTCGTTGCCGAAATACTTCACCGTCTCGTAGTTGAGCAGACTGTCGATGGCGCGGGTGTTGGCGCGCGAATCGAGCGTGTTGGCGGCGCGCACGTACTTGTTGCGCCACTCGGTGATGGTCACCGAGAAGGCGATGTACAGCACCACCGACACCAGGGTGATCACGGCGAAGCTGGCGCCGTAGTTGAACAGCAGGATGGCGGCCACCAGCGCAATCTCGAGCAGCGTCGGCAGGATGTTGAACAGCATGAAGCGCAGCAGCGAATTGATGCCGGAGACCCCGCGCTCGATGTCGCGCGACAACCCGCCGGTGCGGCGCGTGAGATGAAACTCCAGGTCCAGCCGGTGCAGGTGCTCGAACACCTTGAGCGCGGCACGGCGCATGGCGCGCTCGGCGACGCGGCCGAACACGAGGTCGCGCAACTCCCCGAACATCACGTTGGCAAAGCGCAGCGCGCCATAGGCCAGCAGCAGGGCCATCGGCACCACGACGATCGCGTGCTTGCCCGGCGTGAGGTCGTCGACCAAGTGCTTCATCATCATCGGCAGCAGCACGCCGGCGAGCTTGGCCAGGATCAGGCACAGCATCGCCACCGTCACGCGCCCCGGGAACTCGGTCAGGTACGGCCACAGCGTGCGGATCACGCGCCAGTCGGACGGCGCATCGGCGGTTTCAGGCAGGCGGGAGCGGCGCACGGAGCGGTCTCGGAGGCGGCGGGGGATCACCTTATTGTCGCTGCAAGCCGCGCCGGGGCGCCATGCGCCGCCACCCGCTGAGGTTCGCTGGCTGCGACAGTTTGTTTTATTATATTTAATGATTTTTTATTCTATTTATATTTAATAACATTCTGCTATCGTGCGAAGCGCAGAGCGGGTGGCGCCTGCAACCGGGGTGGCGGGCAGCGATACGGTAAAATTGCAGCCACTGAAGCATTGAATACTGACGAGACCGCCGGCACGCTGTGGCCAGGGCGGCCTGGAGACCGCGCCCCGGCTCCACCAAGGAGAGGTCATGAGCGGTCCGCTGACGAGCATTTTCTACTGGCTGGCCTGGCTGCTGTTCCGGCCGCTCGACCGCCTGATCCAGTACCGCCTGACCCGCGCCGACCTGCGCGCGGAGTTGAAGCTCGATCCGACCAAGCCGGTGGTGTTCATCCTGGCGACGCGCTCCTGGACCGACCTGTTCGTGCTGGACCGCATCTGCAAGGAGCTGGTGCTGCCGCGACCCAGCCGCACCGGGCTCAACTTCCCGACGCCGGAACACGCTGGCGTGCTGTACCTGCCGGCGGTGCTGGAAATGCGCCTGCGCCCCACCGAACTGACGCGCCTGGTCGAAACCGCCATCGCCACGCAGTCCTACGATGCGCAGCTGGTGCCGGTGTCGCTGTTCTGGGGCCGCGACCCGGGCAAGGAGACCAGCCTGTTCAAGCTGGCCTTCTTCGACAGCCCGCAGGCCAGCGCCATCCGCAAGCTGTTCATCATCCTGGCCAACGGCCGCAACGTCTTCGCTAACTTCGGCCTGCCGCTGTCGTTCCGCGAATACGTGGACAAGGAGAAGGACGCGCATCTGGCCGTGCGCAAGCTGACGCGCGTGATGCACTTTCACTTCCTGCGCGCGCGCACCGCCGCGCTGGGACCGACCCTGCTGCGGCGCGGCGTGGTGATCGACGGCCTGCTGCAGAGCAAGATCGTGCAGCGTGCCATCGACAGCCGCAGCGACGAAAAGAAGTACACGCGCGAGCAGTCGCTGCGCTACGCACGCAAGTGCGCCGAGGAAATCTGCGCCGACTACTCCACCACCTCGCTGACCTTCCTGGAGCGCTTTCTCGGCACCTTCGTCTGGCACCGCGTGTTCCGCGGCATCGACGTGCAGGGCCTGGAGAAGATGCGCGAGCTGGCGCAGTCGCATGAAATCATCTATATGCCGAGCCACCGCTCGCATGCCGACTATCTGCTGGTGTCGTACTCGCTGTATCACGCCGGCCTGGTGCCGCCGCACATCGCCGCCGGCATCAACCTCAACATGCCGCTGGTCGGGCCACTGCTGCGCCGCTGCGGGGCGTTCTTCATGCGGCGCAGTTTCTCCGGCGACCGCATCTACACCGCGGTGTTCCGCGCCTACGTCGATTCGCTGATCACGCGCGGCTATCCCATCGAGTTCTTCCCCGAGGGCGGCCGCAGCCGCACCGGCCGCCTGCTGGCGCCCAAGACCGGCCTGCTCAGCATGGTGGCCGAGGCGGCGCTCAAGCAGCGCACGCGCAAGGTGGCGCTGGTGCCGGTGTTCATCGGCTACGACAAGGCCTGGGAGCTGAAGAGCTATTCCAAGGAACTGCGCGGCGGCGCCAAGCAGAAGGAGTCGGTGCAGGGCCTGCTCAAGGCGAGCAAGATCCTGACCAAGTCCTACGGCAAGGCCTATATCAATTTCGGCGAACCGATTGCACTGCACGATTACGCCGACCTGCACCTGCCGGGCTGGCGCGAGGCCTTCACGCCGGACGCCGAAGCCACGCCGGACAGCTTCAAGGGCTTCATCTCGCAGCTGGCGCTGGAACACATGCGCCGCATCAATGCCGCCGCCGTCGCCAACCCGGTCAGCGTCGCCGCCGTCGCGCTGCTGTCGTCGCCGCAGCGCGCGGTCAGCGAGGAGGAACTGGTCGAGCAGATCGGCCACCTGATCTGGCTGCTCAAGGGCCAGCACTACAGCGACCTGCAATACATCCCCGAGACCGCGCCGCGCGCGGTGGTCGAGTGGTCGGCACCCATCGGCGGCATCCGCCGCGTCGCCCATCCCTGGGGCGACCTGCTGGCCCTGGCCGACCGCGATGCCGTGCTGCTGACCTACAACCGCAACAATATCCAGCACCTGTTCGCCCTGCCCTCGCTGGTCGCCAACTTCTTCCGCACCCGCGGCATGCTGCCGGAAGAGGCGGTGGTGATGGGCTGCCGCGCGCTCTATCCCTTCCTGCGCACCGAATTCTTCCTGCGCTGGGATTCGCAGGAATGCGAGAACGCGACGCGCGAATGCATCGAGGTCATGGTCAAGCTCGGCCTGCTGACACGCACGCTGGGCGGCGACCTGCGCCGGCCCGACGTCACCAACCCGGCGTTCTCGACCCTGGCGATGCTGGGCCGCGTGATGAGCGAGACGCTGGAGCGTTACTGCATGACCACCTTGCTGCTGGCCGAGGAGCGCAAGAGCCAGCAGGCGCTGCAGCGCGACCGGTTCGAGCAGGACTGCCAGCTGCTGGCCGAGCGCATGGCGATCCTGACCGGCCGTGACGCGCCGGAATTCTTCGACAAGGCCTTGTTCCGCGGCCATCTCAACACCCTGATCGAGGTCGGCCTGGTGATCGAGACCGATGCCCGCACCCTGGCGGTAGACGCCAAGATCGAACGCATCGCGGAACGCTCCATGGAACTGCTGTCCGACGAGGCTCGGCAGACGCTGCTGCAGCTGCTGTCGCGCCGCCGCAGCCCCGCCGCGACAGCCACAGGCACTTCGGTATAATCGAAGCCGGTCGGGGCCTCGAGGCCCCGTTTTCACACCCAGGAAATTTCAGGAAATCCCATGTCGAAGTCTTACCGTTTGCTGGCGGCCTTCGCGGCCGTCAGCCTGATCGCGGCCTGCGCCAAGTCCGGCGACCAGGGCAGCGCCCCGGCCGACGCGTCCGGCCTCACCACCGATGCCCAGAAGTTCGGCTACGCCATCGGCGTCGACCTCGGCAAGTCGCTGCAGCCGGTCAAGCAGTACGTTGACGTCGGCGCGCTCAAGCAGGGTCTCGACGACATCAGCAGCGGCGCCGCGCCCAAGCTCGATGACAAGGCGCGCGAAGAGGTGAAGAACACCGTCGCCAAGAAGATGCAGGAAGAGCAGCTCGCGCAGCGCGCCGAGCAGGCCAAGAAGAATCTCGAGGAGGGCGACAAGTTCCTCGCCGAGAACGCCAAGAAGGCCGGCGTCAAGACCACCGCCAGCGGCCTGCAGTACGAAGTGCTGACCGAAGGCAAGGGCGACCACCCGACCGACAAGGACCGCGTGACCGTGCACTACAAGGGCACGCTGCTCAACGGCGAAACCTTCGACAGCTCCTACGATCGCGGCCAGCCGGTGACCTTCCCGCTCGGCAACGTCATCCCGGGCTGGACCGAAGGCGTGCAGCTGATGACGGTCGGCTCCAAGTACAAGTTCTACATCCCGTCCAAGCTTGCCTACGGCGAGCGCGGCGCCGGCGTGAAGATCGGCCCGAATTCGACGCTGGTGTTCGAGGTCGAACTGCTCGGCATCGAGAAGGACCAGCCGGCCGCCGCCAAGGGCGCTGCCAAGAAGTAAGCTGTCGGCATGGCTCGCGCCATGTGTTGAAACGCCAAGGCGGCCGGAGCGATCCGGCCGCCTTTTTTATTCTTCGAGGAACCCACGATGACCGGATTACGCCCGTTGCTGGCGGCCTGCGCCCTCACCCTGCCTGCCCTGGCGCAGGCCGAACAGTTCTATCTCGGCTACAGCCACTGGAACTACGCCGTATCGGGTGCCTATGACGAAGGCGCCACCCGCTACGATCTCGACAAGAACCTCAATGCCCGGGGCGACAGCCATGCGCAGTACCGGCTGCGCTGGGATACGGGTGCAGGCTGGTGGCCCGACTTCGCCGCGAGTTATGGCCGCGTGGCCCTGAGCGGCCAGCAGAGCATCACCACCAGCGTCGTCGTGGGGCCGGTGCCGGTCGGCACGGTGAGTTCCGTGGCCCAGGTCGACGCCAACGTCCGCGACTTGGACGCCACCCTCCGTTACGGGCTGCCCTTGGGCTGGGCGCGGCTTTCCGGCGGCGTCACGGTCAAGAAGCTGCGCGGCAATGTCGTGGTCACCGATAGTGCCGCCACTCCCTCCCAGACCCTGCACGACATCGACGAAATCTTTCCGATGGCGCATCTTTTTGCCGAGGTGCCGCTCGGCAGCCGCCTGCGCCTCGGGGCCGGCGGCAACTGGATCGCCTCGCACGGCGATGAGGCCGATGAGATGCTGGTGCAAGCGCGCCTCAAGCTGATCGGTCCGCTGGACCTCACCGGCGGCTGGCAGCGCAAGCACTACCGCGTCACCACCGACAGCTACCGGCTCAGGGCCACGCTGCAGGGCTGGCAGTTCGGCGGCGAACTCGCCTTCTGAACCGCGCCATGAAAAAAGCCGCCGGGATCGCCGGCGGCTTGGATGCATCGCGAAAAAACTTACTTGGTCGAGCCGTGCACGCTGGGCGTGTACAGCGGCCCCTGCTGCGCGCCGAAATACTGCGCCAGCGCATGAATCTCGTCCTTGCTCAGGCCGGCCGCCTGGCCGCCCATGATCGCGTTCTTGCGCTTGCCTTCCTTGTACTCGGTGAGCGCGTGCTCGAGGTAGTTGGCGTACTGGCCAGCGAGCACCGGGTACATCGGCTGCGTGCTGACGCCACCTTGTCCGTGACAGGCGAAGCAGGTGGTCGCTTTCTCCGGCACGGCGACATCGGCGGCGGAAGCAGACGCCGAAACCAGCGCGAGCGCGGCAATCAAGACTTGATGTTTCATCGTTTCCCCTTACTCGTCGTGAGCCGCAGCATGTTCCAGATAGGCGGCGATATCGTCGATATCCTGATCGCTCAGGCTCGCCGCCTGCGCCTGCATGGTCTTGTGCGGGCGATCACCGCTGCGGTACTCCTTCAGCGCGGCGATGATGTAATCCTTGTGCTGACCGCCGAGCTTGGGCACGCGGTACGTCGGATAGACGTTGTTGTACTTGGGGATGCCATGGCAGCCCATGCAGGTATTCGCTTTCACGCGACCGGCTTCCACGCTGCCATCCGCGAGCGCAGGCACACTCAGCGTGGCGGCTGTGATCAGCGCGCCGACGCGGGCAAACTTCATCATGTGAACTCCCAGGGTGCGGAAATATCCGCGTGCAAACAAAAAATTAAGCCGCGATATGTTCGGGGAATTGCGCGTCCGGGTCAACGCGCCCGGCGAGCAGCCCTGCCCTCTCACTGCGTTATAGTGCCTCACCCGCTCTGCGCATCGGGCCCAACCCGCTTGTAATATTTTATAAATTTAAAATAAATTCAAACAATAAATACGAACGCCCCTGAAAAGGCCCGCCGGCGCTGCGGGCACGCCGAGCCCCCGCCATGCCCGACTGCAAGCCGCACCTGATGATCCCCTCACGCCACGCCACCGCGAAGTGGCGCGCATGACCCGCACGCGTTCCGCGCCGGCGCAGGCCGAGGGCACCGAGGTCGCGGCCGTCGATCTCGGCTCCAACAGCTTCCACATGATGGTGGCGCGCGCCAACGGCGCCGACCTGCAGGTGATCGACCGCCTGCGCGAGCCGATCCGTCTCGCCGCCGGCCTCGATGCCGACAAGCGCCTGCACCCGGAGGCCCAGGCACGTGCCCTGGCCTGCCTGCAGCGCTTCGGCCAGCGCCTGCGCGGCCTGCCGCAGCAGCACGTTCGCGCGGTCGGCACCAACACCATGCGGCGCATGCGTCGCAGCGAGGATTTTCTCGCCGCCGCCGAAATGGCCCTGGGCCACGAGATCGAAATCATCGCCGGCGCCGAGGAGGCCCGCCTGGTCTACGGTGGCGTCACGCACGGCATGGGCCGCGCGCAGCCGCGGCGCCTAGTGGTGGACATCGGCGGCGGCAGCACCGAGGTGATCATCGGCCGCGGCCCCGCGCCGCAGCTGATGGAGTCGGTCTCGCTGGGCTGCGTGACCCACAACCAGCTGTTCTTCGAGGACGGCGAAATCAGCGCAGCACAGTTCCGCAAGGCGCGCCTCGCCGCGCGGGTGCAGCTCGAATTCCTCGAGCGGCGCTACCGCAAGGCCGGCTGGGATGTCGCCATCGGCGCTTCCGGCACGGTACGCGGCGTCTGGCGCGTGGCGATGGCGAACGGCTGGTGCGAGCAGCACATCACACGCAGCGCACTCGAAAAAGTGGTGGAACTGGTGCTCTCGCGCGGCCACGTCAGCCGCATCGATTTCCCGGCGCTGCGCGAGGACCGCCGCCCGGTCTTCGCCGGCGGCCTCGCCGCGCTGGCGGGCGTGTTCGATGCGCTCGACCTGCAGAAGATGGAAACCTCCGACCGCGCACTGCGCGAGGGCGTGATCTACGACCTGCTGGGCCGCCTCGCCAATCACGACGTGCGCGACGAATCGGTCAACGCCATGGCCAAGCGCTATGGCGTCGACCTGCGGCATGCTGCCGACGTCGAACGCACGGCGCTGCGCATCCTCGACCAGGCCGGCGCCGCCTGGAGCCTGGAGCCGAATTTCGCCGCCATGTTCCTGCGCTGGGCGGCGCGGCTGCACGAGATTGGGCTGGCGATCTCGCACGCGTCCTACCACAAGCATGGCGAATACATTCTCAAGAACTGCGATCTGCAGGGCTTCTCGCAGACCGATCAGCGGCTGCTGGCCGCCCTGGTTCGCGTGCATCGCGGGAAATTCTCGCCGCAGGCCTTCGATGACCTGCCATCGGTCTGGGTCGAACCGATGCGGCGCCTCGCCGTGATTTTCCGCCTAGCGGTGTTGCTGCATCGCTCGCGTGCGCCCGATCTCAAGCCGCCGCTGAGAGCCGCGGCTGTCCGGCGGCAGTTCGAGATCGGCTTCACTCAGAAAACCTGGCTGCAGCGCCATCCGCTGACGCAGGCCGACCTGGAGCGCGAGACCGAGTATCTGAAAGCGATTGAGGTGCGCCTGAAGTTGTCCTAACGTAAGGTCATGCGCGTCCTGCTTGGGTGGTTACTGCTGCTGTGCACGGCGTCGGCCCTCGCCGACAGCAAGCCGTTGTACCGCTACACCGACCCGAACGGCCATAGCCATTTCACCGACCAGCCCCCATTCCGCGGCGCCAAACCGATGGTGCTGTACAACCAGAACGCACCGACGGTGAAGCGCAAATGGGCGGACGCCCAGGCCGCCGAAACCATCCGCAAGGCCACCCGGTTCGCGGTCCACGTCAACGCGCCCAGCCCAGGTCAGGTCTACCACGACCTCGCCGCCGGCGTTCCGGTGGCGGTCAGCGTGATGCCGGGACTCGCCAAAGGCTTCGGCTTGAGCTTCCGGGTGGATGAGCGTGCGCAAAATCCCAAGCCCCTGGGCGAGATTCACACCGTTTTGCACGATATTAGTGCGGGCAAGCACAGCCTCACCGTGGTGCTGATCAGCCCGGAAGGCGTTGAATTGGCAAGATCCGCCCCCCTGAGCATCGAAATCAAGCCACGCCTCGCCAGCAATTGATGCACCTTTTCGGTGCGTAAAAGGCGAATATCGGCTAGGCTGCTGCCAAATTCGATGGCGCAGTTCTTGCGTTTTGCAGCCCATGATCCCCCGCCCCCTTCGCCGCGCGCGCCCGGAAGCCGTCCTCGACGGCCTGACCACCGCGGTCATCGGCCTCGACCAGCAACTGCGTGTGACTTCGCTGAATTCCGCCTGCGAAAGCCTGTTCGGCGTCAGCCGTCGCCATGCCATCGGCGCTCCGCTGGCGGAGGGCGTACCGCACTTCGCCCCGCACGAGCGCCGCCTGCGTAGTGCGCTGGAGGCGGGCGCGGGCTTCATCGACCGCGAACTGAAGCTGCAGCGCCACGGCGACCAGCCGATCACCATCGACTGCACCGTCACCCCGCTGATGGTGGACGGCAAGCCCGGCCTTTTGCTCGAAGCCCTGTCGCTGGACCGTCACCTGCGCATCTCGCGCGACGAGCTGCTGCTGGCCCAGCACCAGGCCAGCCGTGAACTGATCCGCGGACTGGCACACGAAATCAAGAATCCCCTGGGCGGCATCCGCGGCGCGGCGCAGTTGCTGGAACGCGAGTTCCCCGACTCCGACCATCGCGAGTACACCCGTGTGATCATCCGCGAGGTCGACCGCCTGCAGAACCTGGTCAACCGCATGCTGGGCCCCAACCGCGCCCCGCAGAAACTGCCGCTCAACGTGCACGAGGCGCTCGAGCATGTGCGACAGCTGGTGCAGGCGGAGGCGCCGGAGGCGGTGTCCTTCCTGCGCGACTACGATCCGTCGATCCCCGACATCGTCGCCGACCGCGAACAGCTGATCCAGGCCACGCTCAACGTCGTGCGCAACGCGCTGCAGGCCGTGGGCAGCGACGGCAGCATCGTGCTGCGCACCCGCACCAAGCGCCAGTTCACCATCGGCGGTGTGCGCCACAAGCTGGTGATCCAGATCGACATCGAGGATGACGGCCCCGGCATTCCGCCGCCGATGCTGGAGAAAATTTTCTACCCAATGATCACCACACGCGCCGAAGGCACCGGACTTGGCCTGCCGATTGCTCAGTACTTGATCCACAGCCATGGCGGCCTGATCGAATGCCGCTCGCGGCCAGGCTGCACGGTTTTTTCCATCTATCTTCCGCTGGAACTGTCATGACGCTCTCGGTCTGGGTGGTGGACGACGACGAATCGATCCGCTGGGTACTGCAGAAATCGCTAACGCGCGCCGGCATGAAGGCACAGACGTTTCCGGGCGCGGCGGAGCTTCTCGATGCGCTGGAAGAGGGCACGCCCGACGTGCTGCTGTCCGACATCCGCATGCCCGGCATCAACGGCCTGGAGCTAATGGAGCGGGTGCGCGCCCTGCGCCCGGAGTTGCCGGTCATCATCATGACCGCGCATTCCGATCTCGACGCCGCCGTCGCCGCCTATCGCGGTGGTGCCTTCGAGTACCTGCCCAAGCCCTTCGATGTCGACAGCGTCGCCGCCCTGGTGCAGCGCGCCGCGCAGAAGAAGACCAAGGCCGAAATGCCGGTCGAGGACGCGATTCCGCCGGCCGCCATCATTGGCGAGGCGCCAGCGATGCAGGACGTGTTCCGCGCCATCGGCCGCCTGTCGCAGTCGCAGATCACCGTGCTGATCACCGGCGAATCCGGCACCGGCAAGGAGCTGGTCGCGCGTGCCCTGCACGTCAACAGCCTGCGTGCGCAGAAACCGTTCATCGCCATCAACACGGCGGCGATCCCCAAGGACCTGATGGAGAGCGAGTTCTTCGGCCACGAGCGCGGCGCCTTCACCGGTGCGGCGACGCAGCGCAAGGGACGCTTCGAGCAGGCCGACGGCGGTACGCTGTTCCTCGACGAGATCGGCGACATGCCCGCCGACCTGCAGACGCGACTGCTGCGCGTGCTGCAGGACGGCCAGTTCTACCGTGTCGGCGGCGTTGCGCCGATCAAGGTGGACGTGCGCGTGATCGCCGCCACGCATCAAGACCTCGAGGCGCTGGTCAAGGAAGGCCGTTTCCGTGAAGACCTGTATCACCGCATCAACGTCATCCGCATTCGCGTGCCACCGCTGCGCGAGCGCAAGGAAGACATCCCGCTGCTGATGCGCCATTTCCTGGCCAAGGCCGCGCAGGAGATCAAGACCGAGCCCAAGCGCCTGCAGCCGGAAGTGATGGCCAGGCTCAGCGAATTCCGCTGGCCCGGCAACGTGCGCCAGATGGAGAACATCGGTCGCTGGCTCACCGTCATGGCACCGGGCCAGGACATTCATCTGCAGGACCTGCCGCCCGAGATCAACGACATCAGCCCCAGCATCCCCGCCTCGACACCCGCCGTCGTGCCGGCAGCGATGCCAGCGCCGCAGGAGATGGCCAAGCCCACCGCGGCAGCCTCCACTCCGGTCGCGCCAGCGACTCCGGACGCCGCCGCCAGACCCTGGGACGCACTGCTCGCCGCCTGGGCGGAACAGGCACTGGCGCAAGGCACGGACGACCTGCTCGGCATCGCCACGCCGGCGTTCGAGCGCGCCATGATCCGCGAAGCGCTCAAGGCCTGCGGCGGTCAGCGTCAGGAAGCGGCGCGGCGGTTGGGGTGGGGGCGCAACACCCTAACGCGCAAGATCAAGGAACTCGGCATGCCGGATTGACCGGCACCGAGCGTTCCCTTGATGCGCCCAGCGTCCACTCGCTGATCCTTGCATCCCCGCTGCGCGGGGCCCCTGCGCGGGCTCGGAACGCTCGCAACACCCTCACGCGCAAGATCAAAGAACCGGGCATGCCGGACTGAGGCGCGCCGTCAGCTCTACTCCCAGTTCAACGCCCCTCCCGCCTGGTATTCGGTGACCCGTGTCTCGAAAAAGTTCTTTTCCTTTTTGAGGTCGATGGCTTCACTCATCCAGGGAAAAGGATTGCTGGCACTGGGGTAGAGAGGATGGAGCCCGATCTGCGCACAGCGGCGATTGGCGATGTAGCGCAGATACTCTGAAAACACCGCCGCATTGAGCCCGAGTACGCCGCGCGGCATGGTATCGACCGCGTATCGGTATTCGAGATCCAGAGCCTGATGGATAAGATCACGGATTTCCTCGCGGAAGGCGGCGGTCCACAGCCACGGGTTTTCCAGCTTGATCTGGTTGATCAGATCGACGCCGAAATTCAGATGCATGGATTCATCGCGCAGGATGTACTGGTACTGCTCGGCGGCGCCGACCATCTTGTTGCGGCGACCGAACGCGAGGATCTGCACGAAACCGACGTAGAAGAACAGCCCCTCCATGATGCAGGCGAACACGATCAGCGAGCGGAGCAGCCGCTGATCCCGGTCCGGCGTGCCGGTACGGAAGGCCGGATCGGTCAGTGTCTCGATATGCGGCAGGAGGAAAGCCGCCTTGTCGTGGATGCTCGGCACCTCGTGGTACATGTTAAAAATTTCGCCCTCGTCCAGGCCCAGACTTTCGACAATGTATTGATAAGCGTGAGTGTGTAGCGCCTCTTCGAAGGCCTGCCGCAGCAGGTAGCGCCGACACTCTGCGCTGGTGATGTGCCGGTAGGTTCCCAGCACGATGTTGTTCGCGGCGAGGGAATCCGCCGTCGAGAAAAACCCCAGGTTGCGCTTGATGATCCTTCGCTCATCCTCGGTCAGACCGTGCGGGCTGCGCCACAACTCGATGTCGGCGGACATGTTGATCTCCTGCGGCATCCAGTGGTTGGCGCAGGCCGCCAGATATTTCTCCCAGGCCCAGCGATAACGGGCGTGCACGCCCGCCGTTTCGTTGAGGGTGCCGTTGATGATGCCGTCGGGGGTCGCGGAGAGGGATGCGATGGGATTCATGACCGGAATCTCGGTGCGTTGCGAAGAAACGGCCGGGCGATCACGCGCGGATCGTCGAGTCCGCGGACCACCGCGGCACGCAGCGGCGGCAATCGGGCGGCCAAGCCCAGCACGGCGGCGCGCGCCAGCCGCGCCGGCGGGCGGTCGTCGGTGAAGAGCCCGACCAGCGCGTTCGTCGCCAGATACATCGGCCGCGTCGCCTGACGATGCCCGGCCTGATAGCGCGATAGGGCACGCAGACTGCCGATATCGCCGCCGCCGTCACGCGCCTGCGCCAGCGTGCGCTGCAGCGCGTCAACGCCGTAAAGCCCGAGATTGAAGCCATGCGCGGTGACCGGATGCATGCCGACCGCGGCATCGCCGGCCAGCGCGCAGCGATGCGCGACGAAGCGGTCCGCGTAAACCGCCACCAGCGGATACGCGAAGCGTTGACCCAGGAGCCGCATGCGCCCGAAGCGCATGCAGAATTGGTGCGCCACGCCGTCGGCGAAATCCTGCGGGTCCATGCGCAACAGGGCATCGGCGCGGTCGCTGGCGATGGTGACGACGGCCGAGACGCGGCCGTCGTTCAGCGGCAGGATCGCCAGCGTGCGGCCGTAGCCGAAACATTCGTAGGCGATGCCGTCGCCGGGCGACTCGTGTGCGAGCCGGCAGACGATGACCGTGCGGCCGAAATCGCGCACCTCAGCACCGATGCCCAGCTGCCGCCGGGTCGCGGACAGCCGACCGTCCGCGGCCACCAACAGCCGCACGCGCAAAGAGGCATCTTCTCCGATCCCGATTTCGACCTCGTCGGCGCCCACGGCGATCCGTTCGATCGTGGCGCCATCGCGCAGGATCACCCGGGGACGTCGAAGGGCTTCATCAAAGGCTGCCTTGCGGATCGCGGCGTTCGGCACCAGGTGACCCAGCGTGCCCGCGGCCGGCGCTTCGAGCCCCAGCCAGCCCGCCGATGCGCCATTGAACACGCGCGCCGCACGGATGCACGAGATATCCGCGCTGTCCAAGCGTTGCCACAGGCCAAGCCGCCGCAGGACGGTGACGGCACGATGGGTGAGCGCGATTTCACGGCCGTCATCCGGCGGGTTCGCCAGCACTGCCCGCGCCTTGCGTTCGATCAGCGTCGTGGAGAAGCCGGCGTCATCCAGGGCGCAGGCCAGCGCCAGTCCGACCGGACCTGCGCCGACGATGGCCACTTCGCAGGAAACCGGCATGGCGCTCAGCCCGCTGCGGAAGCCGCTGGCGCCGTGGGCCTGCCGGCGAAATCCGTCCACTGCCGCGCCTCGCAGTCGTACAGCTTGCAGCGTCGTGCGGTGTCGAAATACCAGCGCCAGGAAAACGCCTGCACGACGATGCGGCCCGGCATCCTGTGCTCCAGAATCTCTTGCGCCCGGCGCAAGTGATACAGCGGGATGCCCATGTCCACGTGATGCGCGGTGTGCTCCATGATGTGATGCAGCAAGGCGCCGGCATCCACACCCCAGCGACGCCGGAAGGTGATGTGCACCGTCGTCGTCACGAACGGCTGTGCTCGCAACCATGCGGTCTTGTCGCCGTGCCAGATGATGCGCGGATGCGTGTGGTGGACGTAGACCACGAAGCCGATCAGGCCGTTCCAGACCAGGAACGGCACCAGGAAGCCGCAGACCAGGACCAGCCACGCCGGCTGATGCGTGGCCCGCGCCGCGACGATCAGGCCGGCGATCCATAGCGTCGCCGCGGCCGACACCAGCAGGCCGTCGCGGAAAAATACGGCGCGGCGCGTGGGCATCTCCCGCGCGCTGGGAAAGAACATGCGCCGCCACCAGATCTCGACCAGATAGTAGAGCCATGGCGCCCAGCCGCTGCGGTAAACCCGCTCGCGCCACTGCGCTGCCGGCGACAGCGCGCGGTACTCCGCCGACGTCAGCGGTGCCCAGACGAAATCGATGCCCTTGAGATTGGTGTAGCCGTGATGCACGACGTTGTGCCCGGCCTCCCAGAGGCTGAAGGGCGTCAACGACGGCAGAAACACCAGGCGTCCCAGCACCCGGTTGAGTCTCCGGTTCGGCGTCAGGCTCTGATGGCAGGCATCGTGGCCGAGGATGAACAGCCTGCCGATGACGAATCCGGCGACGATGCCGAAACCCAGCTTCACCGGCCAGCGGCTCGCCATCACAACGGCGCCGATGGCGGCAACGAACAGCGTCAGGTCCAGCGCCACCAGCGCCAGCGCACGGCGTGTGTCGCGGTGCGAACATGCCAGCAGCCAGCTACGGATGGTTTTCCGGCTGGGCACCTCGGCCGCAGCTGGCGGCATCGCTTCAATCTGAGACATCCCGCAACCCCGTGGCATGAACCGCTGGCACGCTGCGCGATGCCAGTGGCACCGCGCGTCGTCATGCTAGGGCGATGCGGCGACAGCGCCTTGATCCACGTCATCGCGGCGACGGCACCTGCGTGCTAAGGACAGCGGCAACACGCCCGCAGTGCGCGGGCGCCAGGCAAGGACCGACGGTGTGAAAACAGGAGGTTTCGCGCCACCCGGGCGCACGATGCCGCCGCGCGGTGCCCTCAGGACTGGCGGCCGAAAATATCGCGGAAGCTGGCGTAGCTGCCGGCCATCAGCACCGGCAGCACCACCAGCAAGCCGAGACCGAACGGCAGGGCACCCAGGAGTGTGATCACCATCGCGAGCAGCCCGAAAACCAGCAGCGGCAGCCAGTTGCGCCAGCAGGCAATGAAGCTCTGGCGCAGGGCGCTTCCCGCGGTCTGGTTGGCATAGAACACCAGTCCCGGCGCATACCAGTAGGCGCAAGCCACCAGCAGCAGCAGCGCCAGCATGAGCAGGCCGATCAGCACGGCTACCAGCAAACGGTCGCCGGTGAAGAGCGCCGCCACCGCCTGCGCCGGATCGGCGGACTGGAACACGGCCGCACCACCGGCCAGGATGAACAGCGCGACGCAGCCAACGGCGATGACGCCCAGCACCATCAGCAGATACAGCAGCGACAGCACCACCAGGGTGCTCAAGCGCGCCTTGAAGCCGGCGAACAGATCGGCCAGGTCGGCCTTGCCGTTGCGGGCAATGCCGTGGGCGAAAGCGAGCAGTCCCACCATGAACGACGGTCCCAGCAGGAGACTGGCCAGGCCGCCAAGAAATGGCACGCAGCCCATCACCATCTGGATGCCAAACCAGATCAGCATCGCCACGATCCACAGTCCGGGCGCCGCCTTGAACAGGCCCCAGCCTTCGCCGATCCACTGCAGCCCCCGGCCGGCGGCCAGCGCCACGCCCGGCACCTCGAAGCGCCAGCCGCTTGCGGCGGCGTCAACCGGAGAAAGAGGCGGCGGCTGCGCGTCGTCGGCAAAGCGCACACCGGCATCGTGCAAAACGCGTTCTGCGCTCTGCCACTCCGCCAGTCCTTCGCGCCACATCAATGTCTGCCGCCCGATCTCGCCGCTGGCGCAGCGCGCGCGGATGTCCTCGATCGTGAACGGGCCGGTCTGCGCGCCATTGTTCGCCACGAAGTACGCCGTCATGGATGTCTGCTCCGAAAAGTCGCCCCGAGTATAGGCACAAGCGCGGTTTCCGCCTGCCGCGTGGCACCGCCGATGACGCCACCCGCTGCCACCGGTAGCCCGCACCGTAATGTGATTAAATATTTAATATTTTTATAATTAATATATATTTATTAACATCTCTCGCCGGGTCCTGGCCAAGAGCGGGTGACCTCGCCTGCGGTGCCGCAGCGCCCGCTCAGCCCTGCACTGCGCCACCCACGCGCCAAATCAGGCGGCCTGGTTGCGGCCGGGCGCCAGACGCTCGGCGCGCAGGCGCTGCGTATTGGTCGGGTTGGTGGTGATGAGGCGGTCGCCCTGGCGGCGGGTCAGGTATTTCCAGGCCCATTCGAGAAACACGCTGACGCGCTGCTCGGGCGCCACCAGCGACGCCACGTGCACGAAGGCCCAGATGAACCAGCCGACGATGCCGCGCACCTTGAACAGCCGCAGGTCGCCGACGGCGTGGTTCATGCCGATCACCGCCATGCTGCCGAGATCCTTGTACCGGAACGGCGCCAGCGTCTTGCCGCGCGCACGCGCCAGCAGCAGGTTGGCAACGTACTGGCCTTCCTGGATCGCGCCCTGCGCCAGCCCGGGCACCTCGTGACCGGCCGCGTCCTTCAGCTTGGCGAGATCGCCGACCACGAAGATATTGTCGTGGCCCGGCAGCGAGCAGTCGGGATTGACCATCACGCGCCCGCCACGGTCACGCTCCGCACCGGTGCGTTCGGCGAGAATCTGGCCGAAGGCCGAGGCCGTGACGCCGGCCGCCCACAGCACCGTGCCGCAGTCGATGGTCTCGACCGCGTCACCGCGCCGGATACGGACGCTGCGCTCGCCGATATCCTCGACGCGCGTCTCGGTCATCACGGTGACGCCGAGCTGTTCCAGGGATTGCCGGGCCGCATCACGCAGTGAGCGGTCGTAGACCGGCAGCACGCCCGCCGCGCCTTCGACCAGGATGATCCGGGCAGCACGCGGATCGATCGCGCGGAAGTCCTTCACCATGGTCTTGTGCGCCAGCTCGCCGATGGCGCCGGCCAGCTCGACACCGGTGGGGCCACCGCCCACGATCACGAAGGTCATCAGCCGCGCGCGCTCGGCGGGATCCTCCGTCACCTCCGCCAGTTCGAAGGCCTTGAAGATCTTGTGACGGATCTCGATGGCGTGCTCGACGGTCTTCAGGCCCGGCGCAAACGGCTTCCACTGGTCCTTGCCGAAGTAGCTGTGCTTGACGCCGGTGGCGACGATCAGCGTGTCGTACTGCAGCTCGCCATGCTCATGCCGCAGCACGCGCGCCTGCGGGTCGACATCGTAGGCGGTGGCCTGGATCGCGCGCACGGTCGGATACTTGCGCAGCACCACCCGCTGCGGAATCGCGATATCACCCGGCGGCAGCGAGCCCGTGGCCACCTGGTACAGCAGCGGCTGGAACAGCTGGAAATTGCGCTTGTCCAGCAGCGTGACGCGGCAGCCGGCCTTGCCCAGGCGTTTGGCCGCATGCAGGCCGGCGAAGCCGCCGCCCACGATCACGACGTGTTGCGATAGAGCGGAGGGAGTCATGCGAAGGCCTGAGATTGCAATGTAAAAAAAGCATATCAGGCGCCTCGCGGCGGCAACATGTTAGACACCGAGCATCGCCCTTACAGCTCCAGCCCCGGGTAACGCTCCAGCAGCCAGCGCTCCTGGAACAGGTAACGCGCCACCTGCGCCACATCGCGCAGATACCAGGCATTGACCGCGCCGCCGACCACGGCGCCGAGCACCGGCAGCGCCCCGGCGGCCTTGCGCTTGCCCAGTTGCACGCCGATGCGCTGAGCCAGCGTATTCAGGCTGAACACCGCGGCGTCCTTGGCCAGCTGGCGTTCGGCGGCGCGCTCCAGCCCATCGCGTGCCGCGGCCTCCTGCAGCATCATCACGTCGGCGCGCAGGGCCGCCAGCGCCTCGGCCAACACGCGTGAGGAAAAGGCCGAGGCCAGGGCAAACACGCCCAGCGCCATCTCGCGACTGATGTCCTCGCCGTAACACAAGCCGATGCGGTGCACGGTGCGCAGCGCCAGCGTCAGCAGTGTTGGCACGTCCGCCACCAGGCCGGCGGCACCGAACACACCAAAGACCGCGCCGCCGGCGCCGCCGTAGCCCATGGCACGCCGCGTCTCGCCCCGCGCCAGCGCATCACAGGCTGCCAGCGGCTGCGCACGCAGCGCGACAAGATCGCCCACACCGGCGCGGCGCAGCACCGAGCGCTCGTCCGACAGGCGTTCGGCGAAGCCGTTGAAAGCATGCAGCGCGGCCTTCAGGGCCGACACCGGCACCACGGTCTGCACCACCTTGCCGGCGAGGCCCGTGGGCCGCGCCAGCAGGCGCGTACCCCAGTCCGGCCCCTCGTCCTGCCAGCGGCGCAACTGCCGGAGCTGCCGGCGCTCGTAATCGTTCGGTGATGGATTCATCGCGGTCAGCATAAACAGAAAAATGCCGGGCAGCAGCAGTGCGGCATCGGCGCTATCCTGCCTGACCACGAGCCCCCGACAGCGAGGTCCGCGCATGCAGAGCCCGACGAGCAAGGAATTGCTGAAGCTGCAGCGCATGGAAATGTCGCTGGTGCGCGCCGTGCTGGCGCAGCCGACGTTCCTGCTGGAGCGCGAGTATCAGCAGCTGCGCTACCTGCTCGGCTTTGCGCGGCTGCACCGCTTCGCGCCCGGCGCCGCGCTGCGCGAGGCAGCGCGCGCGGAGGTCGAGACCGATCAGGACCTGGTTGCGCCGCTGCGCGAGCAGGTGCTGCAACAGCTCTACCCGCCACTGCGCCGCGAGGACAAACCGCAGGCGCGTCTCAGCGGCGCGATGAAGCGGCTGCCGGCGCTGCTGCCGCTGATCCAGTCCGCACGCCGGCAGCTGCTGGACCGTCATCGCAACGATTTCAGCGAGGCGGAACTCGATGCCGAGGTCGGCCGCCGCGCCCTGGTCACCATCGCCGGCGGCGGCGGCGGCGCGGGCTACGTCTACATCGGTGCCGCCGCGCGCCTGCGCGCCGAAGGACTGTCCTCCGACTACCTGGTCGGCGCTTCGATTGGTGCGCTGATCGGCGCGTTTCTGGCGCGCTCGCGCAAGCTCGACATCGAGGCGCTGCTCGACTGGGCCAAGGGCCTGCGCGTTCGCGACATGTTCGGCCGTCCCTTTATCGGCGCCACCCACACGCTGCCGGGCCTGACGCGCCTGCACCTGCGCGGCATGCACCGCCTGTTCGTGCACCCGGACGGCAGCCCGATGCGGCTGAGGGACATGGAGATTCCCTATGAGGCCGTCATCGCCGGCGTGCGCACGGCGATCTACGACCACCTGCCGGCGACGCTGCGCGACGTGATCGCGCCGGGCCGGCGCCATCACAGCTTCTCGCGGCTGCTGGCGGAACGCATGCTGCTGATCGGCGCAATGGTCAGCCCGCAGGTGGTGCGCGCGATCCCCCTGGGACGCGACGAGGCCACGCGCGATACGCGTGTGGTCGACGCGGTCGGCCTCTCGGCCGCGATTCCCGCCGTGCTGCAGTATGAGCCGCCGCAGCGCGACGCCATCACCGACGACATCCTCGCGCAGCTGCGCCGCCACGAGGACGTGGCCTTGTTCGTTGACGGCGGCGTCGCCAGCAACGTCCCGGCGCGCATCGCCTGGGAGGGCGTGCAGGCGGGCCGCATCGGCACCCGCAGCGCCTTCTATCTGGCGCTGGACTGCTTCCACCCGCGCTGGGACAGCCGCCATCTCTGGGTATGGCCGGTGACACAGGCGATCCAGCTGCAGCTGCCGTCGCAACGCCCGTACTTCGACTGGCTGATGCGCTTCGATCCGACCCTGTCGCCGGTCAACCTGCTGCCGTCGCCGGCCGACTTCGACCAGGCCTTCCAGTGGGGCTGGGCGCAGGCCGACGTGATGATGCCGTTCCTGCTCAAGGCGCTGCAGCCGGTACGATGGATGCCATGAAGATCGCCGCCATCGTCAGCAAACCCGCGGAGCCCGCCCCATGTGCCTGATCGCCCTGAGTTGGCGCGCACACCCGCGCTACGAGCTGGCGCTGGCCGCCAACCGTGACGAGTTCCACCACCGCCCGACCGCGCCGGCCGCCTGGTGGGCGGACACGCCGGAGGTTTTCGGCGGGCGCGATCTATCGCAGGGCGGTGGCTGGCTCGCGGCCAGCCGCAAGCGCAGGCTGGCCGCCGTGACCAACGTGCGCCGCATGGTGCCGCCCGATCCGCAGTCGCCCTCGCGCGGTGCACTGGTGGCGGACTTCATGCGCAGCACGCAATCGGCCGCAGAGTTCGCACGGCGCCTGCGCGGACGTGCCGATGCCTACGCCGGCTTCAATCTGCTGCTCTACGATGGCGATACGCTGCTCTACGCCACCAACCACGACGGCTTCCGCAGCGAACGCCTGGAACCGGGCATCCACGCCGTCAGCAACGCGACGCTCGACACGCCCTGGCCCAAGCTCCTGCGCCTGCGCGGCACCCTGCAGGACTGGTCCGCAAGGGCGCAGGACGATGACGACACGCTATTCGCGGCGCTCGCCGACGACCGCCGCGCCGACGATGCCGAATTGCCGGACACCGGTGTCGGTCTCGAGATGGAACGCTTTCTGTCGCCGCCCTTCATCCGCGGCCCGCACTACGGCACGCGCGCCAGCAGCGTGATCCGCATCGACGGCGATGGCGTTCTGCACTTCGCAGAACGACGCTTCGCCGCCAACGGCGCACCGGGCGGCGAGACCCGCGAAAGCTTTACTGCGCCCGCGAGCACGTAATGCGCATCGAAGCGTCCGAAATGGACGTCAGCACGGACCAGGCGGCACAACGGCTCGCCCGGCTGCTGCGCGACGCACCGCGCGCTCGCCGCGACGCTGTGCCGGTTGGCCTCACGCTGATTGACAGCCCGCTGGACCCGCTGATCGCCGGCACCGCGACGACCGGCATCGTCCTGCTCGAGTTCACCGACGAATTGAGGCTGCAGCGACAAATGCCGGCTCTGCTGCGCCGCTACCGCTGCGTCGCCGCAAGCCACGACAGCCCGCATCTAACGGCGTTGCGCGAGCAGCTGACGCAATACTTCCACGGCGAGCGACGACGCTTCGAACTGCCCCTGCACGCCCCCGGCACGCCGTTCCAGCGCCGCGTCTGGACGGCGCTGGCGACGATTCCCTACGGCGAGACGCGCAGTTACCAGGCCCTGGCCGCGCAGATCGGCGCGCCGTCGGCGACGCGCGCGGTCGGCCTGTGCAACGGACTCAACCGCATCGCCATCCTGATTCCCTGCCACCGTCTGCTGGGCCGCGACGGCGCGCTCACCGGCTATGGCGGCGGTCTCTGGCGCAAGCGCGCGTTGCTCGCGCTGGAACAGGGTCAGGCGGCATCCGACAGCGGCAGCTCGACAACCACCGACAGGCCGCGCCCCGACAGGCCGTCCGCCAGTCTCAGCTCACCGCCGTGCCGTCGCGCCGCCTCGGCGGCGATGGCCAGCCCCAGCCCAGCCCCCTGCCCCCCGCGGTCGCCGCGGGCGTAGCGCCGCATCGCCTGCTCGCGATGCCGGGGGTCGATGCCCGGCCCATCGTCGCTCACCCGCAACACGGCGCGGTCCGTCGAACGGGAAACCGACAACACGATGCTGCCGCCCGCGCCGCCACCGTGCTTGAGGGCATTGTCGATCAGGTTGGACAGCAACTCCTTCAGCGAATGCCGGTCACCGCGCACCCATACCGGCGTGTCGGCCGGCTCATATGCCAGGTCCACGCCGTGATGCAGGGCGGCGGCGATCCATTCCGCGCCCGTCTCCCGCACCAGCTCGCGCAGGTCGAAGACCGCCAAGGATGCCTGCCCGGCACCGTCCTCCAGCCGGGCCAGCTCCAGCAACTGGTTGGACAAACGGACGGCGCGCTCCACCGACACCCGTACCGCCGCCAGCGCATCGCGCACCTCTTTCGAGGCCTCCTGCGCCTGGGCCCGTTCAAGGTTCAGACGGATTGCTGCCAGCGGCGTACGCAACTGATGGGCGGTGTCGGCAACGAAATCGCGCTGTGCTGCCGTCGCCGCATCCAGGCGCTGGAACATTGCATCCAGGGCACGGATCAAGGCGGCGACTTCGCGTGGCGCCTCGGGCTCGGAAATCGGTGAGCGATCATCCGGCGCGCGTGACTCGATACGCGCCGCCAGTGCGTCCAGCGGCTCCAGCCCGCGGCGGATTCCGCGCCCGACAAACACCATGACCAGTGCCAGCAGCAGCAGCTGGGGCAACAGGATGCGCAACACCACGGTGTCTGCGAAACGCGCGCGCTTGCGTTGCGTTTCCCCGACCCGCACGAACACCGTTTCGCCGCCTGCTGTGGCCGGCAGTTTCAGGGTGGCAACGCGGATCTCCTCCCCATGAACGACGGACGGCCCGATGGCAACGCCATGAAAATCCTCGGCATTGGTCGCAGGCTCGAGGTCCGGGTAGCCGGCGACCTGACCCGAACGCTCCCCCCAGACGCGATAGTAGGTGACATCGACGTCATCCCACAGGAACAGCTGCTCGGCGGCCGCCGGCAAGTCGAGCGTCGCGCCCTGGGGCGTCACCCGCACCAGCCGCGCCAGCGAGTGGGCCATGTCGTACAGCGTGCGGTTGTATTCCTGCGCCGCGTAATGGATGGCGGCGTAGTAACAGAGCGCACCGCTGGACACGAAAACCAGCGCCAGGGGTGCCAGGAGCTGGCGCAGCAGTCGACTGCGCAGGCTCAAAGACTCAGGCATGCGGCGCCTCTTCGTCCAGCAGATAGCCGAACCCGCGCAAGGTGCGCAGTTGCAGGCCGCTGCCTTCGAGACGCTTGCGCAAACGATGCACGCTCACCTCGATGGCGGTGTCGCTCAGATCGCTGTCCCAGTCGGAAAGCTGCGACTGGATCTGGGCCTTGCTGACGACCTGGCCTTGCCGACGCAGCAGCAGCTCCAGCAGGCCGAATTCGCGTGGCGGCAGATTCAACGGCACACCGTCCAAGGCAAAACGCCGGGCAGCCACATCGAGGCTCAGCAGGCCGAGGCCCGTTTTATCGGGTGACACGCCATCGCAGCGTCGGGCAACCGCGCGAATGCGCGCCAGCAGCTCGTCCATCTCGAATGGCTTGATCATGTAGTCGTCGGCACCGGCGTCCAAGCCACGCACCCGGTCGCTCAGCCGGTCGCGCGCACTGAGAATGATCACCGGCGGACGCGCCGTGCGATCGCGCAGGAACTGCAGCACCGCATAGCCGTCGGCCACCGGCAGCCCCAAGTCGAGCAGGACAAGATCCCAGCGCGCCCCTTCGAGGTAGCGGATTGCCGTGCCCCCGTCGTGCACCACATCGACCGAGTGGCCGCCGCGCCGCAGGCCGTGCCTCAGGCCATCGGCCAGCGGCGGATCGTCTTCCACGACCAGAATACGCAAAGGCGCTCCAACAGAAAGCCAACTGAAAGTTTGTACGCTTATTTTGCGCCGCATGTGTGAAAAAGTTCACCTACTCCGGCTTCTGACCGCGGCGGTCCTGCTGCTTCCCTTGCGGGTGGCGCTCGCCGGGGCTGCGGCTTGCGATTCCGCCCAATTGACCCTGGAAAACGCGACCTGGCAGATGCTGGAGAGCAATCCCCAGCTGGATCAGGCGCGCGGTGCGCTGGCGGGCGCACGGGCCGACCGACTGACCGCCGGCGAGAGGCCCAACCCGACGCTGAGTTTCAATAGCAGCAGCTACAACCTGCGCAACGGTCTGGGCAGCGGCGATGCCTGGCACAAGCGGCTCGACAGCATCCTGCGCGTCGATCAGACGATCGAACGCGGCAACAAGCGCGGGCTGCGCCTGGACGCCACCGCGGCCGGTATCGATGGCGCCGAATCCGACTACCGCGAGCTGGTGCGGCAACTGCGTCTGGCGGTTGCCGGCGCCTATTACGACCTGTTGCGCGCGCAACAACGGCTCGATCTGAGCCAGCAGCTCGCCGAATTGCAGCACCAGACGGAAGCCGCCGCCCGGCGCCGCCTCGAGGCTGGCGACATCGCCGAGAGCGACCTCGCGCGCATCCGCGTTGAAAGTGCCCGCGCCGATAGCGACGTGCAGAACGCACAGGCCGATCTGGAAAGCGCACGCATCGCACTGGCGCATCTGATGGGCTGCAGCAGCGATGCCACGCTCGCCGCCTCCACCGCATGGCCCAATCCGCAGGCCGAGTGGCCCCTCACAGCCACGGCGACCGATGTCGCGGCGCGGCCGGACGTGCTGGCCGCCGCAGCGAGAACCCGTCAGGCCCATGCCATGGCGCGGCTGGCTGAGGCACAGCGCACCCGCGACATCACGGTCGGTCTCCAGTACGAGCACTTTCCGCCCGACGGACAAAATCTGCTCGGCGCCGGTTTCAGCGTGCCGCTCTTCCTGTTCAACCGCTACGAAGGCGAGATCGCCCGCGCACATGCCGATGCGGAAACCGCCGATGCCGCCGAACGGCAGGCACGCGCCGACGCACAGGCGGATGTGGCACAGGCGCTCAGCGCCGTGCGTCATGCCGCCGAGCGCGCACGCCGAGCGCGCAGCGACCTGCTGCCCCTTTCGGAAAAAGCCGCGGCGGCCATGGACTATGCCTATGCCCACGGCGCCGCCGGGCTGGAGGACCTGCTCGACGCCCGACGCGGCCTGCGCGCCGCCCGCCTGGAAGCCCTGGACGCGCAGGCCGATTACGCCAAGGCGCTGACGGCCTGGCAACTCGCCGGCAATCCGCCACAGCACCCTGTGCCCGAGTCCACACCATGAGACTGATATCGATCTGCGTTGCCGTGATCACGCTTGCCGGCGGCACCGCCTTGTACGAGTGGCATCACAACACCGATGCCGCAGTCCCGGCGCCGCCGCTGGAACCCGCCAGCATCGCCTCCGGCACCCTGCACTACCCGCCGGGCGCGCCGCAGTTGTCCTTTCTGCGCATCGAAACCGCGCAGCGCGCACCGGCGCCGTTGTTCGCACCGGTGACCGCGAGACTGGTCTACGACGAAGACCGGACCTACCGCGCACTGACCCCGGTCAGCGGCCGCGTGGTCGAGATTTACGCCGCCCCGGGCGATCGCGTGGCCAAGGGACAGGCGCTGGCGCGCATTGACTCCCCCGACTACGGCACCGCGCTGGCGGAGAACGATAAGGCGCAAACCGATCTTCACGCCAAGCGCGCGGCGTACGATCGCGCGCGCCTGCTGCTCGATGCGGGCGTCGCGGCACGCAAGGATTACGAGGCCGCCGAGGCCGACTTCGCGATGGCCGAAGCCGAGGCGCGTCGCGCCAGCGACCATCTGCGCGAGCTGGGGCCGGCCGCTTCCGGCCGTGCCTTCGTGCTGCGCTCCCGCATTGCCGGCGTGGTTTCCGAACGCGCCATCAGCGCCGGCCAGGAAGTGCGCAACGACGCCGCGACGCCCTTGTTCGTGGTCACCGACCCGGGCCACCTCTGGTTGAGCGTGGACGTCGCCGAGCGCGACATCCCGCGCATTCACCGCGGTCAGCACCTTCACGCACACCTCGACGCCGCACCCGACCAGCCTTTCACGGCAACGGTCAGCGCCGTCGGCATCGCGCTCGACCCCGCAACACGCCGCCTGCCGGTGATCGCCACGGTGGACAACAGCGACGGCCGCCTGCACCCGGAGATGTACGCGCAGGCCTATCCGGTGGACGAGCAACGCGCGCCGATGGTGGTCCTGCCCAACTCCGCGCTGTATACGAAGGGCCTCTACAGCTACGTCTGGGTCGAAAGCGCGCCGGGCACGCTGCAGCGGCGCCGCGTGATCCCCGCGGTGCAGTTGCAGGATCGCACCTACGTCGCGGACGGCATCGCCGAAGGCGAGCGCGTCGTCACCACCGGCGCCCTGCTGCTCGAAGCCGACCAAAACGCGGACTGACCCGTGCTCGAGAAAGTCATCGCCTTCGCGCTGCGCCAGCGCATCTTCATCATCGTCGTCAGCGGCCTGCTGCTGATCGCTGGCGTATTCGCCGCCCTGGATCTGCCGGTCGAGGCTTTTCCGGACGTGCAGGACGTGCAGGTGCAGGTGGTGACGCAGTGGCCCGGTATGGCACCGCAGGAGGTCGAACGCAGCATCAGCGAACCGATCGAGCGCGAGATGAGCGGCGTTCCGCACCTGATCCAGCTGCGCTCGGTCTCGATCACCGGCCTGTCCGTGGTGACCATCACGTTTGCCGACGGCACCGACGACTATTTCGCGCGCCAGCAGGTGCTGGAGAAACTGCAGGATGTGACCCTGCCGACCGGCATCCAGCCGTCGCTGGCGCCGCTCAGCAGCGCGGTCGGCGAAATCTACCGCTACGTGCTCAAGGCGCCGCCGGGCGCAAGCCTGTCGGAAGTGCGCAGCGTGCAGGACTGGGTGGTGCGTCCCGCATTGCGGCAGACCGAGGGCGTGGCGGACGTGGTGAGCTTCGGCGGCTCAATCCGGGAATATCAGGTCGAGGCCGATCCGGTATTGCTGCGCAAATACGGCGTGTCTCTGGATCAGGTGGCGCAGGCGCTGGGCGCTGGCAGTGCCAACGCCGGCGGCGGGCTCATCACCGCCGGCGACCAGTCGCTGGTGGTGCGTGCCGTCGGCCTGTTCGAGAAGGCCGGCGATATTGCCCAGGTGCCCGTGGCGGTTTACGGCGGCCACCCGATCCTGGTCGGCGACATCGGCGCCGTGAAGATCGGCGAGCGCGTACGTTCCGGCATCGTCGCCTATAACGACGCCGACGATGTCGTCGAAGGCATCGTCGACATGACGCGCGGCCAGGACCCCGCCAAGGTCATCGCCGGCCTCAAGCAGCGCATTGCCGAGTTGCGCACGCGCCTGCCGGCGGGCTACTCGATCGAAACGATCTACGACCGCACGCAACTGGTCGACCATACCGTGCGCACCGTCGCGGAAAACCTGCTCACGGGCGCCCTGCTGGTGATCGGCATCCTGGTCATTTTCCTGCGGTCGTGGCGCACCGCGCTGATCGTTGCCGGCATCATTCCGCTATCGCTGCTGTCTGCCTTCATCGTCATTGACGCGCGCGGGATGTCCGCCAATCTGATTTCGCTGGGCGCGGTGGATTTCGGCATCATCATCGACAGCGCCGTGGTGCTGGTGGAAGCGCTGATGGTGCGGCTGGCGCGCGATACCTTCACGGCCAGCGCCAGCGAAAGCCTGCTCAAGCACCGGATGCTGCTGCTGCGTCAAACCGTCACGCTGTTCGGCAAACCGGTGCTGTTTTCCAAGGCGATCATCATTCTCGCCTTCCTGCCGATCTTCACCTTCCAGCGCGTCGAGGGGAAAATCTTCGCGCCGATGGCACTGACGCTCAGCTTCGCCCTGCTCGGCGCCATCGCGCTGACGCTGACGCTGATCCCGGCGCTGCTGTCGTTCAACCTGCGCGGCAATGCGCTGGTGGAGCGTCACAGCGCCTGGCTGCAGCGCCTGCAGGATCGCTACCGCCGCCTGATCGCCGAGGTGCTGGTGCATCAGCGCAAGGTCATCGCCGGCAGCGTGTTCGTCTTGCTGCTGGCGCTGCTGCTGGCACCGCGACTGGGCAGCGAATTTCTGCCCCGCCTCGATGAAGGCAATATCTGGCTGACCATCTCACTGCCGCCGGCCACCGACCTGCAGCGCACCAAGGAGATCGAGCGCGCGGTGCGCGGCATCCTGCGCAGCTATCCGGAGATCGGCGACGTCATCACGCAGGTGGGCCGCCCCGACGACGGCACCGATCCGAAGGGACCCAACAACCTGGAAATC
Organism: Nevskiaceae bacterium; assembly: GCA_008012115.1. Classification (GTDB taxonomy): domain Bacteria; phylum Pseudomonadota; class Gammaproteobacteria; order Nevskiales; family Nevskiaceae; genus Stenotrophobium. Next base: position 110,119 of record SSEB01000007.1, read on the forward strand.
CTCGCCGATCTGCATCCGGCATCCACCTGGCACTATGCCGACAAGGAGGCGCTGATCGCCGACATCGGCGCCAAGATCCATCGCATCCCCGGCGTGCCGACCAATTTCTCGCAGGTGATCCAGGACAACGTCGAGGAAGCCCTGTCCGGCGTCAAAGGCGAGATCGCGGTGAAGATCTTCGGCACCGATCTCGACGTGCTGGAACAGAAGGGTCAACAGATTGCCGTCATCCTCAACTCGATCCGCGGCGCCTCGGATGTCGCCGTCAACCGCATCGGCGGGCAGGCGGAGCTCAACATCGCGCTCGACCGCGCGGCGATGGCGCGCCTGGGCCTCAACATCGGCGACGTCACCGCCACCGTGCAGACCGCGCTTGGCGGCGCCGCCGTCAACAGCTTCTACGAGGGCGAGCGCCGCTACGACGTGACGCTGCGCCTGGCGGGAGAGCGCCGCGCATCGGTGGATGACGTGCGCAATCTGCCGGTGCACCTGCCCACCGGCGACAGCGTGCCGCTGGACAGCATCGCCACCGTCGGCGTGCGCGAAGGCGCCGCCCGCATCATGCGCGAGGCCGGCGGGCGCAATGTCGCGGTCAAGGCCAATCTGCTGGGCCGCGACCAGGGCAGCTTCGTCGACGAGGCCATGCACCGCGTCGCGCGCGAGGTCACGCTGCCCGAAGGCTATCGCATCACCTGGGGCGGCCAGTTCGAGAACCAGCAGCGCGCGATGAAGCGCTTGGCGGTGATCGTGCCGCTGTCGCTGTGCGGCATCTTCCTGCTGCTGTTCTGGAGTTTCCGCTCGCTGCGCCTCGCCGCACTGGTGCTGAGCCTGGTGCCGTTCACCCTGATCGGCGGTCTCGGCGGTCTCGCCGCTGCCGGCCTGCACCTGTCGGTGTCCGCAGCGGTGGGCTTTATCGCGGTGGCCGGCATCTCAGTGCAGAACGGCGTGATCATGGTCGAGCAGGTGGTCGAGCTGTACCAGAACGGCCGCAGCTTCGCCGACAGCGTGACCGAGGGCGCGGTGCTGCGCCTGCGGCCGATCCTGATGACAGCGCTGATGGCGGGCCTCGGCCTGCTGCCGGCGGCGCTGTCGCATGGCATCGGTTCGGAAACGCAGCGGCCCTTCGCCGTGGTCATCGTCGGCGGCATCGTCTCGGCGACGCTGTTCACGCTGCTGCTGATGCCGCCGCTGCTGATCCGGCTGCGTCCGAAGCCCGCTGCAACGGCGACGTAAGCGACACCCGCTATCGCCGTTTTCCCTGGGGAAAACGTTATATTTTATTAATCTATTTTTTATTTGATTAATTTTTTATAACAGCTTTATGCCACATTCGCCAGAGAGCGGGTGGCGGCTCTGGCGGGCCTGCGGCGCGCTATCGCAGCCGCAGACCGCCATCCACCGGCAACACCGCACCAGTGATGTAGGCCGCATCGTCGGAGAGCAGGAACTTCACCGCCCGCGCGATCTCCTGCGCGCCGCCAAGACGGCCGAGCGGTACGCGCGCCAGTTCCTGCCGCTGGCGATCCGCACCCAGTTCCGCGTACTCGGGCCACAGCATGTGCCCCGGCGCAACACCATTGACGCGGACCCGCGGCGCCAGCTCCAGGGCCAACGCCTCGGTGAGGGTCCACAGGCCGGACTTGGCGGCGTGATAAGCGGAGAAATCCCGCGCCGGGCGGCGCGCCAGCGTATCGACGATGTTCACCACGGCGCCGCCATCGGCCAGCAGCGGTGCACAGGCCTGCGTCAGCAGCAGCGGCGCGCGCAGGTTGCTGGCCAGCAGGTCGTCGAACTGCGCCGACGCGATCGCGCCAAACGGCGTCGGGTAGTAAACGGACGCGTTGTTGACCAGCGCATCCAGCCGGCCCCAGTGCGCCTGCGCCTGGCGTGCCAGTGTCGCCAGCGCAGCAGCGTCGGCAAGATCGGCCGGCAGCGCGAGCGCGGTGTCCGGCCGTGTCGCCGTCAGCTCCGCCACCAGCGCCTGCGCCTCGGCGGCGGAGCCGCGGTAATGCACCAGCACGCGCCAGCCCGCCGCATGCAGCTCGCGCGCAATGGCGGCGCCGATGCGGCGCGCGGCGCCGGTGACGAGTGCGACTTTGTCCGTGGTCATCGCGTATCCTTCGCGTGCGGGTTCATCCGCAGTCTAACGCCGGATGCCGCGGCGCCGGCACGGCAATGCTGGCGTCGGCGCGCTCTCCGGCTCCCAAGGACGGCGCGTGATTCGTATCATTGATCCGGCGAAATCCGTGCGCTCATTTCACCGGTAGCTCCAGCTTTTGCAGCGTCTTCAGTTCACCCCTCATTCACCGGATCCATCATCGTGACCGATCTCTTGCAAGTCATCCTCCTCGGCATCATCGAAGGCATCACCGAATTCCTGCCGATCTCCAGCACCGGCCACCTGCTGATCGCCGAGAAGCTTGGGCTGGGCGCGCGCTCGGATGTCTTCAACGTGGTCATCCAGGCCGGCGCCATCCTGGCCGTCACCGTGCTGTACTGGCCGCGCCTGTGGAAGCTGGCCAGCGAATCGCACCGACCGGAGAACCGTGACTACGCGCTCAAGCTGATCGTCGCCTTCCTCATCACCGGCGTCCTCGGCCTGGTCGTGACCAAGCTCGGCTTCAAGCTGCCGACCGAGATCGCGCCAGTGGCCTGGGCGCTGGTGATCGGTGGCGTGTGGATGATCGCCGCCGAACGTCTGGCCGCGCGCAAACCGGACAACACGCAGGTGAGCTGGACTGTGGCCATCCTCGTCGGCCTGGCGCAGATCGTCGCCGCGGTGTTTCCGGGCACTTCGCGTTCGGCCACCACCATCTTCGTCGCCATGCTCGCCGGCACCAGCAATCGTGCGGCGGCCACCGAGTTCGCCTTTCTCGTCGGCATCCCGACCATGTATGCCGCCAGCGCCAAGCTGCTGTGGGATACGCTCAAGCACGGCGGCGCCGGCGCCGAGAACTGGGGCGACCTCGGCATCGCCTTCGTCGTATCCACCGTCACCGCCTTCATCGCCGTGAAGTGGCTGCTGCGCTACATCCAGAGCCACCGCTTCACGGCCTTCGCGATCTATCGCATCGTGCTCGGCGCGGCCCTGCTGCTGTTCCTGGGTTAAAGATTCCGCGCACAAAAAAAGCGCCGGTGCGGACACCGGCGCTTTTTTGTTTGAAGCAGCGGCTTTACTGGGCCGCCTTGTGCTTGCGCTTGGCTTTCTTCGCGGGCTTTTTGTCCGCGCCTTCGGCCGCCGTCTTCGAAGCCTCGGTGGGATTCTGGTTGACCACCTTGACCGTCGCCGGCGCATTGACCACCACGAACTCGACGCGACGGTTCTCCGCACGGCCCGCCTCGGTGTCGTTGCTGGCGACCGGCTTGGTCAGGCCGAAGCCCTTGGCGGTGAGGTTGCGTCCCTCGACGCCCTGGCCCACCAGGTAGCTGCGCACCGCTTCCGCACGCTTCTTCGACAGCGCGAGGTTGTAGGCGGCGCTGCCCTTGGAGTCGGTGTGACCGTCGATCTCGACGCTCAGCCCGGGCTGTCCCTTGAGCGCGGCGGCGACCTCGTCCAGCGTCTGGCGCGCCGGCCCGGTCATGCGATCGGAGTTCAGCTCGAAGTTGACGCCACGCAGCACCACGGTCTGCTTGACGATGCAGCCGTCGGCGTCGACGGTAAAGCCGCGCGGCGTATTCGGGCACTTGTCGAGATTGTCGGGCACGCCGTCGTGGTCGCTATCGACAGGCGCCGCAGCCGGCAGAGCGCGCGGCGGTGCAGCGGGTGCCGGCGCCGGCGCCGCGGCGGCCACCGGCATTGCCACCGGCACCGCCTTGGGCGCGCCGAAGGAATACCGCAGGCCGAGCATCACCGACTGGGTCTGGTAACGATCGCTGGCCGTGCCGGCAGGCGGCGCATTGAAGTCCGCCTTGAGCGTGCGCAGCGCGCGGTAGTCCAGCGACAGCGTCAGGTTGCGCGTCAGATCGTAGCCGGCGCCCGCGCCGAGCTGGTAACCGAACACATTGTCGTGTCCGTCGAACGCCACCGGACCGCCGGACGGCGTGCGGAAGGCATCCACGGTCGGACGCACGTAGCCGATGCCTGCGCCGACATACGGGTGCAGCGTCGCCAGCAGGCCATGATCGGACTTGAAGTCGTACCAGAGGTTGCCCATGGCGCTGTAAGCCTTCTCGACGCCGTCGACGTTCTTGCTGCCGCCAATCGACCGGAGATTGTCATAGCGGTAGTTCAGTTCCAGTTCGGGGCGCAGGCCATTGGCGAAGGCATAGCCGCCGGTGATGCCGCCGACATAGCCGGGATCGAACTTGGAGTCGCCCAGCACCGTCTGGTGGTGCAGGAAATCGGCGCCACCTTCGAGGCCGATGTACGCGCCATCGCCGGCCATTGCCGCGAACGGCAAGGCCGCCAGCGTGCAGGCCGCCAACGCCAGCCGGGAAGAGGGGAACATTTTTTTCATGGTGACTCCGTTTTAGGAAAGGATTTTTTTGCGCAATGGCGCGTCGGTTCGACGCGCACACGCGCGCACTTCGCTGCGAATCGGATGCAGCAGCCGTGGTGCGCGCAACTTTAGGCGCCGTGGCTGAACTTGAACTGAACGGCGCGGTCACTCCTGCGGCAACGACTGCAGCGCGACGTACTACACCTGCCGCCTTCGATGGGGCATGATGGCGGCGTTGTGTCGCTGTGCGTCATCCGCGGAGGGCACGCTCACCATGGGCGCGCCGTCTTTTGTGAACTCCATCACGGAAGCGAGATCATGACCATTCACCTGAAACACACGCTGCTGCTGGCAGGCCTGCTCGCAGGCGCCACGTCGCTGGCCCATGCCGCCGATCGCGATACGCCCTATCTCGGCATGATGGGCACCTACCTGTTCCCGGACATCTCCCGCAAACTCGACAACGGCTACGGCGCCACCGCCCTGTTCGGATTCCCGATCAACGACTATGTCGTTCCGGAACTGACGCTCTCCGGGGTCACCGCCAACCGCAAACCCGCCAGCGCCGGATCGGACAGGCTCTACTCCGGCGGCCTCAATTTCGCCGTGTTTCCCTTCGGACGCGACAACACGGCCTCCCCCTTTCTGCTGCTCGGCGGCGGCGGCGAGCGTGAGGATCATCTCACCGGTCGCAAGACCAGCGGCTACGCCGACGCCGGCGGCGGCCTGCTGATCAGCCTGAACCGCTCGCGCACCGCCGCGATCCGCATCGAAGGCGGCCGCTATGCGGTGTTCGACAAGACGGTCGCGGCCGGCTATGGCCACGTCTACGACACCCGCGTCAGCGCCGGTGTCCAGATCGCGCTCGGCGCACATGTCAACGATGCACCGCCCCCGCCGCTCGACAGCGATGGTGATGGCGTACCCGACGATGTCGATAGCTGCCCCAACACGCCGCGCGGCATGGCGGTCGATGCTCACGGCTGTCCGCTGCCGCCGCCACCGCGGCCGGCGATGGCACCCACGCCTCCGCCACCGCCCGCGCCGCCGGTCGACAGCGATCACGACGGCGTTCCCGATGCCATCGACCAGTGCCCATACACACCGGCCGGCATGCAGGTCGATGCCAAGGGCTGCGCGATCAAGGCGGCCACCATCGTGCTGCACGACATCAATTTCGAGTTCAACAAGGCACGGCTGACGGAGAACTCCAAGCTGTCGCTCGACCAGGTCGTCGCCGGCCTCAAGGGGCAGCCGACGATGCAGCTGGAGATCGATGGTTATACCGACTCGGTCGGCAAGGCTGCGTACAACCTCAAGCTGTCGAAACTGCGTGCGGCCGCGGCGCGCGACTACCTGATCGCCCAGGGCATCGAGGCCTCGCGCCTGCACTCCGAGGGCTACGGCGCGGCCCGACCGATCGCCAGCAACAAGACCCGCGACGGACGCGCCATGAACCGGCGCGTGGAGTTCAAGGTCGTCCAGCAGTAAGCGGTTGCCGCAATCCGTCCCCGGCACGCGCGTGCCGGGGATTTTTTATGCCGGCCGCGTGCCCGGCCCGGCCTTCCAGGCTTTTAGTGCGGCGATGCGTCGCCGCTGCAATTCCTCGCCGACCGCCACGCCGCTGTAGCCGTCGGCCACCACGTCCCGGGCCTGTACCTCGCCAGCCACCGCAGCTGCTTCGCGCAGGAAGGACACCGGCGGATAGTCGCAGTCGGCAAAGCCCTTGCGCCCGCGCGCGTCGCACAGACAGGCGTCGAGCGCCTGCGAAAACACTTCGGGACGACGCAGTGCCTGCAGGCGCTCCAGCAGTTCCAGCAGCGTCTGCGGCCGCAGTTCCGCCACCCGGTGCACATTGAGGTGATCGCGGGTGACGATCAAGGCGAGGTCGCGGCAGGCGGCGGGCACGCGCAGCCGCTCGCAGTAGCGCTCGACCAGCGGCAGCCCGCGCTGCTCATGCAGGCGATGACTCGGCCATTCCGCCGGCGGCGTCGCCGCCTTGCCCAGATCGTGCAACAACGCGGCGACACGCACCGGCAGCGGCGCCTGCAGGCGCGCGCCGGCGTCCACGCACATCAGCGTATGAATGCCGGCGTCGATCTCGGGATGGTAGTCGGCTCGCTGTGGCACACCGAACAGCGCATCGAGTTCCGGCATCACCCGCGCCAGCGCGCCGCAGTCCCGCAGCACCTCGAAGAATACGCTGGGACGCTCGTGCATGAGCGCGCGCTCGCATTCCCGCCAGACGCGCTCGGGCACCAGTGCGTCGGCCTCGCCTGCCGCCACCATCTGCCGCATCAGCGTCATCGTCTCGTCGGCGATGCGGAATCCCAGCGGCGCAAAGCGCGTGGCGAAGCGCGCCACACGCAGGATGCGTACCGGATCCTCGGCAAAGGCCGGCGAAACGTGCCGCAGCAGCTTCGCCTCGAGATCACGGCGTCCGCCATGCGGATCGATCAGCGTGCCGTCGGCATCCTGCGCGATGGCGTTGACGGTAAGGTCGCGACGGACCAGATCATCCGCCAGCGTCACCTCGGGGCCGGTGTGAAACGCAAAGCCGCGGTAACCACGCGCGGTCTTGCGCTCGGTGCGCGCCAAGGCGTATTCCTCCTGGGTCTGCGGATGCAGGAACACCGGGAAGTCCTTGCCCACCGGCCGGAAACCCTGTGCCGCCATCTCTTCCGGCGTGGCGCCGGTAACGACCCAGTCGCGCTCGCGCACCGGCAGGCCCAGCAGGGCGTCGCGGACGGCGCCGCCCACGAGATAGGTGTTCACGACGCCGCCTTGGCGATCGGCGTCAGCAGCGGCGTCAGGTCCTGAGGCTCGCCGGTTTCCTTCCAGCCGAACACGGCGATGTGCCAGAGGATCTTCTGGATGTAGCTGCGCGTCTCGGTGTAGGGAATGTTTTCCATCCAGACATCGGCATCCCTGGGAGTCTCCGGCAGCCAGCGCGCAACCGCGTTGGGCCCGGCGTTATAGGCACCCAGTGCGAGAATCAGGCTGCCGTTCTGCTGGGCGATGAGATCGCGCAAATAAGTTGCGCCCAGCGACAGGTTGACCTCGGGCTTGAACAGGTCGTCGCGCGTCGGCTCCGGCAGCTTGGCGCGCCGCGCCACGGTGCGAGCCGTCGGCAACAGCAGCTGCATCAGCCCCAGCGCATCGCGCTTGGAGACGGCCTCGGCGTCATAGAGGCTCTCCTGCCGCAGCACGCCATAGATCACCGGCTCGGGCAGACCGCTGAGCTCGTGCGCCTTGCGCACGGCCGGCTCGTAAGCCAGCGGATAAGTCCGATCAAAGTCGTCGTAAGCCGCCGCCCAGGCCAGCGTCGGGATCGCCTGCGCATGCCAGTTCCAGCCCGATGCCAGCAGCCCGGCCTGGAGCCGCAGCGCAGGCGGTGCGTCCTCGAGTGCCTTGCGCCATTCGGCCACCGCCCAGGCATCGCAGCCGGCCAGGTGCAGCTCGTGCGCACGGATCAGGGCCTCGTTGGCCTGCAGCGACGCCTGCGACGCCGCATCCACGGCCTGCGGCTGGGGGTTGGGCGTGTGGGGCCGCTGCAGCCGCCAAGCCGCCAGCGCACCGTAAAGATTGTTCTGCTGCGAAAGCGTCTCGTACAGCGCCTGCGCCTGCTGGCGCGTGGCCTTGGCCTGTTCCAGGGCGCGCGCGCGCCAGTAGGTCCAGCGATCCTGCGCGGCCAGCGCCTTCGGCAGCCGCGCCAGCCACTGGCGCGCACGCGTCCAGTCGCCGTTCCACAGTGCGGCACGCACGCGCCACTCCTGCACCTTGGGATCGCTGGCGGCGCTTTCCGGCAGCTTGCGGAAATAATCGATGGCTTCCGGTCGCCGTGACCACGCGAGGCCCAGCGCCAGCGCCGCGGTGTAGGGCGTCGCCACATCGCCGCGAAGCTGGCGCGAGGACAGCAGGCGCGGATAGCGCTTGAGGGCCTCGTCCGGCTTGCTGCGCGCCAGTCGCGCGAAGCCGTCAGCCAGAGCATCCGCTTCCACCGGCTCCTGCGGGTGCGCGATCAGCACATCGATTTCTTCCTGCGGCGTGCGGATCAGCCGCGCCCAGCGCTGCAGCGGTGCGGCGCGCGGCGCCGGCAGCGACGGCGCCAGGAAGTCGGCCAGCTCGGCATTGCCGGCGGCGAGCGCGGCACGCGCGCGCTGCTCGACCAGCTCCGGCGTCAGCCAGCCCTGGGTCCGCGCCCAGTCGAAGGCCGGAGCACAGGTCTGTGGCATCTGCTGGCCCGTGAGCCAGAGCTTGAGCAGGTCATCCTGCAGGCCCTTGCCGTCGGCGGTCTTGATGCGCGCCAGCAGGAACTGGCAGCGCAGGTCGTCATCCGCCGCATCGGCCGCCCACGCCGCCTTGAACCCCGCCCAGTCCTGCCGCTGCGCCAGGCTTTGCAGCCAGGCTTTGCGCAGGTCGCGTCCGACCGGCAGCGCGTCGTTGGCGGCCAGGTACGCCCGCACGCGCGCATCGACGGTGGCATCCGCGCCCGCCTTCAGCGCGCGCTGCAGGCGGGCCGCCTGCAGGTAGGGATACAGCACGTAGCCGCTGAGCGCGCGGCTGTCGGGCGACAACGGCGACGCGGCATCGACGCGGGCCAGGGCGGCAACGAATTCGGCGCGCGGAGCGGCGAGGTCGTCCTGCGCCAGACTCAGGCCCGGCAGCAGCAGGAGCAGTAGGGAAACCAGGCGGTAGCGCAGGGACGTCATGGCGATTTCGGAGCGGCTTGGCGTCATTGTAGGCCGCGCCCGCCGGCACTTGCGATGCACGTTGCGACGCCGGCCGCCAGCCGCGTGGACAGTTTTCGTCCAAACGGCCGATTCCGCCGGGATCGAAGCCGTATAATTTGGGGCTTGCTACAGCTCTCCACGACGAGGTTTCCATGAGCCATCTGGTCCGGCCGCACGGCGGCGGTTCCCTCAAACCCCTGCTGCTCGAAGGCGCCGCCCGCGAAGCCGAGCTCAAGCGCGCGGCGACCCTGCCGCGGGTCAATGTCAGCTCGCGCGAAGCGGGCGACATCATCATGCTCGGCATCGGCGGCTTCACACCGCTGACCGGCTTCATGACCCAGGCCGACTGGCAGGGCGTGTGCGACCACATGAAGACCGCGAGCGGTCTGTTCTGGCCGATCCCGATCACGCTGTCCACCGACAAAGCCACCGCCGACGGCATCCAGCCGAACAGCGACGTCGCGCTGTTCGATCCCGAGCGCAACGAGATCCTGGCGACGATGACCGTCACCGAAAAGTACGGCATCGACAAGGCGCACGAGTGCCAGCAGGTGTTCCGCACCACCGACGCCGCGCACCCCGGCGTGAAGATGGTGATGGAACAGGGTGACGTGAATCTCGCCGGGCCGGTCAAGGTACTGAGCCAGGGCGAGTTCCCGACGCAGTACGGCGACATGTTCATGACGCCGGCGCAGACCCGCGCCGAGTTCGAAAAGCGCGGCTGGAAGAAGGTCGCGGCGTTCCAGACCCGCAACCCCATGCACCGCTCGCACGAATACCTCGCCAAGATCGCGGTCGAAGTCTGCGACGGCGTCATGGTGCACTCGCTGCTGGGCAAGCTCAAGCCGGGCGACATTCCGGCCGAAGTGCGCCAGGATGCGATCGCGCAGCTGATCGAAAAATATTTCGTGAAAAACACCGTGATCCAGTCCGGCTATCCGCTGGACATGCGCTACGGCGGCCCGCGCGAGGCGCTGCTGCACGCGCTGTTCCGCCAGAACTACGGCTGCGCCTACCTGATCGTCGGCCGCGACCACGCCGGCGTCGGCGACTACTACGGTCCGTTCGACGCGCAGCATATCTTCGACACGATTCCGGCCGGCGCGCTGGAAACGCAGCCGCTGAAGATCGACTGGACCTTCTACTGCGAGAAATGCGAAGGCATGGCCAGCAGCAAGACCTGCCCGCACGACGAGAAGCACCGCCTGCTGCTGTCCGGTACCAAGCTGCGCAAGCTGCTGTCGGAAAACGGCGAGGTGCCGCCGCAGTTCAGCCGCCCGGAAGTGCTCACGGTGCTGCGCAAGTACTATGCGGGCCTGGCTGAGCACGAGAAGGTGAAGGTCGAACTCACCGGCCACTCGGCCGCCGCCGCCGTCAAACGCTGAGCCTGGTCGCTGCAAACCAAACGGCCCGCGAGATGCGGGCCGTTTTCGTTGCGGCGAGTCAATCGGTTTGCCGTCGCGTCGCGAAGTAGAACCGGCCGACCGCAGCGGCGATGGCGGTTGCAACCAGCAGCAGACCGACGGGCATGATCCAGACCGCGATCAGTGTGTGCAGCCATTGAATCGCGTACAACATCTGCGAAGGCCGCCGCCTGCGCCGACTTCAGGGAATCGGCACGTAGCGCACGCGGTTGTAGGGCACCGGCGTGTCGCTGCCGGCGGTGCCGTCGGCGATCCACAGCTTGCCATCCGGCCCCGCGGAGATGCCTTCGAGACCGTAGAACTCGGCCTGCGTGCCCGGCGCGTCGACGAAACCGGCGGTGCCGTTGCCGGCCAGCGTCGTGACCATGCCGCCGTCGATCATGCGCACCAGGTGGTTGCCCTGGTCGGCGACGAACACCGTATCGTTGAAAATGCCCAGGGCTTCCGGCGCCTTGAAGCTGGCGCTGGCCACCGGTCCGTCGGCGTTGCCGGCCGGCGCCGGCGTGTTGCCCTGGGCGCCGGCGAAGGTCGTGACCTCGCCCGCCAGCGTGACGCGGCGGATCACATTGTTGTTCTGGTCGGCGACCAGCAGCGCGCCATCGCGCGCCAGCTTCATGCCATAGGGGCGGTCGAAGCGCGCGGCGCTGCCGCTGCCGTTGACCAGGCCGTTCTGCCCGGCCATGCCCGCCAGCGGCGTCACCGTTGGCGGCGAGGTGCTCGGATCGAGGATCGAGATCGTGTTCTGCACCAGGTCGCTCATCGCGATGCGGCCATCGGGCAGCGCGACAATGCCGCGCGGACGGCCAAGATCGCGGGCGACGACCGTCACCGCGCCGGTGCGGCGATCCAGCTTCCAGATGGTGCCGGTAGTGGTGTCGCGCTTGCCCTGGTCGTCGGCGTCGGTCTGCACGTACAGCGTGTCATCGGAGGCGATGGTCAGGCCGAACGGCCGCTGGAAGTTGTCCCGCTGCAGCACGGTCAGCACCAGGCCGTTGCGCAGGATCGCGCGCAGGGCGTTGTTGTCGTAGTCGGCGACGAACACCGTGCCGTTGGCGGCCACCGCCACGTTCACCGGATTGTTGAAGCGCGCCATGCTGGCGCTGCCGTCGGCCAGGGCCGCCTCACCGGTGCCGAAGATGTGCTGGCCGTCGTAACTGTAGGCGTAACAGCAGGGTTGATCGCCGCTGCGGTCGTTGCAGGCCGCGAGCACCGCCACGCAACCCAGTGCCGCCATCCACTTGAGGAATTTCGCCATGACCGCCTCCATCGCGCCGCTGGCCGCTTCCAGGGTGAAGTGCAAGCTAGCACCCGCGCGCGACGGCGCCAAACAGGAGCTGTGAGGTGGTCCGCATCGCCCGAAAATGTCTCGCAGCCCGCCACCCGCTATGACCGGATACCGCAGCAGATTTGTTATTAATTATTTATTGAATTTAAATTCATTAAATAATATATAACAACTTTAAGGCCGTTGACCGCAGCAGCGGGTGGGCGTCCCGCGAGCCTCAGGCGGCGCCTTCCAGGGCTTTCTCGGCGGGCAAGGGGTGCACGCCCCGGAGTCCGGCGGCGAGGATGGTCTCGCGCAGCAGCTTGATCGCCTCGCGCCGCGGGAAGGTCTTGCGCCAGACCAGGGCGAGCCGACGCGATGGCGCGGGCGAGGCCAGCGGCCGCCAGGCCAGCAGGCCGCTGTCGTCGCCGCGGTTCTCCACCGAGGTGCGCGGCACCACGGTGATGCCCAGGCCGCTGACCACCATGTGGCGGATGGTCTCCAGGCTGCTGCCGGTGCGTGGCCCCGGGCCGTCGCCCTCGGCGGTGACGCACTTGGGGCAGGCCGAGATGACCTGCTCGCGGAAGCAGTGGCCCGGCCCCAGCAGCAGCAGGTGCTCCTCGGCCAGGCGCTTGGCCGGAATCTGCTTTTCGCCGGCCCAGCGATGGTCCTGCGGCAGCAGCACGACGAAGTCCTCGTCGTAGAGCGCCCAGGCGTTGAGGCCGTGCAGATCCACCGGCAGCGCGACGACCGCCACGTCCAGCTCGTTGTCGCGCAACTGCTCCAGGAGTCTCGCGGTGAAGTTCTCCTCGATCACCAGCGGCATCTGCGGCGCCTGCTGCCGCATCAATGGCACCAGGCTCGGCAGCAGGTAGGGCCCGGCGGTGTAGATCGCGCCCAGGCGCAGCGGGCCGACCAGCTCGTCGCGGCCTTCCCGCGCCAGATCCTCGACGCGCGCCGCCTCGGCCAACACCTTGCGCGCCTGCACGATGATGCGCTCGCCCACCGGCGTCGGCCGCGCCTCGCCGCGGTTGCGCTCGAACAGCAGCACGCCCAGCTCGTCCTCCAGCTTCTTCACCGCCACCGACAGCGTCGGCTGCGAGACGAACGAGCGCTCGGCGGCACGGCCGAAGTGGCGCTCCTTGTCGAGGTTTACCAGGTAACGGAGTTCCGTGAGAGTCATGCGTGCATTATGGCATCGCGCCCCAGGGGCGCAGCCGCGAATCCCGAGATGCCGGAGTTACGGAGAGCCGGGCTACTCCGGACGCAGCCAGTCGCGGGGCTTGAGATACTTCTCCAGCAGCTCCGCTTCATGGCTGCCGGGTTCCGGGTGATAGTCGTAGCGCCACGCGGCAAGCGGCGGCATCGACATCAGGATCGATTCGGTGCGGCCGCCGGACTGCAGGCCGAACAGCGTGCCGCGATCCCAGACCAGGTTGAACTCGACGTAGCGGCCGCGGCGGTACAGCTGCCAGTCGCGCTCGCGCGCGCCGTAGGGCGTGTCCTTGCGCAGCTGCACGATGGGCTGATACGCGGGGATGAAATGATCGCCGACGCTCTTCATCAGGCCGAAGGCGGCGTCGAAGCCGCCCTCGGTCCAGTCGTCGAAGAACAGTCCACCGATGCCGCGCGGCTCGTTGCGGTGCTTGAGGAAGAAATACTCGTCGCACCACTGCTTGAGGCGTGGGTGCACCTGCTTGCCGAAGGACGCGCAGGCGGCGGCGGCGATGCTGTGCCAGTGACGGCAGTCCATGTCGTAACCGTAGTACGGCGTCAGGTCGAAGCCGCCGCCGAACCACCACACCGGCGGCTCGCTGTCGCGCTCGGCGATGAAGAAGCGCACGTTGGCATGCGCCGTCGGCACATGCGGATTGCGCGGATGGATCACCAGCGACACGCCCATCGCGCGCCATTGCCGCCCGATCAGTTCCGGACGATGCGCGGTGGCCGAAGGCGGCAGCTGGTTGCCCTGCACCAGGGAGAAGGCGACGCCGGCGCGCTCGAACACGGCACCGTCGGCGAGCACGCGCGTGTCGCCACCACCGCCCGCCAGCGGCGTACCGGGCGTGCGCTCGCCGCGCGTCCAGCGATCGCTATGGAACTGCGCCTCGCCGTCGGCGCTCTCCAGCGAAGCGCAGATGCGCGCCTGCAGGTTGCGAAGGTAGTGCTCGACGTCGGAAGGATTCATGCCCGCAGCAGCTTGCCGCTGCGCAGATCGCGGATCGGTGTCGGTCGCTCCAGTCCGCCCAGAGCCCCCGGCAGGATGACATCGACGCCGCGCCCCAGGCGCAGGCGCACTTGCGTCGCGGTCATCGCCGGCGCCTGCCCGGCGCGGTTGGCGCTGGTGGAGACGATGGCGCCGCCGTAGGCGCGGCACAGCGCCGCCGCCAGCGGATGCGCGGTGACGCGCACCGCGACACTGTCGTGCTCGCCACGCACCCACTCCGGCGTCAGCTTCGATGCCGGCACCAGCCAGGTCGCCGGACCCGGCCAGGTCGCCAGCGCCGGACGCAGCAATGCCGCGTCCACCTCGGCGAGGTAGGGTCGCAACTGCGCGAACTCGGCCGCGATCAGGATCAGGCCCTTGCGCCAGTCGCGCTGCTTGAGGTGCAGCAGCTGTTCGCAGGCATGGCGATTGAGCGGTGCACAGCCCAGGCCCCACACCGCCTCGGTCGGATAGGCGATCACGCCGCCTGCGTGGAGCGCATGGCAGGCGGCGCGCAATGGCATCGTCGCGGCCATGGTCAGACTCAGGCTTTCTTGCGGGCCGCGGCTTTCTTGGCCGCCGCCTTCTTCGCAGGTGCTTTCTTGGCGGGCGCCTTCTTCTTCGCAGCCGGCTTGGCGGGTGCCGCTTCGGTCTTTTCCGCTGCGGCCTTCTTCTTGGCAGCGCCCTTCTTCGCGGGCTTCTTGGCCGCTTCGGCCTCGGCGAGGAAGGCTTCGCACTCGAACACGCTGAGTGTTTCCGGCGTCTTGGTTTTCGGGATGCGTGCCTTGCGCGTACCGTCGGTGATGTACGGCCCGAACTTGCCCTTGACGATGCGGATGCCGGTGCCGTCGAACACGCGGATGGTTGCCGCCTCGATGGCGGCCGCCTTCTGCTCGATCAACTCCAGCGCCCGCGGCAGCTCCACCGTGAAAGGATCGTCGTCCTTCTTCAGCGACACGAAGCTCTTGCCGTAGCGGATGTAAGGCCCGAAGCGGCCGATGTTGGCTTCGACCTCCAGCCCGTCCGGCGTCTGGCCCAGCTTGCGCGGCAGCTTGAACAGATCCAGCGCCTGCTCCAGCGTGATGGTGTCGATGCGCTGGTTGGCGCGCAGCGAGGCAAAACGCGGCTTGTCGACATCGTCCTTGGTGCCGATCTGCACGAACGGCCCGAAACGGCCGATGCGCGCCGATACCGGCTTGCCGGAGACCGGATCGACACCGATCTGGCGCGCCTGCGCGACGTCCTCGCGCTTGAGTTCCATCTTCTCGTCGACGCGCGGCTTGAAGTCCTTCCAGAAGCTGGCGAGCAGCGGCACCCATTGCTTCTCACCGCGCGAGACGGCATCGAGATCGTCTTCGAGGTGAGCGGTGAATTCGTAATCGACGTATTGCGAGAAGTGCTCGGTCAGGAAGCGGTTGACGACCATGCCCACATCGGTCGGCGAGAACGCCTTGCCGTCGAGGCGCACGTAATCGCGCGCCTGCAGCGTCGAAATGATGCTGGCATAGGTGGAGGGACGGCCGATGTCGTACTCCTCCAGCGTCTTCACCAGCGAGGCTTCGGTGTAGCGCGGCGGCGGCTCGGTGAAATGCTGGTCGGCGATCACGTCGAGCAGCTTGACCGTGTCGCCCTCGGCCATGGCCGGCAGACGCTTCTCGGTATCGTCGTCATCCGAGTCCTTCGGACTCGGGTCATCCTTGCCCTGTGAATAGACCGCGATGAAGCCCGGCTCCACCAGCACCGAGCCGCTGGCGCGGAACGCATGCGGTTCGCCGGCACGCAGTTCGACGGTGACGGTATCGAACACCGCCTGCGTCATCTGCGAGGCCATCGCGCGTTTCCAGATCAGCTCGTAGAGCTTGGCCTGGTCGGGCGTCAGCGACGAAGCAACCTGCTCCGGCAGGCGCGCCGCCGAGGTCGGGCGCACGGCCTCATGCGCTTCCTGCGCGTTCTTGGACTTGGCCTTGAACACCCGCGCTTCCGGCGGCACCGAAGCCTTGCCGAATTTCTTCGCGATCACATCGCGGATCTCGACCAGCGCATCCTGCGCGAGGTTGACCGAATCGGTACGCATGTAGGTGATGAGACCGACCGTCTCGCCGCCGAGGTCGACACCTTCGTACAGCTGCTGCGCGGCGCGCATGGTGCGGCTGGAGGTGAAGCCGAGCTTGCGGTTGGCCTCCTGCTGCAGTGTCGAGGTGGTGAACGGCGGCGCCGGATTGCGACGACGCTGCTTCTTGTCCACGCTCGCGACACGCAACATGCCGTTGGCGGCAGCGAGGATCTTCTTGCGGGCCACTTCCGAACCGCCGGCGTCGGTCAGCGTGAACTGCTCGACCTTCTGCCGATCCAGTTCGACGAGGCGCGCGCTGAACGGCACACCCTTCTCGGCGCGCGCCTCCAGCGTCCAGTACTCCTGCGGCTTGAACGCGCGGATCTCCTCCTCGCGCTCGCAGATCAGGCGCAGGGCCGGCGACTGAACGCGGCCGGCCGACAGGCCGGTCTGGATCTTGCGCCACAGCAGCGGCGACAGGTTGAAACCGACCAGGTAATCGAGCGCACGGCGCGCCTGCTGGGCATTGACCAGGTCGTCGGCAACGTCGCGCGGTTCGGCGATGGCCTTCTGCACTTCGCGCTGGGTGATTTCATAGAACACCACGCGCTTGACCGGCTTGCCCTTGATGGCGTTGCGTTCCTTGAGCAGCTCCAGCAGATGCCAGGCAATGGCCTCGCCCTCGCGATCAGGGTCGGTGGCCAGGTAGAGCTTGTCGGCATTTTTCAGCGCGGACTGGATCGCACGAACGTGCTTCTCGTTCTTCTCGATCGCCTGGTACTTCATGGCGAAGGCGTGCGCCGGATCGACCGCGCCGTCCTTAGGCACGAGGTCGCGCACATGGCCGTAGGACGCCAGGACCTCGTAATCGGGGCCCAGGTACTTCTTGATCGTCTTGGCCTTGGCCGGCGACTCGACGATGACGAGGTTCTTACTCATCTATAGGGACGTTTGGGGTCTGCAGGGGCGGCGACAGGCCGCCGGTTGAGGCGGCTTATACGCGCAAGACCCGGCGACTGTCCAGAACGGCCACCGGCCCGATGGCGGTTTTCAGTGCAGAAAATCGCCCTGGTAGTAGACCATGTCCTCCATCTGCAGGAAGGCTTCCTCGGCCTCCGGCTGGTTGATCAGCACCAGCAGGCAGACCCATTTCACGCGTTCCAGATCGATCTCCTCATTGATCGCCATCAGGCGATCGATCACCAGCTCGCGCGAGGCGCCATTGAGGATGCCGAGCTGCTCGAGATACAGCAGAAAGCCACGGCATTCCGTCGAGAGCCGCTCGTGTTCTTCACGGGTGTAGAGGCGCATGGCGCCTTCGGGGCCGAACACCAGCGGCAGTTGCCGCTGCTGTGCGAGACCATCGAGCCAGGCAAAAGCGTGGCGGACTTCCTCCTCCGGAAAGCCGGCCGCCACCAACTCGTCGCGCAACGTGGCCTGGTTGTCGGCGTCGGAAAATTCCCCGGTCTGGTAGTTCTCCAGCAGATACATCAACACATCGAGAACGGTCTCTTTCATGGCAAGCCTTCTCCCGTAGTGTGCGGAATTAGTGTATTTGAAAAAATTATTATTGGAAATTCATACAGCCCGAGCGGCCGCTGCGCATTGGCGCACGCCATGTTTTTAAATATAACTAAATGATTTTTATTTAATTTTTTTGACATTGCGCCGCGTCATTGTAGCGGCTTGCCGCGGATGTTGCACCGCACAAGCCACGGCGCACCAGCCTCAGCCGCGCGTCAGGCGCTGGTAACGACCGCCGGCCAGCGTCGCCACGGCACCCTCCAGTTCCAGCCGCAGCAGCGCCGCGCTCAGGGCATCCACCGACAAGGCGCTGCGGCGCAGAAGCTCATCGAACGCCAGCACCTCGTCGCCCAGTGCGGCGCAGACCGCACGGTCTTCCGGGTTCGACGCCGATGCTGCCGCGTCGGGCGATGCCGCCGGCCGCAAACGGCGCAGGTGCGGCGCAATCTCTTCCAGGATGTCGTCGACGGTCTCGACCAGCTTGGCCCCCTGGCGGATCAAGCGGTGACAACCCCGTGCCATCGGGTTGTGAATGGAGCCGGGAATCGCAAACACCTCGCGACCCTGTTCGCTCGCCAGGCGCGCCGTGATCAGGGAGCCCGAATCCTGCGCCGCCTCGACCACCAGCACACCCAGCGACATGCCGCTGATGATGCGGTTGCGACGCGGGAAGTGCTCCGCCTTGCCCGGCGTGCCGGGCGGGAACTCGGTGAGCAGCAATCCGCTTTCAGCAATGCGATGCGCCAGCTCGCGATGCCGCGCCGGATAGACCCGATCAAGGCCGGTGCCGAACACGGCAACGGTGTAGCCGTCGGCGTCCAGCGCGCCCTGATGCGCGGCGCCATCGATGCCCAGGGCCAGCCCGCTGGTCACCACCAGCCCGCGGCGCGCCAGTTCGGCCGCGAAGGCGCGGGCATTTTCGATGCCCTGCGGCGAAGCGGAGCGTGCACCGACGATGGCCAGCTGCGGCAGCGTCAGCAGATCGGTATCGCCCTGGCAGAACAGCAAGGGCGGCGCACCGGTGGTCTCCCGCAGCAGTGCGGGATAGCGTTCGTCGGAGAGCGTCACCAGGTGACGTCTGGCGTCCGCCTGCAACCAGCGCAGGTCTTCATCGACGCGCGCCCAGTCGGGTTGGACAAGACCGGACTGCAGACGCGCTTCCAGTCCGACGCTGCGCCAGCCGCCAGGGCCGGCGCGAAAAATGCCTTCGGGTGAATGAAACGCCTGCAGCAGGGTCGCGATGGTCGCCGGACCGATGCCCGGCGCGCGGACCAGCGCCAACCAATGACGCCGGGCTTCGTCGTCCACGGCGGCGGCGTTCCGCCTCAGCGCGGTCCGCTGTTCTGCGGCTTGACCACGCGGTCGAGGATATGGATCGGGCGCGTCGCTTCCATGACCAGCGCGTAGCTGATCTTCTGCGAGACCTTGAACACCATCGCGAGACCGGCCGGCTGGTCGGGCAGCTTGATGCGCGTGCCGCTCGAGCCGTACGGGTCCGTCGCGGTGCGGCCGGACTGCATGATGGTCAGCACGTGACCGCGCTCCATGCCGTCGCGGCTGCCGCGATTGATCGCGACCACCGCGTACTGGCCGATCTGACTGACGCCATCGAAGACCGAGATGATGCGGCCGTTGACCGCGGTCTTGGGCGAATGCGGATAGATATTGGCGTCGAAGATCTCCTGTTCCGGCGGAATCAGGAAATCGCCGGCCAGCGCCTCGCGCGTCGTGTTGGTGAGCGTGGCGATGCCGGGGTCGCCGGGCTGCTGCGTCTCGGCCGTGCCGACCGGAACCCCTTCGTAGCCCAGCAATTCGCCGGTATCCGGGTCCTTGTACTGTTCGCCCAGCCGGACCACGCTGTAGGCGAAGTCGCCGCCGGCCGGCAGTTTGCGCACGTAAACCTTGCCCGGCGCGCCTTCGGCCAGGTGCTCATCGACGAAATCGAGAATGTACGGTGCCTTCTTCAACAACTCCGGCGTGACCACGCGCGGCGAATGCAGGAAGTCGCGGATCGCGTCCAGCGGAATCGCCGGGATGGCATCGTCGAGACTGCTGGCGCGCACGCGCGGCGAAAGACGATCCTCCCGGTTCTCCGGCGGTGCTTCGCGCGTCATCTGCGGATGGCCGTTGACCACCATCAGGCTGAGCACATCGCCCGGGTAGATCTTGTGGGGATTGCGCAGCTGGCCGTTGACGTACCAGATTTCAGGCCACTGCCAGGGATCGAGCAGGAAGTGCCGCGAGATGCTCCACAGCGTGTCGCCCTTCTTGACGACGTAACGCAGCGGCGTGGCGTCGCGCTGCTGCGGCGCCGTGCTGTCGGCCGGCACCGGCTCGGTGGCCGGCTGACCGGCGCTCTCCTGCGCCGCGACAGGCCCGCCGATCAGCAGCGAACTAAGCAGCAAAACTTTGAACTGCGGCAAACCGGTATACTTGGCCATACGGCGACACCCCCATCGGTCTTTGCGGATTCTTGCACAAAACCGTGTCGTGGCAAACGGTTGGCGCTTAATCCGCTAGTAATTTCACAAGATATGGCTGTTTTGGAAATCCTTCACCACCCGGATCCGCGCCTGCGGCAAAAGGCGAAGCCGGTCACCGTGTTCGACGACGCGCTGCAAAAGCTCATCGACGACCTGTTCGAAACCATGTACGCCGCTCCCGGTGTCGGCCTCGCGGCCAACCAGGTCGGCATCGACAAGCGCCTCGCGGTGATGGACTGCGCCGGGGACAAGAGCCAGCCGCAGCCGGTGGTGCTGATCAACCCGGAAATCCTCGAGAAATCCGACCAGGAAGAGATGGAGGAGGGCTGCCTGTCGGTGCCCGGCGTCTTCGACCGCGTCGGCCGCTACACGCGGCTCAAGCTGCGCGCGCTGGACCGACATGGCCAGCCGTTCGAGCTGGAGGCAACCGGGCTCACCGCGCAGGCGATCCAGCACGAGATCGACCATCTCGACGGCAAGCTCTATATCGACTACCTGTCTTCGCTCAAGCGCGAACGCATCAAGAAGAAGCTGCTCAAGCAGGCCAAGGAACGATGAGGATCGCCTTCGCCGGCACGCCGGCGTTCTCAGTGGCCGCGCTCGACGCGCTGCACAAGGCGGGCCACGTTATCGCCGGCGTCTTCACCCAGCCGGACCGTCCGGCCGGCCGCGGCCAGAAGCTCAGCGCCTCGCCAGTCGGCCTGCGCGCCGCGCAGCTCGGCCTGCCAGTGTTCAAGCCCGAAAAGATGAACGCCGAAGCGCAAGCGCAGCTGCGCGCGCTCGATGTCGACCTGATGGTGGTGGTGGCCTATGGCCTGATCCTGCCGCAGGCGGCGCTCGACATCCCGCGCCACGGCTGCTTCAACATCCACGCCTCGCTGCTGCCGCGCTGGCGCGGCGCGGCGCCGATCCAGCGCGCGATCCTCGCCGGCGACGCCGAAACCGGCATCACCATCATGCAGATGGATGCCGGACTCGATACCGGGCCCATGCTGCTCAAGGCCGCGCTGCCGATCCGCGGCGACACCACCGCGGCTAGCCTGCACGACGAACTCGCCGCGCTGGGCGCACGTTTGATCGTCGACGCAGTGGATCGCTGCGCGCGCGGCGCGCTGCAGCCGCAGGCACAGCCCGAGACAGGCGCCACCTACGCCAAGAAAATCAGCAAGGATGAGGCGCGCCTGGACTGGTCGCTGGCGGCGGAAGAACTCGCCCGACGCGTGCGCGGCTACAACCCGATGCCGGTCGCCTGGACCGAGCTGGACGGTGACCGCGTGCGTATCCACGAGGCGCGCGTAGCGCCGGGCAGCACAACGGCAACGCCCGGCACCGTCATCGCCACCGGCGACGACGGCATCCGTGTCGCCTGCGGCGCCGGCCTGCTCGACATCCTGCGACTGCAGTGGCCTGGCGGCCGGCCGCTGAACGCGACCGAAGCCTGTCGCGGCCGCAAGCTCGAGGGTCTGCGCTTCACCTGACGCCTCGCCGCTACAAAAGCCGAACTGCTAATCTGCCGATTGAAGCAGACGGTCCGCCTTCCCCTCCCGCCATGACGCCATCGCTCCGCCATGCTGCCTTCCGGTTCCGCTAAGGTCCGCGTCGAAGCGGCGCGCGCCATTGCGCGCGTCATGGCCGGCAGCAATCTCGACCAGGCGCTGGCCCGCGCCGACGTCCGCGAACTGGCGCCGCAGCAGGTGTCGATGCTCCGTGCCCTGGCCTATGGCGTGCTGCGCGAACACGGGCTGCTGTCGTCGCTGCTGTCGCGTCTGCTGGATCACCCGCTGCAGGGCGAAGAAGAACTGCACGCGCTGCTGTTGGTCGGCCTCTACCAGCTGCGCTCGATGCGCGTCGCCAGTCATGCGGCGGTCAACGAAACCGTCGAGGCCGTGGCGCTGCTGGGCAAGGCGCGCATGCGCGCCCTGGTCAACGCGCTGCTGCGCCGCTACCTGCGCGAGCGTCCTGCGCTGGAGGCGCTGATCGCGCCCTCCGCTGCGCGTCATTCCTATCCCGAGTGGCTGGCCGACGAAATCCGCGAGGATTGGCCGCAGGCCTGGGAGGCGGTGCTCAACGGCGGCAACGCCCAGGGTCCGCTGACGCTGCGCGTCAACCGCCGCAAGGTCGCGCGCGATGTCTACCTGCGGCGGCTCGACGCGGCCAGCATCGCCGCCAATTCCGTGCCCGAAGCTGCCGACGCGATCATCCTCGACCACGCGCTACCGGTGGAAAAGATCCCCGATTTCGCCGACGGCGCGGTGTCGGTGCAGGATGTTTCGGCACAGCTCGCCGCCGACCTGCTCGACCTGCGCCCGGGCCAGCGCGTGCTCGACGCCTGTGCCGCCCCCGGCGGCAAGACCGCGCACCTGCTGGAGCGCTGCGACGACCTCGACCTCACTGCACTCGACGTCGACGGCGAACGCCTGCAGCGTGTGCGCGAGACCCTGCAACGACTGCAGCTGCACGCCCGGATCGTTGCCGGCAACGCCGCCGAGCCCCGCGCCTGGTGGGATGGCAAGCCCTACGACCGCATCCTGCTCGATGCCCCCTGCTCCGGCACCGGCGTGATCCGCCGCCACCCCGACATCAAGTGGCTGCGCCGCTTCAGCGATATCCCGCGCATGGCGGCGACGCAACTCGCGCTGCTCAACGCCTTGTGGCCGCTGCTGGCGCCCGGCGGCGTGCTGCTCTACGCCACCTGCTCCATCCTCAAGGCCGAGGGCGAGGACGTGATCAAGGCCTTCCTGCGCGCGCAGCCCGGCGCCAAGCACGTGGCGATCGCCGCGGACTGGGGCGAGGCCAGGCCGGTTGGCCGGCGCATCGCGCCCGGCGGCGCCTTCGACGGCTTCTACTACGCCCGACTGATCAAGCCTTAGCAGCGCGTACGCGTTGTTTGAAAGTGATCGGGTGCCGCGGCTGCGGACGGCCTGAGTTTCGTCATGACCTGATCGTTGTCCGCACCGACGACATGCCCGTCAGACGACCCCAGCGCGCTTTTTTCATCGGCCGCCTCCGGCGTAGACTGCCGCTCTTCTTTTTTCCGGAGCTGCTCATGTCCGACACCATCCGTGCCTTTGCTGCCGCCCAGGCGGGCGCAGCCCTCGAACCCTTCACCTACGACGCCGGCCCGCTGGGCGCGGAGCAGGTGGAACTGCGCGTCGAATACTGCGGCATCTGTCACTCCGACCTGTCGATGCTCGACAACGAGTGGCGCAACACGCGCTATCCCTTCGTGCCGGGCCACGAGATCGTCGGCGTGGTCGAGCGCATCGGCGCGCAGGCCAAGAACGTCAAGCCCGGCCAGCGCGTCGGCCTCGGCTGGCGCTCCGGCAGTTGCCTGTGCTGCCGCAACTGCCTGAGCGGCGACCTGCATATGTGCCGCAGCGGCGAAGAAACCATCGTCGGCCGCCACGGCGGCTTCGCCGAGAAGGTGCGCTGCCACTGGAGCTGGGCGCTGCCGATTCCCGAGGGCGTGAGCGCCGAAAGCGCCGGGCCGCTGTTCTGCGGCGGCATCACCGTGTTCACGCCGATCGCCGAGCTGGGCGTGAAGCCAACACATCGCGTCGGCGTGGTCGGTATCGGCGGCCTCGGCCACATGGCGCTGGCTTTTCTCAACAAGTGGGGCTGCGAGGTCACGGCTTTCACATCGAGCGCCGGCAAGCGCGACGAAGCGCTGCGCCTGGGCGCGCACCAGGTGGTGAGCAGCACCGACAAGGCGGCGCTCAAGCAGATCGCCGGCACGCTGGATTTCATCCTGGTCACCGTCAACGTGCCGCTGGAATGGGCAGCATACACGGCGGCGCTCAAGCCGCACGGGCGGCTGCACTTCGTCGGCGCGGTGCTGGCGCCGCTCAACGTCAACGCCTTCAACCTGATTGGCGGACAGAAGTCGATTTCCGGCTCGCCGGTCGGCAGCCCGGTGACGACCCTGGATATGCTCGAGTTCTGCGCGCGCCACGGCATCGCGCCGATCGTCGAACAGTTTCCGATGTCGCGCGTCAACGAGGCGATGGCTCACCTGCGCGCCGGCAAGGCGCGCTACCGCATCGTGCTGAAGGCGGATTTCTGAGCCCGCACACGCTACCCGCTCTCGGCAGTTATCCCAGGGGAAATGTTAATAAATATCTGTAGAATTAAAATCTGATAGATAAATAAAAACAAAGACCCACCCGCAGCATGCTGTAGCGGGTGCCGACACGGTGCCTGTGAAACAGCGGGTGCGGGAGGCAGCCGAGGCCCGCGACATGCAAGGGTGGGTCGGCACCCCTCCGCCCGCTCCCGCTCCCGTTTCGCTCCGCGAAAACACCGTGTCGCGGGCGGGTGGGCCAAAAACGCCCGGCTAAGGCAGCCGGACGTAGCGGAAATTGCCGTCCTGGTCGTAGAGCCGCGCCTGCAGGACATCGCCGTTGGCCAGCGTCAGTCCGGACAGGTCGGTGCTGCAGGCGATGCCCGCGCCCTGCACGCGGCAGGTGCCGCTGCGCATGGCGCTGACCGCGCCGTTGTGCAGCAGCACCACATCGCCGCGCGGCGCCAACTGGCCGACGCTGGCCCAGGGGCGGAAGCTGCAGGTATCGCAGATCGTGGCGTCGCCGCTCGCCGCCACGAAGGGAAACGGCGAGCCGCTATAGGTTTTGGGATAGCTCACGCCGCGGTCGCTGGCGGTGAAGCTCAGCGTGTTGCCGCTGCGCGACACGGTGACGCCGCCTTCGCTACTCCACGGCAGCACGCGGAACGGCGCCGACACCAGCCCGTAGGCCGAGGGCGCACGGTTGTTGCGCACCTGGCCACGCACGCGGAAGCGGTACTGCCCGACCGGCGTGCTGCCGAGGCGCGCGGGGAAGGCGCTGTAGGCTTCGAAGCTGGCGGTCCACCGCCACTCGAAAGTACCCGTGTACGCAGAGACCACGCCGGGCAGGCCCTGCGGCCACGCCACGCGCGTCTGCACCTCGCCGGTCATGTCGGCGAAGGTCGCCCAGTCGGCATCACGGCTGCACGGTTGCGGATCGCGCGTGCAGCGCTCGACCGTCACCACCGGGTTGTCCTGCGCCGTGGTGCCGCCGCGCCAGGTGAAGGTGGCAGCGTTGAAGCGCGTGATGTCCTGCGGTTGCGTCAGCACGGCGACCGGGCCCAGGTCATCCGGCAGGATGGCGTGGAAGGCATCGTAGGCTGCGGACGTGGCCTGGCCCAGCACCACCGCCAGCGCCTCCTGCCGCAACTCGTCAGCCTGCGCCAGGGCGTCATGCGCCTCCGGCACGAAGTCGGCGCCGCCCTTGAGCTGCGCCGCCATGCGCACGAGACGTGTGGCCATGTAATCGCCGGTATGCGGGCCATAGCTGGTCAGCGCCTTGCGATAGCTGTCGCGGTTCATGTACTCGCGATAGCTGACGGTATAGCCGTTGTAGTCGCCGGCGTGTCCGACGGCGACAGGCAGCTTGTAGCCCTCGGCCACACCGAGATCCTGGATCTCCTCCTTGGTGAAGTTGCCCCAGATCTTGGCCAGATCCACCGACTCGGCGTTGGCGACGAGCGCGTTCGGCGCCGCGTCCCAGCCACGCGCATCGTTGTGCACCTGCGCGCGCATGTGCGCGATCAGCGCCGCATTGGCCTTGCCCGCGTCGGTGCCGGGAATCGGCGTGGCATTGAGCGGATCGGCCGGGTCGAAGTAGGTCTTCTGCAGTGCGCAGGCGGCGGCGTACTGCGGATCGCCGGCGTACTGCGGCATCAGACAGGCCCAGTCGAAGCCGTCGTAGATGTTGCCGCGCTGGGCGTCGAGCCGCGACTTGATGTTCAGCACCAGGTCGTTCTGCGCCTCGCAGGCGCAGGAGGCGAGCAGGATTTCGCCGAGGCGGAAGGTCTGCAGCTTAAGGCGCACATTCTCTTCCAGCGCCGTGAACGAGGGCACGTCGTAGTTCTCCGGTACCGGCACGCCCTCCGCCCGGAGCAGCGCGTAGATCATGCCGGCCTGGGTGACGTGCGTGATCTCCTGCCAGCCATCGAACAGCGGGCCGCTGACCACGCCACCGTCGACGCCGGCCGCGGTATCGCGCCGCGCGCAGTCCGGCAGGCCCGCCGCCGGCACACCGAGATCGCCGTTGGCCGTGGTCTGCGTGCGGCAGTTGGAGATGCTGGGATAGGGATGCGACAGCGGGCCCGGCACCCAGGCGTTGAGATAGTCCACCGGGAAATCGCGCGTCAGCGGAATCACGACACCGGCATCGCCACGGCCGATCTGGCTCCAGGCTTTCACCACGTCGTCGGCAAGGAATCGAGCGTTGCGCTCGGTCTGCGCATAGCCGCGGTGCTCCCAGTCGCGCACCGGCCCCTGCCCGAAAGGACAGTGGCTGGCGTCGTCACGCGTGCCGCAGACCGTGCCATCGTCGGCATTGCGCTGATTGCTGTTGCCGCTGCTCTCGGAACTGCCGACGTCGCCCTGGCTGAACACCAGGGGCGCGCCGGTCTCGCGCTCCACCCAGCGCTCCAGCGGGCCGAGGTAGTCGGCGCTGTGCAGGTTGTAGCCGTCGAGGCTCTCCGGGTGCTCGCCCCAGTTGATCCAGGTGGCGATGGGCTTGCTGAAATTGCCGTTGCTGTCCACCGCGTCGAAGCGGATCACGGTGAGCTGGTGATCGTTGTACTCCAGCGGGTAGCCCGCCGGCGTACCGTCGTCGGCCGTGGCGGTGCGGACGATATTGCCTTTGTAGATGCGGTGCTTGATCACGGTGGCGCCCATGCGCGCCGGCTGCAGGTTGGCGGCGGCGGTCTCGATGGCGGCCGCGAGCTTGCGCGCCTGATTCTCGAAGAAGCGCGGATCGAAGGCGTCCTCGAACAGCGCCGGCCCCACCGTCGGCGACGCGGAATACGCGGCGCTGTGATTGTGGGCGACGTGGTAGAGGATCTGCTCGTAGCCGATACCGGACTTGCCCTGGTCGAGAATCTGGCCGACGCGGCGGATCAGCAGGTCCTGCGCCAGGTAGTTGTCGCTCTTGAGCAGGGCGATGCGCTTGCCGTTGCTACCCTCGATGACGATGGCACGCGCGGTCAGACGCGACTGCACGCCGTAGCTGCCGCGCTTGAGTTTGTGCGTGACATACGGATCGATATCGCCACCGGACAGGCCGTTGGCGGCATCCGAGTAGTCGCAGTACTGGCCGGCGCAGTAACCGACATCCGGCGTCATGTCGACCACGCCGACGCCGACACGCACCTTGGAGCCGGAGGGCGTACCGGTGAGCACGTTGCCCAGCCCGGTGAGCAGGCCGCCGATCACGCCGGTGAGCGAGCCGTCGCCGCCGCTGACCTGACCGACGGCACTGCTGACACTGCCGGGCCCGCCGCTGTAGAGCAGTTGCGTCAGGCCGTTGAGCACATAACCGAGACCGCGCTTGCCGGCATCGAGAATCTGGTCGAGGCTCATCGTCGACAGCGACGACAGCAGGTTCTGCACCTGCGTGCCCAGGCCACCCAGGTAGTTGATGACGCCGCCCTGCGTCGCGCCGCCGGTGAGCGCCGGCACGCCGGGACGCGGCACCACCACCGACAGCAGCGGCACGCGCACGTTGTTGGCGTAGGGCTCGGCGACGTTCTGCGGCGTCGCGGTCGGCACCATGAACTGCCACTGCTGGCCATCGATCTCGTCGATGGGCTTGCCGAGGATGAAGGCGTTGTCGCTGTCGTGCGTGATCAGGAAGTGCAGGCCATGCTCGCCGTAGGCGCCCTGCTTGTCGGCGCAGCTGAGCTGGTCGTAGGGCTTGCCGGCCTTGGCCGCGTAGCCGGCGCGGACGCGCGCGTCGGTGGAGGCGTCGCCGGGGAACGGCCGCTGCACCGGATCGTCGCCGGTGCCGTCGTCGAGGCAGGCGTCGTCGCGGTAGTACGGCACCACCAGCGGGTTGGCGAAGGAGCTCGCACCCTTGATCTCGAAGGTATAGACCAGCGAGCCGTAGTTGCCCTTGCCCGACACCTGCTCCCAGCTGTCGAAGGCCAGCGGCAGGTTGAACGTGGGATCGGGGAAATCGAAGAACGCCGGCTGGCCGAAAGTGTTGTCGATCTGGCCGACGTCGTCGTTGACGCCGTCGATGGGCACGCCCTGCGGCCGCAGCACGGTGTAGTAGCGCCCGCCTGCCACGCCCTGTTTGGCCTCGTCGGCGGTCGGCACCATGGCGCTGCGGTTGTAGTCCCAGGAGGTGTAGAGCCCGTCCGGCGGAATCGGGTGCACGCGCACGTGGTAGCGATAGGTGACGTTGTTGCGATAGAAAGTCTCGGTCTTGGTGACGTTGGTGCCGGAGTCCGCGCCCCAGACCTCGCGCATGCAGCGCACCGGGCCGCAGCGCTCGCCCAGCAGCGTCGAGTTGGCCTCCCAGTTGACCTGCTCGTCCTCGAAGCCGACCAGCGAGATGCTGGAGTCCGGCGACTGCTGGAAGGCGCGGCCTTTCCAGCGGTCGATCAGGTCGGGGCCGTAGAGCCCCGGATGCTCGGCCTGGGCCACGCTGATCTCGCGCACCATCCAGCGGCCGGTGGCGCGCCACACGTATTGATCGGTGGTGACGGTGACGCCGTCGCGCGTGAAGCGGTCGGTGGAATCGCAGAGCCGGTCCGCGCCGCTGCCGCTGCAGGCCGCCGGATTGCCGTAGTAGCCGTCGCCCGGCGCGACCTTGCCGTGATGGTTGGGGCCGTAGTTGGTATTGCTCACCCCGAGCTTCTCGGGATCGTCCTCGCGGAAGAAGTAGCGGTCGATCCACTGGTCGGCGTTGTCGTCGCGGTGGTAGTTGACGTAATGGCGCTGGCCGAACCACTTGCTGGTGGCGCCCGCCTTCTTCACGCCGATGTAGACGAAGCGCGTCTGCGTCGCGTCCTGGTTCAGCGGATCGACCAGAGCCACCTCCTGCAGGCCGTAGCTGCCGTCGAGATCGGTATCGGCCGGCTGCGTCAGCGGCTGCGCCTGCTGGCCGGCATCGCTGTACATGAAGGCGATCTCGTCATCGTCATCGAAGCCACTGACCGGGTCCTGCATGGTCGAGGCATAGCGTGCGACGGGATCATTGGCGTCGCTGTTGGTCCAGCGTTCCACGTCCCACTGGTAGGTCAGCTCTTCGTCGGTGCCGGAGTACACCGAGAAACTGGAGCCGGCGTTGGCCAGGAAGAACGGGAACTTCTGGTCGACCTGCATCGGGATTTCGACGAAGGCCTTGCCGTTCCAGGCATAGGCGGCGAGGCGCTCCACCGGAATGCCCATCGGCACTGACGAGGCGTCGGCCGGCGGATACAGGATCACGCCGTTGTGGGCGTCGCGCACCTCGCCCAGGTGCAGCGCGTCGCGCAGCGGGTCGAGCGCCGAGGCCCCCTGGGTCCAGCTGGCCTGGCCGGTGATGTTGGCGCCAGAGGGATACGGATAGGGCATGCCGCTGGCGGCGCGTACCGACAGCGCCGGAAGTTGCGCGCCGGTGAGTATCACCGGTGCGGCGTCGCGCTTGGCGGACGTGGCGCGGCCCAGCACCGTCTGCGGATCGGACCCCAAACCGAGCACGCCGGGGAATCCCGCGGCCGCCAGTGTCGAAGCGTTCTGCCCCAGGTGGCCCAATGCCGTCTGCAGGGCCGTGCTGGTGCCTTGCGGATCGCCGGCCAGCATCGCGCCGATCATGGTGTTGAGATCGGCCATGAACTGGCTCAGCGCGCCCAGCGCGCCGTCGCCGTAGCCCGCACTGCCGCTGCCGCCGCCCGGCGTGCTGCCGCCGGCGGAACCCAGCGTGGTGCATAGCGCGTCCGGCAGCCCGGCATCGACGCAGGGCTGGTACAGCGGCGTCTGCGGATCGAGCAGCGCGCAGAAGGCTTCGGCCTGCGCCTTCACGCCGTCCGGCGCGTTGGCCACGAGGTTGCTGCGGCAGGTGCCGGCGTAGGAACGCTGGATGTAGTCCAGGCGCAGCATCTCGCGCCAGACGATGCAGGCGCTGCCCAGCGGATTGTCGGTGCAGGCGCTGACCGAGGGCGGAATGTTGCGCGGATCGCTGGCCGGGATGCCGAACAGCGGGTTGTAGGCCTCCAGCCGCAACAGCGGCGCCGTCAGGGGGCCGAGCGAAACGAACTCCTCGTAGCCGGTGAACGGCAACACGAAGCCGGCGCTGCCGGAGGGATCGATGTAGCTGAACTCGTCCTCGGGAATGATGTAGCCGAAGGAGTTGTGCGTCAGGCCCAGCAGCATCATGTTGCGGTTGGGCGTGAGGCCACGGATGTATTGACCGTAGGTATTGGTGGTCTCACCCGGGACCGTGACGATCTCGAGGCCCTTGCCGGCACCGCCGATGGTGATGCGCGACACCAGCGTTTCGGCGGTCGTCGCCACCTGTGGCAGGTTGGGCTGTTGCTTTGCCAGCTCAGGCCCGATCAGCGGCAGCTGCGACAGCGGCACGGGATTGAAGTCGTAGTAACGGCTCAACTGTCCCGAGGCGCCTAGTGCCAGGAACAGCGGGTTGGTCACCGGCAGCGTTGCGTTCTTCTGCGCGATGCTCAGCGTCGGATCGAGCGTGGTGCGCCGGGCGGCGCTGACGTCGAGCTT
Organism: Nevskiaceae bacterium; assembly: GCA_008012115.1. Taxonomy (GTDB): domain Bacteria; phylum Pseudomonadota; class Gammaproteobacteria; order Nevskiales; family Nevskiaceae; genus Stenotrophobium. The sequence continues at coordinate 140,782 of SSEB01000007.1, forward strand.
GGCGAAGCCGCAGATCTTCTGGCGGGGATCGAGCAGGGCGAGAACGCTCTGCGCCAGGCACTGGCCACGGTAGCGCACGCGCTCGTAATCGTTGGCGCCTTCGGTATAGCCGCCGGGCGAGGCATCGGCGATGTCGCCGTTGTAATAGAGCGTGGTGGCGCCGTTGCTGGCCGCCTCGATCGCGTTTTCCAGGCCGATCACGTAGTCGGCGTGGACGGCGCGGCCGAGGTTGCCGCCGGAATCCTCGCCGATGGTGGTTGGATGCGCGGCGTACTGCACGATGTTGCCGACGACATTGCCGTGCAGGTCCTTGGCCTGCAGCACCGAGAGCTGCGGATCGGTATGTGCGCTGAGATCGACGCGCGGACGGCGGTAGTTGGAAAAGGCCGGCTCATTGCCGGTGGCATAGGTCAGCGTCGCCGGCTGCGCCGCGTCCTTCGCCGCCTTGGCCGCGTCGGCCGCCTTCTTGTAGAGCGTGCCGGTCACCCACTCGTCCGGCACGCCGCCCCACAGGCCCTGCAGGTCGGCGGCGGAATGGGTATGCGTCTGGCCGATGACGATATTGTCCTGCGGCACCTGGGTGGCGGCGCTGATCGCCGCCTTCATGCCGGCCTGGATCAGGTTGCCGGCGCCGATGGCGTCGATGGTGACGAACAGGATTTCCGTGCCCGCGCCGTTGCTGGCCGGCTGCGACAGGTAGAACGCGCGCACCCAGGTCAGGTCGCGCAGTTCCGCCGCGCAGTCGGCCTGGTAGTCGCGGCAGTAGTAGGCACGACGCGCCGGCTCGTTGGAGACGCAGGTGGTGGACCCCGGGAAGCAGGTGCGGTCGCTGAAAGCACCGCCGGTGATCTGCTGCAGGTACTTCGAGTACTCGAAGGGCCCGAAGCCGTAGCCGCCGAGGTGGAACTGCTGCAGCACCGTCGTGCCGGGCAGGCGATCCTCCTGCACGCCCGTCACCTGGGCGCTGGACGGCTCGATGCTGCGCTTGGCCGCACCGGCGCAAAGCATGGCCGGCGTGCAGGTCGCCGCGGCCGGGCTGTCGTCGAGGATGGTGCCGGTAGCCAGCGAACGCGTCAGCGTGGCGTTGACCGGCGCCGACAGCAGCATGCCGAAGGTCTTGTCCGGACCTTTCACGGCATGGCCGATCAGGCTGACCGGGATCGTGTGCGTGGTGTCGCCCGGATTGAAGGTGAGCGTGCCGCTGACGGCGTGATAGTCGCTGCCGGCCTTGGCGCTGCCGTCCTGCGTGGCATAGCTGACCGTCACCGTCCTGCTGCTGGCGGCGGCCAGGGTCACGGTAAAGCTCAGCGTGCCCGAGGACAGCGGCGCAGAGGCGTCACCGATGCTCAGCGTCGGCTGCGGCGGCGGCGCGGGCTGCACGAACACCTGCGTCGTCGCCGAGGCGCTGGCGCCCTGGTCGTCGGTCACCGTCAGGCGGAACTGCAGCGTGGTGTTGTCCTGCACCATCGGCGCGATGAACTGCGCGTTGGCCGTGGTGGCGTTGGACAGCTGCACCGTCGGACCTGCGGTCTGCGCCCAGGCATAGGTGATGGTGCCGCCCTCGGGATCGCTGCCATGGCCGCTCAGCGTCACTTCCGCTCCGCCGGTCACGGTCTGGTCGGCGCCGGCATCGGCCGTCGGCGGCTGGTTCTGCGAGCCCGGCTTCGGCTGGACCGTGATCTGCACGTCGGCGCTAGCCGACGCCGCCTGATTGTCCGTGGCGGTGAAGCGGAAGACGTAGACCGTCGTCTGCGTCACCACCGGCGCGGTGAAATGGGTCACGGCGGTGTCGGTGGTGGTCAGCGTCACCGGTGGATTCGCGTCCACCTGCGTCCAGGCGACGCTGGCGATGCTGCCGTCAGCATCGCTGGCCGTGCCCGTGAGCGTCACGGCGTCGCCGCTGGTCACGGTTTGCGGATCGCCGGCCGTCACCGTCGGCGGCTGGTTGCCGCCGCCCTGTGCGGCGCGCACCTGGATGGTGACCGTGGCCGCCGGCGAGCGGCCGCCGCTGTTGTCGGTGACCACCAGGGCAAAGCCCAGCGCCTGCGGCTGCGCAGCACTGGGTGCGGTGAAGGTCGGCGCGGCGGCATGGGCGTCCGACAAGGTCACGGGCGTGCCGCTGCGCTGCGTCCATTCGTAGCCGACGATGTCGCCGTCCGGGTCATGGCCGCTGCCGGACAGCGTCACGGTCGCCGCGGCATCCACCGTCTGATCGGCGCCGGCATTGGCGGACGGCAGGCGATTGGGCGCGCCGTTGGCGAGCATCTGGTTGGCGGTGGCCTGCAGAGCCTGCTGCACCGGGGCGGTCGCGACCAGCCCGCCACCGGTGACGCGCGCGGCGAACTGCTGCGCCGGACTGCCCGGCTGCGCGAAATCGTCGATCGGCACGTCGAAGCGGATGCCGGCGACATTGGCGCAGACCGCGGCGGCGCTGCGGGTGGCGTCGTCCAGCAGGATGCCGTTGCGCGGATCGCTGTCGGCGTCCAGCGTCGCCAGCAGGCGCGCGATGTTGGTCAGCGCCGGCGGGTTTTGCGCCACCGGTGTTCTCAGGTCGGCACCCGCCACCAGGTCGAACGGCGTCAGCACCGCCTTGCCGGCGCTCTGGCCCAGCGTCAGGCACCCCAGCTTGAACGTGACCACTTCGCGCTCGGTGTAGGTGAAGCCGCCATCCAGCGCCGTCAGGCCGTGTTGCGTCGGCGTGCTGTAATCGAGCCCGGCCACCGGTGAATCGACGAAGACGCCGGTCACCGTCCTGGCGGGCGTCCCGCCGCCGTGATCACCGCCACCGCCACAGGCGGACAGGAACAGGACAGCGGCCAGAACCGCGACACGGCGCATGCACTTCATGGTTGTCTCCTCATTGCCCGGCGGACGACGCCCGCTCGCGCGCTTCGGCGGCCGGTGTCCGGCCTGCCTTTTGATTTATGAGGAGAGTCTAGAGACGACCCGCGGCCGTCCCCCATAGTAAATCGACACCCCGGAGCGCCCGGCACCGTCACCCGCTCTAGGCAATGCCGCGATCCGAATCGTTATATTTTATTATATAAATTTAAATTTGATTGTTAGATTATAACAATCGACGAAGGAATTCCGGGGACAGCGGGTGGCCGGTTTGAGCGTGCAGCGGCGGCCTGAAAAGGCCCGCCCGCGCCGGGAGGGGTCGACGCGGGCGGGAACAGGGCCCGATCAGGATTTGCCCGATCCGAAAACGGAAGCCAGCAGATCCTTGGGCATGGCGACGGCGCCGTGCAGGGCCGACTTGACCGTTTCGGCGGCGTGGCCGCCGAGCTCCGTGCCGGCTTTCATGGCGCCGGCCAGCGCGTCCTTGGTCGCCTCGGTGGCGCCGACGCCAACTTCGCGCGCCGCCTCGATGGCGCCGGTGACGGCCGACACGGTGGTCTTGCCGACATCGCCGCCGACTTCGGCCGCGCCGAGCACGGCGCCCTTGACGGTGGACTGGATCGCCTCGCGGGCATCGTGTCCGTTCTGGGCGGCGGCGGTGATCGCGCTCTTGACCACGTGACTGGTGGTTTCGATGGCGCTGTGGCTGACGCCGCCGAGCGCGGCGATAGCGCCGCGCACGACCTCGCTGACCGCCTCGATCGGCGCCGTAGCCATCGCCTGCGCGTTGTGCACGGCACCGACCACGTTGCTGGTCACCGATTCGCGCACCGCGCTGACCACATCGTCCGCGTCCTTGACCACCGTGGTGATGGCGTTGCGCGTCTTGTTGGCAATTTCACTGAGCATTGGAGAGTCTCCTCGTCGTCGTTATGTGCGGCTGCGCCGCTGGTTGCTTCCCGGTCCGCACGGTAATCGCGCGAACCCTTGCCATGATGTACCGTTACATTTGTCAATGTAAAGTTTTACGGATATTTGACACGCTGCCACGCGCCAATCCGCGCTAGGGGTCTAATGCGCTGGCGTGGATGACGGCAACGGACGCAACACGCGAGACCTGCAATGCCGGCCGGGCGGCGACGGGACCGGCCGCTCGGGCGACTCGCAAGCCGACTGTGTCAGTGACGCCTGTTAGGATGGACACCTCGAAACCCATGCCAGACGCCGCCACCGGGAGCAGCCGCCCATGAATCCGGGCCCGATCAGCTACGCCGAGTTCGGCGAGCATTTCATGCGCGAAGTGGTGACGGCGCAGCGGCTGCAGAGCGAGATCCAGGCGCTGCTCACCGCCTCGATCGAGGGCGAGGTGCACAAGCTGCCCGCCGACCTGCTCAAGGCCAGCTACCGCGCCAACCTGCACCGGGTCGAAGTCACGCAGGACCGCTCGCCCGCGGGCCTGTCCACCTTCCGGGTCGGGCTGCAGGGCACGCTGGGACTCGCCATCAAGGTGGTCAGCATCCCGCTCAAGTTCTCGGTGAAGCTGACCGTCGCCATCGACATGACGGCCTACACCTACGCGCCCTGCCTGATCCGCCTGCTGCCTTCGCCGGTGCCGCCGCAGGGCGTGGTGATCGATGTCGATCCGCACGGCATTCCGGAAGACCTGCTCGACAAGCTCAACATCATCCAGCCGGCGGTGCACGAGGAAATCGTCAGCGAGGTCAACCGGCGCATCGGCAGCCCCGAGATCATCGCCGCCACCACCATCGACGTGGCGGCACTGGCCCGCAACGCCAGCCTGTCGCTGCCGCCGACGGCCGCCGCGGTCTGAGTCCGGCGATCAGCGGTGGCTGCTGCGCACGCTTTTCTGGCACCCGGCGGAGGCACCGGCCATGGCGACTTCGCGCGGCGCCAGCAGCGTGGCCGTGTCGATGTGGCCCACCGCCGTGCCGACCGCCACCGTCTGCACCGGGCCGACCGTGACCGTGGCGCGCAGGTCGTCACCGGCATCGGGATACGCAAGGCTGACCAGGCAGACCACGATGTACGCGGCGCAGGCGGCGGCACCGGCCAGCAACATCAGGCCGGAGGCCCAGAAATCGTCGTCTTCGGCATGCTGATAAGCGCGCAGCGGCAAGGGGCGGTGGGTCATGGCGAGCCTTCCTGGTTGGGTCGGGAGTGGAGAATGGGACGGGCTTCCCTCTCAGATGCAGCGCGACGGAAAAGGGTTGCAGACCCTCGCTGCGCGGGACCCGCGCGCCGCCGGCACCGCACCCGGACCGGCGCAGGAATCGTGACGATGTACGATGGTTCCTCACGCCCGCTGCAACAAAGCATTCTGATCCCAGGCGGTTTTCTTGCGCCGTGCGGGTGGTCAGCGTAAGGTGCGCCCCCCATGAAGATCATCATTTTGGGTGCCGGTCAGGTCGGCTCGACACTGGCGGAAAACCTCGTCAGCGAGCAGAACGACGTCACCGTGGTCGACGTCGATGCCGCCCGCCTGGACGAGCTGCAGGAGCGCCTGGATATCCGCATCGTCCAGGGTCGCGCCTCGTATCCCAACGTGCTGCGCCGCGCCGGCGCCGACGACGCCGACATGATCATCGCCGTGACCAATAGCGATGAGACCAACATGCTGGCCTGCAAGATCGCCGACACCCTGTTCCAGACGCCGACCAAGATCGCCCGCGTCCGCGCCCAGGAATACCTCAAGGAAGAGGCGCTGTGGGACAAGGAAGCGCTGCCGGTGGACATGCGCATCTCGCCGGAGCAGCTGGTCACCGACTACATCCGCCGCCTGATCGAATACCCCGGCGCGCTGCAGGTGGTGGACTTCGCCGAAGGCAAGGTGCGGCTGGTCGGCGTCAAGGCCTACTACGGCGGCCCGCTGGTCAGCCGCCAGCTCAAGGAACTGCCGCAGCACCTGCCGGGCGTGGAGGCACGCGTCGCCGCCATCTACCGCCGCGGCCGCCCGATCATTCCCGAAGGCGATACCGTCATCGAGGCCGAGGATGAAGTGTTCTTCATCGCCGCCAGCGATCACATCCCGCGCATCATCAGCGAGCTGCGCCGGCTGGAAAAGCCGGTCAAGCGCATCATGCTGGCCGGGGGCGGCAACATCGGCCTGCGGCTGGCGCGGGCGCTGGAAGGCCAGATCCAGGTCAAGATCATCGAGAAGTTCAAGGAGCGCGCGCGCTTCCTGTCGGAAGAACTCGACCACACCGTGATCCTGCAGGGCGACGGCGCCAACGAGCAGTTGCTGCGCGAGGAGAACATCGAGGACGTCGATGTCTTCTGCGCCATCACCAACGACGACGAGGCCAACATTCTCTCGGCGATGCTGGCCAAGCGGCTCGGCGCCAAGAAGGCGCTGTGCCTGATCAACCGCCTGTCGTATGTCGATCTGGTCGAAGGCGGCGCCATCGACATCGCCATCTCGCCGCAGCAGTCCACCGTCTCCGCGCTGCTGGCGCGCGTGCGTCGCGGCGACGTGGTCAAGGTGCACTCGCTGCGTCGCGGTGCGGCCGAGGCGATCGAGGCCGTCGCGCACGGCGACCGCAACAACTCGCGTGTAGTCGGCCGCCGGCTGGAAGAGATCAAGATGCCGCCGGGCACCACCATCGGCGCCATCGTGCGCGGCGAGGAAGTGATCATCGCCCACCACGACACCGTGATCCAGGCCGAGGATCACGTGATCCTGTTCATCGTCGACAAGAAGCACACGCAGGACGTGGAGAAGCTGTTCCAGGTCGGCGTCAGCTTCTTCTGAAAGGAACCGCGCGCTTGCCCACCTACCCCAACGGCAACGGCGCGCGACCGCGCCACCGCTACGTGGCGGTGCAGCGCATCATCGGCATCCTGCTGATGGTGTTCAGTCTCACCCTGCTCATCCCGGTGGCGGTGGATTTCCTCTACGAACACAGTGAGACCGGCGAGTTCGTACAGTCGCTGGGCATCGCCTTTCTCGCCGGCACGCTGCTGTGGTGGCCGGTGCGTTATGCGCGGCCGGAGCTGAAGAACCGCGACGGCTTTCTCATCGCCGTGCTGTTCTGGGTGGTGCTGTCGGCGTTCGCGGCGCTGCCGTTCTTCCTTCACGACGATGTCTGGCCCAGCTACACGTCGGCGCTGTTCGAGGCGCTCTCCGGCCTGACCACCACCGGCGCCACCGCCGTGCCGCGCGGCAACATCGATCTGCTGCCGCACGCCCTGCTCTGGTATCGCGCGCAGCTGCACTGGCTCGGCGGCCTGGGCATCATCGTGCTGGCCGTGGCGGTGCTGCCGATGCTCGGCATCGGCGGCATGCAGCTGGCCCGCGCCGAAGCGCCGGGGCCGATGAAAGATGCGCGACTGACCTCGCGCCTGATCGGTGCCGCGCGGGCGCTGTGGACGGTCTACGTGCTGCTCACGCTCGCCTGCCTGCTCGGCTACTGGGGCCTGGGCATGCCGCTGTTCGACGCGCTGTGCAACGCCATGTCCACGCTCGCCACCGGCGGCTTCGCCACGCACAGCGCCAGCCTCGGCTACTACAACAGCGCCGGCATCGAGACCATCGCCATCCTGTTCATGCTGTTCGGCGCTTCCAACTTCGCGCTGCACTACCTCGCCTGGCGCGACCGCAGCCTGCGCATCTACCTGCGCGACACCGAGTTCCGCGTGTTCATCGGCATCGTGCTGGCGATGGGCGCGCTGGTCTGTGCGCCGCTGTACCTGGGCGGCATCTATCCCGATCTCGGCAGCGCCATCCGCAAGGGCCTGTTCCAGCTGGTGTCCTACGGCACCAACAGCGGCTTCTCCACCGCCGACCCGTCGCTGTGGCCCGGCTACGTGCCGATGCTGCTGGTGCTGGCCAGCTTCATGATGAGCTGCTCCGGCGGCACCGGCGGCGGCGTCAAAGTGATCCGCCTCGTGCTGTTCGTGAAACAGGCGGCGCGCGAGATGAAGCGCCTCGTGCATCCCAGCGCGGAAGTGGCGATCAAGCTGGAAGGCAAGATCGTGCCCAACGACGTGGTCTACGCCATCGGCGGTTTCTTCTCCGTCTACATCGGCTTTACCGTCGCGCTCAGCTTCCTGATGATGATGACCGGGCTCGACCCAGTGAGCGCCTTCTCCGCCGTCGCCGCCTGCATCAACAACGCCGGCCGCGGCCTCTACAGCGTCTACGACACCGTCGCCGGCGTGTCCGACTTCGGCAAGTGGGTGCTGATGTTCGCCATGCTCCTCGGCCGTCTCGAAATCTTCACCCTGCTGATCGTCTTCACGCCGACGTTCTGGCGCCGCTGAGTTCTCCACACCGCTGAAAATCCGCCACCCACTCTCGTTGAGGGCAGTCAGGAAATCGTTTTAATTTATCTACCAAATTAAAATTTGATAGATAATTAATAACGGATTTCCTAGGGGAAATGACGAGAGCGGGTGGGCTTATCAGACCGAACTCAACGGCGTTGCATACGTCATGATGATCATGCGGCGACAGACGAACAGGGCCCGCATGACGCGTGCATCGTGAAATTCTGCCAAGACGATTGACCCGGCAGTTTGTGAGTAGGCTCTCTTTCTGGGGCGTCATCACTCATTGACAAGAATCATCTTAACGCTTGTATATTGGGTTGAAGCCGGTGACCTGCTCCCCTAATTTGTAGCCACGGCGATGGTGAGTCTGGTTGAGTTTTCGCCGCCCTGAAACGCCTCACGGATGGCCGCTGGCGGTTTATATCCTAGCGCGCTGTGCGGCCGCTTGTGGTTGTAGAAGCTGCGCCACTGCTCGATCACGACTTTGGCATCTCGCAGATTCACAAACCATTCCCGGTTCAAGCACTCGTCGCGCAGCTTGCCGTTGAAGCTCTCCACATTGCCGTTCTGCCATGGGCTGCC
>SSEB01000019.1 GCA_008012115.1 Nevskiaceae bacterium
CGCGCCGGACTGGCCGACCCGAACCGCCCGAATGGCTCCTTCCTGTTCCTTGGCCCGACCGGTGTCGGCAAGACCGAGCTGTGCAAGGCACTCGCCAGCTTCCTGTTCGACACCGAAGAGGCGATGGTGCGGATCGACATGTCCGAGTTCATGGAGAAGCACTCGGTGTCGCGGCTGATCGGCGCACCGCCGGGCTATGTCGGCTATGAGGAAGGCGGCACGCTCACCGAGGCGGTGCGGCGCCGGCCCTACTCCGTGATCCTGCTCGACGAGGTCGAGAAGGCGCACGCCGACGTGTTCAACGTGCTATTGCAGGTGCTGGACGACGGCCGCCTCACCGACGGCCAGGGCCGCACCGTGGATTTCCGCAACACCGTGGTGGTGATGACCTCCAACCTCGGCTCGCAGGTGATCCAGGAGATGATGAGCAGCACCACCACGCAGCACGACTACGAGGCGATCAAGCAGGCGGTGATGGGTATCGTCGGCCAGCATTTCCGGCCGGAGTTCGTCAACCGCATCGACGAGGCGGTGGTGTTCCACCCGCTGGGCAGCGCGCAGATCCGCCGCATCGCGGCGATCCAGGTCCAGCGCGTCGAGCAGCGCATGGCCGAGCGCGGCATCGCGCTGAGCTTCACCGACGCGGCGCTGGACCAGCTGGCGCAGGCCGGCTTCGACCCGGTCTACGGCGCGCGGCCGCTGAAGCGCGCGGTGCAGACGCTGGTGGAGAACCCGCTGGCGCGCAGCGTGCTCGACGGCCAGTTCGCCAACGGCGACCGCGTCGAGGTCGACACCAGGGACGGCGCGCTGACCTTCACGCGCAAGGCTTGACCGGCTTCGGCCGACCCTCTCCCGCACGCGGGGGAGGGTCGCGCCGCGTCTCGCCGCCGCCAGCCCGTCGGGCCGTCCTCCCCTGCGAACAAGGCGCACCCGAGGGCCTCAACGCCAGCCCATCGGCCGTGCCACTGCCACCCGCTGTCGCCGTTTCGCCTGGGCATTGAGTTATATTTTATTTATCAATTTAATTTTAGATAAATAATTTATAACGATTCCTCCCGTGTAAATACCTGCAGCGGGTGACCGTGCGGCAGGCCCGCACGGCTAAAATGCGCGCTTTGTGGCCCTTGCCCTCCGCATGACCTCGCACACACCGCCCATCGTCACCCGCGCCCTCACCGCCTGGACGCGCACCGTCCAGCGCCACGCCATGGCGGTGATCCTGGCCTTCGCCGCGCTCACCGCACTGGCCGGCGGCTACGCCGCGAAGCACCTGGAGATCGACGCCGACCCGGCCTCGCTGCTGTCGCGCGACCTGCCATGGCGGCGCGCCGAAATCGCCGTCGCCAAGGCTTTCCCCGATCAGGAGAAGACCATCGTCGCGGTCATCGACCAGGCGACGCCGGAACAGGCCGACGCGGCGCTGGCTGCGCTGAGCCGGACGCTGTCGGCGGACCCGGCCTTCAGCAAGGTCTACTCCATGGGCAGCGGCGAATTCTTCGAGCGCAACGCCCTGCTCTATCTCGACCCGCCGCAACTCGACGACCTGATCACCGGCCTGGAGACGGCCCAGCCTTTCCTCGGCCGCCTCACCGACGATCCCAGCCTCGCCGGACTGTTCGGCCTGCTCAGCCAGGCGATGAGCCAGACCGCGGTCGATCTGCCCTTCGATCTCGCCCGCATCACCGCGCCGATTGCGCAGACGCTGGACGCCGCCGCGCAGGGCCGCAGCCAGCCGCTGTCCTGGCAGTCGCTGATGATGCCGACGGACCTCAGCGGCGGCATGCGCTTTCTCACCATCAAGCCGCGCGATCCCTCGGCCGACCGCGCGGCGGTGCAACGGGTGCGTGACACCATCGCCCGGCTGCAGCTCGATCCGGCGCACGGCGTGCGCGTGCGCCTGACCGGCGAAATCCCGATGTGGCTGGACGAGATGGGCTCCGCCTTCGACGGCGCCATCGTCTCGGCGCTGGCCTCGCTGCTGCTGGTGGCCGGATTCCTCTACGCCGGCCTGCGTTCGCTGCGCATGGTCGCGTCGTGCCTGATCGCGCTGCTGGCGGGCCTGGTGCTCACGGCGGGTTTCGCCGTGGTCGGCGTCGGCCGCCTCAACCTGATCTCGGTGGCCTTCGCCACGCTCTACATCGGCATCGCCATCGATTACGGCGTGCAGTTCGGCATGCGCTACCGCGAACTGGCCGCCGGCGGGCAGTCCAGCCACGACGCGCTGACGCGCACCGGCGGTGAGTTCGGCGAAGCCCTGCTGCTGTGCGCGCTGACCACGCTGGTCGGCTTCTACGCCTTCATCCCCACCAGCTACCGCGGCGTCGCCGAGCTGGGCGTGATCGCCGGCACCGGCATCCTGATCGGCCTGTTCACCAGCCTGACCCTGCTGCCGGCGCTGATCGAGCGCTGGCCGCCGCGTCCGGAGAGCACGAAGGCGCGGCCGCTGCCGGCATTCGTCACCTGGATCGGCGACCTGCCGGTGCGTCGTCCGCGTCAGGTGCGCATCGCCACCGCCGTGCTGGCGCTGGCCGGGCTCGCGGCGCTGCCGTGGGTGCGCTTCGACTACAACCCGATGCATCTCAAGCCGCCGCACACCGAGTCGCTGGCGGTGTATGACGACCTGATGGCGGGCAGCGAATCGCCGCTCAGCGCCACCGTGCTGGCGAAATCGCCGGAGGAAGTGGCGGCCATCGCGCAGAAGCTGCGGGGCGTGCCGGAAGTGCGCCGCGTGCTGAGCCTGCAGAGCTTCGTGCCGCAGGACCAGGACGACAAGCTCGCTGCGCTGGCCACGCTCAACCTGTCGCTGGGCCTCGGCATTCCCGAGAACCTCGCGCTCAAGCCGGTCGATGCCGCGCGCGATCTCGCCGCGCTGCGCGACTTCGCCAGTGCTGCGCAGGCCTATCGCGGCAAGCCGGAGGACCAGGCCGCAGCGGCGCAACTGGCCGCGCGCGTCGATGCCTTCGTCGCGCCCCTGGCCAAGGCGGACGCCGCCACCCAGGCGCACCAGCTCACCCTGCTGCGCGACGCCCTGCTCGGCGGCATGCCGAAGCTGATGCAGCGCCTGCATCGCGCCCTCAACGCGCAGCCGGTGACGCTGGCCGATCTGCCGGCCGACCTCAAGGCGCAATGGCTGTCGGTCGACGGCCAGTACAAGATCGACGTGGCGCCGCGCGACAACCTCAACGACGACGCCCACCTGATCCGCTTTGCCGAAGCCGTGCAGGCGGCCGTGCCGCAGGCCACCGGCGCGCCCATCGCCTACGTCGCGGGCGCGCGCACGGTCATGGGCGCGTTCACGCAGGCCTTCGTCAGCGCCTTCGTGCTGATCGTGATCCTGCTGCTGGTGCTGCTGCGCAGCGTCAAGGACACGCTGCGGACCCTGGTGCCCCTGGTGCTGGGCTCGCTGCTGCTGGCCGGCATCTCGGTGCTGATCGACCTGCGGCTCAACTTCGCCAACGTCATCGCCCTGCCGCTGCTGCTGGGCATCGGCGTGGACATCGGCGTCGTCATCCTCTGGCGCGCGCGTCATGCTGCCGCAGGCGAGCGCAATCCGGTGATGACCAGCACCGGCGCAGCGGTGGCGGTGTCGGCGCTGACCACGCTGACCAGTTTCGCCTCGCTGATGCTGTCGGCGCACCGCGGCATGGCCAGCATGGGCCTGCTGCTGACGCTGGGCCTGCTGCTCTACCTGGCCTGCACCTTTATTGTGCTACCCTCCCTGCTGCCCGCCAGAGGCGCGAATTCCGCCTCCTGACTGCCGATTCCGGATGATTCTGAGCTGCCGCATGCGCCTTGCCCGATTCCTGCCCCTGCTCGCCCTGCTGACCTTGACCCCGGCCCGCGCCGAGTCAACGCCTGCGAGCGTGGTCAACGCCTTCCAGAACCTGTTGCTCGACAACATGCACCAGGGCGCGGCGCAGAGCTGCGACACCCGCCAGCAGCGGCTGCTGCCCTCGGTCGAGAACACCTTCGACCTGCCCTACCTCGCCCAGCACATCCTGCGTCCGCACTGGGCGGAGCTGAACGACGCCCAGAAGAGCCAGTTCACCGAGACCTTGCAGGACATGGTGGTGGCCACCTACGCCAGCCAGTTCGCGCGCTCCGGCGGCGAGACCTTCACGACGCTGGACACCGACGACATGGCCGGCAATCTGCGCGTGGTGCACGCGCGACTGGAGCCCAAATCCGGCGACCCGGTGCGCTTCGACTACGTGATGCATGAAACGCCGAAGGGCTGGCGCGTGATCAACGTGATCGCCGCCGGCGTCAGCGACCTGGCGCTGCGCTCGGCACAGTACAACCGCGTGATCAAGGACAAGGGCTTCGACGGCCTGATCGGCCAGATCCGCGAAAAGACCGCACAGACCAAAACCAGCTGCTCGTGACCGCAGCGCCATTGGCGCACGACGGTCCGCATGACTTGAGGATGACATGACGCATTCAGGATGGCGTGGCCTTCAGGCCTGCGCTCTCGCGACGCTGACGCTACCGACCTTGGGCCTCGCCAACATCGAGGACGAGGCGCAGCGCGTGCTGCCGACTGTGGTGGTGACGGCGCAGAAGACCAAGCAGACCCAGGAGCAGGTGCCGGTCTCGATGACTACCATCGACGGCGATTTCATCAAGGAAATCGGCGCGCTCGACGTCGACACCATCCAGAACTACTCCGCCAACACCACGATCCTGATGACCTCGTCGGCGGCACAGGTGAGCGTGCGCGGCCTGGGCACACCCAACTCCAACCAGGCTTCGGACCCTTCCGTCGGCACCGTCGTCGACGGCGTGTTCTACGGCCGCTCCAGCTTCGCCACCGCCTTCATCGACGACCTCGACCGTTTCGAGGTGCTGCGTGGTCCCCAGGGCACGCTGTTCGGCAAGAACAGCACGGCCGGCCTGCTCAATGTCACCACGCGCGCGCCGGAGGAAGACGCCAGCGCCCGCATGGTGGTGCTCACCGCCGGCTACGGCGAGCGCACCTACCGGCCGATGCTCAACCTGCCGATGATGCCGGGCGTGAAAGTGCGCGTGTCGGGCAACTATTCGATGAGCGACGGCATCCTCTACAACACCTACCTGCGGCGCGACGAGCGCAATCCGCATCTCTACACCTCGCGCCTGCGCATCAGCGTCGAGCCGGTGGCGGGCTGGCGCGGCGATCTCGAGGGCTTCGTCTCCAACCAGTATCAGAACTTCAACATCTTCAAGATCACCTCGGCATCGCCGGCGATGCAGCAGCTGATCCAGAGCTACGACGCGAACTTCGACAGCAATCCGAAGAGCAACCGCAATTCCTCCAACGTGCCGTCGACCGAGTCGGCCCAGATCAGCGGCGCCAATCTCACGCTCACGCATGACATGGGCGGAACCTTCGGCATCCGCAACCTCGACCTGACCTCGATCACCGCCTACGGCGAGCAGTACACCAAGGCGCGCGACCTCGACGCCGACTTCACGCCGGTGCCGTTCATCCGCGACACCCTGACCGAACCGAGTCCCTACCGTCAGTTCAGCCAGGAACTCCGCTTCAGCGGCGATCATCCCGACCTGTTCGGCTGGGGCCATGGTTTCTCCTTCGTGAGCGGCCTGTATTTCTTCAATTCCAACTTCCGCACCTCCGACAATTTCCAGATCGAGCGCCTGGATGCCGCCGGCAAGTATTTCTACGCCGCCAATACGCCGTCCGGCACGCCGTCGGTCGCCAACGGCGTGACCTATCGCCTGCTGACGCCGGTCGGCGATCTCATCAGCATCCTCAACGGCCTCAACGTGCCCGGCATCAACCTCGACCAGGCCGCCCGGGTCAACCTCAACCAGCGCGACAAGGCGTACGCGGTCTACGGCCAGTTCGAGCAGTTCTTCCTGCCGGAGTGGTCGCTGATCGGCGGCCTGCGCTTCGGCTTCGAGAAGAAGCAGGGACTCGCCAGCAGCCAGTCCAATTCGCTGCCGGCGGTCAACGCCGTCGCCGGCCTGCCGGTGGTGACCACGGTCATCTCGCAGGTCACCGGCAAGCCCTCGAGCTGCGGCGTCTCGCTGATCTCCCTGATCGCGGACCAGTGCAACCACGTCACCGCGATTTCGAACAGTGAGCGCGATTTCTCGCCCAAGCTCGGCGTCAAGTGGTCGCCGGACAAGCGAACCAGCGCCTACGCCACCTTCTCGCGCGGCTTCAAGAGCGGTGGCTTCAACGCGCTGCCGCTGTCGCCGGACAACCTGCAGTTCGGGCCGGAGCGCGCCACCAGCTACGAGCTGGGCGCCAAGACGCGCCTGTTCGGCGGCTCGATGAACGTCTCGGCCTCGGTGTTCAACACCGACTTCGACAACCTGCAGATCTCGTCCTTCCAGAACAACAGCTTCGTCATCCTCAACGCCGCTGCCGCGCGCTCGCGCGGCTTCGAACTGGACAGCCACTGGCTGCCGCCGGTTACCGGACTGTCGCTGTACAGCTCGGTGGGGTTCGCCGAGGCGCGCTACAAGAGCTACTACAACGCTCCGGCCAAATCCGGCAGCAAGTCGGGCGACCCCGGCGTGCACAACTGCACGGACAGCAGTGGCAGCGGAGCACCCACCAGCTCCAGCACACTCTGTCAGGACCTGTCGGGCAAGCCGCTGGCCTTCGCGCCGCTGTGGACCGCGAGCCTGGTGCCCTCGTACAGCCGCAACGTCGAGTCGCTGGGCCTGATCGCCACCTTCTCGATGGACCTGCTGTACCGCGACAGCCGCTACCTCGACGTGGACGACGACGACAAGAAGCTGCAGCCGTCGAACACCGTGATCAACGCGCGCGCCATCGTTGGCCGCCCGGATGAGAACTGGTCGGTGACGGTGGCGGCGCAGAATCTCACCAACCAGCTGATCTTCGACCAGGTGGTCGGCCAGCCGCTGGCGCCGGGCAATTTCGCCTCGGTGCGCACCGACCGCGGGCGCTTCTACACGGCCAGCCTGACGCTGAATTTCTGACCGCCCGCGCCGCACGGCGCATGAAACAAAAAAGGCCCGCAAATGCGGGCCTCTTTTTTTGCGACGTGCGTCCGGTCAGGCGGCGGCCCGGGCGCGGCCCAGCGCGTCCGCCAGGGCGTTGGCGTTCTTCGCCGCCATGCCGTAGATCGACAACTGCGGATTGGCGCCGATGCTGGTGGGGAACAGCGAGCCGTCGTTGATGGTGAGATTCTCCACCTGGTGGTGACGGCCGAAACTGTCGGCCACCGACTGCTGTGCGTCCTCGCCCATCGCGCAGCCGCCCATCAAATGGGCGGTGAAGATCGCGGTGCGGAATTTCTTGTACGGCAGCGCCTCGATCTGCGCCTGCGCCTGCGCCCAGCTGTCGCTCCAGCGGCCATCCAGATGCGCCGGCATCACGCGCTTGGCACCCGCCGCGAACTGCGCCTCGGCCATGCGCAGATAGGCGAGCTTGAAGCCGCGCCACAGGTAATCGCTGAAGTCGTAGTCCAGCAGCGGCATGCCGTTGCTGTCGATGCGCACGGTACCGCCCGGGCTGTCCGGGTGGAAGCCGTCGCGCAGCAGCGCCAGCACGGCCTGGGTATACGGCAGCTGCGACATGTCCTCGACCAGCGTGCGGCCGTGCGCGCCGAAGATCGCCGAGGTCAGCGACGGATACAGCGGAGGCACCTCCAGCTTGAAGCCGGGCTGCTGCGTGGTGTCGTGCTTCCACTGGAATTCATCGCTGGCGATGGACTGCGGCGCACCGTAAAAGCCGTCGACGCGCTCCGGCATCTGCGCGACGGTCATGTTGACCGGGTGGATGCAGGTGCGCTTGCCGAGCCGCTGATGCGGATCGGGCGCGCCGGAGCGCAGCAGCAGCGCCGGGTTGTTGATGGCGCCGCCGGCCAGCACGTAATGCCTTGCGCGGACGGTCACCCGCGCCCCGCCCGGCTGCAGGCACTCGGCGTCCAGCGCCAGCCCGTCGAGGCTGGCGACCTTGCCGCCGCTGAAGTTGAGCTTCTGCACGCGCAGGTGATGCACCAGCTCGGCGCCATTGCGCAGCGCCGAGGGAATGGTGCTGACCAGCATCGACTGCTTGGCGTTGACCGGGCAGCCATAGCCGCAGTAGCCGCTGTTCCAGCAGCCGCGCACATTGCGCGGAATGACGTGCACCTCCCAGCCCAGCTTGTCGCAGCCGCGCTTGAGCGCGGCATTGTTGGCGTTGGGCGCCTGGCCCCAGGGCGCGACGCCGAGACGCTCTTCCATCTGCGCGAACCACGGCGCCATCTCGTCGGGGCTCATGCCCTTGACGCCGTGCGCCGCGCCCCAGTGCTTGAGCGTCTCCGTCGGCGTGCGGAAGCTGGAGGTCCAGTTGACCACGGTGGTGCCGCCGACCGCGCGGCCCTGGAAGATCGACACCGCACCATCGGAGCTCGCGCGACCCGCGGCCTCCTGGTAGAGATCGGCGTAGGCGCGCGATTCGTCCATGTCCTTGAAGCTGGCCGAGGTCTTCAGCGGACCCTCCTCGAGGATCAGCACCTTGAGGCCGGCCTGGCTGAGAATTTCGGCAGTGGTGCCGCCGCCGGCGCCGCTGCCGATGATGGCCACGTCGGCCTCGAACTGCTGGTCATCGCGGAACGTGGAGGCATCGTGCACCTTCCAGCCGGATGCGATGCCCGCGGTATAGATATCGTCGATCGCCATGTCGCCCTCAGCTGTTCACTGCCTTGTACATCCAGTCCAGCGGACCGGGATAGCCCGCCGATGCCCACACTGCCGGAGTGCCGTAGTTCGCCACCGCGATCAGCTTCGTCAGCACGCGGTAGCCCGCGTTGAACAGCCCGATGGAACTGCTGCGCCAGCGATCGAGGAAAGCCAGCGCATCGGCCTCGCTCACCTCGCTCCAGGGCGAGGACACGCCGGCCGCCAGCCGACGCGTGAGCCCGAAGTTGAGCAGGTCGAACAGCTTGCGCACTTCCTTCTGCGCCGGCGCACCCAGGCGCAGGCAGCTTCCGTCGATGCGGTGCAGGATCTCGGCGAAGCGCGCCTCGCGCGCCGCCGCTTCCGTCGGCAGCGTGCTGGCGGTCACCGCCGGAATCAGGCCGCGGAACAGCACCAGGTCGGCATCGCGCAGAAAGCGATAGCCCTGCGCCGCGGCTTCCTCGCGCCGGCCGCAGCCGCTGAGGCCAGCGCCGAGGCTGACCGTGCCCAGCGCCAGCGAACCGGCCAGGCCCAGCTTGAGCAAAGAACGTCTGCCGGGATCGAAACCCTCCCCTGCGCCCGGATGCGTCTCACGCATGGCGTGCTCCTCGTCTGATAATTGAACGGTCGGTATTTTGGTGAGCGACGCCCGGTCCGGCAAGCATTTCCGACGCTGCAGCGCAGCATCGGCCTGGGCGCAGAGGCGCATCTCGCGCATGCGATAATTCGTATCGCATGATTGATGGTCGCTGGTCTCCCGCGCCGGCTGCGGGCGATCCCGCGGACGCCGGGCGCTGTTACCAGCACCATCCCATGCTTGCAGAACATGGTTTGCACGCCACCCGCTATTGCGGGTCTGGCGTTTGATGTCGTTATATTTTATTTAACGAAATAAAAATCAATAAATAAAATATAACTCATTTCCCAGGCCGCTCGCCGACAGCGGGTGGCCCCGAAAAACGGCTTGCAGCGTGATGTCGAACCTCTCATTTCCCTCCACACCCGGCGACACCCGCCACTGGCGCGGCCTGCCCGGCGCTGCCGCGGCGCTGATGGCCGCGCGCGCGGCGCAAAACCATCCGGCGCTGGTCGCGGTGATGGTCAGCGACGAACAGCATGCCTATCGGCTGGAACAGGAACTTCGTTTCTTCCTCGATCCGGCGCTGCCGCTGCTGCACTTTCCCGGCCCGGAGACGCTGCCCTACGACCCGTTCTCGCCGCACCAGGAAATCCTCTCCGACCGTCTCGCCGCGCTCTATCGCCTGCCCTCGCTGAAGCAGGGCCTGCTGCTGCTCACCGCCGATGCGCTGATCCAGCCGCTGCCGCCGCGCGCCTGGCTGGAAGGCCGCAGCTTCCTGCTCAAGGTCGGCGACAAGCTCGATCCGCAGGATTTCCGCGCGCGTCTGGTCGCTGCCGGCTATACCTCGGTCAGCGAGGTGCAGACGCAGGGCGAGTTCGCAGTGCGCGGCGCGCTGATCGACCTGTTCCCGATGGGCTCGGCCAGCGCCTACCGCATCGACCTGTTCGACGACGAGATCGAGACGCTGCGCACCTTCGACCCGGAGACGCAGCGCTCCGCCGACAAGGTGAGCGAGATCCGCCTGCTGCCGGCGCGCGAGTTCCCCACGGACCGCGAGGGCATCGAGACCTTCCGCCGCCGCTACCGCGAATACTTCAGCGGCGATCTCTCGCGCAGCCGCATCTACGCCGAAGTGAGCAAGCACCTGATGCCCGGCGGCATCGAGTCCTACCTGCCGCTGTTCTTCGCCGAGACCGCGAGCCTATTCGACTATCTGCCCGGCAACACGCTGGTGCTGGAGCTGGAAGACCTCGCCGCCGCGCTGACCGAAGACTGGCGCCAGATCGAGGAGCGCTACGAACGCTATCGCGGCGACATCGAGCGCCCGCTGATGCGGCCAGCGGACCTGTTCCGCGAACCGGCGACGGCGCTGGCGCGCCTGGCGCAGTATCCGCGCGTGCGCGTCGGCAGCGACGGCGACGACCTGCAGTTCGGCGCGCTCGCCACCGGCGCGGCGGAGGTCAAGCAGTACCTCGCCGACACGCAGGACCGCGTGCTGTTCATCGCCGAATCCGCCGGCCGTCGCGAGACCCTGCTGGACTGGCTCAAGCCGCTCGGCATCCAGCCACGCCTGCACGAGGGCTGGGCGGATTTCGAAACCGACCGCAACCGTTTCGGCATCACGCTGGGACCGCTGCAGGGCGGCTTCCGCAGCGCCAGCGAGCAGATCGGCGTGGTCTCGGAAGCGCAGGTGTTCGGCCTGCGCGCCCCGGCGCTCACGCGCAAGCGCGGTAAGGTGCGCGATCCGGAAACCATCCTGCGCGATCTCTCCTCGCTGAGCATCGGCTCGCCGGTGGTGCATGCGCAGCATGGTGTCGGCCGCTATCTCGGCCTGCAGAAACTCGATGCCGGCGGTGTCGAAGCCGAGTACTTGGTGCTGGAGTACGCCAATCAGGACAAACTTTATGTGCCGGTCGGCGCGCTGTCGCTGATTCACCGCTATACCGGCGCCGAGGACAGCGCCGCGCCGCTGCACAGCCTCGGCTCCGAACGCTGGGCCAAGGCGCAGGCCAAGGCGCGCGAGCAGGCGCACGATGTCGCCGCGGAGCTGCTGCAGATCCAGGCGCGCCGCATGGCCAAACCCGGCCTCAAGCTGGAGATCGACTGGAGCGACTACCAGGCGTTCTGCGCCGGCTTTCCGTTCAACACCACCGCCGACCAGCAGCAGGCCATCGACGCCGTGCTCGCCGACCTGCAGGCCGACAAGACCATGGACCGCGTGGTCTGCGGCGACGTCGGCTTCGGCAAGACCGAGGTGGCGCTGCGCGCCTGCTACGCGGTGGCGCGCGCCGGCCGCCAGGTCTGCATGCTGGCGCCGACCACGCTGCTGGTGCAGCAGCACGAGAAGAATTTCCGCGACCGCTTCGCCGGCCTGCCGATCCGCGTCGCCGCGCTCTCGCGCCTGCGCACCGCCAAAGAACAGGCGGCGATGCTCAAGGAGCTGGAGGCCGGCAGCCTCGACATCGTCATCGGCACGCATCGCCTGCTGCAGGACGATGTGCGCTTCAAGAACCTGGGCCTGGTGGTGGTCGACGAAGAGCATCGTTTCGGCGTACGCCACAAGGAGCGGCTCAAGAACCAGCGCGCGGAAGTCGATCTGCTGACACTCACCGCCACACCGATCCCGCGCACCCTCAACATGAGCCTCGCTGGCCTGCGTGATCTCTCGATCATCGCCACACCGCCGGCGTCGCGCATCGCCATCAAGACCAGCGTCAGCGAGTGGAGCAATGCGCTGGTGCAGGAAGCCTGTCTCCGCGAGCTGCGCCGCGGCGGGCAGGTCTACATCCTGCACAACGAGGTCGCCGACATCGGCGTGTTCGCACAGAAGATCCAGGACCTGGTGCCCGAAGGCCGCGTGCGCTTCGCCCACGGCCAGATGCGCGAGCGCGAGCTGGAGCAGGTGATGCTCGATTTCTACCACCAGCGCTTCAACATTCTGGTGTGCACGACGATCATCGAATCCGGCATCGATGTGCCTAGCGCCAATACCATCCTGATCGATCGCGCCGACCAGCTCGGCCTGGCGCAGCTGCACCAGCTGCGCGGGCGCGTCGGGCGTTCGCATCACCGCGCCTATGCCTATCTTCTGGTCCCGAGCCGGCGCGCGCTGACGCCCGACGCGGAGAAGCGCCTGGAAGCGATTGAAACGCTCGGCGATCTCGGTTCCGGCTTCGCGCTGGCGACGCACGACCTGGAAATCCGTGGCGCCGGCGAACTGCTGGGCGAGGAGCAGAGCGGCCAGATCTCCGAGGTCGGCTTCACCCTGTATGCCGACCTGCTGGCGCGCGCGGTGCGGGCGATCAAGTCCGGCAAGCTCGCCGATGCGCCCTTCGGCCAGAGCGACTGCGAGGTCGATCTCGGCGTCTCCGCGCTGATCCCCGAGGACTACGTCCCCGACGTGCATACGCGTCTGACGATGTACAAGCGCATCGCCGAGGCCGACAGCGAAGCGGCGCTGCATGAACTGAAAGTGGAGATGATCGACCGTTTCGGTCTGCTGCCCTCGCAGGCGGAGCGGCTGTTCGATGCGGCGCTGCTGCGCGCGGCGGCGGTGCCGCTGGGCATCGCCCGCGTGCGCGTCGGCGCGCGCAGCGCGACGCTGGATTTCGGTCCGCAGCCCAAGATCGAGCCGCTGCGCCTGATCAAGCTGATCCAGACCCAGCCCAAGGTCTACAAGCTGGAAGGCCAGAAGCGCCTGCACTACTACGCCAATCTCGAAGACGCCGGGCAGCGCGCGGCGACGGTGCTGGCGTTGTTGGCTACACTGGCCGCACCCACCTCGAGTGCCAAAGCATGAATTTCCCCGCGCGCATCCTGATCCTGCTGACGCTGGCGATGCCCTTTGCGGCGCAGGCCGAAAGCTACCGCGTCGATCTCATCGTGTTCCTCGACAAGGCTGGCGGCGGCGAATGGGGCCGCAAGCCGGCGCCGCCCGACCTGCGCCGCGCGCTCGAACTGGGCGACGCCGCCGCGCTCAAGTCTGCGGACATCACCCTGCTGCCGCCCGAGCAGTTCGCGCTCGCCTCGCAGTGGCAGCGCCTGCAGAACTCGAAGCGCTACCAGCCCCTGATCCGGCTCAGCTGGGTCCAGCAGTCACCGCCGGAGGACAACGGCCCTGCCCTGCATCTGCGCTGGGGCGAGCCGCTGGGCGGCGATGCCGCCGGATTCGCGCCGGTGGACGGCACCGTGGCGCTGACCGCGGGGCACTACCTGCATCTCGACGCCAACCTCGCCTACACCCAGGCCACCGGCGACACGCACGTCAGCTACCGCCTGCGCGAGAACCGGCTGATGCGCCGCGACGAGCTGCATCATCTCGACAGCCCCCGGCTGGGCATCCTGGCCCGCGTGACCAAGGCCGGCAATTAATTTGTCACCAAGGACTGATTCAGTCCTTGATAGTTTAGAAAATCACCCCGAAACCTCGCCTCAAAAAAACCACGTCGCCGCGGTCGCAACTTTCCGATTTTTCCTACAGCAGCACGCTGACGCCTAGTATTAAATATCCATAAGAAGAACATTGCGTCACAGATAAGAACAACTCAGCATTTGTGCATAAGCTGCTAAACGCATCGGAGCGTGCCCGTGATCAAGAAAACTGCCATTTTTAGCCTCTCCCTGGTGGCCAGCACCGCGATGGCGCAAACCGCCTCGGGCGTCCCGGTTGTCAGCCCGCTGGTGACCGGGCTGGCCAATGCCCTCACCGCGTTGCCGACCACGCCGGGCAGCGGCCCGCTGGGCGTCACCATCCTCAAGAACGGCGCCGACGGTTCCGGCATCGGCCAGGTGCTGGGCGTGGGCCTGGGCGGCGGCACCACGCCGAACATCATTGGTCAGCAGATCAACAACCGTCTGGTCACGCCGCTGGTCGGCCTCGATGGCAACCAGGGCGCGCTGGCGGTAGGTGCTTTCAACGGTAACAACACGACCAATGCCGCCTCGAGCGGCGTTGCTGCGGTGTCCTTGATCTCGGGCAACGACAACGGCAACGGCGGCCTGGCCGGTGTCGGCGCGCACAGCGGCAATAACACCGGCAACAGCCTGGTGGCGGGCGTCGGCGCACTCTCCGGCAACAACGCCGGCAATGGCGGTGTCGCCGGCGTCGGCGTGCTCAACGGCAGCAACAGCGGCAACGGCGCGGGCCTGTTGGGCCTGGGCGTGCTCAATGGCAGCAACACCGGCAACAGCACCGGCGTCGGTGTCGGCGCGCTGTCGGGCAGCAACGCCGGCAACGGTGCGGTGGGTGTCGGCGCGCTCAACGGCGCCAACTCCGGCAACGGCCAGTATCTTGCGGTGGGCGCGCTCTCGGGCAGCAACAGCGGCCAGTCGTCTCAGGGTCTTGGCGTCAGCCTGCTCAATACCGGCGATCCACTGTCGGTCTCGGCCGGCGGCAACAGCGTGGGCCTGACCTCGCTGGCGCAGCAGGCGCAGACCGCGATCCCCGCCACCACGATCCTTCCCGGCGTGCAGGTCGGCGGCGCCCAGACCACGACCTCCAACCCGCTGCTCAACGTCGGCGTGCTGTCGGGCGACAACGCCGGTAGCGGCGGCGCCGTTGGTGTGGCGGTCCTGGGCGGCAACAACACGGCGCGTTCCTCCACGCTGGGCGTCGGCGCGCTCAACGGCAGCAACAGCGCCAGTGGCAGCCCGCTGGCGGTGGCCGCGCTGGATGGCGCCAATTCCGGTAACGGCACTTTCGTCGGCGCCGGTGCGCTGAGTGGCACCAACTCCGGCAACAGCGGCGGCGTCGGCGCGGGTGTACTCAACCCGGGCAACACCGGCAACGGCGGCGTGGTCGGCGCCGGCATCCTCAACGGTCAGGCCGCCGGCACGGGCGACAACTCGGGTAATGGCGGTGTCCTCGGCGCCGGCGTGCTCAATGGCGCCAGCTCCGGCAATGGGGGTGTGATTGGCGGCGGCGTGCTCAACAGCGCCAATTCCGGCAATGGCGCAACGCTGGCCGGCGCGGGCGTGCTCAATGGCGACAACTCGGGTAACGGCGCCGTCCTCGGCGGCGGTGTGCTCAACGGCAACAGTTCCGGCAACGGCGGCACCATCGGCGGCGGCGTGCTCAACGGCACCAAATCCGGCAATGGCGGCGTGATTGGCGGCGGCGTGATCAACGGCGCCGGCTCCGGCAACAGCGGCACTGTTGGTGCCGGCGTGCTCAATGGCGCGACACCGACCGGCAACAACGGCGGCGGCAATGGTGGCAACACGGGCGGCAACAACGGCACCGGCAACCAGAAGGCCGATGACGGCGATCAGCTCTGCACCGCCAGCGACGAGAGCGGCAAGAAGCGCAACACCAAGCACGGCAAGCAGTCCTGCTCGCCGCAGGTCAAGGTGGCTCGCCAGCAGTAAAAGCAGCACCCGGCCTGCGGCGCGCCGGGACGCGCCCACCGCAGGCCGGCATTGATCCTGAGAGCAGGATCAGCAAGACTCAGGGCGCGGCGTCCGGATTCCGGATAGACCGCAATACATAACAAGCCGTACAGGGACCGTCATGAGCGTAGAACTTCCACCACCCGCCACCCCGCAACAGGGCACCGTCGATCAGCTGCAGTCGCAGGCCGGTAGCGGTGTGGTCGTCGCCTTCCAGACCTATCAACTGCATGTCGCCGCCAGCGGCATCCTGGATGAGGCGGCGATCCAGAACGCCGTCGGCCTCGCCGACAATCTGTCGAACGCGGTGCGCAACATCGGGGCCGCGGCCTATCTCGCCGGCTACCCGGCGTCGCAGGTGACCTACGCCCTCTCTGGCAACGATCTCTACGTGCTGGTGCTGCCGGGCAAGATTTCCGGTGTGAAGGCCAGCGACGCGCTCAAGCCTTACCTGAATGGTCTCGAAAGCGCCGATCCGATGCGCGACAGCGATCTCATCGGCCACACCACGCTGGCCAGCCTCGCCGCCGACCGCGCCGGCATTGACGTCTACCCGGTGTTCGAGCCCGACGGCAACGGCGGCCAAGTGCTGGACTTCGAGAAGAACAACAAGGATGCCGACCCGACCACGGTGCGCGTGGAATTCGGCAACCCCGGCAACCGCTTTGCCAGCCGCTACTTCCTCGACATGGACCTGAAAACCGGTTCGATCTGGGGCGATGAATTCCGCGTGTTTGCGCGCGAGGGCATCCAGAACCTCGATGACAAGGGCAAGCCGGGCGACTATCACGAGCAGGATCTGGTGTGGACGCGGGTCACGCCCTGGGGCCTGTTCGGTCTCGACGGACGCTTCGTCAACTACAACTACACCTCGCCCGTCGTTGCACCCGCCACCACCGGCACCAATGTCCTGGGCCGCATCTGGGTCGGCGAGGCGCAGTGGCTTTACCCGCTGTTCGCCAACTTCAACAGCCGCTGGACGGTGCAGGCCAAGGCCGACCGCACCAGCAAGAGCGGCAAGCTGGACAGCAGCGCCGGCTCGCCGAGCCAGGAGTACCAGCGCGAGCTTTACACCAGCGGCGAACTGGGCACGACCTACCTGCGCAACTTCGCCTTCCTCGGCCATCGCTGGGATCTCGCCAGCGGCGTGTCGGTGCGCAAGGGTTTTGGCGACAGGACGCCGGACACCAGCTTCAACCCCGCAGCCGGTGACACCAGTCCGATGCATGGCGACGAGGGCTACCTGCTGTTCCGCCCCACCGCCAGCCTCAAGTTCTACTGGACCGGCGCCCTGGTCACCGGCGTCGAAGCCAGTGGCCAGTTCAGCAACGACAGCGTGCCGGAGCAGCAGCAGTGGGTGCTTGGCGGCCTCGGCAACCTGACCAGCTCCCTGCCCGGCGTGGCGGTCGGCGACAAGGGCTATCTGGCCCGCGCCTACACCGAGCTGACGCTGCCGCTGATCGCCGGCATCGAGCTGAAGCCGCGCGTGCTGATCGAGCACGGTGCCGCCAAGTTCGCCAAGCCGCTCGCTGGCCAGAGCACCGATACGCAGCAGGTGACCGACGCCGGCCTGGAGTTGGGTTTCAAGTTCACGCAGATCGTCGACGGCACCCTGGCCTACGCCAAGTCCTTCGACGACAAGGGTGTCACCTCGTCCACCAAGCAGGACGCCGACGCCCGCGTCTACTTCCGCATCAGCATTAAGCTCTAGACCGCATGGCCCGCATGGAAAGCCCGCTTCGGCGGGCTTTTTTGCGTCACCCGCTGTCGATGATGGACGAGACGAAATTGTTTTAATTTATACACTAAATAAATTTTAATAAAATAAATTAAAACATAATGTCCCGCCTGGCGAGCTAGAGCGGGTGGCCTTCTGCAAGACGCAGCGTCGGCATTTCAGGCCGCCGGTGTCAGCGCCAGCACTTCCTCCAGCGAGGTAAGGCCCTGGGTGACCTTCATCAGGCCGGCGATGCGTAGCGGCACCAGGCCCTCGCGCAGGGCCGCGCTGCGCAGCGCCACGAAATCGGTGTCCTTGCGAATCTGTTCGTGCAAGGCGTCATTGAGCCGCATGATCTCGTAGATGCCGCTGCGGCCGAGATAGCCAGTCTCGCGGCACTCCAGGCAGCCCACGGCCTCGTAAATCTGCGGCGGGCATGGCAACGCCCAGCCCTGCGCGATCTCCCGCCAGCGCGCCTCGCGGATCTCCAGCGGACGCTTGCAGTGCGGGCACAGGCGGCGCAGCAGGCGCTGTGCGACCACGCCGATCAGCGTCGCCTTGATCAGGTACGGCGGCACGCCGAGATCGAGCAGGCGCACGATGGCGCTGCTGGCGTCGTTGGTGTGCAGCGTCGACAGTACGAGATGACCCGTCAGCGCCGCCTGCACGGCAATCTCGGCGGTTTCCAGGTCACGGATTTCGCCGACCATGATGATGTCCGGGTCCTGGCGCAGCAGGGCGCGCACGCCGTCGGCAAAGTTCAGGTTGATGGCGGGATTGACCTGCATCTGGTTGAAGCTGGGCTCGACCAGTTCGATCGGATCCTCGATGGTGCAGACGTTGACCGCCGCCACCGCCAGGTTCTTGAGCGTTGAGTACAGCGTGGTGGTCTTGCCCGAGCCCGTCGGACCGGTGACCAGGATGATGCCGTGCGGCTGGTCGATCATCTCGCGCCAGCTGCGCTCCTCCTCCGGCGCGAAGCCGAGCTGCGCGAAATCGCGCACCAGCACCTCGGGATCGAAGATACGCAGCACCAGCTTTTCGCCGAACGCCGTCGGCAGGCTGGAGCCGCGCAACTCCACTTCCTTGCCAGCCGGCGTGCGCGTCTTGATGCGGCCGTCCTGCGGCTTGCGCTTCTCGGCCACGTCCATGCGCGCGAGGATCTTGATGCGGCTGGTCACCGCCACCATCACCGCCGAAGGGATCTGGTAAACGTCGTGCAGCAGGCCGTCGATGCGGAACCGGATGTTGCCGATCTCTCGGCGCGGCTCCAGGTGGATGTCGCTGGCGCGCTGCTCGAAGGCGTATTGCAGCAGCCAATCGACGATGGCGACGACGTGCTGGTTGTTGGCGTCCAGCTTGCCGCTACGGCCCAGTTCGATCAGCTGTTCCAGGTTCTGGACATTGCTCAGGCCCGCCTGGCTGCGCTCGTTCTCGCTGGCCTTGACCGAGCGCGCCAGGGCGTAGAACTCCAGCAGGTAGCGCTCGATATCCGCCGGATTGGCCAGCACGCGCACGATCTTCTGCTTGAGCATCGGCGCAAGCTCGCGCTCCCACTCATGCAGGTACGGCTCGCACACCGCCACCATCACCTCGCCGGCATTCACGGCCACCGGCAGGATCCTGGCGCGCGCCGCGTAGGCGTAGGGAATCACCGAGGTCACCTTGGTGACGTCGATCTTGAGCGGATCGATCCGCAGGTACGGCAGGCCGATGCGCTCGGCCAGCCACTGCGTCAGCGCTTCGGCGGTCAGCTTGCGCCCGGGCGCCTTCGGATGCGGCCATTGCGCGTCGGCCAGCGTCAGCAGCGGATGCTGCATCCTGCCGCCGCCGGCATCGAGCTTCACCAGCAGATCGCGCGCCTGCGCGGGCGGCACCAGGCCATCCGCCATCAGCGCTTCCAGCAGTTCGCGCAGTTCGAGCCGGTGCTCACGGTACGGGCTGCGCGCGGGCTGTGTCATGCGCCGGACTTGGCCTGCGCCAGCAGTTCGCCGATGCGCTGGTCCTTTTGCGACCACAGGCTGGCGATCCACTGCTGAAAACGCGCGCGGTAGGCCGGATCGTTTTCGTAGTCACCCTGGTACATCTCGTGCGGCACCTGCAGCTGCCGCACCTCGACCACGACCTTGCGCATACGGCCGCAGGCGAAATCCCAGAAGCCAACCGCGCCGCCCGGATAGACGATGCTGACGTCGAGCAGCGAATTCAGCCGCTCGCCGAGCGCGGACAGGGTGAAGGCAAATCCGCCGGCCTTGGGCTTGAGCAGATACCGATACGGCGAGCCCTGCTTGTCGTGCTTGGCCTGGGTGAAGCGCGTGCCTTCGAGAAAATTCAGCACCAGCGCCGGCTGGTTCTTGAACGCCTCGCAGGCCTTGCGGGTGGTCTCGAGGTCCTTGCCCTTCAGCGCAGGATTCTTCTCGATCTGCTCCTTGCTGTAGCGCTTCATGAACGGGTAATCCAGTCCCCACCAAGCCAGTCCCAGGATCGGCACCCAGATGAGTTCCTGCTTGATGAAGAACTTGAAGAACGGCGCACGCCGGCCGAAAGCGGTCATTAGCACAAAGATATCGTTCCAGGTCTGGTGATTGGCGCAGACCAGGTACTGCCCGCCGGGCTGCACCGTGGCGTCGATGCGGATGTCCCACTCGACGCGCATGAAGACGCGCACCAGCAGGGTGTTGGTCACCGCCCAGTGCTGCGCCAGCCAGGCGACGCCGCGCGAGATGCGGTCCCGCAGACCGCCCTTGGGCGTCAGCACCTTCAGCAGGATCATCAGGTAGACCGGCACGGCCCAGAACACCGTGTTGACGATCAGCAGCACCATGATCACCGCCCCATGCAGCGGTGCAGGCAGGACGCTCAACATCGACCCCTCCCCCAATCTTGTCGTGATGCGACGATTCTAGGGACCGGACCGCGGACTGTCTGCATCCGGTGATGGCGGCACGGCCGGTGCCGGTACCGCGGTCGTCGGTGCCAGCTGCAACGACGCGCCATCCTGCGGCGCCGGCGTCGAGGGCGCCGCGGGCGCGGCGGCACCGGGCTGCGGCTCCTCCGGTATCGGCCGGCTGTGCGCCGACCAGTGGATGTGCGCGATACGCCATCCTTCGGCACGATGACGCAGGATCATGGTCTCGGTCTGCTGCAGATCGACATTCTGGTCGCCGAAAATGCCCTGCACGGTGGCCTGCGTCAGCACCCAGGCGGTCTCGCCCTCCTGCAGCACCTGCCGATGCTGCACCTGATAGTCGGTGACGCCGGCAAAATCGGCATCGTCGCTGACATGATTCTGCGCGTAGTCGTCGCGCGATTGCCCGGCATAACCGGTCTCGAAGACCACCGCGTCCTCGGTCAGCAGGGCCAGTACCTCCGCCCGCTTGCCCTGCCGTAACAGCTCGTGAAAGTCGTCGACGATCCCGGCAGGACCGATTTCCGCCTGGGCCGGCGCCACCACCGGCGCCGGGGGCGTCGCCTTGCGCGACGTCGTCTTTTTCGCCGCCTGGGTCTGCAATGGCAACGCCGCCGCCGCAACGAGGATCAGCAGGCCACGCAGGGGCAGGCGCATCGTCATTCCTTGTTCAGCGTCGAAGCCTGCACCACACCCGACTGGTTCATCACCACCACAGCGCGATAGAAATCAGGCGGCAGCGCCATCAATACGCAGGGGCTGGTTTCAACCTGCGCCTGGGTGCTGCCTTCCGCCGGCGAAAAATAGGTGCTGCTCAGCACCAGCATGTCCTTGCGGATTCCGGCTTTGCGGCTGATGACCACGCCGTAGCCGCTGCTGGGGCGCAGGCCCATTTCCACCAGGGCGTAGGGTCCCGCCGGCATAGCGCCGGTGTCGATCAGGTGCAGGCCGCGGCTCTGCTGCCAGCGTTCCACTTCGGCGGCATCGGCGAACAGGCTGACGGCGCTCAGTTCCTGCTGCGTACCGCAGACATTGGCGCGTGCCAGTTCGCGCACCTCGACCTTCTTCTCGCTGGCGAACATCAGCGACCAGCCCAGGTCCGACGCACAGCCGGACAGCAGCATCGCCAACAGTGCGGAACTCCAGAATTTCATGCGTCTCCTCGGACTACGGAACCCATCGCCCCGGCCCGACCGGATCTCGGGGTAACGAAGCCTCGCATGAAGACCGACGCTGCTCAAGCCTCAGAACGGAATGACGGACGCCTCACGCGTGTAGTTCACATAGCCGAGGCTGGCGCCCGCGCGCAGACCGACACCGGTACGGATCGGCGCCAGCGTGACGTTGCCGGAGCGCTGGTAGTTCATGCCGACACCCGCGACCACGTAGAGGCTGCCATCGACCGCGGGAAACCGCTGGAAGAGCTCATAGGTGCTGCGCAGGTTGTAGACCAGCGTGAACACCTTGGAGGCATTGCCGCCGAAATCCCAGCCGATCGACGGTCCCTGCCAGTAAACCGTCATCGAATCGCCACCCTTGTAGTGCAGCACGCCCTTGCCGTAGCGCAGGCCGACGACGGCGGCACCGGAGCCCTCGTCGCCAACGATGTAGGCGTTGGGACGGCCGTAGTCCTTGAACGCCTTTTCCAGCGCCTGCGCGATGCCCTGGCTGGCGCCGCCGAAAAACTGGTTGGCATCGCGGATCAGTTCTTCGCTGCTGTAGGTTTCGTCGCCGATCGGGCGGTCGGCCGCCGCTGGCGCAGCGGATGCGGCCGCAGGCGCGGAGGCATCCGCAGCGACCTGCTGCGAGGCCATACGAGGGGTATCCGCATCGTAGGGCGCCTCGCTGGCGCAGGCGGTCAGCAGCAGGGCGCTGCTCAGGATGGCAATGGTCTGGCGCATGGGGGCATCCGGGGTCTGGGTGTGATGTCTTACCGACCGCAAGCGGCCGGTCGAGTTCAGGCGAATTCAGCCAGCGACCGACCCGATTTGCAACCCATTGGGTTCAACCGCCGATCAGACCGTACAGCAAGGCAAGCCCCAGGGCCCAACGCCGCGGCAGCAGCCCAATGAGCGCCAGCAACACCGCGACCGCCCCCATCACACCCGCGGTGATTTCCACGGTCTGCGGATCGTCGTCCGCATACGCCACGCCGAAAGCGGGCAGCCGCATCAGCACCGCGGCCGCCAGCGCCGCCATCCCCAGCACCTGGGCAAAAAAACGGCGCGCCGCCGCGCTCAACGGGGTCGCGCGGCTCATGGCTGCGGATTGAACCCTCTCGTCGTGCAGGGCTTGCCACCGCAAGTGTCGACGACACTGCCGCCGGTCTTGAGGAATTCCGACTTCATCAGCCGGTCCGCGAAGGTGCTGCGCGGAAATTCATGGGGATCGGCGCCATAGCCCAGGTCCGGCCGCGGCGGGCGGTTGTCGGTGGGCGGCGGCGCCACACCATTGCTGTTGGCCGAGCCGTCGGCGTTGACGATGGGGCCACTGTCCCACACCGCCAGCGCCGAGCCCAAATACGGATAGGCGCTGATACAGGGAATGCCGTAGTAGGGCACGTCGTCGGGATGACGGCGGCCATGACTCAGGTCAGGCCGCGCCTTGGCCTCGGCCAGCACCGCGGGGTGCGCGCCGGGCTGCACGGCCGGTGTGTCCTGCACGTCGGCGCCGGCGACCACCGCCGGGCAGTGCACCTGGGCACCGATGGTCCGTGCCATGACTTCCGCGGTCCACATGCTGACCTGGTGATCGCCGAAGGCCGGCGTCAGCAGCACGCGCTTGGGCGGCGTGTGCGGCAGCGGGTTGGTGGCGTTGAGGTGTTGCGCATAGCCATTGTTTTCGGCGCGATCCCACAGCATCTGCATCAGCGACAACACCAACTGCTGATCCAGCGAGGCACCGTAGGACGCATAGAGAATGCTGGCATAGGTATCGAAATCGACGCTGCGCTGCAGCAGGGTCGAGTAGTTCATGCCCGGCACGCCCAGTACGCCGGCATTGATGTCGGGCGAGACCGCCACCAGCGCGCCGCCGATGATGCCGCCCTGCGAATTGCCGTCGTAGAACAGTTCGCGGCGATCGATCAGACACTGGCCTTTGACCTTGAAGGCGTCGAGCTTGCAGAAGCCGTCCGGGTGCAGGATGGCGCGGCCCAGATAGCTGAAATTGATCAGGCTCTGCTGCACGCGGTCCGCCAGGGACGGGAAATTCGACACGTCGAGCAGGATGGTGAAGACGTTGAGCACGTCGCCGAATGGCGGATCGTAGTAGGTGGTGTCGATCTGCCCATTGAGAATGCTGCTGTCATGCGAGGCCATGCCGATCCAGTCGGTGGCGCAGTAGATGAAGCCGTTCTCCTGGATCATGTCACCGATCTGTCCGCTGCCCTCCGATTTAGAGCCGAGCAGGCCGTGCCCGTACAGCGACGGCCGCTCGACCTCGCTGTCCGTGGCGCTGGCCGGATCGCTGGCGCCCTTGAAGGCGCGCCGTGGAATGCGGCACAGAAAATCGAAGGTCTGGTTGGCGGTGAACGGATTGCGTCCCGGCAGGTTGCTGCCGGACGGATAGTAGAAGCGCGAGCCGGCGGTGCCGTTCGGGAGATTGAGGTAGGACGGTACGCTGATGACGCCGCGCACCTCGCGCGCAATATTGCCGCTGTTGTGATCGGTGACCGTGACGTTGCTGATGGTCGGTGCCGCGCCCTGGACGATGCCGTCGCCGGGCGTGGTGTCGCCAAGCGCGGCCAGCGCATCGTCGCGGACATGCAGGATGCGTTCGGAGAGATTGCGCTCGCTGGCCACCGTGAAGTCCCAGGCCAGGTACAGGCTGTCGCGGCGGATGCCGGCGGCGCCAAGCTTGGCGAACAGTTCCTCCATGTGCGCGCGGCGGTTGTTGACCTGCGGCAGCAGGCTGCTGTGGTTGTCGCGGTAAATCTGGAAGGCGGCAGGCGCGGCGATGGTGTTGCCGCTGCCGTCCTTGAGGTTGCGCAACGCGACGATGTAGCGATGGCCCTCCTTGAAGTTGACCGCCGGCCGGATGATCAGCGCAGGGCCGGGATCATCGAGTGGGTTGACGATGGTCGGCAATGACCTGCAGGCGGCGACCAACTGGTCGACGAAGCTGCGCAACTGATCGGCCGCGGGCAGTCCGGCGTCACCGCCAATGCCGAGCAGCGCATCCAGCGGCCGGATCGAATCGCAGCCGGTGAACTTGGAAATGTTGGCATCCAGCTCGCTCCAGATCAGCTGACGCTCGCCGGTCGCGGCATCGATCACGACCACCGGCTGGCTGTCGCGGAAGCTGTCGGCGATATGGGTGAGCGGCACTGCGCCCGTCTTCTTGGTGTCGAGATTGGGGACACGCACCAGGATCGCCTGGCCTGGCGAGAAACCGTCGTTGCGATTCCACTCGGTCGGATCGATCGGCTTGCCGAGGATGTTGCGTGGCATCGACAGGATATTGAGATTGACGCGCCGTCCGGTGTCGGTGCTGGCGTCGGCCGTGGTGAAGTAGTCGTTCGGCCACGGGAACAGGCAGTAGTGGTTGTCGAGGAAATCGCAGCGGTCGGCCGTCAGCACGTCCCCGAGAATCTGCTGGTCCATGTTGCCGGCCGGCGGCGGCACGCTGCTCTCGATGGTGCCGATGGCCTGATCCGCGTTGCTGGCCAGGACGGCATTGGCCGGGCGGCTCAGCAGCAGCTTGAAGCTCACCGTGCCGGTGCTGCTGCCGTCGTTGACGGTATTGACCGCCAGCGTCTTCTGCTGCTCGCCAGGCGCGAAGCTCAGCGTGCCGCTGGCCGCGACGTAGTCCTTGCCGGCCTTGGCGGTATCGTCCTGCGTGACGTAATCGACGCTGATGGTCCGGCCGCTGGCGCGGTCCAGGGTCAGCTTGAAATTCAGCTTGCCGTCGGTGCGGTAGCCCGTGGCGTCGTCGATATTGATCTGCCGCGCACGATCGTCGTCGACGATGGTGCCGGTGGCCTGCGAGCGGGCCAGCGTGGCACCGTGCACAGCGCTCAGGTTCAGCGTCAGCGTGCGGTTGGCCTGGACGTCCTCGTTGCCGATCACCGGCACTTCGACCGTCTTGAGCGTTTCGCCGGCGGCGAAGCTCAGGCTGCCACTCACGGCGTTGTAATCGGTGCCGGCCACCGCAGTGCCGTCGGCCGTGGCGTAATCGACGGTGATGGCCTGCGCGCCGGCCTTGTCCAGCACCACGGCAAACTGCAGCTTGCTGGTTCCGCCGATGTCGCCTTCGGCGACGCTGGCGTCCTGCACCGTCAGGCGCGGCAGCTGGTAGACGATGGTCCCCGTGGCGGCGTCGCGTACCAGATCGCCGTGGACCGGCGCCGACAACTGCAGGCGCAGGGCACGGTCCTCCTTGCGACCGGCGTTGGCCAGCACCGGGACGTTGACGACCTGGCTCGTCACCCCAGGGGCGAACTGCAGCGTGCCGCTCTGCTGGGTGTAATCGACGGCGGGCACAGCGCTATCGCCGACCGTGGCATAAGCGACCGAGACCGTTTGCGTGGTGATCTGCGAGAGGCTGACCGTGAACTGCAGCGTATCGCCCGGGTCAGCGGCATCTTTCGGCGAGCGCGCGTCGGCGACACTGATCGATGGCCGCACTGCGGCCTGTGACGCGCTGCGCGGAACGGCGCCGCCATCGCAGGCCGTCAGCAACGCTAGAAGGACTGGGCCGACGGCGCGGACGCCGATCTGGAATAGACGCATGCTCCTCTCTCCTCTCGCTGACGGGATGCGCGGCTTTGCGCCCCGGCCGATCCGCACCCGCTCTCCGGCAGGCTGCAGCATATTGTGTTATTTTTTATTTTATTATTTTTATTTTGGCAAATGTTTAATCACGCAAAAAATGGCCACCCCGGAACCAGCGGGTGGCGCATTCAATAGCGATGGTCCGCTCAAGGACCACGCTCCCCTCCCCCCAAAACAACGATCACGACCGCTGCGCGATTTACACCCCGCGATGCCGATGCGCTGCGCCATGAATCACTTTATCCGCCAACACAGCAAGCTGACTGCGCCGTCTGCAGGTGGAGATTTTTTCCTCACGGAGTATGCTTCGCGCTCAAAACGATGCACGATAGTAAAAAGCACTCAAAACAGGGCCCTGCGAAGATGGAGGTGAACGCGATTCCGAACGTGGTCGATCCGGTCGACCAGTACATCGCCAAACTCTATCGCTCGGCGCTGGCGGTGCCCGCCACGGAATACCGGGTCTGGGCGCTGCGTGAACTGGGGCATCTGATCGGACACGACGCGGGCATCTGGGGCAGTGGCAGCCTCAGCCGGTTGCGCTTCCATACTTGCACGGTCGCCGGTCTTCCGGACAGCTACCCGGCGGCTCTGGAAGCGACCACCGACATCAATCCGATCCTGCCGCGCATGCTGCAGAATCTCGACGAACCCGTCGACATGCGCGACGTGATGCGCGACAGCGAGTTCTTCGACTCGGAAATCTACAAGCGCGTCTTTGGCCCGCACGGCATTTCCCGCATCCTGGCGACGGTGCATTTCGATCAGCGCAGCGGCCTCTACTCGCTGGTGTCGCTGTACCGCCGCGATCGCCGCCATGTATTCACCGCCGACGAGCGCGCTCGGCAGAAGCGCATCACCTACCATCTGTTCAGCGCGGTCTCGCACGCGTTCTTCCTGCACCTGGCCCGCGACCGTCAGCGCCCGCTCAACAGCGCGTCGGCGGTGGTCGACCAGGAGCGCTGCTTCCATCAGGCGCAGCCTCGCTTCCTCGATCTGCTGGAACAGCATTTCCCCGGTCGCAACGATCCCTACACCCTGCCCTTCGACCTGCCAACGCCAGGGGAGACGCGCGTGATGGGCGAACTGTGCATCCGCAGCGAACCCTACAACGACGTGTTCATCATCGATATCTGGCCAGCCGGTCCGCTCGACCGCCTGACACAGCGCGAGCGCGAGATCGTGCTGTCCGTCGCCCAGGGCCTGTCATTCAAACAGGCAGCGAAGAAGATCGGGGTGGCGCCCTCGACCGTTGCCAACCATCTGTACCGTGTCTATCGCAAGCTCGGCGTCTACAGCCGCACCGAGCTGGCAGCGCTGGTGCACCCGGGCGCCAGAAGCTGAAAAACGCTGTGCTAGACTCGCGCAGCTTCCGCTGACCCCGACCTGTCATGCAGACCTTAACCCCCCAGCAGCTCAAGGAAAAAATGGCCTCGGGCCTCGTCGTGCTGGACGTGCGCCAGCCCGAGGAACTCGCGCTCGCCGCACTCGGCCAGACGATCAATATCCCGATGGCGGAACTGCCGGCGCGGCTGGGCGAATTGAATCCTCAGCAACCCATCGCCGTGCTCTGCCATCACGGCATGCGCAGCGAGATGGCCGCGCGCTTCCTCGAAAAGAACGGCTTCGTCGATGTCGCCAATGTCGCTGGCGGCATCGACGCCTGGTCCGCAACGGTCGATGCCAGCGTGCCGCGTTACTGAACATTCCCTCATCCGACCCGGGGCCCTTCATGCGATTGACTGCCTTGTTCCTGTGCGCTGCCCTCGGCCTGCCGGGCGCCGCGCAAGCCAACGAACTGCTGCACATCTACGAACTGGCGCAGCAGAACGATGCCCAGTTCCAGGCCGCCGCCGCGCAGCGCGATGCCGCCATCGAGGCCAAGCCGCAGGCACGTGCCGCTTTCCTGCCGCAGATTTCGGCCGGCTACGCGCGTGGCCGTAACTACCAGAACACCAGCTACAACAACGTGACCGAATTCGGTCCACCTCGTCACGACGTATTCACCTCCGACGGCCTGCAAGTCACGCTCAACCAGACGCTGTTCGACTGGCAGGCTTTCGAGAAGCTGCGCCAGTCCGATGACCAGGTGGCGCTGGCCGCTGCCGCCTACAATTCAGCGCAGCAGGGGCTGGTGCTGCGCGTCGCGCAGGCCTACTTCAATGTGCTCTCCGCCGCCGACAGCCTGCGCTCCAGCCAGGCCGAGAACGCTGCGCTCGAGCGGCAGCTCGATCTGGCCAAGAAACGCTTCGAGGTGGGTCTCGCCGCCATCACCGACGTACAGGATGCACAAGCCCGCTACGACCTCGTGCTGGCCACTCGCATCCAGGCCCAGCAGGCCTTGGACAACGCCAAGGAAGCGCTCGCGGTGATCACCGGCACCTCCGCCGCGCAACTCACCACGCTGCAGGACGATTTCCCTCTGCCCTCGCCCGATCCCAGCAATATCGACCAGTGGGTCAGCAATGCCAAGAAAGGCAACTTCGACCTGCTGACCGCGCAGTTGCAGGCGGATATTTCCAAGCGGGGCATCGACGTGGCGTGGGCCCGGCATCTGCCCACCGTCGGCCTGCTCGGTCAGTACTCTGACGGCGAGCAGGGCGGCCTGTTGGCTGCCCAGCAAACGACCAGACAGATACAGCTCCAGGTCAGTGTTCCCATTTTCTCTGGCGGCGCCACACAGTCGGGCGTGCGGCAGGCCAAGGCGACGTACCGGCAGTACCTGGCCCAGCTCGAAAACCAGACACGCCTCACCGAGCAGCAGACGCGCAGCGCCTACCTCGGAGTGCTTGCCGGCGGTGCGCTGGTCAAGGCGCGCAAGCAGGCCGTGCTGTCCAACACCACCGCACTGGACGCCAGCGAGACCGGCCTGCAGGTCGGCACGCGCACCCAGGTCGATGTCCTCAACGCCGAGCAATTGCTGTACACGGCCCAGCGCGACTACTACAAATCGCGTTATGACTATCTCTACGCCGTCCTGCAACTCAAGGCCGCAGCGGGCAAGCTCACCGTGCAGGATCTCGCCGAAATCGACCGTCTGCTGATCCCGGTTGCGGCGGGCTGATCCCGACATGATCAACCGGGCCCGTCCGTGGCATTGCCACGGACGGGCCTTTTCATTTGCGGAGGGTGCATGAGCACTGTCCTTGTCAGCGGCGGCTCCGGTTTCGTGGGGCGCAACCTGATTCGTGCGCTCGTACAGCGCGGTGATACCGTGCGGGCGCTCGCGCGCAGCGACAGCGCCGCGCGTGCCGTCGAGGCACTGGGCGCACACGCGGTTTACGGTGACCTTGTGGACACCGCGGGCCAGCGCGACGCCCTCGCCGGCTGCGCCACGGTCTTCCACGCCGCCGCGCTGGTGGCCGAGTGGGGACCTCGCCAGGAATTTGAAGCCGTCAATGTCGAAGGCACCCGGCAGCTGCTGGCCGCGGCACAGACCGCAGGTGTCTCCACCTTCGTGCACGTCAGCACGGAAGCCTGCTTTGCCGACGGTTCACCGTTGATCAACATCGACGAGACCCGGCCTTTTCCCGAACATCCCCTGCCGCGCTACCCCGCAACCAAAGCGCGGGCGGAACGCCTGGTGCTCGCCGCCAATACCGCCACGCTGCGCACGGTGGCGGTGCGTCCGCGGCTGATCTGGGGTGGTGACGACAGCTCGCTGCTGCCACAGATCGTCGACGCCGTGCGCCAAGGCCGCTTCGCCTGGATCGGCGGCGGACGGCACCTGAGCTCCACCTGCCATATCGACAACGTGATTGAAGGCTGCCTGTTGGCGGAACAACAAGGACGCGGCGGCCAGGCTTACTTCCTGAGCGACGGCGCTCCCTTGCCGTTTCGCGATTTCCTGAGCCGGCTGCTCGCCACGCAGGGCGTCGACGCCGGCGGACGTTCGCTGCCGCGCGGCCTGGCATGGACGCTGGGCGGTACCTGCGAGTGGCTCTGGGAGCACCTGCCGCTGCGGGGTGCGCCACCGGCGACGCGCATGGTCGCCAACCTGTTCGGGCAGGAAGTCACCGTCAACGACGGCAAAGCGCGGCGAGAGCTGGGCTATGTCGGCCGCATGTCCGTCGATGCCGGGCTGCGCGCCTTGGCCGGGCAAGGATAGATATTTTCTGTTATATAAAAACAACTTAATATTCTTTTTAATTTTTCCCTGTCATCTTCAACATTGCGCCACCCAATCACGGAGTGGACATCACATGTTGCAGAAAAAGAATTTCAAGGGAGCTTTCCAGCTGTCACTGGTCGCGCTGGCCGCTGGCGCCTTCTCGGCGCAGAGCTTTGCCGCCGAGAGCGACGCCAGCGTGCAGGATCTCGACCAGCGCGTCCGCATTCTCGAGCGCCAGCTCGAGATTCAGAAAGAAGAAGCGGACGCCAAAGCCAAGGAAGCTGCCGTGGTCACGGCAGACAGCAAGGGCTTTTCGATCAAGAACGCCAAGGGCGATTACGAGTTGCAGTTCCACAGCCTGATTCAGGCCGACGCGCGCTTCTACAACGGCGACAGCCTGGGTGGCACGCCGGGTCGCCTGAGCGACAACTTCCTGCTGCGCCGTGTCGAGCCGACGCTGTCCGGCAGCCTCGGCAAGTACGTCGGCTTCCTGGTCACGCCGGAATTCGGCGGCAACTCGCCCGCCCTGCTCGATTTCTGGGGTGAACTGCGCTTCGACCCGGCCGCCAATGTCCGTGCGGGGCGTTTCAAGGAACCGGTTGGACTCGAGAACCTGCAATCCAGCGGCGCACTGACCTTCATCGAGCGTGGCCTGCCGACAGACCTCGTGCCCGGCCGCGACATCGGCCTGCAGGTGCACGGTCAGCTCCTGTCGCAGACGCTGAGCTACGCCGTGGGCTACTTCAACGGCGCTGCCGATGGTGGCGATGCCACCCCGCCGGATACGGACAACCGCCATGACCTGGCTGCCCGCCTCTTCGCCGAGCCGTTCAAGAACAATCCGGGCATCGTGCAAAACCTCGGCGTCGGGATCGCCGGCACCATCGGCTCCGTGGCCGGTACCGCAGGCTCCGGCGCGGGGACTGCCGCCAACAGCGCCGCCATCGTCAGCGGCTACAAGACGGTCGGCCAGAACACCTTCTTCAGCTATCGCGGCGCGACCGTGGCGGAGGGCACGCGCTCGCACCTGTCGCCGCAGGCGTATTGGTACTACAACAACTACGGGGTGCTCGCCGAGTACGTGATTTCGCGGCAGCGTCTCGTCAACGGCGCCAATGCCGGCAGCATCAAGAACCAGGCCTATGAAGTCACGGCCAGCTACGTGATCACCGGCGAGGACACCGGCTACAAGGGGGTCAAGCCGCAGTCGCCCTTCCGCCTGGGCGCTGACGGCTGGGGTGCGTTCGAAGTGGCCGCCCGCACCGGTGGCATCAACATCGATTCCCGTGCCTTTGCCGGCGCCGGCACCAGCAGCTTCGCGGATATCACCAGCAGCGCGCAGGTCGCCCGCGAGTACGGCGTGGCGTTCAACTGGTATCTCAACAACAACGCCAAGGTGGCGGTGAACTACGAGGAGACCCGTTTCGACGGTGGCGCCACTGCTGCCCAGGGCGGCAACCGTCAGAACGAGCGCGCCATCCTCGCCCGCCTGCAAGTGGCCTTCTAATCTCCAGAAAAAACGGACCTCGCAATGAAAATCTCGAAAACCCTATCGGCAGCGCTGGCAACAGCGCTGCTCATTCCGGCCGTCAGTCACGCCGCCAACGTGCAGTTGCTCAACGTTTCCTACGATCCCACGCGCGAGCTGTATCGCGACATCAACGCCAAGTTCGCGGAACAGT
Organism: Nevskiaceae bacterium; assembly: GCA_008012115.1. Lineage (GTDB taxonomy): Bacteria > Pseudomonadota > Gammaproteobacteria > Nevskiales > Nevskiaceae > Stenotrophobium. The sequence goes on from SSEB01000019.1 coordinate 31,800, forward strand.
GGAAAGCCAAGACCGGCGACACGGTGACGATCCAGCAGTCGCATGGCGGCTCGGGCAAGCAGGCTCGCGCCATCATCGACGGTCTGGAAGCGGACGTCGCCACGCTCGGCCTGGGCTATGACGTCGACGCGCTCTCCGAAAAGGGCAAGCTGATTCCGAAGGACTGGCAGAAGCGCCTGCCCAATAATTCGGCTCCCTACACCTCGACCATCGTGTTTCTCGTCCGCAAGGGCAATCCCAAGGGCATCAAGGACTGGAACGATCTGGTCAAGCCCGGCGTCTCGGTGATTTCGCCCAATCCCAAGACCAGTGGCGGCGCGCGCTGGAACTATCTGGCGGCCTGGGCCTACGCCCAGAAGCAGTCGGGAGGCGACGAGGCCAAGACCCGTGATTTCCTCACCCGGCTCTACAAGAACGTGCCGGTGCTGGACTCCGGTGCCCGCGGCGCCACCACCACGTTCGTGCAGCGCGGCATCGGCGACGTGCTGATCGCCTGGGAAAACGAGGCCTTCTTGGCGCTCGACGAGTTTGGCGCCGGCAAGTTCGAGATCGTCGCCCCGTCGATTTCGATACTGGCGGAGCCGCCGGTCACCGTCGTCGACAAATTCGTCGACAAGCACGGTACGCGCAAGGTCGCCGAGGCTTATCTCCAGTTCCTCTACAGTGACGAGGCGCAGGAAATCATTGCCAAGGACTACTACCGGCCGATCAACCCCGCCATCGCCGCCAAGTACGCCTCGCGCTATCCCAAGCTGAACCTCGTCACCATTGCCGACTTCGGCGGCTGGAGCAAGGCGCAGAACACGCACTTCGCCGACGGCGGAGTGTTCGATCAGATCTACGGCGTGAAGTAAGGCCATGAGCATCACCGCCATCAACACCCGCAACCAGTTCCGCGGCACGATCGTCGGCATCAATCGCGGTCCCATCGTCTCGGAAGTCGAGATCGAAACCGCGGCTGGCATCGTCGGCGCCATCGTCACCTCCAGCTCCATCGACAATCTGCGCTTGCAGGTCGGTAACGAGGCACTGGCGATTTTCAAGGCGACCGAAGTGCTGGTGGCCAAACTCGGCTGAAAGAACGTTCTGGAGCAAGCCCATGTGCCTCATCATCCATAAACCGCGCGGCGTCGAAATCCCTGCGGATCTTCTGGAAGCTGCCGTCTCGCTGAACCGGGACGGCTGGGGGCTCATGGGCTTCTCTCCGCAGGGCAACCTGCTGGTCGAGCGCCATGCCCAGGTGGTTCTCGCGGACATCCTCGACACCGAGCGTCGTCACCGCGATGCCGAATACGTCCTACACCTGCGCAAGCGCACGCGCGGTGCGGCCAATGCCGACAACGCCCATCCCTTCAAGGTGGTCGACGGCGTTTACATCATGCACAACGGCACCATCAAGCTGGATACGCGCGTCGCCGGCATGTCGGACAGTTGGCACTTTGTCAGCGATATCCTGCGGCCGCTGGCCCAGCGCCGTCCTGGCGTGCTGCTCGACAATGCCTTTCTCCGCCTGCTCGAGATCGCCGTCAAACCCGAGAACAAGCTCGCCCTGCTCGACTATCCCTCGCGCCGCATCGTGCTGCTCAACCGCGCACATGGCGCGGAATTCGACGGACTCTGGCTGAGCAGCACGCGCTGGATCGACCGGCGACTGCTGCCGCTGGCCACCACGCCGCAGCCGCAGGAGCGCAGCTATGCCCCATCGGAAATCCGCTTCCTGTGACCCTGCACCGCATTTTTAGCGAGCTGCCATGACCCGAAGATCCCTGCTGCTTCTCTTGACCTTCATCCTGGCACTGGACGCCCGCGTGGCGTCGGCCGGAAATGAACTGCTCAACGCGTCGTATGACGTGACGCGCGGCTTCTACCGAGACTTCAATCCGGCCTTTGCCGCCGACTGGAAACAGAAAACCGGCGAGGATGTCCGCATCAATCAGTCGCACGGCGGCTCCACCAAGCAGGCCCGCGCCATCATCGATGGCCTGGAGGCGGATGTGGTGACCTCCAACAACCCGCTCGACATCGATGCCATCGTCGACAAGGCCCACCTGATTCCGAGGGACTGGGCATCGAAATTCCCGCACAACAGCGCGCCGTCCTGGTCGACCATCCTGTTCGTCGTGCGCAAGGGCAATCCCAAGGGCATCCGGGACTGGAGCGACCTCGCCAAGCCCGGTGTCTCGGTGATCGTGCCCAACCCCAAGACTTCCGGCAACGGTCGCTACAGCTATCTCGCCGCATGGGAATGGGCCAAGCGCAACAATGGCGGCAATGAAGCCGCCGCACGCGACTTCGTCACCCGCCTGTTCCGCCATGTGCCGGTGCTGGACACCGGTGGCCGCGGCGCCACCACCACCTTCGCCCATCGCGGCATCGGCGATGTGCTGCTGACCTTCGAGAACGAGGTGCGCCTCATCCAGAGCGAGCTCGGCGACCGCTTCGAGGTGGTCGTGCCGTCACTGACCGTGCGCGCCGACAACCCGGTGGCCGTGGTCGAGAAAGTGGCGGCGAAGAAAGGTACGACCCGAGTGGCGCAGGCCTACCTCGCGTTCCACTATTCCGACGCCGGTCAAGAACTATTTGCGAATAACGATATTCGCCCCGTGAATGATGCCATTCTGAAAAAATACGCCTCGCGCTTTCCGCCGCTCAACACCTTCGATGTCGACCAGGCTTTCGGTGGCTGGGCCCGGGCTCAGGCGGTACATTTCGCTGATGGCGGCATTTTCGACCAGATTTATCAAGGCAACTGATTCATGACCACCGTGTCCAAAGCGGGGCGGCGCAAGCCGCCCCGCTCCGTTATTCCCGGCTTCGGCATCACGCTCGGCTTCACGCTGGCCTACCTGTCGCTGATCGTGCTGATTCCGCTGGCCGGCGTGTTCTTCAAGAGCGCCGGCCTGGGCTGGGAGGGCATCTGGCACGTGGTCAGCTCGCCACGCGTGCTGGCCGCGCTCAAGCTCAGCTTTGGTGCCGCCCTGATCGCCGCCCTGATCAACGCCGTGTTCGGGCCGCTGGTGGCCTGGGTCTTCGTGCGCTACCGCTTCCCCGGCAAGCGCTTCTTCGACGCCGTCATCGACCTGCCGTTTGCGCTGCCCACGGCGGTCGCCGGCATCGCGCTGACCGCGCTCTACTCCGCCAACGGCTGGGTCGGGCAATTTCTGGAGCCGCTGGGCATCAAGGTCGCCTTCACCCCCGTCGGCGTCATCGTCGCCATGACCTTCATCGGCCTGCCCTTCGTGGTCCGCACCGTGCAGCCGGTCTTGGAGGAAGCCGAGAAGGAGCTGGAAGAGGCGGCGGCGACGCTCGGCGCCAGCCGCTGGCAGACCATCAGCCAGGTGATTCTGCCGACCGTGCTGCCGGCGCTGCTGACCGGCTTCGCCCTGGCCTTCGCGCGCGCGGTCGGCGAATACGGCTCGGTGATCTTCATCGCCGGCAATTTGCCGATGGTCTCGGAGATCGCGCCCCTGCTGATCATCATCAAGCTGGAAGAATTTGATTACGCGGGCGCCACCGCCATCGCCGCGACCATGCTGGTGCTGTCGTTCAGCCTGCTGCTGATGATCAATGGCCTGCAGGCCTGGGCGCGCCGGAGGCACGGTCATGGCCGCTAGCGCCAACGAAGTGCGCCCCACGCCGCCAACCGACGCAGGCTCGTCGGCCCCGCCCCCCTTCGAGCCGCTGATGCAGCGCAACGCCGCCATCACCGAGCCCGGCTGGGTGCGCTGGACGCTGACCGGCGTCGCCGTCGTGTTCCTTTCGCTGTTCCTGCTGCTGCCGCTGGTCAGCGTCTTCACCGAGGCGCTGCGCAACGGCGTCGGCGCCTATCTCAGCGCCATCGCGGAGCCGGACACCCTGTCGTCGATCCGCTTGACCCTGATCGCCGCCGCCATCGCGGTGCCGCTCAACCTGCTGCTGGGCGTCAGCGCCGCCTGGGCCATCACCAAGTTCGAATTCCGCGGCAAGAGCGTGCTGATCTCGCTGATCGATCTGCCGTTCTCGGTCTCGCCGGTGGTCTCGGGCCTGATCTACGTGCTGATCTTCGGCCGTCAGGGCTATCTCGGTCCCTGGGTGGCGGATCACGACATCAAGATCCTGTTCGCGGTGCCGGGCATCGTGCTGGCGACCATCTTTGTGACCTTCCCCTTCATTGCCCGCGAACTGATCCCGCTGATGCAGGAGCAGGGCACCGAGAGTGAGCAGGCCGCGCTGTCGCTGGGCGCCAGCGGCTGGCAGACCTTCTGGCACGTCACCCTGCCGAACATCAAGTGGGGTCTGCTCTACGGTGTGCTGCTGTGCAACGCCCGCGCCATGGGCGAGTTCGGTGCGGTCAGCGTCGTGTCCGGTCACATCCGCGGTCAGACCAACACCATGCCGCTGCAGATCGAGATTCTCTACAACGAGTACTCGTTCTCCGCGGCCTTCGCGGTCGCCTCGCTGCTGGCCGGCCTTGCACTGGTGACGCTGGGCGTGAAGAGCCTGCTCGAGTGGCGATACGGTGACGAACTCGCCGCCTCGCGGCGGCATTGATTCTGCGGACCACGACCGCGCTCCGACACTTTTTATCGTCGCGCAGCCCACCCGGCCGCGTCAGAGTATTGAGACCATGGACATTCAGATTCGCGAGATTCACAAGGGCTTCGGCAATTTCCCCGCGCTGCGCGGGGTCAATCTCGACATCCACTCGGGCGAGTTGATCGCCCTGCTCGGCCCCTCCGGCTCCGGCAAGACCACCTTGCTGCGCACCATCGCCGGACTCGAACTGCCGGACGCCGGCCAGATTCTCTTCGGCGGGACCGACACCGCGCCGCTGCCGGTGCGCGAGCGCCGCGTCGGTTTCGTGTTCCAGCACTACGCGCTGTTCAAGCACAAGACCGTGCAAGACAACGTCGCCTTCGGCCTGCGCGTCCGCAAGGGGCCGGATCGCCCGTCGGAGAGTGTCATCCGGCAGCGCGTGCTGGAGCTGCTCGACCTCGTGCAGCTCTCGGGTCTGGAGAAGCGCTACCCGGCGCAGCTCTCCGGCGGACAGCGCCAGCGCGTGGCGCTGGCACGCGCGCTGGCGATCGAACCGCGCGTGCTGCTGCTCGACGAGCCCTTCGGCGCGCTCGACGCCAAGGTGCGCAAGGATCTGCGCCGCTGGCTGCGCGAGCTGCACGACAAGACCGGCTACACCACCATCTTCGTGACCCACGATCAGGAGGAGGCGCTGGAACTGGCCGACCGCGTGGTGGTGATGAATCGCGGCCGCATCGAACAGGTCGGCACCACCAGCGAGGTCTACGAGCAGCCGGCGACGCCCTTCGTGTTCGATTTCCTCGGCAGCGTGAACGTCCTGGCCGGCGAGGTGCAGGGCCGCCACCTGCGCATCGACGGCACCGAACTGACGCTCGACACCGACCGCGAGCACCCGGCGGGCGCGGTGGACGTCTACGTCCGCCCGCACGACCTGCGCCTGGTCGAGGACAGCAGCCCCGGCCTGGGCGCCGCCGTGCGCTCGGTGCAGCGCACCGGCGCGGTGGTGCGGCTCACCGCCGAGCTGGATCACAGCGGCGAGACGGTGGAGGTGGAGCTCTCCCACCTGGACCCGTTCGCGCTGAATCGCCGCGGCGGCGACCGCATCCGCGTGCTGCCGGCGGTCTACGGTCTGTTCCCGCGCGCGCCACATGCGGCCCTGCGCACCCTGCCCGACGTCGATCCCAAGTCAGTGCCGGAGCATCGCGAACGCGGCCGCCTGGGCTAGACTCGCGGCAAGCCTCGGACGGGGCCCTGCCGCCATTCGTTAGAATTGCCAAGAGCCCGCTCGCTGCGGGCTTTTTGTATTCTGCGGTTTTGCCGGGGGAGACTCATGAATCTGGACTTTTTCATTCGCGTTGACGCCTGGCTGTCGGCGCTGGTTTTGGCATTCCTGATGATTCTCGGCTGGATGCTGGGCTCGCAGCTGCGCGTCTGGCGCGGCACCCCCGTCACCCCCCGCTCGACCCGGATCGAGGACGGCGGACTCGCGCTGTTCGGCCTGCTGCTGGCGTTCTGTTTCTCCGGCGCTACTTCGCGCTACGAGGCGCGCAAGGGCCTGTTGCTCGACGACTCGATCGCCATCGGCGAGCTGGCCACCGTCAGCGCGGCGCTCGAGGAACCGGAGCGCTCCGAGCTCCGGAACGAAGTGGTCACCTACGTGCGGCAGCGGCTTGTGTTCGGCCCGATGCGCCTGGACGATCCACGCATGCCCCAGGTCGTCGCACAAGGCACGGAGTCCCAGGCCCGCATGCTGACGATCATCCGGCACGCCATCGCCAGCAAGAACACGCCCTCCATCCACACGCCGCTGTTGAATGCCTACAACGGCCTGCTCACGGCACACGACAAACGGCTCTACGGCGTCAGGAACCAGGTCAACGGCGGCATCGTCGTCATGCTGGTGCTGTTCGGCGTCTTCACCACCTTCACCATGGGCCGGCTGCACGATCAGCAGGGCAGGAGCATCACCGGCCTGCTGCGGATCGGTAGCTACGTCGGCCTGGTCGCGCTGGTGTTCTACATCATCATCGATCTCGAGCAGCCGCGCCGCGGACTCGTACTGGTGTCGCAGGCGCCGATGCAGGACCTGCTGTCGTCCCTGACCGGTGACGGCAGACCCGTCATCCCCTCCGCAAGCACCCCTGAGCAGCCCACCCGCTGACACACCGGAGGACTCTCCGGGTGATTTATTTTATTGAATATATTTATTTTCGATAAATAATTAAAAACAGCCGCCACACGGCTGGCGCCGTTAGCGGGTGGCGCAGGGACGCGCACCCAGGGGGTTGGAAAATCCGCGAGGTCTCGCCAGGGATGGCTAGGCTTCCGGCCGCATCTGCGGGGTTTTTTAGCACACGAAGCATCGCTTCGTGCAAAAGAAAATGGGTGGCCAGGGATGGCCACCCGGGCGGTGGTGCAATGGCGAATCGTCGCGCCAGAGATGGCTAAGCTTCGGGCCGCATCTGGGGAAAAAGCAGCACATCGCGGATCGACGGCGAGTCGGTCAGGAACATCACCAGGCGGTCGATGCCGATGCCGGCGCCGGCGGTCGGCGGCAGGCCGTATTCCAGCGCGCGGATGTAGTCGGCGTCGAAGTGCATGGCTTCGTCATCGCCGCCTTCCTTGGCCGACACCTGCGCCTTGAAGCGCGCGGCCTGGTCGTCCGGGTCGTTCAGCTCGGAGAAGCCGTTGGCCACCTCGCGGCCGCCGACGAAGAACTCGAAGCGGTCCGTCACTTCCGGATTGGCGTCGTTGCGCCGCGCCAGCGGCGAGACTTCGGTCGGATACTCGGTGATGAAGGTAGGGTCGAGCAGGTTCGCTTCCACCGTCTTCTCGAATATCTCGGTGAGCAGCTTGCCCGCACCGTAGGCCGGCTTCACATCGCCGCCGACCTTCTTCGCCCAGTCGGCGAGATAGCCGCGCTCGTCCAGCCGCGCGGCATCGATGGCCGGATTGAAGCGCTGCACGGCTTCCTTCATGGTCCAGCGATTGAACGGCTGCTCCAGGTCGTATTCGCGGCCCTGGTAGGTGAGCTTGCCGCTGCCGTTGACGGCCAGTGCCAGGTCGCGCAGCAGGTTCTCGATCAGGTCCATCAGCTCGCGGTAATCGGCGTAGGCCTGGTAGAACTCCAGCATGGTGAACTCGGGGTTGTGCCGCGTGGAGAGCCCCTCGTTGCGGAAGTTGCGGTTGATCTCGTAGACCTTCTCGAAGCCGCCGACCACCAGGCGCTTGAGATACAGCTCCGGCGCGATGCGCAGATACAGGTCGCGATCCAGCGCGTTGTGGTGCGTGATGAACGGCTTGGCGGTGGCGCCGCCGGGGATGGCCTGCATCATCGGCGTCTCGACTTCGCTGAAGCCCAGGGTGTCGAGGAAGTTGCGGATGAAGCGGATGCTCTGGCCGCGCTTGTCGAACACCTTCTTCACGTCGGGGTTCACGATCAGATCGAGGTAGCGCTGGCGATAGCGCACCTCGGTGTCGGTGAGGCCGGCCCATTTCTCGGGCAGCGGGCGGATGCCCTTGACCAGCAGTTCCAGCTGCGTCACGCGCAGCGACAGTTCGCCGGTCTTGGTCTTCATCACCGTGCCGACGGCGCCGAAGATGTCGCCGACGTCCGCGGTCTTGAACACGTTGTACGCCGCCTCGCCCAGCGCCGCCTGCTGCACGAAGATCTGGATGCGGCCGGACATGTCCTGCAGCGTGCCGAAGCTGGCCTTGCCCATGACGCGCTTGGCCATCAGGCGGCCGGCGATGCGGAACGGCGTGGTCTCGCCCTCCAGCGACTCGGCCGAATGCGCGCCGTAGACGCCCTGCAGGTAATCCGCCAGCGTGTCGCGGCGAAAGCCATTGGGATAGGCATTGCCGGCGGCGCGCAGCTTGTCCAGCTTTTCGCGGCGCGCGGCAATGACGTAGTTCTCGTCCTGCTGCGGCTGTTCGGGTTGGCTCATGTCACTTTTTCCGCGTTTGGGGCGCCACCCGCTGTCGCGGTCCGACGCTGTAGGATTGTTATAATTTAACTATCAAATTTAAAATATAAAAATAAAATATCACTAATTTGCGACCGTAACGCATAACAGCGGGTGGCCGCGAAAACTCACAGCCCCTGCTTCAGGCTGGCCTCGATGAAAGGATCGAGATGGCCGTTCAGCACCTTGGTGGTGTCGGCGATCTCGACGCCGGTGCGCAGGTCCTTGATCCGCGACTGGTCGAGCACGTAGCTGCGGATCTGGTGGCCCCACTCGATGTCCGCCTTGGAGTCCTCCAGCTTCTGCTTCTCGGCGTTGCGCTTCTCCATCTCGCGCTCGTAGAGCTTGGCCTGCAGCATCTTCATGGCGCGGTCGCGGTTGGCGTGCTGACTGCGCTGCGTCTGGCAGGCGACGACGATGCCGGTGGGGATATGCGTGATGCGGATCGCCGACTCGGTCTTGTTGACGTGCTGGCCGCCGGCGCCGGAGGAGCGGTAGGTCACGGCGCTGATGTCCGCCGGATTGATCTCGATCTCGAAGCTGTCGTCGATCTCCGGCGACACGAACACGCCGGCGAACGAGGTGTGGCGGCGGTTGCCGGAGTCGAACGGCGACTTGCGCACCAGGCGGTGCACGCCGATCTCGGTGCGCAGCCAGCCGAAGGCGTACGGCCCCTCGATGTAGACGCTGGCCGACTTGATGCCGGCGACTTCGCCCGCCGAGCATTCCAGGATTTCCGCCTTGAAGCCCTTGCCGTTGGCCCACTGCAGGTACATGCGCAGCAGCATTTCGGCCCAGTCCTGCGCCTCGGTGCCACCGGAGCCGGCCTGGATGTCGAGATAGGCATTGGTGTTGTCCATCTCGCCGGAGAACATGCGGCGGAATTCCATGTCGTCCGCCAGCTTGCCCAGCGCCAGCACGTCACGCTCCACCTCGGCAATGGTGGCGGTGTCGTTCTCGGCCTCGGCCAGTTCCAGCAGGTCGCCGGCGTCGCGCAGGCCGCTGTCGGCCTTGTCCAGCGGCTGGATCACCGCCTCGAGCTTGGCCCGCTCGCGGCCGGTCTCCTGGGCCTTTTTATTGTCGTTCCAGAAATCCGGGCGTTCCATCTCGGCGGTGACTTCCGCCAGCCGGTCCCGCTTGGTTTCGTAGTCAAAGATAGCCCCGGAGCGCGTCGAAACGCGCTCGCAGGGCCGTGATCTCACTTCTGATCTGATTCGGTTCCATGGGTACCGGGAAATTTTCGAGGGCGCGAAGTATAGCGGATGAGGCTCCGTCCACGGTGTTCGCCTACGTCCCGCCGGTTGTCTCCACCCCGCGGCCCATGTTAAAAAAACACAGTTTTCGGCGCAGACGCGCGCAGACGCGGCTGCTATAGTCCGTCAACAAAATTTTTCGCAGTCGGAACCGCTCAGGGGAGAATTATGAAATACCGTTCCGGTCTTTTGGCCGTGCTGTTGGGCATCGCAATCGCGCTGCCATCGTTCGCGCAGACCGGAGGTGACGCCGGCGCCGCACCCGCCGCCACCGACAGCAGCGCGCCCCCCGCCGACGCCGCGCCGGCCAGCGATGCCGCCGCACCTGCGGACACCGCCAGCGCCCCTGCAGACGCTTCGGCCGCACCGGCTGAAGCGCCCCCGGCGGACACGGCAGCGGCGCCCGCCGATGCCGCGCCTGCGGAAGCGGCGGCCCCGGCTGGCGATACCGCCGCCGCACCGGCCGACTCTGGCTCCAGCGCCAGCAGCGACACCTCGGCCTCCTCGGACAGCGGCAGCTCCGGCGGTTCCGGCGGCAGCGAGTCGGCCAAGGCGCCGCACGCCTTCTACGTCTCGCCGATGTTCTCCTACAGCCTGGTGGATCACCACCGCGCCACCAAGAACGGTCTCGGCGGCGTCATGTCGGTCGGCAAGCGCATGACCGATGGCCTGAGCCTCGAACTCAACACCTTCTACTCGGTGATGAAGGGCGACTCCCAGGCCAAGGCCGGCGGCTACACCGGCAACGCCAAGCTCAAAGGCGTCGGCCTGACCGCCCTGCTCTTCCCCTTCTCCTCCTGGCTGCAGAATTCCTACGGACTGGTCAGCGTCGATTACGGCACGGGCGCGAACGCTCCCTATGGCCAGCCGCTGAACTCGGGCAGCCCGACCGCCGTCTCGGCGCTGGACTACCACACCACCGTGTTTGACCTGGGCGCGGGCTATCTGCTCCCGATCACCCACAACATCCTGCTGCGCGCCGAAGCGCGCTACCGCATGGATTCCCACGGTCGCGAGTACCTGGGCATCCACAACGGCGACCGCAGCGCCTTCTACGAGGGCGTGTTCAACATCGGCCTGCTGATCCCGCTGGGCGTGCACCCGGCCGCACCGGCGCCGGCTGCGCCGGCGGAAGTGGTTCCCGCGGCGGCCCCGGCTGCGGAAGCCGACAGCGACGGCGACGGCGTGCCCGACAGCCGCGACAAGTGCCCCAACACCCCGGCCGGCACCAAGGTCAACGAAGACGGCTGCCCGCTGGATTCCGACGGCGACGGCGTGCCCGACGACATCGACGAATGCCCGCACACCCCGGCCGGCGCCAAGGTGCTCGCCAACGGTTGCGCGCTGAAGGATGACTGCCGCACGCCGAAGGCCGGTGAGGCTGTCGATGAAAACGGCTGCGCCGTCAACAAGGCGTTCATCCTCAAGGGCGTGAACTTCGAGTTCGACTCCGACCGCCTGACGCCGGAAGCCAAGGAAATCCTCAACGGCGTGGCCGAGACCCTGAAGTCCTATGCGGACCTCAAGATCGAAGTGGCGGGCCACACCGACGACGTCGGCACCGAGGCGTACAACCTGGGCCTGTCCGAGCGCCGTGCGCACTCGGTCGTGACCTACCTGGGCAACGCCGGTGTCGACACCACGCGCCTGACCCCGGTCGGCTACGGCAAGACCAAGCCGCTGGTCGAGGGCACGACGGATGAAGACCGCGCCAAGAACCGCCGCGTGGAACTCAACGTCAAAGACTGATCCGCGTCTGGTATCACCGACCCCGCCGGAGCGATCCGGCGGGGTTTTTTATTGCCCGCTGCGCCGCGCGCAAGGCACGAAGCCGCCTCCGGCCCTTGCGCCGGAGGAGTCTCAACTCGTGATGCGGAGGATCAGCCGCGCGGCGGCTTGCCGGCGGGCTTCTTCTTGTGCGGGCGCGGCGCCGGCGCCGCTGCGCCATCACCGGGCCGGCTGATGCGCAGCTGCTGGCCGCAGACCCAGACCTTCTGCAGGTCGCGGAAAATCCGCCGGGGCATGCCCTCCGGCAGGTCGATCAGGCTGTGGTCGTCGAAAATCTCGATGCGGCCGATGTACTGGCTGTCGAGGCCCGCCTCGTTGGCGATGGCGCCGACGATATTGCCCGGCTTGACGTTGTGGACATGGCCGACTTCGACGCGGAAGGTTTCCATGCCCGCTTCCGGCTGCTGCTCGCGCGGTTTGCGCGCGGGCGCTGCGGGGCGCTCGGCGGACGTCGGGGTCGCCGTGACCGGCGCCTCCACTGCCGTGCGCGTGGCGCGCACTGGCGGCGTCTGCCGCGGCGGCGCGTCATCGGCAGGCGTCCGGGTATCGAACATGTTGCGGCGCTCCGGCCCGGCCGCCACCGCGGCGCGACGCTCGCTGGCACCCTCGGTCGGCAGCAGCGGCTTGTCGCCCAGCGCCATCCGCGCCAGCGCCGCCGCGATATCGATCAGCGGCACACCCTGCTGCTGCTCAAACTGCTCGACGGCCGCGCGCAGCGGCTCGAGGCCGCCGGCCGCCAGTGTCTCGCCGATCTTCTGCTTGAAGCGCACCAGGCGCAGGTCGTTGACCGCGGCGGCGCTGGGCAGCTCCATCGGCGTGATGCGCTGGCGCGTGGCGCGCTCGATGGTCTGCAGCAGGTGCCGCTCGCGCGAGGCGATGAACAGGATGGCCTCGCCGCTGCGACCGGCGCGGCCGGTGCGGCCGATACGGTGGACGTAGGACTCGGTATCGGTGGGAATGTCGAAATTGACGACGTGGCTGATGCGCTCGACATCCAGGCCGCGCGCCGCGACATCGGTGGCGACGACGATATCGAGCTGGCCGCTCTTGAGCCGGTTGACGGTGCGCTCACGCTGCGCCTGCACGATGTCGCCGTTGAGGGCGGCGCAGGCATAGCCGCGCGCCTCCAGCTTTTCCGCCAGCTCGGTGGTGGCCGATTTGGTGCGCGCGAAGATGATCATGCCATCGAAGGGTTCGGCCTCGAGGATGCGGGTCAGCGCGTTGAGCTTGTACTCCATGCCGCTGGCCATGAGGTAGCGCTGGCGGATGTTGGCGGCGGTCGTGGTCTTGCTCTTGATGGTGACCTCGGCCGGCTCGCGCAGGTAGGTCTGCGCGATGCGACGGATCGCCGTCGGCATGGTCGCCGAGAACAGGGCCACCTGCCGCTGCGGCGGCGTCTGCCGCAGCACTTCCTCGACATCGTCGATGAAGCCCATGCGCAGCATCTCGTCGGCTTCGTCCAGCACCAGGCAGCGCAGGGCATCGAGCCGCAGGGTGCCGCGCTTCATGTGGTCCAGCACCCGTCCCGGCGTACCGACGACGACGTGCACGCCACGCTTGAGCGCCTTGAGCTGGGGCTCGTAGGACTGGCCGCCGTAGATCGGCAGGACGTGGAAGTTCTTCAACTGCGAGGCGTATTTCTGGAACGCCTCCGCGACCTGGATCGCCAGCTCCCGCGTCGGCGCCAGCACCAGGGCCTGCGGCGCGGTCTGGCCGAGATTGATGTGCGAGAGGATCGGCAGCGCGAAGGCGGCGGTCTTGCCGGTGCCGGTCTGGGCCTGGCCCAGAACATCGCGGCCGGCCAGGAGATGCGGAATGGTCGCCGCCTGGATCGGCGACGGCGACTCGTAGCCGACGGCGTCCAGCGCCCTGAGGACCGGCTCGCTGAGTGCCAGATCGCGAAAGGCGATCGCGGGCGCGGTATCGGAGGTATCGGCGGACATGGAGCACCAGGGGCTGGAGACGCGGCCGCTTATTATCCGCTCTGCGACGCCACGACGCTAACGCAGGCCAATCACCATCGCCACGCCGCTGACGGCGACCATCACACCGGCGATCTGGCGCGCGGCCGGCCTCTCGCCCAGAAATACGATGGCGAAGCCCAGGATGAACACCGCCGCCAGTTCGTTCAGCACGGCGGCGATCGAGGCCTGCGTGTACTTGTAGCCGGCCAGCCACAGCATCATCGACAGATAACTGCCCACCACCGCACCGGCCACCACCTGCGGCCAGTGGCGGACGCGGCGGTAGGCGTCCGGCAACGCCGCGAAGCGTCCCAACAGGGCCGCCTCCACCAGCATGCCGGCGAGTCCGCCGGCGATGCGCAGCGCCACCACCCAGAGAAAGTCGTAGCGCTCCAGCAGGGGCTTGGCCATGACGATGCCGGCGGCCATCAGCAGCATCGCCAGCGCCGCCTGCCCCACGCCGCGCAGCGTCCGCGCCGCGTCCGCCCGCCGCGCCGCCTGGCGAACATAGGTCACCAGCAGGATGCCGCCCAGCACCAGCAGCACCCCAGCGCCCTGGCCCCAGTGCAGCCGCTCGCCCAGAAAAATCATCGACAGCAGGATGACGAATGGGGAATACAGGGTCTGCGCCACCGCCATGCGGCTGGCGCCGATGGTGTTGAGCGCGTGGAAGTACAGCGTGTCTCCCAGGCCGATGCCGAGCACGCCCGACAGCAGCATCAGCAACAGGGCGCTCGGCGGAATCCCGGGCCACGCCGCCGCGGTCAGCCACAGGGTGACGCCGAGCAGCAGCAGCGACAGCGCGTTCTTGAACAGGTTAAGCGCGAACGGCGCGAGGCTCTCGCCGGATTTCTTGAACAGGATGACGGCCGCCGCCCAGGCGACGGCACAGCTCAACGCATAGACCTCTCCGGGGCCGATCATGCGCGCGAGTCTATGCGCGCACGATGCCGGCGGTCACGCCTCAGGCCGCCAGCGCCTGCCGCGGCGGCGCGAGATGTTCGCGGTTCAGCAGCACGCGCCCCAGCGGCTCGCGGCCGAAGATCGGCGTGTAGCGGCCCTCTTCCCAGGCCACGCGGCCATTGATCAGCGTGCGCACAACGACGCCGCGCGGCCGGTTGACCAGCTGGTGGTGCTCGAACCCGGCGCGGTAGACGTACTCGATGCATGCCTCCGGCTGGTAGCGGCGCAGGGCTTCGGGATCGACCTGCACGAGATCGGCCCGCGCACCGACCTCGATGCGTCCGGCATCGACGCCGAAGAATTCGGCCGGCTCGCGAGTCAAGCGATGCACTGCCTGCGCGACTTTGGCCTCGCCGTCCTCCTGCGCGAACTTCAGCGTGCGCAGGTTGCCGTCATAGAAGGCCATGTTGGTCAGGTGCGCGCCGCTGTCGTTGAAGCCCGGCAGCAGCAGCGGGTCGAACAGCAGTTCCTTGGTGGTCCGGTCATTGCGATTGGCCGTGACCGTCCACCAGCGCAGGTCGGTGTCGAAACGACGCAGCAGGTGCAGGAAGAAGTCACCGTCATCGACGTTCTGCGCAAAACTGGCGAACGCCTCGCGCTCCGCCTCGCTGCGTGCGCCGGACGCGCCACCGCCGCCCTGCTGCCAGGCCAGCAGACGGCGATGCACCACGTCCATGCGCTCGCCGCACCAGTCGGGCACCGGGCAGGATTCGATGGTCATGTCGCGCAGTTCGCGCGTCAGCACGTTGTCGGACAGGCCCAGCCAGTGCTTCAGCCGCGCCAGGCCAAAGCCGCGCTTGCCATGCCACCACATGCGGCGAAATTCTGCCTGCCACTGCGGGTCGGCCATGATGGCGGCGCGGCCCTCGCGGTCCTCGAGATCGCGCTCGTTGAGCCGGCGCAGCACCGGAATCTCCTCGGCGATGGGCGTGATCACGCCATCGCTCCAGATCTTGAACGGCGCCGACAGCGCCTGCAGGCGGAAATGTCCACGCAGAAATTTCGAATTGAGCAGCCGCGACATCAGGCGGCCGAGCCGCAGCAGCGAGCGGTTGGTGGCGACGTCGATCGCCGCCACCGCCGTGACCTTGAGCGCGCGGCCGTAGAGCCGGCCGGACGTCAGCAGGAAGTTGCGGAACACCGCCAGCTTGTCATCCTTGGGCGGCGTGGCCTGCCAGACGCGGCCCCAGTTGCGCACGATCTGCGTCAGCCGCTTGAGCTCGGCAAACGGCGCGAACTGCGTCGGAATCTGCTTGTGCGTGTTCGGCCGGTTGGCGAGGTAATGGAACGGCAGCGCGTCGGTGGAGAAACCGACGTAGCCCTCGCGCATGCCCCGCTCGACCAGCGCTTCCATACGCTGCAGCTCGGCCTCGGTCGGCGCTCTCGTCACCGAGTCCTGCAGGCCCATGACCTCGATCCGCAGCATGGAGTGCGGAATCATCGGCACGATGTTCGGCCCCAGCGGCAGGCGGCCGAAGTGGTCGAGATAGCCCTGCGAGTCGCTCCAGGTCACGCGGTCCGCGACCTTGCGCAGCACATGCTTGGGCACGTTCTCGACGCGTGCGAAGCAATCGACGATGGGGTCGGCGCCGTCGCGGCGCTGCGCGCCGTAGGCGATGCCCAGCGAGCAGTTGGCGACCACCGCGGTGGTGGTGCCGTGGCGCACGGCCTCCGGCAGGCCGGGCTCCAGTTCCACTTCCAGGTCGAAGTGGGTATGGATGTCGAGCAAACCCGGCATCAGCCAATGCCCGGCGGCATCGATGACGCGACTCGCGTTGTCCTGCGGCAGCGCCGCACCGAGGGCGGCGATGCGCCCGTCGCGGATGGCGACGTCCTGCCGCAGCGGCGGCTGGCCGCTGCCGTCGAACACCAGTGCGTTCCTGATCAGCGTGTCCCAGTTCGGGCTGCTGCCATCCATAGCGACTCTCCTGCTTGACCGGGCCATGTTAAGACCCGGCGACAGCGCCCAAGATGGGAAAAATAACCCCGGGGAGCCTGGCCATAGCGCCGAATTCCGCCACCCGCTCTCGGCGGCGAACCCTGGCTGTTCGTTATATTTTATATATCAAATTGATTTTCGTTAAATAATTTATAACGAATATTACCGGCCCGCCGGGCACAGCGGGTGGCCGTCTCAGGAGCGACTCAGGGGCTGCGGGCGCGTTCGATCAGGCGCGTGGTGGAGTAGCCGTCGTAGAAATCGAGAATCACGACCTGCCCGCCGTTTTTCGTGACGGCTTCGTAGCCGGCCACCTGCTGTGGCTGGTAGTCGCCGCCTTTCACCAGCAGATCGGGCAGCACGCGACCGATCAGGCGCGCCGGCGTGTCCTCGGTGAACGGCACCACCCAGTCGACGCTCTTGAGCGAGGCCAGCATGCGCATGCGGTCCTCGCAGCGGTTGAGCGGCCGCGCCGCGCCCTTGAGCCGCTTGACCGAGTCGTCGCTGTTGACCGCGACGATCAGCACGTCGCCGAGCTTTTTCGCCGCTTCCAGGTAGCGCACGTGGCCGACGTGCAGCAGGTCGAAGCAGCCGTTGGTCATGACCACCGTTTCGCCGCGCGCCTTGGCCTCGGCCACGCGCCGCAGCAGCTCGTCCTCGTCCAGCACGGCGCCGTCGTCCTGGTGCTCGTGGCTGACGGCGCGCTGCAGCTCCGCCGCGCTGACCGTGGCGGTGCCGAGCTTGCCGACGACAATGCCGGCCGCGATGTTGGCCAGCCGACAGGCGTGGGCGAGGTCCTGCCCCGCCGCCAGCGCCGCACCCAGCGTGGCGATGACGGTATCGCCGGCGCCGGTGACGTCGAACACCTCGCGCGCCTGCGTCGGCAGGTGCAGCGGCGGCTGGCCGGGCTGGATCAGGCTCATGCCGTGCTCGCTGCGGGTGATCAGCAGGGCGGACAGGCCGAGGTCGGCACGCAGGGCCTCGCCCTTGGCCGCGATCTCCGCCTCGTCCGCGCACTTGCCGACCACGGCCTCGAATTCGCCCATGTTCGGCGTCAGCAACGTCGCACCGCGATACGGCCGGTAATCGCTGCCCTTGGGATCGATCAGGACCGGCTTGTTCTGCGCGCGCGCCTCGGCGACCAGTTGCGCGATATCGACCAGCGTGCCCTTGCCGTAATCGGACAGAATCACGACGTCGCTGTCCATCAGCGCCAGCTTGTAGCGCGCGCGGTAAGCATCGCGGTCGAAGGCATCGGCCACCGACAGCGTCTCTTCGAAATCGAGGCGGATGAGCTGCTGGTTGCGCGACAGGATGCGCAGCTTGGTGATGGTCGGGCGCCCCTGGGTGGGGACGAAATCCGCCGCCACACCATGACGGTCCAGGCCGATGCGCAACAGGTCGGCCGGCTCGTCGCTGCCGACGACACCGAGCAGATGGGCCTTGACGCCCAGGGCTGCCGCGTTGAGCGCGACGTTGGCGGCACCGCCCGGGCGCGTCTCGTCCTTGCGGACCTGCACCACCGGCACCGGCGCCTCGGGCGAGATGCGCGAGGTCGGCCCGGTCCAGTAGCGGTCGAGCATCACGTCGCCGGCGACCAGCAGCCGCGCTTTTGAGAAATCGGGAATGGCGGTGATCATGCGCAGCTCCCTGCTCCTGCTCCCGCTCCCGCCCTTTCCCGCACGGGGAAGGAGCAGGCGGGCCCTGTCAGATGTGGCTCAGCCACTCGCGGTACTGGTCGCTCTCACCCTTCACCAGCTTGAGGTAGGCCGCCTGCAGCTTTTCGGTGATCGGGCCGCGCTTGCCGCTGCCGATGCTGCGGTTGTCGACCTCGCGCACCGGCGTCACTTCCGCAGCGGTGCCGGTGAAGAACACCTCGTCGGCGATGTACAACTCGTCGCGGGTGATGCGGCGCTCCACCACCGGGATGCCGAAGTCGGCGGCGAGCTGGATCACCGTGCGGCGGGTGATGCCGTCGAGGCAGGCATTGAGGTCCGGCGTATGCAGCCGGCCTTCGCTGACCACGAAGATGTTTTCGGCACTGCCCTCGGCGACGTGACCGCTGGTATCGAGCGTGATCGCCTCGTCGTAGCCGTCACGCAGGACTTCGTTGAGCGCCAGCATCGAGTTGATGTACTGGCCATTGGCCTTGGCGCGATGCATGTTGGAATTGGCGAAGCCGCGCGTGAACGAGCTGGTCTTGACGCGGATGCCACGCTCCATGTTGTCAGCGCCGAGGTAAGAACCCCAGGTCCAGGCGGCGACGATGATGTGGGTCTTGAGGTTGTCGGCGCGCAGGCCCATGCCTTCGGCCCCGTAGAACACCATCGGCCGCAGGTAGGCGGAGTCGAGCTTGTTGGCGCGCAGCACGTCGAGCTGCGCCTCGTTGATCTGCTCCGGCGAGAACGGCATCTTCATGCCGAGGATCTTCGCCGAGTTGAACAGGCGACGGGTGTGGTCCTGCAGACGGAAGATGGCGGTGCCCTTGGGGGTCTTGTAGGCGCGGACGCCCTCGAAGCAGCCGACGCCGTAATGCAGCGAATAGGTCAGGACGTGGGTGGTGCACTCGCGCCAGGGCTTGAGTTCACCGTCATACCAGATAAAACCGTCGCGGTCGGCAAAGCTGCTCATGGATCGTCTGTCCGAAGGATTTTCAATAAAACCGCAGTTAGCGGTACAAGCTAATATTATAGACAGTCCCTCCCCCGTACTGCTCACTCGATGGCCTTATCGGAGTCCCTGCCGGTTCGCGGACCGCAGCCGCGCATCCTGATCGTGCGCCTGTCGGCCCTCGGGGACATCGTCTTCGCCACGGCGCTGCTGGGCAACCTGCGGACACGCTTCCCCGGTGCCCACATCGCCTGGCTGGCGCAGCAGGATTTCGCCGGCGTCATCGACGGGGACCCGCGTCTCGACGAGTTGATCACGATCCCGCGGGAAACCCTGACCTCCCCTGCCGCACTGCTGCGACTGCGCCGCCAGCTCACGGAGCGCCGTTTCGACTGGGTCATCGACAGCCAGGGCCTGCTGAAATCGCGGATTCTCGCCCGCCTCGCCGGCGGTGCGACGCGCATCGGCTTTGAATCCAAGGAACCCGGCGCCGTCTTCATGCACCACCTGCTGCCCAAGGGCGGTGCGGAGGACGCGATCGCCGCCGAGTACCGCGAGCTGGCGCAGCGGATCACCGGTGTGGTGGCCGACCCGCCACGCCTGATGATCACCCCGGCGATGCGCGACCGTATTGCCGTCGCGATGGCCGGATATGGCCTCAAGCCGGGCTTCATCGCGCTTTGCCCGTTCACCACGCGGCCCCAGAAACACTGGGTCGCCGACTACTGGGCGCCACTGGCAAAGACCCTGGCCGACGCCGGCCACGGACCGTTCGTGATTTTCGGCGGGCCGGCCAACCGCGACGACGCCGAGCGCATCCTCGCCCAATTGCCGGCACCGAGTTTCAACCTCGCGGGCAAGACGCGCCTGCCGGAACTCGGCGCCTGGCTGGCTCAAGCGGGCCTGGTCATCGGCGTCGATACCGGCCTCACCCACATCGGCATTGCCGTGCGCCGGCCGACGCTGGCCTTGTTCGGCTCGACCCGTCCCTACCTCCTTGGCGCCGAGTCGCCGCTGACCGTGCTCTACGAAGACTTGCCCTGCGCCCCCTGCCGACGCAACCCGACCTGCGGCGGCGACTGGACCTGCATGCGGCGATTGACGCCACAGCGGGTCGCCACGGCCGCGCGACAACTTCTGACCCGCGAGTGCGCCGCATGAAGATCATGCACGTCGAGGCCGGCATGAGCCTGTATGGCGGCGCGCTGCAGGTGAAGAACCTCATCGAGGGGCTGCAGCGGCGCGGCGTCGCCAACGTGCTGGTCTGTCCTCACGGCGCCGTCATCGGGCAACACATCGCCAACGCCGGTATCCCGGTGCACGAAATCGGGCTGTCGGGCGACCTCGACATCGGCGCCATCGGCCGCATCTCGCGGCTCATCCGCCAGGAACGGCCCGACATCGTGCATCTGCACAGTCGTCGCGGCGCCGACCTGATGGGCGGCCTCGCCGCACGTCGTTGCGGCGTGCGCGCCGTGCACTCGCGCCGCAACGAGAATCCGGAGCCGCGCTGGTTCGCCCGCTACAAATACGGCCTGTTTGACCGGGTCGTCGCCATTTCCGGTGCCATCCGCGACGTCCTGCTGGGCTACGGGTTGCCGCCGTCCAAGGTGGTGCTGGTCCGCAGTGCCTACGAGCCGCCCGCAGGGCTGACGGTGGCCAGCCGGGCGGAGCTCTGCGAGCGCTTCTCCCTGCCCGGCGACAGCTTCGTCATCGGCGTGATCGCCCAACTCATCGAACGCAAAGGGCACCGCTATCTGATCCAGGCGCTGCCGGAGGTACTGGCTCGCCACCCGCTCGTGCAGGTCCTGTTCTTTGGACAGGGCGGCGAACAGGAACGCCTGGAACGACAGATTCGCGACGCCGGGCTGCAACGCTCCGTGCACCTGGTGGGCTTCCATGCCGACCTGATGCACTGGCTGGGCGCCCTCGATCTGGTGGTGCATCCGGCGCTGATGGAAGGGCTCGGCGTGTCGCTGCTACAGGCCTCGTCGCTGGGCATCCCGATCATCGCCAGCCGCGCCGGCGGCATTCCGGAGGCGGTGCGCGACGGGCTCAACGGCCTGCTGGTGCCGCCCGCCGATGTGGCGGCGCTCACGCAAGCGCTGCTGAGACTGATTCCCGACGACGCCCTGCGCCGGCAGTTCGGCGATGCCGGCAAAAAACTCGTGGACGAGGAGTTTTCGTTTGCGAAGATGGTCGATGGTAATCTCGCGGTCTACCAGGACTTGTTGACCAGGGCGCCCCGGTGAGCGGCATCAGCATCTTTATGTACCATCAGGTCGGCCGCTTCCCGGAAATGCGGGAGCACAGGGCGAGCTATTGCGACACCGACCGCTTCCGCGGCCACATGCGCTATCTCAAATTCATCGGCGCCAACGTCATGTCGATGAGCGCGGCGGTGGCAGCCCTCCAGGGTCAGCACCCCATCCCGCCGCGCGCGGTGGTCCTCACCTTCGACGATGGCTGCGAAAACTTCTACGAAAACGCGCTGCCCATCCTCCAGGAATATGGCTTTCCGGCGATCGTCTACGCCATTGCCGGAATGACCGGGAAAAGCGCGCAATGGCTTGCGGCCTCGGGGCATCCCACCCCGCCGCTGATGACAGACGCCCGCCTGCGCGAAGTCGCCGCCAGCGGCATCGAGATCGGCAGCCATGCCTACGACCATATCCATCTGGCTGGCCTGCCCGAAAGCGCATTGCGACACGAGGTGAGTGACAGCAAGCGACGTCTGGAGGACGCGCTGGGCCGGACTGTCGAGCACTTCTGCTATCCCTACGGCTCGCACGATCTGGCTGCGATCCTGGCCACGGCCGAAGCGGGCTACCGCTCGGCGGTGACCTGCCAGCGCGGCGCGGCGACGCCCGACTTCGACGTGCTGGCGCTGCCCCGCAAGGGCGTGTCTTACGGCGACGATGCGATCGGCTTTGCCTGGAAGCTGCACATGAAAAACAAGCCGAAAGGTCTGGCCCTGAGCCGGGCCCATGTCCCTGGGCGGCAATAGCCTTGATTCCGGCCCCAGTTTGCCGCAGCGCCTTACCGGCGGGTCGCTTCCCTCAGCGTCCCAGACGCGGGTGTGACTGATCGTGCGCATCTGCATCGTCGCGCATAGCCACATCCTCGGAGGCATGGAGCGGCATGCGTTGAACCTGATGACCTCGCTTGCCGAAGCCGGCCAAACCGTGAGCTACGCTGGCCCCGGGGATAGCTGGCTGGCCGAGCAATGCCATGCACGCCACATCACCCATCTCGACCTGGGCATGCACGGCATGGCGGATCTGGGCTCCATGCTTCGCCTTGCCCGTTTTCTTCGCCGGTGGCAGGCCGATGTCGTGCATGGGCACTCACAACGCGGCACCCACTATGCGGTCTGGTCCGGGCGCCTCAGCGGCTGCGCCACGGTCGCCACCGCGCACTCCACCAACG
The DNA here is from genome assembly GCA_008012115.1 of Nevskiaceae bacterium. Classification (GTDB taxonomy): domain Bacteria; phylum Pseudomonadota; class Gammaproteobacteria; order Nevskiales; family Nevskiaceae; genus Stenotrophobium. The sequence goes on from SSEB01000019.1 coordinate 54,226, forward strand.
CCTATCGCCGCTTCAATGGCGCCAGGCGCGTTATCTGCGTATCGGACGCCGTGCGCGATTTTCTGATCGGCCACGGACTGCCCCCAGCGAAATTGCGCCGCATCTACTCCGGGGTTGACGACCTGTCTGTGCGCGCGCCCACGCGCGATGAGGCCCGCAGCAGGCTCGGCGCGACAGGGCATCCACACGTGCTGGGTCTCGTCGCCCGTTTTGAACGCGATAAAGGCCACGATGTGGCCGTCGACGCGATCAGGCGGCTGGCCAGAAAAGACACCCTGCTCCTGCTCGCGGGAGACCACAGCACCAAGTACGGTCAGGAAATCCTGCGGCAAGTCGGCGAATTCGGGCTGTCCGACCAGATCCGCTTCCTGGGCCAACGCTCGGACGTGGAGACGGTGTATGCCGCCTGCGACCTGCTGCTGGCGCCCTCGCGCCGCGAGGCGCTGTCCCTGAGCCTGATCGAAGCCGCTTCCGTGGGCCTTCCCGCAGTCGCCAGCCGCGTCGGCGGCATCCCCGAGGCGGTGGAGGATGGTGTGACCGGCGTCCTGGTGCCCCCGGAGGACAGCGCCGCGCTGGCGGCCACGATCCGGTCGCTGCTGGAGCAGCCCGCCCTGCGCGCCAATATGCGGCTGGCAGCGAGACAGCGCTACCTCAAGCTGTTCGGGCTGGCCGCCATGTGCGATGCCGTCGTACAGGTGTACCGGGAAGCGGCAAGCGGCGCCTAGGCACGCCGCTGAACCAACGCTATCGCCAGGCTCAGTTGCGGCGAATCTTGGGCTGCGCGTCGAGCGTCTTGAGCGCCGCGTACTTATGAAACGCATACTGGGCGAGGATCATCGAGATGAGAAATCCGCGCCAGCCGTCAAGAACGGAAAGCCGCAGCACGTACTGCTGAAAAAAATCGGTAAAGAGACGCACGGTGGCCCAGATGAGACTGCCGTGCTTGCCTGCGGCGTGTTTCTGTTCCGCCAGCAGCGCCGCATACTTCAGGTGCTTCTCCTGCACGTGCACATAGTCCCGCCAGCTGTAGTGATCCAGCGGCGCCTTGAGCACGCCTTCCTTGCGCAGCGGCATCAGCAGCGACTCGTGCACCAGATGATCCCGGTAGCGGGCGCCTTCGCGCTTGAACAGCTTGCCCTGCGGCGAGGTGTAGCGGCCGAAACGCAGCGGCGCGCCGAAGAAATAGGTGCGCCATGGCATCTTCAGCATGGTGCAGTCCATGGCAGGATCGGACAACCGGCGATCGATTTCCGCACGCAGCTCCGGCGTGACCCGCTCATCGGCATCAATCGACAGCACCCAGTCGCCCGCGCAGCGCTCGAGCGCGCGATTGCGTTGCGCGCCATAGCCCGGCCAGTCGGTCACCCAGACCTTGTCGGTATAACGACGGGCGATTTCCACCGTGCCGTCGGTGCTGCCGCTGTCCAGCACGATGACCTCGTCGGCCCAGCCCGCAACCGATTGCAGGCAGGGTTCGATACGATCCGCCTCGTTTTTGCAGATCAGCAGTACGGAAATGGAACGCAGGCGCTTTTTATTTTCTTCAATCACTGGCTTTGGCATTTTCGTGCTCTAAATCCCGTTCATCGACCGACGTCCATCCACGTCCTGCCAAGCAATCTGCCGGGGGCTGTCCATCACGTTGACCCCCAAAACGCCCCATTGATCTGCCAAATCCTGCGATGGGGCAATTCGTCACGTAAACCCCGCACGAATATAATCGTTATACCAGTATCGGGAGCGCCAATGCGGCCTGCTTGACGCGGATGAGCAAAAGGCAAGTGCTCCCCGAAACCCAAGCAGATCCAGTTGCTCCCAGGTGGTATTCCGCCTCCGCAAATTGTTTCACAAAACCGAGTCACCCTGTCGTAAGGGAGCAAAAAAACAGTGAGAATTCAAAGGGAGTTTGGCACCAAGAGGATTCTGGTGACGGGCGGGGCCGGCTTCATCGGCTCGCACTTGTGCCGCAGACTTCTCGAATTGGGCCACGAGGTTTTGTGTGTCGACAACTTCTACACCGGCACCCGCGCCAACCTCTCCGACCTTTTTCAATACCATCGCTTCGAGTTGATGCGGCACGACGTCACGTTTCCCCTTCATGTCGAAGTGGACGCAATCTACAACCTCGCCTGTCCGGCCTCGCCGGTTCATTACCAGTTCGACCCGGTGCAGACCACCAAGACGAGCGTTCACGGCGCAATCAACATGCTCGGGCTCGCCAAGCGTCTCAAGTGCACGATCCTGCAGGCTTCGACCAGCGAAGTTTACGGAGACCCGCGGATGCATCCCCAGAACGAGGAATACTGGGGCAACGTCAACCCGATCGGACCAAGATCCTGCTACGACGAAGGGAAACGCTGCGCGGAGACGCTGTTCTTCGATTATCACCGTCAGCACGCCTTGAACATCAAAGTGGCCCGCATCTTCAATACCTACGGGCCGAACATGCATCCCAACGACGGGCGTGTGGTCTCAAATTTCATCGTCCAGGCACTGCTGAACCGTCCGATCACGCTGTTCGGTGATGGTTCCCAGACGCGTTCCTTCTGCTACGTGGACGATCTGGTGGAAGGGCTGATCCGCCTGATGAACTCCCCCAACGACGTCACCGGGCCGGTCAATCTCGGCAACCCGGGCGAGTTCAGCATGCGTCAGCTCGCCGAGCTGGTGCTGCAACTGACGGGCTCCAAGTCGGAGATCATTCTTCAACCGCTGCCGAAGGATGATCCCAAGCAGCGCAAGCCGGATATCGCCCTGGCGCGTCGCCTGCTGGACTGGGAGCCCCATATTCCGCTGCGCCAGGGACTGGAGAAAACAATCCCCTACTTCGCCGCGCTCGTGGCCAACCGACGTTGACCGCGTCGCAACTCAACGAAGACCCCGACGTGAACCACCCGCCGATGCCAGCAGATCGAAAACTAAGTTTCTCGGTCGTCATCACCAACTACAACTACGGCAAATTCCTGCCGGAGGCGATTGACAGCGCGCTGAATCAAAGCCTGACCCCGCTGGAAATCATCGTGGTGGACGATGGCTCGACCGACGACAGCTGCGATGTGGTGGCGACACGTTACGGCCAGCATCCCTTGCTGAAACTCGTTCGGCAGAGCAACCGGGGGCAGCTTGCCGCATTTCAGACGGGAATCGCCTCGGTACGCGGCGATATCGTGGCACTGCTGGACGCCGATGATATCTGGGAACCCCACTATCTCGAACGGGTGGCGGAGGTCTATGCGCGAGCCCCCTCGCCGGACTTCGTCTACACCAACATGTCCTTTTTCGGCGCGCGCAGCGGCACCGTGCTCACCGACCAACGCGCCGGCGATCTGGGTTTATCGGTTCTGCTGGGCGCCTTCAACACGATTTGGCAAGGCGCCCCGACCTCGGGAAACAGTCTCCGGCGAGAGCTGGCCGTCCGGCTGACGCGCCTGCCCGACACCATCATCGAGGCCTGGCGCACACGAGCGGACGACTGCATTGTCTGCGGCGCGGATATTCTCGGCGCACGCAAATACCACCTGCCCGAAGCTCTGGTGCGGTATCGCACCCACGAGCAGAACGCGTGGCTCGGGAAAAAGCAGGATCCTGTGGCGTCGCTGCGGCACTGGATGCGGGTCGAGACCATGCTGGAGCATTATCGGCAGACGATCGGCGCCAACAGGCGATGGCTGCGTTTCGTCAAGCATGAGTTCCGCACGAAAACGGCACCGGGTTATCGCGAATTCGGCGTCTACTGGGACCTGGTTGGCATGAGCGATCTGTCCCTGATCAAGCGTATCGAGGCCCGCGCAGCCATTTTTGCGCATTTCATTGGTTTCAAATATCGCAAGAACCGCTGAGTCGCCTCCGCACCGCGTTCGCAGACCCGGCGAGCGCGTCATCGCGGTCGAAGCATCCACATCCGCAACGCTCGCAGCAGCAATTTCCGGTTGAGCCGCCAGCGCAGCGGCAGGGACCGGTACACGCGCCAGAATCCATCCGGATTCCGCCCGTGGAAAAACTTTCCTGCGAGGGCGTAGTAGTAGTCGCGCAGCAGCACGGGATCACGCGACAGCAGCGGCGCATAGCGTTGCAGCAAGAGTTCGTCGTCCCGCCCGGAGGCGATGGCCCGGGCGGGATCATGTCGCACATTGCTTAAACGTGGGCCCTCGTGGTCGTGCACGCGCACCAGCGCCTCCGGCAGGGCCGCGTAGCGGCAACCGGCGGCAACCAGGCGGAACAGGAGTTCCCGGTCTTCCGAAGTGCGAAGACCGGTGTCGAAGCCACCATGGGCATCGACCACGGCGCGCCGGATCATCAGCCCGCAAGAGGCGGCAATCTGCACGATGAAGCGCAGGCTGTCCGACTTCTCCGAGCTCACATCCCATAGCCGGTCGGGACCGCGTTCGCCCAGGCGGGTGCCGCACCACGCCAAATCCAGCCCGTGCTCACGGGCGAACGGCAGCATGCGCGCGAGAAAATCCGGCAAAAGCTCGTCGTCGTCGTCGAGAAATGCCAGCCATTCCCCCGACGAAGCGGCGATGCCGGCATTTCGCGCCGCAGACACACCCAGGCGGCCCGAGGTGCGCAACCAGCGCACACGCGAATCGTTGATGTGGCGGAACTCTTCGCTCAACTCCCGGGTGCCGTCGTTGACGACAATCAGCTCCCAATCGGCCGCACTCTGCGCAAACACGCTTTGCAAGGCCCGCTTGAGCAGACTTTCGCGATCACATGTCGGCAGAATAATGGAGGTGGTCATCGCTACGTTCTCATCGGCATCGCGTCTCCGCCATATTGCCAGTGCCGACGGGTCGACAGAAGGCTTGAAATGAAGATCGAGCGCTTTTCTCGGCAGAACGCACGCGACGGTCCTGCCGCCCGCGCGCGTGCAGAAGACCCTTCGCCACAGCCGGTCATCGATAGCCTGACTGTCATTTGAAAAAGCAGGACCAGACCTGAGCAATCGATGCGCGCTCGTGTTCGAACTCCTCCAGCGGTGCCATTGCCGAAGCCAGCTGCAATCCGCGCTTGTGGGCCCAGGCCCTGTAGGCCCGGTAAGAGTCGATCAAGACACTCTTCTGCATTGCTGTCACCGACCCTGCGCGCTCCAGCGCGTCCAGCTGCCGCCAGTTGTCGCTCCATTCCACCAGGGCCGGATCTTTGTGCGCGTCCCGCAGCACCAGGAACTGGGTGATGAACTCGACCTCGACCATGCCCCCCTCGCCCTGCTTCACGTCCCATTTTCCGGGCACTTTCTTCTCGAGGTTGGCGCGCATCTTGGCGCGCATGTCGATGATGTCCCGGCGCAGCAGGGTCTCGTCGCGTGGCTGTGTCAGCACCTCGGCACGGATCGCCTTGAACGCCTCCGCCAGCACCGCGTCGCCGGCGACGGGCCGGGCACGGGTCAGCGCCTGGTGCTCCCAGGTCCAGGCGTGGTGCCGCTGGTAGTCCGCGAAACCGGCGAGGCTCGTCACCAGCGCCCCGGAGTTGCCGTTGGGCCGCAGTTCCATGTCGATTTCGTAGGCGCGGCCCGCCGGGGTCTGTGTGGCCAGCCAATTGATCAGGCGTTGCGCCAGGCGCGAGAAATAGACCGCGTTGTTGATGGCGCGCGGACCGTCGACGCTCTCCTCGTCCAGGGCATCGCAGTCGTGGAGAAACACCAGGTCCAGGTCGGAGGTGTACCCCATCTCGATGCCGCCGAACTTGCCGTAGGCCACCACCAGGAACGACGCCGGCGTGCCGTCCGCGCGCAGGGGCTGCCCGTACTGGGCGCGCATCTCGGCCCAGGCGAATTCCAGCGCCCGCGCCACGATCACTTCGGCAAGCCAGGTCAGGCGGTCGCTGATCTTGACCAGCGGCAGCGCATGCATGACGTCGGCAGCGGCGACGCGCAGCGTGATCTCCTTCTGGTAGCGGCGCAGCAGGTCCATTGCCGCCTCGGTGTCGCCCGGCCCGAAATGGGCACAACGTGCGGCCAGCTCCTGCGCCATCTCGGCGCGCTCGGGCGGCGCGTACAGCGAGCGCGGGTCGAGCAGGTGATCGAGCAGCGCCGGCGTCTGCGCCAGCAGGTCGGTCAGCCACGGGCTGGCGGCGCAGAGCTGCACCAGTTGTGTCCGGGCGGTGGCGCTCTCGTGCAGCAGGGTGATGTAGTTAGCGCGCCCGGCGATGGCGGCGAGCACCTGTAATGCGCGCAGCGCGGCCTGGCTCGGATACGGCTGCCGTCGGCATTCCTCGAACAGCGGCGTCAGCAGCGACAGCAGCCTCAACACCGTGGCTTCCTGCATGGCGCGCACCAGGCGTGCGTGCTTGAGGTCGCGCAGCGCGGTGGCGATGGCCGCGGCATCGTCGCCGAAACCCGCCGCCTGCAGGGACGCCGCCGCCTCCTCGGCGGTGACCAGGCCATTCCAGATCGGCGCGATCACACTGGTCAGTTCGTCGTCGGCAGGCTTCCTGGGCGCTTCGGGCTCGCCGAATACGCGCTCGAACTCGCGCACGACCAGCGCCCGCATCGCGTCGAGCTGCAGCATCAGCGACGGCCAGTCGGGGAAATCCAGTGCCGTGCACAGCGCCGCACGCGCGGCCTCGGACGCCGGCAGCGCGTGGGTCTGCTCGTCGGCGTATATCTGGATGGCGTTCTCGAGCCGGCGCAGGAACACATACGCCTGGTCCAGCGCCAGCGCGATGTCGCCACCGAGATGGCCGGCCTGCGCCAGGTAGCGCAGCACCGGCCGCAGGCGCGCGTCGCGCAGCGGCGCCTCCTGCCCGCCTCGCACCAGCTGGAAGGACTGCACGATGAACTCGATCTCGCGGATGCCGCCGGCACCGAGCTTGATGTTCTGCTCCATGCCCTTGCGCTTGACCTCATCGCTGATGAGTTTCTTGAGTGCGCGCAGGCTGACGATGGCGCTGTAGTCGAGATAGCGGCGGTAGACGAAAGGACGCAGTGCCCGCAGCAGCGACCTGCCGGCCTCGAGATCGCCCGCGATCGGCCGCGCCTTGATGAAGGCGTATCGCTCCCACTCGCGGCCGTGGACCTGGTAGTAGTCCTCCATCGCCGACACGCTCCATGCCGGCGCGCCGGCCGAGCCGAATGGCCGCAGCATGGTGTCGACGCGAAATACAAAGCCATCTTCGGTCCGTGCGGACAGGATGCGCGCCGTGTCCTGCGCCAGGCGGTTGAAATACTCCTCGTTGCTGACGCTGCGCGGGCCCTCGCGGGTGTCGCCGCCTGCGGTGTAGCAGAAGATCAGGTCGATGTCGGAGGAGAAGTTCAGCTCGTGGCCGCCCAGCTTGCCCATGCCCAGCACCACCGGCCGCGCCTCGGTGCCGCTCCCGTCGCGCGGAACGCCCCAGCGCGCCTGCAGCGCGCGCGCGGCAAAGTGCAGCGCCTGCTCGCAACAGGCGTCGGCGAGTTCCGAGAGATCGCGCAAGGTCTCGTCCAGCGGCGCCAGCAACGCAAGGTCACGAAAAGCGATGCGCAGCATCTCGCGCCGCCGCAGGCGGCGCAGCGCGCGCATCAGCGCCGCCTCGTCGGCGGCATCGGCGCAGGCAGCGGCCACGACGCGCACGGTGTCGCCCTCGGCACGCCGCTGTTCGAACAGGCCGCTTTCGATCCAGTCCGGCAATTCCGTCAGGTCGCGCTCACCCGCCTCGCGCGCAAACAGGCTGGCGGCGAACACCTTGCGCGCAGCATCGCCCAACGCCGGGCGCAGGCGCTGGAAAATCGCCAGGGGTGTCTCAGCAGCCTCAGTCATGCGCTATTTCCCGCCACCCGCTGTCACCGCTCAGGCTTCGCATAGTGTTATATTTTGTAGATCAAATTTTTATTTGATAAATAATTTATAACATCCATGGCGGGCGAACGGACGACAGCGGGTGGCACGTTTTCCCGCTCAACGCGCTACAGCGCCGGCCGCCGATCCCGCCAGGGCCGCGCTTGCTCCAGCTGCGCGGCCAGCCGGAGCAGCGTCGCCTCGTCGCCGAAGCGCGCGACGAATTGAACACCCACCGGCAGGCCGGCGGCCGTCCAGTGCAGCGGCACGCTCATCGACGGCGTGCCGGTCAGGTTGGAGAGTTGCGTGAACGGAACGCGTGCCAGGCTCTCGCGCGCCATCTTCTGCACCATGCCGCTGCGCAGCAGCAGGCCGCCGAGGTCGAGCGCCAGCAGGGGCTTGAGCGCGGCGTGCTGCCAGCGCGGCGTGTCCTGCTCACCGATGCGCGCCGGCGGCCTCGCCAGCGTCGGTGTCAGGTAGAGGTCGTATTGCTCGTGGAAGCGGCCGAGTGCGCGCGCAAAATCGTTCCAGCGCCGGTGCGCGCGCACGTAGTCGCCAGCCGGCAGGCTGCGGCCCAGCAACGCCAGCGCGCGAGTGTCCATCTCGAACACCGTCTCGCGTGCGCCCGTGCGCTCCCGCGCCTCGGCCACCGTGGCGGCAACCTGGCCGAGGTACATGGTCAGGAAACTCTCCGCCAGCGCCGCGCCGTCGATTTTCGGCTCGGCCTCCACCACCGTATGCCCCAGGCTTTCCAGCAGACGCGCGGCGTCCTGCACCGCCTGCACGCATTCGGGATCGACACCGAGGTCGATCGGCGAGCGCGTCGAGAAGCCGATGCGCAGCCGCCCCGGCTCGCGGCGCGCTTCCTCCAGGTACGACCGCTCCGGCGGCGCGATGCGGAAAGGATCGCCGCAGGCTCCGCCGTGCAGAACGTCGAGCATCGCCGCGCTGTCGCGCACCGTGCGCGTGATGACGTGCTCGCTGGAAGCGCCCTCCCAGATCTCCCCCACCGCCGGTCCCGCGCTGACGCGGCCGCGCGAGGGGCGCAGGCCGAACAGGCCGCAGCAGGCCGCCGGAATGCGGATGGAACCGCCGCCGTCGCTGGCACCCGCCATCGGCACGATGCCCGCCGCCACTGCCGCCGCTGCGCCGCCGCTGGAGCCGCCGCTGGTGTGGTCGAGGTTCCAGGGATTGCGCGTCGGCCCGAACAGCTCGGGCTCCGTGGTGCCCTTGAGCGCCAGCTCCGGCGTATTGGTCTTGCCGAAAATCACCGTGCCGGCATCGAGCAGGCGCTGCACGAAGTGGGCGTGCGTGGCGGGTCGCCAGTCGCGGAAGGCGCGGCTGCCGGAAGAGGTCGGCACACCGGCATAGTCCTGCTGGATATCCTTGATCAGGAACGGCACACCGGCGAAAGGCCCGCCCAGCGGCTGCCGGGTACGCTCACGCGCGATGTGGTCCATCGGCACCACCACGGCATTGATGCGCGGATTGACCTCGGCATTGCGGGCCAGGGCGACGTCGAGCAGTTCCGCCGCCGTCACCTCGCGCCGGCGTACCAGTTCAGCCAGTCCCAGGGCATCCTGCTGCAGATATTCGGCCAAGGCGATCACGCGACATCTCCCCTTTCGTTGGAATGGGGCATAGAGTAACCGCACGCGCCACCGACCGCCGAGCACCGCCATGCCGACTGCAGCTCCAGCAACGTCCGCCGTCGCTCCCCAGGCTGCGCCCGCTTGGGCCGCAAGCCTGCGCCGCTTCAACGATCTCTGGATGCACGACCTCCTCGGCGGCCCGCGCGTACTCAAGTTCGCCTGGGTGATCAACACGCAGAAGGCCGGCACCTTCTTCTTTCTGGGCTTCCTGATGTGGTGGTACGCCGGCAAAAGCGCCACGGCCACCGCGCCTGCGGCGTGGATTTACCTGGCCATGCACGGCAGCTATGGCATCGCCTGGATCATCAAGGACCTCGCGTTTCCCGACCCCAACTGGCAGGTGCGCATCACCTGGGGCAGCGCGCTGGCCGACGCCCTGGGCCTGGGCCTGTACTGGAGCTTCGGCTGGTTGCTGATCTCCGGCGTCGCGCAGCCGCACTATCCGCTGCCCGACCCCGCCTGGTTCTGCCTGTGCGTGTCGCTGTGCCTGATCGGCAGCGTCATCATGATCGCGGCCGACGCACAGAAATATTTCACGCTGCGCGTGAAGCGCGGCCTGATCACCGACGGCATGCACAAGTACGTGCGCCACCCCAATTATCTGGGCGAGATGATGATCTACGGCAGCTTCGCGCTGATGGTCGGCCACTGGCTGCCCTGGGCCTGGCTGGCCTACGTCTGGCTCGGCCTGTTCGCGGTCAACATGGCGATGAAGGAAGCCAGCCTGTCGCGCTACCTGGAATGGGCGGCGTACAAGCAGCGCAGCTGGTGGCTGCTGCCGTTCGTGCTCTAGCGGCCGGAGACAAGGTCGGACCGCCCACCGTCATTGACGGAAGATGAAATAGACCGCTCCGCAGATACACAGCGCGGCCCAGAGATAATCGAGCTTCAACGGCGTCTTCATGAAGAAGAAGGCGAACGGCACGAATACCGTCAACGTGATCGCTTCCTGCAGAATCTTGAGCTGCGGCAGGCTCAGCGCGGTGTAGCCGATGCGGTTGGCCGGCACCTGCAACAGGTACTCGAACAGCGCCACACCCCAGGAGATCAGTGCGGCGATATACCAGGGTTTGTCGCGCAGATCCTTCAGATGCGCGTACCAGGCAAAGGTCATGAAGATATTGGACAGCACCAGCAGGCCGCCGGACTGCGCGAGCACGGACCAGTTCATCGCTTCTCCCAGGCAATAGCCGCGGCACGTTAGCAGAAGCCGGCAACCAGGTCTTGAAAATGCCGGGCGCCATCCCATTTTTCAGCCATCCGGGAACGATCCCGTCATCAATAAGGAGACCCCGACATGACCGCATTACGTTTCAATCCCTGGGCCACGCAACGCGACTGGTTCAACGAGTTCAGCAAGTACTTCGACGTTGCCGGCCAGGACGGCTCCAGCGGCGCCACCGCCGACTGGGCGCCGCCCGTCGATATCGAGGAATACAAGGACAAGTTTGTGATCTATGCCGATGTCCCCGGCGTCGATCCTTCCAGCATCGATATCACGCTCGAGAAGGGCGTGCTGACGCTGACCGGCGCGCGCGAGCAGCGCGTCAGCGGCGACGATGTGCAGAGCCGCCGCGCGGAACGCGCCAGCGGCCGTTTCTTCCGGCGCTTCGCGTTGCCGGACACGGTCGATGGCGACTCGGTATCGGCCTCCGGCAAGAACGGCGTGCTGGAGATCGTGATTCCCAAGCGGGCTCAGGCGCAGCCGCGCCGCATCGCGGTTCATCACTGATCGCCAAGGCCACGGCCGCACCTCCGGGTGCGGCCGCGCGTCCGGTGACCCGATCCGCCCGTTCGCTCTCTCACCACGGAGCGCGCGGGCTTTCGCTATTCTGTGAGCATGGAATACAAGGACTACTACAAGATTCTCGGCGTCTCGCGCACCGCCTCTCCGGACGAGATCAAGAAGGCGTACCGCAAGCTGGCGCGCGAGTTTCATCCCGACCGCAACAAGGCCAAGGGCGCTGAAGACCGTTTCAAGGAGATCAACGAGGCCAACGAAGTCCTCAGCGACCCGAAGAAGCGCCAGGCCTACGACTCGCTTGGCGCCAACTGGCAGGCCGGCAGCGGCTTCACGCCGCCGCCCGGCTGGAACTTCGGCGGCGCCAGCGGCCCGCGCGGCCGACGTGGCCACGCGGGCGCTGACCCCGGCGGCTTCTCCGATTTCTTCTCCAGCCTGTTTGGCGGCGGCATGGGCGGCGGCGGTTCGCCATTCGGCGGCTTCGATATGGGCGGCGGTGGCTTCAATACCGCCGAGGACACGCGCGCGCGCATCGGCATCAGCCTGGAGGACTCCTACCAGGGCGCCAGCCGCACCATCAGCCTGAGCAACGGCCGCACGCTGAATGTGCGCATCCCCAAGGGCATCGTTCCGGGCAAGACCATCCGTCTCGCGGAACAGGGCGCGCACGGCGGCGATCTCCTGCTGGAGGTCGAATTCGAACCGCATCCGCAGTTCCGCGCCGAAGGGCGGGACATTCATGGCACGGTCAATATCGCGCCCTGGGAGGCGGCCCTGGGCGCGCAAGTGCCGGTGCCGACGCTCGGCGGCACGGTGGAACTGAACCTGCCCGCTGGATTCCAGGGCGGCAAGAAAATGCGGCTGAAAGGGCGCGGGCTGCCAGGCACACCGGCCGGCGATCAGTTCGTCACCTTCAACATCGTCACGCCGCCGGCCGGCAGCGACGCGGACCGGCGCTTTTACGAGGACATGCGGCAGCGCTTCACTTTCGACCCGCGCAAGTGACCGAGACGGCCCGTGGGGGCGCCGCGCATCTCCCAAGTGGCGCGAAGCAGTGCCGGAGAGGCGTCCCGGGCCTGGAAGCGCCGTCAGGGTTTCCCAGGCACTAGATACTGGGCGTGATCCGTGCGCGCCGCGCTGCCGGCTTGTAGCCGCGCGCGCAACTCGTCCGGCAGCGGACGCTTGGTCAGCGCGTGCTGATCCACCAGCACGTAGACGGTCTCGGCCGTGGCGATCACCGGCTCGCTGCCGGCGATGCGGAAGGCGCAGGCCAGGGTGAACGAGGTATTGCCGAGATGCCCCGCCTTCACCTCGATCTCCAGCACGTCGTCGAAGCGCGCAGGACGCTTCCACTCCACAGTCTGCTTCACCAGCTGATAGTCGAGATCGCCGCTGGCCAGCTCCATCCCGTAACCCAGGACGCGGAAGAACTCCGTCACCGCCAGATCGACATACTCGCCGTAGCGGGCGTTGAACACCACCTTCTGCGCATCGCACTCGCCGTAACGCACGCGCAGGTAGTAGCGGAACGCCGCCATGCTCACACGCCGGTCTTGTGATACGCGGTGACGCGTTCGACCTCGTTCTTCGAGCCCAGGATCACCGGCACACGCTGGTGCAGCTTGGCGGGCTGGATGTCGAGGATGCGCTCGCGACCGGTGGTGGCGGCGCCGCCAGCCTGTTCGACGATGAAGCTCATCGGGTTGGCTTCGTAGAGCAGGCGCAGCTTGCCGCCCTTGTCCTTGGTCTTGCTGTCGAGCGGATACATGAAGACGCCGCCGCGGGTGATGATGCGGTGCACGTCCGCCACCATCGACGCCACCCAGCGCATGTTGAAGTCCTTGCCGCGCGGCCCCTCTTTGCCAGCCTTCAGTTCACCGATGTAGCGCTGCACGGGCGGCTCCCAGAAGCGCTCGTTGGAGGCATTGATCGAGTATTCCTTGGTGTCCTCGGGAATCTTCACGCCGCGCTGCGTCAGCACGAAGCTGCCCAATTCGCGGTCCAGCGTGAACACGTTGACGCCGTCGCCCACCGTCAGCACCAGCATCGTGCTCGGGCCGTAGACGGTGTAGCCAGCGGCGACCTGCTTCACGCCCGGCTGCAGGAAGGCGCTTTCGTCCGGCTCGGTCACGCCCTCCGGCACCTTCAGCACCGAGAAGATGGTGCCGACGGAGATGTTCACGTCGATGTTGGAGGAGCCGTCCAGCGGATCGAACACCAGCAGATAGCCGCCCTTGGGATAGCCGTGCGGAATCGGATGGGGATGGTCCATTTCCTCCGAGGCCAGCGCGGCGACGTGGCCGCCCCACTCGTTGGCTTCCAGCAGGATCTCGTTGGACAGCACGTCCAGCTTCTTCTGCGCCTCGCCCTGGATGTTGCCAGTGCCGGCATCGCCCAACACACCGCCCAGCGCGCCCTTGCCCACCGCGATCGAGATGCTCTTGCAGGCGCGCGCCACCACTTCGATCAGCAGGCGCAGGTCGGGCTTGATCTGGCCCTTGGCGCGCTGCTCTTCAATCAGGAACTGGGTCAGGGAAATCGGTTTCATGAGCGCACGCCGAGGTGAGGGGCGCGTATTGTCTCTTCGCCCGGGCCGGCACTCAAGACGGGGGCGCAGCGGCCTTGACGCCGACCGGCGCCTCGGCAGGCTTGGCCATGAAACCCTGCGCCATCGCCAGGTAGATCGGCTGAAGGCAGACACTGCCCCTGTCATCGGCGCCGGCATCACGCCGGTGAAGCAGCCAACTATGCCCTGGATAATCACCGCCGCCGGCATCATATCGGGAAGCAATGGCGCCAATCGGGCAAACGACGCAGCTGGAAACTGTTGCAGACAAAAAACAGGGCGCCCATAGGCGCCCTGTTTTTCGACTCTCGACCGGGACGGCGCAGCCGTGGCGGCTGCGTCCCCGGGGCAGCTGCGACGCTTAGAAGTCGCCCATGCCACCCATGCCGCCCATGCCGCCGCCGGCCGGCATCGCCGGCTCGTCCTTCTTCGGCAGCTCGGCGATCATCGCCTCGGTGGTCAGCAGCAGGCCGGCGACCGAAGCCGCGTTCTGCAGCGCCAGGCGGGTGACCTTGGCCGGATCGATGATGCCGGCGTCGATCATGTCGACGTACTCGCCGTTGCCAGCGTTGTAGCCGAACGAGCCCTTGCCTTCCGAGACCTTGTTGAGGACCACGGACGGCTCCTCACCAGCGTTGCGCACGATCATGCGCAGCGGTTCCTGGATGGCGCGGCGCAGGATGTTGATGCCGACCGTCTGGTCGTCGTTGGCGCCCTTGAGCTTCTCCAGCGACTTGGCCGCGCGCACCAGCGCGACGCCGCCGCCAGGGACGATGCCCTCTTCGACGGCCGCACGAGTGGCGTGCAGCGCGTCTTCGACGCGGGCCTTCTTTTCCTTCATCTCGACTTCGGTGGCCGCACCGACCTTGATCACGGCGACGCCGCCGGAGAGCTTGGCCAGACGCTCCTGCAGCTTCTCCTTGTCGTAGTCGCTGGTGGCGGCTTCAACCTGGGCCTTGATCTCCTTGATGCGGGTGGTGATCTTGTCCTTCTTGCCGGCGCCGTCGATGATCGTGGTGTTCTCCTTGTCGATCTGCACCTTCTTGGCGGTGCCCAGATCGTTGATCGTGGCCTTCTCCAGCGACAGGCCCACTTCCTCGGAGATCACGGTGCCACCGGTGAGGATGGCGATGTCCTTGAGCATTTCCTTGCGGCGGTCGCCGAAGCCCGGCGCCTTGACGGCGGCGACCTTCAGGATGCCGCGCAGATTATTGACCACCAGGGTGGCCAGCGCCTCGCCCTCGACGTCCTCGGCGATCACGACCAGGGCGCGACCGGCCTTGGCGACGCCTTCCAGCACCGGCAGCAGCTCACGGATGTTGGAGATCTTCTTCTCGGTGATCAGGATCAGCGGGTTCTCGTGCTCGACCTGCTGGCTCTGCGCCTGGTTGATGAAGTACGGGCTGAGGTAGCCGCGGTCGAACTGCATGCCCTCGACCACGTTCAGCTCGTTCTCGAGGCCGGAGCCGTCCTCGACCGTGATCACGCCTTCCTTGCCGACCTTGTCCATCGCGTCGGCGATGATCTTGCCGATCGCCTCATCGGCGTTGGCGGAGACGGTGCCGACCTGGGCGATGGCCTTGCGATCCTTGCACGGGATCGAGAGCTTCTTGACCTCGGCGGTGACGGCCTCGACGGCCTTGTCGATGCCGCGCTTGATGTCCATCGGATCGACGCCGGCGGTGACCGACTTCAGGCCCTCGTTGAGGATCGCCTGCGCCAGCACGGTGGCGGTGGTGGTGCCGTCGCCGGCGGCGTCGGAGGTCTTGGAGGCGACTTCCTTCACCAGCTGGGCGCCCATGTTCTCGAACTTGTCCTTCAGCTCGATTTCCTTGGCGACGGAGACGCCGTCCTTGGTCACGGTCGGGGCGCCGAACGACTTGTCGAGCACCACGTTGCGACCCTTCGGGCCCAGCGTGACCTTCACCGCGTTGGCGAGCACGTTGACGCCGGCGACCATGCGGGCGCGGGCGTCGTCACCGAACTTCACTTCTTTAGCAGCCATTGTTGATTCCTCTAAATGGGGTTTCGATTACTTGCCGAGAACGGCCATGATGTCGTCTTCGCGCAGCACGACGAGCTCGTCGCCATCGAGCTTGACCTCGGTGCCGGAGTACTTGCCGATCAGCACCTTGTCGCCGACCTTGACGTCGACCGGATGAACCTTGCCGTCATCGGTGCGCTTGCCTGGGCCAACCGCCACCACTTCCGCCTTCAGGGGCTTTTCCGCGGCGCTGTCGGGAATCAGGATGCCGCCGGCGGACTTCTTCTCTTCTTCCAGACGCTTCACGATCACGCGATCGTGCAGGGGACGCAGCTTCATGATCAAACTCCTGTCTTGAATTCGTTGGGGTTCCCGCAAAACGGTGCAGTGAGGGCCGGTCAGCCTGTTGTTAGCACTCGCCCGCGGAGGCTGCTAATTGTAGAGGCCGCGACTGCGGTTTCAAGGGGGCGGCAACGAGTTTTGTTCGGCTAGTGACTGCGGTCGCCTCTCCGAATGTCCTCGTACTGCCAGCCGCCCGCCACAGCACGCGACAGACCGCGCTGCGGACGTCTGGGCGGCAAACAAGATAATAGAAAAATAATTGCATATAAAAATATTTGTATATATGCTGCATCGAGTCCATACCGAGTCAGACCCATGCCGCGACGCCTACCGATCTTCGACCACCTGCGCCTGCCCGTGGTGGCGTCTCCCCTGTTCATCATTTCGAATCCCGACCTGGTCATTGCTCAATGCAAGGCGGGCATCGTGGGGTCGTTTCCGGCGCTCAACGCGCGCCCTGCCGAGGAGCTGGATCGCTGGCTGGTCCGGATCAACGAGGCGCTCGACCGGCATAACCAGGAGAACCCCGACCGACCAGCCGCTCCCTACGCGGTCAACCAGATCGTCCACAAATCGAATGATCGCCTGGACCACGACGTCGAAGCCTGCGTCCGCCATCGCGTCCCCATCGTGATCACGTCGCTCGGCGCCCGGCAGGATCTCAATGACGCCATCCACTCCTACGGCGGCATCACGCTGCACGACGTCATCGACAACCGCTTTGCCCGCAAGGCCATCGAAAAAGGGGCGGACGGGCTGATCGCGGTGGCCGCCGGTGCCGGCGGCCACGCCGGAACGACGTCGCCGTTTGCGCTCGTCCAGGAAATCCGCGAGTGGTTCGACGGCCCGCTGCTGCTCTCCGGGTCCATAGCCACTGGCGATGCCATCCTGTCCGCCCAGGCCATGGGCGCGGACCTGGCCTACATCGGCTCGGCGTTCATTGCCACGCAAGAAGCCAATGCCGATCAGCGCTACAAGCAGGCCATCGTCGATCACGCGTCCAGCGACATTCTCTATTCGAACCTGTTCACCGGCGTGCACGGCAATTACCTGCGGCCTTCCGTGGTAGCTGCCGGGCTCGATCCCGACAACCTTCCGGTGTCCGATCCCAGCAAGATGAATTTTGGTTCGGGCGGCAACACCAGCGCCAAGGCCTGGAAGGACATCTGGGGCTGCGGGCAAGGCATCGGCGCGGTCAAGGGCATCGTGCCGGCGGGCGAGTTGGTGGATCGCCTCGAACGCGAATACCGGTCGGCCCGGACGCGGCTGCTCGCCGCCTGAAGCCGTGGCTCTGTCGCACGCCATCCTGGTTTCCCTGCTCGACGGCCCGCAGTCGGGCTACGACCTGGGCAAGCGCTTCGACAAGACCGTCGGCTACTTCTGGAAGGCCAGCTCCCAGCAGATCTACCAGGAACTGCACAAGCTGGCCGACGCCGGCGCGGTGCGCGCGGAGACGATCACCCAGTCGGAGCGCCCCAACCGCATCGTCTACCAGATCACCGATCATGGCCGCGCCATGCTGGCCACCTGGGCGGAAAAGCCGACGGAGCCGCCGTCCGTCAAGGAAGAGCTGCTGGTGAAACTGTTTGCGCTGGGCGACGTGGATACCGCGGCGCTGCTTCGCGAGGTGGAACGGCGGCGCGCCTATCACGTCGAACGGCTGTCCGATTACGAAGCGGTGATGAAGAAGTACTACCCCGATCCGCACCATCTCTCCTCGCGAAAGCTCGGCCGCTACCTAGGCCTGCGCATGGGCATCCAAAGTGAAATCAGCATGGTCGCCTGGTGCGACGAGACGCTAAAACTGGTGAAGAAGACATGAACCCGCACATCCACCGCTGGCATGACATCGTCAAATCCCGCGATCTCCGGGCGCTTGGCGACCTGCTGGATGAGACCGTCGTTTTCCACTCCCCCGTCGTGCACTCGCCGCAGAACGGCAAAGCCTTGACCACGATGTACCTTGCCGGCGCCCTTCAGGTCCTCGGCAGCGAGCACTTCCGCTATGTCCGCGAAATCGGCAACGACACGGATGTTGTTCTCGAGTTCGAGACCACGGTGGACGGCATCCACGTCAATGGCGTCGATCTGATCCGCTTCAACGATCAGGGACGCATCATCGACTTCAAGGTCATGCTGCGACCCTACAAGGCCCTCGACGCAGTGAAGCAGCGCATGGCGGCGTTGTTGCAGGCGTTTCAAGCCGGGTCGATCAAAGCGGCGCCCTGAAGGGCGATACGCAGGTGGACGTCTGGGTCCAGCGGGCCTTGCTGGTACTGCTCTCGCCACTGCTGCTGGCGCAGGGACGCCATGCGCGTCGGGTCACCCCGCGCTTGCCCGAACCCGGCGGTGCGCGCAGCGGTCGTGAAGGTCGCGGTCCGGCGCTGCGCCTGCTCATCGCCGGCGATTCGGCTGCCGCAGGCGTGGGTGTCGGCGACCAGCGCGCCGCCCTGTCCGGTCAACTCGGCAGGCGGCTGACACCTCATGTCGATCTCCATTGGACACTCATCGCGCAAACCGGATACACGACCCGGGACCTCCTGCAGCGGCTGTCGCAGGAGCCCGCCGGGGTCTTCGACGTCGCCGTCCTGTCGCTGGGCGTCAACGATGTGACTGGCGCCGTCCGGACGGGTGCGTGGTTGGCCCAGCAGCGGGCGCTGGTGCTGCTGTTGCAACAGCGCTTCCAGGTGCAACACGTCGTGCTGAGCAGTCTTCCGCCGATGAACGAGTTCCATGCCCTGCCGCAGCCCCTGCGCTGGCTGCTCGGCGCCCGCGCGCGGCGCTTCAACGAGGCACTGGCGCGCGCCGTCGAGGCATGGCCCGGATGCGAGCTGCTGTCGACAGTGCCCGTGCGCGACGCCGGGGCCCTCGCCGCCGACGGCTTTCATCCGGGACCTTCGACGTATGCCGCGTGGGCCGCGCAGCTCGCGGAGCGGATCATGCGCAGCCTCCCGGCCGCGACGGCCGGGCAGCAGGCAATCTGAACGCCGCCTCGCAGGTTTGCGCCCAGCTCGCCAGCACGGCGTCACCCTACGTCACCGGAGTCTTTGAATCCGCCCGCTTCGGCACTGCGGCAAGAGCCACCCGCTCTGCCCCGTGGCCTTGCCGAATTAGTTATATTTTATTATACAAATAAATAATAGATTAATATTTAATAACAACCGGAATGCCTTTGCGATCGACAGCGGGTGACAGGCAGACGCCGCTCCTGCGCAGCCTCCGCCCAGAAAGAAGGCGCCAGAGGCGCCTTCTTCCGTAACGGGGGCAACTCACTCGAAGATAAAACTCTCCGCCGGCAGCTTCATCATCGACTTGGCCGGCTTGACCATCGACACTGCATGGCTGCGGGCGCGCGGCAACAGGTGGTCGAAGTAGAAGCGCGCCACCGCCAGCTTGGCCTTGTAGAACTCCGGCTTCTCGGTGCCGCCCTTGGCCAGCTTCTCGGATGCCACCGCCGCCTGCAGCGCCCAGAAATACCCCATCATCACGTAGCCCGAGTACATCAGGAAGTGATGGCAGGCGCTGCTGACGATGTCGCGATCCTTGCGCGCGGTGAGCATCACGCGCATGGTCAGCACGTTCCACTCGGCGGCGAGGCGCGCCAGTTCGGTGGCGTAGCGGCGCAGCTTGCCGTTGGTCATGTGCTCCACCGAGAACCTGGCGATCTGCGCGGTGAACTCGCGCACCGCCTTGCCGCGCGTCATCACCAGCACCTTGCGGCCGAGCAGGTCCAGCGCCTGGATGCCGGTGGTGCCTTCGTACAGCGTGGAGATGCGCGCGTCGCGCACGATCTGCTCCATGCCGTGTTCCTTGATGTAGCCGTGGCCGCCGAACACCTGCACGCCGTGATTGGCGGCTTCCAGGCCCAGCTCGGTGAGGAAGCCCTTGAGGATCGGCGTGAAGAAGCCCAGCTTGTCGTCCCAATGCTTGTACTTCTTGTCGTCGCCTTCGATGATGCCGTTGGTCATGTGGTCGGCATACTGCGCGGCGAAGTAGATCATCGCGCGGCCACCCTCGGCGATCGCCTTCTGCGTCAGCAGCATGCGGCGCACGTCGGCGTGGTGGATGATGGCGTCGGCGACCTTGTCCGGCTCCTTCTTGCCCGACAGCGCGCGCATCGAGCGGCGCTCCTTGGCGTAGGCCACCGCGCCCTGCATCGACAGCTCGGCGTGGCAGATGCCCTGCAGGGCGGTGCCGATACGCGCGGTGTTCATGAAGGTGAACATGGCTTCGAGGCCCTTGTTGGGCTCGGCGATCATGTAGCCGGTGGCATTCTCGAAGTTGATCACCGCGGTCGCGGACGCGCGGATCCCCATCTTGTGCTCGATGGCGCTGCACACCACTTGGTTGTGCTCGCCGAGCGAGCCGTCGGCCTTGACCTGCATCTTCGGCACGATGAACAGCGAGATGCCGCGCGTGCCGGCCGGCGCATCGGGCAGACGCGCCAGCACGATGTGCACGATGTTATCGGCCAGATCATGCTCGCCGGCGGAGATGAAGATCTTGGTACCGGTGATCCTGTAAGTGCCGTCGGCCTGCGGCTCGGCCTTGGTCTTGACCTGGCCCAGGTCGGTGCCGCACTGCGGCTCGGTGAGGCACATGGTGCCGGTCCAGCGGCCCTCGGTGAGCGGCGGCATGTACAGCGCCTTGAGTTCCGGCGAGGCGTGCTGCATCACCGTGTTCATCGCGCCCAGGCTCAGGCCCGGGTACATGGTGAACGACCAGTTGGCGGTGCCCATCATCTCGGACTTGAACAGGCCCATCGACATCGGCAGGCCCTGGCCGCCGAACTCGGTGGGGTGCGACAGGCCCTGCCAGCCGCCGGCGACGTAAGCCTCGTAGGCTTCCTTGAAGCCCTTGGGTGTGCGCACCTGGCCGTTCTCGAAATGACAGCCTTCCTGGTCGCCCGAGAGATTCAGCGGCGCCAGCGTCTCCTCGCAAAGCTTGGCGCACTCTTCGAGAATGGCGTTGACGGTGTCGGGATCGGCATCCTTGCCATTGGAGAGCTTGGCGTAGTGCGCGGGGTAGTCGAACACTTCGTTGATCAGGAAGCGCATGTCGCGCAGCGGAGCTTTGTACGTCGGCATCGAGGCAAGTCCTTCAGGGAATTGAAAACTTGGCGAATTGTCGGCAATCGCCCCCGGCCTGACATTGGCCGGGTGGCCGGCCACCCCGCGTCGGCGCAGTAAATCCGCCATACGCCCGCCGGTCCTCACGCCGGCACGCCGCCGCTACAATGTGGTCGTTCTCATCTCCATCGGAGCGTCTCCATGGCTTCATCCCGCAAGGTCGCGATATTGGGTGGTACGCGGATACCGTTTGCGCGTCAGAACACGGCGTACGCCACGCGCAGCAACCAGGACATGCTGACGGCGACGCTCAAGGGCGTGGTCGACAAGTTCCAGCTGCACGGCGAGCGCTTGGGCGAAGTGGCGGCCGGCGCCGTTCTGAAGCACAGCCGCGACTTCAACCTCACCCGCGAATCCGTCCTGTCCTCGGGCCTGGCGGCCGAGACCAGCGCTTTTGACGTGCAGC
>SSEB01000013.1 GCA_008012115.1 Nevskiaceae bacterium
ATGCTGATCCGCGATTACTAGCGATTCCAACTTCATGCACTCGAGTTGCAGAGTGCAATCCGAACTGAGATGGCTTTTGGAGATTAGCTCGACATCGCTGTCTCGCTGCCCACTGTCACCACCATTGTAGCACGTGTGTAGCCCAGCCTATAAGGGCCATGAGGACTTGACGTCATCCTTACCCTCCCCCGGCTCATCGCCGGTAGTTCCATTAAAGTGCCCAGCCTAACCTGATGGCAACTAATGGCAAGGGTTGCGCTCGTTGCGGGACTTAACCCAACATCTCACGACACGAGCTGACGACAGCCATGCAGCACCTGTGTTCGCGTTCCCGAAGGCACCCCCGCATCTCTGCAGGGTTCGCGACATGTCAAGACCAGGTAAGGTTCTGCGCGTTGCATCGAATTAAACCACATACTCCACCGCTTGTGCGGGCCCCCGTCAATTTCTTTGAGTTTTAATCTTGCGACCGTACTTCCCAGGCGGGATATTTAACGCGTTAGCTACGACACCGATTCGCAGAGCAAACCGACGTCAAGTTCTCATCGTTTACGGCGTGGACTACCAGGGTATCTAATCCTGTTTGATCCCCACGCTTTCGTGTCTCAGTGTCAATTCAGGCCCAGGAGGTTGCCTTCGCCATTGGTGTTCTTCCAGATATCTACGCATTTCACCGCTACACCTGGAGTTCCGCCTCCCTCTACCGAATTCTAGTTGGACAGTATCAAAAGCAGTTCCAGAGTTAAGCCCTGGGCTTTCACAATTGACTTTCCCAACCACCTACACACGCTTTACGCCCAGTAAATCCGATTAACGCTTGCACCCTCTGTATTACCGCGGCTGCTGGCACAGAGTTAGCCGGTGCTTATTCTTCAGGTACCGTCAAGACCGGCGATGTTATCGCCGATTTTTTCTTCCCTGCTTAAAGTGCTTTACAACCCGAAGGCCTTCTTCACACACGCGGCATTGCTGGATCAGGCTTTCGCCCATTGTCCAATATTCCCCACTGCTGCCTCCCGTAGGAGTCTGGACCGTGTCTCAGTTCCAGTGTGGCTGATCGTCCTCTCAGACCAGCTACGGATCGTCGCCTTGGTGAGCCATTACCTCACCAACTAGCTAATCCGACATAGGCTTCTCTAAAAGCGCAAGGCCTTGCGGTCCCCTGCTTTGGTCTTTCGACATCATGCGGTATTACTCCGAGTTTCCCCGGGCTATCCCCCACTTAAAGGCAAATTCCTATGTATTCCTCACCCGTCCGCCACTAGCTGTATTGCTACAGCTCGTTCGACTTGCATGTGTTAGGCATGCCGCCAGCGTTCAATCTGAGCCAGGATCAAACTCTCCAATTAAATCTAATCGGATTGCACCTGAACCCTTGCGGGTCTTCAGTGCGAAAGAGTTATCACGTGGACTCAATTAACTTGGCTCACGTTGATACTCTCGTAATGCTGAATGGCTTCGCCATGCATACGGGAGCACCCACACAAATCACTTGCTTTTACTGTTAAAGATCAAGGCTTTCGGCGTTTCGTTTTTTTCGAATTCGCCGTCAGCGGGGAGGCGAATTCTACATAGGGCTGGAGGGGCGTCAACACCGGAATGTGAAGAAAATATTAACTTGCTGATCAATAACGATTTTTAGTTTGTTGCGCGACAAGCTCACCCCGTTTGAACGCGCAAAATTGGCACTTATTTTTATCGTTTATTGTCGTTTTTTTATATTTTTTATCTCAAACGGGATTTTTTGATCGGAAAATCGCGCCGCCCATTCGCGACAACGCCCCGCTATGCGGGGCGTTGTAATCAAGCCTGGACCTTGAGCAGGGCGCGCGCATATCGCCGCGCCCCAACCTGCAATAGGTACGGCCCACCCGGCGGCAGCACCAGCGAGCGATCTTCTACCCGCTGCTGATCGACCTTCACTGCGCGCTGCTCGATCATGCGGTTGCCTTCCGTATTGCTTGAAACCAACGCCGCCTGTCGAAGCACCTGCGCCAATGGCAACCCAGCCGGGGGCGTGGCGATCTGCACCTCGGGAATGTTCTCCGGCAAATGGCCCTGCGAAAACTGGGCGATAAAGGCCGCCTTGGCGCGCTCGCCCGCCCCCCCCCCGTGGAAGCGAGAGACCAGCTCGCTACCCAGTTCCATTTTGATGTCACGCGGATTCGCGCCCTGAGCCAGGCTTTGGCGCAGCGCAGCGATCTCAGTCAACGGCTTGAACGACAGCAAATCGTAGTAGCGCCACATCAGGTCATCGGAAATCGACATGACCTTGCCGAACATTTCCGAGGGCGCATCATTGACCCCGATGTAGTTGCCCAACGACTTCGACATTTTCTGCACCCCGTCCAAGCCCTCCAGGATGGGGACAGTCATGATGCACTGCGCTTTCTGTCCGTGGGCATGCTGCAGGTGACGCCCCACCAGCAAATTGAATTTCTGATCGGTCCCCCCAAGCTCGACGTCGGCCTTGAGCGCCACTGAGTCATAACCCTGCAGCAGCGGATACAGGAACTCGTGCACGGCGATCGGTTGGCCTTCCCGGTAGCGCTTGCTGAAGTCGTCCCGCTCCAGCATGCGGGCGACCGTATGCTGCGCCGCCAGGCGGATCATCCCCTCCGCACCCAACTTGTCGAGCCACTGGCTGTTGAATGCAATCGTTGTGCGCTCAGGATCGAGGATCTTGAACACCTGCGCCTTATAGGTCTGGGCGTTTTCCTCGACCTGCTCGCGTGTCAAAGGCTTGCGCGTCTCATTTTTCCCGGTCGGGTCCCCGATCATTCCGGTGAAATCGCCGATCAGGAAAATCGCTTCGTGCCCCGACTCCTGGAAGGCGCGCAGCTTGTTCAGAAGCAGGGTGTGCCCCAAATGCAGATCCTTCGCAGTAGGGTCGAACCCTGCCTTGATCCTCATCCTCCGACCTGCAAGCGTCGCTTCGCGCACACGGGCACGGAACTCTTCGTGCGGAATAATTTCTTCTGTACCGCGCTCCAGTTCGGATATTTCAAGCGTCATTTCAGGCGTCTCTGGACCGAGGGGGCAGCCCTCGTTTTGTTTTATAGAACTTTAGGCAGAGTCATAACTACCATACGGAACTGCTTGCACCGCATGGGGAATTATGTTTTCTTACGCTCACGAATCCTAAAATTTGAACTGCATCACATCAGGAAATTTTGGGGGAAAGACCGCTGAAAAGCGGCCTATTTATTATTGGGATCAATTAGATGAAGTTGGATTATAGCCCAAGCCCCGCGCCGCGCAGGTCGGCGGCGCGCCGTTCGGTCCTGTTTGCCACGCTCTGCGCGGTCAGTCTCATCGCCCTGATGACGCGGGAGGGCACGGCCAGCCGCCAGGCTCCGCCCGCCAACGCAGCGGAAGCTGCCGCGGCTTTTGGTGGCGATGCCGCCGCCGGCGGCAATTTTGATGAAAGCATTCAGGATACGGTCAGCGACGCGCTGCCTGTGCCGCAGTCCAGCGACTGGGTCACCGTCACGGTCAAGCCCGGGCAGAACATCTCCTCCATCATCGAAGCCCAGGGCATGCCCAAGGACGACTGGCTGGACCTGGTCGCGCTGGGCAAGGTGACCGCCAGCCTGAAGACACTGCGCGCCGGGGAGAAAATCAGCCTGCGCAAGAACGCCGAGGATCGCCTCGACGAACTCTCCTATGAAATCGACGCCACGCACACCCTGCAGGTGCGCCGCGTCAATGACAAGCTCGAGGCGATCACGCTGGAAGCCGAGCTCGAGCATCACATCGAGCACGCCAGCGGCGTCATCGACAGCTCGCTGTTCGCCGCCGGCCTCAAAGCCGGCTTGTCCAACCGCATGATCATGGCGATGGCCGATCTGTTTGCCTACGACATCGATTTTGCGCTCGACCTGCGCGACGGCGACCGTTTCTCCGTGGTCTACGACACCATCTACAAGAAAGACGGCGAGAAGCTGCGCAACGGCGACATCCTGGCGGCCGAGTTCGTCAACCAAGGCAAGACCTATCGCGCGATGCGCTACGTCGACAAGGGCGGCGCCGTGGCCTACTACACGCCGGAAGGCCTGTCGCTGCGCAAAGCGTTCATCCGCACGCCGGTGGATTTCGCCCGCATCAGCTCCGGCTTCAATCTCGCGCGCCGTCACCCGATCCTCAACATCATCCGCGCACACAAGGGCGTGGATTACGCCGCCGCCATCGGCACGCCGGTTCACGCCACCGCCGACGGCACCGTCGAATTCCGCGGCGTTAAGCACGGCTATGGCAATGTCCTGGTGCTCAAGCACGGCTCGCACTACGAAACGGTTTACGCGCACCTGTCGCGCTTCCGCCAGGGCCTGCGCGAAGGCAGTGCCGTCCGCCAGGGCCAGGTCGTGGCCTACGTCGGCATGACCGGTCTCGCAACCGCGCCGCATCTGCACTATGAATTCCGCGTCAATGGCGTGCACAAGAACCCGATCACGGTCGCACTGCCGCGCGCCAACCCCTTGAGCCGCGTGCAGATCGCCAAGTGGCACGCGCAAAACGCCGAGGTTCTCGCGCAACTGGACGGCATGAACAAGCCGACGCAGTACGCGCAGGCCAGTCAGGTCAAGGCGCAGCGCTAGCCGGCGTGCGCCCGATGCGCACGCTGGCCATTGGTTTGATCTCCGGCACCAGCATGGATGGTGTCGACGCTGCGTTATGTGCCTTCGAGGGCAGTCGCTTCGCCAGCTTGATGGCGACGCATGCCACGCCTTATCCCGACGCCTTGCGCCAGCGGCTGCTGCGCCTGCAGCGCGATGAGCCCGCCATTCCCCTGCGCGAGTACGCCGAACTGGACAACGCCGTGGCGGATGTCTTTACCGACGCAGCCAAGGCCCTGCTGCACGCCGCGGGCGCCGCACCGAACCAAGTCCGCGCCATCGGCAGCCACGGCCAGACCGTGTTTCATGATCCGCGCGGCGTCGGCAGCAGCCTGCAGCTGGGCAATCCCAATCGCATTGCAGCCCGCAGCGGGTTGACCACGGTCGCGGACTTCCGACGCAAGGACATCGCCCTGGGCGGTGAAGGCGCGCCACTGGTGCCCGCCTTTCACCAAGCCGTGTTCGCCGATGCCGGCGAATCCCGCTGCGTGGTCAACATCGGCGGCATCGCCAACGTCACCTGTCTGCCGCGACACGACGACGTGCGCGGCTTCGACACCGGCCCGGGCAATGGCCTGATGGACGAGTGGATTCACCAGCACCGCGGCGAAGCCTACGACCGTGATGGCGACTACGCCGCCAGCGGCACGCTGCTGCAGCCCTTGCTGGACGCCTTGCTGAGCGATCCCTATTTCGCCCTGCCACCACCGAAAAGCACCGGCCGTGGCCAGTTCAATCTCGACTGGGTCCGGCAGCGTTTTGTCGGGCTCGACGCGCTCCGACCGGAAGATGTTCAGCGCACCCTCTGCGAACTCACCGCACGCAGCATCGGCGACGCCGTGCGCGGCCATGCCCCCGAAGCGCGCCGTCTGCTGGTCTGCGGTGGCGGCGCGCGCAATCGCATGCTGATGGGGCGTCTGGCGGCCCTCACCGGCCTTCCCGTCGAGACCACCGGCGCACACGGTCTGGATGCCGACTGGGTGGAAGCTGCGGCGTTTGCCTGGCTGGCGGTGCAGACGCTGGACGGTCTGCCCGGCAACCTGCCGACCGTCACCGGCGCCACCGCCCGCACCATCCTCGGCGGGATTTACCGCGCCTGATCCGATCCACCGCAGCCACCCGCTGTGCCGGATCCGGGTACGGAAATTGTGATTAATTATATTATAATTTTATAATTTATAATTAATTTATAACATCCATAGCGCCTCAGCATCACCGAGCGGGTGGCGCCCGCCGGCCCGCTGAAACGTTCGCGCAAAACAAAACCGGCAGCCCAGGGGCTGCCGGTCAAGATCCCGCCATTACGCTCAGACAGAAAACGACGACCCGCAGCCGCAGGTGGTGGTCGCGTTGGGGTTACGAATCACGAACTGCGCGCCTTCGACCGATTCCTTGTAGTCGATTTCGGCCCCATCCAGATACTGGATGCTCATCGGGTCGATCAGCAGGGTGACGCCGTGCTTTTCCACCACCGTATCGCCTTCTTCGGTGGCGACGTCGAACTTGAAGCCGTACTGGAACCCGGAACAGCCGCCGCCGGTGACGAATACCCGCAGCATCTGGTCGGGGTTGTCTTCTTCGTTCAGCAGCTCGCGCACCTTGAGGGCGGCGGAGTCGGTGAAGATGACCGGCGCGGGCGCCGGAACTGCGGTTTCTGATAACGCCATGACACGAACCTCTGGGCTAGTTGGCCAGCCCCTTCATGCGACGGGCTTCGCGGAGTTCATCCGTGGTCGCCTCGCTGCTTTTCTGATGCGTCAGCGCCGCCATGCCGTCGCCCGTCTCGTGGACCAGCTGGCCGTTGACGGCGGCGCCGCCCTGCATCTCGAGTATGCGGTAGTAGACATTGCCCACCACGCGCGCCTTGGCGGCCAGGGTGATCTTGCCGGAGGCGTGCACGTCGCCGGTCACCTGGCCGTTCAATACGATATTGGGGACGCGAACGTCGCCTTCAATGGCGCCGGTCTCGCTGACCGACAGGGACGAGGTCTTGTCGCCCGAGCAGTCCACCTTGCCCTTGATCCGCCCGTCCACATGCAGGCCGCCGGTAAAACGGACATCGCCCAGAATCTCGGTCTGACGGCCGATCAGCGTATCCACGCTGCCGGTGCTCTTGGCCGGGCTGCTGCCGAATAGTTTGCTCATGATGCGCTCCCCCTAGGGACTGGCCACGATCTTGGCCCAGTCGAACTGGTCCTCGACCGGCGGTGCGCCTTCCACATCAGTGACCAGCCTGGCGGAGACACGCAAGGGCTTGAAACCGGGCGGTAGATGCAGCTCGCCGGAGAATTCTTCGAAATACTTGAAGGAAAATAGCAGATTTTTGGCATCGCCACCGACCAGGTTGTCCCAGCGCAGGGACTGCCGTGCGCCACCCTGTATGCCCTCGATGGCCAGGTCGATGCGGCCGTCGATGCGGCGGTCGTGGCGTACCGATTGGATCAGCGCCAACTCGTAACGGTAGCTGCGGTCATCGGCGCCGCGCGTCAGCTTGAGGTCATAGATGCGCACACCGGCCTTGGACAGGTCGGGCGAGACGATGCCGCGGTAGAACGCGAGCTGTTCGCGCAGATCCGCGGCCTCGGCCTGCAGGCTGGCCAGCGAATTCTTCACCTCGCCGCAGGCCTGGGTGTCGATCTCGCCGGAGCGCTGTACATAGACCACCTGGTCCTTGAGATCCGCGACTTCCTTGCGGGCCTCGCGCAGGTCGCGCGTGAGCTGGCGGCGTTCGTCGCGCAGCTGTTCCACCTCGAGCTGCGCCCGCTCGAAATCCGACACCGTGTGCGTGCGCGTGTAGCTGTAAAGCGCAAATCCGCCCAGTGCCAGCGCCGCGGAACCGCCAGCGATCAGCGCCGGCCGCAGCCACGGTCGGTGGCGCTGGATGACGATCGTGTGTTTCACGGCATCAGCGGCGGCGCCTGCAGCCCCAGCGTTTCCTCGAGGCCGAACATCAGGTTCATGCACTGTACCGCCTGGCCGGAGGCGCCCTTGACCAGGTTGTCGATCACCGACAGCACCACCGCGGTCTTGCCGTCCGGCGCCTTGTGCACGGCGATACGGCAGACGTTGGCGCCACGCACCGAGCGCGTTTCCGGGTGCTCGCCCGCCGGCATCACATCGACGAACGGTTCATCGTGGTAGCGGGCCTCGAACAGGGCCTGCAGATCCGCCGCGCGGTCCTTGAGCCGTGCGTAGGCCGTGACGTGGATGCCGCGGATCATCGGCGTCAGGTGCGGCACGAATGTCACGCTCACCGGACCGCCGGCGACGGCACCCAGTTCCTGATCGATCTCGGCCTGGTGCCGGTGACCGGCAACGCCGTAAGCCTTGAGCATGTCGGCGGTCTCGCTGTACATCGAACCCAGCTTCAGCTCACGGCCGGCGCCGGAGATGCCGGTCTTGCTGTCGGCAATGATGCCGTCGGTTTCGATCACCCCGGCCGCCAGCAGCGGCAGCAGGGCCAGCTGCGTCGCCGTGGCATGACAGCCCGGATTGCCGATCACCCGGGCCTTGCGGATGCGGGCGCGGTGGATTTCCGGCAGGCCGTAGACCGATTCCTTCAGCAGATCGGGCGCGCTGTGCTCCAGCTTGTACCAGCGGGTGAATTGGGCCTTGTCCTGCAGCCGGAAGTCGGCTGACAGGTCGATCACCTTGACGCCCGCCGCAACCAGGTCCGGCGCCATCTGCATCGCCGTGCCGTGCGGCGTGGCGAAAAACACCGCGTCGCAGGCCTTGAGCGCGGCGACGTCGGGCACGCTGTAGCTGAGGTCGGTATGCCCGCGCAGCGAGGGGTACAGGGCGTCCGCGCGCCGGCCGGCCTCCTGCCGCGAGGTGAGAATGCGCACTTCCACCTGCGAATGCTGCGAGAGTATCCGCAACAGCTCGGCACCCGTATATCCGGTGCCGCCGACAATGCCGACCTTGATCATATCCGTGCCAATCCAAAAGCAAGGGCGCGATAATAGGACGTATCGCCGGTTACGTCATGCGCGGCGACGCCTCTAAGGAAACCCCATGCTCTGGATCAAAGCCTTCCACATCATCTTCATGGTGACCTGGTTCGCCGGCCTGTTCTACCTGCCGCGCCTGTTCGTCTACCACACGGAGGCGACCGGCGAGGCAGAGCACCAGCGCTTCGTGACGATGGAGCGCAAGCTGTTCGCCATCATGAGCATCGGCATGCTGGGCACCGTCGTGCTCGGGCTGTGGCTGTGGCTGGGCTACTGGCCGGTGCAGACCGGCTGGCTGCATGCCAAGTTCGGCCTCGCCCTGCTGCTGATCGGCTATCACCACTGGCTGATCGTGCCGATCAAGCGTTTCCGTACGCGCAGCAATACCCGCAGCGCGCGCTTCTATCGCGTCGTCAACGAAATCCCGGCGCTGTTCCTGATCGCCATGGTGCTGCTGGCGGTGGTCAAACCGTTCTAAAGCGCTTTGCGCAGGCGCAGTCCATCGGCGCCGTCGTCGTAGAACCCGGGCAGTGTGCGTACCTCGACGTAGCCGAGCTTGCGGTACAACGCCTGTGCCGGCACGTTGTCCCGGCGCACTTCCAGCGTGACTGCCTCGAGGTTCAGCCGCCGTGCCTCGGCCTCGGCCTCGGCCACCAGACGCGCCGCCAGCCCCTGGCCGCGCATCTCCGGCAGGACGATCACCGAATAGATGCGGGCGCTGCGCCCGCCACGACGCGTCAGCAGAATCAGCGAGCCCGACAGGTGATCACCGCTCTCGACCACCCAGACGTGTGCGCTGGGCGCGCGCAGAAAATGGCGCACCGAGCGCGCCGACATGCGATCCGAAGGGAAATGCGCCTCCATCGACAGGATGGCGGCGGCGTCGCGTGGCGCACCGCGGCGAATGCGCGCGCCACTCACGTGCGCGTGCGCGCCTCCAGGCGCTTGAGGAAGTACTCCATGATCTTCTTGTAGAGCGTTTCCTTGAGGAACAGGTCCTCGACGCCGAAGTCGATGTTCGGGTTGTCGTTGACCTCGATCACCTTCACCACCTTGCCGAACTGCTTGAGATCAACGCCGTAAAGGCCGTTGCCGACCGCGCGGGCGGCATCGACCGCGATCTTGAGCACCTGGGGCGGCACGTCCTTGACGTCCAGCGTCTCGTGGTTGCCTTCCTGCTTGCCACCGTTCTTGCCGCGCTTGACCACCTGCCAGTGATCCTTGGCCATGTAGTAGCGGCAGGCATAGAGCGGCTGCCCGTCGAGCACGCCGACGCGCCAGTCGTACTCGGTGGGCTCGAAAGACTGCGCGATGATGAGATCGGAGCGCTCCAGCATCTCGCGGGTCTGGCGCTTGAGCTCGGCCTCGCTCTCGACCTTGATCACGCCCTTGGAGAACTGCGAGTCCGGCTGCTTCAGCACGCAGGGAAACCCCAGCTCGCGCGCCGCGTGGCTGATGTTGCCCCGGTGCAGCAGCATGGTCTTGGGCTGCGGGATGCGGTGGCGCTCCATCAACTGCGCCAGAAACACCTTGTTGGCGGCGCGCAGAATCGAGACCGGATCGTCCACCACCACCAGCCCCTCGCGCGCGGCGCGGCGGCTGAAGCGGTAGGTGTGATGGTTGACCGCCGTGGTCTCGCGGATGAACAGGGCATCGAATTCGGCGACGTGGCCGTAGTCGCCCTTGTCGAGAAACTCGACGTCGAACCCGAGATCCTCCGCCGCCTTTTCGAACAGCTTCAGCGCACGGCCGTTGGACGGCGGCTCTTTCTCATCCTCATTGACCAGGATGGCGAGGTCGTAGCGCGCCGATTCCTTCTTGGTTCGCGGGCTGCGTTTGCGCGTGAAGTACTCGCGCGCGGCCTGGTACAGCAGCTCGTGATGCGAGGGCGGCACCTCGCCCAGGGCGATGGCACCCAGGGCATCGACGCGCCACTCGTCGTCGCGATAGACGAAGGTGGCCTGCAGCAGCGGCGCGGGGAAGAGATTGAACAGCGCCCGCGCCAGGCGCTCGTGGCGCTTGGCCAGCGATTCGCCGAAGTACACGTTCATCACGTACTCGGACGAGCCGATGCGTGCGAGGCTATGCTGGATCAGCTCTTCGATCTCGTCGTTGAGCACCGAAGGCGACTCGGCCAGCTTGAGGTCCTGGATCGTGGTGACTTCCGGCAGCGGCTTGTGACCGCGCGCGCTGGCCAGCAGCGACACGTAATAGCCGGTGCTCTGATAGCTGAAGGAGCGGCAGAGGTTGTAGATGCGCGTGGTGCGCGGCGCACGCGTGTGGCTCTCGTGCGTGAGGTAATCCCAGGCGGTGACGACCTCGACGCCCGGAATATCTACCGGCCAGTCGGCACGCTGATCGACGACGACAATCCCGCTCATGACACGGCGCCTTGAGCAGGCGACCGCCTGCGAGAGTGGGTGCGGGAATGAGCGGAAGACGCCGAGATGCCTAATATCCGGATTTCAGTGCGCATCGTGAAGGCGCCGCTCATGACACGGGGCCGTGAGCGGACGAAGTCCGCGAGCGTGGGAGCGGGAGCGAGCGGAGGGCGCCGACCCGCACACCACTCCAGAGTCTCACGCAGTCAGCAGAGGCGCCGCTCATGACACGTCGCCTCGAGCAGGCGACAGCCTGCGAGAGCGGGTGCGGGAATGAGCGGAAGACGCCGAAGCCCCCAAGGTCCCGATTGCGGCGCGCATCGTGAAAGTGCCACTCATGCGCGGGTGCCGCTGTCGGTCATGCCGTCGGCAGGGAAAGGATCGGGCGAAGCTTGCGCGTCGGGCATGGGATGGCGGTTGTGCTGTTCTGGTCTGCGTCCGCGCGCGAATGCTAGCACGGCTTGCGACGCCCGCGGCCTTTGCGGAATCATGCACCATGCACCTGATCCTGCTTGTCCTGCTGCTCGCCGCACCGCTGGCCGTCCAGGCCCAGACGCCGCTGCAGACCGTCAGCGTCACGCCACCCGCGCAGCTGCTGCACGAGGACGATCTCGGGCCACTGCTGCCGCAACAACCCGTGACGGGCGGCGACACCCTCCGCACCGGCCCTCACGGCAGCGCCGGCCTGCAGCTGGGTGGCGACAGCGTCTTCACCCTGGACGAACGCAGCGTCGTCTTCATCCACAGCCTCGACGAGGCGGTGCCCGGTCGCGGTCCGCTGCTGCGGCTGCAATTGCTGACCGGCGCTCTGGAACTGGACGCCTATCCGGCCTCCAACCGGCCACCGCACGACTACCGCATCAATCTCGGCCCCCTGCGCCTGCGCGCGCTGGGCGCCGACCTCTGGGCTTACGTCGGCAGCCTCGGGGAGGGCGTGTGCCTGCACCAGGGCGCGCTGGAAATCACCGGCGAGGTCGGCGCGCAGCGGCTCGACCGCGCGGGGGACTGCGTGCAGCACGATGCCGGCGCTGACAGCCTGCGTCTGTTGCCGCAAGGCGAAGCCGAGTTGAAGGCGCGCCTGCTGGCCGCCCGCGCCGCACCGCCCCAGGCCGCCGCGCCATCGCCCGCTGCCAGCCCGCCGGACGCCGTCACGCCGCCCGTCCCACGACACTGGAGCGTCGCGCTGGCCACGCTGGCGGATCGCCCGGGGGCCGAGCGCGTCGCGCGCCGGCTCAAGGCGGAGGGCCTCGCCTGCCAGGTTGAAGCGGCCACGGCGCCCGGGACCTACCGCGTCGTCACCGGCACTTACGCCAGCCGCATGGAAGCGGCACAAGCCGCAGAACGCCTGCGCCAGCGGCACCGACTGAAGCATGTGGGCGTCTTTGCCACGCCCTGAAAGCGCCACCCGCTGTCGCCACAGGCCGGACGGCAGATGTTATATAAAATACGTTAAATATAAATTTGTATAATATTTTATAATATTTTTAGAAGTGATTTGTGGCACAGCGGGTGGGCCTGTTCGCGGTCTCCGAACGTCTGCATCACCCGACGATGCCGACCGTCCGCCGCCGTCGGATGCAGACGAGAATTCAGGGGCCATTCACCGCCGCTTGCTGAAATGGCGCCACGGCGAGCAATCGCGCCCGCCACCCAGGAGACTGTCATGCACATCCGTCACGCCATTCTTGCCGCCAGCCTCGGCCTGTTTGCCACCGGCGCCTTTGCGCAAAGCGCGCCGGGCCCGGTCCCCGCTGCCGTGCCGGTGACGCAACCCGCCCCGCCGGTCCACCAGGCCCAACGGGCCAATCACCACCGGGCACACAAGGCGAAAACCGCGCGCCATCATCACGCCAGGAAGCCTCATCATCCGCATCACGCGCGCAGACCGTGAAGCGCGACAACGAAAAAGGGCCGCAATCGCGGCCCTTTTTCAATGCCTGAAACTCAGGCGCGGTCGGCGCGCTTGCGCTCGTGCTCCTTGAGGAACTTCTTGCGCACGCGGATCGACTGCGGCGTCAGCTCAACCAGTTCATCGCTATTGATGAACTCCAGCGCCTGTTCCAGCGAGAAGCGGATCGGCGGCGTCAGGATGATGTTTTCATCCGAACCCGACGCACGCATGTTGGTGAGCTTCTTCTCGCGCAGGACATTGACGACGAGATCGTTCTCGCGCGAATGGATGCCGACGATCTGGCCTTCGTAGACCTCGTCGCCCACGCCGGAGATCATCTTGCCGCGCTCCTGCAGACCGAACAGCGCGTAGGCCGGCACCTTGCCCTGCTCATTGGAGATCATCACGCCGTTGTAGCGCTGGCCGATGTCGCTGGACTCGGTCAGCGGACCGAAGTGATCGAAGTTGTGGAACAGCAGGCCGGTGCCGCCGGTGGAGTTGATGAAGTCGGTGCGGAAGCCGATCAGGCCGCGCGAGGAGATGATGTATTCCAGGCGCACGCGGCCGCGACCGTCCGGCACCATGTTCTGCATCTTGCCGCCACGCTCGGCGAGCCCCTGGATCACCGCACCCTGGTGACCTTCCTCGACGTCGGCCACCAGCGTCTCGTAAGGCTCGTTGATGACGCCGTCGATTTCCTTGGTGATGACCTGCGGACGCGCCACGGCGATTTCGTAACCCTCGCGGCGCATGTTCTCGAGCAGCACGGAGAGATGCAGCAGACCGCGGCCGGAGACGCGGAACTGATCCGGCGACTCGCCCGGCTCGACGCGCAGCGCGACGTTGGTCTTGAGTTCCTTCTGCAGGCGGTCGCCGATCTGGCGCGAGGTGACGAACTTGCCTTCCTTGCCCGCGAACGGCGACTTGTTGACCTCGAAAATCATGGTCATGGTCGGCTCGTCCACTTGCAGCGTCGGCAGCTGCTCCGGCACCTTGGCGTCGCAGACGGTCTCGGAGATACCCAGTTCCTCGATGCCGGTGATGGCGATGATGTCGCCAGCGCTGGCTTCCGGCACCTCATGCTTGTCCAGGCCCATGAAGCCCAGCACCTGCAGCACCTTGCCGTTGCGCACCTTGCCATCGCGCGCCACCACGCTCACCGGCGTGTTCGGCTTGATCTTGCCGCGCTTGACGCGGCCGGTGCCGATGACGCCGACATAGCTGCTGTAGGCCAGCGAGGTGATCTGCATCTGGAACGGACCATTCACGTCGACGTTCGGCGGCGGCACCTTGTCGACGATGGTCTCGAACAGGAAATCCATGTTGCCTTCGCGGATGTCCGGGTTGTCGCCGGCGTAGCCGCCCAGGGCCGAGGCGTAGACCGTGGTGAAGTCGAGCTGCTGGTCGGTGGCGCCGAGCTTGTCGAACAGGTCGAACACCTGGTCCTGCACCCAGTGCGCGCGTGCGCCCGGGCGGTCGATCTTGTTGACCACGACGATGGGGTTGAGGCCCATCGCGAACGCCTTCTGCGTCACGAAGCGGGTCTGCGGCATCGGGCCGTCCTGCGCGTCCACCAGCAGGCACACGCAGTCCACCATCGACAGCACGCGCTCGACCTCACCGCCGAAGTCGGCGTGGCCCGGGGTGTCGACGATGTTGATGCGGTACTCGGTGCCGTTGCGCTTGTCGGTCCAGCGGATCGCGGTGTTCTTGGCCAGGATGGTGATGCCGCGCTCACGCTCCAGGTCGTTGGAGTCCATGATGCGCTCGCCCAGGTTCTCGCGGGCATCGAGGGTCTGCGACTGGCGCAGCAGCTTGTCGACGAGGGTGGTCTTGCCGTGGTCGACGTGGGCGATGATGGCGATGTTGCGGAGATTCTGAATCATGGCAATGATGCGGCGCACAAAAAAGGTCGCGTAGTTTACGCGCATGCACTTTACGGCGATAGGGGCGGGGAAATACCCACCCATCCACCCGTTTCGGACGGCGCGGGCTATGGCAGGATGAGGACGAATCTCCCCCGCCCCGCCGCCCCCACGCATGGCCCAACGCGAAATCCTGCTGGTCGAGGACAATCCCGCCGACCAGGCCCTGTGCCGGGAAGCCTTCGCCGAAATCGGCGGCGATATCCGCCTGAGCATCGCCGGCAGCGCCCCCGAGGCCCTGCGCCTGCTGGCTGACCGCGTGGCCACGGGCGCGCCACTGCCGGCCCTGATCCTGCTGGACATCCAGCTGCCCGGCATCAGCGGCCTGGATCTGCTCTCCCGCCTGCGGGCCGACGCCCACCTGGGCCTGCTGCCGGTGCTGATGCTGACCAGCTCCCGCCACCTCAGCGACGTGCAGGAGGCCTACCGGCTGCGTGCCAACGGTTACCTGGTCAAACCCTTCGATTACGAGGCCTTGCGCGGGTTGATGGCGCGCGTCGCCGCCTTCTGGCTCGACGACGTGCTGCCGCCGGGAGCCGTTCAAACCCCGGCCTGAGGCCGCAGGTCGGCTTCGTCCGCCGAGGACTACCGCTGGCGCCCGCGGCCTCTGGCGGGTGCGCCGGCCGACGGGCAAGGTGGGCGCCTGCCCGCCACCGCACCGGTCCATGTCGGTCCCGTCCCCCACGCTCAAAATCTATCGCCGCCTGATCCGGCGGCTGCCGGCGGCCGAACTGCAGGGCCGCTTGAGCAGCGCGGCGCTGGGCGTGCTGTCGCTGCCGGTGCTGTGCCTGCTGTTCTATGCCATCGGGCGCCAGCCGGGTCTGCTGGGCGCCGCCCTGCTCGCCACCCTGGCGCTGCTGCCCTGCGGCCTGCTGCTGCACGCCTTGCTCGGCCACCTGCTAGCGCCGCTGCAGATGACGCTGCTGGCGCTGCGCACTTACCACCGCGAGCGCATCGTCATGCCGATTCCCACCGACCTGGATGGCGAGACCGGCGAACTGATGCGCCAGGTGCGCAAGCTGATGGAAGCCAACCGCGATCTCGCGCGCGGCATCCAGGAACTGAGCGCCTGCGATCCGCTGACCGGACTGCCCGGCCGGCGCAGCGCCGACGAGTACCTGCGCCTGGCCCTGAGCCTGGCCGAGCGCTCGGAGCAGACCTTCTGCATCGCCCTGCTGGAACTGCACCGCCACGATACCGTGCGCGAACGTTTCGGCCACGATGCCGCCAGGCGCGGCCTGTCGCTGTGCGGAGAATTCCTGCGCATCCGGCTCAAGCGCCGCAGCGACTGGGTCGGCCGCTGGAGCGACTACGGCTTCATCGCCGTGATGATCTCCGATCCGCACAATGCGGTGGACTACCTCGAGGACCTGTCGCGCGATTTCGCGCACCAGATGCGCGGTTTCGAGGGCGTGGGCTTGCGCCTGGACATCGGTCTGACCGATCTGCGTTCCGGCGACACCTCCGCCACCTGCCTGGCACGCGTGCAGATCGCGCTGCTGGCTGCCGGCGACGAGGATCGCGGCCGCGTCGTCGCCCACATGCCGGCCACGCTGGCCGCAGGCGCCGGCGACGACGAGCGTCTCAGCGATGCACTGCGGGCGCGGGCGCTGATCCCCTAGCCGTCGCTCAGGCCAGCGTCACTGCCGCTGCCGAGCGCCGGGCGCGGGCGCGCGCCGCCTCGATGCTCTCGCCGAGGGCCAGGGCCACACCCATGCGGCGCTTGCCGACGATCTCCGGCTTGCCGAACAGGCGGAACTGGGTGTCGGCCTCGACCAGGGCCTGCGCCAGGCCCGCGAACACCGGCGCCTTGCGCTCGCCCTCGCAGAGCAGGGCGCAGGACGCCGATGGCCCGCGCTGCCGGATCACCGGGATCGGCAGGCCGAGGATGGCGCGGACGTGCAGCGCGAACTCGGAAAGATCCTGCGAGATCAGCGTCACCAGCCCGGTGTCGTGCGGGCGCGGCGAGACCTCGCTGAAAATCACCTCGTCGCCACGCACGAACAGTTCCACGCCGAACACGCCGCGGCCGCCCAGTGCCGCCGTGATCTTCTCGGCGACCTGCTCGGCCTTGCGCAGCACCGCCGGCGTCATCGGCTGCGGCTGCCAGGACTCGCGGTAGTCGCCATCGATCTGCAGGTGGCCGATCGGCGCGCAGAAGCTGGTGCCTTCCACATGGCGCACCGTCAGCAGAGTGATTTCGTAGTCGAACTCGATGAAGCCCTCGACGATCACGCGGCCGGCGCCGCTGCGTCCGCCCTGCTGCGCGTACTGCCAGGCATGGGCGATGTCGGATTCGCCGCGGATGGTGCTCTGGCCCTTGCCGGAAGACGACATCACCGGCTTGACCACGCAGGGCATGCCGATCTCGCGCACGGCGACGCGGAACTGCGCCTCGCTGTCGGCAAAGCGGTACGGCGAGGTCGGCAGCTGCAGTTCCTCGGCAGCAAGGCGGCGAATGCCCTCGCGATCCATGGTCAGCCGCGCCGCGCGTGCGGTCGGGATCACGGTGCGGCCCTCGGCTTCGAGTTCGATCAGCGTCGGCGTGTGGATGGCCTCGATCTCCGGCACGATGAAGTGCGGATTCTCCAGCTCCACCAGGCGGCGGATCTCGGCGCCGTCGAGCATGTTGATGACGTGGCTGCGGTGCGCCACCTGCATGGCGGGCGCGTTCGCGTAACGATCCACGGCGATGCACTCCACGCCGTAGCGCTGCGCCTCGAGGATCAATTCCTTGCCCAGTTCGCCGCTGCCCAGGAGCAGCAGTCGGATGGCGTTGCCGCTGAGCGGCGTTCCCAGTGTCGTCATGGTGTGTCGGTTTTTTCGGCTGCCAGCGGCTTCTTGCTGCGGCCGAAGCCGTAGCTGAGGCTCAGCCCCCAGTAGCGCACGTTGTTGGAAACATGGGTGTACAGCAGTTCGACGCCGGAGATGTCGCTGCTGTAGTGCAGGCCCGCGCCGGCGCTCCAGGCCACGCCGCTGTGGCGGCCATCCAGCTCCGGCAGGCTGGTGTTGATGTACTGGTAGCCGATGCGGCCGATGCCATAGACGCGCCCCGGTGTGCGCAGCACGCCGAACACGCCGCCATGCTGGAGGCTGAAACGGTCGTGCGAACTGTCGGCGGTCGGGCACGGCGGCTGCAGCACGCCGCCGCAATTGCTCGGCGTCGCGGCCGGACGGCGCACGTCGCCCGCGGACACCGTCGTGCCGAGTTCGAATTCCGCCGCCACCCAGTCGATGCCGGCGGGGTGGAAGCCCAGCGTGCCGGTGAGATTGGTGGCGGCGTTGGCGTAGGACGGCGGCGCGCTGACGTGCGCAAAGCCGATGGACGCATAGGTGAGGTCATGCGAGGTGTCGTCGTCCGCCGCCAGGGCCGGCAGCGCCGGCGGCAGGGCCAGCCCCAGTGCCAGCAGCAACCTCGATGCAATCCGCATGAAAAACCCCTTGACGAAAAAGTTTTATGCGCACCTTGCAACACGGCATGGGCGCTCGGGAGTAAGCTAATTCTATCTGGAGAAACACTCAATGCGCCGCCGCACCAAAATCGTCGCCACCCTCGGCCCCGCCACCGATTCCCCGCAAGTCCTGAAACGTCTGATCGCCGCCGGCGTCGATGTCGTCCGTCTCAACTTCTCGCATGGCAAGGCTGACGACCACCGCCGCCGCGCCGAGGCCGTGCGCGCGGCAGCGGCCGAACTGGGCCGCGACGTCGGCATCCTCGCCGACCTGCAAGGCCCCAAGATCCGCATCGAGAGCTTCGCCGCAGGTCCGGTGGACCTGCAGGAAGGACAGAAATTCACCCTGGACACCGCGCTGGGCACCAATGCCGGCGACGCCAGCGTGGTCGGCTGCGCCTACGAGGACCTGCCGCGCGATGTGGCACCGGGCGACACCCTGCTGCTCAACGATGGCGCCATCACCATGTCGGTGGATGCGGTCGAAGGCACGCGCATCGTCTGCACCGTGCTGGTCGGCGGCGTGCTGTCCAACCGCAAGGGCATCAACAAGCAGGGCGGCGGCCTGTCGGCGGCGGCGCTGACCGACAAGGACAAGGAAGATCTGCGCACCGCCGTGTCGCTGGATGTGGACTACATCGCCGTGTCCTTCCCGCGCGCCGCGCAGGACATGCACGAGGCGCGCGCGCTGGTGAAGGACGCTGGCGGCAACCAGGCGCTGGTGGCCAAGATCGAGCGTGCCGAGGCGCTGCCCAACCTCGAGGAGATCATCGGCGCCTCCGACGTGGTGATGGTGGCGCGCGGCGACTTGGGCGTGGAGATCGGCGACGCCGAGCTGCCGGGCTGGCAGAAGCGCATCATCGCGATGTCGCGCGAGCAGAACCGCCTGGTCATCACCGCCACGCAGATGATGGAGTCGATGATCAGCAACCCGATTCCCACGCGTGCCGAAGTGCTCGACGTGGCCAACGCCGTGATGGACGGCACCGACGCGGTGATGCTGTCGGCGGAGACCGCCGCCGGCAAATATCCGGTGAAGACCGTCGAGGCGATGGCACGCGTCTGCATCGGCGCGGAGAGCAACGCCCAGGGCTTCTTCCGCCGCGACGCGCAGCGCTTCGACACGCATTTCGCGCGCACCGACGAGGCCATCGCCATGGCGACGGCCTGGACCGCGCGGCACATGCATGCGCAGGCGATCGTCGCCCTGACCGAGTCCGGCAACACCGCGCTGCTGATGTCGCGCAGCGGCACCCGCATCCCGATTTACGCGATGACGCAGCACGAGCGCACGCGCCGCCGCATGGCACTGTGCCGCGGCGTCTACCCGGTGGCGTTCTCGCCCAAGGACGCGCTCAAGCCCAGCGAGGAAGCGATCGCGCTGCTGCGCGGCTGCGCTTCGCTCAAGGCGGGCGAGCGCGTGCTGGTGACCAAGGGTGATTTCGACGGCCTGGCCGGCGGCACCAACAGTCTCAAGATCCTGACGGTGGCGGAAACCGGCTGACGCAACACCCCAACCCAGGAGCCCGGTCATGAAGGAATTCCTCTGCATCGGTCACCGCGGTGCCCGCGGCCACGCGCCGGAGAACACGCTGCTGGGTTTCGACACCGCCATCGCCCTCGGCGCGCACTGGGTGGAGTGCGACGTGCAGTTGCACAGCGGCGAGCTGCTCCTGATGCACGATCTGCGGCTGGAGCGCACCACCAACGGCCGCGGCCGTCTCGACGAGACGCCGCTCGACGCGCTGCGCCGGCTCGACGCCGGCCAGGGCCAGCCGATCCCGACGCTGCAGGAAGCGCTCGATCTCATCGACCAGCGCGTCGGCATCAACGTCGAACTCAAGACCTGGAACGGTTGCGCCGCCGCGGTGGCGCGCGTGCTGCGCGAGTACGTGGCGCAGGGCTGGCCGACGGAGAAACTGCTGGTGTCGTCGTTCCACCTGCCGGAGCTCTACGAGTTCCGCCAGCTGGCACCGGAGATCCCGGTCGGCGCCCTGCTCTGCGGTGTGCCGCTGGACTGGGCCGGCTGCGCGGCCGAGCTGGGGGCCAGCACGCTCAATCTCTCCGACGAGTTCGTGGACGAGCGCATCGTCGCCGACGCGCAGGCCCGCGGCCTCAAGGTCTACGTCTACACCGTCAACCATCCGGCCGAGATCGCGCGCATGCGGGCGATGGGCGTGGACGGCGTGTTCACCGATTACCCGGAGCGCGTGCTCGCCTGAACCGCCGCGCGCGGCCGCGAAAACCGTCACCCGCTGTCGCCGGTTACGGTTTCTATGGTGTGATATTTTATTTATCAAATTTAAAATTGATAAATAAATAATAACATTTCTCCCAGGGAAACCGGCAACAGCGGGTGGCCGCCCCCGGCGCTGCAGGACGCGGTTTACGCACGCCAATGCTTCGACTTGCGCCGCCGCAGCCGCTAGGCTGGCGCTCCGAAACAACAGGGATGCCCATGTACACGCTCTACACCGCGCCCACGCCCAACGGCCACAAGGCCTCGATCATGCTGGAGGAACTGGGCGTGCCGTATCGCGTGCAGCCGGTGAACATCGGCACCG
Organism: Nevskiaceae bacterium; assembly: GCA_008012115.1. Classification (GTDB taxonomy): domain Bacteria; phylum Pseudomonadota; class Gammaproteobacteria; order Nevskiales; family Nevskiaceae; genus Stenotrophobium. The sequence goes on from SSEB01000013.1 coordinate 20,780, forward strand.
GCGAGCAGAAGCGGCCGGAGTACGTGACGCTCAATCCCAACGGCCGCATCCCGACGCTGGTGGATCACGGCAACGCGGACTTCGCGATCTTCGAGTCCGGCGCCATCCTGTTGTACCTCGCCGAGAAGCACGGCCGGCTGATACCGATGGACGCCAGGGGCCGCTCCACCGTCGTGCAGTGGCTGATGTTCCAGATGAGCGGCGTCGGCCCCATGCAGGGCCAGGCCAACGTGTTCTTCCGCTACTGGCCGGAGAAATACCAGCCGGGCATCGACCGCTACCAGAAGGAAACGCGGCGGCTCTACGAGATTCTCGACCGCCGCCTCGAAGGCCGCGACTATCTCTGCGACGACTACTCCATCGCCGATATCGCGACGTATCCCTGGGTCAAGATCCACAGTTGGGCGGGCGTCGAGGTCGAGGGCCTGCCGCACTTGCAAGCCTGGATGCAGCGCCTGCGCGAACGTCCCGCGGTGCAGCGCGGCCTGGCGGTACCCGGCAAGGTCGACCCGGAGGCGATCGTCAAATCCGCCCAGAACATCGTGACGCGCTGAGCCGCAGGCCGGCGGCGACGCACAACGCCGCCAGCAGCTGCGCGGCGATGAAGCCCGGTGCGGAAGCCGGCGCGATGCCGCTGAAGGTATCGGTCAGCATGCGCGCCAGTGTGACCGCCGGATTGGCAAACGAGGTCGATGCGGTGAACCAGTAGGCCGCCACGATGTAGGCGGCCACCGCGTCCGGCACCGCGTGCGGCCGGTGGCGCGAAACCCCCAGGATCACGCCGAGCAGCCCGATGGTGGCGACGAACTCGGCCGCCATCAGCGACACGCCGGGCCGCAGCTTGTGCGAGAGCTGCCACAGCGGCAGCGCGAACATGAAGTGCGCCGTCCACACGCCCAGCAGCGCGCCGAAGGTCTGGGCGATGGCATAGCCCGGCAGCGCGCGCCACGGCAGCTCGCCACGCACCGCCATCACCAGGCTGACCGCCGGATTGAAGTGCGCGCCTGAGATCGGCCCCAGGCTGAGGATCAGCGCGTAGAGCCCGGCGCCCGTCGCCAGCGCATTGGCCAGCAGCGCCAACGCCGTGTTTCCACCGGCCAGCCGCTCGCCCATGATGCCGGAGCCCACCACCGTGGCCAGGAGAAAGGCGCTGCCGGCGAATTCCGCGGCGTACGACCGCCTCATTCGCGGCCGATGTCGCGCAGACGCTGGTGCAGCGCCAGCCGGTCGAGCTTCTCGATCGGCAGCGCCGCGAACAACTCGATGCGACGGCGCAGCGTGAGGTAGGCCTCGAGGAAGGCGCGACGACGCTGCTCGTCGCTACCCTCGGCCGCGGCCGGGTCGGGCACGCCCCAGTGCGCGGTCATGGGTTGTCCCGGCCAGTACGGGCAGGTTTCGCCGGCGGCGTTGTCGCAGACCGTGAAGATGAAATCCATCTGCGGCGCGCCGGCAGCCGCGAATTCGTCCCAGCTCTTGCTGCGCAATCCGTCGGTGGCAATGCCCTGGCGCGACAGCAGTTCCAGCGCCAGCGGATGCGGCTGCCCGGACGGGCGGCTGCCGGCGCTGTAGGCCCGCAGCGGACCACGGCCGCCGGCGACATGATTCGTCACCGCCTCGGCCATGATCGATCGGGCCGAATTGCCGGTGCAGAGGAACAGCACGTTGTAAGGCTTCGTTGACATCGGGGTGTGCTCAGCAGGCGTTGCCGCCGCAACGCGCATCATTCGTAATGTCCCTCGGCTCTCCGCTCAGGAGAGGATCTCGTCCAGCAGTCGCCCCTGGATGCCCTTGCCTTCGGGCTTCTCGGCGCGTTCGTAGACGCCGTCCGCGCGCAGGAACCAGCTCTGCGCGCTGTCGCCGAGATACGCCTGCAACTGCTCGATGATGCGCTCGCGCAGCTTCTTGTCGAGCACCGGAAAGGCGATCTCGACGCGACGGTAGAGGTTGCGCTCCATCCAGTCCGCGCTGGACAGGTAGAGCTCGGGCTCGCCGCCGTTGTGGAAATACAGCACGCGCTGGTGTTCGAGGAAACGACCGATGACCGAGCGCACGCGGATGTTTTCGGACAAGCCCTTCACACCCGGACGCAGCGAGCACATGCCCCGCACGACCAGATCGATCTCGACGCCGGCTTGCGAGGCCTGATACAGCGCACGGATCGTATCGGGATCGACCAGCGCGTTCATCTTGGCGATGATCCGCGCCGGTTTGCCCTTGCGGGCGTTGTCCGTCTCGCGTTCGATCTTGGCGTGCACGCTCTTGGCCAGCGTGAACGGCGACTGCAGCAGGTGCTTGAGCTTGCTGACCTTGCCGAGGCTGGTGAGCTGCAGGAACACCGCATGCACATCCTTGCAGATGGTCGCATCGGCGGTGAACAGACCGTAGTCGGTGTACATGCGCGCGGTGCGCGGATGGTAGTTGCCGGTGCCGAGATGCGCGTAGTGCCGCAGGCCGTGCTCTTCGCGGCGCACGACCAGGCACATCTTGGCGTGGGTCTTGTAACCGACCACGCCGTACACCACGTGGGCGCCGACCTCCTGCAGTTTTTCCGCGAGATCGATGTTGTCGGCCTCGTCGAAACGCGCGCGCAGTTCGACCACCACGGTCACTTCCTTGCCGGCACGCGCCGCTTCGATCAGGGCATCGACCACCAGCGACTTGGCGCCGGTGCGGTACAGCGTCTGCTTGATCGCCAGCACCTTCGGATCGCGTGCCGCCTGGCGCAGGAATTCGACCACCGGCATGAACGAGTCGTAGGGATGCTGCAGCAGCAGGTCGCGCTCGCGGATCGCGGCAAAGATATCGCCACCGGCCAGCGCCTTCGGGATGCGTGGCGTGAACGCCGGGTACTTCAGCTCCGGCCGGTCGACGAGGTCGGGAATCGCCATCAATCGCATCAGGTTGACCGGCCCGTTGACCTGATAGACGTCGGCCAGCGTCAGCTGCATTTCATCCATCAGGTACTGCCACATCTGCTCGGGGCAGTTGTGCGCCACCTCGAGCCGCACCGTGTCGCCCCACTGGCGCTGCGACAGCTCGCCTTCCAGGGCCGCCAGCAGATCTTCCGCCTCTTCCTCGTCGACCAGCAGGTCGGAATTGCGCGTGACGCGGAACTGGTAGCAGCCGCTGGCCTCCATGCCCGGGAACAGGTCGTCAACGTAAGCGTGGATCACCGACGACAGGAACACGAAATCATGCGGTCCCGTACCCGGGACGTCCTTGGGAATCTGGATCAGGCGCGGCAGCGCACGCGGCGCCTGCACCACGGCAAACGCGGTGTTGCGGCCAAAGGCGTCCTTGCCCGACAGCGAGACGATGAAGTTGAGCGACTTGTTGAGGATGCGCGGAAACGGATGCGCCGGGTCGAGGCCCATAGGCGACAGCACCGGCAGCAGTTCCTCGCCGAAATAGCGGCGCAACCAGGCGTCCTGCTCCGGCGTCCACTCCGAGCGGCGCAGGAAGCGGATGCGCTCCTTGTCCAGCGCCGGCACGATGATGTCGTTGAAGATGCGGTACTGCTCGTCCACCAGCGCATGCGCGCGCCCGCTGATCGCGTTGAGGCTCTCCTGCGGCGTGATGCCGTCGGGCAGTCGCTGATTGGGATTGAGTTCGGCCATCTGCATCAGGCCGGCGACGCGAATCTCGAAGAACTCATCGAGATTGGAACTGGCGATGCACAGGAACTTCAGACGTTCCAGCAGCGGGATCGACTCATCCTTGGCCTGCTCCAGCACGCGGCGGTTGAACTCGAGCAGCGACAGCTCCCGGTTCAGGAACAGATCGGCGGCGTGCAATTCCATCGCGGGAGGATTCTGAGTCATAGCCCATCAAGTAAACGCCCGAATTGCTGCGATTATGTGACAGCACGGGCCTCGCGGCATCCTAGCGCGTCGCATCGATCTCCGCGGCCAGCGCCGACCGCGCGTATCTCGACGCCACCCAGCCGCCGACACCGGCGATGACCACGCCGCCCAGCAGATCGACCACGTAGTGATAGCGCAGATAGACCGTCGAAATCCACAGCGCGATGCACGGCAACAGCAGCCACCAGTAGCGGCGCCGGTAGTACCGGTAATCGAAAGCCAGCAGGTAAAGCGAGGCGGCGCAGTGGATGCTGGGGAACACATCGACGCCGTTGCTGCCGTGGTTGACCACCGGCAGCATCGTCTGCGTCAGCCAGCCGCCGGCCAGCGGCGGCAGTTGAGCCATGCTCAGGTGCGGCCCGCCGGCCGGCAGCAGCGTATAGCCGAGAAACCCCAGGGAATAGGTGGTGAAAAGCCCGACGAAACAGGTCCGGAAACGCGCCAGGTCGTGCACGCAGTACCAGCCGGGCCCGAAGATCAGGATGTAGAAGAAAAACAGGTAGGCGGCGACCATCAGATCGGTCAGCCACGGCCAATGCAGGTCCGCCAACGCGACCGCCGGCGTGAATCCCAGCAGGGTCTGGTCAAGCCAGCCCAGCAGCGCGTCCGCCGGCGCTACGCCCAGCAGGGGCACCGCCGTGCCCAGGGTGTAGAAGGCCAGCCCCATCGCACAGGGATACCAGAGCAGCCGCAGGCGCCAGGCCAGAGGCGACGGACCGGGTCCCGAGATCACCACGCCGACGACACAACCGAGCGTGAGCGCCGCGAACGCCAGGGTGTGCCAGTCGGCGAATCCCGCGTGCAGGGCCAGCCGCAAGGCCGTCAGCCCCAGGAAGCCGCCAAAGGCCCATTCATGCGGCAGCACGCGCCAGCCTCGCAGCGAGGCCGAACCGAGATTCATCGGCAAACCGTCAGCACTCAAATCGCCCCTCCGGACAAAAAAACGCCCCGGCGAACCGGGGCGTTTCAGTGTACCGCAGCAGCGCCCGGAACCGGGCGCGAACCTGCTTACAGCGAGTAGTACATGTCGAACTCGATCGGATGGGTCGTCATGCGGAAACGCGTGACTTCCTGCATCTTGAGTTCGATGTAGGCGTCGATCAGCTCGTTGGTGAACACGCCGCCCTTGAGCAGGAACTCGCGGTTCTTGTCGAGGTGCTCCAGCGCCATGTCGAGGCTGTGGCAGACGCGCGGAATCTTCGCGTCCTCTTCCGGCGGCAGGTGGTACAGATCCTTGTCCGAGGGTTCGCCCGGGTGGATCTTGTTCTGGATGCCGTCGAGGCCGGCCATCATCATCGCGGTGAACGCGAGGTACGGGTTGGCGGTGGAGTCCGGGAAGCGCACTTCGATGCGGCGGCCCTTGGGGTTGGCCACGAACGGAATGCGGATCGAGGCCGAGCGGTTGCGGGCCGAGTAGGCCAGCATCACCGGCGCTTCGAAGCCCGGCACCAGGCGCTTGTAGCTGTTGGTGGTGGAGTTGGCGAACGCGTTGATGGCACGTGCGTGCTTGAACACGCCGCCGATGTACCACAGCGCCATCTGGGAAAGCCCGCCGTAACCTTCGCCGGCAAACAGGTTCTGCCCGTCCCTGGCCAGCGACTGGTGCACGTGCATGCCCGATCCGTTGTCGCCCACCAGCGGCTTGGGCATGAAGGTGACGGTCTTGCCGTAGCGGTGCGCGACGTTCTTGACCACGTACTTGAGCGTGAGCAGTTCGTCGGCCTTGTGCAGCAGGGTGTTGAAGCGGGTGCCGATCTCGCACTGGCCGGCGTTCGCCACCTCGTGGTGGTGCACCTCCACTTCGATGCCGAGCGATTCGAGCACCTTGCACATTTCCCCGCGCAGGTCGTGCAGCGTATCGGCAGGTGCCACCGGGAAGTAGCCGCCCTTCACGCCGGGGCGATAGCCGGTGTTGCCGCCCTCGTATTCCCTCGCCGAGTTCCAGTGCGCTTCCTCCGAATCGATGTGGAAGAAGGTGTGGCCCATGTCGTTGGCCCAGCGCACCGAGTCGAAGATGAAGAATTCCGGCTCCGGCCCGAAGAACGCGGTCTCGGCGATGCCGCTGGCCTTGAGATAGGCTTCGGCGCGGCGCGCCACCGAGCGCGGGCAGCGGCTGTAGGCCTGCATCGTGGCCGGTTCCAGCACGTCGCAGACCAGCACCAGGGTCGGATCGGCGGTGAACGGGTCGATGAAGGCGCTGTCGGGGTCGGGAAGAAGGACCATGTCCGACTCGTTGATGCCCTTCCAGCCGGCGATCGACGAACCGTCGAACATCTTGCCGTCCTCGAACAGCGCCGGCTCAACGGCGCGCACCGGGAAGGTCACGTGGTGCTGCTTGCCGCCCATGTCGGCAAAACGCAGGTCGACGAATTCGACCGCGTGATCCTTGATG
>SSEB01000011.1 GCA_008012115.1 Nevskiaceae bacterium
GCGTTTTCCGATTCCAGCGTCTTCAGCCGCCGGGCGTCGGAGACATCCATGCCGCCGTATTTGCTCTTCCATCGATACAGCGTTTGCTCAGAGATGCCGTGCTTGCGGCAGACGTCCTTGCCTGTGCCTAGCTCCGCATCACGCAGAATCGAAATAATCTGTTCTTCCGAAAACCGCTTCTTCATCGAGTCCTCCTGTGAACATCATTACAGAAAGACTCACCTTCTCAATGGCTACAGTTTCGGGAGCAGGTCACCTTCTTTGTGAGTTTTGACGGCCTTGCCCTTCATGGCGCGCATGGCCTTCGTGTCGGCTTGCGAGTGATCCATCATGACGTGTTCATTGCAGGGTTCTTGAGAAGCTGCTTCGCCTTCCTGCTCTTTTGATTTCTTATGCTTCATCGCGCGCATGGCCTTTGCATCGGCAGCCGAGTGATCCATCAACTCGTGATGGTCGCCATTGCCGGCGGACTTTTCCGAGGCCTCCGTCGCGTTCTCATCCGCCTTGGCCTTTCTCTGCTTCATCATCCGCATGGCTTTGCCGTCGGCCGGCGAGTGATCCATCAGCGGCTGTGACGGACTATCCGGTGTTGCCGACGCGTTGGCATCCGCCGCGCGGGCCTCGATGTTCAGCGTGGCCAATGTTGTGAACAACAGCGGAATCATCAGGGTCTTTTTGATCACGGGGTTCTCCGGTCGTGGGGGTAGGGCAACGCTCTCATTGAAAGACACCACGTTGTCTTTGGCACTGACCCAGATCAATTTCTCCGGTGCCGGTGGCCCGCAAGATGGATTTGGCTCACTGGGCGGGAGTCGTTCGTCGACGTGCGCCCGACCGCTTGACCTCGGACCCTGCTCAAGGGTCTAAGCTGGCCGAACAGCCAAAGGACATTGTCATGAATCATTCCGAGAACGCCGGGCATGCCAAGGCAGGCGAGCACCGTTGTGGCGAAGGGCATTGTGGGCATGGGCACAGGCATGGGACGGCACCGGCAGCCGTCACGCAGGCGCGGGCGCGCGCGCCGCTGGCGAATGAAATCTGGACCTGCCCCATGCATCCCGAGATACGCAGTCCACGAGCCGGCACCTGCCCCATCTGCGGCATGGCGCTGGAGCCGCTGCTGCCTGCGGCAGGCCCTGAGGACAACGCCGAGTTGCGCGATATGACCCGGCGGTTCCGGATCAGCATGCTGCTGACGTTGCCGCTGCTGTGGCCGATGCTCGGCGAGATGCTGCCGGCCGTCGATCCGATGCGCTGGCTGGATCATCGCGTCATCGCCTGGGCGCAGTTGCTGCTGGCGACGCCGGTCGTGCTGTGGGGCGGCTGGCCGTTCTTCGTGCGCGGCTGGCAATCGCTGCTGCGGCGCAGTCCCAACATGTTCACCCTGATTGCGCTGGGCGCAGGTGCCGCCTGGAGTTTTTCGCTGATGGCGACGCTGCTCCCGGGGGCGCTGCCGGCGTCCTTCCTGATGGCCTCCGGCGAGCCGCCGCTCTACTTCGAGGCGGCGGCCGTGATCACCACGCTGGTGCTGCTGGGTCAGGTGCTGGAGCTGAAGGCGCGCTCGCAGACCTCGAGTGCCATCGGCGCCCTGCTCAAGCTGGCACCGCGGATCGCGCATCGCAGTGCCGCGGGTGGCGAGGAGGATGTCGACGTCGCCCAGGTGCGGATCGGAGATCTCCTGCGCGTGCGGCCGGGTGAAAAGATTCCGGTCGACGGCAAAGTGGTGGAAGGCGAGAGCCATGTCGACGAGTCGATGCTGACCGGCGAGCCAGCCCCGGTACGCAAAGGTATCGGCGACAAACTGTCCGCAGCCACCATCAACGGCAGTGGCAGCCTGCTGATGGTGGCCGAGCACGTCGGTGCCGAAACCCTGCTGTCGCAGATCGTGCAGATGGTGTCCGAAGCGCAGCGCTCGCGCGCGCCGATCCAGCGCCTTGCCGATGCCGTTGCGGCCTGGTTTGTGCCCGCCGTGGTCGGTACGGCGCTGTTGTCTGCGCTGGCCTGGGCGCTGATCGGGCCGCCGCCGCAGTTCGCGCATGCGCTGGTTGTCGCGGTATCGGTGCTGATCATCGCCTGCCCGTGCGCGCTCGGGCTGGCGACACCGATGTCGATCATGGTCGGGGTCGGTCGCGGCGCGCACGAAGGCATCCTGATCAGGGACGCCGCCGCGCTCGAATCGCTCGAGAAGATCGACACGCTGGTGGTCGACAAGACCGGCACGCTCACCGAGGGCCGGCCCTCGCTGCAAAAAGTCGTCGCCGCTGCGGGGTTCGACGAAAACGAGATTCTGCGCCTCGCCGCTTCGGTGGAGTCGGTCAGCGAGCATCCGCTGGCGCGTGCGGTGATTGCCGGCGCGCAGGCGCGCGGCATTGTGCCGGCGCCCGTTGCCGGTTTTGATTCCGATGCCGGCCTCGGTGTCTGGGGCACGGTGGGCGGCAGACACATCGGCGTCGGCAATCCGCGATTGCTGCAGGCGCAAAGAATCGATGCCTCGGCGTTGATGCCGCAGGCGGACGCCGAACGGGTGGGCGGCGCCACGGTGATCTTCGTCGTCGTCGACGGGCGGCTGGCGGGCTGGCTCAGCGTCGCCGATGCGATCAAGACGACCACGCCGGAAGCGGTGCGTGCGCTCAAGGCCGCGGGTATCCGCGTCATCATGCTGACCGGCGACCATGCCGCGACCGCCCGCGCCGTCGGCGACCGGCTCGGTCTGACCGAAGTGGTTTCCGACGTGCTGCCCCAGGACAAGGCCGGCATCGTCAAACGCCTGCAGGCCCAGGGCCGCTGGGTGGCGATGGCCGGCGATGGCATCAACGACGCGCCGGCGCTGGCTCAGGCGCAGGTCGGCATCGCGATGGGAACGGGAACCGACGTTGCCATGCAGTCGGCGGGCGTCACCCTGGTCAAGGGCGATCTTCGCGGCATCGCGCGTGCCGTGCAGCTGTCGCGCAAGACCATGCGCAACATCCGTCAGAACCTGTTCTTCGCCTTCGTCTACAACGCGCTCGGCGTGCCGGTGGCGGCCGGCGCGCTGTACCCGTTATTCGGCATCCTGCTGTCGCCGATGATGGCCAGCGCCGCGATGAGTTTCAGTTCGGTTTCGGTGATCGGCAACGCGCTGCGCCTGCGCAAAGTCCGCCTCTAGCGCGCAGGCCCGCGCGTTGTCGCGATCAATCAAGGCCGGTTGCGGCCGAACTTGTCGTGGCTCGACACCCAGTCGCCGGCCAGCACCGCGCTGCTCAGCGAGGTCTCGCCCGCCAGCACCACGCCGGCGCAGATTTCGGCGAACTTGTCGGCCTTGCCCTGGCCGTAGCAGCCGAGCAGTTCCAGGCATTCCTTCTGCGTCGCCAGGCCGGTGCCGCCGCCGTAGGTGGCGACGATCAGCGAGGTCAGCGTGATCGACCAGTAGTAGTCGCCGTTATCGAGCAGTTGCGCGTAGGTGGTGGCGGCGTGCGATTCGGCGACGTTGGCCACGTCCTGGCCGGTGGCGATGAACAGCGCGGTGAGGCCGTTGGCGGCGTGCGCACCGTTGTTGGCGCTGCCGACCATGAAGGCGCCGGCCTGCGAGATCTGGCGCATGCGGAACAGGTCCTTGCCGCTGACGCCCATGATGCGCTTGAGCGCCTCGTCCTTCAGCACGGCTTCCGCCACCACGCGCTTGCCGCGCGTCAGCAGCGTGTTGATCTGCGAGTGCTTCTTGTCGGTGTCGATGTTGCCGGAGAGCACGTAGCGCGGACGGTCCGGGTGGTTGGCGACGATCCATTCGCAGGCGGCGAGCGTGGCCTTGCCGACCATGTTCTGGCCGGCGGCGTCGCCGGTGCTGTAGTTGAAGCGCAGGTAGCGCAGCGGGCCGATGGCGTACTGGCCGATGTACTGCAGCTTGCCGACGCGGGTGGTGGTCTCCGCCGCCGCCTTGATGCCGTCGTAGTGCGCCTCGACCCACTGCCCGAAGGCGCGCGCCTGCAGCGCATCGTCGAAGATGAACACCGGCGAGCGCTGCATGTGCTGCTCGACCACCGTGGTTTTCACGCCGCCGCACTCGGCCAGCAGGCGCATGCCGCGGTTGTAGCTCGCCACCAGCGTGCCCTCGGTGGTCGCCATCGGGATGTAGAAATCGCCGCGCGCGTGTTCGCCGTGGATGCGCAGCGGACCGGCCAGCCCGATCGGCACCTGCGCCACGCCGGTGAAGTTTTCGATGTTGCCCGGCAGCAGCGAAGGATCGAAGGAATAGTGGCCGACATGCGTCAGCGCCGCGCCGGTCTGCTGCTGGGCGAACGCGCGCCGCGCCGCCGCCGCCTCGGACGTGTAGTCGTTGGTCTTGTCGCGGGGAATGCGGACGCGGTCGTTGCGAGGTTCGTCGCTCATGCGGGTGCTCACGGTGAAAGGGCCTGCGCGGAACTTGCCGTGAAAGTGTCGCCGCTGCAATGGCCGTATCGACGCCGGCAACGATCCCGTCATCGCCACCCGCTGGGTCCTGCTGGTCCGGCGGCGATGTTTATATTTATAGTATTAATTTAAATTTGATAAATAAATAATCACTCATTCCCCAGGGCGCAGGCTGCGAGCGGGTGGCGCTGCCACGGCCCGTGTGTGGCCGCGGGGCGGGCTCAGGCGGCGACGCGCGCCGGGGGACGCTTGCTGCGCTTGTGCTCGTACATGCGCTGATCGGCGTGCGAGATCAGGGCGTCGAGCAGGGTGGCCTCGTCGATGCACTGGCGCACCGCGCCGACGCTGACCGCGACGCGATAGGGCTTGGTGCCCAGGCGGTTGACGCGCGTCATCGCGTCGTCGAGCTGCTGGTGCAGGGCATCGATGCCGTCGCGCGGACGCGGCAGCAGGGCACAGAACTCGTCGCCGCCGACGCGGGCGACGAGGGCGTCCGGCGGCAGCGCCTCGCGCAGGGCGCGGGCCACGTCGATGATCATGTCGTCGCCGCCGTCGTGACCGAGGCGGTCGTTGACCTGCTTGAGGCCATCGATGTCGATGAACGCCAGCAGCAGTTCCGCGCGCGTGGCGGCGGCCTCGCGCAGCGCCGCCTCCGCCTGCTGGTAGAAGCCGCGACGGTTGAGCAGGCCGGTGAGCACGTCGGTCTGCAAGGCTTGCTCCAGGTCGGCGGTGCGGTCGCGCACGCGCTGCTCCAGCTCGCCGTAGATCTGCGCGTTCTCCATGGCCACCGAGGTGGCGTCGGCCAGCGACTGCAGCAGGCGCACCTCCTCCTCGCTGGGATGGTGGCTATGCGCCCAGTAGTTGCCGATGGCGCCGATCGGGTCGAGCTTGCGGATCGGCACCATCACCAGGCTTTTGACGAAGGTCGGCTGGTAGGCGACGTGCGGGATGCGCGCGTCGGCGTAGATGTCGGGGATCACCGCGGCGTGGCGGTTGAGCATGGCCCAGCCGCTGATGCAGATTTCCAGGGGGAAGCGCTTGCCCTTCCACAGCGGCGCGATGGCATCCTCGTCGGCGTAGTAGCAGTGGCCGTCGTCGCGCAGCACGAAGGTGGCGCCGTCGCAGCCGGTGAGCTCGCGTGCCGCGCTGCGCACGATGCGCTGCACGTCCGCGAGGCTGCGGGCAAACGACAGCTCCTGCACGGCGTGCATCAGCCGCTCCATGCCGCGGACATAGCGGGCCGGGTCAAAGCTGCCGGGTGGACGGGGGCAGTCCCGGGCCTCGGTACTGGTATCGTCCATGGGGTGGTCCTCTCGATCGATCGCGGCCAGTGTCGCGGACCCTTGCGCCAGGGACAACGGCTGAAACACACCAGCGCCCTGTGGATATCCCGCATCTCGGGCAGAATGCCACCATGAACGGCGATGCCCCGAACGACGGCGCCCACTGCCCGCAATTGCCGGCGGTGGTCGTGCGCGGCGCGCCGGATCATCGCCCGGCGTTCTCGGTGATGGAGGCGCAGCAGCTGGCGCGGCGCTGGCGCCTGTTTGCGCCGGTCACGGCGATCCTGCTGGGCCTGACCGAGGTGGCGCCGTATCTCACCACCGAGTTCCCGCCGGCGCCGCTGCTCACCGGCTCCATCATGCTCCTGCTCTGCGGCATGTATGTGCTGGCGCGCAGCGAACCGTCGCGGCCGGTGATCGCCTGGGCGACGGTGATCATGGGCGTGATCGGCGGCGGTTACGCCGCCAGCGCCTCCGCGCTCACCGGCCAGTTCGCCTCGCCGCATTCGCTGGCGATGGCGGTCACCATCGCCCTGCTGCCGGGCATGATGGCGGTGTCGGTGCTGGAGGCGACGCTGACCATCCTCGGCGGCATCGCCGCCTGGACCTTCGCCAACCTGCACTGGGCCACCAATGTGCCCACCGACTACGCCGGTCTCGCCACCAGCCTCACCTACCTGCTGTTTCTGGCGCTGATCACGGTGCTGACGGTCTGGCGCAACCGCCAGCTGCGCTACTCGGAGTTCGTCGCGCGCGCCGAGGTCGAGCGCATGCACCGCTTCACCGTCGAGGAGCTGCTCTACCGCCACCTGCCGGCGCCCTATGTCGAGCAGGTGCTGAGCGGCGCGCGCATGGTCGACCAGCCGCCGGAGCGCCGCATCGTCACCGTGATGTTTGCCGATCTCGTGGGCTTCACCAGCATCGCCGAGGCGACGCCGCCCGACGACCTCGCGGCGCTGCTCGGACGCTTCTACGACCTGATCTCGACCGAAGCGGCGCAGCACGGCGCGACGCTGGACAAGTTCATCGGCGATTCGGTGATGGTGTTCTTCGGTGCGCCGCAGGGCCTGGCGCCGGAGGTGCAGGCGCGCCGCGCGCTGGCGCTGGCCTGCCGCTGGCAGCAGCGCACCGGCGAACTCAAGGTCAACGGCCGGCCGCTGCGGTTGCGCATCGGCATCCACCAGGACCTGGTCACCGTCGGCAGCTTCGGCGGACGGCTGCGCAGCGACTACACCGTGCTGGGCCTGGGCGTGAACATCGCCGCGCGCCTGGAGCCGCTGTGCCGGCCCGGGCGCATCCTGGTCTCGCAGGATTTCGCGCGGCTGCTGCCGGACCAGCCCTGGCAGGACCTGGGCCAGCAGCCGCTCAAGGGCCTGCCGGAGCCGCTGGCGCTGATGGACCTCGATCCGGCGCAGGCGCGCCTCGGCGACGCGCGGCCCTAGCGCTGGCGGCGACGACCGCGCGCCGCCAGTCGGCCGCGCGCGGTCCGTGCCCGCGCCTTACGCCGGCATCGCCGCTTCGCTGATCTGCCAGAGCTGGCGCGCCAGCTCGGCATCGCGGCTCAGGGCGCTGCCGGCCTTCTGCTTGCGCTTGATGAAGTATTCGCCGCTGACCTTCGCCAGCTCCGGCGCGGTGGCCAGCCACACGGCGGTGTCGGCGCCCTGCGCCGGCGTCAGCATGGTCAGCCGGATCAGCGGCTGCAGGAAACCCGGCAGCTGGCGGTAGATGTCGGTGGCGACCGCGCCCGGGTGGAAGGCGTTGACGGTGACGCCGGTGTTCTTGAGGCGGCGCGCCAGCTCGCGCGTGAACAGCAGGTTGGCGAGCTTGGCCTGGCCGTAGGCGTGCATGCCGCTGCGATGACGCGAGGGATCAGTGAAGCTGGCTTCGTCGATGCGGCCGAGCTGGTGCATCATCGAGCTGGTCACCACGATGCGGCCCTGCGCCGCCGCCTGCACCGCCGGCAGCAGGTGCTGCACCAGGCGGAAGTGGCCGAAGTGCATCACGCCCATCATCGACTCGTAGCCGTTGGCGAGCTTGCCGAGCTTGAGCGTGTAGAGACCGGCGTTGAGGATCAGCACGTCGATCACCGGCATCTTCTTCAGCGCCGCGGCGGCGAAGCGGTCGACGCTGGCGAAGTCGGCGAGATCCAGCGGCAGCGATTCGATCTGCGCGTTCGGCACCGCGGCGCGGATGCGCGCCACCGCCTCCTGCGATTTCTGCTCGCCGCGGGCGGCGATGATCACGCGGTCGCCCTGCTGGGCGAGGGCCAGCGCCATTTCGTAGCCGATACCACTGTTGCCGCCGGTGATGAGAACGTTGCGCGTCATGGGATGCCTGGGGTTGAGGTTGCGAGGGGCGCTAAGGTAGCAAATCGATGTGACGAACGGGATAAGTGCTTGGCATGAAACCGCTTGCGCGATTCATCCACTGGCGGCGGTGCATCTTGTCTCTTGTCGCACGCCGCCGCCGCCGGAACCATGAGCCCCGGATGCGCGACCGGAGGCGACCATGAAGGTGAATGCGTTGAGCAAGCGGCTGGCCCTGCACGATGTCTTCGAGGCGCTGGCGGTGCAGCCGGGCGGTGCGCTGGCGTATTTCGACCTGCTGCGCCGCTGGAGCGACACCGGCCTGCGCCGCGGCGATCTCGACGAGGCGCTGGCCAATGCCATCGGCGTGGGCGACGTCATCGAGACCTACGGCGACGAGGGCCGGCTGGCGGTGCTGACCGAGCAGGGCAGCGAGCTGCGCGAAATCAATCCGGCGACGCTGCGCGAGATCGAAGAGCTGAGGCAGGCCACCGTGGCGCTGGAATGGGCGCGCCAGCGCACGCGGCGCGGCGCACGCTCCGGGCGCCGCGCCGACGACAAGCCGCCGGTTCACTAGGGCCCGCACGCGGCCCTGCGAGGCGTCACCCGCTCTCCGTTTCCGGAGCCGCCGGGTTGTTATTTAATATTAATCAATTTAAATATCATTAAATAAATAAAAACAAGCCGGCACACGCACCGGGCAACAGCGGGTGGCGCGTTTTGCTGCTTAAATGCGCGTCGGGCGGCAGCCGCCGCGACATCCAGGGCCTGGGGAGTGCCGATGAGCAACGACGCCGACATCCTGTATCCGTCCATCGTCATGGCGATGATGACGCTCCTGCTGCTGCTGGCGCTGGGCGCGCGTCGCTTCATCGCGGTGCGCCGGCGCGCCGTCAACCTGCGCTATTACCGCACCTACGACGACGGCGGCGGCGAGCCGCCCGCGCTGCGCCGGCATTCGCGTCACGTGCAGAATCATTTCGAGGTGCCGCCGCTGTTCCACCTCGCAGTCTGGGGCACCTACGCCGCCGGCGATGTCACCGCCGCCACGATCGGCGCCGCCTGGTTCTTCGTCGCCACGCGCGTGGTGCATGCGGCGATCCATCTCGGTCCCAACAATGTCAGCCAGCGTTTCTTCGTGTTCGGACTCGGCGTGCTGGCGGTGCTGTACCTGTGGTTGCAACTGCTGCTGTCGCTGCTGGCCTGATCAGTCGTGGCAGCCGTTGGCTGCGAAGGCGGTGTCGTAGTCCAGCCGGTTGCGGCCGTCGATGGTGATCGTCCGGCGGCCGGCGCTGTAGCCGGTGCGCATGTAGCTGTGCGCCTGTAGCGACGGCGGCAGGGTGAAGCCGAAGGCGTCGAGCAGGCTGGCGTGGAAATCCGCCGCGTACACCGGCCTAGCGAGATTGGCGCGCGCACCGGCCAGGCGGTCGCCCAGTTGCGCGGCGTATTCCGGCGAGTACCAGAACAGCAGCGGCACGTGGAAATTCTGGCGCGCGTAGAAGCCGTTGCCGCTCTCCTTGCAGCCATCGGCCGGCAGGGTCTGGCCGTGATCGGCGGTGTACCAGAGCGCGCGCAGGCCGTCCTGGCGCTGCAGGCGGGTCAGGATTTCGTCCAGCACGTAGTCGCTGTACAGCACGCTGTTGTCGTAGGCGTTGCCGATCGCGTCGGCGTGGGGACGGTCGAAGATGCCGATGCGCTCCAGCGGGCCCGGCGCCGGCAGGAAATGCGCGAAATCGCCGGGATAGCGCCGCTGGTAGGGCGCGTGGCTGCCCAGCGTGTGCAGCACGATCAGGCGTTTGCGCCGCGGCTGCCGCAGCGCGCGGTCCAGTGCGTCGAGCAGCACGCCGTCGTTGCTGCCGAGGCTGGCGTAGGTGCCGGGATTGAGGAATTCGACGTGATCCGCCAGCCGCGCGTAGATGCCGACGGTGGTGTCGTGCGTGCCCACCGGCATCTGCGTCGACAGCCACCAGACCTCGAAGCCCGCCGATTTGAGCGCGTTGATCCATGACGGCTGGAAATGGAAGCGCGCGACATCCGCGACGCTGGCGCCGCTGAGCAGCACCGGCACCGAGGTGCGCGTGGCCGGCGTCACCGAGACGTCGTCGGCGAAGGCCAGCAGGTGTTCGCGGCGGGCGAGGCGCGGCGTGGTGGCGCGCGGATAGCCGTAGAGCTGCCAGTGATCGGCGCGCGAGGACTCGCCGATCACCACTACGTAGGTTTCCGTGGCCTCGGCCAGCGCCGGCGCCCGCGGCAGCACCAGCGCGGCCTGTCGCAACCCGGCGGCGTAGCGCTGCAGCAGCGCCTGCTGGCCGAGGTAATCGTGGAGCCGCAGCGGCAGGCCGAAGGGATAGCTGTCAACGAACACGTACAGCACCGGCGGATAGGTGCAGATGCCGGTGGCGCAGGCCATGTCCGCCTGACGGTGCCGCTGCGCCTCGTCGCTGGCCTGCTGGTAGGCCAGCAGCATGAGGACCAGGCAGGGGCCGAGCACGCCCAGCACCCAGCCGCGCGTGCGATGGCGCCAGGGCGCCACGTCGCGATGGAAGAAGCGCAGCAGAAGCAGCAGCGCTGTCAGCCAGGCCAGCGCCGCCAGCGGCCACAGCCACAGCCCGGCGCCGAGGTAGCCGCGGATCTCGTCCAGGTTGGTTTCGCCGAGGATGGCCAGGACGTGCGTCGACGTCGGCGCGCCGTAGCGGTCCAGGTAGAACAGCTCCACCGGCAGCCACAACAGCGCCGGCAGGTGCAGCAGCAGCCAGAGCCAGGGCCGGCCGAGCAGCGCCAGCAGGGTCAGTTCGAACAGCACCACCGCGGGCAGCGGCGTGGCGTCGATCAGCAGCTGGCGCAGGCCGTCGATCCAGGCGGTGAAATCGTGCAGCGGACTCAGGCCGGCGAGGTCGTGGCTGCGGATCAGGTAGCCGTTGGGCCACAGCATCAGCAGCAGCAACAGCAGGCACAGCGTCCAGCCGAGTCGGGTGCGGTTCAAGGGCGGGGCGGGGAAGGAGAGCTGGGCAGGAGTATCCTCAGGACCGGCGGCGCGGACAAGCTGCGTCCGTTCGCCGGGCTGCCGCGTAACAGCGGTCATCGACCGTCATTTTTCGAGGAGTGCGTCATGCTGAAATCTTCCAGGATGCGTCGCTGGGCGACGCTGTCGCTGCTGGCGGCCGCCATGCCCGTGTATGCCAGCCTCAAGCTCGGCGCCCACGCGCCGGACTTCAACGTGCAGGGCGCGCTGGACGGCAAGCCCTTCGCGTTCTCGCTGGCCGATGCGCTCAAGCAGGGGCCGGTGGTGCTGTACTTCTACCCCAAGGCCTTCACCTCCGGCTGCACCGTGGAGGCGCACCTGTTCGCCGAGGCCTCCGACCAATTCAAGGCGCTGGGCGCGCAGGTCATCGGCCTGTCCGGCGACGATATCGACACGCTGAAGAAATTCTCGGTGGCCGAGTGCCGCAGCAAGTTCCCGGTGGCCGCCGACCCGGATCTCAAGGTGGCCAAGGCCTACGACGCCACGCTGTTCATGTGGCCGGGGCATGCTGACCGCACGTCCTATGTGATCGCGCCGGACGGCACGGTGATCTACAGCTACTCCGCGCTGGCGCCCGACCAGCACGTCTCCGGCGCGCTGCAGGCGCTGCGCGACTGGCGCCAGCAGCACCCGCTGGCGGCGGCCAAGTAAGCCTCAGCGGCGCGGCGGCAGCGGCAGCAGCGCCGAGGTGCGCTGCATGTAGGCGCGGTAGGCCGGGCGCCGTTCGAGACTGCGGTTGTCCATGAACGGAATGCTGGCGAAGACGAACATCGCCGTCATCGCCAGCGCGCCCGGCACGATCCACGGCCACTGCGCCGGCGCGCTGGCCAGCCCGAACAGCATCAGGCCCCACCAGAAGGCCAGCTCGCCGAAATAATTCGGGTGCCGCGACCAGGCCCAGAGGCCGCGATCCATGATCGCGCCCGGCGTGCGCTGCGCCACGAAGGCGTGCAACTGCAGGTCGGCGACGGTCTCGATGACGATGGCGCCGAGCGTGACCGCCGCCGCCAGCGTATCGAGCGCGCCCAGCGGCGCCGTGCCGCGCGTCATCACCGCGTACACCGGCAGGCAGCCCAGGAACACCTGCACGGTCGGGAACAGGTGGATGCCGAAGAAATCCGCCAGCACCGCGTGGCGACCGGCGCGGGCGCGCACCAGCGGGTAGCGCCAGTCCTCGTGGTGCAGGCCGCCCCAGTGCACCGCCCAGTTGGTGGTGAGGCGGATCGCCCACAGCCACACCAGCACCGTCACCAGCCCTGCGCGCAGGGTGTCCGGCGTCACCGGGCTGCGCCACCACCACCACAGCACCAGCAGCGGCGGAATCACGCTCCAGTAGGCGTCGTAGAAACTGGAATTGCGGTAGCCCAGGCTGAACGCGAAGATCACGCCGGTGGCGACCGCGTCGGCCAGCAGCGCGTCCCAGGGCGGCGGCAGCGCCAGCGTGCCGAGCACCGCGGCCCCCGCGCCGATGCACGCGGCGTAGGCCAGGGTGATCAATCCGTATTCCGAAGGTTTCGCCGCCATGCCGCACTCCCGCCGATGGACTGGACGGCACTATGCCGGCGCGGCCGCCGGCACACCTAGTCCGGCCGGAGGAGAGTGCTCAGGGAATCCAGTTCCACAGGTCCGGTTGCGCGTGCAGCCAGTCGTGCGCCGCGGTCTTGGCGTCGTGGTCGCTGGCGGAGATCGAATAGGCGCTGTCGAGATCGCGCTCGTCGGTGGTCAGCGCCAGGCCCTGCAGGAAGGCGCCGTCCTTGAGGAAGCGGATGTAATCGCCGATGTTGCGGTCGTAGGCCTGCGCCGCCTCGGCGCTGCCGTGTTCGATCATCAGCGTCTTGCGGCGGTGGCTGGGCAGATGGATGGTGATGGTGGCGTGCGACATGCGGACCGCTCCAGAGGATGGATGGGGACTGCCGCCACACGGTACCCCGGCGGCGGCGGGCCGTACAAGGCCGCCGGGTTTACCTTTCTTGACCGCGCCCGGCTTTCGCCGCGCGGCGAAGCTTGCTACAAAGCGCGGCAGATTCCTCCCGAGGCCGAGCGATGCGCTTACCGCTGCTGCTGATTCCCGTCCTGCTGGCCGCCTGCGTCTCGGCACCGCCGGCGCCGCTCGAACCCTGTGCCAAGTACTGCAGCTCGCGCGAGGACGGCTACCAGTGGGCGCAGCGTGCGCACTTGGGCGATGCGCGCAGCTGCGTGGGTTATCCCGCCGCCTTCATTGCCGGCTGCCAGGATGCGGTGATGGACCTGCAGCAGGCGCTGGCGCCGGGGCGCGACGGGCTCTGACGGCCGGTCGATGTCAGGCCGCGGCGCCGCGCGGCCGCAGGATCGACTTGGTGACGGTGGCGCGCGCCAGCAGTTCGCCCTTGCAGTGCATTGCCGCTTCCATGAAGGCGACGTTGCGGCCGCGCTTGATCACGCGGCCGGTGGTGACGATGCGGTCGCCATGCTGCGCCGCGCGCAGCAGCGACACGTGCAGATCGTGCGTCGCCGCGTTTTCGCCTTCGGCGAGCTGGCCGATCAGGGCGGCGTAACAGGCCATGTCGCAGAGCGTGTAGGCGACGCCGCCGTGGAAGGCGCCGCGCGCGTTGACCGTCGCCTCGCTCACCACGATCTCGATCGTGGCGATGCCGTCGCCGGCGTCGATTTTGTCCACGCCCATGAAGCGGTGCAGCGGATGGCTTTCGATGGCGGCGAGGATCGCCGCGGCCTGCGGATTCACAGCTTGAAGCCCGGCGTCATCAGGCCCTGCGCGGTGAGCGCACGAACCGTGTCGCCGTCGTGGCCGGGCACCAGTTTCACCTCCGGCGCCGACTGCGTGAGCGCATGCAGGGCCGCGAACTCGCCCAGCACCTGCTGGCGGTTCTCGCCGATCATCGCGGTCATGAACAGCGGCCGCTCGCGCACCTGTTCGATATTGCGCATCTGCCAGCTGACGTCGCCGAGCAGCAGCAGCTCGCGGCCGTCGGCGCGCTGCACGTAGACGATCTGGCTGCCCGGCGTGTGGCCCGGCGACTTGATCAGCACCACGCCCGGCGCCAGCGCCATCATGCCGTCGTAGCGCAGCGGCTGGTACCCCTGCATCGCCGCCGCCGGCAGCGCGGCCGGTGCCATGCCCTTGGGATTGTCGAGCTGCTCGTCGGTGAGCCGCAGTGCCGGCAGCAGTTGCGTCAGATGCGGGTGCGCGGCGAGACCGCCGATGTGGTCCATGTGCTCGTGCGTGAGCACGATCAGCGAGGCTTTTTCCATCGCCGCCTGCAGGTGCGCGTAGGCGGTGTCGTCATACATCGGCACCAGGAAATCCGGCTTGGCGAGCTCGCGGTTCATCGCGGTGTCGACGATCACGGTCTTGTCCGGGTACACCAGCTGCCAGGCCATCACCGGGATCGGTGTCCAGCGCCAGGGCGCGCCGGCCATCACCATGGCCTCGGCGAAGCGGAAATCCATCACGTGCTCGTAGCGCAGCTCGGTCGGCTTGTCGCCCGGCAGGCTCTGCGCCAGCGCGCGGATGCGCGGCAGGTCCAGCGCGTAGTCGTGGTTGGGCGGTGGGCTGTACTGCACCAGCGCGTACCAGGCCGGCAGGCCCAGGGCCAGCAACACCAGCGCGATTCTCAGCAGTGTTTTCATCGGTATCGTCCCTGTACTGAATGGCTAATGAGTGAGGCGAATTATGTGTCGGTGCCGATGGGTCGCGAGGCTCAATGCCGGCTGCGCTCGGCCAGCACCGGCGGCACCCAGTCCGGCTGCAGCGTCTTCAGCGGATGGCGCGCCGTGACCTGGCCCATGAACGGCGGCCAGATGCTGTAGCCCAGCAGTTGCTGCACGCGCGGCGACATCTCGCGCACCAGCGGCGGGGGCACGCCGAGGTAGAAATTCTCCTGCGTGCGCGCCCAAGGCTCGCAATACTGGTTGGAGAAGGCCAGCCGCGGCGCGGTGCTGACGTTGGCGCCGCCACGGTGCAGCAGGGTGCCGAGAAACACCACGCAGGCGCCGGCCGGCATGCGCAGCGGCACCAGCTGGCGCACCAGCGCCTGACGCGCGGGCGCATCGGCATCGAGTCCGTCGTAGATGCCGGCGATCTCGTCGTCGCTCCAGCGGTGGCTGCCGGGCAGGAGTTCGGTGCCGCCATTGTCGGCGGTGAAGGCATCGACCGCGACGATGGTGGACACGCTGATCGCCGGGCGCGGACGCGGGATGCGATAGAACTGGTCGTCGTAGTGCAGGGGCTGCGGCGTCTCGCCGGGGTGGATGCAGATCGCCTGGCTGGCGGTGAGCAGGTAGCCCGGTTGCAGGAAACGGTCGAGCAGCGCCAGCACGCGCGGCTCCTCCACCAGGCGCTCGAAGATTCTGGCGCGCGCCACCAGGGTGTAGACGCGCTCGGTCTTGTAGCCCTCGAAGTTGTTGCGGCCGGCGTGCGTGTCGAGATGCGGCGCCAGCCCCTCGCGCACGGCGCGCAGCTGATCGCGCGACAGGAAGTCCTCGATGACGGTGTAGCCGTCGCGCTGCAGGCGCTGCGCATGCGCGTCGGTGTCGAAGGCGGCCAGCGGGTCGGTCATCGGGCGATCCTGCGTCGGGGCAGGCGCCGATGATCGCATGCTTCGCGCGCAGAACCACGATTACCCGGCGCGGGGCGATACACTGCGTCCTCGCCTTCGAGAGTTTCGCCATGACGCCCAATCCCGCCTACATCCGCGCCCTGCAGGAGAGCGTGCGCACCGCGCCGTATCCCGCGCTGCTGGGCATGACCCTGGCCGACATCGCCATCGACGATTGCCGCATCGAGCTGGAGCTGGCGGAGCGTCACCTGCAACCCTTCGGCATCGTCCACGGCGGCGTGCTGGCCACGCTGATCGACACCGCCACCTTCTGGGCCGGCTTCCTGCGTCTGCCGGAAGACGCCGGCCTGGTGAACGTCGATCTCAAGCTCAACTACCTCAAGGCGGTGTCGCGCGGTCGCCTGCGTGCGGAAGGCCGCTGCCTGCGGCCCGGCCGCCAGATCAGCTACACCGAGGCCAGCGTGTTCGACGAGGCCGGCGAGCTGATTGCGCACGGCACCTCGACGCTGATGGCGCTGCCGGGCAAGGGACTCAAACTCGGCCTGCCGAAGTTTCTGAAGGACGCCTGAGCCGCGAAACGCCGCCACCCGCTAGCCACCGATGGCGGGGCGTGTGCGTTAAATATTATTTATTGAATTAAAATACTTTAAATAAAATAAAACAAATTGCCCAGAGAAACCGCGGACAGCGGGTGGGCAAAAAGTTGTCGTTGCGAGCGCTGGTCCAGTGCTGTCTTGCCGCCTTCCAGATCACCGCGCCTCGGGTGGTGCCGTCGACGCCAGCGCCGCGCGCACGGCGCGGAACAGTTCGCGGTAGGCGCGACCCTTGGGGTCGCTGCCGGTGACGGCGGCGCGCTGGCGCTCGTGGCGCGCGTCGGCCACCAGCTTCTTCAGCGCCGCGGTGTCGCCGGCGGGATGCGCCTGCGTCCACGCGGCCCAGGCGTCGGTCTCGGCGATCAGGCGCTCGCGCCAGTGCTCGATGTCGCGCAGCTGCCGCACGCTGCGCACCTTGTCGGCATGCAGGGCCGCCACGGCGGCGCGGAACGGCGTCACGTCGAAGTCGCGCAGCAGCTTGCCGACATAGCCCATCTGCCGCTTGCGCGCGCCGTGGTTGGTGAAGCGTCGCAGGTCGCGCAGGGCGGTGCGCAGGCCCTCGTCATCGACCAGCGCGTCGAGCTGCTCGTCGGTCAGTTGCAGCATGGCGACGCCGAGTTCCTCCAGCGCCAGCATGTCGCGCTTGCGCTGCGACTTGCTCGGGCCCTCGTCGAAGCCGTCCTCGCCATTCTCGTCGCGGGGCTCGTAGCGTTTTCTCATCTCAGGTGACCTTGTCGCGACGGTGCAGGCGCACGCGCAGGTTGTGCGGCACCAGGGTGAAACTGATGACCTCGCTCACCGGCTGCGCCTGCGGCACGGCTTCCAGGTCGAAATGCCGCGCCAGCATCAGCGCCACGCTGCGCATCTCGGCCAGCGCGAGATTGCGGCCGGGACACATGCGCGGTCCGTAGCCGAAGGGCATGGTCGGCGCGCGGCCGGGACCGGCCTCGGCCTTGTCCGGATCGTCGGGCTTGGGATCGAAGCGCGGCGTCGGCACGCTGCTCGGCGCGCTGCCGACGGCGGTGCGCAGCAGCAGCATCAGCCGCGTGCCGGCGGGTATCTGCAGGCCGTCGAGCACGGTGTCGCGCAGCGCTTCCAGGAAGAAGAACGGCGCCACCGGCTTCAGGCGCAGCGTCTCGTTTATCGCGGCGTCGGTGTGCGGCAGCAGGTGCGGAAAACGGTCGGCGCGCGGAATGGCCGCGTCGCCGAGAAACGCCTGCGCCTCGGCCTGCATGGCGGCGTAGACGTCCGGCCGCTCGCAGCAGTGATGGATGGTCCAGGCCAGGGAGTTGGCGGTGGTGTCCTCGCCGGCGAGCAGGGCGGTGAGCACGTTGGCGCTGACCGTCTCGTCGCTGATGCCGGTGCCGCCCTTCTCCTGAGCGGCGAGCAGCGCTTCGAGAAAGCAGGTGGGCGCCTCGCGCAGGCCGGGCTGGTCGCGCAGACGCTCGCGGGCCTTGGCCACCAGCGTGTTGACTTCGACCTGGAGCGCGGCGAGCGCGCGGTCCAGCGCACGGTCGCGCGGCAGCTTGATGTAGCGCCAGTAGGGGAACAGCGCGGTGAGCCGTTCGTTGACCGCCGGAAAAATCTTGTCGAGATGACGCTGGATGACGTCGTCGTCGCGCTCCAGCGTGTCGGACTCGTAGCCCAGCGCGAAGCGCATGGTCACGTCCACCGTGTAGCGCATCAGATCGTGCGCCACGTCCACCGCCTCGCCGCGGTCGGCGGCGCGCTGCCAGCGCGCCAGCAGGCGGCCGGTGATCTCGGCGAGCTGGTCGTGGAAGCGGCGCAGCTGCGTGGCATTGAGCGTCGCCATCCAGATGCGGCGCTGCTCGCGCCAGCGGTCGCCTTCGGCGGAGAACAGGCCGTTGAGGCCCAGCTCCTGCGCGATGGGTTCGAGGTTGCTGACGCGGCGGAAGCCGTCCGGCCGGTCGCGCAGCACCTGTTGCGACAGCGCCGCGTCGTTCACCGCCAGCCAGCGCGTGGGGCCGAGCTTGAGCGTGAACAGCCGCCCCTGCGTCTGCGCCCACTGCTCGATCTGCAGATGAAAATGCCGCGGCTGCATGGCCAGCGCATTGCCGAAGAACGGCAGGCCGCGCGGATGCGGCAGATCGTCGAGCGTGCGGGGCGTGCTGGGAGCGTTCATCGGCGAGGGTCTTGGCGAGCGCGCAGGATACCCGACCCTCTGGCGCTTGGCGCTGGCGTCGTCATGCGGGCGGATTCTGGCGGACAAGCCGCCACCCGCTACCCGTCGTTTCCCTGGGGAAAATGTTTTAAAAGCAATATCAAAAATTAAATCATTAAATATTTAATAACGGGCATCGAGCGTGATCCCGACGCAGCGGGTGCCGTCATGGGCGCGTCACCTCTGGGTGGTGTCGGTGTCCGGTTTGCGCCGGCGATGCGCGGCGGTCGCCTTGCATCCAAAGCGGCGGGGTGCTGCGTAACAGCAGTCTCCAACCCAAGGAGACTCACCGATGAGATTCAAAAAGGTTTGGCAGGCGATCATCGCCGCCGGGTGCGCGACCCTGGCATCCACCAACGTGCTGGCCTCCAGTCACCGTGAGGCGCCCTTCATTGCGTCGATGCCGAAAGTCGATGGCACCGACTTCTACATGTTCAAGAGTTATGAGACGGGTCGCAGCGATTTCGTCACGATCCTCGCCAACTACGAGCCGCTGCAGGACAGTTACGGCGGGCCGAATTATTTCGCGCTCGATCCGGAAGCGCTCTACGAGATTCACATCGACAACAACGGCGATGCCCGTGAGGATCTCACCTTCCAGTTCCGCTTCACCAACAACTACAAGGGCATCGCGCTGCCTACCGGCGGCACGGGCAACGTGGCGATTCCCCTGAGCAACGCCGGCCAGGTCGATGCGCAGGGCACCAACCTCAACGTCACCGAGACTTACACGGTCAACCTGGTGCGCGGCGACCGTCGCAGCGGCGTGAGCATGCCGGTGACCAACGCCACCGACGGCAGCACCACCTTCACCAAGCCGATCGACAACATCGGCATGAAGTCGATCAACGACTACGCCAGCTACGCCAACAACTTCATCTACAACGTGAAGATTCCGGGCTGCAACGCCACCGGCGCCAAGCTGTTCGTCGGTCAGCGCGCCGAGGGTTTCGTGGTCAACCTCGGTCAGGTGTTCGACCTGGTGAATCTCAGCCCGCTGGCGGCGCGTCCGGGCCCGGGCATGGGCAACAACATCATCAAGGACAAGAACGTCACCACGCTGGCGCTGGAAGTGCCGACGGCCTGCCTCACCGCGGGCAACGATCCGGTGATCGGCGGCTGGACCACGGCCAGCGTGCGTCAGAGCCGTGTCGTCAATCCGCTGCCGCAGGGTCCGGCCAATGCCAACGGCAAGAAGGGACCGGCGATCCACGGTGGCGCCTGGGCGCAGGTGTCGCGTCTCGGCTCGCCGCTGGTCAACGAGGTGGTGATCGGTCTGACCGACAAGGACAAGTTCAACGCCAGCCAGCCCAAGGATGACGTGCAGAACTTCGGCGCCTACGTGCTGTACCCGACCCTGCCGGTGCTGGTGGACAAGCTGTTCTTCGGTGGCAAGGGCAGTTCGGTGCCGGCGACGCCGCGCAATGACCTGCTCGCCGCCTTCGTCACCGGCGTGACCACCGGGCCCAGCGATACGCCGGCCAACTTCAAGTTCACGGCGCCGGCGACGCTGACCACGCCGGGCGAGATGTTGCGCCTGAACACGGCGATTCCGGCGGCGGCGCCCAAGGACCAGAAGGATCTCGGCTTCCTCGCCTGCGATCTTGCCGGCTTCCCCAATGGCCGGCGCCCGATCGACGACGTCGTCGATATCGAGCTGACCGTGGCCGAGGGTGCGCTGGTGGGCAAGAACGGCCTGCAGACCTGCGATCTCAGCGGCCCAACGCCGCAGGTGAAGAACGCGGGTGCCGTGGTCAACGACGGCGCGACGCCGGACCCGGCGGCCTACCTCACGGTGTTCCCGTATCTCAACACGCCCCATCCGGGCTCGCCGTAAGGAGGGCGCATGATCAAGCTCAGACCCATTGCGCTGACGCTCGGCCTGGCCCTGCTGGTCACGGGGTGCAAGGAGCACGAGGGCCCGCAAGGCCCGACCACCGTGAACGGCCTGGTGACCACGCAGATCAATCAACGGACCTGCCGCACCAACACGCCCGACGACGTCAACGCGCTCAACGTGAGCGAAGACGAGTCGCCGGTCGACGTCAATCAGCTGACCCCGGCCTGCACGCTGCCGGGCGGTTGAGGTTGGCCAGAGGTTGTTGCACGGGCCCCGCTACGGCGGGGCCTTTTTTTTGCAGCCGGTTTACTGGCCGAAGCGGATGAGGTCCAACACAAATACGCGCTGCACCAGCCACAGCAGTCCCACGATGCAGATGGCGATGGAGCCGGGAATGAGGATGCCGTATTGGTAGAGCCGCGAGCGGCGCACGAGGAAGGACGCCGGCACCACCGCCGCGATCAGGCTCAGCTGCGCCGCCTCCACGCCGAGGTTGAAGCCGAACAGCGCAGCGACGCGCTGCTCGGCGGGCAGGCCCAGTTCCAGCAGCGCGCCGGCGATGGCGCTGCCGTGGATCAGGCCGAAGAAGAAGGCGAGAAACCACAGACCGCGGTGGATCATCGGCACCAGGTTGTTGAGGCCGGCAAAGACCACGGTGGCGGCGACCAGGCTTTCCACCAGGCGCGAGGGCAGGTGGATCACACCCATCGCGGCCAGGCTCAGCGTCAGTGCGTGCGCCAGCGTAAAGGCGGTGACCACGCGCGCCGACTCCCAGGCGGTGTCGCGCAGGCGGGTGGCCGTGTGCCAACGGCCTCGCCGCCGCCACACCACGGCCGGCAGCAGCAGACCGGCGAGGAACAGCATGTGGTCCGCGCCTTTCCAGACGTGCCACAGACCTTCGCCGCTGTAGACGAGGATGGTCGGCCACACGCGGTCGCCGCCGGGAATGAAGATTTGCGCGGGACGGTCGGGACTCAGGATCGCGGTCTGCGTACCCTCGAACTGCAGACGCAGCAGGCCACGGTGCGTCGGGTCGATGTCGAACAGCGCGCGGTAGTCCACGCCCAGGTGACGGGGCGCGCTGGCGCAGCGGCCGTCGAGCATGAGCGCGGCGTAGGCGCCGTCGGTGTGATCGGCAATCTGCAGCGCCGACGCGGCCAGCGTGCAGGGCTGGCGATCGGCTTCGATGTGCAGATGACGCAGCGCGTACTCGGTGATATCCGCCTGACGCGCACGCACCTCGCCCCAGGTGATGCGGCCGTCGCCATTGCTGTCGAGGCCGATGGCGTACTCGAGATCGCGCAGCGCGATGTCCCACTCGCCGTGCAGGGCGTCCTTCTCGACTGACAGCTGCAGGTAGCTGTCGCTGGGCTTGTGTGCGGCGGCGGCACCGCTGCACAGCAGCATGGCGAACACGGTCAGGCGTCGGATCATGGCAGCGCCTTCAGCGCGCGGGTGATGCGCACGTCCTGCAGGCCGGTCTGTTGCAGCCACTCGCGCACCGGCGTCGCCGCCGCCGGCTGGGCGGCCGCCGCGGCCGCTTGCAGCAGGATCAGCGCATCGAGCGGCTCGCGCTGCACGGCCCAGTTGCTGCGGGCCAGTTGCAGCGCCGCTGGCGGGTTGCGCGCGAGTTGCAACTGATACATCGCCGCCTCGCGCTGATGCACGAACTCACCCCGCGCCTGTGCGGCGGCGAAGCGCTCTTCGATCATGCGGCAATGCCGGCGCAGTGCCTCGCCATCGCGGCCAAGCTGCTGCTCGGCCAGCGCCAGCCGCAGCAGGAGGTTGTCGATATCGGTGTAGGCCTGCAATCGCGCCACCACGACGGCGGCATCGCCGCGTTGCAGCGCGGCGTCGGCCCAGGCGGCGAGCAGGTAGGCGTCCGGCTGACCGCTGCGGTCCATGGCCGCCAGCGCCTGGTCGTAGCGCGCCGTGGTCGAGGCATCGCCGAGCCGCTCGGCGATCTCCGCTGCCGTGGTCAAGGCCCAGAGCGCGGCGCTGTCGGCCGCCTGGCCCACGCCGGCCGTGGCGAAGTCGAGCAGGGCCAGTGCGCGCGGCGCCTTGCCGCTGAGGCTGGCGCTGGCGGCGCTGCAGGCGGCGACGTCGAGCGCCGGCGCCAGTCCGCGCAGGGCGCTGCAATCCTGCGCGGCGTCCTGCGGACGACCCTGCGCCATCAGCACCACCGCCCGCGTCAGCCGCGCCTGCGCATCGCGCGGATTGGCGGCGAGGGCCTGGTCGAGATCGCTGCGGGCGCTGTCGAACTGATGGAAGAACTGGCGGATGGTGGCGCGCAGCACCAGCACCGTGCCCGGCGGCGTGGCCAGCGACCACCAGGGCGCCAGCGCCGCCTCGGCGTATCCAAAGTAGCGTGGATCGGCGCGTGAGCGGCCCATGCGCAGCGCCGCTTCGGCGTAAGCCAGCGCGGCGTCGAGGTTCTGCGGCTGCGCGCTGAGCTGCGCGCGCAAGCGCGAAAGCGTCCGTGCCGCGGGATCGAGACGCGACGGCACCTCGGCCAGCACGGTGTCGTCGCTGGGCGGGACATAGGCGGCCTGCGCCGTGGAGACGCCGGCGAAGCCCAGCAGCAGCGCCAGGGTATGAAATCGTCTGATCACGCGCGGCCGCGCCTCGCGGCAGCGTCCGGCGAGGCGCCGCGGACGCTCGGCGCATCGGTTCCTGCGGCTCGATCAATGTTCATACGCGGCGATACGCGGCAGGGTGGTCGCCGGATTCGCGTCGGTCGTCGCCGGCAGTTTCGCCACGAAACGGTCGATGGCGCCGGCGACCTCGCGCAGGTGCGTGTGGTGCAGGGCGTGCCCGGCGTTGCGCAGCAGCAGCACCTGCGCCTGCGGCACCACCGGCAGCACGCGGCGGCCGTGATTCCAGAACGGCACCAGGGCGTCTTGATCGCCGTGGATCAGCAGCAGCGGCGCATGGATCTGGTCGTAGCGCACGCTCAGCGTCTGCAGGTACTCGTTGAGCCGCATCATGTCCTCGACGTTGTCGAGAAAGCTGCGCGGCCGCAGCGCCAGCGGCGCGCCGATGTTGTCGATGTACTGCGGCGGCACCGGGTCGGGCGCCACCACCGGCACCACCTCGCGCGGCAGCAGCAACTGGCCGGCGGGCATCACCAGCGTCCAGGCGAACAGCGGACCGATCAGCGGCAGCGCGCCGACGTCGTAGGTCCAGCCGACCGAGCCGGCCCAGTGGCCGGTGACGCCGCCAAGCAGCACGCCGCCGGCGACGCGCTCGGGATGCTCCACCAGCGCCGCCATCACCACCGAGCCCGCCCAGGAGTGCCCCACCAGCACCGGACGCTCGATGCCCAGCTGCGCGCAGGCGTCGAGCAGCAGGCTGGCGATGTCGGCGGGCGTCATCCAGGGGCCGTCGCCGCGATCGCTGTAGCCGTAACCGGGGCGATCGAAGGCGATCACGCGATGCTGCTGCGCGAGCCGCGGCAGTAGGTTGCTGCTGAACTCGCGCAGATTGGAACTGGCGCCGTGGATCAGCAGCAGCGTGGGCCCGGGACCGTTGCCCTGCATCACGTAGTGCAGCCGCAGGCCGCGCACCGTGACGAAGGCGCCGAGCGGCGGAAAGCGGTGTTCGATCCAGCGGACCGAAGCCCAGCTGTAGAGCTGCAGGGCAAAGACGATCAGCAGGCTGCCGAGGACGAGGTGACGCAGCATCGGGTGCGGGCCGTGTTCGGGAGTGGAGACTTGTTGCCTTACTCGCCAGCGACGGGAATGGATGCGGTGCGGGCCCTCGCAGCGTGGAAGGCTGTCCGAATGAGGCCGCGACGCGGTCACCCGCTGATGCCGTTTTGCCTGGGGGAAATGTTATTAATTATTTACCAAAATAAAACGCAGTAAATATTTATAAACATTATTCTAAGGCACTTGGCGGCGAGCGGGTGGCGCGAAAATGGCGCGATATCCTGTCGTCGCGATGTCCTCTGCACGGGAAACCCGATGCTTCACATCCGATTCACACCGAGCGGGACCTGCTGCACCTGTCCCGCTCCTCCGCATCAACGCGGCAATGCCGGCAGAGCGTGCGTGACGGAGGCGTTGTTGCCGTCGTGTTGACATGCAAGTAATTACTTGCATATTATCCTGCCACCTCCGAACACCGATATGGGCGATCCCGACCTCCTCTTCAAAGCGTTGGCCGACGGCAGCCGTCGCAAGCTGCTGGATGTGCTCTATGCCAACGACGGCCAGACGCTGGGCGAGCTGTGCGAACACCTCGACATGACGCGGCAGGCGGTGACGCAGCACCTCGGCGCGCTGGAGACGGCGCAACTGGTCGTGATCCAGTGGCGCGGGCGCGAGAAGCTGCACTTTCTCAACCCCGTGCCGCTGCAGGAGATCTACGAGCGGTGGATCGCCAAGTTCGAGCAGCCGCGCCTCAAGGCGCTGGCGCAACTCCGCAGGAAACTGGAAGGACCACGCTCATGACCCCCAAGCCCCGCAGCACCTTCGTCTACGTCAGCTACATCCGCACCACGCCGGAAAAACTCTGGCAGGCGCTCACCACGCCCGCATTCATGAAGCAGTACTGGTTCGGCATGGATTTCGAGTGCGACTGGAAGCCGGGCTCGCCCTGGCGCATGTTGTTCGAGGACGGCCGCGTCGCCGACGACGGCGTGATTCTCGAAAGCGATCCGCCGCGGCGCCTCGTCATCCGCTGGCGCAATCGCTGGAAGCCGGAGATGTCCGCCGAGGGCGACAGCCTCTGCACCTTCGAGATCAGCACCGAGGGGCCGAGCACGCGGCTCAGCATCACGCACAGCATCGACGTGCCCGACTCGCAGTTGATCAACGGCGTGTCCGGCGGCTGGCCGCGCATCATCTCCAACCTCAAGTCGCTGCTGGAGACTGGCGAGGTGGTGATGAAGGAGAAGGTGGCGCCGAAGGCGTGAGCCGCGGCGCGGGCCTCAGCCTTTCGGCGGATCGTCGAACTCGACGAACAGCTTGCCGGTGTTGGCGCCGGTGAAGAGTTGCGTCAGCGCCTGCGGCGCGTTGTCGAAACCCTTGACCACGGTGTGGCGATCCTGGATCAGGCCGCGCTTGAGCCACCACATCATGCGCAGCTGCGCCAGCGGAAAGCGCGGCACGTAGTCGAGGATGATGAAGCCCTGCAGGGTGAGGCGCTTGAACAGCAGGTCGACGAAGTTGCCGGGCCCGACGTTGCGGCGGTCGTCCTTGCCGTATTGCGAGATCATGCCGCAGAGCACGATGCGGCCGTGCAGGTTCATCAGCTCGATCACCGCCTCCATGATCTCGCCGCCGGCGTTCTCGAAGTTCACGTCCACGCCCTTGGGGCAGGCGGCCTTGAGCTGCGCGCGCCAGTCGGCATCGCGGCGGTTGATGGCGGCGTCGAAGCCCAGTTCCTTCGTCAGCCACTCGCACTTGTCGCGGCTGCCGGCGATGCCGACCACGCGCGCGCCGTAGATTTTCGCGATCTGGCCGACGATGCTGCCCACCGCGCCGGCTGCCGCCGACACCACCACGGTTTCGCCGCGCTTGGGTTTGCCGATGTCCAGCAGGCCGAAGTACGCCGTCATGCCGGTGACGCCGAGCACGCCCATGGTCGCCGTCAGCGGCACCGGCAGCCAGCCGGGAATCACCTGCGCGATCTGCTCGCCGCTATCCGAGATCAGCGCGTAATCCTGCCAGCCGAACAGGCCGCCGACCTTGGCGCCCACCGGAAACTTCGCCGTGTTGGATTGCACTACCACGCCGACGCCACCGCCGCGCATCACCTCGCCCAGCGGCACCGGCGGCAGGTAGCTGTCGCCCTCGCTCATCCAGATGCGGTTGGTCGGGTCCAGCGACAGATACAGATTGCGCACCAGCGCCTGTCCGGGGCCGGGCACCGGCGCCGGCTCCACCACGCGCTGCAAGACCTTGGGATCGAAGTCGCCCGAGGGGCGTTCACGCAGGAGGAAGCGGCGATTGAGCAGGGTCGTCATGCGAGACTCCAGGTGTGTTCAACAACGGCAATGAGGTGACGGGGACATCGGTTTCAGGGTGCCGAGCGGTCCACCCGCTCTTGGCATTTTCCCTGGGGAAAATGTTTTAAAATATTTATCAATTTATTTATCGTAATACTTTTAATAACAAAATCGGCAGCGTCATCGGCAACAGCGGGTGGCGCATGTTCGGCTCACCACCACGTCCGCTTCTTGCCGTATTTCTTCTCGTCCGACTCGTCGCGCGCGGTCTGCTCTTTCTCGCGCTCGTGGATGCGGCTCAGCGCGTTCTGCGCCTGCGCCTCGCTGTCGTAGGGTCCGATGCGGCTGCTGCTGCCGCAGCCCAGGCTCTCTTCGACGCAGTGATGTTCAAGACACCAGTACCAGGCCATGTCAGCGCTCCGATGGGATTGAGACGACGAAAATTGCGCGGGCTTTGAGATTCAACGCGCTACCAGCGCAGGGAAGATGCGTCCTCATCAATCGAGTGCCCGGGTAGAGCATGCTGGGATTACCGCGGCGTCGGCACTGTGGATGCCGCATCGTTTGGACCGGGCAGACCGATCTTCTGGCAGAACGGCTCGTAGCGCGGGTCACTCTTGTAGGCGCTCAAGAATGGATCGCTGCGCATTGAGAACACGCCAGGGTCACGCGTGACGCGGGCACGCTCCAGCCACTCAAACATCTTGTCCGGCTCCCTGCGCAGCGCATAGACCGAGGCGATCTGGCTGGCGGCAACATCGGCGTTATTGGCGATCAGCTGCTGGAGCTGCGCGTCCGCCTCAGCGCGATGGCCAGCGGCGGCCTGCGCCAGCGCCAGCGCGTAGTTGCCCCAGAACGGATTGGTTTCCTGCTGGGCCAGTGTGACGGCCGCCGCGGGGTGGCCACGCAGGATTTGTAGTATCGCGAGCTGCAGGTAGTTCTGCAGGCCCGACGGTTGTAGCTCGATGGATTTCCGGATGACCGACTCGGCGTCATCGTAGCGGCCTTGCGCGGTGAGCACATGCGCGTACCCCAAGAGAGGGCCGGTAAAGACGGGATCGACGGCAATGGCGCGCTGCAACAGCGTGCCCGCCTCATCGAACCGACCCTCGCTCGCCTTGCGGTAGCCCAGCACCATTAGCAGCACGGCATCGCGCGGATTCAGTTCGACGGCGCGAGTGAGCTCCGCGTTCGAACCGGCCCAGTCGACATCACCATTCTGCAGCACCAGGGCCCGCGCGTAGTGCGCATCGCCCAGATTCGGATCGAGCCGCAGCGCGGTGTCGGCGGCGGCACGCGCCTGGTTGATCGTCACGCGAGTGGCGTCGATACCCTTGCCTACGGTTGTCGCGGCAACAATCTGCACATCCGCGAGCCGCGCCCAGGCGAGCGCATAGTCGGGATCGAGCCGCGTCGCCTCCTGGTAATACCGCATCGCCCTTTGGAAATCGGCTTCGGTGCGGCGCGCGAAGTGGTAGTTGCCCTGCAGCAGCGCGTTGTAAGCCTCGACGTTGAGGGTCGGCGGTTTGGCGGGCACCTGCGCGGCCTGTGCATCGCTGCCCAGCAGGGCAACCTTGAGCTGCGTCGCCACGGCCGTGGCGATCTCGCTTTGCAGCGCGAAGATATCCTTGAGCTGACGGTCGTAGGTGTCTGACCAGATATCGGTGCCGTCACGGGCGTTCACCAGTTCCACCGCAATGCGCACGTGGTCCGAAGCTTTGCGCACGCTGCCTTCGAGCAGGTAGGCCACCCCCAGTTTCTCCGCGATCGTGCGGCTGTCCTCGTTCTTGCCCTTGAACTGGAACGACGAGTTGCGGCCGATCACCTTGAGGTCGCGCAGGCGGCCGAGGGCATTGATCATTTCCTCGGACAGGCCATCGGAGAAATACTCGTTGCCGGGATCGTTGCTGGTGTTGACGAAAGGCAGGACGGCAACCGACTTGTCGCTCTCGACCGCATGCGCCAGCTTTCCGTCCGGGCCATAGCGCCAGGGCTTGGCGATGAACAGCAGGAGCCCGACGACCGCGATGGCCAGCAGCGACCGCAGCGAGGGCGCGTAGGCCTTGCGCGCCGGCGGTGCGGACTGCGTCGGCGATGGCGTGTCCAGCGCCGCAATCGCGTCGGGCTCGATCACGAACAGGGCCACCGGCGTGGTGATGTTCTTGAGTTCCTGCGCACCGCGCGACACAAACTGATTGCGCAGGTCCTCGCGCAACTGACCGCGCACGTGGTCGCTGATCGCGATGCCGCCGGCGGGCGCCAGCGGTTGCAGGCGCGCAGCGATGTTGACGCCGTCGCCGAACACATCCCTGTCGTGATGCTCGACATCGCCCAGGTGGATGCCGATGCGGATCTGGAACTGCCGCGCCGCCGGCACGCCGCCATTGCGTTCCTGGTGGCGCTTCTGGATGACGATGGCGCAGGCCGTCGCCGCCTGGGCGCTGGGGAATTTCAGCAGCACCGAATCGCCGATGGTCTTGATCTCCTGCCCGCCGAACGCGGGCAGCGCCTTGCGCACCAGCTGGAAGTGCTCGCTGGCCAGGCGCAGCGCGTCAACATCGTCTCGGTGCGCAAGCGCGCTGTAGCCGACGATGTCGGTAAACACGATCGCGGCAAGGCTGCGGGTCGGTGTCGTCACGGGCACGAGGTGCTCTGGGGTGAGGGTTGAGGCGACAGCCTGATGTCAGGCGGTATTTTTACCGATTTGCTGCCGCATGGCGCAGCCGTTGAGGTGTTCGCATGTGAGGGCGCCGGCTGCGGCGACGGCGCTCGCGAACGTCGGCGGCGCCACCCGCTGGATGCTTGGTCCCTGGGGAAATTGTTTTAAAATATTTATAAAAATAAATAATGATAAATATTCAATAACATTTCCCGATCGGGACGGCGCCTCAGCGGGTGGGGTCCTGCGAGCGGTTTCCTAGCCGTGCGGGAACAGCGACAGGCCGGTGAACCAGGGATGGGCGAACATCAGCGCGGCCGTCACCACCAGGCCGACCACGGCGCTGATTGCGGTCTTGAGCGCGCCGACCGGCGCCGGTTTTTTCCAGGCGCCATCGCGGCGGTTGATCAGGATCACTTCCAGCACGGCCCAGGCCAGCAGGCCGCCGAACAGGATCACCGCGCGCGTCTCGCCGTGCGCCAGCAGATGCGCCACCGCCCACAGCTTCACGCCCGTGAGCTGCGGATGGCGGATCCACTGCTTGATGTCGGTGGGCGCGCGCGCCGAGGTGAACAGGATGACCGCGAACGGCATCAGCGCCATCGTCACGTGGCGCATGCCGGCGGGCGGCGAATACAGCAGCTCGACCGGCATCGCGCGCCAGCCGAGCACGATCAGCGCCAGCGCGGCCACCAGCACCAGCGAGAACAGGCCGCGATACGGCCCCGTGCCCAGACGCGCGATCAAGCGCTGGCGCGCGTCTACGCCCAGCGCCACGAACAGATGGGTGGCGGCCCACAGCAGAATGCCGGCGATCAGCAGCATGGGAGACTCCCGGTGAAAACTGCCGCGAGCTTACCAGCGATGCGCGAGGGCGTGTGCGCGGCTCCGATCGTCATCCGCGCAGGGCGCGATCCGCTTAAATGCGCAGGCCGCCGTCCACGTCGATGCAGCGGCCGGTGAAGTAATCATTCTCGAAGATGAAGCGCACCGCCGAGGCGATTTCCGAAGGATCGCCCAGCCGCTTGAGCGGCACGGGCGAGACAGCTTTCTCCAGCACCTCTGGCTTCATCGCCGCCAGAATCTCGGTGCGGGTGAAGCCGGGCGCGACGCTGCCGGTGCGGATGCCAAAGCGCGCCAGCTCCTTGGCCCAGGCCTCGGCCATCGCCACCACCCCGGCCTTGGTCGCGCTGTAGTTGGTCTGCCCACCGTTGCCCGCACGCGAGATGCTGGAGATGTTGACG
Organism: Nevskiaceae bacterium; assembly: GCA_008012115.1. Classification (GTDB taxonomy): domain Bacteria; phylum Pseudomonadota; class Gammaproteobacteria; order Nevskiales; family Nevskiaceae; genus Stenotrophobium. The sequence continues at coordinate 30,025 of SSEB01000011.1, forward strand.
ATCACGCCGCCGTTGCCGGCGCGGACCATCTGCTCCGCCGCCGCGCGGCCGCACAGGAACACGCCGGTGAGGTTGACGCCGATCACCGCGTTCCACTGCTCCAGCGTCATGCGGCCAGCGATTTCGCCGTCCTTCACCTTCACCAGCAGCGCATCCTTGGTGATGCCTGCGTTGTTGACTAGGCCATCCAAGCGGCCGAAGTCCTTGGCGATGGCGGCAAATGTTGCATCCACCGCCGCCTCATCCGCCACGTTGGCGGTGTAGGCGTGGGCGGTGACGCTTAGCTTCTCGCAGGCCTCGCGCGTCGCGGCCAGCGCTTCGGCCTTGAGATCAATCAGCGCGAGATTCGCGCCTGCGGCGGCGAACATCTCCGCCATCGAGCGGCCAATGCCCTGGCCCGCGCCGGTGATGGCGATGGTTTTGTTTTTGAGGTTCATACGGTGGCGATGGTTCTTCGGTCGGCCGGCAATGTAACAAAATCGCGTTGAGCCTTCTGGCGGCTCCGTCTTGGCGCTCGCGCCACGCGGCACTCAGCTTTGCAATCCGTGATTGGCGGCTTGCTTCAAATAAAAAGGCGGCGCCCATTCGGCGCCGCCCTTCTCGTGAATCGGCAGTACGAGCGCGGACCGCTTACAGCAGGCGGAAGGCGATAAAGAGCATCATCACCACCTGCGCCAGGAACAGGCTGGCCCGGACCAGCACCAGCGGCAGCGAGGTGCCGAGCAGGTGTGCCACGCTCTGGCCCACGCGGGCGTAGATGACGTAGGCGGCCAGCGCGTCCACCACCGCGCTTTTCTGGAGCAGCGCGGCGACGAAGACCAGGCCGGCGAACAGCGGCAGGTTTTCCAGGCAGTTGAGATGCGCGCCCTTGGCGCGGATCAGGAACGCCGGGTCGCTCGGGGCCTTGGTGCGCTCCCAGTTGTCGGCGCGTCGCTTGCCGGTCAGCACCAGCGGGATGCGCGGCAGCGCGTACAGCCCCGTCAGCAGCAGGGTCCAGATGATGTAAACGACGACCGCGGTCAAACCTGTCATGGCAACTCCCTTTCGTTGTTGAATCTGTCTCTACGACAGGATGCGGAGATCGGATTCAAGCCCCGACGAAATCGAAGGAGCTGCGAGGGGGTGGATGGCGCCGGGTGTCCGTGCGCCGCCGTTGCCCAACGAAAAAGCCCGCTGGCGCGGGCTTTTTCGGACGACCGTAGGCGAAGCCTACATATTGCGCCGGTACTGTCCGCCCACCTCGAACAGGGCGTGGGTGATCTGGCCCAGCGAGCACACCCGCGTCGCGTTCATCAGCTCGGCAAAGATGTTGCCGTTATTGATGCAGGCCTCCTTGAGTTTGGCGAGCGCTGCGGGCGACTGGTCCTTGTGGCGGCTCTGGAAGGCGGCCAGGCGGTTGAGCTGGTCCTGCTTCTCGTCGTCGGACGAGCGGGCCAGTTCGATGGTGGTGGCTTCGTGCTTGTCGCCGCTCGGGTTGAGGAAGGTGTTGACGCCGATGATGGGCAGCGAGCCGTCGTGCTTCTTGTGCTCGTAGTGCATGGACTCTTCCTGGATGCGGCCGCGCTGGTAGCCGGTCTCCATCGCGCCGAGCACGCCGCCGCGCTCGGAGATGCGCTCGAATTCCTTGAGCACGGCTTCTTCCACCAGATCGGTCAGCTCGTCGAAGATGAAGGCGCCCTGGTTCGGGTTCTCGTTCTTCGCCACGCCCCATTCGTTGTTGATGATGAGCTGAATCGCCAGTGCGCGGCGCACCGAATCAGCGGTCGGCGTGGTGATGGCTTCGTCGAAGGCGTTGGTGTGCAGGCTGTTGCAGTTGTCGTAGATCGCGATCAGCGCCTGCAGCGTGGTGCGGATGTCGTTGAAATCGATTTCCTGCGCGTGCAGTGAACGGCCGGAGGTCTGGATGTGGTACTTCAGCATCTGGCTGCGGGCATTGGCGCCGTACTTCTCCTTCATCGCCACGGCCCAGATGCGGCGGGCGACGCGACCCATCACCGAGTATTCCGGGTCCATGCCGTTGCTGAAGAAGAAGCTGAGGTTGGGCGCGAAGTCGTCGATCTTCATGCCGCGCGCCAGGTAGCTCTCGACGTAGGTGAAGCCGTTGGCGAGCGTGAAGGCGAGCTGGCTGATCGGGTTCGCGCCGGCCTCGGCGATGTGATAACCGCTGATGCTCACCGAGTAGAAGTTGCGGACGTTGTTCTCGATGAAGAACTGCTGGATGTCGCCCATGCACTTGAGCGCGAACTCGGTGCTGAAGATGCAGGTGTTCTGACCCTGGTCCTCCTTGAGAATGTCGGCCTGCACGGTGCCGCGCACGGTGGACAGTGTGCGAGCGCGTAGTTCCGCGTACTCGCCGGCATTGGGTTCGCGGCCGTTCTGCTTCTCGAAGGTCTGCGCCTGCTGGTCGATGGCGGTGTTGAGGAACATGGCGAGGATGGTCGGCGCCGGGCCGTTGATGGTCATGCTCACCGAGTTGTTCGGCGCGCACAGGTCGAAGCCGGCGTAGAGATCCTTCATGTCGTCCAGCGTGGCGATGGACACGCCGCTGTTGCCGACCTTGCCGTAGATGTCCGGACGCAGGGCCGGGTCTTCGCCGTACAGCGTCACCGAGTCGAAGGCGGTGGACAGGCGCTTGGCCGGCATGCCCTTGGACACGAGGTGGAAGCGCGCGTTGGTGCGCTTGGGGCCGCCTTCGCCGGCGAACATGCGCGTCGGGTCCTCGTTGTCGCGCTTGAACGGGAACACGCCGGCGGTGTACGGGAAGTGGCCCGGCAGGTTTTCCAGCAGCAGCCAGCGCAGCAGGTCGCCTTCGTCGGAAAAGCGCGGCAGCGCCACGCGCGGAATCCTGGTGCCGCTGAGCGAGGTGCGGGTGAGCGGCGTGCGGATGTCCTTGTCGCGCACCTTGTAGACGAACTCGTCGCCGGAGTACGACTCGCGGATCGCCGGCCAGTCGTGCAGCAGCTTCTTGCTGTCGGCGGTCAGGTGGTCAAGACGCTTGTGCATCTCGTGCTTGAGGTCTTCGATGGGGTGCGCACTGTGCTCCATGATGCGGATGGTTTCGCGCAGGTGCTGGCGCTCGCGGGCGAGCTGCGCCTGATGCTCGGCGCGCTTGCGGTAGCCGCGGTTGGTGTCGGCGATCTCGGCGAGGTAGCGCGCGCGGGCGCCCGGCACGATCTGCCGCGCTGCGGTGCTGTGCTTGGTCTTGGGTTTGCTCAGCTTGCCCTCGGCCAGCTTGAGGCCCTTGGCGGCGAGCAACTCTTTCAGGCCGTGGTACAGCGCGGTGACGCCGTCGTCGTTGAAGCGCGCGGCGATGGTGCCAAACACCGGCATCTCGTCCGGCATCTTGCCCCAGGCGCCCTTGTTGCGCTGCACCTGCTTGCTGACATCGCGCACGGCATCTTCTGCGCCGCGGCGGTCGAATTTGTTGACGGCGACGATGTCGGCGAAATCCAGCATGTCGATCTTCTCGAGCTGGCTGGCGGCGCCGAACTCCGGCGTCATCACGTACAGCGACACGTCCGCGTGTTCGACCACGGCGGCGTCGCCCTGGCCGATGCCGGCGGTCTCCGCGAAAATCAGGTCGAAGCCCGCCGCCTTGCAGGCGGCGATGGCGCCGGGCAGGGCGGGGGAGATTTCCATGCCGCCTTCGCGCGTGGCCAGCGAGCGGAAGAAGATGTTGGGGTGATTGATCGCATTCATGCGGATGCGGTCGCCGAGCAGCGCCCCGCCGGACTTCCGGCGGCTGGGATCGACCGCGATGATCGCGATCTTGAGCTGGTCGTTCTGGTCGAGGCGGAAGCGGCGGATCAGCTCGTCGCTCACCGAGGACTTGCCGGCGCCGCCGGTGCCGGTGATGCCGAGCACCGGCGCCTGGCGTGCGGCACCGGCCTTCTGCACCTTCTCCGCCTGCGCCGGCGTGAGCTGACCGGCCTCGATCAGCGTGATCAGCCGCGCCAGCGCGCGGCGGTCGCCGAGCTGGGTCTTGGCCAGCAGCTCGTCGGGCTTGCCGTCCAGCGCGTGGGTGGCGCGCTGGAGCATGTCCTTGATCATGCCCTCCAGGCCCAGCTTCTGACCGTCGTGCGGCGAATAGATGCGGCCGACGCCGTAGTCGTGCAGCTCCTTGATCTCCTCCGGCACGATCACGCCGCCGCCGCCGCCGAACACCTTGATGTTGGCGCCGTCGCGCTCCTTCAGCATGTCCACCGTGTACTTGAAGTACTCGACGTGGCCGCCCTGGTAGCTGGACAGCGCGATGCCGTGCGCGTCTTCCTGCAGGGCGGCGTTGACCACTTCCTCCACGCTGCGGTTGTGACCGAGGTGGATGACCTCGGCGCCGAGCTGCTGGATGATGCGGCGCATGATGTTGATGGCGGCATCGTGGCCGTCGAACAGCGATGCGGCGGTGACGAAACGCAGCGGCTTGTGCTCGGGGGCGGGCAGGTTCTGGGCGGTGGCGGTTTCGGTGCTCATCGGGCGATTTTCAAAGGGATTTTCAGTTCTGCGCAGATTACGCCCGCGCCCCGTCAAGGGCGATGACCCAAACGGACGAGTTTGGTGACAGAATTTGCCATGTTGAGTGTTTCGGGCAGGAGGCGGCCGTGGAGCGGGCGGGAAAACCGGGTGGTGCGCGGACGGTGACGGAAAAAGGGACGATTGCCCTGGCCTTCGTGCGCCAGGCGGTCGAGGCCCTGGCCCGCCGCGGGCACGATCCGGCGCCGGTGCTGGCGCGGGCCGGCATCGCGCCGGCGGCGCTGGCCGGCGAGTCCGGGCGGGTCAGCGCCGCCGCCTTCGGCGCGCTGTGGCTGGCGATCGCCGAGACGCTGGACGACGAGCTGTTCGGCCTCGACTCGCGGCCGATGAAGGTCGGCAGCTTCGCCACGCTGTGCCACCTGATGCTGCACACGCCGACGCTGCGCGAGGCGCTGATCCGCGGCGCGCGCCTGATCAACCTGCTAATCGACGATACCCAGGTGGCGCTGGACCTCGACGGCCCGGACGAGGCCGTCATCCGCTTCGTCGATGTCGGCCAGCTGCCGCTGGCGCGTCGCGTGTTCGCGCACGAAACCCTGTTCGTGATGCTGCACGGCCTGATGTGCTGGCTGGTGCGGCGGCGCATCGTCATCCGCCGCGCCGAGTTCGCCTACGCCGCACCGGACTGGGCGCGCGAGTACCGGCACATCGTCGGCGACACGCTGGCCTTCGGCGCGGCGCAGACGCGCTTCGTGTTCGGCGCCATGGATCTCGCCGCGACGGTGGTGCAGAGCGAGCGCAGCGCGCGGGAGTTTCTCAAGGACGCGCCGCGCAACTTCATCGTCAAGTACCGCAATCCGCAGGGCGTGTCGGTGCGCGTGCGGCGCCTGCTGCGTGACAGTGCGCCCGGCGACTGGCTGAGTTTCGAGCAGCTCGCCGCGCGCCTGCGGCTGCATCCCACCACGCTGCGCCGCCGCCTGGAGGCGGAGGGCTCGTCGTACCGCGCGGAGATGAATGCGCATCGCCGCGATCTGGCGCTGACCTATCTCGCCGATCCGCAGCGCAGCGTGCTGTCGGTGTCGCAGGCCCTGGGCTTCGCCGAGCCCAGTGCGTTTCATCGCGCCTTCCGCCAGTGGACGGGGCAGAGCCCGGGCCGCTACCGGCGCGAGTCGCGCGGCTGAGCTTTGGCGCCGCGTCAGTGCCTGCCGGGCGTCACCCGCTATCGCGTTTTCTCCCAGGCAAGTTGTTATATTGTATTAATCAAATTTTAAATTGATAAATTATTAATCACACGACACAAAGCCGCTGCGCCGAGAGCGGGTGGCATTCATGCGGTGTTTTTTGCGACGTGCTGTGCGAGGCTGCGGCCATGTTCTGTCATCGACCGAGACTAATCGCTTGAGCGCCGCGCGCCCGCGCCTGCACCGCCGCGAGTTCCGCGCCATGGGCGGGCCGTGCAGCGTGCAGCTGTACGCCGCCGACGCGGCGCAGGCACAGCGCGTCGGCGACGCCGTGTGCGCGGAAGTGCTGCGGCTGGAGCGCGTCTACTCGCGCTATCGCGACGACAGCCTGACCACGCGCATCAACCGCAGCGCCGGCGATGCGCAGGGCGTGGAGGTGGACGAGGAGACCGCGGGCCTGCTCGATTACGCGCAGCAGGCGCATGCACTCAGCGGCGGTCTGTTCGACATCACCTCCGGCGTGCTGCGCGGCGCCTGGGATTTCAAGTCCGGCCGCCTGCCGGCGCAGGCGCGCATCGATGCGCTGCTGCCGCGCGTGGGCTGGACGCGCGTGCGCTGGCAGCGGCCGCACATCGTGCTGCCGCTGGCGGGCATGGAGCTGGACTTCGGCGGCTATGTGAAGGAATACGCCGCCGATGCCGCCGCCGGCGTCGCGCGCCGTCACGGCATCGCCCACGGGCTGGTGGAACTGGGCGGCGACATCGCCGTGATTGGTCCGCATCCGGACGGCGCGCCCTGGCGCGTCGGCATCCGTCATCCGCGCGCGCCGGAGCGGGCGCTGGCGACCGTCGAGCTGCGCGAGGGCGGCATCGCCAGCAGCGGCGACTACGAGCGTTTCATCGAGATCGACGGCCAGCGCTACTGCCACATCCTCGATCCGCGCACCGGCTGGCCGGTGCGCGGCGTGGCGGCGGTGAGCGTGATCGCGCCGCAATGCCTCGTGGCGGGCACGGCGACCACCATCGCCATGCTCAAGGGCGCGGAAGGACCGGCCTGGCTGGAGGAGCTCGGCCTGCCCTATCTCTGCGCCGATGCCGAAGGCCGCCTGCGCGGCTCGCTGCGCACGGCGTGAGGCCGCCGCGGTCTGCGCGAGTCAGTAGAGATAGCTGAGGAACAGTCCGCCGACGATCTGGTTCTGTGACAGTCGCAGCGGACTGTCGACACCGCTGCCCAGCAGGCGCTGCGCCGCGCCCTGGCCCTCGAGCATCCAGTGCGGGTTGATGATCCACGCCGCGTCGAGGCCGAAGCTGGCGCTGCTCAGTCCGCCGCCGGCGGAATACGGCGCGTAGACCGAGCGCGCCGATTGTTCGGCGGTGATGCCGAAGTAGCTCTGCTGGTAACGGCTGTCGCCGAACATCACGCCGGGCCCGGCCATGACGAAGAAATGCGAGCTGCCGGCCAGCGGCAGGTAGGCGCCGAGGTCGCCGATCCAGCCGCGATGGCCGCCGAAGCCGCGGCGCACGTCCATGCGCACCACCAGCGGGAACATCACGTACTCGGCGAAGAACTTGAGCTCCGGGCACGGGCCGATGTCGCCGAGGCCGCGCAGATGCGGATCGCGTTTCTCCTTGCGGCCGAGATCGTAGGTGAGCGCCACGCCGATGCGGTGCGCATGGCCGGCCGTGAGATTGACGCCCAGGCCCTCGCCCAGCGAGAAGAAGGCGCGATCGCGGTAGCGCACGTCGATGTCGAGGCCCGGTTGCGTGCGGTAGCGCGCGGAGCCGGGATAGCGCGGCAACTCCTCGGCGCCGACGCCGGCGCGCACGCTCCATTCCGGCGGATTGGCCTCGAAGCGCGAGGCCAGCACCACGCCGCCGGAGTACTGCCACTCTGCCATCGGCGATGGCGTCTGTGCCGCCGCAGTGGCGCCGAGCGTACAACCGAGAGCGAGGACGAACAGGCGGATGGGCTGGCGCACTTTCACTCCCGTCGGCAGGTGACTGCCGCATCATCGCAGGTTGGCGTCAAAGCGCCACCCGCTGCTGCGGCATGGCCAGGAGACCGCGTTATATTTTATTAATTGAATTTAAATTCTATTAATTATTAGTCACACATCGCCCAGGGAAAACGCGGCGAGCGGGTGACCCTGCAGAGGCACGGTGGTGCCTAGCGCGGCGGCGGATGCTCGGTGCCGGCGTGACGATGCTGCGCCAGACTGGCGCGCAACTCGTCGAGCTTGCGATGCAGCTGCTGGATGGCGATCTCCGCCTTCACGTTGATCTCGAATTCCTGGTCCGCCTGCAGGCGGTCTTTGGCGGCCTGGCGGTTCTGACTCATCATGATCACCGGCGCCTGCAGCGCGGCGATGCAGGACAGCACCAGGTTGAGAAAGATGAAGGGGAAGGGATCGGGCGGGTTGGTCAGCAGGAAGGCGCTGTTGCCCGCCATCCACAGCAGCAGGAACACGCCGAAGGAAATGATGAAGGTCCAGGAGCCGCCGAAGCGCGCCACCTTGTCGGCGACGCGTTCGCCGACGGTCATGCGCTCGTCGGCGATCTCGTTGACGTTCTTCACCGTCAGGCGCGACAGCATTTCGTCGGCGCTGCGCAGGCGCAGGGCGATGGCGCTGATGAAGGCGCGCGCCGCCGGCGGATAGTCGTCGAGCAGGCTGGCGACGCGGGCCAGCGGCACGCAGATCACGGCGGCATCGGTCTGCGCCCGCGCGGTGGCGGTGCGCGGCTCGTGGTCGTAGACGCCCAGCTCGCCGAAGAAGGAGCCGGCCTCCAGGGTCGCCGCGATGATCTCGCCGCCCGCCGTCGGCAGCACGATGTCGATGGCGCCCGACTGCACGATGTGCAGAAACTCCGGCGCGTCACCGTGGCGGAAAATGATGCTGCCGGCCTCGTAAGGCTGCACGAAGGCGGCGGCGCGCAGCGGTTCCAGCCGCGCCGGCGGGATGCTGTGGAACAGCGGCAAAGCCTGCAACGGTGCCAGTTCGACCATGCGGGTTCTCCCGGGAGGACTCCAGTATGGCCCAGCAGGCAGGGCGCTGCTACGGTCGTCTCAGTGGCGGAAGTGGCGCACGCCGGTGAACACCATCGCCATGCCGTGCTCGTCGGCGGCGGCGATTACCTCGTTGTCGCGCATCGAGCCGCCCGGCTGGATCACGGCGGTGATGCCGGCGGCCGCGGCGGCGTCGATGCCGTCGCGGAACGGGAAGAAGGCGTCGGAGGCCATCACCGAGCCGCGCACTTCCAGCTTCTCGTCCGCCGCCTTGATGCCGGCGATCTTGGCCGAGTACACGCGGCTCATCTGGCCGGCGCCGACGCCGATGGTCTGGCGGTTGCGGGCGTAGACGATGGCATTCGACTTCACGAACTTGGCGACCTTGGCGGCGAAGATCAGGTCGTGGATCTCGGCCTCGGTCGGCGCGCGCTTCGTCACCACCTTGAGCTTCTCGGCCGAGGGCAGGGCGAGGTCGCTGTCCTGCACCAGCAGGCCGCCGTTGACGCGCTTCCAGTCGAAGGTCGAACCCGGCGTCGCCGGCCACTGGCCGCATTCCATCAGGCGCACGTTCTGCTTGGCGGCGACGATCTGCTTCGCCTCGGCGCTGACCGTCGGCGCGATGATGACTTCGACGAACTGCCGATCCACGATGGCCTTGGCCGTCGCGCTGTCGAGTTCGCGGTTGAAGGCGATGATGCCGCCGAAGGCCGAGGTCGGATCAGTCTGGTAGGCGAGGTTGTAGGCGGTCAGGATGCCGTCCAGGCTGACGGCGACGCCGCAGGGATTGGCGTGCTTGACGATGACGCAGGCCGGCTTGACGAAGGCCTTGACGCATTCCAGCGCGGCGTCGGCGTCGGCGATGTTGTTGTAGGACAGCTCCTTGCCCTGGATCTGCACGGCGGCGCTGATGCTGCCGGCCGGTGCATTGCGCTCGGCGTAGAAGGCGGCGCGCTGGTGCGGGTTCTCGCCGTAGCGCATCTCCTGCTTCTTGTTGAGCTGCACGCTGAACACGCCGGGGAAGGCGTCGCGCGAGCCGTCGTCCTTGAGGCTGCTCAGGTACGCCGCGACCGCGCCGTCGTAGCGCGAAGTGTGGGCGAAGGTCTTGAGCGCCAGCGCCGTGCGCGTCTTTTGCGTGACGCCGCCGGCATCCATCTCGGCCAGCACCGTGGCGTAGTCCACCGGCTCGACCACCACCGTGACCCAGGCGTGGTTCTTGGCCGAGGCGCGCAGCATCGCCGGGCCGCCGATGTCGATGTTCTCGATGGCGTCCTCGTAGCTGCAGCCGGGCTTGGCGATGGTCTGCTCGAAGGGATAGAGGTTGATCACCACGAGATCGATGGGCGCGATGCCGTGCTGCGTCATCACCGCGTCGTCCTGGCCGCGACGGCCGAGGATGCCGCCGTGGATTTTCGGATGCAGCGTCTTGACGCGGCCGTCCATGATTTCCGGGAAGCCGGTGTGGGCGCTGACCTCGGTGGCGGCGATGCCGGAATCCTTCAGCAGCTTGAAGGTGCCGCCGGTGGAGAGCAGCTCGACGCCGCGCTGTGCCAGCGCGCGGGCCAGGTCGACGATGCCGGACTTGTCGGAGACGGAGAGCAGGGCGCGGCGGATGACGGTGTTCATGTTCAGGCTCTGAAAATGCGCATGCCCGCATCAGCGGGCATGGCGGGATGGAAAGCGGATTCGGTTCAGGACGACAGCGTCGGCTTGATCTTGTACTGCTTGAGCTTTTTTCGCAGGGTGGCGCGATTGAGACCGAGCATGTCGGCGGCGCGCGACTGGTTGCCTTCGCAGTAGGTCAGCGTCGCACGCAGCAGCGGCGGCTCCACCTGCGCCAGGATGGTGTCGTAGAGGTCTTTCGGGGCGTGGCCGTTCAGCGCCTCGAAATAATCATCGAGACACTCGCTGACCGAGTGGCACAGGGGTTTGACGTCGAGTGTTCTTTGCGCAGTCATATCGTTCTTGTTCCCCGCCCTCTCTTGCTTTGTGTCGTCAGGGATGCACTAACAAAACGGCCGGCAATCATACCCGCAGTCGGGCCAGGGCAAAAGCGTAAAAACACCTCACTCAGCCGACCCGGTACGCCTCGAGCATCTGCTTCACAAACGGGCCCCAGATTTCGTCCGGTTCCCAGATGCGGTGCAGATCCTGCGATGCCACTTCCACTGTCTCGCCTAAGCCGATGACGCGGTAGAGAAACACGAAAGCGGCGACGCGCTTGTTCAGGGCGCAGTGCACGAAGCGCTTGCCCGGCGTCGGCGCCTGCATCAGCGCCATGAAGCGTTCGAAGTCCTCGCGTGTCGGATTTTTCCAGGCGACCGGCAGGTGGAAATAGCGCAGGCCGTTCTGCGCGCAAAGCGCGGCCTCGTCCGGCAGGAAGTTGGGCGAGGCCGGCACCGCGAGGTTGACGACGGTGTCATAACCGGCGCGCGCCAGCACCGGGAAGTGCACGGGCTGCGGCTGGCCGGCGGTGGCGAGCGTGTCCGAAATACGCAGGTGATTGATCAGGGCCGGCATCGTGCAGCGTCCGGCGATGCGGGTCCAGCCTTCCTTGATCTGGTCCGGCTCGAACTCGAACCAGGTCGCGTAGGCGTCGCGCACGTCCTCCTGCTGGCGCTCCAGCAGGCCGGCCAGCACCAGGCCGCCACCGGGGCGCACGCTGGACGCCAGCAGCGGCGCCAGCGTGATCAGCGGCTTGGCGAGGATGTTGGCGATGACGGTGTCGGCCGGAAACGGCACGAAGTCCTCCGGCAGCATCACGTGGACGCGATCCTCGACGCCGTTCTCGCGGGCATTGTTGCGGGTCGCGGTCAGGGCCTGCGGATCGATGTCAACGCAGATCGCCTTGGCGGCGCCCAGTTTCAGTGCGGCGATGGCGAGAATGCCGGAGCCGCAGCCGTAGTCCAGCACGGTCTTGCCGGCGAGGGCCTGTCCGGCCAGCCACTCCAGGCACAGTGCCGTGGTGGGATGCGTGCCGGTGCCGAAGGCGAGGCCCGGATCGAGCTTGAGCACGATGGCCTGCGGATCGTCGATCTCGCCGATCTTCTCGGTCGGCGCCACCCACAGGCGCGCACCGAATTTCAGCGGATGCCAGTGATCGAGCCAGGCGCGGACCCAGTCCTGGTCCTCGATCAGTTCCTGCGCGATGGCCACGTCGGCGCCATCGGGCAGCAGTTCGCGCAGCGCCGCCTGTGCCGGTGCCAGATCGGCGGTGTCGGGAAACAGGCCGAGGATCACCGTGTTCTCCCACAGCGGCGTCTCGCCGGGCGCCGGCTCCAGCACCGGGCGATCCTCGGCATCGATGAAGCTGACGCCGACGGCGCCATTGCCCAGGAGAATCTCCTCGGCGAATTCGGGGTGGGCGCTGTGAATGCGGAGTTGTAACCAGGCCATGAACGTTCTTCTTTCGTGCGGTGCGACCGGGGTAAGCCGGTATGCAGTGATTGCTTGCGTGGACAACAACGGGATGCCGGCCTGCCGGAGCATGTCTCCGGTCGGCATGGCGATGTGGAAGTCAGTGTTAACCGACCGAGGCGCGTGCGATCAGCGCCGCCAGCGGCGCGTCGGCCGGCAGCGTGCCGAAGTTGAAGCCGTGCGCGCCGCCGAGGCGGCTGGCGCAGAAGGCGTCGCTGACCGCGGCGTTGCCGGCGCGCAGCAGCACGCTGGCCTGCAGCGCCAGGGCCATGCGCTCGACGATCATGCGCGAGCGCGTTTCGACGGTGGCGCGATCCTCGAAGGCCTGCGTCAGCCAGTGAATCTCGCGGTCGAGATCGGCGTGGGCGCCGCGCGCCGCCAGCAGCTCGCCGAAGAAGGCTTCGCGCGTTTCCGGTTCCTTGTTGAGCGCACGCAGCACGTCCAGGCACTGGATGTTGCCGCTGCCTTCCCAGATCGAGTTGAGCGGGGCCTGGCGATAGAGGCGCGGCAGGCTGGTCTCCTCGACGTAGCCGGCGCCGCCCAGGCATTCCTGCGCCTCGTTGACGAAGGCCGGCGCGCGCTTGCAGACCCAGTACTTGCCGATGGCGGTGGCGATGCGCGCGAACGCGGCTTCGCCCTCGTTGCGCGCCGAGGCGTCCACGGCGCGGGCCACGCGCAGCGTCAGCGCGGTGTGGGCTTCCGATTCCAGCGCCAGGTCGGCCAGCACGTTCTGCATCAGCGGCTGCTCGACCAGGCGCTTGCCGAAGGCCTTGCGCGTGGCGGCGTGGTGCAGCGCCTGCACCGCGGCCTGCCGCATCAGCGCGCTGGAGCCGATCATGCAGTCCAGGCGGGTGAGGGCGACCATCTCCAGGATCGTCGCCACGCCGCGGCCTTCGTCGCCGACGCGCACGGCCCAGGCGCCCTGGAACTCGACCTCGCTGGAGGCATTGCTCCAGTCGCCGAGCTTGTCCTTGAGACGCTGGATGCGGATGGCGTTGCGCGTGCCGTCGGCCAGAACCTTGGGCATGAGAAAACAGGTGATGCCCTTGTCGGTGTAGGCCAGCACCAGCCAGGCATCGCACATCGGCGCCGAGAAGAACCACTTGTGGCCGACGATCTCGTAGCTGCCGTCAGGCTGCGCGTAGGCCTTCGTCGTGTTGGCGCGCACGTCGGAGCCGCCCTGCTTCTCGGTCATGCCCATGCCCAGGGTGCAGCCCTTCTTCTGGCCAGCCGGCAGGACGCGCGGGTCGTAGTCGTAGGAGTGGATCAGCGGCGCCCAGAACTTCGCCACTTCCGGCTGGTGCGCCAGCGCCGGCATCGCCGAATGCGTCATGGTCAGCGGACAGCCGGTGCCGGCCTCGGCCTGGCTGTGCAGGTAGGAGATGGCGGCGCGCGCCACGTGCGCGCCCGGCGTGTCGGCGTTGCGCCAGGCAAAGGCGTGCACGCCATAGCGCATGCCCAGTTCCATCACGCGGTGATAGCTGGGATGGAACTCGATTTCGTCGATGCGGTGGCCGTAGCGGTCGAAGCTGCGCAGCTTCGGCTTGTTCTCGTTGGCGGTGTAGCCCAGGCGCATCAGCTCGCCGCCGGCGACGGCGCCGAACTCGGTCAGGTGCGCCTCGGCCCAGCCGCCACCTTCGCGCGCCACCGCTTCGCGCAGGGCGCTGTCGGTGAGGTAGGCGTTGTAATCGCCCAGCGGCGTCGCCTGGTTGTCGACGGTGTGGGTGAGGAAGCGTTCGGCGACGGACATGACGTCTCCCGGGAAAGTTGAGGGCGCTAGTTTGCGCCACCCGCTCTCGCCTTGCAGCGTTTCCAGAGAGTTATTAATTATTTATCGAATTAAAAATTGATAAATAAAATAAAACAAATTCCCCAGGGAAAACCGCCACAGCGGGTGGCGACGGGACGCCGCGATTTCAGTCTGCCGCCGCCGTCACCGGCCCGTGGCTGTGCGTCGGTCGTGCCAGCAGGATCACGCCGATCAGCGCGAAGCTGATCCAGCCGGAAATCCAGAAGAAATCCAGCGAGGACATCAGGTAGGCCTGGTTGACCAGGCCACGGGTCAGCACGCCCACCGACTGCGTCAGCGTCAGCCCGTGGCTGCCCAGCTCCTGCAGCGGCTGGGTCAGCGCCGGATCGTAGATGCTGGTGGCTTCGGCGAGGCGCGTCTGGTGCAGGGCCTCGTGGCGGTCCCAGAAGGTGGTGGTGATCGAGGTGGCGAAGCTGCCCGCGGTGATACGCAGGAAGTTGGTCATGCCGGACGCCGCCGGCACGCGCTCCGGCGCCAGGCCGTGCAGGGCGATCGACACCAGGGCGATGAAGAAGGTGCCCATGGCGAAGCCCTGCACCAGCATCGGCATCACGAAGCTCCAGAAATCGCCGTCGGCGACGTAGCCGGCGCGCATGAAGTAGGAGGTGCCGAAGGCGACGAAGGCGACGATGGCGAACCAGCGCGCGTCGGTGCGCTGCAGGTATTTGCCCACGAACGGCGAGATCAGCACCGCCACCACGCCGCTGGGCGCCGCCACCAGGCCGGCCCAGGTCGCGGTGTAGCCGATCTGCGTCTGCAGCCACAGCGGCAGCAGCACCACGTTGCCGAAGAACACGGCGTAGCCGAAGCACATGGCGATGGTGCCGAGCGTGAAGTTCCAGTTCTTGAACAGCGACAGGTCGACGATGGGGTGCTGCTCGGTCAGCTCCCAGATGATGAAGGCGATGAGGCCGACGACGGCGATGATGGCCAGCACCACGATCTGCGTCGAGGCGAACCAGTCGAGGTCCTTGCCGCGGTCGAGCATGATCTGCAGGGCGCCGATCCAGGTCACCATCAGGCCCAGGCCGACGGTGTCGATGGGCAGTTGCCGCGTCGGGGTCTCGCTCTTGCCCAGGCTGCGCCAGCAGATGAAGGCCGAGAACAGGCCCACCGGCAGGTTGATGAAGAAAATCCACGGCCAGGTGTAGTTGTCGGAGATGTAGCCGCCGAGGATGGGGCCGCAGATCGGTGCCACCAGGGTGGTGATCGACCAGATCGCCAGCGCCGCGCCGCGTTTCTCCGGCGGGAAGATGCCGATCAGCAGCGCCTGCGAGCCGGGGATCATCGGCCCCGACACCGCGCCCTGCAGCACGCGGAACGCCACCAGCGAGGGCAGGCTCCAGGCGATGCCGCAGAGGAAGGAGGCCACGGTGAACATCAGCACCGAGAACACGAAGGTGCGCACCACGCCGTAGCGCTGCATCAGCCAGCCGGTGAGCGGCACCGACACGCCGTTGGCGACGGCGAACGAGGTGATGACCCAGGTGCCCTGGTCCGGGCTGACGCCGAGGTTGCCGGAGATGGTCGGGATCGAAACGTTGGCGATGGTCGAGTCCAGCACCTGCATGAAGGTGCCGAGCGCCAGCGCCACCGAGGTGATGGCCTTGGCGCTGGGATCGAGCTTCATGGCCGCGCCGCTCACGACGCGCTGTTCCCCGCATTGGCCTTGACGATGCGGTCGATGCGCGCCTGGGCGTCGCTGCTCTCGGCATCGCTGACGCCGGCCGGCAGCGGCGTGGCGCGCACCTGCGTCGCCACCAGCGGACCGGAGCTGTCGCGCACGTCGACGTCGACGCTCATCGACAGGCCGACACGCAGCGGGTGATCGTGCAGCTCCTGCGGGTCCAGCGCGATACGTACCGGCACGCGCTGCACAATCTTGATCCAGTTGCCGGAGGCGTTCTGCGCCGGCAGCAGGGCGAAGGCGGCGCCGCTGCCGGCGGCGATGCCGGCGACCTTGCCGTGATAGACGACATCGCCGCCGTAGAGATCGGCGTGCAGCGTCACCGGCTGGCCGATGCGCATGCGCTCGAGCTGCACTTCCTTGAAGTTGGCGTCCACCCAGGCGTTGTCCTGCGCCACCACCGCCAGCAGCGGTGCGCCGGCGGCGATGCGCTGGCCGAGCTGCACGCCGCGCTTGGCGACGACGCCGGCGACCGGCGCCACCAGCTTGGTGCGGTGCAGGGCCAGCGCCGCGTCGCGCACGGCGGTTTCGGCGCGCAGCACCTGCGGGTGCGTCTCGATGCGGGTGCCTTCGGTCTGCGCCCGCGTGGCGTTGAGCTGCTCGCGCGTGGCGGCGAGGCTGGCCTTGAGTTCGGTGATGGCATCGCGCGCATGGGCCAGCTCTTCGGCGGAGACCGCGCCGTCCTGCACCAGGTCGCTGCGGCGCTGCAGGTCGTCCTGCGCGCGCTTGAGCGCCGCCTCGCGTTCGGCGATCTGCGCCTGCAGCTGGCCGGTCTGCGCGTAGAGACCCCGCACCGCGCGCACCGCGCGGGCGAGATCGGCTTCCGCCGAGGCCATCGCCAGTTCGGCGTCGGCCGGGTCCAGTTCCAGCAAGGTCTGCCCCTGCTGCACGCTCTGTGTGTCGTCGACGTGCAGTGCGATCACCGTGCCGGGCATCTCGCTGGTGATCTGCACGACATCGGTGCTGACATAGGCGTCGTCGGTGCTCTCGAAGAAGCGGCTGTAGAAGAACCAGTGCGCCCCCCAGAGCAGCGCCCCGGCGACGACGGCGATGGCCAGGATCAGGAGGCCGCGCTTGCGGCGGGCGCCGTTGGTGGCGCTGGAGGTTTCTGGGTTCATGAGGAGGCTCCTTGCAGAGCGTTGAGGCGGTCGGGATCGAAGCTGCCACCGAGGGCAAGCAGGAGGCTGACGCGGGCCACGGCCTGCGCGGCCAGCAGGTCCACCTGCGTGCGCCGCGCTGCGAGCACCGCGGTTTCGGCGTTGAGCACGTTGAGGTAACCGCTCAGGCCCTTGCGGTAGCGCAGCTCGGCGAGGCGCCAGGCGTCCTCGCTGGCGGCGAGCGACTGGCGGCTTTCATCGAGCTGGCGCTGCGTGGCCTGGATCAGGGTCAGCTGGTCGGCGGTCTGGCGCACGGCCTCGAGCACGGTCTCGTTGTAGGCGGCCACGGCCGCGTCCGCCTCTGCGGCGGCGCCGCGGTAGGCGGCCTTGAGACGCTGCGCATCGAACAGCGGCAGGTGGATCGCCGGGCCGATGCCGTAGCTGCGGTCGGCGCTGTTGAACAGGTTGTCGAGGCCGATGGCCGCGAAGCCGGCGAAGGCGGTGAGGTTGATGTCCGGGTAGAACGCGGCCTTGGCCGCCGCCTGGCCTTGCGTGGCGGCGTCGACGCGGGCGCGTGCGGCGAGCACGTCGGGCCGGCGCGCCAGCAGGTTGATCGGCAGCGTCTGCGGCAGCGGCAGTGCCGCCGCGAGATTCAGCCGCGGGCGCGCGATGCCGGCATAGGCCTCGGCGCCCCGGCCGCTCAGCGCAGCGAGACGATGCACCGCCAGATCAACGCTGGCCTCGGCCTGCAGCTTGGCCAGGCGCGCCTGCGGCAGCGCGCTTTCGGCGGCGCGCAGTTCGCTGCGGGTGTCGAGACCGGCGCGCAGGCGCTGCTGCGTCAGCGCCAGGATGGCCTCGCGCTGCGCCTGGGTCCGCGAGGCGATGTCGGCATAGGCCCAGGCGCGGTCGAGATCGACGTAGGCCTGGGCGATGGCGCCGGCCAGCGCCAGGCGTGCCGCCTCCGCGTCCAGCGCCGCGGCACGCGTGCCGGCGCGGCTCTGCTCGATGATCGCGGCCTGGCGGCCGAAGAAGTCGAGGTCCCAGTTGAGGTTGAGACCGAGCTGGCCTCGCCAGTAATGACCGCCACCGAAGGGCGGCGGCACGATGTCGCGCTCGGGGAAGCGCTGGTAGATCTCCTGACCGTCGAGGGAGAAGCCAGGCTGGTTGCCAGCCGAAGCCGCCTGCACCTGCGCCTGCGCGCCGCGCACGCGGCTGAGCGCCTCGGCCAGTCGCGGGTTGTCGCGCAGGCTGTCGGTGATCAGGCGGTCCAGCTGCGGATCGCCGTAGACCTGCCACCAGCCATCCGTCGCCGGCGCGGTCGCGTCGCCGTGCAGACCTAATGTTTTGTCGTCCACGGGCTGCGCGGGCGGCGCCAGGCGCGGCGCCAGCACGCAGCCGGCCAGCGCCAGGACAAGGGGCAGGGAGAGGGCAAGACGTGCGTTCATGACGTGCTCCGGTCCGCGGTGTCGCGCTGGTTGGCTTCCTGTTCGACGCGGGCCACCAGCTTGACCAGCAGGCGCGTGAGCTCCGATACCTCGGCGGTGGTGAAGCCCTCGAGCGCGGTATTGAGCCGCTCGACCACGACCGGGATCAGCGATTCGATGGTCTTGCGGCCCTGCGCGGTCAGGTGCAGTTCGACGACGCGGCGATCCTGCGCGCTGCGCTGGCGTTCGATCAGGCCGCGGGTTTCGAGCTGGTCGATGACGCGGGTCAGCGCGCCCTGGTCGTGACGGTAGTCGCGACAGATGTCGGTGGCGGTGATGCCGATGCCGTCGCGCACGTACATCAGCACCACCCACTGCATGAAGGTGAACTCCTGCCGCGAGAAGGCCACATCCAGGCTGTCCATCATCAGGCCGTGGGCGCGCTTGATGAGATAGCCGATGCTGGATCGCGCCCGGTACTTCTCGGGGGTGTAATGCTTGGTCACGATTTTAGTTGCCTGAACAATTGTTGCTTAGGCAAGTATTAATCCGAATTCGGGGGGAAGTAAAGAGGGGGAAATCCGGAGGCGGAAACGAACATGCCCGCCGATTGGCGGGCATGTTGTCGAACCGATTGGTGGACGGTACAGGGCTCGAACCTGTGACCCCCGCCGTGTGAAGGCGATGCTCTACCACTGAGCTAACCGTCCGAGGGGCGCAAATGATAGTGAGCGTGTGCCCTAGCGTCAAACCCGACACGCGGCGGTGCATTGTCAGCCGTGGCGTTCGCCAGTACGCTGCGCGCCTCGTTTTGCCAGGATTCACGCCATGACCGCCGTCAGCCCGTTGATGCACGCCATCCAGGATCGCGATCTCGCCGCCGCCAAGGCCGCGCTGGAACGCGATGCCTCGCAGGCGACGGCGGAACTGCCGGGGGGGCTGACGCCGTTGATGTTCGCGCTGTATCACGGCGCCCATGACATCGCCGGCCTGCTGCGTGCCTTCCGGCCGCTGTCGGTGCACGAGGCGGCGGCGTTCGGTGATGCCGGCGCGGTTGCCGATCACGTACGGGCCGATGCGGCACTGCTGACGGCCTACAGCCCGGATGGCTGGACGCCGCTGCACCTCGCGGCGTTCTTCGGTCAGCGCGATGCGGCGCTGGTGCTGATCGGCCTGGGTGCGCCGCTGGACGCGGTGTCGGAGAACCCGATGCGCAATACGCCGATGCACGCCGCCATTGCCGGCGCGGCGGGCGAGAGCCTGGCGCCGCTGCTGATCGCCCTCGGCGCCGATGTGCATCACGTTGGCGGCACCAATGTCACCGCCCTGCACCTGGCGGCTTCGCGTGGTTTCGAGGGGCTGTGCAAGCTGCTGCTGGCGCGCGGCGTCGACCGCCTGGCGAAAACCGAGGACGGCAAGACCGCTGCCGAAATCGCGCGCGACCGCAGCCACCTAGCCACGGCCGCGCTGCTGGAACTGGCGGCCTAAGCGGTCGCTGGGCGGCGGCGGAACATGCTGATGCCCTGCATCGCGATCACCGCCTTGTCCTCCTGATTGCGGACCTCGTACTGCATCTCCACGGTGCCGCGATCCGGCTTGCTGGTCGAGGGCGTCACCGCCAGCACCCTGGCGCGCGCTGTCAGCGTATCGCCCGGGCGCACCGGCAGCAGCCAGCGGATCTGGTTGACGCCCGGGGAGCCGAGGCTGGCGCTGCGTGACAGCAGGTTGTCCACCATCAGGCGCATGGTCAGCGAGCAGGTGTGCCAGCCGCTGGCGATGAGCCCGCCGAAGATGGAGTCGCCTGCCGCTGCATCATCGACGTGGAAGGGCTGTGGATCGTAGCGCTTGGCGAACGCGAGGATTTCCTCGCGGCTAACCGATTCGCTGCCCAGTTCGTAGATTTGTCCGGACTGGAAATCGTCGAGATGCAGCAGGCTCATCACATCCTCCCTGATGTTGTCGTGGTTCTGCGCGATGCTCAATCCTAGCGGCGCGCGCGGAAGAAATCGCGCAGTAGTGTGCCGCACTCGTCTGCCAGCACACCGCCCTGCCAGTCGATCCGGTGGTTGAGCCGAGGGTTGGCGATGACGTCGTAGATCGACTGCACCGCACCGGCTTTGGGGTCCGCCGCACCGTAGACCAGGCGGGTGATGCGCGCGTGGGTCAGTGCACCGGCGCACATCACGCAGGGTTCCAGCGTGACATACAGCGTGCAGTCGGCCAGCCGGTAGTTGCGCAGCTTGGCCGTTGCGGCGCGCAGGGCCAGCATTTCGGCGTGCGCGCTGGGATCGTGCAGGGCAATCGGCCGGTTCCAGCCTTCGCCGACGATCTTGCCGTCGTGCACCACCACGGCGCCGACCGGCACTTCGCCCTCGGCCTGCGCGCGGCGGGCCAGCTCCAGCGCGTGACGCATCCAGCGCTCGTCCTCTTCCGGACGCGTCGCCGGCAACGCTTTGATTTTCGCGCCGGCCGCCGGTTTGGCCGTCGTCGCGGCCTTGGCCGCTGCCTTGGCGGCGGCATAGAGCGCGTCGGAGTGGATTTCGCAGTGCACGCCGCAGCTGTCCAACGCCACGAAAACGTCGAGGGCCTGGGCGCGCGGCTTGCTCTTGGCGAGCTTGATGCGGACATTGCCCTGGACGATCTGCTGGCGCTGCGCCGCCGACAACTGCGGAAACGTCTTGGCCAGCGCCGCGGCGACGTCCTCCACCGAGAAGCCGTCCTTGAGCTTGCCGGTACAGACGACGGAGTAGAGGTCCTCGCTCATCCTTCAGCCCTATGACCGTGCAAGGGCAGCCTTATTCCCACTCGATGGTGGCGGGCGGTTTGCCCGAGATGTCGTAGACCACGCGCGACACGCCGGCCACCTCGTTGACGATGCGGCGGCTGCACACGTCGAGCAGTTCGTAGGGCAGGTGCGCCCAGTGCGCGGTCATGAAGTCGATGGTCTGCACCGCGCGCAGCGCGATCACCGGCTCGTAGCGGCGGCCGTCGCCGGTGACGCCGACGCTCTTCACCGGCAGGAACACGGCAAACGCCTGGGACGTTTTGTCGTACCAGCCCGCTTTGCGCAGCTCCTCGATGAAGATGTGGTCGGCCTTGCGCAGCGTGTCGGCCGCCGGCTTGGTCACCTCGCCGAGGATGCGCACGCCCAGGCCCGGGCCGGGGAAGGGATGGCGGTAGACCATCTCGCGCGGCAGGCCGAGTGCAACGCCGATGGCACGCACCTCGTCCTTGAACAGCTCGCGCAGCGGTTCCACCAGCTTCATCTTCATGCGCTCGGGCAGGCCGCCGACGTTGTGATGGCTCTTGATCACATGCGCCTTGCCGGTCTTGGCGCCCGCGCTCTCGATCACGTCGGGGTAGAGCGTGCCCTGCGCCAGGAAATCGATGCCTTGCAGCTTGTGCGCCTCCTCGTCGAACACCTCGACGAACAGGCGGCCGATGATCTTGCGCTTGGCCTCGGGATCGCTCACGCCTTTCAGCTCGCGCAGGAAGCGCGCCTCGGCATCGACGCGGATCACCTTGACGCCCATGTTCTGCGCGAACATTTGCATCACGGCATCGCCTTCGTTGAGGCGCAGCAGGCCGTGATCGACGAAGACGCAGGTGAGCTGGTCGCCGATGGCCTTGTGCAGCAGCGCCGCCACCACCGACGAATCGACGCCGCCCGACAGGCCGAGCAGCACCTTGTGCTGGCCGACCTGCGCGCGCACGCGCGCGATGGCGTCCTCGATGATGTTGCCGGAGGTCCAGGCGCGGCCGCAGCCGCAGATTTCGTGCACGAAGCGTTCGTAGATCGCCTGGCCTTGCTTGGTGTGCGTCACCTCCGGATGGAACTGCACCGCGTAATAGCGGCGCGCTTCGTCGGCCATGCCGGCCAGCGGCAGGTCGGGCGTCGAGGCGATGCACTTGAAGCCGGACGGCAGCGCGGTGACGCGGTCGCCGTGGCTCATCCACACGTCGAGCAAGCCATGGCCCTCGGCGTTGACGCGATCCTGGATGTCCTTGAGCAGGGCCGAGTGGCCGCGCGCGCGCACCTCGGCGTAACCGAACTCCTTCTGATCGTGCGCCTCGACGCTACCGCCGAGCTGCATCGCCATGGTCTGCATGCCGTAGCAGATGCCCAGCACCGGTACGCCCAGCTCCCACACCGCCTGCGGCGCGCGCGGCGAGCCGGGTTCGGTGGTGGACTCGGGGCTGCCTGAGAGGATCACGCCTTTGGGAGCAAAGGTGCGGACAGCGTCGTCGCCGCAGTCCCAGGGCATCAGCTCGCAGTAGACGCCGGCCTCGCGCACGCGGCGCGCGATCAGCTGGGTGACCTGGCTGCCGAAATCAAGAATCAGGATTTTGTCGGAATGGATATTCATAGGCTTAAACAAAAACCCCGGCGCGTGCCGGGGCGGGTGATTCACTCGACGCGGTAGTTCGGCGCTTCCTTGGTGATGGTCACGTCGTGCACATGCGATTCCTTGACGCCGGCGGAAGTGATCTTGACGAAGCGGGTCTTGGTGCGCAGTTCCTCGATGGTCTGGCAGCCGGTGTAACCCATGCAGGCGCGCAGGCCGCCGACCATCTGGTGCACGATGGAGGCCATCGGGCCCTTATACGGCACGCGGCCTTCGATGCCTTCCGGCACCAGTTTCTCGACCTCGGCGGTGGTGTCCTGGAAGTAACGATCCTTGGAGCCCTGCGCCATGGCGCCCATCGAGCCCATGCCGCGGTAGCTCTTGTAGCTGCGGCCCTGGTAGAGCTCGACCTCGCCCGGTGCTTCCTCGGTGCCGGCCAGCATGCTGCCGACCATCGCCACGTAAGCGCCGGCGGCGATGGCCTTGGCGAAGTCACCGGAGTAGCGGATGCCGCCGTCGGAGATCAGCGGCACGCCTTTCTTCTTCAGCGCCTCGGCGACGCCCATCACGGCGCTGACCTGTGGCACGCCGACGCCGGCGACGATGCGCGTGGTGCAGATCGAGCCGGGGCCGATGCCGACCTTGACCGCGTCGGCGCCAGCCTCGACCAGCGCCAGCGCCGCGGCGCCGGTGGCGATGTTGCCGCCGATGACCTGCAGGTCGGGATACTGTTTCTTGATCAGGCGCACGCGATCGATCACGCCCTTGCTGTGACCGTGGGCGGTATCGACCACCACCACGTCGACGCCGGCCTCGACCAGCGCGGCGACGCGCTCGTCGGTATCCGGCCCGGTGCCGACCGCAGCGCCGGTGCGCAGGCGGCCACGCTCGTCCTTGCAGGCCAGCGGATGATCGGTGGACTTCTGGATGTCCTTGACCGTGATCATGCCGCGCAGCTGGAACTTGCCGTTGACCACCAGCACCTTCTCGATGCGGTGCTGGTGCAGCTTGGCGATGACCTCTTCCTTGCTGGCGCCTTCCTTGACGGTGACCAGGCGATCCTTGGGCGTCATCACGCGCGATACCGGCTCGTCGTAGCGCGTCTCGAAGCGCAGGTCGCGGCTGGTGACGATGCCGACCAGTTCCTTGCCGTCCACCACCGGCACGCCGGAGATGCGGTTGGCGCGGGTCAGCTTCAGCACTTCGCCGACGGTCATGTTCGGCGGTACCACGATGGGATCGGTGATGACCCCGCTTTCGTACTTCTTCACCCCACGCACTTCAGCCGCCTGGCGCGATGCGGTCATGTTCTTGTGGATGATGCCGAGACCGCCTTCCTGCGCCAGCGCGATGGCCAGCTTGGATTCGGTGACCGTGTCCATGGCCGCCGACAGCAGGGGGATGTTCAGACGGATACGCTGGGTCAGGAGGGTGGAGGTATCGACCTGGCGCGGAAGGACTTCGGAGTAGGCCGGCTGCAGCAGGACGTCGTCGAAAGTCAGGGCGTCTTGTTCGATGCGAGTCATTGAGGGCTCCGCCAAAACGATATTATACGGGACCTCGATGCCGGCTTCAGTCGCAGACATTGTCCGGAAGGGCTTTTCCGGGCCCCGGACGTCGCCCTTTTGTTGTCCATGCGCCCTCCGGCGTTGCCCGGAAGGCAGGGAAAAGCCCATGGTTTCCGCTACGCCGACTACCGCCCGTACCGTCTACCAGGTCTCCGAGCTGACGGAAATCCTGCGCGCGCTGGTGGAGGATTCCCTGCCGCGCACCTGGGTGCAGGGCGAGATTTCCAATTTTTCGCGGCCGGCCTCCGGCCACTGGTATTTCACTCTCAAGGATGCCCGCTCGCAGGTCCGCTGCGCGATGTTCAAGGGCGCCAATTTCCACGTGCGGCCGCAGCCGCGCGACGGCGACCAGGTGCTGGTGCGCGGCCAGGTCAGCGTCTACCCGGCGCGCGGCGAACTGCAACTGATCTGTGAGCATCTCGAGCCGGCCGGCGAGGGCGCGCTGCTGCGCGCCTTCGAGCAGCTCAAGGCGCGGCTGGCGGCCGAAGGCCTGTTCGACGAAAAGCTCAAGCGCCCCACGCCGCGCGTGCCGCGCGGCGTGGGCGTGATCACCTCCGGCACCGGCGCGGCGCTGCAGGACATCCTGGCGGCGCTGGCGCGGCGCTTCCCGCTGGCGCCGGTGTTTCTCTATCCGGTGCCAGTGCAGGGCGCCGAGGCGGCGCCGGCCATCGTCCGCGCCCTGGCCGAGCTGCCGCGGCGCGCGCCGCAGGCGGACGTGATCCTGCTGGCGCGCGGCGGCGGCTCGCTCGAAGACCTCTGGGCCTTCAACGAAGAGACCGTGGCGCGCGCCATCCGCGCCTGCGCGCGGCCGGTGGTCACCGGCATCGGTCACGAGATCGACTTCACCATCGCCGACTTCGCCGCCGACCTGCGCGCGCCGACGCCAACTGCCGCCGCTGAACTGGTCAGCCCGGACCTGCGCGACTGGGTGCGCCGGCTCGATGATCTCGACGCGGGCCTGGTCGAGGCGATGCGCGAGGGACTCGACGCCCGCGATCTGGCCCTGCGGCGTTTCGACGAGCGGCTCGCCCTGTTGCATCCGGGCCGTCGCCTGCAGGATGCCGGCTCGCGCCTCGCGGCGCTGAGGGAGCGGCTGATCCGGGTGTGGCGCAACGACATGGTGCGAGCGCAGACGCGCCGCCAGCATGCCCAGGCGCGGCTGCTGGCGGCGCAACCCACGGTCACGATCCTGCGCGCGCAGGAGCGTGTGGAGACGCAGCGGGCGCGCCTGCTGGCGGCCTTGCGCCTGCAACTCCAGGAGCGACGGGCGGCGCTGACCGGCGCCGAGTCCCTGCTGCGCAGCCTCAGCCCGCTGGCGGTGCTGGAGCGCGGCTATGCCATCGCCCGCAACGCCGACGGTGTCGTGGTGACCGACGCCGCCGCGCTGCGGCCCGGCGAGGCGCTGGACCTGCGTCTGGCACGGGGCCGCGTCGAGGCCGAGGTGCAGCGCGTTCACCCGGACGCGCCGCCGTCCTGATGCGCCCGACCGTGCGCATCCGGGCGCCGGCGGGGGCACCCGCTGTCGCCATTCCGTAGTGCCAGGATGTTATTAAATATAAATATAAAATTATTTCTATAAATAATTATTAACAAACTGGATGGCCGCAAGCCCGACAGCGGGTGGCGGTTTTCCGGGCCTCAGCGCTCGGTGTCGAGATCGGGAATACGCGTGAAGGCGATGCGCATCGGCGCGCTGTTGCGCGCGGTGTGGGCGCGGCCGAAGTAGACGGTGCTCTTGCCGTAGCGCAGGTTGAGCCGGTCCATGGCCGTGTCCAGCCGGCCGTGCGGCCGGTCGGTCTCGAACAGCGGCAGCGTCTGCTGCTGTTCCGGCCGCAAGTCGAGCAGCGTCACGCCCACCGCGAACGGCGCCGGCGCACCCTTGCCGCGCGGGCGCTGCGCCCACAGCGCATCCAGGCAATGACCGAGGGCGAGGGTGTCCTGGGTCTCACCGAAGCGGCCGTCGCGGCTCCAGTTCTCGCGGTGCGCGTAGCTGATGCGCACGTGCATGGCGCCGGCGACGAGGTGGCTCTTGCGCAGGCGCATCGCCGCTTTCTGCAGCATGCGATGGATCACGGCGTGGGCGTCGGCATCGTTGCGCTCGGCCGGCGGCAGCACGTGCGAGTGGCCGATGCTGCGCTGTTCGGCCGGCGCAGTGTGCACTTCCTCGCCGCGCAGCCGCGCCCACATCAGTTCGCCCTCGACGCTGCCCCAGGCGCGGCGCAGTTCCTCGCGGCTGGCGGCGCAGAGCTGCGCGGCGGTGTCGATGCCGTGGGCACGCAGCCGGCGCTCCATGTTGGGGCCGATGCCGCAGAAGTCGCGCAGTTCCAGCGGGTGCAGGATCTGCGGCAGATCCTTCTTCTCGATCACCACCAGGCCGTCCGGCTTCTGCATGTCGGAAGCGGTCTTGGCCAGGTAGGCATTGGGCGCGATGCCGATGGAGCAGGTCAGGCATTCGCCGACCTGCTCGCGGATGGTCTGCTTGATGCGCTGCGCGTAGGCCACCGCGCGCGGCACGGTCTGGTCGCGGCGATTCAGTTCGCAGTGCATCTCGTCGATGGAGGGCGTCCACCAGATCGGCAGCACGCTGTCGATGGCACGCCACAGGCGGTGGTGATATTCGACGTACCTGCTGTGGTCGCCAACGACCAGCACCAGTTGCGGGCATAGCTGCCGGGCTTCGCGCACCAGCGTGCCGGTCTTCACGCCGAAGCGCTTGGCCTGGTAGCTGGCGGCGATGCAGGAGGTGGTGTCCGCCAGCGATGGCACCACCGCCACCGGCCGGCCGCGCAGCTTCGGATCGAGCTGCTGTTCGACCGAGGCGAAGTAGCTGTTGAAATCGACGGCGAGACGCATGGCATGGCGGAACTGGGGCCGATGTTTACCTTACTGCAAATCGGCGCGGAAACGGAAAAGCCACCGCGAGGGTGGCTTTGCCAGGGGTTATGAATGGGTCGGGGCGAGAGGGTGAAGCATCACGTTTCGCGAGCATTGCTCGCGGTGATGCTGAACGCCCGCACATGGATGTGCGGGCAGGGCTCCGCACCATGGAGGGTTCCATGGATGGAGCTTTGGGGGTTGAATTGGTCGGGGCGAGAGGATTTGAACCTCCGACCACCTCCACCCCAAGGAGGTGCGCTACCAGGCTGCGCTACGCCCCGACAGTTAAAGCGTGACAAGGGGCGCGCATGGTAACGGATGCGCGCCACGCTGCAAAGGGAAGACGCTGGCTTACTTGGGGAACAGGTTGAGCAGGGATTCGAGATCGGAGCGCAGGCGCTTGATCTCGGAGGCGCGGCGCACGCCGCCCTTCGGCGCAGCAGCCGGCTTCGCCGTCACCTCGGGAGCGGCCGCCTGCGGCGCATTGCCCTTGGGCAGTTCGCGCAGGCGAAGGCGCGCGCCGCCGATGGTGAAGCCCTGTTCGTACAGCAGGCTGCGGATGCGGCGCACCATCAGGACATCGTCCTGCTGGTAGTAGCGGCGGTTGCCGCGGCGCTTGACCGGCTTGAGCTGCGGAAACTCCTGTTCCCAGTAGCGCAGCACATGCGGCTTGACGTCGCACAGTTCGCTCACTTCGCCGATGGCGAAGTAGCGCTTGCGCGGGATTTCCGGCAGTTCGGCAATCTTGTGTTCAGCGGCCCGCATCGATTTCCACTCTAAGACGCAGTTTCTGGCCGGGACGGAACGTGACGACGCGCCGCGCGGAAATGGGGATCTCTTCACCGGTTTTGGGATTGCGGCCGGGGCGTTGATTCTTGGAACGGAGCTCGAAATTGCCGAAGCCGGAAAGCTTCACTTCCTCGCCGGCTTCCAGGCGTTCGCGGATGTCTTCAAAGAAATAATCGACAAATTCTTTGGCCTCGCGCTTGTTCAGCCCGAGTTCTTCAAAAAGCGCTTCGGCCAGCTCAGCCTTGGTCAACGCCACGCGAAATTCCCTCGATCCGTTGCTCAGGCGCGCACTGCTGCGCCCAACTTTTGTGCTGCCGCCTGCGTTACCGCCGTCACGGCTGCATCAATTTCTTCTAGGGTTAGGGTGCGGGAATAGTCATTGAAAATCAACCCCAAAGCGACGCTTTTAGAGGCTTCACCTAAGCCCTTTCCGCGGTATATGTCGAATACGAAAACTTTCTGCAACATATTGCCACCGGCTTGCTGCGCCACGTCGACGATTTGCTGCGCCGTGACGGTTTCCGCGACGACCAGGGCGAGGTCGCGCCGCGACGACGGGAATTCCGACAACGGCTGCGCCTTGGGCACGGCGACATCCTGCACCGCCGCCCAGTCCAGCTCGAAGACATAGGGCGCTTCCGGCAGATCGAGTTGCGCCACCACCTGCGGGTGCAGGGCGCCGATCCAGCCGACCGCCTGCTCGCCGCGCAGGATGCGTGCGCTGCGACCGGGATGCAGCGCCGGATGCGTCGCCGCCTCGTAGCGATACTCGCTTGCCGCGGCGCCCAGCAGGGCGGCGACGTCGGCCTTCACATCGTAGAAATCGACGCCGCGCGATGCCGTGCCCCACTGCTCGGGCCGTGCGCTGCCGGCCGCGAGGCCGCCGATGCGCGCGGTCTCGACGATGCGGCCGTCGCGCTCGGTGAAGCAGACGCCGCTCTCGAACAGGCGCACGCGCTTCTGCTGACGCTGGTGATTGTGCAGCCAGGCGCCGAGCAGGCCGCTCCATAGCGTGGTGCGCATCACCGCCAGCGTTTCGGCAATGGGGTTGTCGAGCGGGATGCCGATCACGTCCGGCGTCAGCGCCGCCTGCACGCGCGGCTCGACGAAGGACAGCGTCACCGCCTCCTGCCAGCCGCGCGCCACCAGCTGGTCCTTGATCCGCGCCAGCGGACGCTGCGACTCCGCCGGTCGTGTCGGCGCCAGCTGCGCGGCATAAGGCTTGGCCATGATGCGGTCATAGCCGTAGAGACGCGCCACTTCCTCGATCAGGTCGTGCTCGATGCGCAGGTCGTAGCGGTGGCTGGGAATGCGCGCCAGCCAGCTGTTGTTGACCTCGTGGCGCAGGGTCAGGCCCAGGCGCGACAACAGGGCCTCGATTTCCTTGGCCGGAATGTCGATGCCGAGCAGTTGCTTCAGGCGCGCGTGACGCAGGCGCACGCTCACCGCCTCCGGCTGGGTGCGGCCGGCCTGCGTCACCGGGTGCACCTGGCCACCGCAGATCTGCAGCACGAGCTGCGTCGCGCGCTCCAGCGCCTGGCGTTGCAGGCCGGGATCGACGCCGCGCTCGTAACGGTACAGCGCGTCGGAATGCAGCTTGTGGCGTCGGCCGGTGAGGGCGACGGCATGCGGTGCGAAGCAGGCGCTCTCGAAGAAGATGCGCGTGGTGCCGCTGCCGACGCCGGAGGCGGCGCCGCCCATGACGCCCGCCAGCGCCAGCGGGCCGCTGTCGTCGGCGATCAGCAGTTCGCCGTGATCGAGCGTCAGCGTCTGCTCGTTGAGCAGGGCCAGGGTCTCGCCGGCGCGCGCCTTGCGCACGCGCACGGTGCCGCAGAGCTTGTCGCAGTCGAAGGCGTGCATCGGCTGGCCCAGCTCGAGCAGCACGTAGTTGGTGATGTCCACCACCGGGTGGATGCTGCGGATATTGGAGCGGCGCAGGCGTTCGCGCATCCAGTCCGGCGTGCGCGCCTTGGCATTGAGCCCGGAGATCACGCGCCCGGCGTAGCTGGGGCAGGCCTCCAGGTCTTCGATCTCGACCTTGTACTGGGCGTGGCCTTCGACCACGGCGTTGGGAATGTTGGGCCGCTTGATCGGCAGGCCGTAGAGCGCGCCCACTTCGCGTGCCAGCCCAAGCACTGACAGGCAGTCGCCGCGATTGGGGGTGAGCTCCAGATTGAGGATGTCGTCGGCGAAACTCAGGTATTGCTCGATCGGCGTGCCGGGCGTGGCGGCGTCGTCCAGTTCCAGCAGGCCCTCGGACTTCTCCGACAGGCCCAGTTCCTTGGCCGAGCACAGCATGCCGAAGGATTCCACGCCGCGCAGCTTGGCCTGGCCGATCTCCAGCCCGCCTGGCAGGCGCGCGCCGACCTTGGCGCAGGGCACGTTGAGCCCGGCGCGGGCGTTGGCTGCGCCGCAGACGATCTGCAGCGGTGTGCCAGTGCCGGCATCGACCTCGCAGACCTGCAGGCGGTCGGCCTGCGGGTGGCGCTCGGCCTTGAGGATGCGGCCGACGACGACGCCGGTTGGGATCTCGCCGGTCATCGGCTCGGCATCCGACTCCAGCCCGGCGAGCGTGATGCGCGTGGTCAGCTCGGCGGCGGTGACGCCCGGGTTGACCCACTCGCGCAGCCAGTTGTAGCTCAGTTTCATGTCTCGATCCTGCCGTTTCCAGGTCACCCGCTGTCAGGGGTTTGCCTGGGGAAATTGTTATTAATTAAATAACAATTAAAAATTTGATAAACACTTTATAACGTCATCGCCAGGGCCATTGCCGATAGCGGGTGGCCTAGCGGAACTGCTCCAGAAAGCGAAGATCGTTGTTGAAGAAATCGCGCAGGTCGTCGACGCCGTAACGCAGCATGGCGAAACGCTCGACGCCCAGGCCGAAGGCGTAGCCGGTGAAGCGCTCTGGGTCGATGCCGACGGCTTCGAACACTTTCGGGTGCACCATGCCGCAGCCCAGCACCTCCAGCCAGCGGCCTTTCTCGTCCTTGATGTCCACTTCCGACGAGGGCTCGGTGAACGGGAAGTACGACGGACGGAAGCGCACCTCGACCTCGCGCTCGAAGAAGCGCGACAGGAAGCTCTTGAGGTCGTATTGCAGGTCGGCGAACGACACGTTTTCGCCGACGTAGAGCCCCTCCACCTGGTGAAACATCGGGCTGTGCGTGCGATCGGAGTCCGAGCGGTAGACGCGGCCGGGGCAGACGATGCGGATCGGCGGCTCGCGGCCAGCGGCCTTGAGCGCTTCCATTGTGCGGATCTGCACCGGGCTGGTGTGCGTGCGCAGCACCATGCCGCCGTTCTTCACGTAGAAGGTGTCGTGCATGCCGCGCGCCGGGTGCAGCTCGGGGATGTTGAGCGCGCCGAAATTATGGAAGTCGTCCTCGATCTCCGGGCCCTCGACCGTGGCGAAGCCCAGCTCGCCAAACAGGCGCTCGATGCGCTGGATGGTGCGTGTGACCGGATGCAGGCCACCCGGGATTTCGCCGCGGCCCGGCAGGGTGACGTCGATAGCCTCTGCGGCCAGCTGCTGCGCCATGGCGGCGACGGCGAGCGTCTGCGTGCGTGCCTCGAGCGCGGCGGCCACGGCTTCCTTGACGCGGTTGACGCGCTCGCCGTAGGCCTTGCGCTCGTCAGGCGCCATGCCGCCGAGCGATTTCAGCAGCTCGGTGACGCGGCCTTTCTTGCCGAGCAGGTCGACGCGCAACTGCTCCAGCGCGCGCGCGTCCGCTGCGGCCTCGATCTCGGCCAGGGCGCGGCTTTTGAGTTCATCCAGTGGGTCGGACATGGTTCGATTGAGGTTCTGAAAACAAAAAAGGGGAGGGCTGGTCGCCGCTCCCCTCGGGGTACCGCTCTTACGTCAGGTCGCGCTTAAGCGGCGAGCTTGGCCTTGACCTGTTCGACAATCTTCGCAAACGCCGGCTGGTCGTGCAGCGCCAGGTCGGCCAGCACCTTACGGTCCAGCTCGATGCCGGCGAGGTTGAGGCCGTGGATGAAGCGGCTGTACGACAGGCCGAAGGCTTCCAGGCCGGCGCCGATGCGGATGATCCACAGCGCGCGGAACTCGCGCTTCTTCACGCGACGGTCGCGGAAGGCGTACTGGCCGGATTTGATGACCTGCTGCTTGGCCGAACGGAACTGGCGCGAACGGGCGCCGTAGTAACCCTTGGCCTTCTTCAGGACTTTCTTGTGGCGCGCGTGCGCCGTAACACCACGCTTGACTCTTGCCATGTCTGATCTCCCGGTTAGGCGTAGGGCAGCATCTGACGGACTTCACGCACGTCACTGGCGCAGACCTGCGTTTCGCCGCGAAGCTGGCGGATGCGCTTGCCGGACTTCTTGGTCAGGATGTGGCGCTTGTGGGAGTGGCTGCGCTTGAAGCCGCCTTTGCCGGTCTTGGCAAAGCGCTTGGCCGCGCTCTTCACGGTTTTCAACTTGGGCATGATTGCCTCCATCTTCAGTGTTGCCGGTGTCGCATCCCACCGCTGGGAGCTGGCCGGGCCTTGCGAAACACTCGCAAGGGCTTCTGGGTGACGTCCTAAGTCGTTACGGCGAACCGTCCGTGGTCCGCCCTGTTTCAGAGAAACCGCCTCTGAATCGTCCTACTTTTTCTTCGGCCCCATGACCATGATGGCCTGTTTGCCTTCCATCTTGGGCCACTGTTCGACCGTGCCCAGATCGTCCAGGTCGTTCTTGACCCGTTCCATCTGCTGCTGGCCGAGTTCCTGGTGGGCCAGTTCGCGGCCGCGATAGCGGACCGTGATCTTGACCTTGTCGCCATCCTCCAGGAAGCCCCGGAGCTGGCGCAGCTTGGTCTGGTAGTCGCCTTCGTCGGTGGTCGGGCGGAACTTGATTTCCTTGACCTGGATCTGCTTCTGCTTGCGCTTGGCGGCATGCTGGGCTTTATCTTTCTGATAAAGGTACTTGCCGTAATCCATGATCTTGCAGACGGGAGGTTCCGCGTTGGGCGAAATCTCCACGAGTTCCAGGCCTTCTTCCTCGGCCTTGGCGATGGCGTCGCGCGTGAGCATGATGCCAATCTGGGTGCCATCCGATCCGATAACACGCACTTTCGGCACGGTGATTTCACCGTTGCGCCGATCATCCTTTTCCGAAGCGATACCTAGGCCCTCCAGTTCAAGCCGACCTGACGAAAAACGGGCTCGCGCAGGGCGCAGCCCGGGGTCAGGGGCGGCGATTGTAAAGGGCGCGCCCGCTTTACTCAAGTATTGGTGTGTTTTCAGCAGGATAATGCCGGTTCGGTAGCCGACAGCGCTCTTTTTTGCAGAAAACCGGCGGCATCCTCCAGCGGCATTGCGGCGGCGTAGTGGAAACCTTGGGCGTAGCGGAAGCCGGCGGCGTAGACGGCGGCATGCTGCTGTGGCGTCTCGACGCCCTTGGCCACCGTGTCCAGTTCGAGGTCGGCGGCAAGGCGGCAGATCGCGGCGACCACCGGCTGGTTGTCCGGCCGCTGCGCCAGGTCGTGCACGAAGGCGTCGGCCAGGGTCAGCGCATCCACCGGCAGGCGGTGCAGATAGGGCAGGACGCTGGGGCCGGTGCCGACATTGTCGACCGACAGGCGCACGCCCAGCGTGCGGCAGCCGGCGAGAAAAGCCCGCAGCCTGTCGAGCTGTTCCACCAGCGATGCCTCGCCCAGTTCCAGCCGCACCTGGCGCGGTCGCAGTCCGTGGTGCTGCAGGGCGCGCGTCAGCGCCTTGAGGGTCGCGGGTCCGCATTGCGCCGGCGACAGGTTGATGGCCACGAACAGCGGCGCCTCGTGTGGTGAACCCGCCTCACGCTGGTCACTCAGGCGGCGCAGCGCCGCGCAGGCTGTGTCCAGCGTCCATTCGCCAATGGCCGTGATCGGCCCGGCGTGCTCGGCGCGGCCGAGAAATTCATGCGGCAGGGCCAGGCTGCCGTCCGGTCGTTGCCAGCGCAGCAGGGCCTCGAAGCCGGCCACGCCGCCATCACTCAGGCGCATGACCGGCTGGAAATGCAGGCGGAATTCGTTGCCGGCCAGGGCTTGCGACAGATCCGGCGACAGCGATGGAAGTTCGGCTGCGTCGGCATCCGGCGTGATGACGCTGGGCGTTGCCACATGCGCGGGTTGTGCGCGCTGCAGCAGGGTGTCGCAGTGTTCGAAAGCGGCCAGCAGCAGGCGCCGGACCACGGGGTCGGTCTGGGCGAGCAACTGGCTCAGCCAGTCGTCGTCCAGCGGCCGTACGACCGTCGGTTCGGTGGCGACGGCGGTGGTGTTGCGGTGCGTTTCGCCCAGCAGGGCGTGCTCACCGCACAGTTCGCCGGGCCCTGCCAGGCCGGCATGCCGGATCTCGCCGGTGGGCAGTTGCTGATAGCACTCGATGTTGCCGGACTCGACCACATAGGCTTCATGTCCCGCATCGCCTTCGCGGAACAGGGTTTCTCCCGCGTCGAGGTGGCGGGCGGCGGATTCGGTGGTCATGGCCGCACGATAGCCAAACGCCACCCGGGCGGCATGGGGGAAAAGTTACATTCCGGGCACGAGTGGATTGGCCGGCATCAGCGAAGGGATGAACGGTCGCTCGCGTGCCGCCGATCAGCGCGCTGCCGGTTTCACGATCACGGTGCAGGTCATGCCGGCCGCAAGGGTGACGTCGGCCGGTATCGCATCGATGTGGATGCGGACCGGGATGCGTTGCGCCAGCCGCACCCAGCTGAAGGTCGGGTTGACGTTGGCCAGCAGTTGCTGGCCCGGGGTGTTGTCGCGGTCCGTGATGCCGCGGGTGATGCTTTCGACATGGCCCTGCAGCACCGGGCCGCTGATCAGGCGGATTTCGGCGGGATCGCCTTCCTTGAGCAGGGGCAGCTTGGTTTCCTCGAAATATCCGTAGACCCAGAACGAGTGGCTGTCGATCACCGCCAGCAACGCACGGCCGGCACCGGCATAGTCGCCGGCATGGACATCGAGATTGGTGATCCAGCCGTCGGCGGGTGCGCGGACCTCGGTGCGATCCAGATTGAGCCTCGCGACGTCGCGCGCCGCCACGGCGGCGTCGTATTGCGAGACGGCGGCATCGGCCTGGGTGACGGCACTGTCGCGGCTCTCGACCGTGACCACTTCCGCCGCCAGATGGGCGCGACGCTGCGCTTCGCGACGGCGCAGCGAAACCTGCGTCTGTTGCGCCGCCAGTGCCGCTTCGGCCTGAGTGAGCGCCAGCCGGTAACGCATCGCGTCGATGCGGAACAGCACGTCACCCCGATGCACGAACTGGTTGTCGTGCACGGCGACTTCGGTGACGAGGCCGGAGACATCGGGCGCCACATTGATGACGCTGGCCTTGACGCGACCGTCGCGTGTCCACGGCGAATCCATGTAGTGGCGCCAGACCAGGACGGCGACGACGATCGCCACGATGAACAGGGCGAGGGTCGGCAGAAATCGCAGCAGATTTTTTGCGTTCATGGCGGAGACGGTTCAGCGATAGACCAGCAAGGCCGCGCCGCCGAACAGGCAAACGAACAGCGACAGGCGGAACAGGGCGGGATGCCAGATCCGGTTGAACAGACCCAGGCGGCCCAACAGGCTGTCGAGCAGCCATTGCAGCCCGGCGGCGCCGAGGAAGATCGGCAGCAGCGTCGGCACATACATTCCCAGAAAATCGAGTTCACGCGGCATGCGCTTCTCCGTCGGACGTCATTGCCGTATCGGTTTCCAGGTCGTCGAGGGCACGTCCAAGCCGGTACAGGCAGCGCTGGATTTCGCGCAGCGTGGCGGTTTCGCGCGCGTTGAGACCCGGGTCTAGCAGCAGATGCTGCAGGCGCTCGTCGGCGCGGCGCAATGCGTCTCGCGCGGCGGTCTGATGAGCGGGCGAGGGCATTTCGTGCGCGCGTGCCAGCGCACTGCCGAAGCCACGCAGCAGGCGTCGCGTCAGCGCGTCGACGCCTTCGCGCTGCAGGGCCTCACGCAGGGCGATGACGGCATCGGCGACTTCGAGCACGACGAGTGCTGTTTCGAGCAGGCGCTCGCCTTCGGCGCCGGCACCGGCCGGCGCCGGCAGCAACTGGATCAGCAGGTCGCGGGTACGACTTTCGAGCTTGTGCCGCAGCCCTGCCATCGGTGCGGTGCAGGCATAGGCCACCTGCCGCTTGAGTCGGCGAATATTGCGGCGGCGGAACAGGGTGGTGCCGGCCGGGAGCAGGATCGAGAACGAGATGCCGGCCACTGCCAGGCCAAGAATCTGCGCCATGCCATCGTTGATCGAGGCGACCGGGTTGACCGCGATCACGTTATCCGGCGCCGCCTCGCTGATGAACAGCAGGTTCATGCCGGCGCCGATCCCCGCGTAGCGCGGATGCGCGACCAGTCGGTTGCTGAGCATCAGGAACGGCAGCAGGCTCAGCACCAGCATCGGGAAACCGTCCAGGCGCGGCAGGATGGCGAGGCTCCACGCCATCATTGTGAACAAGCCCAGCACGTAGCCAAGACCCATCTGGCGCACTGCGAAACCGGGTGCAGGCGATTGCGCGAACAGCGCGCAGCCGACCGCGGTCACCAGCACCGCGCTGGTGCCGTTGGGCCATGCCGTGGCGATCCAGAACACGGTGACCGCCAGCAACGCGAGGACGGCGCGGACGCCGTAGAGCGCGGCGGCCAGTGGATCGGTATGCGGCACGAAGGCCGGTGCGCTGCGCGGTGCGCGCTGGCCGGGATTGGCGAGCGCGCCATAGGCCTCGGTGTAGTCGTGCAGGGCGGCGGAGAAGCGCAGCAACAGGTCGACCGCGCAGGCGCAATCCAGTCGATCCGCCTCCGGCACCTGCTCGATCGCCGCATGGGCGTCGTGCGCCAGCCGCGGTCGCAGGCGGCCCAGCTGGAGGGCGACGCTGTGCGCTTCCAGTGCCGTGGCCGGTGGCCGGCCGTGCCGCAGCAGCGCGGCCGAGAGTTCCCTATACAGGGGAGCCATGGCCTCGACAATGTGCCGGCGCTGCTCGCGCCGCATGCGCTCCATCCACTGGTGCAGGGCGTGCATGCCGGTGGACGCCGCCATGAATTCGGCATTGAACAGGCGCAGACGCTCGTCGCGGACGCGGACTTCTGGGTTTTCGAAATACGAGGCGTCGCGCTGGGTTTCCAGCACCAGGATGTCGGCGATGAACCGGTGGTGGATGCGTTGAAGCTCATCTCGCTTCAGTTCGCCGCCCAGGGCGCGGCGCACGAAAACGACGAAATCGTGAAAACGTCCCCGCACGGTCTTGACCATCGCATCGCTGAGCCGCTGCGGCAACACGATCTGCGCGACCAAGCCGGCGCAGAAGATGCCGATGAGTACCGCCGAGGCGCGCGACAGCGCGATGGCATAGGTCGCCTCGGGGTGTTGCGCGGCGGGGAAGCCGATCAGGCAGGTGGTGTAGCCGGCAAGCAGGAAGCCATAGCTGCGAAAACCGCGGAAATACGCGGCGCCGGCGACGCACAGGCCGATCCACAGGGCCACGGCGCCGACGAACAGTTCACGCGACTGCGCGAGAAAATGCAGCAGCAGAACCGTCACGACGAGTCCCACCAGCGTTCCGATCACGCGATAGAAGCTCTTGGCGACCACCAGCCCGCTTTGCGGCTGCGCGACGATCAGCACGGTCAGCATGGCGCTGCGGGCGTTGTCGATGCCGAAGCGGAAGCCGATCCACAGCGCAAGAAAAGCGGCGGTCACGGTCTTGAACACGAAGATCCAGGCCGGCGCCTCGTCGCGCAGCCAATCGCGCCAGGCCGTTGCCGCCGCGGTCGGTGTCTGCGCCTGCACCGCGTCCGTGCTCATGGCGACGGACTGCCTTCCATGCCGCCGGCCAGGGCCTCGTACAGTGCGGTCTGTGCATCGAGCCGCTGCGCCTGCAACTGCGCCAGGCGCCGTTGTTCTTCCAGACGGCGGCTCTGGGCGTTGAGCACGCTCAGGTACTCGGTAAGCCCCGCGCGATAGCCGGTGAGCGCCAGGTTGTAAGCCCTGTCAGCCGACACCAGCGCCTGACGCGTCTCGTCGATCTGCACATCGAGCGAACGCACGGAGGCGATCAGGTTGGCGGTTTGCGTCAGGGCCGCGATCAGGGTCTGGTTGTAGGTCTCGACCGCCACGTCGTAGGCGGCGGTGCTGGCGCCCAACTCGGCGCGCAGGCGGCCGCCGTTGAAGATCGGCAGGCTGATGGCCGGGCCGACACCCGCCAGAAAAGAGCTGCCGTCGAGCAGCTGCGTGAAGCCCAGGCTCTGCACGCCGGCGAAGGCGCCGAGGTTGATGTCCGGATAAAAGCTCGCGCGCGCGGCCCGCACGCTCTGTCCCGCCGCCTCCACGCGCCAGCGTTGCGCGATCAGATCGGGCCGACGGCCCAGCCAGTGCGCCGGGATCACGTCCGGCAGCGGCGTTGTGCGGCCGAGGTCGATCTGCGGTGGGGCGATGCCGGCGGCGTCGCCGGGGCCCGCGCCGGCCAGTGCCGCGATCTCGTTGCGCTGGCGGGCGATGGCATCGTTGATCTGCTCGATCAACGCGCGCGTCGTCGGCAGCGGTGTCTGTGCCTCGCTGACCTCGAGCTGGGTGCCGAGGCCGGCACGGTAGCGACGCTGTGTGATATCGAGGATCTGTTGCTGCTGCGCCAGCGTGGCCTCGGCGATGTCCCGCAGGGCATGGCTCAGCGCCAGTTGCAGATAGGTCCGCACCACTGCCGTCTGCAGCGACAGGCGTGCTGCGATGGCCTCGGCCTGGGCGGCGCGCGCCGTGTCCAGTGCCGCCGCATTTAGGCTGCGGTTCCGGCCCCACAGATCGAGGTCGAACCGGGCCTGCGCCAGGATCTTGTTGTCCCACTCATGGTGACCTGCATAGGGCGGCGGGATGAACTCGCTTTCGGTAAACCGGTTGAGCGTGAAGTCGCCCGTGCCGTTGACCGTCGGCAGTTCGGCGGCGCGCGCGATCCCGGCGGCGGCCTGTGCCTGCTGCAGGCGTGCCTGCGCGATGCGCAGCGACGGACTGCCCTCGACGGCGCGTGCGACCCAGCGCGCCAGCTGTGGATCGCCCAGTTCGGCCCACCACGGTGCGGCAGGCGCGGCACCGCCATCCGGAAACGCCTTGCCAAGGTCGAGCTGATCGACTTCAGTCAGCCGCGCTGGCGGCGGGGCCTCGCCGGGCGCGGCGCAGCCCGTCACCAGCAGGGCCAGGGCGAGGGCGGCGAGTGGGCGACACGGAGGCTGGATGGGCAGCACGTTGGTGGGGGAGGGCGTCGCCGGAATCGGCTGGTGAAAATATCGCCCGCGGCGCGGCAGGGTCAAGGCGCGCCGCGCCAAAGAAAAACCCCCGTGGATCGGGGGCTTATTCGGGATTGGTAGGCGCGATTGGACTCGAACCAACGACCCCCACCATGTCAAGGTGGTGCTCTAACCAGCTGAGCTACGCGCCTATTGCCGGAGCAACGAGGGCGCGAAGGATAACGGCGCAGGGGTTCGGGTGCAAGCAAATGCGCATCCGGAGCGGTGATCTGCCGCCACCCGCTGATCGCGATATCACTGGGTAGAATGTTATAAAAAATTCAATAAATATTAAATAATTAAATAAAAATAAACATTCTTGTCGAGGCGCAACGGCGGAGCGGGTGACCGCTGGCGGACTGATGCGGGCCGGCGAGGACGTTCGACAGGGCGCTTCCGGCCGACTTCCAGCTCGCATCACGGAGCGACGTTGCAGGCTCTGCGCGCAACCGCGGACAAGCATCCTGATCTGCCGCGCAATGTCATCGTGGCGTCATCGCTGCGTCAAACACGGTGCCTACGCTTGCGGCGTTTCTCCAACGCTCCGCAGGCAGACGCCTGCTTCTCTCCAGAAAGGACGACACTTCATGACGATGCGCAACACCCTCGTGCTTGTAATGCTCGGCTCGTTGATCGGCCTCGTCGGCTGCAGTGGCAATGATGTCAAAGCGCAAGCGCCTGCACCGACACGTACCATCATCATGGTCTGGGACGGTCTGCGGCCGGATTCGGTCAACGCTGTCGACACACCCAACCTCTACGCCCTGCGCGAGAGTGGGGTGAACTTCCAGGACAATCACTCGACGTATCCCACCTTCACCATGATGAACGGCTCGTCGTTTGCGACGGGCTCGTTCCCCAAGACCAGTGGCTTCTACGGCAACACGTTCTGGACGCCGCCGCAGGGCGCGGGCAACACCATTCCCGCTGGCCAGGGTGCGAGCGGCGCGACGCAGGACTATGTCGATCCGGTGTTCACCGAGGATTACCAGGTTCTGAGCACGCTGAACAACTACTACGGCGGCCAGCTGCTGCTGGTGAAGTCGCTGTTCAAGACCGCGCAGGATGCCGGGCTGGTGACCGCCACCGTGGGCAAGTCCGGTGCTGCGTTCATCCAGGACCTCAATCGCGGTGGCATTTTCCTCGACGAGAACGTGGTGATGCCGCGCACGCTGGTGACGGAACTCCAGGGCGCCGGTTATCGACTCCCGAAGAACACGGTGTTCGGCTACTCCGGCGCGGACGCCGTGACCCTGGCGCCGGGCAATGGCGATCCGACCGGTCGCGCGGGTTACATCACCTTCAACACCACGGCCTACGATCCGAACGGCGTGATCAATATCGCTGCGCGTGATTCCTCGGACACCACGCAGGGTGCGCCGGAAAGCGCTGCCAACAAGTACATGATGGAGGTGTTCACGCAGTACATCCTGCCGGTGAAGAAGCCCATGCTGTCGCTGATCTGGTTCCGTACCCCGGACAATGTCGAGCATGGTTATGGACCGGGCTCCGCCAATGCCGTCGCCGGTTTGCGCTCGCAGGACGCACGTCTGGGTGAGCTGATCACGGCGTTGCGCAGCAATGGCCTCGACAGCACCACCAATATCGTCGTGGTGTCGGATCACGGCCACTCGAGCGTCTCGGGCCCCCTGGCGCTTTACCCGCTGCGTGCGATCACCCCGGCGACACATGTGCCCAGCGGCGCTATGGTCAACGGCGCGACCAGTGGCACGGACGATGCTGCGGTGGGCGCGGCGGCGGCCAATGGGTACTCGTTTTCGGGTGACGTACGCTCGGCCGACCTGTTGACCTATCGCGGCTTCAAGGCCTATGACGGTTCCGGCTGCACGACGTCGGCAATGTATGGCCTGAACGCCAGCGGCGTGCCGACCGTCCCCGTGAAGGTGGATGCAAGCGGTGCGCTTTGCGGTGCCGCCAACGCCAAGTACCAGGCGGTGAGCGCGACGCTGCCTGCGCCGGTGGCCAGTTTCAAGGTGCCGGCGCCGGGCAGCCTGCCCAGCCACGGGATTGTGGTTGCCGCCAATGGCGGATCGGACTACTTCTACGTTCCGGACCACGACCTGGCGACCGTGCAGCAGCTGGTCAAGACGCTGCAGCAGCGCGAGGAGTACGGTGCCATCTTCGTTGACAGCCGCTATGGCGCGCTGCCGGGCACGCTGAGCATGGCGCAGGTGAACCTCGAGAACGCGAACCGCCAGAACAATGGCCAGCCGGACGTGGTCGTCTCGTTCAACTGGGACGACACCGTGTCGATCCAGGGCATGACCGGTATCGAGTTCGAGAGCGCGGGTGGTCAGCGCGGCATGCACGGTAGCTTCGGCCCGTCGGATGTACACAACACACTCATCGCCAATGGGCCGTCCTTCCAGCAGGCCGTGAAGATCAGCAACCCGACCGGCAATGTCGACGTGGCGCCTACGGTTGCGCAGATTCTGGGACTCTCCATGCCGCAGGCCGACGGCCGCGTGATCAATGAGGCGCTGGTGAAACCGGTCAGCACCTCCGTGCCGACGGTTGCGGCCTCGGTGGTGACGCCGACGGCGGCTGCCACCGGCCTGCAGTTTGAACTGCCGACGGACCCGAGCGGCGTGACCAAGGATGCGAATCTGACCCAGGGCACTTACGCCGTGTCGCTGGCGGTGAAGGACCTGACGGTGGACGGCAAGCAGTATCGCTACTTCGACTATGCCAAAGCCGTACGCCAGTAATTCGCGCACGATGCCGTCGCGCGGGCTGTTTTTCGCGCTGGGTCTGGGTATCGGAGTCTGGAGTCTCGGCAGTT
The DNA here is from genome assembly GCA_008012115.1 of Nevskiaceae bacterium. Classification (GTDB taxonomy): domain Bacteria; phylum Pseudomonadota; class Gammaproteobacteria; order Nevskiales; family Nevskiaceae; genus Stenotrophobium. Next base: position 71,757 of record SSEB01000011.1, read on the forward strand.
CGGCAGCGGTGTCGCCCGCCGAACTGGACTTCGACCGCACCTTCAGCGAGGCCGGGGAGCCGGCCTCGCTGTATTTCAAGGCGCGATACGGGGTGCCAGGCGCGGCGCATACGCTCGAGCTATGGCGCCTGGGTCAAGCACATCTCCTGCGCAAGACCGGCGCGCGCATCGAGACCTACGTCACGCGGTCGTCGAAGGAGCCCGAATTCCAGATGACGGTGCTGGATCATCAGCGACACATTGCCAGTCACGTCAGCCGTAACAGTCTGTACAAGGTGGGAAGCTTCATCGACTGGTTCGACCTCGCACATGGCCTGCGCCGACCCGTGGGTCATTACGAACTCGTGCGCGCGACCACGCCGCCGGATGTAACGGCGCCCATCGAGGATTGCCAGTGGTTTGAACTTCATACCGGCACCACGACGGATCGCCTGTGCTGGAGCGCCCGCTACCGGATTCCGCTGGTGATCTACTCGATGGCGCGTTCGGCGGTGGTGTGGTCCGTCGAGCAGGTCTCGACGCGCCCCGTGTCCCTGGCGCGCTTTCGGGTGGATGAAACGGGCTTTGTCATCAATAACGCCGACCGGGATATCGAGCAGGACTAGTGCCCGCTAGATGTGCGGTCGCCGTTAAGCCGCCAGAACCAGCAGCCGTTCACGGAGCCGGCGAATTTCGTCGCGCTTCTGCGCCGCCTGCTCGAACTCCAGATTCTGCGCATGTTGGCGCATTTCCTTCTCGAGCTTGGCGACGATGCGAGCCAGCTTGTCCGGCGTCTGTGCGTGGTACTCGCCGGCCGCCTCTGCGGCCATGGCGAGACTGCTGCCCGTGCTTTCCTCGTAACCCAGCCGCATGACGTCGGCAATCTTCTTCTGCACGCCTTTGGGCGTGATGCCGTGCGCCGTGTTGAAGGCCAACTGCTTGTCGCGGCGCCGGTTGGTCTCATCGATGGCGCGTTTCATGGAGCCGGTGATCTCGTCGGCATACAGAATGGCCCGGCCATTGAGATGGCGCGCGGCGCGGCCAATGGTCTGGATCAGTGAGCGCTCCGAACGCAGGAAGCCTTCCTTGTCGGCGTCGAGGATGGCGACCAGCGAGACCTCGGGCAGATCGAGGCCTTCACGAAGGAGGTTGATGCCGACCAGTACGTCGAAAACGCCCAGGCGCAGGTCGCGGATGATTTCGGCACGCTCCACGGTATCCACGTCGGAATGCAGGTAGCGGACCTTGACACCGTGCTCCTCGAAATACTCAGTGAGATCCTCGGCCATGCGCTTGGTCAGCGTCGTGACCAGCACGCGTTCCTGTCGGTCTACGCGAAGTCGTACCTCGCCCAGCAGGTCGTCCACCTGGCTCAACGCCGGACGCACTTCCACCTGCGGGTCGACCAGACCCGTCGGCCGCACCACCTGCTCCACGACCTGCGAGGCTTTCTGCGCTTCGTAGGGGCCGGGCGTGGCCGAGACGAAAATCACCTGCGGACAGATGCGCTCAAACTCGTCAAAGCGCAGCGGCCGGTTGTCTAGCGCCGACGGCAGGCGAAACCCGTATTGCACGAGCGTCTCTTTGCGCGAGCGGTCGCCTTTGTACATGGCGCCAATCTGCGGCACGGTGACATGTGATTCGTCGATGACGACCAGGGCGTCCGGTGGCAGGTAATCAAGCAGGCAAGGCGGCGGCTCGCCCGGTGCACGACCGGAGAGGTAGCGCGAATAATTTTCAATGCCGGAGCAGTATCCCAGCTCCTGAATCATTTCGAGGTCGAAATTGGTGCGTTGATCGAGCCGCTGCATCTCCACCAGCTTGTCATTCTTCTTGAAATACTCGAGACGCTCCTGCAGGTCGCGGCGGATTTCGCTGAGCATCGCCAGCGTTTTCTCGCGCGGTGTGACGTAGTGTGTTTTCGGGAACACAGTTAAACGCGGGACCTTGCGGCGCACTTCGCCGGTCAACGGATCGAAATAGCTCAGCGACTCGACTTCGTCGTCGAACAGTTCGACGCGCACAGCCTCGTCGTCGGATTCCGCAGGATGGATGTCGATGATGTCGCCGCGCACACGGTAGGTGCCGCGCTCCAGCGCCACGTCGTTGCGCGTGTACTGCATCGAGGTTAGGCGGTGGATGATGTCGCGCTGGCCGATCCGATCACCCTTGATGAGGTGCAGCACCATCTTGAAGTAGCTCTCGGGGTCGCCGAGGCCGTAGATGGCCGAAACCGAGGCGACGATGATGGCATCGCGCCGTTCCATCAGAGCCTTGGTCGCGGACAGGCGCATCTGCTCGATGTGCTCGTTGACGGCGCTATCCTTGTCGATGAAGGTATCGGTGGAGGGAACGTAGGCTTCCGGTTGGTAATAATCGTAATAGGAGACGAAGTACTCGACGGCGTTGTGGGGGAAGAATTCCCGGAACTCGCCGTAAAGCTGCGCCGCCAGTGTCTTGTTCGGCGCCAGAATCAGCGCCGGCCGCTGCAGGCGCTGGATCACGTTGGCGATGGTGAAGGTTTTGCCGGAGCCAGTGACGCCAAGCAGGGTCTGGTGCGTCAGTCCGTCGGCGAGTCCGTCGGCCAATGCCTGAATCGCGGCCGGCTGATCGCCGGCCGGTGGCCAATCGGCCTTGATCTGGAAAAGCTCGTCGGAACGCTGACGGAGTCGGACGACCTTCGGGGAATCTTCGGAAATGTCGCGCATAGACCGCTCAGGGTAAACCCAGGTCACGGTGCAGGAAAGGAGGTTTGGTGTCCCCGACCGGAGTCGAACCAGTGGCCTGCCCCTTAGGAGGGGGCCGCTCTATCCAGCTGAGCTACGGGGACGTGTGGGGAATGATAAGTTAGTCCGGCCTCAAGTGGGTCGCTTTGAGCGCCGCGAGGCGGCAAGTCCGTAAGAAATCACTGACTTGTCAAAATGGTTTCAATTGTTCGTAGATTTGCTTGTTTTACTTGAGTTTCCGATATAGCATCGGGGCTATTATCAGGTGCGCTGCGTCCGGTCGATGCAGCCGGGGGATACGATGGGTAATAAGGGCTTTCTGAAGATTCTCGGCGCTTTCTTTGCCGCCTCTGTTCTCGCCGCCTGTGGTGGCGGGGCATCGTTCAATACCGGCGGCAGTGGCACCACGACGGGTGGCACCACCGGTGGTACCGGCGGGGGAACAACGGGTGGTACGACTGGCAGCGGTATCCCGCAAACCGTGGTGCTCAACGCCTCACCGTCCGTCATTACTGCCGATGGCGTCTCGGCCACATCGTTGACGGCGACGCTGACAGATACCACTGGTGCTGTGCTTGCCGGCAAAACACTGAACTTCACAACGACGGCGGGTACTTTGACCAAGGCGGCGGTGCCGTCCGATGCCAATGGCCGTGCGACGACTCAACTCGTTGCGGGCGTCAAGGCAGGCACGGTAAACGTGACCGTTCGTGAATCCTCGACCAATATCTCTGCCAACACCACTGTCACCTTTGCCCCGGGCCCAGCTAAAACGGTCACGATCAGCCTCGCGCCATCTGCAGTTCCGCCAGGCGGCACGACCTCCGCCAATGTGAACGTCACCGACGCCTCGGGTAATCCGGTGAGCGGCGCCATTGTGAATTTTGGAACAACTGCTAATAACAGCGGTGGCAGATTTACTGCGCCGACCGCGACCACCGATGGCTTCGGCAATGCGGTCAACACTTACCAGGCGGGTACTGCTACTGGCACTGACACTATTGCCGCCTCCACGCCCTCGGCTAGTGCCAATACGGCCCAAGCGAACCTCGCTGTGGACGCCAGTCGGCAGACGATTGGAAAAGTGCAATTGACGTTGGGGAGCACCACGGCGGTTGCCGACGGAGCAACGGCGACGGCTGTTAGCGCCAAAGTCACGGATAGCGCAGGTAACCTCGTCCCCGCGAACACTACAGTCAATTTCACGACTACATCTGGAGCGTTTGCGGGCGGCGGGACGAGTGCCACTGGATCCACCAGTGGCAACACCGGAATCGCGACGGTCCAGTTGATTTCGCCGACTCAGGTGGGGGTTGCAACGGTAACCGCAAGTTCGGGCGGTTTCTCAGGGACGGGACAGCTCAGTTTCGTGGCGGGTGCCCCTAACCTCGTCACGCTGTCCATAAACCCAACTACCGTTGTGGCAGGTGGCGCCACCCAGTTGACGGCCACAGTGGTTGACTCAAACGGCAACGCGGTGCCGAACGTGACGGTGAAATTTGCGGTTGCGCCGGGTACAAATGCAAGCCCGAACTCCGGCCCTGCCGTTACTTCCTTCACCGCTGTTACGGATGCGAACGGAACGGCAGCCGTGACGTATAGGGCCGGTACTAGTGGCGGGACAGACAACCTGAGCGCTAGCGTTGCGGGTGTTTCCACCGCAAATCAGGGGAGTGGAACCCTGACCGTGACGAGCTCAGTGAGCGCGATGACTTTGTTTACCAGTGCTCCGCAGCTATTGTCGAGTGCTAGCAGTCCTGCACAAGGCGTGACCGTCACCGCCTTATTGCGAGACGCGAACAATAACGTCGTGAGTGGCCAGCAGGTGCAATTCTCTGCAGTGCGCAACGTGGCCTCCAGTTGCGGCAATGGTGGAGTCCTACAGATTGTTAATGGGACTACCGACAGTTCGGGCACTGCCAAGGCCATCCTCTTTACTGGCGGGGATACGACGAATCAGCTAATCGATGTCAAGGCAACTGCTGCTGGCAAGCAGGCGGGGCCGGTTACCATCTCTGAAACGGGGACCAAGCTCTTCATTACCGGCCCCTCAGCAGTCGGCCTTGGTGGTAATGCGAGCTACACGATCAGTTTGGTCGACGCGGGAAACAATCCGATCAGCAATCAGGGATTGACCATCTCTTCCGCGTCGAACAATCCGTTCACGTTTGTCAGCGGTTCGCAAACCTCGGCAAACGGCCAAGTCGCCATTCAATATACCGGGGCCAATGGAGGGGGAGATGTTCTGACGGCTCAACCTTCGGGTTGTGCGGCTTCGGCTGCTCAGGCCAAGCAGTCGGTTCAAGTGGCCACTCAGAATCTGATGATTTTGGCCCCCAGTGCCAATGCACAACTACCTTTTGGCGCTGTCGGTACCTTTGTGACCGGCGCAACCGTTGCGGCGGCCGGTACCGGCTATGTCGTTGGCGATGTACTAGCGCTTTCTGGTGGCACTTCGACAATCGGTGCCCAGCTTAAGGTGACTGCTGTCAGCGGGGCTGGCGCTATCACCGGCATCTCGGTCGTCAATGGCGGCGCCTATTCCGCAGTTCCTGCCAGCCCAGCCTCATTGTCTGGAGGCAGTGGCAGCGGTGCAACGGTGAATCTGCTCCAAAGCGTGTCTGTGCAACTGACGGGAGGCACGATCAGCGGCCAGACCGTGACCTTTGCCACGTCAAGAGGCACCCTTTCTGCAACGTCTGCGACAACTAACGCTGCGGGCATTGCTAGTGTTTCCATCCACCAGGACCCTGCCGCAGGTGCTGCCGGCGGCGGCGTGATCACGGCGACATGCACCACTTGCAGCCCCAGCATCTCCAGCTCGGTGAATGTGCAGTTCAATTCGATCACCCCTGCGACGGTGTCGTTGCAAGCAAATCCATCTAACGTGCCTATCAGCGGGACCAGCCTGATCACGGCGACCGTGCTTGACGCCTTCGATAATCTCGTAGCCAATCAGCAAGTCAACTTCTCATTGGTCGATGACTCTGGTGGCGCATTGCTACAATCGACTGGGACTACCGACTCGAGTGGTCGAGTCGTCATCAACTATCAAGCCGGCAGTACCACAAGCTCGCTGAACGGTGTGCAAGTCACGGGAACGGTTTCTGGCATTTCGTCGGTTCCAACCTTCTATGTCGCCTCTGCAACGCCGGTGAATGCCGGACAGGGCTATAAGATCAATGACGATCTGACGGTTGTGGGCGGGTCATCGACCTCAGCTGGAGCCGTGGCTCATCTGAAAGTGACATCGCTTGGAGTGACCTCAGTCAGTCTGTCTAACGCGGGCTCATACACTGTGTTGCCGTCCAGCCCTGCTGCGGTGACGGGGGGCAGTGGCTCGGGAGCCACGGTCAATTTCACGTCAACCATCAAGGTGAGCCAAGCGAGCATTTCAGCAGCAGGGACGGGTTACGCCGTTAACGATGTGCTCACGGTTGTTGGAGGGACATCTACATCTGCGGCGCAGATCAGCGTCAACGCGGTATCCGGCACAGGCGCAATTACTTCGGCTAGTGTTCTAAATGGCGGAAGTTATAGTGTCCCCCCCACAAGCCCCGTTTCAGTGACTGGTGGGGCAGGCAGCGGGGCGACCTTCAACTTAACCACGGCGAAAGTTGTGACCGGCGCGACGGTAGCCGGCGCTGGCGCAGGGTATCTGCTCGGCGATACGCTCACACTCTCCGGTGGAACCTCCAACATACCTGCGCAATTCACAGTCACCGCTGTTGGTGCGATTGGCACCGTCAACGTCACGAACGCTGGCGGAGACTATTCGTCGTCCCCCAGTAATCCTGCTTCAGTAACGGGCGGTTCCGGGACGGGCGCAACATTCCAGTTGGTGAATGTAAAGAAGGGAACAGTTTTGTTGACCGTTGGAGGACAGTCTTTGCGCATTGTCCTAGGCACGGGCAATACGGTGGTTCCTCTGAACAACACCCAGTATCAGCTGCCATACTCGGTATTGGTAACAGACTCCTCTGGAAATCCGCCGCCCACAGGCAGCGTGGTCAGCTTGGCAGTTAATGCGTTGGCATATCAAAAGGGATCGGAGGTCTATGTAAATGGATCTTGGGCTCCGATTTACGCTGTTAACTGCGGGTCCGATCCGGGGTGTGCGACGACCAGTAGTTTTGGCTGCTTCAACGAAGACGTGAACTACAACGGCGTACTGGATCAGGGCGAGGATTACAACGGAAATCGCGAGTTGGATCCGGGTAATGTCACTTCGCTACCAGCATCGGTGACGCTTGATGCGAACGGCACCGGTTCGTTCTTTGTCACTTATCCCAAAGACCGTTCCTACTGGGTGCAGGTTTTCGTAACGGCCTCAATCAAAGTCAACGGGAACCAGAGCAGTACCAAGGCGATTTTTGTCTTGCCTGGATTGAGTACCGATTTCAATACGCAGAACGTTTCTCCACCGGGTCAGATCAGCCCTTACGGTACTGCCAGTACCTGCGCGAACCCAAACTGACCGGATTTGAAGTGAACCAAGGAGCGGCAGCAATGCCGCTCCTTGATTTTGCGGCATGATGTATTGCCGTTGCTCAAACTCGGCGTCGTCGCGTCCACCACGCCATCAACAACTGCCCCGTGCCTAAGATCGCTGCAACGAGTCCGAGGCCGAAGCGCTGCACGACCTCGCGGCGTTCGTTGGCGACCTGTCCGGCGATCTCCTGCTGCAGCGACGCGCGCATGCGGGCCAACTCAACCTCGTCGGGCGCGGCCTGCCCAGCGGGACGGCGCTCAAGGTCCAGCTTCAGATTCAGCTCCACGGATGCCTTGATGTCGTTCTCGCTGTAGGTCGGCAGTTGGTACCACTGCTGACCGAAATACAGGCAGGCACCCAGTCCGCCAGCAAACATCAGAAACGGCAGCAGCGGCGGTCGGCGCAGGCGTTGGCTCGCAGGGGTCAGCATGGCGGTCGATTCCTTTCTGGGCGAATGTAGGGGTTGGGCGCTGAGGAGTGCTCCTCATGTCTGCTCCCGAAACCCTGTGTTAGCGTCTTGAACATGTGGTGGTAAGGTTCGCGGGAGGACGCATGCTGATTGGCACGCCGAAAGAGGTCAAGGTTCACGAGTATCGGGTCGGCCTCACGCCAGCCGGCGTGCGTGAACTGCGCGCGCACGGGCACGCCGTGCTCGTCGAGAGCGGGGCGGGCGCTGGCATCGGTTTGAGCGACGATCAGTATCAGAAGGCCGGCGCTGAGATCGTCGCGTCGGCGGACGAGGTATTCGCTCGTGCTGAAATGATCGTCAAGGTCAAGGAGCCGCAGCCGGCAGAGTGCAAGCGCCTGCGCGAAGGGCAGGTACTGTTCACTTATCTGCATCTCGCACCCGACCCCGAACAGGCGCGTGCGCTGGTGGCTTCGCAATGCATCGCCATCGCGTACGAGACGGTGGCCGATGGCAGGGGCGGCCTGCCGCTGCTGGCGCCAATGAGCGAGGTGGCGGGGCGCCTGTCGATCCAAGCCGGGGCGCACGCCATGGAGAAGGCGCAAGGCGGTAACGGCGTGCTGCTCGGCGGCGTGCCCGGTGTGACGCCAGCGGAGGTGGTGGTGATCGGCGGCGGGGTCGTGGGCTACAACGCGGCGCGCGTTGCCGTGGGTATGGGCGCACAGGTCACCATTCTCGACCGCTCATTGCCGCGGCTCAATCATCTCGATACGCTCTTCGGTGGGCGTTTGCAGACCCTGTATTCGACGGTTGACTCGTTGGAGCAATGCATCAGCCGCGCTGATCTGGTGATCGGTGCCGTACTGGTGCCGGGCGCCGCGGCGCCAAAGCTGGTGACGCGCGCTATGCTCGGTCACATGAAGCCAGGTACGGTGATCGTCGATGTCGCCATCGACCAGGGCGGGTGCTTCGAGACCAGTCGGCCGACGACGCACCGCGATCCCACCTACGTCGTCGATGGCATCGTGCACTATTGCGTTGCCAACATGCCTGGCGGCGTCGCGCGCACCTCCACCTTCGCGCTGACCAACGCCACGCTGCCGTATGTTTTGGCGCTGGCTGACAAAGGCTACCGCAAGGCACTGCTGGACGATGCCAACCTGCGTGAAGGGCTTAACGTGCATCACGGTCAGATCACGCACGCCGCTGTGGCAGAAGCGCTGGGCTACGAATACCAGCCTGCCCAGGAGGCGCTGCGGCCGTGGTGGGCGCATCCGGAGCACCACACCTGAGCGACGCCGTTCAGCCGGTCTTCTGCCTGGACTCGCAGAGATCGCGGATCACGCATTCGCCGCACTTGGGCTTGCGCGCCACGCAGACGTAGCGGCCGTGCAGGATCAGCCAGTGGTGCGCGTCGCGTGCGAACTCCGGCGGCGTGAACTTCACCAGCCGGTCCTCCACCTGGCGCACGTCCTTGCCCGGCGCCAGGCCGGTGCGGTTGCCGACGCGGAAGATGTGCGTATCCACTGCGATGGTCGGCTCGCCGAAAGCCGTGTTCAGCACCACGTTGGCGGTCTTGCGGCCGACGCCCGGCAGTTCCTCAAGCGCTTCGCGGCTGCGCGGCACTTCGCCGGCGTGCCGGTCCAGCAGGATGCGGCACAGGCCGATTACGTTCTTCGCCTTGGTCTGGTAGAGGCCAATGGTCTTGATGTAATCCCTCAGCTTCGTCTCGCCCAGCGCCAGAATCGCCTGGGGCGTGTTGGCGACGGGGTAGAGCTTCGCGGTCGCCTTGTTGACGCTGACATCCGTGGCCTGCGCCGACAGCACCACTGCTACCAGCAGCTCGAACGGCGACGAATAGCGCAGCTCGGTCGTCGGGTGCGGATTCTGCGCCTGCAGGCGCTGGAAGATTTCGCGGCGCTTCTGTGGATTCATGGCTTGCCCGGGTTGCGCGCGCGGGCGCGGGCCAGCGCCGCCGCGACGGGATCGTAGGCGGCTGGCGCCTCGCTGGGATCGGCGGACTGCGCCCGCGAAAGCAGTAGCGCTTTCTTGCGCGCGCGTTCGGCCGCCCTGCGGGCGCGCTCTCGCTCAAGGCGGGCCTTGCGTGCTTTGACACGTTGACGTGCGACGGCGTCGTCGAAGGGCTTGTCCGCCACTGGCTGCATCTCGATGCAGTCCATCGGGCAGGGCGGCAGGCACAGCCTGCAGCCGATGCACTCCGCGCGGATCACGGTGTGCATCAGGTTCATCGCGCCGACGATGGCGTCGGTCGGGCACACCTCGATGCACTTGGTGCAGCCGATGCAGCGGGCTTCGTCGATCAGGGCGACGGCATACATGGCGACGGGTGCGGCCGCGAACGTGGCTGAGCGACTGGTGCGCCTACTTCACCTTCATGCCCGGCTGCGCGCCGCGGTCCGGCGCGAGGATGAACGGCCCGCCGGCGTCGCCGCTGGCGGCCAGCACCATGCCCTCGCTCAGGCCGAACTTCATCTTGCGCGGCGCCAGGTTGGCGACCATCACTGTCAGGCGGCCGACCAGCGTTTCCGGTGCGTAGGCCGACTTGATGCCGGCGAACACTTGGCGCTGGCCCAGCTCGCCGAGGTCCAGGGTCAGCCGCAGCAGCTTATCGGCGCCCTCGACGTGCTCGGCGTTGGCGATGCGCGCGATGCGCAGGTCGATCTTGCCGAAGTCGTCGATGGAGATGTGGGCGCTATCGGCGGTCGCGGGTGCGGGCGCAGCGGCAGCGGGCTTCGGTGTTTCGGTGTTCACGGGTTTGTTCTCCTGCGGCGCGCTGGCCAGTTCTTCGGCGACGATGGCGTCGGTGGATTTCTTTTCGATGCGGGTGACCAGCGCCGTGTAGGGCCGGATCGCGTGATCCAGCAGCGGCGCGGCGGCGTCGCGCCACTGTGGCGACGCAGTGTTGAGGAACTCGGCAGCGCGCGCCGCGATCTGCGGCAGCACCGGCGCCAGCATCACCGTCAGCTGGCGGAACAGGTTGAGGTAGGTCGTGCAGAGCGCGTGCAGGCGCGCGCGCTGCGCTTCGTCCTTGGCCAGCGTCCACGGCGCGGTGGCCTGGATGTCGGCGTTGATGCGGTCGGCCAGTTCCATCACCACCCGCAGCGCCTGCGCGTAGTCGCCGTTCTCGTAGTGGCCGGCGACGACCGGCGCGACAGCGGCGGCGTCCTTGAACAGCTTGTCGTCGTGCAGCGCGGTGGCCAGCTTGCCGCCGAAAAGCTTCTCGATGAAGCCTGCGCAGCGCGAGGCGATGTTGACGTACTTGCCCACCAGGTCGCTGTTGATGCGCGCGGCGAAGTCGTCGAGGTTGAGATCGAGATCATCCACGCCGGCGCCGACCTTGGCCGCGAAGTAGTAGCGCAGGTATTCCGGGTTCAGGTGGTTGAGATAGGTCCGCGCCTTGATGAAGGTGCCGCGGCTCTTGCTCATCTTGGCGCCGTTCACCGTCAGGTAGCCGTTGACGTGCAGCTTCGTCGGCGTGCGGTGGCCGGAGCCCTGCAGCATCGCCGGCCAGAACAGGCCGTGGAAATTGACGATGTCCTTGCCGATGAAGTGATGCAGCTCGGCGCTGCTGCCGGCCTGCCAGAAGTCATCGAAGCCCAGTGCCTTCTTCGCGCACAGCGCCTTGAAACTCGCCATGTAACCGATCGGCGCGTCGAGCCAGACGTAGAAGAACTTGCCCGGCGCGCCGGGAATCGCGAAGCCGAAATAGGGCGCGTCGCGCGAGATGTCCCAGTCCTTGAGGCCGGCGGCGAACCATTCCTTGAGCTTGGCCTTGACCGCCGGATGCGCGACGTCGCCGTCGAGCCAGCCTTCGAGAAAACTCTGGAACTTGCCCAGCTCGAAGAAGTAGTGCTCGGAGTCCTTCATCACCGGCGTCGCGCCGGACACCACCGAGCGTGGATTCTTGAGATCGGTCGGCGAATACGCCGCGCCGCAGTTCTCGCAGTTGTCGCCGTACTGGTCGGCGGTGCCGCACTTGGGGCATTCGCCCTTGATGTAGCGGTCCGGCAGGAACATCGCCTTCACCGGATCATAGAGCTGCTGGATGCTGCGGCTGGCGATGGCGCCGCCGTTCTTCAGCGCGGCGTAGATCGACTCCGACAGCACGCGGTTCTCTTCCGAGTGCGTCGAGTGGTAGTGATCGAAGGCGACGTGGAAGTCGGCGAAGTCGCGCTCGTGCGACTGGCGGATGCCGTCGATGAAGGCTTCCGGCGTCACGCCGGCCTTCTCCGCCGCCAGCATGATCGGCGTGCCGTGGGCGTCGTCGGCGCAGACGTAGTGCACCTCGTGGCCCTGCATGCGCTGGAACCGCACCCAGATGTCGGCCTGGATGTAGCCGACCAGGTGGCCGAGGTGGATCGGGCCATTGGCGTAAGGCAAGGCGTTGGTGACGAGAATGCGGCGCTTCATGGCAGTCGACGTATCAATTGGCCGTAAATTATGACACGCGGGCTTCCCGGTTCCGTCATGTCACATGGATATGCCACCATGTGATGTCACCCTTCCCCCTGACATCAAGGAGTCGTAAAAATGCCCATCAGCAAACGTATGGCCGCCGAGTTCATCGGCACGCTCTGGCTGGTTCTCGGCGGTTGCGGCAGCGCCGTACTGGCCGCTGCGTTCCCCAGCCTCGGTATCGGTTTTGCGGGTGTCGCTCTGGCCTTCGGTCTGACGGTGCTGACCATGGCCTATGCCATCGGCCATATCTCCGGCTGCCATCTCAATCCGGCGGTGTCGTTCGGTCTGTGGGCCGGCGGCCGCTTCCCCGGCGGCGAACTGCTGCCCTACATCGCCGCGCAGGTGGCGGGCGCCGTCGTCGGCGCTGCGGTGCTGTACAGCATCGCCAGCGGCAAGCCCGGGTTCGAACTGGGCGGCTTCGCGGCCAACGGCTACGGCGATCACTCGCCGGGTGGTTACTCGCTGCAGGCCGGCCTGGTCAGCGAAGTGGCGATGACCTTTATGTTCCTGATCATCATCCTCGGCGCCACGCACGAGCGTGCGCCCAAGGGCTTTGCACCGATCGCCATCGGTCTGGGCCTGACGCTGATCCACCTGATCAGCATCCCGGTGACCAACACTTCGGTGAACCCGGCGCGCAGCACCAGCCAGGCGCTGTTCGTCGGCGGCTGGGCGCTGCAGCAGCTCTGGCTGTTCTGGCTGGCGCCGATTGCCGGCGCGGTGGCGGCTGGCGCGGTGTCGCGCTGGCTGGGCAGCGACTCGAAATAAATTTCAAGCTCGCCGACGCAAAAGGCCGCTTTAGGGCGGCCTTTTGTGTGCCCGGATTCAGGCGGGATTAAGTCGGCGGGTATACGGTGTTTTATGCGTTCAATGGAATGGGAGTCGTCGCAATGAAAAGGATCCATGCCTCTCTGGCCTGTTCTGCCCTGCTGTCGTTGGTGTTCGCCGGAAGTGCGCTGGCCGATCCGCCAGACTGGGCACCGGCGCACGGCTACCGCGCCAAGCACCAGTACGTCTATTACCCGGCGCATCGTATCTACTACGAACCCGCCGCGCAGACCTGGTTCTGGTTCGATGGGGGCGGCTGGCGCGTCGGCGCCGTGCTGCCGCTGGCCTACGAGCAGTACACCCACGGTGGCGTGACCATCGACATCGATGCCGATCGCCCCTACGAGCGCCAGGCCTGGGTCGAGGAGACTTACGGCCGGCCGGTGGTGATCGAGCATCGCCACCGCGACGGTCGCGAGTACGAATACGACCGCGATGACGATCGCGGCAGCAGGCACGGCAACAAACACAAGCATCAGCACGACGACGATTGAAAGCCCATCTCCGGTTTCAACGCCTGCTCCTGATTGTGGGAGCGGGCGCGCATCGTGCCAACGCCGACTGCGCCTGAAGCTTCCTCGGGGCCAAGCGCCATCCTTTCCCGGCACACGCGGCTCGTTGACCACACGCTGAGGAGGAACATTCCTACATCGCGATTCAGGCTGCATTCAGTGGGCCGATCTAGGGTATCGGTATGGAGCAACAGGAAGGAGGAGTCATGGACCGGGCTCTGCAATGGATCGCGCTTGCTTTATTGCCACTGGCGGCGCCTGCCTGGGCGTTGACGCCGGATGAGATCCGCTCCGTGACCGAAAAGCCTGTGCATCACTACGTCTACTACCCCGCGCATCGCATCTACAACGAGCCGGACCGCCACACCTGGTTCTGGTACCAGGGCGGGCAGTGGTGGACGGACCACGAGCTGCCGCCGGTGTTCCAGCCGCTGGCGCACGATGGCGTTTATGTCGATCTGCGCACTGCGCGTCCGTACGAGCGCCAGGCCTGGGTCGAGTCGCGCTTCGGCAGTCCGGCGGCCTACGAGCGTCGCCATCCGGGTCAGCACCCGCACGACAATGCGCCGAGGGCACGCGATCCCTACCCGATGGTGACAGCGCGGGCAAAGGGTCTCGTCGGCGACGCGCGAGGCTTGCGGGCCTGAAACGCCGGGGCTAGGCTCCCGGCCTATGCACCGATATCCCCTCCTGATTCCCGGCGCCACCAGCGCCGCCAAGCCGGTCACGGTCCACGCCCCCTGGAACCGCGCCGTCATCGGCGAAGTCGCCGCCGCCGACGCTGCTGCCGTCGAGCACGCACTGGCCACCGCCCATGCCCTGTTCCGCAACCGCGACGGCTGGCTGCCCCGCCTGCGGCGCGTCGAGATTCTCGAAAAGGCGCAGGCGCTGATGCGTGAGCGCGCCGAGCTGCTGGCGGTGGAATCCGCCCGCGAAGGCGGCAAGCCGCTGATCGATTCGCGCGTCGAGATCGCTCGCGCCATCGACTCGCTGCGGCTTTGCGTCGAGGCGCTGCGCGCCGACGGCGGGGAGGTGATCCCGATGGGCGCGACGGCCTCCAGCGCCAACCGCGTCGCCTTCACCCAGACCGAGCCCATCGGCGTGGTGGTGGCGATCAGCGCCTTCAATCACCCGGTGAACCTCATCGCCCACCAGGTTGGCCCGGCCATCGCCGCCGGCTGCCCGGTGATCGTCAAGCCCGCGCGCACCACGCCGCTGGCCTGCATGCGCTTTGTCGAGCTGCTGCGCGAGGCCGGGCTGCCGCCGGAGTGGTGCCAGCCGCTGCTGCCGGAAAACAACGCGCTGTCGACGAAACTCGCCGCCGATGCGCGTGTCGCCTTTCTCAGCTTCATCGGCAGCGCCAAGGTCGGCTGGAGCCTGCGCTCGCAGCTCGCGCCCGGTGCGCGCTGCGCTCTGGAGCATGGCGGCGTGGCGCCGGTGATCGTGGCGGCGGACGCCGACCTCGACCAAGCCGTGCCGCTGCTGGCCAAGGGCGGCTTCTATCACGCCGGCCAGGTCTGCGTGTCGGTGCAGCGCGTCTTTGCCGCGCGTGCGGTGGCGGAATCGCTGGCGCAGCGCATCGCGGCGGCGGCGCAGAAACTGGTGGTCGGCGATCCCACGCTGGCGGCCACCGAGGTGGGCCCGCTGATCGACCCGGCCGAGGTCGCGCGTCTCGAGCAATGGGTGGGCGAGGCGATGGCGGGCGGCGCGGAACTGCTCTGCGGCGGCCGCCGGCTGGGCGACACGACCTACGCGCCGACCGTGCTGCTCAACCCGCCGCCGGAGGCCAAGGTCTCGACGCAGGAAGTCTTCGGCCCGGTGGTCTGCGTCTATGCCTGCGACGATCTCGACGAGGCCGTGCGCCAGGCCAATGCGCTGCCGTTCGCCTTCCAGGCCGCGGTGTTCACGCGCGACATCGATACCGCGCTGCGTTGCAGCGGCCGGCTCGATGCCTCGGCGGTGATGGTCAATGACCACACCGCTTTCCGCGTCGACTGGATGCCCTTTGCCGGCCTGCGCCACTCCGGCTACGGCGTCGGCGGCATTCCGCACACGCTGCGCGACATGCAGGTGCGGAAGATGACGGTGATCAAGTCGGCGGAGATCCGGCGCTGACGCGGGTGATCCGCCAGAACACGTAGGCCGTGGTCATGCCCGCGCTCAGCGCGGGCAGCAGGCAGATTGCCCAGCTGTGCTGCCACAGCGGCAGGCTCAGGGCCGGCAGGGCGGCGGCGACGAGGAGCACATCGAGTCGATAGCGGTTCAACCACCGCAGCAGCAGCGCGATGGGCAGCCCGTAGAGCAGCGTGAAGACGTAGCCCACCATCGTGCAATTGATCGAGACGCCGATCAGCGATTGCAGCGGCGGCAATCCCCACTCCGACGGATAGCGCCACTGGTGCAGCAGGAAGAAGGGCAGCGCGCCGGTCAGCGGAATGACCAGGGGCGCGACGAGGACCGCGAACAGCCAGGACAGGGCACCGAGCTTCATCCGGCAGCACCGAAGCGAAGGTTGAGGCGGCAGCCTACCATCGCCGCTGCCCGCGGCGGCGGCCAGAAGGCGTCACCCGCTCGCTGTGGTTTTCCTGGGATAGTAGTGATATTTTATATATCGAATATAAAAAAGATAAATAATATAAAACAATCTGGCGTCGGCGAGAGCAAAGAGCGGGTGGCGGTTATAGAAGGCGCAGACGCGTTCTGAACCTGCAACAGGATGGCGTCACACCGGCGAAGGCCGGTGTCCAGTGGTCTTGCCCCCTCGCGCTCGAACCGAAACTGGATGCCGGCCTGCGCCGGCATGACGAGATGTCTTGGGTTCGCGCTAGCGGCCCAGCAATTCAAGCAAACCAGATTCACGCGGCCACGCGGACAGCGCATCGAGAATCACGCGCCGTGCCGGTTCGGTTTCCTGTGCGTGATGTGCGGCAAGCACGGCCTCGTACTGCTCCAGCGTCAGGCTGGCGAGCCCGGTGTCGAAATCGAGTTTGCGGGCCACGAAGTCCTGCCACTCGGCGGCCTCGTCTGCGCTCAGGGTCCGGGGAAAATTTCGGGCGCGGTAGCGCAGCAGCAGCTCGTTGTAGCGCGCGTCGCTGAACATGCCCTGGAATTGCGCCAGCGCCTCGGGCGCCGCTTCGCGTACGCGCTGCAGGCGCGGTTTGTCGGCGTCCGGCAGGAAGCCGCCGTAGAGCGACAGTTCCGCGTCGCGCTCCTCGTATTCCGGTGCGGCGAAGACGGCGCGGACCTTTTTCGCCAGCGCCTCGCGCACGCGCAGCAGCAGCGCGCGATGTTCCTGGCAGCGGGCGAGGTCGATGCTCCAGCGTTCGGCCTGCTCCGGGTTGAGCGTGGACAGCGGCGCCAGCATCGGGCTCTTGTTGAGGTGCACGCCCTTGAGCGGGATGCGGCTCAGGCCCTCGGGCAGATCGTCCTCGCGCGTGAACACGCGGTCGTGCAGCTCGTCGGCATCGAGTTCCAGCAGTTCCGCCGGGTCGTGCGCGAGGTCGTAGACGATCACCTGGTTGTTGTTGCGCGGGTGCAGCGCCAGCGGCGCCACCACGGCCAGGCAACCGCGGGTGGCGGGAATCTTCGAGGACACGTGCAGCACCGGCGTGAGTTCGCGCAGGTTGAGCAGGGTGGCGGCGAACTTCTTGTCGCGCAGCTTCAGCGCGTGCTCGAACAGGCGCGGTTGCGCGCTGCGCAGTCGGCGGGCGAGGCCGATGGTGGCATCGACGTCGGACAGCGCGTCGTGCGCCTGTTCATGGGCGATGCCGTTGGCGGCGCTGAGCTGTTCCAGCTTGAAGCTGGTGGAGCCATCCTCGCGTTGCGGCCAGTGCAGGCCGTCCGGCCGCAGTGCGTGCCAGAGCCGCATCACGTCGATCAGATCCCAGCGCGCATTGCCGCCAAACCATTCGCGCTGGTAGGGATCGTAGAAATTGCGATACAGCAGATGGCGCGTGACCTCGTCGTCGAAGCGGATGGAGTTGTAACCGGCGCCACAGGTGCCGGTGGCGCCCAGCTCGTCGAGGATGCGGCGCGCAAAGTCCGGCTCCGGCACGCCGCGCTCGCGCGCCAGCTGCGGGGTGATGCCGGTGAGCAGGCAGGCGTCCGGGTGCGGCAGCACGTCGATGACGGGCTGGCAGTAGAGCACCAGCGGTTCGCCGACCGGGTTCAGTTCGGCATCGGTGCGGCGGCCGGCGAACTGCGAGGGGCGATCGCGCGCGGGGTCGGCGCCGAAGGTTTCGTAGTCGTGCCAGTAGAAGCTGGTCGGTGCGGTCATGGCGGAGTGTTCAAGGCCGGCGGCATGCGGGACAATAGCCGCCTGCTTCGCAATCAGAATACCGGATGTCCCTCACCCAAGAATCCCTGATGGCCGCGCTGGACGGCTATGTCGATCCCCTGATCGGGCGCGGCCTGGTGGCCGCCGGCGCGGTCAAGAGCGCCGAAACCCGGTGGATCGGCAAGCCGTGCATCACGCTGGAGCTGGGCTTTCCCGCCGCCGGCTATCACGACACGCTGGCGACCGCCGTGCGTCGCCACCTGCAGGCGACGCTGAACACCGACGCCGACGTGCAGGTCGGCTGGCGCATTGCCTCGCACGCGGTGCAGAAAAACCTGCAGCCGCTGCCGGGCATCCGCAACGTCATCGCCGTGGCCAGCGGCAAGGGCGGCGTCGGCAAGTCCACGGTGGCGGCCAACCTGGCGCTGGCGCTGGCGGCCGAGGGCGCGCGCGTCGGCGTGCTGGACGCCGACATCTACGGCCCCAGCCAGCCGCGCATGCTCGGTGTGGACAAGGAGCGCCCGACCTCGCCGGACGGCAAGCGCATGCACCCGATCCTGGCGCATGGCCTGCAGGTGATGAGCATCGGCTTTCTCATCGACGAGGAGCAGCCGAGCATCTGGCGCGGGCCGATGGCGACGCAGGCGCTGAGCCAGCTGCTCAACGAGACCGACTGGCAGAACCTCGACTACCTGGTCGTCGATCTGCCGCCGGGCACCGGCGACATCCAGCTGACGCTGTCGCAGCGCGTGCCGATCAGCGGCGCCATCATCGTCACCACACCGCAGGACATCGCACTGCTGGACGCGCGCAAGGGCCTGGCGATGTTCCAGCGCGTGGAAGTCAGCGTGCTCGGCGTGGTCGAGAACATGAGCTACCACGTCTGTTCCAACTGCGGCCACCACGAGGCGATCTTCGGCGAGGGCGGCGGTGCGCGGCTGTCGTCGCAGTTCGGCGTCGAGCTGCTCGGCCAGTTGCCGCTGCAGGCCTCGATCCGGCTGCAAGCGGACGGCGGCAAGCCGACGGTGGTCGCCGAGCCGGGTTCCGATACCGCGCAGCGCTACCGCGACATCGCCCGCAAGGCGGCGGCGCGGCTGGCCTACGGGGCCGTGGGCGGCACGTTCCCGGACATCGCCATCAGCGACGATTGAACCCTGGCGCCGTTATGATGGCGCCCGCGGCAGCGCCGCGTTGACCCGAATCTGGACAAAAAATGAGCATCAAATCGGACAAGTGGATCCGGCGCATGGCCGAGCAGCACGGCATGATCGAGCCTTTCGAGCCGGGCCAGGTGCGCGTGGCGGCAGACGGTCACCGCATCGTCTCCTACGGCACCTCCAGCTACGGCTACGACGTGCGCTGCGCCAACGAGTTCAAGATCTTCACCAACATCAACAGCACCATCGTCGATCCCAAGGCCTTCGACGAGAAGTCGTTCGTCGATGTGAAGTCCGACGTCTGCATCATTCCGCCCAACAGCTTCGCGCTGGCGCGCACGGTGGAGTATTTCCGCATTCCGCGCAGCACGCTGGTGGTGTGCCTGGGCAAGAGCACCTACGCGCGCTGCGGCATCATCGTCAATGTCACGCCGCTGGAGCCGGAGTGGGAGGGCCACGTCACGCTGGAGTTCTCCAACACCACGCCGCTGCCTGCCAAGATCTACGCCAACGAAGGCGTGGCGCAGATGCTGTTCTACGAATCCGACGAGGTTTGCGAGACCAGCTACAAGGACCGCGGGGGCAAATACCAGGGTCAACGCGGTGTGACGCTGCCCAAGACCTGATCGGGCCAGCCTTCCCTTGCGGTCCCTGCGTCCGCTCGCCGGGCCGCGATCCCATGCTTTCGGCATGGGGCCCTCGCGGCTAGCTCGCGCCTGCACCGCTTTGGCAAATATCAAGGTCAACGCGGTGTGACGCTGCCCAAGACCTGATGAGTTCGTGATTTCCTGTGGTCCCTGCGCCCGCTCATTCTGAGACGGCTTCCTAGCCCGCCATCCTGACGGCGCTTCGCCCCGGCCGGGTTGCTTATTGCGCCTTCACGCGATAAAAGTGACGCCGGCGTCAAGGAGCCCCCATGCCGGGTCCGGTCAAGAAAGTGCCGGGAGCGCCGATAAGCAGAACAGTTTCGGGAGTGGGCCATGGCTGTCGCTGTCGATGATCCCCTGTTGCAGCGCCGTCCGTCGTTCCGCCGGCGCAGTCTCAACCGTCTGATGAAGACCGCCGCCGTGGTCGGCGGCTTTCTCGGCGAGCGCAAGGCGGACCGCGACGACATCGAGGTGATCCGCGACCTGTCCTACGGGCCGCATCCTTTCAACCGCCTCGACGTCTACCGCCCGCGCTTCGCGCCGCGGCCGCTGCCCGTGCTGCTGTACATCCACGGCGGCGCCTTCAGCCTGTGCTCGAAGGAGACGCATCGCGGCATCGCCCGCGCCAGCGCGCGCGGCGGCCAGTATCTGGTGTTCAACATCGATTACCGCCTCGCGCCGCGCTTCCAGTTTCCCTGTGCGCACGAGGACGCCTGCCTGGCCTTTGCCTGGGTGGCGGCGCATTGCGCGCGCTTCGGCGGCGACCCGAGCCGGGTGGTGGTGGCCGGAGAGTCGGCGGGCGGCAATCTCGCGCTGTCCGTCGCTATCGCCGCCTGTTATCGCCGTCCCGAGCCCTGGGCGCAGGTGGCATTCGCGGCGCCGGTGCGGCTGGTCGGCGTCAAGCCGATCATGCCCTACCTGCAGGTGACCAATGCCGCGCGCCAGAATTTCAATCCCGGTGCCGGCTGGCTGGCGCTGCGTGCGGCGCGCGACATCGCCAAGTCCTACCTCGGCTCCAGCCGTGTGCTGCCAAGCCGCGAGACGATGATGGCGGACCCGATCCGCATCCTCGAGGAATGCGGTGCGCCGGAGAAACCCTTTCCGCCGGTGTTCTCCGGCGTCGGCACCTGGGACGTGTGCTGCGAGGACGTGCAGCGGCTGGAGCGCGCCTGCGAGCGCCTCGGCGTGCCGGCGCGCATGCACTACTACGAGCGCGAGATCCACGCCTTTCATGTGCTGGCCTGGCGCGACAACGCGCGCCGCTACTGGCAGCAGGCGTTTGCCTTCATGCGCGAGGTGGCGACGGCCTGAGCGCCGTCGTCCGGCGTCGCGCGCGACGCCGCGCCTACATCAACGAGTTGAAGACCTTCTCGACCTGGTCGCGGCGCGCGTCGGGCACGTAGTCGATGTTGGTGCCGCGGTCGGTCATCTCCCAGAACACCGGCTCGGTGGTGGTGAGGATGCCGACGCGCGCGGCCTCCAGCGTCGGGCGCGGCACCTCGCGCAGGGTGGAGAGCACCGACGCCAGTTCGTCGCTGAGACCGCGCTCGCGGAAAAAACCGGCGAGGATGGCGCGCGATTTCACCAGGCCCGGGCTGTGGTCGGCGCCCTCGAATTCCAGGACGGCGTCCAGCAGCACCATGGCCGTCTCCGCGCCGCGCTCGTAGGCGAGCTCCGTGACCTCGGCCAGTTCGTAGCTGATCAGCTCGTAGATGAAAGCCAGGCCCTGCGTGCGCGCGAACTCGGCGTAGTAACGCAGATAGCGGACCAGCTCCGGCACCAGCTCCGGGCGTTCGACCAGCAGGCGGCGGATCAGGGTCTTGTAGTTGTAGACCACGTAGTAGACCGGCGCGTTTTCCTTCTTCTTGATCGCCTCGCGCATGAAGGTGTTGAACAGGCGCACCAGCACCACGTACACCGCGTCGTTGCGCAGGTGGGCCTCCTCGAAGGCGGCGTTCTTGATGGCGTGCACCAGCGCGCTGACGCCGTCCGGCATCTTGGCCAGCGCGATCTTGAAGGCCAGGGCCAGCTGGCTGGCGATGCGGTATTCCACCCAGGTGCGTTCGCGGCTCAGCAGGCCGGTGGCATCGCTGGACATGCCGATCAGCAGCTCGCTGGTCACCTCGAAGAATGCCGGCGGCAGGTCCGGCTTGAGCTGGCGCACACGCGCCAGGTCCATGGTGTGCGCGCGGATGGCGTCGAACACCACGTCGCGGTCGGCGCGGTCCATCGAGCGCTGCAGCAGGCTGCCGAGGTTGATGATGCGCTGGTGCACGCGCGCCTGCGCCTGCTTGACGGGATGTTTGCCGACGACGGCGTCCTGCAACTCCTCCATCAGGCTCAGGTGCACGCGCTTGATGATGGTCAGCGGGTCGATGAAGCTCAGCACGTAGAAGTAATACGGCAGCAGCAGCAGCCAGCCGAGCAGCGCCCCCAGGCCGCTGATGTAGAACGGCAGCTGCGGCGTCCAGTTGTCGTAGGACAGCATCGTCGCCAGGATCGAGTGCGCCGCCAGCAGCGCGCAGCAGCCCAGCACCAGCACGTTGATGCGGTCGCGGATGAAGATTTCGATCAGCTTGGGCGTGTACAGATTGGCGGTGAGCGGAATCGCCAGCGAGATGAAGGTCAGCAGCAGCGCCAGGATGTTGTTGTAGGCGCGCGCGAAGGGCGAGGTGACGGCGCGCACCATCATCGGCGAGACCTGCAGCTGCGTCAGCTTCAGCGGCAGGCCGGTGACCGGATCGACCGCATGCAGGAACTCCCAGGCCGCCTCGGCGACAAAGCCGAACAGGGCGACGCCGAACAGCACGATCAGCACGCGCAGCGCGAACCGCTTGTGATCCATGGTCTCTCCCCGTTGTCTCGCGGCCGTCGCGGCTTGTCATGGTTTCGTCATGCCGCTGTCACGATGGTAACGCGGATTGCGCACCGCGCCAGCGTCCACGGGTCGGTCGGTCGCCGCGGGCCGTTTTCGCGCCACCCGCTGTTGTGGTTTCTCTTGGGAAGAGTGTTATTAAATATCAATCAAATTTAAATTTGATTGATAAAATAAACATCGGTCACCCGCTCCGATGGCGGAGCGGGTGGCCGCTTTCGTGGCGCCCCGGCGTTCAGAGCGGCTTGGTGATGCCCAGGTAAACGCCTGCGCGCGGACCGAACTGCGGCGCGCCGACGCCGACGCCACTGCCGTCGCGAATCTCGTACCGGCGATCGAGCAGGTTGATCACCGCGAGGCGCAGGTCGAGCCGCCCCAGCAGCGGCGCCAGGACGCTGCGCTGCGCGGCGGCGTCGAGCTGGTTGTAGAACGGCAGGCGGTTGCCGTTGGGCACGCTCGCGCCGCCGGCGCGCAGGCCGCTGGCGTAGAGATCGGTCAGCGAGTAGGTGGTGTCCTGCCAGGTGTAGGACACGCCGGCGGAGCCGCTGAAGCGCTGGTCGTGATCCAGGTAGATGTAGTGGTCCTGGGTGTAGGCCACTGCCGCCGGATCGATGTTGAACTGCGCCGAGTCGATGCCCTGGCCCTGCGCGCGCGACAGCGCCATGTTGTTGTAGGCGCTGAACGCACCGTCGCGGTACACCGAGGTCACCTCGATGCCGTAGATGCGGCCGCGGGCGTAGTTGAACGGCGTGTAGATCAGCGCCGCGCCGAACTGCCCTTCATCGAGCAGGCCGCGCACGATCTTGTAATAGCCGTCGACACCGACGTTGAGCCCAGGCGAGAAGCGGTGCGTGACGCCGACGTCGAAGTAGTGCGTGCGCTCCGCCCGCACCGGATCGTTGGCGCCGCTCTGCGCGTTGCTGGTGTTGTCGAACTTGCTGATGGTTTTGTCGCTGATCAGCTCGTTGGGCGGCGGCGTGAAGTAGCGCGAATAGCCGGCGTGCAGCACGGTGGCCTCGGTGGCGTTCCAGATCAGGCCCAGGCGCGGGCTGAACTGGCTGGCGGCGATGTAGGCGTTGAGCTTGTCGTAGCGCAGGCCGTAGTTCAGCGTCAGATCGTCGGTGATGTCCCACTCGTCCTGCGCGTAGATGCCCAGCAGGCGGTTGCCGTTCTTGGGATTGTTGTCGACGATGGTGACCGGGCCGCCGTTGACGTTGCCGGCGCTGTCGGTGGTGAACACCTGCGAGGTGTTGTCGGAGATGTCGTTCTCGTTGCTGAAGAACACGCCGCCGCGCAGCGTGTGCGCGTCGCTGAGCTGGTAGCCGATGTCGCCCTGCAGACCGGCCGTGGTGCTGCGGCGGTAGATGTCGGCGGCGATGCCGTTGAACACCAGATCGCCGGTCGGGTCGGGCCGGTACTCCACCGAGCTGACCCGCGTGAATGCCGCCACCTGGTAGTTGAACCGCGCGCCGGCCTGACCCTGCAAGGCCACCAGGCCGTACGAATTGCGCTCGTACTGGCGCTCATCGAGGTGGCGCGAATCGAAACTGCAGCTGTTGCCGCCCAGCTGCGCGCAGTAGGCCGGGTCCGGCGCCTGGCCGGGGTTGTTCGGAATCTGGTAGCGCCCGAAGCTGGTGCCGGCGAGCACGCTGACCTTCATGTCCTCGGCCGGGTAAAACGACAGGTAGCCGAAACCCTTGCCCTGCTGCGTGTGGTCGTGAATCGGATAGTAGTGGTCGGTGGGCGCCTCGATGCCGACCAGGCTGTTGTAGAACTGCCCGGTGCCGTAAACGCTGACGCCGTCGTGCGTGGTGGTGCCGTACTCGATGCTCGGATTGAAGGTGCCGTGGCTGCCGCCGTACACGCCGACGCTGCCGCCATCGAAGCTCTTGGGCGTAGTGATGTTGATGACGCCGGCGGTGCGGTAGCCGTACTGCGCCGGCAGCGCGCCGGTGAGCAGGCTGACCTGGTTGGCGAAGCGCGTGTCCAGCACCTGGCCGAAGCCGCTGATGCCTTCGGGGATGATGATGCCGTTGATGCGGTACTGCAGGTCGGCGTGGTCGCCGCGCACGTGCAGCTGGCCGAAGGAATCGTTGGCCACGCCCGGCGCCTGCAGCAGCAGCTGGTTCATCGGCGTGTTCTTGCCCTGCGGCAGGGTGGTGATCGCCGCCTGGTCGAACACATACTGGCTGCTGCCGGTGCTGGGCGAGAGCGCGTTGCGCGCGCGCTCCAGGCGCTCGGCCGTCACCGTCACGGTGGCCAACTGCGCGACCAGTTGCAGATCGGCATGCGCCGACTGGCCGGCGTCGACGTGGACCTCGGCGCTGCTGTCGGCGTAGCCCTCGCGCTGCAGCAGCACGCGGTAGTCGCCGGCCTTGAGGCCGTGGAAATGGAAATGGCCCGCGGCATCGGTGCTGGCGGTGGCCACGGGATGGCCGCCGTCGTCGAGCAGCCGCACCCGCGCGCCGGTGAACGGCGTGCCGGCGCTGTCGCGCAGATGGCCTTCGATGGCGCCTTCGTCGGCGGCCATCGCCAGCTCGGCGGGTTGCGCCGCGTGGCCGGCGCCGGGAAACAGGCCGCTGGCGGCCGACAGCAACAGCAGGGACGGCACGCGCAGCGCGCGCACCCAGGGATTAAGCGTGAACATGGAAACCTCGCAATGACGTTTGCGCGCACGGCCTCGGCCGCGCGCAGGAATTCAGCAGGACGTGGTCAGGCGAGGTGGGACGGCGGGCCGCAGGCCGGCGGCAGCCGCAGCTGCGCATCGGCCCGCGTGATGGAAGACGTGCGCTGCGCCAGCGGCAGCGCGTCGGCGGTCAGCGGCGGCAGGGCCGCCGGCGCGGGCGAGGGTGCCGCCGCGTGGGCCACGGCGCAGATGTCGCAGGAGGTCCGCTCCGGCGTGCCGCTCAGGGCATGGTCGATGGCATGCGCGAACAGCAGCCACTGGCCGACCAGGAGCACCAGGGCGGCGATCAGGTGACGCGGATGGCGGCGGTCGAGCATGCCGGGAGGATAAGCCTTGCGGGAGGAAATAAGGAAGCGCGTGTGCGTGGAGTGCTGCGTCGCCGGTAAAGTTCCGCGATGACGCCCGTGGCGCCTGCCGGGAGCGAGGTCATGCCGCCGTCATCGGCGTCACCCGCTCCGGCGATGCACCGCCCTGAGTTCGTTATTATTTATTTATCGATTTAAAATTTGATATATAAATAAAAACGTTTCCCCCAGGGAAAACGGCGACAGCGGGTGGCTGCATTAGGCGGTTTCCAGGGCTGAGGAAAGCCCCGGATTGAGTGCCGCCCCGCCGCTGCGGCTATGCTCCGCGCATTCTCCAGAGAGACGCCCCGCATGAAAGTCCTCGCGTTCGCCGCATCGCTGCTGCTCACCGCGTCCGCCGTCCACGCCGCCGCGCCGCCGCTGGTCACGCCGGCCGAGCAGCGGGCCGCGAACGCCATCACGCCCGCGCTGCTGCGGGCGCCGATCCGTTTTCTCGCCAGCGACCTGCTCGAAGGCCGCGGCCCGGCCACGCGCGGCGATGCCCTGGCCGAGGCCTATATCCAGTCGCAGATGGAGGCGATGGGTCTGCAGCCCGGCGCGCCGGATGGTTCGTGGTTGCAGAAGTTCGACATCGTCGGCGTCACCAGTCATGTGCCGGAGACCGCCACGTTCACGCGCGGCAAGGACACGCTGACGCTCAAGCGGCTCGACGATTTCATGGCCTTCTCCGGCGTGCAGACGCCGCAGGCCAAGATCGACAACGCCGAGGTGGTGTTCGTCGGCTATGGCATCGTCGCGCCGGAATACCAGTGGAACGACTTCAAGGGCATGGACCTCAAGGGCAAGGTCCTGCTGGTGATGAACAACGATCCGGAGGACGACCCGAAACTGTTCGCCGGCAAGACGCGCCTCTATTACGGCCGCTGGGACTACAAGTACGAGGAGGCGGCGCGCCAGGGCGCGGCCGGCGTCATCATCATCCACACCGACCACTCCGCCGCCTACAAGTGGCAGGTGGTGCAGACCTCCTGGAGCGGCGAGGGCTTCAGCCTGCCCAGCGAGGGCGAGCCGCAGATCCAGGTGCAGGCCTGGGCCACCGAGGACGCCAGCCGCCACATCGCCGCGCTCGGCGGCTTCGATCTCGATACGCTGCGCGCCGCCGCCGAGAAGCGCGACTTCAAGCCGGTGCCGCTGGGCGTGACGCTGTCGCTGCGGCTCGACAACGACGTGCGCCGCCAGCAGACCGCCAACGTCATCGGCGTGCTGCCGGGCAGCGACGCGGCGCTGAAGAAAGAGGGTGTGTTCTTCACCGCGCATCACGATCACCTCGGCATCCGCGAGGGCGCGCGGCCGGGCGAGGACGCGATCTACAACGGCGCGCTCGACAACGCCTCCGGCGTGTCGGCGATCCTCGCCATCGCCAGGGCTGTCGTCGCGCTGCCAAAAGCGCCGCGGCGCAGCCTGTACTTCGCCGCCGTGGCGGCGGAGGAGCAGGGCCTGCTGGGCTCGGCCTACCTGGCCGCGCATCCGCCGATTCCCGCCGGCCGCATCGCCGCCGATCTCAACATCGACGGCATCAACATCTGGGGCCGCACGCGCGACATCAGCATGATCGGTCTGGGCAAGTCCTCGCTCGACGCCTGGGCGAAAAAGCTCGCGGCGATGCAGGGCCGCACCGTCACCGGCGACCAGTTTCCGGACAAGGGCGCGTACTACCGCTCCGACCAGTTCAGCTTCGCGCACTTCGGCGTCCCCGGCGCCTACTTCGATGCTGGCACCGACGTCATCGGCAAGCCCAAGGGCTGGGGCGCGATGCAGCACCAGCGCTTCGAGGACGAGGATTATCACCAGCCCTCCGACGAGTTGCGCGACAGCTGGAACTTCGACGGCGCTGTCGAGGATGTGCGCCTGATGTTCTGGCTCGGTCTCAAGGTCGCCGATGCCGACGCCCTGCCGGCGTGGACGCCGGGCGACGAGTTCGAGGCGATCCGCAAGAAGGCCATCGCCGACGCAAAAAAATAGCGCGGCAGCGTCGTGACCATGACCCGCGGGCTGCGCAGCCCGCGGGTTTTTTATGGGCCGCTACCGACGAGCGGTAGGAATGCGGCGGCGTGCGGCAAGGCGTTTGCCGCTCCTCGGCGCGCCGGCACCGCTGGCGCCGGGCAGACGGAATCTTGACGCGCACGCTGCGTAAGGTCGCGTCATTCCGGCGTCGCTGTCGTCGCGCATCGCGTCCGGAAATTCTCAACAAGAACTCCAGGAGACGCCCGATGCTTCGCAAACTCATGTGCTCCGCGGCCGCCGCCGCGACCCTGCTGGTCGCCGGCTGTGGCGGTGGTTCCGATGCCCCCACCAGCACCCCGGGCGCGACCGCGCGCTACACCACCACCGGACCGCTGACCCCGGTGCAGAACACGCTGTCCACCTCGGTGCTGCAGCCTCTGGCCGTCGCCACCGCCGGCACGCCGCTCTCCGGCGCGGTGAGCTGCGTCGATTTCGCCGTCAACGGTGATGCGCTCAATATCGTCAACGTGCTGGCCAACGGCCTGCAGGGCGCGCAGCAGAATCCCGCCGCGCTCGCCGCGGCGGCGCCGCAGGTGCAGGCTGCGGTGCAGCAGCTGGTGGCGGACCTCCAGGTCATGCTCAGCGCGCTGACCGGCGGCCTGGGTTGCAATGCCGCCGGCAGCGGTCACGCCCCGGTGGTCAATCCGCTGGCCGGCACGCCGCTGGCGCCGCTGGGCGACCAGTTGCTGCCGGTGCTCGCCAACCTCAGCGCGCTCAACCAGAGCCCGGGCAGCCAGTCGCTGACCCAGCTCGCGGCGCAGCTGTCGCAGCTCAGCGCCGCGATCAACGTGGCCTACGCGCAGTTGCCGGCGACGGCGACCGGTGCGCCGGTGCTCGGCGGCGTGCTGAGCACGCTCAAGACCACGGTCGGCAATCTCGTCACGCTGGTGCAGACCGCCGCGACCGGCGATCCGACGGCGACCACCGCCGCGCTGCAGGGCACGGTGACGGCGGCCCTGCAGAACCTGCTGCTGAACGTGCTGCCGGTCAACGCCATCCAGGCGCCGAGCGGCAGCAGCGCCATCTCGACGCCGGTCACCGCCGCCATCGCGCAGCTGACCGCGCTGCTGGGGCAGGGCGTCGGCTCGAACCTGCCGCTCGGTACGCAGCAGGCCAGCCTCAGCAATGCGCTGGTGCCGGTGCTGTCGACGCTGTACCAGGCCTCCGGCGCCAACGGCGCCACGTTCCTGACCACGCTGCTGTCCAAGCTCACCGGCGCGTTGTCGGCGCTGCCCTCGGGCGGTGTCGGCTCCACCGCGGTGCTCGGCCTGCTCGGCACGGTCGTGACCACGGTGTCCAGCGCGCTGACCTCCATCCTCGGCGGCACGGGCACCGGCACCGGTACAGGGACCGTGCCCTGCCTGTTCGCCAACACGCCGCTGTCGATGCTCTGCACCGCCCTCGGCGCCTGAGGCAAGCGCAGTACGCGAAAGGGCGCCGTCAGGCGCCCTTTCTTTTTCCAGCGCTCGCCGCGCTAACGCACGAGGCCGTACTGCACGCCGAGCTGCTGCAGGGTCTGCCACTCGGTGTAGTGATCGAGCCGCGATTGCAGCACCTCCGGCGACATCGGCACGTCCGTCATCGCGCCCTTGGGCAGCGATACCGGGATGGGCAGGTTGGCGAGATCGGAGGCCTGGTTGACGCAGGCCTGGCCGAAGGGGCCGGGCGGCACGTTGAACACTGGCGCCGAGAGATTCGGCGGGTTCACGAAGTCCAGCGCCAGGGCAAGATTGTTGACCTTGCCCGAGCGCACCGACAGCGGATCGAGATCGAAGCGCCAGCGGATGAGGTCGAGGATGGAGTTGGGCTCGAACACGCTGTGCTCGACGTGACCGCGCCGCGCGCGCGGACCGATCAGCAGGCAGGGCACGCGGAAGCCGAGGCGGCCGTCGACATTGCCCACCGCTTTCTCCGCGTCCGACACCGGACCCGCCGGCGGCGACACGTGATCGAAGAAGCCGCCCCACTCGTCGTAGTTGATGATCAGCAGGGTCTTCTCCCAGTTCGGGCTGGTGCTGACCGCCTTGTAGATCTTGTTGAGGAAGGCCTGGCCGTCGCGCACGTCGGCGAAGGGATGATCGTCCTGCGAGACGCCGTAGGGCTCGCCGACCGAGGCGCCGAAATTCGGGTCGATGAACGAGACGTTGGGCAGCGTGCCGTTCTTGCAGTCGGCGATGAAGCCGAGCAGGCCGACGCCGTCATCGACCGGCTTGACGATGTTGAGATATTTGTTGCCCCACAACGCCAGGATCGGCGCATCGCTGAAGTAGTAGTTGGCGCTGACGCCCTTTTCCGCGCAGCGGTCCCAGATCGTCGGCAGCGTCGACACGGTGAAGGTGTTGGAGTTGCGATCGGTCTGCCCCGAGTGCATGTACACGCGGTTGGGGAAGGTGGAGCTGAGGATGCCGGGGAAGTAGTGGTCGCAGGTGGTGAAGGCGGGCGCGGCGCCGGCGTAGAACGGCAGATCGTTCTGGGTGTAGTAGCCGATCGGGAACTTCACGCCGTCGGCTTTCACCGTCTGCAGGAAGCCGTCGAGCTTGCCGTTGTTGTACTGCGTGTGGCCGCCGGCGTAGCTGTGGTCGGGGTCTTCCAGCGCGCAGCCCTGGTAGTCCGGCGCCAGCGGGTAGGTGGCCTGCATCTTCCCCTGCTTGTCGGGATACTGGAGTCCGGCCTGGATGCCGTTGGCGCCCGGCAGCCAGCCGAGGAAATGATCGAAGGAGCGGTTCTCCATCATCACCACGATGATGTGATCGATGCCGCTGTCCTTGGGTGCGGGCAGCGCGGCCAGCGGGTTGCCGGCGATGCCGGGGCTATCGCTGCGCGCGCAGGCGGCAAGGCCCGCGCTGCCGGTCGTGGCGGCCGCGGCGATGCCGGTCAGGAAGCGGCGGCGCGAAGCGTCGACAGCCGCCGGATCTTGGGTTTTCTTCATGGTTCCCCCTCGGGAAAAACATAACAATGGGATGTGGCCGCGGGCCGTGAGGCCGATATCGCGAATGTGCCACAAACCTCCATGATGGCGGACCCAGATTGCCGATTGATGAAGCTCAGGCCTCGATCAGCCAGGCCTTGTGGATCGGCGGCGGGCGCTTGAAGTCCTCGCCCAGCGTCTGCGCCGTGATGTCCTTGCAGCGCAGCGGCGCCAGCGCCGCGGCGTCCAGCTTGAAGCCGCGCCGGTTGGTGGAGAAATACAGCCGGCCGCCGGGCGCCAGCAGCCTGGCGCACAGCGAAATCAGTTCGACGTGGTCGCGCTGTGTGTCCAGCGTGCCTTCCATCTTCTTGGAGTTGGAGAAGGTCGGCGGGTCGCAGAAGATCAGGTCGAACTTCGGCGGCCGCACCTTGGCGGCCTGCTCGCGCAGCCAGGCCAGGCAGTCGGCGCGCAGCAGGCGGTGGGTATTGTCCTGCGAGCTGCGGCGCTCGCGGTCTTCCGGGTGGAAGCCGTTGAGCACGAGATTGCGCTGCGCCCATTCGAGGTAGGTGTTGGACAGGTCCACCGACACGGTCTGCACGGCGCCGCCGGCCGCGGCGTGCACGGTGGCGGTGCCGGTGTAGCAGAACAGGTTGAGGAAGCGCTTGCCCGCCGCCTCGCGCTGCAGGCGCAGGCGCATCGGTCGGTGGTCGAGAAACAGCCCGGTGTCGAGGTAGTCGTCGAAGTTCACCCACAGCTGCACGCCATGCTCGCGCACCGGCAGGAACTCCTCGCGCTCGTCCTGCTTCTGGTACTGCGCGCTGCCCTTCTGCGATTTGCGCAGCTTGTAGTGGATGCGCGCGCCCGGCACTTCCAGGATGTGCTGGATCTGCGCCAGGGCCTCGCGCAGGCGTTTCTCGGCCTTCACCGGATCGATGGTCTTGGGCGCGGCGTATTCCTGCACGTGCACGTGGCGTTCGCCGGTGTCGTAGACATCGACGGCGATGGCGTAGTCCGGCAGGTCGGCGTCGTACAGCCGGTAGTTGTCGACACCCTCGCGCTTGGCCCATTTGCCCAGGTGCTTGAGGTTCTTGCGCAGGCGGTTGGCGAAATCCTCGCCGCCCGTTGGCGCCTCGGCCGCTGCGGGTGCGACGTTCGCCTCGCGCGCGGCCGTGGCGCGCGCCCACGGGCTCGCTGGTGCCACGGCCGCCGCCGCATCGGATGCCTCGGGCGCGATCGGCGCCGGGGCAACATCGCCGGCGGCGATCTCGAAGTTGAGCAGCTTGCAGGGCAGGGCGCCGTTGAACAGCGCGTACTGGCGGCTGCTGCGCAGGCCGAGGCGCGGTCCGAGATCGGGACGGCCGGTGAACACCGAGACCTTCCAGCCGCGGAAATGCCGCTTCAGCGTGGCGCCGAACAGCGAGTAGAGCTTGATGATCTCGGCCTCGGCGCCCAGGCGCTCGCCATAGGGCGGGTTGACCACGACCAGGCCCGGCCGCTCGCCGAAGGGGCGCGCTTCCGTGGCATCGCCCAGGCGCCAGGCTATGCGCTGGCTGAAGCCGGCGCGCTCGGCGTTGCTGCGCGCGGCCTTGAGCGCGGCGTGTTCGAGGTCCTGGCCGGCCATCGGCGGCAGGTCGTGGGCGAGACCGGCGCTTTTGCGCGCGATGGCCTCGGCGCGCAGTTCGCCCCAGGCCTTGGGCACGTGATCCAGCCAGTGCTCGAAGCCCCAGCGCGTGCGCGCCAGGCCCGGCGCGATGTCGGCGGCCATCATCGCCGCCTCGATCACCAGGGTGCCGGAGCCGCACATGGGATCGAGCAGCGGCGCACCCTGCGCCGCCAGCGCCGGCCAGCCGGCGCGGATCAGGATGGCGGCGGCGAGGTTTTCCTTGAGCGGCGCCTCGACGCTGCGGCCGCGATAACCGCGGCGATGCAGCGAGTCGCCGGCGAGGTCCAGGCTCAGCGTCGCCTCCTGCTTGTGCAGATGCAGGTGGATGCGGATGTCCGGGTTCTCGGTATCGACATTGGGACGCTCGCCGTCGCGCTCGCGGAAGCGGTCGGCGATGGCGTCCTTCACCTTGAGCCCGGCGTAGTGCGTGTGGGTGACGGCGGGCGAGTGGCCGGCGACCTCGATGGCGAAGCGGCTGGTGACGGCGAACAGTTCCGGCCAGTCCACCGCCTTGGCGCCGGCGTACAGCGCATCGGTGTCGGTGAGCGGAAAGGTGGTCAGCGGCATCAGCACGCGGCTGGCCAGCCGCGACCACAGGCAGGCGCGGTAGGCGACGAGACGGTCGCCGCGCGCGGCGACGCCGCCGTTGCGCTCCTTGATCTCGGTGGCGCCGAAGCCGCCCAGCTCGGCGGCGAGCAGGGGCTCGACGCCGCGTGGGCAGGTGGCGAACAGGGGGAAGGTGGACATGCGCGCATTATCGCCGCAGGCCGCGCCGGATGCCGCCGAGCACCGTCAACGAGGCCACCCGCTGCCTCAGGTTTCCCTGGGGAAGTTGTTATTTAATATGAAACGTATTTAAATTTGATTGATAAATAAAAACAAATCGAGGCGTGCTTCAGCCTAGAGCGGGTGGTGGTCCTGGCGTCTGCGGCAGCGTGCTGGCGGGCCGTGGCATCAGCGTCAGCAGGCGTAGCAGCGCGCACCAGCCGACAGACGCGCCGATCCGCGTGACGGCCGCGCGCGCGGCGCGGCCTCCGTTGCGGCACGCTGACGGCATCATCCTTGACCGCGCGAGGTGCCGGCATGTCCCGAATCGAAGACCGCCTGATGCAGGCCGTGCGCGAAGGCGTTGCCCAGGATCGTCTGCAGTTGCCGACGCTGCCGGAAGTGGCGCTGCGCATCCAGCGCCTGGCGCGCGACGAGAGCGTCAGCGCGGCGCGACTGGCGGCGGAGATCGGCCGCGACCCGGCCACCGCCGCGCGCCTGCTCAAGATCGCCAACAGCGCCTCGCAGCGCGCGCTGCGCGCCGTCGACAACCTGCAGATGGCGATCGCGCGCATCGGCATGACCCTGACCTGCAATCTCGCCATCGGTCTCACCGTGGAGCAGCTGTTCCGCGCGCGCTCGCCGCTGATCGACCGCAAGCTGCGCGCCGTGTGGACACGCAGCCAGGAGGTGGCGGCGATGGCGCAGGTGCTGGCCGCGCATTGCACGGTGCTCAAGCCGGAGCTGGCGCTGCTCGCCGGCCTGGTCCACGAGATCGGCGTGCTGCCGGTGCTGCGCATCGCCGACGAACAGTTTCCGGAAGTGGCGGAGGACCCGGCGGCGCTGGAGCGCGCGCTGGCGCAGCTGCATCCGCGCACCGGCGCGCTGGTGCTGCGCGTATGGAATTTCCCGCCGGAGATCGTCGACGTGCCGATGCATCACGTCAATCTGCGCCGCGACCACGACGGTCCGGCGGACTACGGCGATGTCATCACCGTGGCCTGCCTGCAGACACACCTCGGCGGCGATCATCCGCTGGCGCAGGTCGACCGCAGCACCGTGCCGGCCTTCGCCAAGCTGGACCTGAGCCCGGAAGTGGATTTCCTCGAGATCGACGGCGTGCAGGAACAGTACGACGACAACTGCGGCATGCTCGCCGCCTGAGGCGGTGCGGCGGCGCCACCCGCTGTCCTCGCAGCGGCGAAACGGGATGTGTCTATTTATACGTCAATTTAATTATCGATAAATAAATAATAACAACCTGCGCAGTGCCCGACGCAACAGCGGGTGGCAGGCAGGATGCGGCGCTGGCTTGCCGGCGTGGCTGCGGCGACAATAGCGACCCTTTCGTTTCCCCGGTTGCGGTCACCCCCGATGCGAGCAGGCGCAGTGCAATGGAGCGTGTAAGGCGCCGCTGGTGGACCACGACCGTTTCGGTGCTCGCGCTGCTGGTGATCCTGGCCGCCGCCGTCAGCGGCCTGTTCCAGGCCGCGGTGCTGGCGCTGCCCGGGTACCGCGACGATCTCTCCGACTTCGTCACCCGCGTCGCCGGCCGCCCGGTGGAAATCGGTGGCGTGGCCCTGGTCTGGCACGGCATCTACCCGCGGCTCGATCTCTCCGACATCACGCTCTACGACGAGGCCAGCGACGATGAAATCCTGTCGGCGCAGCGTCTGTCCCTGGGCTTCGGCCTGCTGCGCCTGGTCACCGGCGATTTCACGCCGGTGCGTGTGGAGCTGTCCGGCCTGAGCCTGTCGGTGTCGATCGACGAGAGCGGCAAGTTCAGCATCGTCGGTCTCGACAACGCCGGCCAGAGCACGCCGCCGGACATCCAGAAAGTGCTGCACGAGCTGACGCGCTTCCGCAGCCTCAGCCTGCGCAACTGCCAGATCGAACTGAGCGCGCCGCGGCTGCCGGAGAAGACCCTCAACCTGACGCTGGCCAGCGCGCAGCTGTCGCAGACGCTGGGCGGATTCGGCGTGGAGGCGGAGCTGTCGCTGCCCGCGGCCTACGGCAAGCGCATCGACTTCGAGGCCGATGTCGATGGTGCGCTGGACCAGCCGGCCGACTGGAGCGGTGGCTTCAATCTGAGCAGCCCGGACCTGCAGCCGCAGCCCTGGATCCACCGCCTGGTGCTGCCGGGCACCGGCGCCGTTCTGCAAGGTGCCGACCTGGAACTGCGCGGCAGCATTCACGGCGGGCGCGTGACCGGCGTCGAGACGCACCTGCAGGCCGACACCGCGATGATCAGCCGCGCCGGCCAAGCCGTGACCAACAAGGATCTCGATGTCCTGACGCAGCTGGTGCCGGTGCAGGACGGCTGGCAGCTCGAGGTCAAGCGCCTGCGCGTCGACGGCGAGGAGCAGTTGCGCGGCAGCCTGCGCTACGCGCCGCGCCCCGAGGGCGGCTACGGCCTGGACGCCGACATCGATCTGCTGCGGCTGGATCGCCTGATGCCTTGGCTGGGCTACCTGCACGAGCCGCCGCGTGCCCTGGCCTACGCCGCGCGTGCCAGCGGCGAGATCAGCGGCCTGGTGCTGCGCCTGCAGGATGCCGGCGACGCCACCACCTATTCCCTGCACGCCGCGGTCAAGGACGCCTCGCTGCGTGCCGGCGGTCCGGTGGTCGCCGGGTTCGGCGGCGTCTCCGGCGAGCTGGTGGCCGACGAGCACAGCGGCCGCTTCGCCCTGACGCCGGGCGCGCTGCGTCTCGACCTGCCGCACACCTTTGCCAGCGCGGTCGATTTCGACAACGTCACCGCCGAGGCGCGCTGGTCGCGCCGCGCCGACGGCTGGCAGCTGCAACTGCCCTCGTTCGCCTGGAAGGTGGCCAGCATCGCCGGCCAGGGCCGCATGAACCTGCTGCTGCCCGAGGCGGACGACGCGTCGCCGCAACTCGATCTCAGCGCCGGCTTCAGCGTCGCCGACGTCAACCAGGTGAAGCCCTACATGCCGCGTTTCTGGGGGCCGCACCTGCGCGCCTGGCTGACGCGCGCCATCGTCAGCGCACGCGTGTCGCGCGCCCAGCTCGACATCCACGGGCCGCTGGCGGATTTCCCCTACCACCAGCGTCACACCGGCGAGTGGGGCCTGAACCTCGATCTCGCCGATGCCCGCCTGGCCTATCTGCCGGACTGGCCGGCGGTCGAACGCCTGCAGGCGCGTCTGCGTTTTGCCGGCAACGGGCTCGACGTTGCCGCCGACAGCGGCGAGCTGCTCGGCAACCGCATCGAGCAGGTGCACGCCAGCTTCGGCGACTTCCACGACGCGCAGCTGCAGATCGACGCGACGGTCGCCGGCGAAGCGGCGCGCTTCTACGAT
This sequence comes from Nevskiaceae bacterium, assembly GCA_008012115.1. Lineage (GTDB taxonomy): Bacteria > Pseudomonadota > Gammaproteobacteria > Nevskiales > Nevskiaceae > Stenotrophobium. Next base: position 107,845 of record SSEB01000011.1, read on the forward strand.
TTCCTGCAGGCGTCGCCGCTGCGCCAGACCCTGGCCGGGCTGGTCGATCACACCCGCGCCAGCGGTCCGGCGCGGGTCGACGTGCACCTGGACGTGCCGCTGAACGACTCGCAGGAAACCGAGGTCAACGGCAAAGTCGCGCTCGACGGCGTCGATCTGCGCTATCTCGAGCTGAACCAGCCGGTGCGCGCGATCCGCGGCAGCCTCGTGTTCAATCGTGACGGCGTGGTCGCGGACCGGCTGTCGGCGAAATTCGCCGATCTCGATCTCGCCGCCCGCATCCTGCCGCGCGCCGGCACCCATGGCGTGGTGGCGGCCGGTTTCGATTACGCGATCAAGGCCGATGGCAGCGGCGCCAGCGCCTACGTGCCGGAGTTCGTGCGCAAGCTGGTGGCCGGAAGCAGCGCCCACTGGCTGGCCGAGCTGCCGCTGGGCAGCGGCGGCGGACTGACCCTGTCCAGCGACCTGCAGGGTATCGCCGTGCCGCTGCCGGCGCCGCTGGGCAAGCGCGCCGACGAGAGTGCACCGCTGAGCGTGACGGTCGCGGGCGCGACCGGCGACGGCGCGACCCACGTCAAGGTCGATTACCAGCAGCGCCTGAGCGCCGACATCGCCGTGATCGCCGAGGGCGACGCGCAGCGCACACGCGGGGTCAGCCTGTTCCTCGGCCACGACGGAACGCCGGCGCCGGCAGGCGAGGGTCTCAACATCAATGGCAATGTCGACAGCCTCGACCTGCCGGCCTGGATCGCGGTGCTGAACGGCTCGCGCGACAGCGGCCTGCCGCTGCGGCGTGCCGAGCTGCACGCCGCGCAGCTCGGCTACATGGGACATGAGGTGCGCGATGTGCACGCGGTGCTGACGCCCGATGCCGGCGGCTGGGTCACGCAGCTCGATGGCGCCGGCGCCGAGGGAACGCTCAACTGGCGCGAGGCCGGCGCCGGCAAGGTCGAGGCCCGCCTCAAGCACCTGGCGGTGGCGTTCCACAACAGCGGCCTGCCGGCGAGCGCGCCGGACAAGTCCGCCGACATCTTCGACCCCAACCGTTTCCCGCTGCTGGATCTGGCCTGCGACCAGTTCAGCGTCAGCGGCCTGGATCTCGGCAAGCTGGCGCTGGTCACGCAGCGCGTGCCCGGCGGGCAGCGCATCGAGCATGTCGCGCTCAGCGGCGGCAAGACCAGCCTCGACGCCGAGGGCTGGTGGAAGCGCGACAATGCGCTGTCGAGCGCGGCGCTCAAGTTCAACCTGCAGAGCGAGGAGTCGGCGGCGGTGCTCAAGGCCTTCGGTTACACGCCCACGCTGGATGCCAAGCAGAGCCACTTCAGCGGCGACCTGTCCTGGAGCCCGCAGCCGGCAGGCCTGGCCTGGGAGCAGGCCCGCGGCCGCGTCGGCATCGAGGTGCGCAACGGCTCGTTGCGCAGCGTCGAGCCGGGCAGCACCAGTCGCGTGCTCGGCCTGATCAACATCTTTGCGCTGCCGCGCCGCCTGATGCTGGATTTCCGCGACGTGGTCAGCAGCGGCCTGGGCTTCGACAAGATCGACGGCAACTACGATCTGGCCGATGGCAACGCCGTTACCAATGATCTCGATGTCGCCGGGCCTTCGCTGCACATGGAAATCCGCGGCCGCATCGGCCTGGTGGCGCGCGACTTCGACCAGAAGGTGACCGTGCATCCCGATGTTTCCACCGGCGTCAGCATCGGCGCGGCGTTGGTCGGCGGTCCCGCCTTCGGCGCGCTGGTGCTGCTGGCGCAGCAGGTGCTGAAGCAGCCGATCGACAAGATGACGCAGCTGTCCTACCGCGTCACCGGGCCCTGGGACAACCCCAAGGTAGAATGACCGCGTGAACACCGTCGCCGCCATCCAGATGAACTCCGGTGCCGATGTCGCCGCCAATCTGGCGACGGCGCGGCGCCTGCTGCAGGAGGCGCGTGCCGGCGGCGCCGTGCTGGCGGTGCTGCCCGAGAATTTCGCCTTCATGGGCGCGCACGAGACCGACAAGCTCGCCCACGCCGAGCCGCTGGGCGCAGGGCCGATCCAGTCGTTTCTCGCCGCCGCCGCACGTGAACTGGGTCTGTGGATCGTCGCCGGCACACTGCCGCTGGCGGCGCCCGGTCAGTCCGGCAAGGTGCTGGCCGCCAGCCTGGTGTTCGACGATGCCGGGCGATGCGTTGCGCACTACGACAAGATCCACCTGTTCGACGTCAGCTTCGAGCGCGACGGGCGCACCGAGAGCTACCGCGAATCCAACAGCATTGCCTTCGGCGCGGTGCGACCGACGCTCAGCGATACGCCGGCCGGACGCCTGGGCCTGAGCGTCTGCTACGACCTGCGCTTTCCCGAGCTTTACCGGGCGCTCGCCGCCGACGGCGCGCGCCTGCTGTGCGTGCCCTCGGCCTTCACCGACAAGACCGGCGAGGCGCACTGGGAAATCCTGCTGCGTGCCCGCGCGGTCGAGAATTTCTGCTTCGTCATCGCGCCCAACCAGAGCGGCACCCACGCCGGCGGACGCCGCACCTGGGGCCACTCGATGATCGTCGGCCCCTGGGGCGAGGTGCTGGCGCAGCGCGCCGACGGCGAGGGTGTGGTGCTGGCCCCCATCGATGCCGCCGCGCAGGAAAAAATCCGGCAGTCCTTCCCCAGTCTTCAACACCGCAGGTTATAGACCGATGTCCGAATCGCTTTCCCTCGCGCGTCAGACCTTCCTGGCACCGGCCGGGCTCGACGAGTCGCGGCTGCAGCGGGTGCTGGGCGGGCTGATGAAGCCGGGCGTCGATGCCGCCGACCTGTATTTCCAGCATGCCGCCACCGAGAGCTGGTCGCTGGAGGACGGCATCGTCAAATCCGGCAGCCACCATGCCGAGCGTGGCGTCGGCGTGCGGGCCATCTCGGGCGACAAGCAGGGCCTGGCCTACTCCGACGAAATCCGGCTCGATGCGCTCAGCGACGCCGCCGGCGCCGCCGGTGCCATCGTGCGGCAGGGACAGCAGGGCGGCGTCAGTGCCTGGCGCAGCGCCGCGCCGACGGCGCTCTATCCGGCGCTGGACCCACTACAGAGTTTGGGCACGTCACAGAAGCTGGATCTGCTGCGCCGCGCCGATGCTGCGGCGCGCGCCGCGGACCCGCGCGTGATCCAGGTGATGGCGTCGCTGGCGATGAGCCACGAGGTGGTGATGATCGCCGCGGCCGACGGCACGCTGGCGGCCGATGTGCGGCCGCTGGTGCGCATGGACGTGAGCGTGATCGTCGAACAGAACGGCCGGCGCGAGCAGGCGCATGCGGGCGGCGGCGGTCGCGGCGCACTGACGGCGTTCTTCGGCAGCGACCAGCCCGAGCAGTTCGCGCGCGAAGCGGCGCGCCAGGCCCTGGTGGCCCTGGAGGCGGTGGCGGCGCCGGCCGGCTCGATGACGGTGGTGCTGGGGCCCGGCTGGCCCGGCGTGCTGCTGCACGAAGCCATCGGCCACGGCCTCGAAGGCGACTTCAACCGCAAGGGCACCTCGGCGTTCAGCGGCCGCATCGGCCAGAAGGTCGCGTCCGAGCTGTGCACCATCGTCGACGATGGCACGCTGGCCAACCGCCGCGGCTCGCTGAGCATCGACGACGAGGGCACGCCGACCCAGTGCACGATGCTGATCGAGAAGGGCATCCTGCGCGGTTACATCCAGGACAAGCTCAACGCGCGCCTGATGGGCGTCGCGCCCACCGGCAACGGCCGCCGCGAATCCTATGCGCACCTGACCATGCCGCGCATGACCAACACCTACATGCTGGCCGGCGAGCATGCGCCGGACGAGATCATCCGCTCGGTGAAGAAGGGGCTCTACGCCGTCAACTTCGGCGGCGGGCAGGTGGACATCACCTCGGGCAGCTTCGTGTTCTCGGCCAACGAGGCCTACCTGATCGAGAACGGCAGGATCACACGGCCGGTGAAGGGCGCCACGCTCATCGGCAATGGTCCCGAGGTGCTCAACCGCGTCAGCATGGTCGGCAACGACCTGCGCCTGGACAGCGGCGTCGGCGTCTGCGGCAAGGAAGGCCAGAGCGTGCCGGTCGGCGTCGGCCAGCCGACGCTGCGCATCGACGGCATCACCGTCGGCGGCACGCAGCAGTAAGCCTCGCGGACGTCGGCGGTCGACCGCGCGTCGCACGGGATTCGCCATCGGTGTTTGACGCTGGCACGTCGTCGCGAGCGGGTGCGCGGCGTCGGACGTTGCACCTTGTGTGTCGTCTCATCCTCCAGTGCCGGCCAGCGTCGTCCGCGAGGCACACGCGACGGGCCACGGCGTCTTGCCGAACCGTTGGGCTGCCGTAATATGGGCGCCATGAGCAAGCGCCCTCCAGGCAAACTTCGCATCATTGGCGGTGAGCACCGCAGCCGGCTCGTCGAGTTCGACGCCGCCAGCGGCGTGCGGCCGACGCCGGACCGCGTGCGCCAGACGGCGTTCGACTGGCTGGCGCCGCTGATCGAAGGCGCGCGCTGCCTGGACCTGTTCGCCGGCAGCGGCGCGATGGGACTGGAGGCGGTCTCGCGTGGCGCGGCGCACACCACCTTCGTGGAGACCGGGTCGCGGCAGAACGTGCTGATCAAGGCGGCCCTGCTCAATCTCAAGATCCCGCACGCGCGCTGCGATGTGTCGCCGATGGATGCGCTGTACTTCCTGACCCAGACCTGGCACCGCTACAACGTCGTGTTCCTCGACCCGCCGTTCGGCAGCGGCCTGCTGGAACGGGCGCTGGAGGAACTGCCCAAGGTGCTGGCGCCGCTCAACCGCATTTACCTGGAATGGCCGGCGGGCGCGGCGCCGGCACTGCCGGCGGGTTGCGAGTGGCTGCGGGAAAAGCAGGCGGGCAAGGTATGCTTCGGCCTGGCGACCTATCACGTGGAGAAGTCATGAGCGTCGTGGCGGCATACAGCGGCACGTTCGACCCGATCACCCTCGGGCATTACGACATCATCGGCCGCGCCGCGAGCATGTTCCCGCGCCTGATCGTGGCCGTGGGCCTCAATGTCGCCAAGAGCCCTCGCTTCAACATCGACGAGCGCGTCGCGCTGATCCGCGAGGTGGTCAAGAACCTGCCCAATGTCGAGGTCAAGAGTTTCTCCGGCCTGGTGGTCAACTTCGCGCGCGACAACGGCGTCACCGTGCTGGTGCGCGGCGTGCGCACGGTGGGCGACGTCGACTACGAAAAGCAGATGGCGGTGATGAACCGCGACCTCTACCCCAGGCTCGACACCGTGATGCTGGCGCCGTCGCCGGAGTATGCGCATCTGTCGTCCTCGCTGGTGCGCGAACTTGCCAGCCTGGGCGCGCCCGTGGAGAAACTGGTGCCGCCCGCCGTGATGCCGCTGCTGCTGGAGCGCTTCGGCCGCAAATGAACCGACGCCGCGTCCTGCGGCCGCAGCGAAGGTGGTTCGCGTGGCCCTGAAGATCACCCACGAGTGCATCAACTGCGACGTCTGCGAGCCGGTGTGCCCGAACCAGGCGATTTTCCAGGGCATCGAGATCTACCAGATCGATCCGTCGCGCTGCACCGAATGCGTCGGCCACCACGACAAGCCGCAGTGTCAGGAAGTCTGCCCGGTGAACTGCATCCCGCTGGACCCGGAGCACGTCGAGACGCGCGAGCAGCTCGACGCCAAATACCGCCGACTGGTGGGCAAGCCATGACGAAAAAATTTGCGCTGCTGTTCCTGTTGCTGTGCCTGCCGATGCTGGGACAGGCGGGCAGCCGCTGGCCGGGCTATGCGGTGGCCAGCGCCACCCCGCAGGCGACGCAGGCCGGGCTCGACGTGCTGGCGGCCGGCGGCAACGCCTTCGATGCCGCGGTGGCGGTGAGCGCGGCGCTGGCGGTGACCGAGCCGACCGGCTCGGGCCTGGGCGGCGGCGGCTTCTGGCTGCTGCATCGCGAAAGCGACGGGCTCGACGTGTTCGTCGACGGCCGCGAGACCGCGCCGCAGGCGGCGACGCCGACCATGTATCTCGACAAGAACGGCAAGGCCGTCGATACCCTGTCGCGCGACGGTCCGCTGGCCGCCGGCATCCCGGGCGAGCCGGCGGCGCTGGACTGGATCGCCGGCAAGTATGGCGCGCTGCCCCTGGCGCAAAGCCTGGCGCCGGCCCTGCGCTTTGCGCGCGACGGGTTTGCGGTGGATGCCAAGCTGGCGGCCGCGCTCGCGCAGCAATGGCCGCGGCTGTCGCCGGCGGCGCAGTCAGCGCTGGCCATCGACGGCCGCGCACCGCGCGAAGGCGAGCTGCTGCGGCAGGCCGATCTCGCCCGCACCCTCACCCTGCTGTCGCAGCAGGGCCGCGCCGGCTTCTACGAGGGCGAGAGCGCGCAGCGGCTGGTCGCCGGCGTGAAGGCCGCCGGCGGCATCTGGAGCGAGGAGGATCTGCGCCGCTACGCCGTGGTCGAGCGCAAGCCGCTGGTGACCTGGTTCCGCGACGCGCGCATCGTCACCGCGCCGCCGCCCTCGGCGGGTGGCGTGACACTGGCCGAGCTGTTCAACCAGCTCGAGGTGCTCGGCTGCTGCACCGGCGCCAGTGCCGGCGTCGAGGGCAAGCACCTGGTGATCGAAGCCCTGCGCCGCGCCTACCGCGACCGCGCTGCGTATCTGGGCGACCCGGATTTCATCAACATTCCGCTGTTCCGCCTGCTGTCGCGCGGTTATGCGCAACAGCTTGCCGCAGGCATCGATCCGCGCGAGGCCACGCCCAGCCGCGAGCTGCCGCCGGCCGCGGCGGTGCCGGAAGGCCCCCACACCACGCATTTCTCGATCGTCGATGCGCAGGGCAACCGTGTCGCCGCAACGCTGTCGGTCAATCTGCCGCTCGGTTCCGGGTTTATGGCGCCCGGCACCGGCGTGCTGCTCAACGACGAGATGGACGACTTCGCCGCTTCCGCCGTCGCCAGCAATGCCTATGGCCTGATCGGCTCGCGCGCCAATCTCGTCGCGCCGGGCAAGCGGCCGCTGTCGTCGATGACGCCGAGCTTTGTCGAGAGTCCGCGCGGCCTGCTGGTGATCGGCACGCCCGGCGGCAGTCGCATCATCACCATGGTGGCGCTGGGCATCCTCGGCTGGCTCGACGGCCTCGAGGCGCAGCAGGTGGTGGCGCTGCCGCGCTATCACCACCAGTACCTGCCGGACGAGGTGCAGTTCGAGCCCGGCGCCTTCACGCCGGCGGAGCAGGAGGCGCTGCGCGCGCGCGGCCACACGCTCAAGGCCCTGGGCGCGACCTACGGCAACATGAACGTGGTGACCTGGGACGCGAAGAGCGGGGCGCTGCAGGCCGCCGCCGATCCACGCGCCGTCGGCGAGGGCCGCGTGGTGCTGAATCAGGCGGCGAAATAAGCCACCCGCTGTCGATGGTTGCCCAGGGAAAATCGTTTTATTTTATTTACTGAATTTTAAAACATAAAATAAAATATAACGAAACCGGATCATGCGCCGGCAGCAGCGGGTGGCGTATTTTTGCGTGGTTCGTGTGTCGATCCACATGCCGGCGTCGCGCGGGAAGGTCCTCCGGGCGCGGGCCGGAATCCAGTGTTCGCATCCGGCAAAATGCCCTCATGGCATGGCGCCCGGCGCCGTTGCGATACCGGCGTTTGCCGGCATGGCGGGGCAAGCGGTGTGCGGGATTTTTCTTGAGGGTGGAAACGATGTCGCAAGCATTCGAATGGCTGCGCCTCGGCGGTCCGGCGATGCTGATCCTGCTGGGCCTGTCGGTGGCGGCGGTGACGCTGATCCTGGTCAAGAGCTGGGAATTCTGGGAGCTGCGCGTCGGCGCGCGCGACTTCGTGCCGCGCGCGCTGGAGGCGTTTCACGCCGGGCGCAACGACCAGGCGCTGGCGCTGCTGCAGGCGCAGCCGACGCCGCTGGCGCGGGTGATGGCCGCGGCGATGCGCGGCAAGGCCGATACGCGTCGCAGCGAGGCGGAACTGCGCGAGCAGGTGACGCAGCTCGCCTCCGAGCAGCTGGAGTCCACGCGCCGCCTGCTGCGGCCGCTGGAGGTGATCGCCAATCTCGCGCCGCTGCTCGGCCTGCTCGGCACGGTGCTGGGCATGATCCAGGTCTTCCAGCGCCTGCAGGCGGCGGGCGATCGCGTCAATCCCGCGATTCTCTCCGGCGGCCTGTGGGAGGCGCTGCTGACCACCGCCGCCGGTCTGACGGTGGCGATCATTGCGCTGGCCGGCTTCCACGTCTTCGACCGCGCGGTCGAGCGCCTGCACCACGACATGGAAGGCGCGCTCACCCGCATCTTCACGCGGCCGCTGTAGCCGCATTCGCCGGAGGTCTCTCATGCCGACGTCCTATCCTGCCTTCGTGCACGCCGCCGATGCGCCGCCGCGGCGCAAGGCCTCGAACTACCCTGCGGTGTTCGCCGCACGCGTGCAGGGCCGCGACAAGCGGCCGCTGGGCGACCTGTTCGGCCTGAGCCATTTCGGCGTCAACCTGACGCGCCTGCCGCCCGGCGCGATGTCAGCGCTGCGCCACGCGCACAGCCGCCAGGACGAGTTCGTCTACGTGCTCGAAGGCCGCCCGACGCTGATCACCGACGCCGGCGAGACGCGGCTCGGTCCTGGCGACTGCGCCGGGTTTCGTGCCGGCACCGGCGACGCGCATCACCTGGTCAACCGCAGCGACGCGGACGTGGTGTACCTGGAGATCGGCGATCGCACGCCGGATGACGACGCGGTCTATCCCGACGACGATCTCGCGGCCGAGCGCGTCGACGGCGGCTGGCGCTTCACCCACAAGGACGGCAGGCCCTACGAATGACGCGCCGTGCCGGCAGCGCGAGGGTGGGCTGATGCGCATCGAGCGGCCGGCGCGGCGGCGCAACTCGATCGTGCTGACCTCGCTGGTCGACGTGATGTTCGTGCTGCTGTTCTTCTTCATGCTGGCGTCGAGCTATCTCGACTGGGGCACGCTCGACGTCAACATCGGCGGCAAGCCGGCATCGTCGCCGGGCACCTTGCCGCCGGCGCATGCCTTGCTGCTGCTGCCGGGTGGGCAGTGGCGACTGGATGGCCGGCCGCTCGATCCCGCGCGGCTGGAAGCGACGTTGCCCTCGGCCTCGCGCGTGGTGGTGCAGCCGGCGGCCGGCGTCAGCCTGCAGGAGCTGGTGGCGGTGGTGGATCGCCTCAAGGCCGCCGGTGTGGCGCTGACCCTGGGCGCGGCGCCGCCATGAAAATCCGCAGCGTCGCGCGCGCCGCGCGCACCGACATCGACATGGTGCCGATGATCAACTTCGCCTTCCTGCTGCTGATCTTCTTCATGCTGGCCGGCACCTTCACCACCGCCGAGCGCACACCGGTGACGCCGCCGCACTCGCGCATCGCGGCGCCGGCCGATCCTTCCGGCGACGTGCTGCTGCTGACCGCCGACGGCCGTGCCGGATTCGGCGGCGCGCTGCTGCCGGAGTCGGCGCTGCCGCCGCGCATCGCGGCCTGGCGCGCGCAGCATCCGGGCCAGCCGCTGCGGCTCAAGGCCGATGCGTCGGTGGACGCCGCGCGTGTGGTGCGCGTGCTGCAGACGCTGCGCGCGGCCGGCGTGGAGCGCGTCGCCATCCTCGCCGCGCGCGCTTCGTGATCGCCACGCCCGACACCCTGCGGCGCGGCTATTCGCTGGCCATTGCGCTGCTGCTGCACGCCATCCTGGTGGTGCTGCTGATCGGCATGGCGCTGATCCCGCGCGGCGCCGCCGGCCCGGGTGGCGAAGGTGTGGGGCTGGAATGGCAGGACGGCGACGAGGTCGTCGCACCCGCCACCGCGCCGGTGCCGGTACCGGAACCCGCGCCAGAGGACGTTGCCGTCCCCGAGGCGAAGCCCGCCGCCGCGCCGCCACCCGCGCCGCCGCGGCCCACACGGCTGGCGACCGCACCCGGCGGCCATCCGGGCGGCGATCCCTATCTTGCGCTGGTGCGCGCGCACCTCGCGCGTTTCCGCCAGCCGCTGCCACCGGGCGTGCGCAGCCGCGGCACGGTGGCGCTGCGTTTCCGGCTGTCGGCAAAAGGCGAGGTGACGCAGGCGCGCGTGGCGCGCAGCTCCGGCGACGCGATGCTGGACGAGGAGGCCCTGCAACTGCTGCTGCGCGCCGCGCCGCTGCCGGCGCGCGCCACCGATACCGAGCTGATCGTGCCGATCGAGTTCAGCGAGACCGCGCCCTGAGGCTCACTCCGGCTTGCCGGTCTCGATCCAGCGGCGCAGGCGCTGGAACTGCTCCGCCAGCACGCCGTCCACCGCTCCCGCCCACTCCGGCAGCGGACGCGCGGCATAGCCGCCGACCTTGTAGTCCAGCGTCAGCGTGGTGCCGCCGTCCGCGGGCGCCAGCGACCAAGTCATGCTGCCGGCCAGTCCTTCCCCTTGCAGCGGACCGAGCGCGCCATCGAGTCGCAACAGCTTGCCGGGCATGACGAAACTCACTGTCATGTGGCGGACGCCACCGCCGTCGGGCAGCGTTTCGCAGAAGCAGCCCCCGGGCTTGGCGTCGAGGCTGAGATGGGCGGCATCGCCGGACCAGGTGTGCTGCGGGTTCCACCAGCGGCCGATCTGCAGCAGGCCGGCATAGACCCGGTCGGGCGGCGCTTTCACCACCGCGCTGTCACGGACTTCGAAACCGGCCGCCGATGCGGCGACGACCTCGGCCCGGGCGAGCGGCGTCGCCAGGATCAGCGGCACCAGCAACCGCAGGCGCCGCATGTTCAGACGTTGGCGCGTGCTGCGCCGCGCGAGGAGGGCCGGCGCGGTGCGCGGATGCAGCGGCGCATCTGCGGCGCGCCGATCGCCACCGGGCGGCGGCGCAGCTCGGCGAAGCGCCGGCTGCGGATCATGCGCGCGATGTCGCGCAGGTGCAGGCGGATCTGTTCGACGTAGGGATTGCTGCCTTCGAAATGCAGGTCCATGTAGCGCCAGGCGCTGCGGAAATAGCCGTCGAGCCGTTCTTCCCACAGCTTGCGGTTGTACTCCGGCGTTTTCTCCATCAGCTCACGCACCGAGCGGTAGATCGGCTTGGGGCCGTTGGGCCGGCCCTTGCCGGCGAGGCCGCAGATCTCGAACTCGCGATACAGGAAATCGCGGCATTTCTCCAGGTAGCAGCGGTCGGAGGTCTGCGCCAGGATGTCGGCGGTGCCGAGCAGGAAGCCGAGCATGCGGTCCTGCGGGTGGCTGACGCAGATCTCGTCGAGCGCGATCTCGTAGCCGGTGAAATGCACCACGTTGTGCGTCAGCTCGACCTGGTCGGCGAAGCCGATCTGCGGCAGCAGCGTGGCCAGGAACTCGCCGCTGCGCCGCACGTGGGTGAGCGTGAACTCGGCGCCGTTGCTGGCGCTGTCGCCGGTGCGGCGGATGTAGCCGGCGTCGTGGAACAGGGCGATGATCACGCCCAGCAGGCCGCGCCGCGCGCCCAGCCATTTGCCCGGCGCGACATGGCGCTCGTGCCCGTCGAGCAGGCGCGCCATCGCCAGCGCGCAGTCGAGGCTGTGCTGGGCGTCGTGATACCAGGTGTCGCAGCCGACATAGCCGGGCAGGGTACCGGCGTAGAGGCGGGTGAAGACATCGAAGGCGTGATCGATCGGCGACAGGTCGACATGGGGATACAGCGGTGCCAGCAGACCCTTTACCGCCTTGCAGACGTCGGCCGGGTGCGAGATGCGCACGGTGTTGGTGACGTCGTAATGATTCCGCCGTTTCGAATTCATGCGCGTCCTTTTGCGGGCTGGCTCACACTCCCAGTGAGCTTTTGCATCCTACCCCCGCCCGGGAGCCGGGAAAAGGGAGGTGCGTCTCAGTCCGGCAGCGCGAAATCGGCGATCAGCGGCGCGTGGTCCGAGGGGCGCTCCAGGCGGCGCGGGGCGAGGTCCACGCTACAGGCGCGGCAGGCGGCGGCCAGCTCGTCCGAAGCCAGCACATGATCGATGCGCAGGCCGAGATTGCGGCGGAAGGCGGCCTGGCGGTAGTCCCACCAGGTGAAGCTCTGCGGCGGCTGCGGAAACAGCCGGAAGCTGTCCTTGAAGCCGAGGTCGAGCAGGCGCCGGAACGCCGCGCGCTCCGGCTCGCTGCACAGGATCTTGCCCTCCCAGATCGCCGGGTCGTGGGTGTCCTCGGCCGCGGGCGCGATGTTGAAGTCGCCGGTTACGGCCAGTTTCGGATGCGCCGCGCGCTGCTCGCGCAGATAGCCCTCCAGCGCTTCCAGCCAGCGCAGCTTGTAGGCGTATTTCTCGGTGCCGACGTCCTGGCCGTTGACCACGTAGACGTTGACCACGCGCACGCCGTTGACGGTGGCGGCGATCACGCGCTTCTGCTCGTCGGCGAAACCCGGCAGGTCGCGGCTCACCGCCTCGATGGGGTGCCGCGACAGGATCGCCACGCCGTTGTAGGTCTTCTGGCCGTTGGCGGCGGCGCGGTAGCCGGCCGCCTCCAGCTCCGCAAACGGAAACTGCTCGTCCACGCACTTGAGCTCCTGCACGCCGACGACATCGGGCTGCGCGGCGGCGAGCCATTCGAGCAGGTGCGGCAGGCGCACGCGCAAGCTGTTGACATTCCAGGTGGCGATTTTCATGGCGGTGTCGGGTGACGGCGGGGTGGTGTCGCGACAAGCATAAACCGGCGATGACGCTGGCGGCGCAATGCTAGGCTGGGGCTCCTCTCGAATCGGGGCCATTCGCATGAAGCTGATCCACCTGTTGCCGCTCGGCGGCATGCTGCTGCCGCTGCTGGCATTGGCCGATGTCGCACCGCCGCCTGCCGCCGATGCGCCGCCGCCGGCGTTGAGCCAGCAGTTTGGTTATGCCATCGGCCGCGATCTGGCGCACAGCCTGCAGCCGGTGAAAGACGTCCTTGACCTTCAGGCGCTCAAGCAGGCGCTGGACGATGCCGCCGCCGGCAAGCCGGGTCCGTACAGCGATGAGGAACTGCGCGAGGCCAAGCAGCGCATGGGCGAGCTCCTGCAGGCCCGTCTGCAGGCGCAGCGCGAGGCGCTGGCCGCCGCCAATCTCAAGGCCGCGACGGCCTTCCTGCAGAAGAACGGCAAGCGCAAGGGCGTCATCACCACCGCCAGCGGCCTGCAGTACGAGGTGCTGACCGCCGGCAAGGGGCCGCATCCCACGGCCGATGATTTCGTGACCGTGAATTACCGCGGCACGCTGGCCGATGGCAGCGAGTTCGACAGCTCCTATGCGCGCGCCGCGCCGGTGAGCTTTCCGCTCAGGGGCGTGATCCCCGCCTGGGTGGAGGGACTGCAGCTGATGCCGGCGGGCGCGAAGTACCGCTTCTACGTGCCGCCGGCCCTGGGTTACGGCGAGCGCGGTGCCGGCAGCCACATCGGTCCCAACGAGGCGCTGGTGTTCGAGATCGAACTGATCTCGTTCAGCGACAAGGCGCCGGAATGAGCCGGCGCCCCTGAACCGCGCTCAGGCTGCCTGCGCCAGCCCGCTGTGGCGCAGCAGCGGCTCGATGCTCGGCTTGCGGCCGCGGAATTCGATGAACAGGTCCATCGCCTCGCGCGAGCCGCCCTGCGCCAGCACGGTGTCGCGGAAGCGTGCGCCGGTCTCGGGGGCGAAATCGCTCTCCTCGAAGGCGGCGAAGGCGTCCGCCGAAAGCACCTCGGCCCACTTGTAGCTGTAGTAGCCGGCGGCGTAGCCGCCCGCAAACACGTGCGAGAAGCTGTTGGGCATGCGGTTGAACGCCGGTGGCTCGATCACCGCCACCTCGCGACGCACCTGCGCCAGCGTCTCCAGCACGCGCGCGCCCCGCGCGGCGGCGTAGTCGCGGTGCAGGCGCAGATCGAACAGCGCGAACTCGATCTGGCGCAGCGTCGCCAGGCCGTTGAGGAAGCTGCGGCTGCGCTGCAGCTTGGCGATGAAATCGTCCGGTAGCGGCGCCCCGGTCTGCCAGTGGCGGCCGAGCTGGCGCAAGGTGGCGCGGTCATAGCACCAGTTCTCCATGAACTGGCTGGGCAGCTCCACCGCATCCCAGGCGACGCCGCGGATGCCGGATACCGCCGCCTCGTCCACCTGCGTCAGCAGGTGGTGCAGGCCGTGGCCGAATTCATGGAACAGCGTCACCACTTCATCATGCGTCAGCAGCGCAGGCTTGCCGCCGACCGGTGGCGTGAAATTGCAGGTGAGATAGGCCACCGGCCGCTGCAGGCCCTGCGGCGTGCGGCGGCGTGACAGGCACTCGTCCATCCAGGCGCCGCCGCGCTTATCGGCGCGGGCGTAGGGATCGAGGTAGAAGCCGCCGATCAACTCACCGGCCGCGTTCTTCACCGCGTAGGTGGTGACGTCGGGGTGCCAGACGGCGACGCCTTCGGTCTTTTCGATGCGGATGCCGTAGAGGCGCTGGACCAGGGCAAACATGCCGTCGATGGTCTGCGCGGCGGGGAAGTAGGGGCGCAGCTCCTCCTCGGCGAGGCCGAGCTTTTCTTCCTTGTACTTCTCCGCGTAATAGGCCGAGTCCCAGGGCTGGAAGTCGTCCAGGCCGTCGAGCTGTTTCGCGTAGGCGCGCAGTTCGTCCAGCTCCTGCTGTGCGCGCGGCTTGGCACGGCGCGCGAGATCCAGCAGGAAGTGTTCGACCTCGTCCGGCGTTTCCGCCATCTTGGTGGCCAGCGACAGCTCGGCGAAATTCGCGAAGCCGAGCAGCCTGGCCTCCTCGTCGCGCAGCGCCAGGATTTCGCTCATCAGCGGCGTGTTGTCGTGCTGGCCGGCCAGCGGGCCCTGGTCGGAGGCGCGCGTGGCGTAGGCGGTGTACAGCTCGCGGCGCAGCTCGCGGTTGGTGGCGTAGGTCACCACGGCATCGTAGCTGGGGAAATCCAGCGTCAGCAGCCAGCCGTCGAGCTGTTTGGCCTGGGCCTTGTCGCGCGCCGCCTGCCGGGCGGCATCGGTCATGCCGTCGAGCAGGCGCTCGTCGGTGACGTGCTTGCTCCAGGCCTGGATGCTGTCCATCAGGTTCTCTTCGAACTTGCTCTGCAGTTCGGAGAGACGCAGCGCGATCTCCTTGAAGCGCGCCTTCTGCGCGTCCGGCAGCGCGATGCCGCTGAGTTTGAAATCGCGCAGCGCGTCGTTCACCACTTTCCGGCGCGTCGCGGAAAAGCCGGCGAAGGCCGGGCTGTCGGCCAGCGCGCGGTAGGCGCGGTACAGCGGCTCGGACTGCGACAGTTCCAGGCTGTATTCCGTCAGCTTGGGCAGGCAGGCGTTGAACGCCTTGCGCCAGCCGGCGGTGCTGGTGACGCCGAACAGATGCTGCACCGGTCCCCAGGCATGCGAGATGCGATCGCCCATGTCCTCCAGCGGTTCGATCAGGTTTTCCCAGGTCGGCGCCGCCGTGCCGGCCAGCAGCGTCTCGAGCTGCGCGCGGTTGCGCGCCAGCACCGCGTCCAGCGCCGGCTCGGCGAGGTCGGGCGTGAGGCGGTCGAAGGCGGGCAGGGTGTTGGGGGCGTCGGCAAGCAGCGGGTTGGTCATGGCGGGGCGTTACGGGGAGTTCGAAGCGAAGATGCGGCGACTATTCTAGCTTTCAAGCGCCGCCGCACCGGGCATGGACGCAGTAGATCGCCACCCGCTGTACGGCCCTTCGTCGGCAAGGTCGTTATAAATCATCAATCAAATTGAAAATAAATTTATAAAAAATAACAATTTGACCAGGCCAAAACCCACGAGCGGGTGGCACGAAACCGGGGGCCGCGGCGCTGTCTACGGAAAGCGGCCGCTCTGGATCAGGTGCAGGAAGCCACCGCCGAGCAGCAGGGCGCCGAGCAGGCACAGCAGGCCCCAGAGGCGGAAGCGCCGCGTCATGGTCTCCTGCGTCAGCGTCGAGAGGATGAAAGGCCGGCGGTCCGGCGGCTTGGCCATGACGTGCAGGTCGGGGTTGAGCGCGCGCTCGGTCTGCTGGCTGCGCACTTCGGTGATGGCGGCGCGGCGCGCGGTCTCCCACTCCTGCGCGTCGATCTGGCCGTCGCCGTCGGTATCGAAGCGACGCAGCAGCTCGCTGCGGTCCTTCTTCCACTCCGCCATCAGCTCGCTGACTTCGCGCGACTCGTTGAACTCCAGCTCGGCGTTCTGCGTGCGGAACCAGCCGATGGCGTAGAGCGGGGCGCCGACCAGGATCAGTTGTTCGCTGTAGCGGTAGTCGCCGAACTGGAACCAGCTGCCGTCCGGCGGCCGGTGCGGGCGTTGCACCGGCCCGCGCCAGCTGCGGCTGAGGCTGGGCCGCACGTCGGCATGATCGGGATCGATGATGCATTCGCCGGTGGGATCGGCGAGCAGGAACAGCTCGCCGGAGGTTTCATGCTCGATGGTGCGCCACTCGTTGCGGCTCTCCTCGCGCACGCGCTCCTGCACCCGGTACGACCACCACACGCAGGGCGTGTCCGACAGCGGCGAGACGATGGGCGGGCCCGGCAGCAGACGCGCTCGCCCGCGCAGTTCGACATAGCCCTGGGCGGCGGAGCGCACCAGCGAGGTCGGCGTGTCCTCCAGCAGGCGCGCCCGTCGCAGCAGCGAAAAGGCGCTGAAGAACAGGGCCAGGCAGACCAGGGCGACGACCGTCGCCCAGAGCCACAGCCGCGGATCGGCGGCCGCCGCCGCGTGTGCGCTCACCACGCGGCTTCAGCGCTGGAACAGCGCGCCGACGTCGACGTTGGCCTTCTCCTCGCGGCTGAACTCCAGCAGCGCGGCCGGCTTGAAGCCGAACAGGCGCGCGACGATCACGTCCGGGAATTCCTCCAGGCGCACGTTGTTGGCGTTGACCGTCTCGTTGTAGAACTCGCGGCGGTCGCTGATCGCATTTTCCAGGCCGGTGATGCGGCCGAGCAGATGGCGGATCGACTGGTCCGCGCGCAGTTCCGGGTAGGCTTCGACCGTCGCCGTGATCTTGCCCAGGCCGCCGCGCAGCGCCGCCTGCGCCTCGCCCACACCCTTGACGTCGCCGGCCTGGCGGGCGGCATCGGCCTGGTTGCGCGCTGCCATCACCTGGCTCAGCGTCTCGCGCTCGAACTGCATGTGCTGCTTGCAGGTATCGACCAGCTTGGGCAGCTCGTCGTGGCGCTGCACCAGCAGAACGTCGATATTGCTCCAGGCCTTGGCGATCCCGTGCTTGAGATTGACCAGCCCGTTGTAGATGACGATGACGTAAACCGCCAGCGCCGCGATCAGCGCCAGCCAGATATAGGTGGTGACCATCCCCGTAATTCCTCTCCCTGCCAAACCGGCCCGGAAAGGATGAAGCAAACGGAACCGACGCGCTACCATGGGCGTCTCAGACGGGCGGAACGCTCGGTTCCGCCTGTCCTCCTCCATGAAACGGGTTACGACGTGCGCAAGTTCCTGATCTCCATTGCAACGCTGTGTCTGCTCGCCGGCTGCTCGGGCCTGGGCGTGCTCAACACCCTGACCACCGACGACGGCTACGCCGTGGCCAGCAACATTCCCTACGACAACGACACCGGCCAGTCGCTGGATCTCTACAACATCCGTGGCTCGCGCAACCTGCCGGTGGTGATCTTCCTGTACGGCGGCCGCTGGAGCCAGGGCAGCAAGGACGACTTCAAGTTCGTCGGTCAGGCGCTCACCTCGCAGGGTTTCATCACCGTCATCCCGGACTACCGCAAGTATCCGCAGGCGCGTTTCCCGACCTTCGTGCAGGACGCGGCCAAGGCGGTGAAGTGGACGCGCGACAACATCGCGCGCTACGGCGGCGATCCCAACCGCATCTTCGTCATGGGCCATTCCGCCGGCGCGCACATCGCCGCCATGCTGGCGCTCAACGGCGACTATCTCAAAGCCGTGGGCGGCAGCCGCAGCTGGCTCAAGGGCATGATCGGCCTTGCCGGTCCCTACGATTTCCTGCCGCTGACCGCGCCGGACCTGCGCGACCTGTTCGGGCCGCCGGACCGCTACGAGCAGTCGCAGCCCATCCTGTTCGTCGATGGCAAGAACCCGCCGCTGCTGCTGCTGCATGCGGAAGATGACCAGACCGTGCTGGTCAAGAACACGCGCAACCTCGCGCGCGCCGTCGCCGCCGCCGGTGGCCCGGTGGAAACGCTGATCTATCCCAAGGTCGGCTGCCCGGCCTTCAACAGCCACAGCTGCATCCTCGCCACCATCGCTGCGCCGCTGCGCCGCCAGTCCGACGTTCTGGCCGGCATCACCGACTTCATCCGCCGCCGCTCGGGCCTGGCGCCGCAGCGCCCGGATGTCTCGCCCGACGCCGAGCAGACGCTGCCGCTGACCGAAAGCGCGCCGCTGCCGGAGCCGCAGCCGCTGCAGATCGAGACCGAGCCACAGGGACAGCCGCAGCCCGTGCCGGTGAACCCGTGATCCGGCCGTTCCGCGGCGTGCTGCCGCGACTGGCGGCGGGCGCCTGGGTGGACGAGTCGGCGCAGGTGATCGGCGACGTGACGCTGGGCGAGGACGCCTCGGTGTGGCCGCTGACGGTGCTGCGCGGCGACGTCAACCGCATCACCGTCGGCGCGCGCAGCAACATCCAGGACAATTCCTGCCTGCACGTCACCCACGACGGCCCGTACACGCCTGGCGGCGTCGAGCTGATCATCGGCGAGGACGTGACCGTCGGCCACGGCGTCACGCTGCATGCCTGCACCATCGGCAACCGCTGCCTGATCGGCATGGGTGCCATCGTGCTGGATCGCGCCGTGCTGGAGGACGAGTGCTTCATCGCCGCCGGCGCCATCGTCTCGCCGGGCAAGCGGCTGCAGGGCGGCTGGCTCTATCGCGGTTCGCCGGCGCAGCCCGTGCGCGAGCTGACGCCGCAGGAGCGCGACAACCTGAAATACTCCGCCGCGCATTACGTGCGGCTGAAGAACGACTATCAGGCGGCGTGATGGGCGAGTTCGTCAAAGTCGTCGAGGTCGGCCCGCGCGACGGCCTGCAGAACGAGAAACAAATGGTGCCGGCGGCGACCAAGATCGAACTGATCCGGCGCCTCGCCGATGCCGGCCTGCCGGTGGTCGAGGCCACCAGCTTCGTCAGCCCGAAGTGGGTGCCGCAGATGGCGGACGCCGACGCGGTGCTTGCCGGCATCCCGCGCAAGCCCGGTGTGAGCTACCCGGTGCTGGTGCCCAATGTGCAGGGCCTGGAGCGCGCGCTGGCCGCCGGCGTGCAGGAGATCGCGGTGTTCACCGCCGCCTCCAGCGCCTTCACGCAGAAGAACATCAACGCCACCGTCGAGGAGTCGCTGGCGCGGCTGGCGCCGGTGATCGCGCAGGCCCTGGCGAAGCAGCTCAAGGTGCGCGCCTACGTCTCGACGGTACTCGGCTGCCCCTATCAGGGCGAAGTGCCGGTGTCCGAGGTGGTGCGCGTCGCGCAGGTGCTGGCGGATGCCGGCTGCTACGAGATTTCGCTGGGCGACACCATCGGCGTCGGCACGCCGCGCAAGGCGCGCGCCATGCTGCGCGCCTGCGCTGATGCGGTCGGCATGGAGCGGCTCGCGGTGCATTTCCACGACACCCGCGGCCAGGCGCTGGCCAATATCCTGGCCTGCCTCGAGGAGGGCGTGCGCGTCGCGGACGCCTCGGTCTCCGGCCTCGGCGGCTGCCCTTACGCCAACGGCGCCAGCGGCAACGTCGCCACCGAGGACCTGATCTACATGCTGCACGGCATGGGTTGCGAGACCGGCGTCGATGCCGACGCGCTGCTGCAGACCTCGGTGTGGATTTCACAGCAGCTCGGCCGCACGCCGGCCAGCAAGCTCGGCCAGGCCGCGTGCAAGGTGGCGGCGTGAGCGCCGACACGCCGATCTGGTCGCCGACACCGGCCGGTATCGCGCAGACGCAACTCACGGCCTTCGCGCAGACATTGGCCGCGCGCGGCCAGTGGTCGGGACGCAGCGGCGATTACGCCTCGCTCTGGCGTTGGTCGGTGGAACAGGCGCCGGCGTTCTGGTCTTCGTTCATGGATTTCGCCGGCGTGATCGCCGAGGGCGCGCGCGAGCCGGCGTTGCTGGACGCCACCGCGATGCCGGGCGCGCGCTGGTTCCCGGAACTGCGGCTCAACTTCGCCGAGAACCTGCTGCGCTTCGACGGCGACGCGGTGGCGTTGATCGCGCACGACGAGCGCGGCCGCCGCCGTACGCTGACCCGCACGCAGCTGCGCGCGCGGGTCGCCGAAGTTGCCGCCGCCTTGGCCGCCGATGGCGTCGGCGAGGGCGACCGTGTCGCCGGCTTCATGCCCAATACGCTGGAGACGGTGGTGGCGATGCTGGCCACCGCCAGTCTCGGCGCGGTGTGGTCGTCCTGCTCGCCGGATTTCGGCGAGGCCGGCGTGCTCGACCGCTTTGGCCAGATCGCGCCGAAGGTGCTGTTCGCCTGCGACGGCTACCGCTACGGCGGCAAGGACATCGACACCCGCGCGCGCATCGCCCGCGTGCGGGCGGCGCTGCCGGACCTGTCGCGCCTGGTGATCGTGCCGTTCCTGGGCGACACGCCGGACCTGTCGCCGCTGCCCGGCGCGGTGGCGATGCCGGACTATGGCGTGCCCGGTGCGGCGCCGCGCTACCGCCGCGTCGCCTTCGACGCGCCGCTGTACGTGATGTTCTCCTCCGGCACCACCGGCAAGCCCAAGTGCATTGTCCACGGCGTCGGCGGCACCCTGCTGCAGCAGCTCAAGGAGCATCGCCTGCACGGCGATCTGCGCGAGGGCGACACGCTGTTCTTCTTCACCACCTGCGGCTGGATGATGTGGAACTGGCTGGTCGCCGGCCTCGGTACCGGCGCCACGCTGCTGCTGTACGACGGCTCGCCGTTCCACCCGGGTGCGCCGCGGCTGTGGGATCTGGCGCAGGCCGAGGGCGTGACGCACTTCGGCACCAGCCCCAAGTATCTCTCGGCGCTGGACAAGGACGGCTATCGTCCGGCCCAGCACCATCCGCTGCCGCGCCTGCGGCTGCTGTATTCCACCGGCTCGCCGCTGGCGCCGGAGCAGTTCGACTACGTTGATGCCGCGATCAAGCCCGGCGTGCAACTGGCTTCGATCTCCGGCGGCACCGACATCGTCTCCTGCTTCGCGCTCGGCAATCCCTGGTCGCCGGTGTATCGCGGCGAGCTGCAGGGGCCGGGCCTGGGCATGGCGGTGGACGTGTTCGGCGAGGACGGCCAGCCGCTGCGTGGCGCGCCGGGCGAACTGGTCTGCACGAAACCGTTCCCGTCGATGCCGGTGGGCTTCTGGAACGACGCCGACGGCGCGCGCTACCGCGCCGCCTACTTCGAGCGCTTCCCCGGCGTCTGGCATCACGGCGACTACTGCGAGTTCACCGCGCACGGCGGCCTGCGCATCAGCGGCCGCTCCGACGCCACGCTCAACCCCGGCGGCGTGCGCATCGGCACCGCCGAGATCTACCGCGTGGTCGACGCGCTGCCGGAGGTGCTGGAGTCGGTGGTGGTCGGCCACCGCCACGACAATGACGACCGCGTGATCCTGTTTGTGCGCCTGCGCGAGGGCATGGTGTGGTCGGACGCGCTAGGCGATAAAATCCGCCGCGCGATCCGCGCCGAACTGACGCCGCGCCACGTGCCCGCGAAAATCCTGCCTTGCCCGGAGGTGCCGCGCACGATCAGTGGCAAGATCACCGAGATCGCGGTGCGCGACCTGCTGCACGGCAAGCCGGTGAAGAACACCGATGCGCTGGCCAATCCGCAGGCGCTGGAGTATTTCAGAACGTTGCCGTCGCAAGCGCTGTTCTAAGGCGCATGACGGCTTAAGGGAGATGTCTGCATGACCAAGAAACTCGTGCTGCTGCGCCACGGCCAGAGCCAGTGGAACCTCGACAACCGCTTCACCGGCTGGGTGGATGTCGACATCACCGAGCAGGGCCGCGCCGAGGCGCAGGCCGCCGGCAAGCTGATGCGCGAGGAGGGCCTGATGTTCGACGTCGCCCACACCTCGGTGCTCAAGCGCGCCATCAACACGCAGCACGCGGCGCTGGCCGAGATGGACCAGCTGTGGATTCCGGTGCACAAGAGCTGGCGCCTCAACGAGCGTCACTACGGCGGCCTGCAGGGCCTGGACAAGTCCGAGACCACCGCCAAGTACGGCGAGGCGCAGGTCAAGGTCTGGCGTCGTTCCTACGACATCCCGCCGCCGAAGATGGACGAGAACGACGGTGGCCATCCGCGCTTCGACCGTCGCTACGCGCGCCTCGATGCCTCCGTGCTGCCGGGCACCGAGTCGCTCAAGACCACGCTGGACCGCGTGCTGCCGTACTGGCACGACGCCATCGCGCCGCAGCTCAAGGGTGGCCAGACGGTGCTGGTCACCGCGCACGGCAATTCGCTGCGCGCGCTGTACAAGTACCTCAACAACATTGCCGACGATCAGATCGTCGAGCTCAACATCCCGACCGGCATCCCGCTGCTGTTCGAGCTGCACGACAATCTGTCGGTGAAGAGTTTCCGCTATCTCGGCGATCCCGAGGCGGCCAAGAAGGCCGCCGAGGCCGTGGCCAACCAGGCCAAGGCTGCCCGGCACTGAGCAGGCTGCATCTGCCGCCTTGCCGGCCTGCGCCGGCGTGACGGCTGCGACGACCACGCCGCGCGATGACGAATCGCGCGGCGTTTTGTTTCAGCGCGGCTCGACGTACAACTGCGGGAACTGCTCGCGCAGGTGCTCGACCTTGGGACGGTCGTTGATCACGATGTAGAGATCGTTCGGATGCAGGCGCGCGTAGTCCTGGTGATAGCCCTCGGCCGGGTAGAACGCCGGCAGCGGATTGAGCTGCGTGGCGATCGGCGTGCCGAAGACGTGCGCGGCATCGAGTTGCGCGATGTAGGCGGCGGCGATGCGCTGCTGCGCGGCGTCGCCGAACCAGATGGCGGAGCGGTACTGCGTGCCCTGGTCCGGTTCCTGGCGGTTGCGCTGCGTGGGATCGTGCGCCACCGCGAAGAACACGCGCAGCAGCTGACCCAGCGTGATCTGCGCCGGGTCGTAAACCACCTGCACCGACTCGGCGTGGCCGGTATCGCCGCTGCTGACCGTCTCATAGTGCGCGGTGTCGGCGCTGCCGCCGGCGTAGCCCGAGGTAGCGCTGAGCACGCCGCGCACGTGCTGGAACACCGCCTGCACGCCCCAGAAGCAGCCGCCGGAAAGCACGAGGCTGGCGCGGCCGTGCGTCGCCGCCAGGGGCAGGTCCTGCGCGGGGGGCGGCAGCGGCGCGGCGGCGGCTTGTGTGCCGGCGCAGGCGGTGAGCGCTAGCGCCAGGGCCACGCTGCGCAGCGCACGTGGCAGGATCGGTCGGGTCAGGGGATGCATGACGGGCTCCGGAGAAAATCACTCACCGACTTTACGCCGCAGGGCGCGCGGTGGACGCCGTCGAAGCGCGAATTGGACGCGCAGACATCAATGACGGACGGGCGATGCCGTTGGCGACCATCCGATGCCGCCACCCGCTCTGCGCTTGCGGCACGCTGTGGATGTGATTAAATATTTATCAAAAATAAAAAAGTTAAATATAATAAAACCAATTTCCCTGCGTAGCGATGGCGAGCGGGTGGCGGCGATGACCATGTTCGGGCGAGCGGCCCGCCGCTTGCGCAGTGGCGGCCGCGACCGGCGGGTGGCCTGGGCGGCGTGCCGAGGCGTGGCGAGGCGCAACGTCGCGGTTGTCTGCGCCGCGCGACGACCGCGCGGCTCGGTAGCACCGACAACGGCGACCGGCTCAGGCGTCGCGACGCTGTCCGCTGAGTTGCCCTCGCGTGTCGACCAGGCCGTGGCGGCGCAGCCAATCGCGCCCGTCGTCGGCATCGCCCTCGAACCAGGCCTGCGCGCTGCCGAGGACGAAGTTGTAGCCCCAGGCGTCCATGTCGGCGAACAGCCGCGCCTGCGAGTAGCCGGGCAGCTGCGCGGCGAGCAGGGCCTGCAGCACGCAGACGCCGACTTCCTCGGCGTCGTCGCCGCGGGCGTCGGTGTGGACGCTGGCACGGCGCGCCGCGTCCATGCACAGCCAGTGGCCGGCCTCGTGCAGCGCCGAGTGCACCGGCGTGTCGGCGCGCAGGTACAGCGTGTCGCCGATCAGTCCGGCCTCGCGCTCGCCCCAGTAGCTGCCGGGAATGTCTGCGCCCACGGCGACGTGCTCGATGCGCAGGCCATAGGGCGCGAGCAGGGCGCCGAGGGCGTTCGCGGGCAGCGCATCCACCCGCAGAACCGCGTCGGCGGGAGAATCAATATTCCTATCCGGCGTCGACATGATTTGATCTAGTATCAATCCGAGACCCGCATCCAGCGGGCGCATCGTGCGATGGGGGAATGCAATGACGCAGTTTACCGTGCGGGCCGCGACGGCCCTGATCCTGACCAGCGCTCTGCTGGTCGCCGGTTGCAGCCGCAGCAGCACGCCGGCGGCGACGGCGGGCGCTGGCGGCAGCAACGGCGGCACGCCGGGCACCGACGCTGGCGCGGGCGGCAACACGTTCCTGGCGATCGTGCCGCCGGGCAGCAACGGCAACTCGGCCGGCGGTGTCGGCGCGCCGGTGTCGCAGGTGCCGACCATCCAGTATCCGCAGAATTTCCGCGACCAGCTCGACATGTACGGCGACCTGTCCTACGCCAAGCCGGGCCTGAAGGCGGACAGCTGCAACCCGCCCAAGAGCATCACCGAGCACGTCAAGGCGTCCGATCAGGCCTGCAACTATTTCAAGCCCGCCGGCATCACGCTGGCCGCCGCCGACGCGGTGTCGACGCGCACGCTGACCGCGCCGGACGGCGTCTCCAAGGTCACCATCCAGCGCGACGGCTGGGGCGTGCCCTACATCACCGGCGACAACCGCAGCGCCGCCGAGTACGGCCTGGGCTTTGCCGCCGCGCAGGACCGCCTGTGGCTGTTCGACGTGCTGCGCCGCGCCGGCCGCGGCCGCGCCTCGGAATTCCTCGGCCCCTCCGATACCACCTACGGTCTCGATCTCGAATTCGGTCCGCCCGCCGGCTACAGCGAGCAGGAGCTGACCGACATGGTCAACCGCACCGTCGCGAAACTCGGCCCGCTGGGGCCGATGTTCCTCAATGACACGCAGATGTTCGTCGACGGCATGAACGCCTTCATCGCCTATCTGCAGACGCCGCAGGGCCTGAAGGAAGTGCCGCCGGAATACGCGACGCTGGCGCTGGAGGTGCCGCCGAATTTTCCGCCGCGGCCGTTCACGGTCAACGACATCGTCGCCAACGCCGTGCTGATCCAGTCGGCGCTCGGCGGCGGTGGCGGCGGCGAGGCCAACAACGTCAACCTGCTGCAGACGCTCGATCCCTCGATCGGGCCCAACACCACCAGCCTGCCCCAGGCGGCCTGCGAGCTGTGGCGCGACCTGCGCCATGCCAACGCCGCCGATACGCCGCACACGCTGGACAAGACCTTCGCCACCGAATCGCCGGCGGTGATCGACGAATCCTGCCCGCAGACCTTGCCGGCCGGTGTCGCGTTCTGGGACAAGGGCAGCTTCCAGTCCGTGGTCTACCTGCGTCACGGCACCGCCGTCGGTGCGCCGCTGATCAACCTCGGTGCGCTGCCGCCGCCGCTGGACGCGCTGAGCCGTCTGACGCTGTCGCCGTTCGCGCCGGTGACCGGCGCCGGTGGCCTGGTCGATGCGCGTCCGCCGCTGCGGGCGCAGCCCAAGGGCACGCCGCTCTACGCCTCGGCCGACCCCCTGGGCAGCCTGCACCGCGCCCTCAACAAGTACGGCCTGCCGATGACCACGTCCAACTGGATCGGAGTCAACGCCAGCGAGACCAAGAGCGGTCATCCGATCGCGGTGATGGGCCCGCAGACCGGTTACTTCAATCCGCAGCTGCTGTGGGAGGCGGCGGTGGTGTCCAAGGGCGGCACGCCCTACGAACTCGCCGCGCGCGGCATCAGCACCGTGAACCTGCCGTACATCGTCATCGGCCACGGCCTCGATTTCGCTTGGAGCCCGACATCGGCGGAGAGCGATTTCACCGACACGCGCGTGTCGAAGCTGTGCAACATCGATGGCTCCACGCCCTCGCGCGCCGATGCCAACGGCGACGGCTTCCCCGATGCCGATGGTTATCTCTACAAGGGCCAGTGCGTGAAGTTCTACGAGCGCACCGACGAGTGGACGGCGACGCCGACGCCTGCCAGCATCGCGCTCGGCGGCCCGGCGCAGCCGGAGGCGGTGAAGCGCTTCGTGATCCGCACGCACTACGGCCCGGTGATCGCAACCGCGACGGTCAACGGCGTGCCGGTGGCGATTTCCACCGAGCGTTCGACCTTCCTCAGCGACGTCGATACCGCCGCGCCCTTCGCGCTGCTGACCACCACCGGCAAGCCGATGACGCAGCAGCGCTTCAAGCAGCTGTTCAACAGCATGACCAGCACCTTCAACTGGCTCTACGTCGACAAGCAGGACCTCGCCTACATCCAGTCTGGCCTCTACCCGCAACGTGATCCGGCGCAGCATCCGGACCTGCCGGTGTGGGGCGATGGCCGCTACGACTGGGTGGCGGACCGCAGCTTCGATCCCACGCCCTACGGCGGCACGCAGCCGTTTCCGCCGCGCACCACGCCGGTGGTGCAGGGCGATCCGATGGATGGCTATTTCGAGTGGTCGGGCTACCTGCCGCTGTCCGCGCATATCCAGGACACCAACCCGGCCAAGGGCTACATGGCCAACTGGAACAACAGC
Source organism: Nevskiaceae bacterium (assembly GCA_008012115.1). Lineage (GTDB taxonomy): Bacteria > Pseudomonadota > Gammaproteobacteria > Nevskiales > Nevskiaceae > Stenotrophobium. Next base: position 134,483 of record SSEB01000011.1, read on the forward strand.
GGCGCGCCCGGCTGGTGGGCGGCCGACAGCAACGGCACGTTCGGGCCGACGCACCGCGTGACCATGCTTCAGCAGCGCCTCGCCGCGTTCAAGGCCAGCGGCCGCAAGCACGATCTCGGCACCATGGTCGAGGTGATGGCCGACACCGCCTACACCGATCTGCGCGGGTTCGACGTGCTGCCGCTGATCCTGCAGCTGATGAAGCAGGGCACGCTCACCGCCGACCAGAACCAGGTGATCGCGCTGATGCAGGACTGGATGGATGATGGCTCCGCCGCCTGGATCAACCAGGGCAAGGGCCTGGGGTCCTACCGCCGCGACCGCGATCCCAATGGCAAGCAGTACGACCACCGCGCCGCCGTCGTGCTGATGGACGCCTGGTATCCGCACCTGATCGACACCGTGCTGCCGCAGATGACCGCCATCGAGGGCAAGGGCGCGCCGCTGCTCACCGGCCGCTACGACGCGCCGCGTGCGCAGGGTTCGGCCTTCCAGGAAGGCTGGTTCCAGCACATGCGGCGCCTGTTCCAGGCCGCGCTGGGCACGCCGGGACACACGGACTACCGCCAGCTCAAGTGCGCCGGCACCGGCGTGCCGGCCGACTGCCGCAAGGCGGTGCTGGATGCGCTGGCCCTCGCGCTCAACGACCTCGGCGGCCTGTCAAACCAGGCCAACTGGGACGGCAGCCAGCTGGCCAACGCCAAGGGCAAGAGCGGCGCCAAGGTGGAGGACTACGACGCGGTGGAGCACACCAGCTTCAGCTTCATCCCGGTGCCGCCGATCCCTTGGCTCAACCGCCCGACCTTCCAGCAGGCGGTGGAAATCCAGACCGACCGCAGCGGCGCGCACTGAGCTGTGGCGGCGCAGGAAAAGGCCGGCGCATGCCGGCCTTTTCTTTTGCGGCCGTCGCGCTTAGCGTGGGCGCATGTCTGAACGCGGACTTCACGCATGACGGCTGCCGCCACGCCGACCGGGCCCTGGCCCGCGCGTTTTGCGCTGGCCTTCGCAGCCGTCTGGGTGCTGCTGGCGATCCATCCCAACGATCGCCACGACTGGCTGCTGGAGAACGTGCTGGCCCTTGCTGTCAGTGGCTGGCTGCTGTGGCGCCATCGCCGCGCGCCGCTGAGCGATGCGTCGTATGCCTTGCTGTTCGTGTTCGGCGTGCTGCACGAGATCGGTGCGCACTACACCTATGCCCAGGTGCCCTACGAGCGCTGGGCGCAACTGCTTGGCGGATTTTCCATCGACGCGCTGTTCGGCTTCACCCGCAACATGTTCGACCGCCTGGTGCATTTCCTGTTCGGGCTGCTGCTGTTTCGCCCGATCCAGGAACTGCTCGACCAGGGCGGCGAGATTCATGGTCGCGCCCGCAGGTGGGTGCCGGTGGCGATCATCGCAGCGGTGTCGATGCTGTTCGAACTGTTCGAGTGGGTCGCGGCGGAAATCTTCGGCGGTGATCTTGGCCAGGCGTATCTCGGCACGCAGGGCGATGTCTGGGACGCGCACAAGGACATGCTGCTGGCGCTGATCGGCGGCATCCTCGCGATGCTGCTCGATGGCTGGCGCGCGTGGCGCCGCCGTGTGGCCTGAGCGCCGGCTTACTCGCCCAGCACGCCGAACTCCACCGGCGATTTCACGTAGAACAGGCGCACCTGCTCCAGGCGCAGCCTGGCGAACAGCTGCTCGGCCTGATCGGTGGTGACCACCATCACCACCTCCAGCGGCTGATCCGTCAGCTCGAAGAAATGCGCGGAATGAATGCGGCCGGTCCTGCCGAAACCTTCGGCGGCGGGCATCAGTGTGGCGCCGCGCAGGTGCAGGTCCCTGGCCAGTTGCACCAGCCACTCGGCCAGCGGCTTGCCATGATGCCGGCGATCCTGCTGCGTGAAAAACGTGATCTGGTATCCGTCCATGCGGGTCTCCGTTACCTGAGCAGCAGGCGCATCGAGGCCATGCCCGCCAGCGTCATCGCTAGCGAGCCGCCGACGTGCAGGGTGATGGCGCCGGCCATGGCGCCCCAGCGCTCGGCCTGCAGCAGCGAGGTCAGCTCGGCGCAGAAGGTCGAGAAGGTCGTCAGTCCGCCGCAGAAGCCGGTGATGATCAGCAGGCGCCACTCGGGCGCAAGGCCTGGGGTCGCTGCGAAATAGCCGATGGCCGCGCCGATGACATAGCCGCCGGTGAAATTGGCGATCAGGGTGCCCGGCGGAATGGCCGGAAACAGCGCATTGAACGCCACGCCCAGAATCCAGCGGAGCCAGCAACCCAAGGCGCCGCCGACGGCGACGGCAAGAAAACCCCACGAAGTCATCTCATGCTCCCAGTCGTTGGTGTCGGGAAGCTGAGCGGGAGTTGGGACACAACCTACCGCCCGGCGACCCAGGATCGGTAGGCATCATCAGCCCCGAGGGGGCGGTTCGAGGAGGATGCCATCTCCTGTGACGGCACTATACCGTAGATCGAACGGCGTCAGCGCCAGCGCCGATCTGCCGTATCCTTGCGGCCCGGCGCACGGCAGACAGGCAGTCCATGAGAATCGGCATCGACCTCGGCGGCAGCAAGATCGAAGGCATCGTGATGGGCGAGGACTCGTCCATCCTGCAGCGCGAGCGCGTGGCCACGCCGCAGGGCGATTACGCAGGCACGCTGTCGGCGGTGGTGGATCTCATCGGGCGGCTGGAGCGCACGGCGGGCCGCGCGGGGCTGCCGGTCGGCATCGGCCATCCCGGTTCGGTGTCGCCCGCCACGGGGCTGATGCGCAACTCCAATTCGCTATGCCTCAACGGCCAGCCGTTCCAGCGCGATCTGGAAGCGCAGCTGGGACGCGCCGTGCGCATGGCCAACGATGCCAACTGCCTGGCCTTGTCGGAGGCGCGCGATGGCGCCGCAGCGGGCGCGAGTAATGTGTTCGCGGTGATTCTCGGCACCGGCGTCGGCGGTGGCATCGTCATCAACGGCGAACTGGTGGTGGGTGCCAACGGCGTCGGCGGCGAGTGGGGGCACAATCCGCTGCCGTGGCCGCGGCCGGAGTGGGACGAGGTCAGTGGCACGCACTGCTGGTGCGGCAAGCCCAGCTGCATCGAAACCTGGCTGTCCGGCGTCGGCCTGGCCGCCGATCATGCGCGGGTGACGGGCGAGCGGATCGCGGCCGAGGACGTGGTCGCGCGGGCGGAATCCGGCGACGAGAAAGCCGCCGCCACGCTGTCCCGCTACGAAGATCGCCTGTCGCGCGCGCTGGCGCATATCGTCAACGTGCTCGATCCCGAGGTCATCGTGCTCGGCGGCGGCGTGTCGCGCGTGCAGCGCCTGTACCGCTATGTGCCGGCGCTGTGGGATCAATGGATTTTTTCCGACGTGGTGCACACGCGGCTGGTGCCGGCCCGGCACGGCGACAGCAGCGGCGTGCGCGGCGCGGCCTGGCTATGGCCCTCGTCCGCCCCGGTGCAGGCCTGAAACCGACCACCCGCTGTGGCTGCTTTCCCTGGGGAGATTGTTATTATTTATTTATCATTTATTAATTTGATAAATAATATATAACAACCTGAACCGGGCTGGCGGCAAGAGCGGGTGGCTGGAAAATGGCGGTTGCGACCGGCGCCGGTTTGCCGGCGGAGCCGGGATGCGGGTAAAAAAACGTTACGCCTGAATTTTTGCGGGGCGGCGTTGGTCAAAATGATCGAGGCAGGCGTCGATAGCGATGCCTGCCTGCCGGTCTGCGCAGAGATTGCCGCGCGAAACATCGAGGTGACGCCGATGGCTCGAATTCGTTTTCCTCTCATCCTCTCTTTGCTGGTCATGATGTTCGGCCTCGCGGTGTCCGGCGAGGCGCTGGCCTGGCATGGCCGCTATTACGGCCATTACTACGTCGGTCCGCGCGTGGTCGTCACCAGCGGCTGGGGCGGCGGCTACTGGGCGCACAGCTGGCACGGCGGCCGCTACGGCTGGTGGTGGGTAGTGGGGCCGGGCTGGTACTACTACGACGTCCCGGTGTACCCGTACCCGGCACCGATCGAAACCACCGTGGTGGTGCAGCAGCCGCTGACCGGCCCGGCGCCCGCGCTGTCTTGGTACTGGTGCGGCAACCCGGCGGGCTACTATCCGTATGTCACCGAGTGCCCCGGTGGCTGGACCAGCGTCCCGGCGACGCCGCCGCCACCCGCAAGCGTCCCCAAGCCCTGAGGAGAATCCGCGATGAAACGACTACACGTCAGTGGAATGCTGGCCGCACCGGTGGTGCTGATGCTGGGCGCCTGCGTGCAGATGCCGACGGGGCCCAACGTGGCCGTAATGCCGGCGCCGTACAAGCCGATTGAAGTGTTCGCCGCCGAGGATCAGACCTGCCGCCAGTTTGCGCAGGTGCAGATCGGCGGTCAGGGCTCGGCGGATAGCGCCAACGGCAAGGCGGTGGGTCATGCGGCGGCGGGTGCCGCCCTGGGTGCCGCCGCCGGCGCGCTGCTGGCCAACAACTCCAGCGGCGCGGGTGTCGGTGCCGGTGCCGGCCTGCTGTTCGGTGCGCTCGCCGGCGGCGGTTATGCCGACAACTCCAGCTACGGCCTGCAGCGCCGCTATGACCTTGCCTACGAGCAGTGCATGTACAGCAAGGGCAACCAGGTGCCGGGCTTTGCCATGGTTTCGCCGCAACTGCCGCCGCCTCCAGCCAGCGCGCCGCCGCCTGCGCGTCCCTGATCCGGCCCGCGCGTCCGTACGCCGTTGCGTCAGCGCCGGCGGGCACCGGCCGATCCCGGGCCTGACGGGCCCGCCGATTGATCTGTGTCATTTCCAAGGGCGCGCCGCCCGCGGACACTGAACCCCTGCCAATCGGATTCGCGCGCGCTCCCGCGGGCGAAGTGCAGGGGCCTCGCCATGCGTCACCAACCGCCGGAATTCGCCCAGGCCGTGCTGGATTCCCTCACCGCGCATATCGCGGTGCTGGACGCGCAGGGCTGCATCATCGGCGTCAACGAACCCTGGCGCCGGTTCGCCGCCGACAACTGCGGCGAGAGCGCCCGCGCCTACGTCGGCGAAAACTATCTCGCCATCTGCGAGCGTGCGTTTGAAACCTCCGGCGACCCCACTATCGCAGCGGTCAGCGAGGGCTTGCGGCGCGTGCTGGACAGCCGTGCCGACCGCATCGTCATCGAATACCCCTGTCACTCGCCGGAGGCGGAGCGCTGGTTCACGCTGCGCATCACGCGCTGCGACGTCGGCGGTGCCTCGCGTGCCGTGGTCGCGCACGAGGACATCACGGCGCGCAAGAAGGCGGAGCTGGCGCAGGCGCGCGCCGAGCAGACGCTCAGGACCATCCTGGAGACCCTGCCGGTCGGCGTCTGGGTGATCGATGCGCAAGGCCGGGTGATTCATGGCAATGCCGCCGGCCAGCGGATCTGGGCTGGGGATCGCGCGCTCCAGCCGGCGGGCAACGACGCGAATCCCGGTGACTGGGCGGGCAACGGTCAGGGCACTGCGCCGTCGCAGTGGTGTGTGGAGTCCGTGATCGCCGACGGCGAGCCGCTGATCGATCAGGAAATCCAGATCGTCTGCGGCGATGGCAGCCGCAAGTTTCTGCTCAATTCCGCCGTGCCCCTGCGGGAGCCGGGCGGCACGGCCACCGGCGTGATCGTGGTCAACCAGGACATCACCGCCCGCCATCAGGCCCAGATAGCCCTGCAGGTGGCGCAGGCGGAATCCGAGCGCATGAATCAGGCCCTGCAGCAGTCCCTGCAACGGGAGCGCGCGGCCGCGCAGACAGATGAGCTGACCGGCATCTTCAACCGGCGGCATTTCCTCGCCGTGGGACGCCGGCAGGCGGAGCTGGCGCGCCGTCACGATCAGCCACTGTCGGTGGTGATGTTCGACGTCGATCACTTCAAGTCGATCAACGATCGCTACGGCCACGACGTCGGTGACGAGGCGCTCCGTCACGTCGCCCGCGTGGTCGGCAATGACCTGCGCTCCAGCGACGTCTTTGCGCGCTACGGCGGCGAGGAATTCATTGTGCTGCTGCCCGAGACCGACGCCCAGTCGGCCTGGACCCTGGCCGAGCGCCTGCGACAGCGGATTGCCCAAACGAGCCTGCCCGGTCAGCAAGAGCCCTTGTGCGTGACGGTCAGCGCCGGCGTCGCCGAGAACGTTGCGCCAGCGACGAGCCTGGAACAGGTGATCAAGCGGGCCGACCAGGCGCTCTATGCCGCCAAGAACGATGGGCGCAACCGCAGCGTGATGCACTGACCATCCGGCGTCGCCGCTCAGGGGTGCGAAGTATCTGGAGATTCGCTGAGATAGGCCTTGCGGATCAGCCGGCCACATTCGACCGACTGCAGATGGGCCTTCGGGTGCAGCGAGTGGCGGGCCACGATGCCGTAGAAGCGGCGATGGGCGTCGATCCAGGGATAGAAACCAAAGGCGCCGGGGCTGCTGTAGGCGCCGTCGCCGGCGCGCGGATCGTCCTCGACCCAGTGCGCCAGGGCGTAATGCCAGGCCTCGCCGTTGCTGACTGGCGTCAATACCGCGCTGGGACAGGCGGCGCCCGGCTGCGTGCAGACCGCCTGCGCGCCGAGCAAGGTGCCGAGGCGCAGTTGTCCGGCCAGCAGCCTGCGCAGGAAGATTGCGTAATCCGAGGCGCTGGCAATGCCGCCGCCGGCGGGTTGCGGACTGTCGTAGCGGATGTGGAGACCGAGGGTTTCGTTGATGCGGCGGGCCAGCTCGGCATTGTTCGCGGCACCCAGGCCCATCTCGTGCACCGCGTGCTGCTGGAAGTGGCCGCCGTTGTAGAAGAAGCGATCGAGGTCGGCGGCGGTATAGGTGTCGTTGCCGCGCTCGCTGAGGCATTCGGCGACGGTTTCACGCTCGCGCCTTGCCGCGATCAAGCGCACGCAACTGCCGTAACGCAGGTCGTGGTAGCCGCTGAGCATGCGCAAGGCGCGCAAATCCGCGTCGGTGAGCGCGCCCTGGCGCTGTTCCACCACATAAGCGCCGTACCACCATTTGCTGGCCGAAGCGACCGGCATCGCGGTGTTGCGTGCCACGGTGCGCTCGTCGAGCGGCGCGCCACCGCCCGCGAGTACGCCGTCGCGGTCGCCAATCTCCCAGTAGAACGGCTGGATGGCGCGGCAGGCCGGCGCCCCCAGCGCCGCCTGCTGCGCGGCGGTGGCGTTATCGGCCGCGCCGGCCGGCACGGCGCCCAGCAGGATGGTCAGCGCCAGCATGCAGTGTCCGGCATGAGGGGCAAATCGCATCATCGGTCTCCTGCTCGCGACATGAGAGGCTGCGTTCCGCCGCAGCATAGCCTGCGGCGACGACCGGCCGCGATCACGGCGACTCAGGTTTTCAGCAGCGGTTTGAGGAAGCGGCCGGTGTGCGAGCGCTTGACCTTGACGATGTCCTCCGGCGTGCCGGCTGCGACGATCTCGCCGCCGCCGCTACCGCCCTCGGGGCCGAGGTCGATGATCCAGTCGGCGCGTTTGATCACGTCGAGGTTGTGCTCGATGATCACCACGGTGTTGCCGTGGTCGCGCAGGCGCTCCAGCACCTTGAGCAACTGCGCCACGTCGTGGAAGTGCAGGCCGGTGGTCGGCTCGTCGAGGATGTACAGCGTCTGGCCGGTGTCGCGGCGCGACAGCTCCTTGGCCAGCTTGATGCGCTGCGCCTCGCCGCCGGAGAGCGTGGTCGCGTTCTGGCCGAGCGTGATGTAGCTCAGTCCGACATCCATCAGCGTCTCCAGCTTGCGGCGGATCGCCGGGACGGCCTTGAAAAACTCGAGCCCGTCCTCGACCGTCATGTCGAGCACTTCGTTGACGCTCTTGCCCTTGTACTTGATCTCCAACGTCTCGCGGTTGTAGCGCTTGCCCTTGCAGGTATCGCAGGTGACGTAGACGTCCGGCAGGAAATGCATCTCGACCTTGATCACGCCGTCGCCCTCGCAGGTCTCGCAGCGTCCGCCCTTGACGTTGAAGCTGAAGCGGCCGGCCTCGTAGCCACGCGCGCGCGCCTCCGGCACGCCGGCGAACAGTTCGCGGATCGGCGTGAACAGGCCGGTATAGGTCGCCGGGTTGCTGCGCGGCGTGCGACCTATCGGCGACTGATCGATGTCGATCACCTTGTCGAGATGCTCAAGGCCCTCGATGGCATCGCAGGGGGCATGCTGCGTGCCGGCGCCATTGAGTGCGCGCGCGGCGTAGCCATAGAGCGTGTCGTTGATCAGCGTGGACTTGCCGGAACCGGAGACGCCGGTGACGCAGGTGATGAGGCCACAGGGGATTTCGGCGGTGACGCTCTTGAGGTTGTTGCCGCGTGCACCGCGCAGCACCACCTCCCGACCCGGTTGGCGCGGCATGCGCAGCTTCGGCACCTCGATGCGGGTGGCGCCGGACAGGTAATGACCGGTGACGGAGTCGCGCGATCTCTCGATTTCCTTGGGCGTGCCCTGCGCGACGATGCGGCCGCCGTGCACGCCGGCGCCGGGTCCGATGTCGACCACGTAGTCGGCATGGCGGATCGCGTCCTCGTCGTGCTCGACCACGATCACGGTGTTGCCGAGATCGCGCAGGCGGAACAGCGTCTGAAGCAGGCGCTCGTTGTCGCGCTGGTGCAGGCCGATGCTGGGCTCGTCGAGCACATACATCACACCGACCAGGCCGGCGCCGATCTGCGAGGCGAGACGGATGCGCTGCGCTTCGCCGCCGGACAGCGTCTCGGCGCTGCGCGCCAGGGTCAGATAATCGAGACCGACGTTGTTGAGGAAGCCGAGACGCGCCCCGATCTCCTTGACGATCTTGGAGGCGATCTCCTGCTTGTGTCCGGGCAGCTTCAGTTGCGTGAAGAAGGCCTCGGATTCGCGCACCGACTGGTGGGTCAATGACGGCAGGTTGCGGCCGGCCACGAACACATGACGTGCGGCGCGGTTGAGGCGCTCGCCCCTGCATTCCGGGCAGGGCTTGTCCGAGAGGTACTTGGAAAGCTCCTCGCGCACCGCGTCGGATTCAGTCTCGCGATAGCGGCGTTCGAGATTGGGGATGATGCCCTCGAAGCGATGCACGCGCGTGCTGATACGGCCGCGCTCGTCCGGATACTCGAACGGCAGCTTGTCCTCGCCGCTGCCAAACAGCAGCACCTCGCGGGTCTTCTGCGGCAGTTTCTCGAACGGGGTGTCGGGGTCGAACTTGTAGTGCTTGGCCAGCGACAGGACGAAGTGCCAGTAGTAGGGATTGCGCTGGTCCCAGCCGCGGATCGCGCCGGAGGCCAGCGACAGTTCCGGGTGCGCGACCACGCGCTCCGGGTCGAAGATCTGCAGGGCGCCGAGGCCGTCGCATTTCGGGCAGGCGCCGGTCGGGTTGTTGAACGAGAACAGGCGCGGTTCCAGTTCCTCCAGCGAGTAGCCGCAATGCGGGCAGGACATGCGCGAGGAGAAGGTCAGGGTGTCGCCGTCGCCGCCGTGCGGCGCGACCAGCGCCAGCCCGTCGGCCAGGCGCAGTGCGGTCTCGAAGGATTCGGTGACGCGCTGCTTGATGTCGCTGCGGACCTTGAAGCGGTCGACGACGATCTCGATGTCGTGCTTGAGCTTGCGGTTGAGCGTCGGCACCTCGTCCAGCTCATAGACCTTGCCGTCGACGCGTGCACGCACGAAGCCCTGCGCGCGCATCTGCTCGAACCATTCGGCGTGTTCGCCCTTGCGGCCGCGGACCACCGGCGCCAGCAGCATCCAGGCGCTGTTCTCCGGCAGCGTCAGCACCTGGTCCACCATCTGGCCGACCGACTGCGCTTCCAGTGCCACATCGTGGTCCGGGCAGCGTGCCGTGCCGACGCGCGCGAACAGCAGGCGCAGGTAGTCGTAAATTTCAGTGACGGTGCCGACGGTGGAGCGCGGGTTGTGGCTGGTCGATTTCTGTTCGATCGAGATCGCCGGCGACAGACCCTCGATGCTATCCACGTCGGGCTTGTCCATCTGGCCGAGGAACTGCCGCGCGTAGGCGGACAGCGATTCGACGTAACGGCGTTGGCCCTCGGCGTAGAGCGTGTCGAAGGCGAGGCTGGATTTGCCCGAACCGGACAAGCCAGTGATGACGATGAGCTTGTCGCGTGGCAGATCCAGCGAGACGTTCTTGAGGTTGTGCGTGCGGGCGCCGCGGATGCTGATGGTGTCCATGAACTCGGGTCGGAGCAACGGAAAGCGGGAGGCGGCACCGCGGGCGGACCGGTACAGCGTGAGGTCGCCGATGCTAAAATCGCGGAGCCGACCCGGTACTATACGCAAGCCGCAAGGCAAATTCCCCAACGCCGGGTCCTGTCATCTTTGCAAGGCGCACGCCTGGAAGGCCGCACACCCCCATGAATGCCCTGGAATGGCGCGCCACCCTGGCGCTCGGCGCGATCTACGCCCTCCGCATGCTCGGCGTCTTCATGATCCTGCCGGTGTTCGCGCTCTATGCCGGCGGACTGCCGGGACACCCGAGCGCCGAGATGATCGCCTTTGCGCTCACGGCGTCGGGGTTGACGCAGGCGGTGTGCCAGATTCCGCTGGGCCGGCTGTCTGACCGCATCGGCCGCCGGCCGGTGATCGCGCTGGGCATGGTGGTGTTCGCGCTGGGCAGCTTCGTGGCCGGCCTGTCCGACAATATTCTCGTGATCGCCCTGGGCCGCGCGTTGCAGGGCGCGGGTGCTATTTCCTCGGCGGTCACCGCGCTGCTCGCCGACGTGACCCGCGAACAGGTGCGCACCACCGCGATGGCGGTGATGGGCGCCGGTATGGGGTTCGCCTTCGTGCTGGCGCTGATCCTCGGCCCGGTGGCCGACGGCCTGCTCGGGGTGCCTGGCATTTTTCACATGACGGCGCTGCTGTCTCTGCTGGCGCTGCCGGTGATCTGGTGGGCGGCGCCGCGGCCGGAGCGACTGGCGCGCGTGCAGAGCGCCGGTGGTTTCGGCGGCGCCTTCAGCGACCGCGAACTGCTGCGCCTCAACGGCGGCATCCTGGTGCTGCATGCGCTGGTGCCCTGCGTGTTCCTGGCGGTGCCGGCGCTGATCGAGCGGCAGTTCGGCTGGTCGGCCCCGCAGCACTGGAAAATCTACCTGCCGGTGCTGCTCGGCACGCTGCTGCTGGCGCTGCCGCTGATGCGTCGCGCCGACCAGGGCGCGGCCCGGCCGCTGCTGCTGGGCGCGGTGGCGACACTGGCGGCCGGCCTGGCCGTGGCCGGGTTCTGGCACGGCGCCGCGGGGCTGATCACCGGCCTGTCGCTGTTTTTCCTGGCCTTCAACCTGCTGGAGGGGCTGCTGCCCTCGCGCGTGTCGCGCCGTGCCGCGCCGGAGGCCAAGGGCGCCGCGCTGGGCGTGTACGCCACGGCGCAGTTCATCGGCCAGCCGCTGGGCGGCGCCCTGGGCGGCTGGGCGATGCTGCACTACGGCCCCAACGGCGTGCTTGCCGTCGCCGCGTGCCTGCCGTTACTCTGGCTCACTTTCGCGTTTGGCATGCAGACGAATGCGCCAGCGCCTTCAAACCCTTAATCGGAGAGTCCCGTCATGGCGCGTGGCGTCAACAAAGTCATTCTGATCGGCAATCTCGGCAAAGACCCGGAGTCGCGCTATTTCCCCAACGGCGACGCGGTGGCCAATGCCACCATCGCCACCAGCGAATCCTGGACCGACAAGCAGTCCGGCGAAAAGAAGGAACACACCGAGTGGCATAACGTGGTGTTCCGTCGCAAGCTGGCGGAGATCGCGGCGCAGTACTTGAAGAAAGGCAGCAAGGTCTACGTCGAAGGCTCGCTGCGCACGCGCAAGTGGCAGGACAAGGAAGGCCACGACCGCTACACCACCGAGGTCATCGTCAACGACATGCAGATGCTGGACGGCCGCCCGGGCGGCGGCACCGGCAGCATGGGCGAGGGCGGCGGCGGTGGCGGCTACGCCGCGCGCTCGGGCGGCGGAGCGCCGCGCCAGCAGGCGCCGGCACCCTCCGCGCCACCGGCCGATGCCGGTTTCGAGGATGACGACATCCCATTTTGAGCGGGCCGCTGCGCAACGCAAAAGCCGCAGGCCAGCCTGCGGCTTTTTTTATGTCCGAAGGCCGTGGCGAGGCGATGCGGGCGCATTCCGAAGGGTCACCCGCTGTTCGGTTTTTCGCGGGCTGGTTAGTTTAAATTTATATATAGAAAATAAAATAGATATATAAATATAAACAACAGTGTGGCAGCGGATACGGAGAGCGGGTGGCCTGTAACAGGCTCAGGCCGCCTGCTCGAGCAGGCGGTAACCGACGCCGGGTTCGTTGGCGATGTAGCGCGGCTTGGCCGGATCGTCATGCAGCTTGGCGCGGAGTTGGCCGACGTAGACGCGCAGATACTGCGTGTCGTGCTCGTGCTCCGGTCCCCAGAGCGTGCGCAGGATGTAGCCGTGGGTGAGCACGCGGCCGGCGTTGTGGGTCAGCAGATGCAGGATCTCGAATTCCTTTTTCGACAGTTTCACCGGCTTGCCGGCCGCAGTGACTTCGCGCCGGCTGATGTCGACCGTGAGATCGCCACAGTGCAGCACCGGCTGCGAGGCCGGCCGGCCAGTATGCGCGCGCAGCACGGCCCGGATACGGGCCGACAACTCGGCCGCGCCGAACGGTTTGGCGACGTAATCGTTGGCGCCGGCGTCCAGTGCCGTGACCTTCTCGTTCTCGTCGGCACGCACGGACAGGATGATGACGGGGACGTGGCTGCGTCCGCGCAGCTGTTCGACGACCAGCTTGCCGTCGATGTCCGGCAGGCCGAGATCAAGCAGCACCAGCTGTGGCTTGGTGCGGTCGTGCTGGGCCAGGCCCTCGCGACCGCTGGCGGCCTCGACCACCTCGTAACCCTGGGTTTCCAGCGCGATGCGGATGAAGCGGCGGATCTGGGCTTCGTCGTCGATGATCAGGATGCGGGTCTTGGCAGTCGTCATGGCGGGGCGGGATGCAGCGTCAGTGTGAGGATCATGGAAGTGCCGCGGCCGTCGGGGCCGCTGTGCGCGGCGATGTTGCCACCGAGCGCCTGCATCAGGCCGCGGCAGATCGCCAGGCCCATGCCGGTGCCGGCGGGGGTTCCGTCGCCGCGCTGCACACGGTGAAACATATCAAAAACCCGCTCGCGTTCGTCGGCGGGTATGCCGGGGCCGGCATCGCTTACCGTGACGGTCAGCGCCTCGCCATCATGGCGGAAGCCGACGGTGATGGGTTCGCTGGCCGGCGCGTACTTGGCGGCGTTGTCGAGCAGGTTGAACAGCACCCTCTCGAGGAGCACGGCGTCGGTGAAGACGGCAGGCAGTTCGTCATCGGCGCCCTCGATCACGACGCGGTGTTCCGGGTAGGCCTTGGACAGCGTGCGCAGAGCCTCGCCGGCAATTTCGCGCAGGTCGACCCAGGCAGCCCGTGGTTTGAGCGCGCCATAGCCGATGCGGGTCATGTCCAGCAGGTTCTGCACGAAGCGGTTGAGCCGGCTGGATTCGTCGATCACGGTGTCCAGCAGCTCGCGGCGCTGACCGTCATGCAGTTCGCCGCCGAGATCACGCAGTGTGGTGGCGGCACCGATGATGCTGGACAGTGGCGTGCGCAGATCGTGCGAGACCGACGACAACAGCGCCTCGCGCAGGCGCTCGGTTTCCTTGAGCAACTGGGTCTGCTCCATCCGCGCGGCGATATCGATGCGGTCCAACGCGATCAGGGTCTGGTCGCGCATGGCCCGCAGCAGCCGCTGGTGGTTGCGGTCGAGCCGGTCGTCGGTGCCAAGCAGGCGCACGCCGAGCACGCCAGCCGTTGTGTCGCCGCCGCTGCCCAGCGGAAGGAATGTCCAGGCGGTGTCGGCGCGGCTGCTGCCGCCGCGGCCGGCCATTGAGCCGGTTTGCAGGCTCTCCCGAGCCGCGGCGAGACTGGCCTCGTCGAAGTTAGGCGTTTCGCCGCCGGAGTCCAGCGTACCCTGCGGCGTCAGGAACAGCAGGCGCGCTTCGCAGTGCAGTGTCGCGGAAACGTGCTGGCGCACCAGCGCGGCGAGTTCGCCACGGGTGATCGCACTGGCGATGCCGGCGGTGAAATCGTAGAGCTGGTGATTCTGTTGCGCGGTCCTGCGGATCAGCGTGAGCTGGCGCCGCACGGTCGCGGTCAGCGTGCCGGTGATCATCGCCGCCACCATGAAGGCGAGCAGGTCGAGCCAGTCCTGCGAGCGATCAATATGCAGCGAATGCACCGGCGGCACGAAGTAGTACGAGTACGCGAGGTAGCTCAGCACGCTGCACACCAGGGATGGCCAAAGCCCCTGGTTCATCGCCACCAGCAGCACGCCGGTCAGGTACAGCAGATCCAGGCTGCCAGGCGCCAGCCAGGTCGACAGCATCAGAGACAGCAGGGTGCAGGCCACCACCATGCCGACCGCGACCAGGAAAGGTGGCAGGTGCCTGAACAGCACGCGTGCAAGAGGGCGCGCTTCGGACGCGCCGGTGGCGGCGGGCATCTCCACGGCCACTTACATCAGCCGGTTATTGCTTGAGCGCCGCCTTGGCTGCGGCGTAATCATCAGCGTAATAGTCTTTGCTACCGCACATGTCGTCAAACTGGTCTAGCAGTTTGTCCAGCCGCGTAACTTTGTCGTTAAAAGTGGAGACATCAGATTTGCCAGAGTCACCGTGCGCTGCATTCCATTTCTCGGCCCTGGCATTGAATTCCTTGATATCAGCCGACAATTTCTCTTTGTCCTTTTCGAGCTCGCTTGATCGGGCATTAAAGGCATCAACAGCATCTTTTTTGTCCATGTCGAGTGTTGATTTCTCAGCCGCCAGTGCCTTGGTTCGTTCGCTGATTGAGGCTTTCTGAGTTGCGAGGTCGGCATTCATTTTCTTCAACGCGGCATTTTCTTCGTTCTGGCTGACAGCGCTGCCGTGAATGGTCGCTTTCTGGGATTGCACATCGCGATTCAGTTCGTTGACTTGATTGGCCAGTGCAACGCAGGCTTTGACTTCGTCCGCTTTAAGAACGCCCCTGCCATAGGTTTTGCTGCCCGTAGCCGACAATACATTGCCGTTGAACACGGCTGTGTATTGATCGTCGGCTTTGAAGGAAACAGCCTGCGCTGCGGTTGTAATCGCGATCAGGCCGGCAGTAGCAATCACAGAAATGAAAGGTTGTTTGCGCATGGGAGACTCCATCAAGAGATGGTTAAGGATAGCGCGCGGCGCGGTCTGAACGCTGAATGAAAAACGGCGGCCTCAGGCCGCCGTTTTATTCACTTCTTGCCTTTCTCAGGGGTGGTAATGAACCCCATCTTTTTAATCCCCGCATTCTGGGCGTCGGCCATGATCTCGGCCAGGGCCTGGTATTGCGTGGTCTTGTCGGCACGCAACTGCAGCTCCGGTTGCTTGGGTAGCAGCGCAGCCTCGCCGATGCGACGCTTCCAGTCGTCCTTGGTGACGGAAATATCGTTCCAGTAGAGATTGCCGTCGGCGGTCAGCGCCAGCGTGATGATATTCGGCTCTTCCGGATTCTTGACCGTCGAGGCCTGCGGCAGGTCGATGGGAATCTTGTGGGTCATCAGCGGCGCCGTGATCATGAAGATGATCAGCAGCACCAGCATCACGTCGACCAGCGGCGTGACGTTGATTTCCGACATCGGCTGATTGTGGCTCTGGCCTCCGCCAGCACTGAAGGCCATTACGCCTTCTCCTTGCCTGCCGAGGTCCAGGCCTGGGTCGCGGTCAGCGGATCGACGTCTTCGGTGCTGGCACCGGCGCCGATTTCGAAGAACTGCTCCAGGTCATGGGCGAAGCTGTCGAACTTGCCGGCGATCACGCGGTTGGTGCGCACCAGGAAGTTGTAGCCCAGCACCGCCGGCACCGCGACCGCCAGACCGATGGCGGTCATGATCAGCGCCTCACCGACCGGACCGGCGACAGCGTCCAGCGAAGCCTCGCCGCTCATGCCGATCTTGATCAGGGCGTGATAGATGCCCCAGACCGTGCCGAACAGACCGACGAAGGGCGCGGTGTTGCCGGTGGTGGCCAGCACGCTCAGGCCGGTTTCGAGGCGGGCGTTCTCGCGGTTGACCGCCTGCGTCAGCGCGCGGACGACGAACTCGCCGCGGTTCATGCTGGCGCCGATGCGGCCACCGGAGTGGCGGTCGTGCTGCATGGCGGCATTGGCGGCGTCGAGCGCGACCTTGGAGAACGGCTCGGACGGCGACTGCTTTTCCAGCATCGCCACGGCTTCGCGCAGCGAGGGAGCCTCCCAGAAGCCCTGCACGACCTTGTCGGCGCCGGAACGGACCATGAAGGCGCGCACCGTCTTGGTGATGATGTAGTACCAGCTGCCGACCGACATCAGCAGCAGCAGGACCAGAACGGTCAGCGCAATGCCGTCGGCGTTCTGAAGCAGGTGGCCGAAGCCCATCTGGGTAAGCGCGGAAGTGGAATGCATAAGACTTATCCTTCGTTAAGATTGAACACGATTTCCTGGAGCCCCTGCGCCTTGATCGGCGCGCCGTTGTAGATCACCGGGACGAACAGGGTTTTCATCGCAGCATTGCGCGCAGCGGTGTCGAGCTCGAAATTGCCGCTCGACTTCACAACCTTCACCTCGACGGGCACGCCTTTTTCGTCGACGGTAATCAGCAGCGTCACCTTGCCCTCGATGCCATCACGCAAGGCCTTGCGCGGATAGATCGGTTTGGCCTGCTCCTTGATCACGAGGTAATTGCCGCTGCTGGGTGGCGGCGGTGGCGGCGGTGGCGCGGGAGGTGCCGGCGGCGCCGGTGGCGGCGGCGGGATAGGATTCTGCACCGGTGTATCGGTGATGACCTTCGGCATTTCCTGCGGAATCGGCGGCGGCGTTTTCTGCACGACCTTGGGCGGCGGCTCCTTGGGCGGGGGCGGCTCGTCCGGCGGCTTGACCATGCTTACCTGCAGAACCACGGGCAGCGGCTGCGGTTCGGGCGGCTTGATATGGGTGATGCGCCAGATCGCAAAGGCGTGAAGGCCAACGATCACAGCCATGATCGCGGCGTCGCCCGGATTCCAGGCCGGCTCTTTGTTGTGGGCTCTCATCGAATGATTTTGGAAATGTTCGAAAGAACGTTCATGCGGTCTCGCAGCTCCGGTGCGTCAAAAAATCAAAACGGCGCAAGCTGCACAATGCGCGGTGAACGGTCCTAAAGTATTGAGTCGGCAAGCACCTGCGTGCCTTGCCAATAATAGTGCAAAAAAAGATTTTGAAAGGGAATGGGTGGAATTCCTTAGCTTCAACACCGCGGTGGTCCGCAGCTTCCGTCGCGGCTATGATGCGCGGTCTCTTTGCGCCCATGAAAATGAAAACTGCAAGAATGCGTTGGCGGCTCGCGCCGCCGCGACGCAGCAATGCCCAGCCGCCGCTGCGTCCAAGCCCGAGACCTTGCCTGGCTCGATGATGGACGAGACGTCGTCATGATCCGCCACATCCTGGTGGTCTGCACCGGCAATATCTGCCGCAGCCCGGTGGCCGAGGCGTTGCTGCGCCAGCGGCTGGCCGAAGGGGGTTTCGTCGTCGCTTCGGCCGGAACCGCGGCCATGGTGGGCTGGCCAGCCGATCCGATGACCCAACGAGTTGCCGCCGGATACGGCCTGTCGCTGTCGGAGCACCGCGCGCGTCAGCTGGGACCGGCGATGCTGGCGGATCACGATCTCGTGCTCACACTCGATCAGAGCCATAGCGACTGGATCGGCCGGCGGCACCCCCAGTTCCGTGGGCGCACCCATAAGCTATTGAAGTGGCGTGACAATGGCGATGTCGAAGACCCCTACGGACAGCCCCAGGCGGTGTTCGATCGCGTCCACCGTGACATTGCGCTGGGCGTGGATGACTGGCTCAAAAAGCTGAAATAACCCATCGGGTATAATCAAGGGCCGTGTTGCGACGCCCTTTGATGTCCAAAAAGCTTTATCTGATCACCTACGGCTGCCAGATGAATGAGTACGACTCGGCCAAGATGGCTGACGTCCTCAAGCAGTCCCACGGCTACGAGCGCACGCAAGTCCCTGAAGAGGCGGATATTCTGCTCCTCAACACCTGCTCCGTGCGGGAAAAGGCGCAGGAGAAGGTGTTCTCGGAACTGGGCCGCTGGCGCCAGTGGAAGGCGGAACGTCCCGGGCGTGTCATCGGCGTTGGCGGCTGCGTCGCCAGCCAGGAGGGCGACGCCATCGCCAGTCGTGCGCCGCACGTGGACATCGTGTTTGGCCCGCAGACCCTGCATCGCCTGCCGACCCTGCTGGAGCAGACCCGCGCCAGCCTGCGGCCGGCGGTGGACATCAGCTTTCCCGAGATCGAGAAATTCGACCGCCTGCCTGAGCCGCGCGCCGAAGGGCCGACCGCGTTCGTCAGCATCATGGAAGGCTGCTCCAAGTACTGCACTTTCTGTGTCGTGCCGTATACCCGTGGCACCGAGGTCAGCCGGCCGCTGGACGACGTGCTCACCGAGTGCGCGCAACTCGCCGGGCAGGGGGTGCG
Organism: Nevskiaceae bacterium; assembly: GCA_008012115.1. Lineage (GTDB taxonomy): Bacteria > Pseudomonadota > Gammaproteobacteria > Nevskiales > Nevskiaceae > Stenotrophobium. Next base: position 152,949 of record SSEB01000011.1, read on the forward strand.
CGAGATCACGCTTCTGGGGCAGAACGTCAACGGCTATCGCGGGCGCATGGGCGACACTGCCGAGGTCTGCGACCTGGCGCTGCTGGTTAGCTACCTGGCGCGCATCCCGGGGATCGACCGCATCCGCTACACCACCTCGCATCCCAACGAGTTCAGCGACGCGCTGATCGAGGCCTTCGCCGAGGAACCGAAGCTGGCCAGCTACCTGCACCTGCCGGTGCAGTCCGGGTCCGATCGCATCCTGGGAATGATGAAGCGCAACTACACGCGCGCGCAGTACCTGGAGAAGATCCGCCGTCTGCGCGCGGCGCGGCCGGATATTTCCCTGTCCACCGATTTCATCGTCGGCTTTCCCTCCGAAAGCGAGGACGATTTCATGCGCACAATGGATCTGATTGCCGAGGCGGGCATCGACAGTGCCTACAGCTTCGTCTATAGCCCGCGGCCCGGAACGCCTGCCGCGAACCTGCGTGACAACGTGACGCCGGAGGAGAAGGAGCGCCGCCTACAGATCCTGCAGGCGCGCATTCGCGCGCAGGATGCTGCCTTCCTCGGCGGACTGGTCGGCAGCACGCAGACGGTATTGGTCGAGAAACCGGCGCGGCGCGGCGAAGGCCGCATGGCCGGCCGCACCTCGACCAACCGCATGGTCAATTTCGAGGGACCGGAGACGCTGATCGGCCATTTCGTCGACGTTGCCATCACCGAGGCGATGCCGAATTCCCTGCGCGGGGTGCTCCGGACTCAGGGCGATGGCCTTGAATGGCCATCGTCCCCGGAGCGCCGTCGAGCCATGGATGGCGAGACCGGTGGTGGGGCGGAGCGCGCGAGCCTCGCCATGGACGGCAATGACGGGACTCCCTCGTGAGTGCTGTCCCGAGAACCACGCAGGCGCGCATCGAACTGGTGCTGGAGCCGGATGATGCGCAGCGCCTGGCCAATCTCAGCGGCCCCTTCGATGCGCACTTGCGCCAGATCGAGCTGCGCCTGGGCATCGAGATCCGCAACCGCGGCAACCGTTTCCAGCTGATCGGTGCCCGCGGCGACGTCACGCGCGGCGAGGCGGTGCTGACCACGCTGTTCAACCAGTCCGCCGAGGACACGGTCACCACCGAATCGGTGCACCTGGCACTGTCCGAGCAGGGCGGCGAAACCGCCGAGACCCTGGCGGTGGAGGAAGAGGCGCCACAGGGCGAGGTGGTGATCCGCACCAAGCGCGGCGTGGTGCGTGGCCGCAGCCCGCACCAGAAGCAGTACCTCAAGAACATCTCGACCCACGATCTCAATTTCGGCATCGGCCCGGCGGGCACCGGCAAGACCTACCTGGCGGTGGCCAGCGCGGTCAACGCGCTGGAGCGCGACCGCGTGCGCCGCATCGTTCTGGTGCGGCCGGCAGTGGAGGCGGGCGAGAAGCTCGGCTTCCTGCCGGGCGACATGGCGGACAAGATCAATCCTTACCTGCGGCCGCTGTACGACGCGCTCTACGAAATGATGGGCTTCGAGAAGGTCGCGCGGCTGGTCGAGAAGAGTGTGATCGAGGTCGCCCCGCTGGCGTTCATGCGCGGGCGCACGCTCAACGAGTCCTTCATCATTCTCGATGAGGCGCAGAACACCACGGTCGAGCAGATGAAGATGTTCCTCACGCGCATCGGCTTCGGCAGCGTCGCGGTGGTGACCGGCGACGTCACCCAGATCGACCTGCCGCGTCACGAGAAAAGCGGTCTCAAGCACGCGATGAAAGTGCTGCACGGGGTGGCCGGCATCGCCTTCAGCCAGTTCCAGAAAGAAGACGTGGTGCGCCATCCGCTGGTGCAGGCCATCGTCCATGCCTACGAGCAGCACGAGCTGGCCAATCCCGGAGCGGCGCCGTGAGCGACATCGTGGTGCAGCGCGGTGTGCCTGCGGCGGGTGTGCCGGCACCGGCCAGCCTGCGTCGCTGGGCGGAGGCGGCGCTCAAGCGCAAGGGTGAGCTCACCATCCGCATCGTCGACGAGGACGAGAGCCGTGCGCTCAATCACCGCTATCGCAACAAGGACAAGCCGACCAATGTGCTGTCCTTCGGTTACGGCGAGAAGGGTGTGCTGGGCGATCTGGTGATCTGCGCGCCGGTGGTGGCGCGCGAGGCCGGCGAGCAGCGCAAGCCGCTGCGCGCGCACTGGGCACACATGGTGGTCCATGGCTGCCTGCACCTGCAGGGCCACGATCACGAAGACGACAAGGACGCGGAGGCGATGGAAGCGCTGGAAATCCGCATCATGGAGAAGCTGGGGTTCCCAAACCCCTACCAGGAAAGATGAACGACGAGCCGAGTAGCCCACAGCACCACGACACCGCGTTGAGCCGCTGGTGGCACCGCATCACGCATCGCTTTGCCGGAGCGCCGCGCACGCGTGAGGATCTGCTGGAGGTGCTGGACGAGGCACGCGACGCCAACCTGATGGACGCCGACGCGCTGACCATGTTCCAGGGCGTGCTGGAGACGGCCGAGACGCAGGTGCGCGACATCATGGTGCCGCGCGCGCAGATGGTGGTGGTCGAGCGGGACTGGTCGCTGGAGACGATCCTGCCGGTGGTGGTGGAGTCCGGGCACTCGCGCTTTCCGGTGATCGGCGACTCGCGCGACGAGGTGGTCGGCATCCTGCTGGCGAAGGATCTGCTCAAGTTCACCTCGACCGTGGAGGGCTTCAACGCCGCTACCTTCGACCTGGGCCGCATGCTGCGACCGGCGGTGTTCGTGCCGGAGAGCAAGCGCGTCAACATCCTGCTGAAGGATTTCCGCAAGGGCCGTAACCACATGGCCCTGGTGGTGGACGAATACGGCGGCATGGCCGGCCTCGTCACCATCGAGGACGTGCTGGAGCAGATCGTCGGCGAGATCGACGACGAATACGACGAGGTCGAGGGCGCCCGCATCCTCAAGCAGGACGAGCGCCGCTATCTGGTCAACGGCCTGACGCCGATCGAAGAGTTCAACGAATATTTCGGCACCGATTTCCCCAACGAGGAATTCGACACCGTCGGCGGCCTGGTCATGCATCGCTTCGGTCACATGCCCAAGCGCGGCGAGAGCGTGCGCATCGAGCGCTACACCTTCAACGTGCAGCGCGCCGACAGCCGCCGTCTGCAGCTGTTGCAGGTCACGTTCTCGCCGGGCTGACCGTCCCCAAAACATCATTATTTTGTGCGCATCATCGCCACCCGCTCTCGCGACAATGATGCGCGGGGTTGTTATAAAATATCAGTCAAATAAAAATTCAATAAATAATATATAACAGATTTCCCACGCATCGACGGCAGAGCGGGTGACGTTCGCATGACCCCATTCAACAGGCTACAGCGTTACCGCACGCCGCTCGCGGCCCTGCTCGGGCTGGTGGCGACGCTGGGCTTTCCGCCCTTTGGCCTGTGGCCGCTCAGCATTGCGGCCTTTGCCGGACTGTTCGCGCTCACCGCCGGCAGCGGCGTGCGGCGCAGCCTGTGGCTGGGCTGGGTGTTCGGCTTTGCGCATTTCCTCAGCGGCATCTACTGGATCTTCATCAGCACCTCCATCTACGGTGGCGCGCCAGCGTGGCTGGGCGTTCTGCTGACCGTGGTGCTCAGCGGTGCGTACATGGCGCCGTGGCCGGCGCTGGCGCTGGGGCTGGCAACCTGGCTGCGCGTGTGGACGCGACCGGCCGGCTGGCTGGCCTTGCCGGCGCTGTGGCTGCTGACCGAGCTGGGACGCGGTCATCTGCTGTTCGACGGCTTTCCCTGGCTCAGCCTGGGCTACGTGACCGTGGGCACGCCGCTGCAGAAGCTGGCGCCGCTGGCCGGCGTGCACGGCATCAGCGCGGTGCTGGTCCTGCTGGCCTACGCGCTGTGGCAGGCCGTTGGCGGGCGCGGCACGCAGCGGCGGGTGGCGCTCGCGGCGTTTGCGCTCACGGCGGCGGCGATCGCCGTCCTGCCGGACCCGGTGCGCTGGACGCAGGCGCTGGGGGCGCCGCTCGATGTCGCCATCGTCCAGGGTGACATCCCCCAGGAGGAGAAGTGGCTGCCCGAGATGCAGTTGCCGACCTTGCGCGCCTATCGCGACATGACGCTGGCGGTGCGCGGCGCCGATCTGGTGATCTGGCCCGAGGCGGCGCTGACGCAGACCTACGACGAGGTCAAGGAGGACTACCTCGACCCGCTCGCCGCGCAACTGGCGCAGGACGGCACCACGCTGCTGGCGGGCATGCTGATCGAGGAGAAAGCCGGGCTCAACTACTACAACAGCGTCGTCGCGATCGGCGCCAGCCAGGGGCGCTACGACAAGCGCCACCTGGTGCCCTTCGGCGAATACTTTCCCATCCCGCGCTGGCTGCGGCCGCTGCTGGACGTGCTGAACACGCCCTATGCCGATCTCAGCGCCGCGCGTGCGCCCCTGCCGCCGATCATCGCCAAGGGCCTGCGCCTGGGCGTGACGATCTGCTTCGAGGACGTCTTCGCCAGCGATTTCCGCGCCGCCGCCACCGATGCCGCGCTGATGGTCAATGTCACCAACGACGCCTGGTTCGGCCACTCCGCCGCCGCCGCCCAGCACCTGCAGATGGCGCGGATGCGCGCGCTGGAGACCGGCCGCACCGTATTGCGCGCTTCCAACACGGGCGTCTCCGCAGTGATCGGCGCAGACGGCACGCTGCAGGCCGCCGCCGGCTTCTTCACCCGCGAGACCCTGCGCGCGCCGGCGCAGCCGCGAAGCGGCACGACGCCCTACGTGCGCCTGGGCAATGCGCCGCTCTGGGGTCTGGCGCTGGTGGCGATTGTCGTCGCGCTGCGCGGGCGCCGCGGCGGCGCACACGGGTCGCTCGAAGTGCCCTGACAGGCGCTTACAGACGGACACGCGCACCGTTATACTGGCAGGGATAGGCAGGCGGGCCGTGGCGGGGAGCCGCGATCCATCCAACCGAGTCCGGATGGCCCCGCCGCATTTCAATCAATCTCCGAAAGAAGGGGCATCGTTCAATGAGTAAAGTAGGCGTGGATGCCGGCCGCCGCCGGTTCCTGACGCTGACCACGGTTGCCGTGGGTGGTGCTGGCGTGGTCGGAGCGGCGATTCCGTTCCTGGCCTCGCTGAGCCCCAGCGAAAGGGCGAAGGCGCTGGGCGCACCGATCACGGTCGACATCAGCAAGGTGGAGCCGGGCCAGCGACTGGTCGTGGCCTGGCGCGGCAAGCCGGTCTGGATCATCCGCCGCACGCCGGACATGCTGGCCAGCCTGCCCAAGGTCGATGCCGCGCTGCGCGATCCGAATTCGGACGAGGCGCAGCAGCCGGCCTACGCCAAGAACGAGGCCCGCGCGATCAAGCCGGAATGGTCGGTGATGGTCGGCTCCTGCACTCACCTCGGCTGCTCGCCGACGTTCCGCCCGGATCACCCGGCGCCGGACGTCGACGCCAACTGGCAGGGCGGCTTCTACTGCCCCTGCCATGGCTCCAAGTTCGATCTCGCCGGCCGCGTCTACCAGGGCGTGCCGGCGCCGCTGAACCTGGTGGTGCCGCCGTACCGCTTCGTCAACGACACCACCATCACCATCGGCGAAGACCAGGGAGCCGCGTAATGGCCATCGTTCCCAATCCGCACAAGACCACCGGCCTGCTCGGCTGGATCGATGACCGCTTCCCGCTGACCAAGCTGTGGAAGGACCATCTCACCGAGTACTACGCGCCGAAGAACTTCAACTTCTGGTACTACTTCGGTTCGTTGGCGCTGCTGGTGCTGGTCAACCAGCTGCTCACCGGCATCTTCCTGACGATGCACTACAAGCCCGACGCCGCCCAGGCCTGGGACAGCGTCGAGTACATCATGCGCGATGTGCCCTGGGGCAACATCATCCGCTACCTGCACTCGACCGGCGCCTCGGCGTTCTTCATCGTCGTCTATCTGCACATGTACCGCGGCCTGATGTACGGCTCGTACCGCAAGCCGCGCGAACTGATCTGGCTGTTCGGCATGCTGATCTTCTTCGTGCTGATGGCCGAAGCGTTCTGCGGCTACGTGCTGCCCTGGGGCCAGATGTCCTACTGGGGCGCGCAGGTGATCATCTCGCTGTTCGGCGCCATCCCGAAGGTGGGACCGGATCTGGTGGTGTGGATCCAGGGCGACTACATCCCCTCGGACGCCACGCTCAACCGCCTGTTCTCGTTCCACGTCATCATGCTGCCGTTCGTGCTGGTCGGCCTGGTCGTCGCCCACCTGATCGCGCTGCATGAAGTCGGCTCCAACAATCCGGACGGCGTCGAGATCAAGAAGCACAAGGACCCGGTCACGCACATCCCGCTGGACGGCATCGGCTTCCACCCGTACTACACGGTCAAGGATCTGGTCGGCGTCGGCGTGTTCCTGATCATCTTCCTGGGCATCGTGTTCTTCGCGCCCGATGGCGGTGGCTACTTCCTGGAGAAGCCCAACTTCCAGCCGGCCAACCCGCTGGTGACCCCGCCGCACATCACGCCGGCCTGGTACTTCGGCACCTTCTACGCGATCCTGCGCGCGATTCCGAACAAGCTGCTCGGCGTCATCGCCATGTTCTCGTCGGTGATCGTGCTGTTCCTGGTGCCCTGGCTGGATCGCTCGAAGGTCCGCTCCATCCGCTACAAGGGGCCAATCAGCAAGATCGCGCTGGCGCTGTTCACGGTCGCCTTCGCCATGCTCTGCTACCTGGGCATGCAGCCGCCGAGCCCGCTGTACACGCTGCTGTCGCGCATCGGCACGTTCATTTACTTCGCGTTCTTCTTACTGATGCCGTTCTACTCGGCCATCGATAAAACCAAGCCTGAACCGGAAAGGGTGACGGGATGAAGCGCCTCATTATTGCCCTCGCGGGCCTGACTCTGTCCGCCGCCGCCCTCGCCAACGAAGGCGAAGCGCTGCCGTTCTCGTTCAAGCCGGACACCGGCAACCTGGCGTCGGTGCAGCGCGGCGCGCGCGACTTCATGGCCTACTGCTCCGGCTGTCACTCGATGAAGCATCTGCGCTACTCGCGCATCGCCCAGGACCTCCAGATTCCCGAGGACCTGGTCAAGGCCAACCTGATGTTCACCACCGAGAAGATCGGCGATCACATCCAGACGTCGATGCCGGCGGATCAGTCCAAGCAGTGGTTCGGCCAGACGCCGCCCGACCTCACGGTCGAGACCCGCATCCGCGGCGCCGACTGGGTCTACAGCTATCTCAACAGCTTCTACGTCGACGACTCGCGCCCCCTGGGCGTCAACAACCTGGTGCTGCCGGGCGCGTCGATGCCGCACGTGCTGTGGGAGCTGCAGGGCTGGCAGGTCAAGCCGGCCGCCAAGGCGGAGGGCGCCGCTGCGGAAGGCGAGCACGGCGGTTCCGGCCTCGAGCTGGCGCAGCCGGGCAAGCTGTCGCCGGACGAGTACCAGAAGTTCACGGCCGACCTGACCAACTTCATGGTCTACGCCGCGGAGCCGGGCCGCGCCGGGCGCATCTCGCTGGGCGGCAAGGTCATCCTCTACCTGCTGGTGCTGACGGCGCTGTTCTACGCGCTGAAAAAGGAATACTGGAAGGACATCCACTGACCTTCCTGCGCGGGACCGACGCCGTTCATGGTAAGTTTCACACCATGAACGGCGTTTCTATTTTCGGCACTGAACTCTGATGGCGCTCCGCGCGCGCAGCAAGTTTGTGCCCGAGAACAAGCCCGCCGTGCGCGCGGGCGTGACGCTGTTCTGCGAGCGCGACAGCATGCGCAGCCACTGGGTGCGCCTGGTGTTGGCGGAGAAAGATGTCGACGGCGCGCGCATCGAATGGGTAGTGCCGGGCAAGCCCAGCGAGGACCTGCTGGTGCTCAACCCGCAGCTGACGCTGCCGACGCTCACCGACCGCGACACCGTGCTGCATCCGGCCAGCGTGATCGCGGAATACCTCGACGAACGCTATCCCCATCCACGGCTGATGCCGGCCGATCCCGCGGCGCGCGCGCGCGTGCGCATGGCGCTGCTGCGCATCGAGCAGGATCTGTTTCCGCTGGTGGAAACGCTGCTGGCCGGCAAGGGCGATCTCAAGACTGCACGCAAGACGCTGACCGAGCACCTCACCACCAGCGCGCGCATGGTGCCGCTGCGCGGCTGGTTCCTCGGCCTGGACTACAACCTCGCCGACTGCGCCTGGGCGGTGCTGTTCCACCGCCTGCCGGGCCTGGGCATCAAGCTGTCGCCGGAAGCGGCCGGCATCGTCCGGTATGCCGAACGGTTGTTCGCGCGTCCTGCTTTCCAGAAGACCCTGAAATGAGCTCGCGCTCGCGCCGTCCGTACCTGATCCGCGCGATCTTCGACTGGACCACGCAGAACGGCTACACGCCGCACATGCTGGTGGCGGCCGACTATCCCGGCGTGGTGGTGCCGCGCGAATTCGTGCAGGACGGCCGCATCACGCTCAACATCAGCCCGATGGCGGTGCAGAACCTCGATCTCAGCGGCGAACTGGTGTGGTTCTCGGCGCGTTTCGGCGGGCGTCCTTTCGACGTGCAGGTTCCCTGCGGTGCAGTGATCGCAGTATTCGCCCGCGAGAACGGCGAAGGCATCATGTTCGGCGAAGTCGAGCCGCCGATGCCGGACGACGGCAAGCCCAAGCCGGAAGCGCCCAAGGCCGCGGACAAGCCCGAGGGCAAGCGCGCGCATCTCAAGCTGGTGAAATAACGGCTGGCTTGAGCGAATGCCGCTCGCGGCTGCGGCGCCTTCCTCCTCACTCCTGGAAAACCCCACCCGCTGCGTGGTCGTGCTGCGAATGCTATGTTATTTTATATTAAATTATATATATTTATATAATAAAAATAAAAAAATGATGCCGCGCGAGGTATTTGTCACCGCCGAGGTCGAGCGCGTCGTGTCAACCGTTGCGGCGCCATACCGTTGTTTCCGACATAGGGCAAAGACGGTAGAGGCGATGCCATGCAGAGAGATCAGGCGGTTGCAGTAGAGGGCACGCGAAAGATCTCGATCCGGCGGCCGGGCTGCGACAACGATGGCCCGGACTATCCGGAGGCGCATCGCGGTCAGGGGCTGGACTCACGCTATCTTTTCGTTGTCGGATATTTCCTGGCGGTTGCAGCGGTCTTCGTGTTTTTCGAAGACAGCGCGACACCTGCGCCGGAGTCCGCATCGGCTGCCCATGCCGCAGCGTCGTGCAGCGCCGTGAACGACGCTAATTTTCTAGCGTGCTACGCCCAAGGTTTCTCGTCCATGGCGCCCCAGGAGACGGGGGCTCGCTGACGTTCACGCCGGCGGCAGCGTCTTGCCGGGATTGAGGATGCCGCGTGGGTCGAACAAGCCCTTGAGCCGGCGCATCATGTCCAGCGTGCCGGCGTCGATCTCCCAGCCGACATAGTCGCGTTTCTCGATGCCGACGCCGTGCTCGCCGGAGATCGTGCCCTCCAGCGACAGCACCAGCCGGAAGACCTCGTGCAGGCAGGCCTCGATCGATTTCATCTGCGTTTCGTCCGATGGATCGGCCAGCAGGTTGACGTGGATATTGCCGTTGCCGGCATGGCCGAAGTTGACGATGCGGATGCCGTGGCGGCGCGACAACTCGCCCAGTCCGCCGATCAGCGCCGGCAGCCGCGTCACTGGCACCGCCACGTCCTCGTTGATTTTCTTGGGCGCCAGCTTGCGCAGGGCTGGCGACAGCGCCTTGCGGCTGGCCCATAGCGCCTCGGCCTCGCCGGGGCCGCTGGCCGCGCGCAGTTCCAGCAGGCCCGCGCCCTGCGCCGCCTCGCTCAGCGCGGCGACCGCGACGTCGATGGAACTGGCCGCGCCATCCGCTTCGATCAGCAGCAGTGCGCCGGTGCCTTGGGGAATGCCGGTGTCCTGGTATTGCTGGGCCAGCTGCACGGCGTCGCCGTCCATGAACTCCAGCGCGCTGGGCAGCTGTGCCTGCCCCATGATGCGCGCCACCGCCTCGGCGGCGGCGGTCACGTCGCGGTAGCAGGCGCGCAGCGTGCGCGTGCAGGCGGGCAGCGGCAGCAGCTTGAGGGTGGCGCGGGTGATGATGCCGAGCGTGCCCTCGCTGCCGATCAGCAGGCGGGTGAGGTCATAGCCGACGACGCCCTTGGTGGTGTAGCAGCCGGTGTGCAAGGTGCTGCCGTCACCTGCGACGGCAGTGAGGCCGAGCACGTTGTCGCGCGCCGTGCCGTACTTCACTGCGCGCGGTCCGCCGGCCGAGCAGGCAAGGTTGCCGCCGACGCTGGAGTAGCCGGCGCTGGTCGGATCGGGCGCCCAGAACAGGCCGTGCGCGGCCGCCGCCTTCTGCACGTCGCCATTGAGCGCGCCAGCCTCGCACTCGATGAAGCGGTCGCCGGGCGAGACGCGCAGGATGCGGTTCATGCGCTCCAGCGTCAGCACGATGCCGCCGGCCACCGGCACCGAGGCGCCGGTGGTGTTGGTGCCGCGTCCGCGTGCCGTCAGCGCAATGCCGTGCGCGGCGCACAGCGCCACCACGGCCGCGACCTCTTCGTGCGTGGTGGCGAAGGCCACTGCCTGTGGCAGCGCCACGCGCCGGCTGTTGTCGTAGCCGTAGGCCAGGCAGTCGGCGGGATCAATGAGGAAACGGTCACTGCCGAAGATCGCGCGGCCTTCGGCGAGTACCGTGGCGGGCAGGGGCTCAGTCATCGGCGTCGAAAGCCGCTTTCAGCCAGTCGATGCGGCCGGCGCCATCCAACGCCAGCACGTCGAAACGCAGTGGCGCGTCGGCATGCTGCGGATGCTCGGCCAGATACAACTGCGTGGCACGCACGATGCGCTCACGCTTGCGCGCGTCGATCGAACCCAGCGCGCCACCGTAGGCCGCACTGCTGCGCTGACGCACCTCGGCGATCACCAGGGTGGTGCCGTCCCGCAGCACCAAGTCCAGTTCGCCGCCGCGACAGCGCCAGTTGCGCGCCAGGGCCTGGAGTCCGTGCCGCTGCAGGTGCTGCAACGCCCGATCCTCGGCCTCGGCGCCGTTCATGGCGTCGCGGCGGGATCCAGGCTGCGCACGCCGCCGTCGCGGAACTGGGCGCATGACAGCGTGCGCGCGATGGCGCCGTCCGGCGCCATGCGCAGGCCACCGGTGGCGGCCGGGTAGATGGTGCCGGTCTGCACCTGGCCGGCGAGTAGCATCGTCGAGAGTGCGTAAGCGTCCAGGCCCATCGCGAACAGCCGCGGCTGGCTCTTGGCGGCGGGCTGCGACGCGGCAAGCTCGGTGCGCAGCGTCGCCACGGCGCCATCGTTCTGCAGCATCCACGGCATGTCGCAGAAGCGCACGCCGTTGAGCTCGTTGTCGCCGCCGCCGTCGTAGACCAGCGAGGTCGCGTAGACCGGCAGGCCGGTGGCGCGGTAGTAGCGGAACTGCGGCCAGATCATGCGCGCATCCGAGGGGCGGGCGGCGAAGAAAATGAAGTCGATATCGTCGCGGCGACGCTGCTCGAACTCGGTTTTCTCGCCGAGGATGCCGGTCAATGCCTTGTGGCGTGCATCGCTGGCGTCGAGATTGAGCAGGTCCTGGATGGTCTTGCCGTAGTCGGTATCGCCGGGGGCGTAGCGTGCCGATTTCAGCACCGCGCCACCCAGGTCGCGCAGCCGCTTGTCCAGCGCCGCCAGCACGCGCTCGCCCCATTCGCTACGCGGCACCAGGGCAATGGCGCGCTTGCCGCCGTCGGCCACCGCGCGCTCGGCCGCGGCGCGCGCCTCGTCCTCCGGCGCGAGGCCGTACTGGAAGAGGTGGAACGGCGCCTTGGCGGTGTCGTCGAGATAGTTGAGCGCCAGCACCGGCACCGCCGGCTGGCCGAGTGCGGCGATGGCGGCGACGGCGTCCTTGCGCAACGGACCGACCACAAGCTGGGCGCCGTCGCGCAGTGCCTGCTGGTAGGCGGCGAGCGCGGCATCGGCGCTGTCGCCGGAGTCGTAGACGCGCACGGCATGGTGGCTGCCGTTCCTGGTGTCGGCGGCGACGAAGCCGTCGCGCAGCGCGCCAGCCGAGGTTGCGAGCGGGCCGTTCAGCGGCAGCAGTAGGGCGATGCCGCCGCCGGTGGCCGTGCCGATGCCGGGCAGGGCGACGGTGCCAGCGGCAGGCGCCACCGCCTCCGGCGCAGCCGCAGGCGCGGGTGCCGCCGGTGAGGCCAAGGCGGCGTTGAGCGCCTGCAGGCGCGTCAGTTGCCCGGCGTCGAGCGAGTTGTCGGGAATCTGCCGGATCAGGCGCTGCGCGCGCGGCGCGTCGCCGGCCTTCTGCGCAGCCTCGGCGGCCGACAGCAGGAATTCCGGCGTGAAGGAGGACGGAAAATCGCGCGCCGCCGCCTCGAAGGCGCGCGAGGCCTCGGCGTAATCGCCGCGCTGCAGCGCCTGGCGCGCGGCGGCACCCGGGGCGGACAGCGGATCGGCGGACGCGACGCCGCTGAAGGCGAGCAAGACCGCAAGCAGGGCGGCGCGGCGGAAACGGATGCGGATATTCATACGGGTTAAAGTATGAACATCCGCATCCGTCGCGTCACGTCGCCCTGGCACTCGCATGAATTCCCCCGCCGTCGTCCCCGGCCATCTCTATGTCGTCGCCACGCCGATCGGCAATTTGGGCGACCTGTCGCCGCGGGCGCAGGCGGTTCTGTCGGGCGTCGACCGCATCTGCGCCGAGGACACGCGGACCAGTGGCGCGATGCTGGCGCAGTTCGGCATCCGCAAGCCGCTGACGGCGCTGCACGAGCACAACGAGGACGCCAGTGCCGCCGGCCTCGTGCGCTTGCTGAAAGACGGGCAGGCGCTGGCGCTGATCTCCGATGCCGGCACGCCGCTGATCTCCGACCCCGGCTTCGCCCTGGTGCGCGCGGCGCGCGCGGCTGGGGTGACGGTGGTGGCGGTGCCCGGACCCTGTGCGGCGGTGGCGGCGCTGTCGGTGTCGGGGCTGCCGACCGATGGTTTCCTGTTCGTCGGCTTCCTGCCGCCCAAGGCGGCGGCGCGGCGCGCTTTTCTGCAGAAGATCGCGTCGGTGCCGCGTACCCTGGTGTTTTACGAATCGAGCCACCGTATTGCCGAAAGCGTGGCGGATCTCGCCGACCTGTTTCCGCAGCGTCGCCTGTGCCTGGCGCGGGAGCTGACCAAGCTCTACGAGGAGAGCGTCACCGCCGGCACCGTGGAGATCGCGACATGGCTGGCGCAGGACGCCAACCGCAGCCGCGGCGAATTTGTGCTGGTGATGGAAGGCGCGACCGCAGATGCCGCGCGGCCCGATGAGGCGGAAGCCGAGCGCGTGCTGCGCGTGCTGCTGAAGGAACTGAGCGTGTCGCAGGCAACACGCCTCGCCGCCGAACTGACCGGGCGCCGCAAGAACGAGCTGTACGCCCTGGCGACACGGCTGGGCGCTGACACCGGCGGCGAGGAAGGCTGAAACGCGCCACCCGCTGTGCCGCAGTACCGAATCCGGATTGTTTTAATATATTTATCGAAAAATAAATTGATAAATAATTAATAACTATTTCCCTAGGCAAATACCCGATAGCGGGTGCGCTTCCTGTACTGATTCCGCCGGTGGACGCCGTATTGACGGCGCCCACCGGCGGGCGTTCTCAGTTGCCGCAGGCGCTGGAGCCGGGGTACTTGTTCTCGTCCACCTTCACCACGCTGCTGATCCACTGCTGCAGCAGGTCGTGGCCCTCGGTATGCACCACGCTGCGCGCCAGCGGCGGCATGCGCGCGGCGGGCGTGGTCGCTTCCGGCCCCGTGCGGAAGGCCAGGACCGAATCGCCGACATTGGCGGGATGGATGTCGTAGGTGCGGCCGCCGCGGCCCTCGGAGCCGGTGGCGGTCGGGCGCTTGCAGATGCCGTAGCTCAGGTCCACCGGGCGCAGCGAGTCGAGGTAGAAGCCGGTGCTGGCGGCGAAGCCATGCGGGTTGTGGCAGTGCTCGCAGTTCACCTCGAGGTAGGCGCGGGCGCGGGACTCGATGTCCTGGTCCGAGCCCGCCGGGAAGCCGGCGTCGCCCGGCTTGTTGAACACCGGCGCGCGCTCCAGCTTGGTGGCGATCTGCGTCAGCGGATCGAGGCCGAGGTCCGCCGGGCAACCGGCCACCAGGCCCTTGCCGCAGAGGTAGGCGATCTGGTTCTTGCCGGCGATCTCATGGCCGCTCTGGCCGGTGACGGCGGCGGACTCCGAGCGGTACGGACGATTGAGGAAGCGCACCTTCGGCCCGATCGGCGAGGCGCCCGCTTCCTTGTTGTCGTTGGAATGGCAGCTCTGGCACTGCGCGGCGTTGGGAATCAGGTAGCTGCCGGTGCTGCCGCTGGCATGCGCGCCGGAGTCGACGTCGTTGTAGTCCCAGGAGACCGAGGCAGTGCCGCCGCCCATCGCCAGCCTGGCGACGCGCTTGCCGTTCTCCGCCTGCCAGATGTAGGGCAGGCCATCCCAGCGCACCTGGCCCTTGGAGTTGGTGCGCTTGATCAGCAGGCGCGTCTCCACCGGGATTTCGCTGCCGGCCGTGGCGTTACGGAAGGAGAACGTCTTGGCGATGATGGTGCCGGTGGGGAACACCAGCGTGGCGTTGACGCCATCGGTGGCGGCGTCCTTGTATACGGCCTTGCTGCCGGGCGGCAGGTAGGCGACGCGGTACTTCACGGCGTAGTCCGAGAACAGCTTGGTGTTGAGCACGAAGGGCACGCCGCCGCCGTTGGGCGCGCTGGTGGGATCGCTGGCGTCGGCGAACAGGTGGTACTGGTCCAGGGTCGGGCAGTTGACCGGCGCAGCGGCAAAGTTGGCCTGGCCGGCTTCGACTGCGGCGCCGCACAGCTTGTCGATCAGCGCCTGGCTCGGCGCGGCATCGAATTCACCGCTGCGCACGAACGGCGGAATCACCACGGCGGGCAGCGGCGGCAGGTTCTTGCCGTAACGCGCCACGCATTTGTGCGGCGACATGTCGAAATCTGAGGGGAATTGCAACAGCGCGGCCGGATCCAGAGCCGTCAGCACGGTCAGCAGCGTTACCGGGTTGGCTGGATCGACATGGCTGTTGATCACCGCTTCCAGTCCCTTGGTGCCGTGGAAATTGGCATAGGGCAGGGCATCGCCGCTGAACTGGTTGTCGTCGTCGATGCAGGAGAACCAGTCCGGCTTCACGCGCGGCGCATTGGCCTGGGCGAGGTCGAACTTGTAGGCGTTGTAGTGGCAGGACGGATCGGGAATCTGGTTGCCGAGAATCGGCTTGCCGCGCTCGTCATGGGGCACCGGCTTGCCGCTGGCGTCGACCGGGTACGGGCAGTCGGCATGATAGGTGTCGAGCAGGCCGTCCCAGATGATGTGCGCGCCGTGTGGACCGACGGCGGCGCCGGCCTGCACGCAGGCCAGCAGGTTGGTCGGCAGCAGGCAGGCCACCTGGTTCTTCACGCCGACCAGGATCGGCAGCAGCTTGGCCAGATCCTGATTCTGGATGTTGCTGGTGGTCGGCAGGGGCAGGCTGTTGCCGTTGTTGAAGAACTTGTTGCGGAAGATGTGCAGGCCTTCCGTGTACCAGTCGATGCGATGTTCGCTGGGGCGGCCGGCGCCCTCGGGGAAGATCTCGTAGCTGGTGTGGATGATGGCGGCGGTGTTGTTGTCGCGGAACTCGTTGTCGTAGATGTCGATGCGATCGTAGGCCAGCGTGATCATGCCGCTGCCGGAGGGCACGTTGCCGACGATGCCGCCGGAGGTGAAGTTGTAGCTGTTGTTCTTGCGCGAGACGTTGTCGTGCATGATCGTGCGGTCACCGTACTGCGTCAGGCCGTCGAGATCGTAGATCAGGAAGCCGCCGGTGTTGCACTCGGCGAGGTTGTGGGCGTACTCGCCGTGCTGCACGTTCTCGATCTCGAAGCCGAACACGTTGTAGGCGACGCGGCTGTTGCGGATGATCGCAGTGGTGGTCTGGCCGACGTAGATGCCGGCGTCCGAGGCGCCCACCGACTCGGAGTTCTCGATCAGGATATTGCGCGACGACACCGGGTAGATGCCGTAGCGCCCGGTCTTGCGGCTGACGGCGTAGTCGTCCGACGTGGTCTCGGGCCGCCCGGTGTTTTCCGGCACGTTGGGATCCAGGGTCGCCGGCTTGGTGCAGGCGACGTTGAGCCGCTTGGCGTTGTCGGTGAAGGCGTTGCCGGCGGTGATCGGGTCGCTGCTGTCGCGGCCGCCGCCGGATGACCACAGCGCACGCACGCGCTGCACGGTGCCGTGATCGACGGTGCGCATCTCGATGCCGTTGCCGCCGGTGTCGAGCACGGTGAGATCCTGCACCGTCAGGCCATGCACGTTGACCGCGAGGATGCCTTCCGGCGCGTTGTTCTGCTTGAACGACAGGACGGTCTTGTCCTTGCCGCAGCCCTTGACCGTGACGTCCTCGGTGTTGATCAGCGTCAGCGAGGAGCTGAGGTCGAAGAAGCCGCAGTCGAACTGGATGACGTCGCCGGGCAGGGCCTGCACCATCGCCGCCACCATGTCGACGGTGGCGTTGGCGCCGGGCTTGATCAGGAAGTTGCGGCCGCTGCCGCCGGTCACGCCGCCGCCACCGTTGTTGTTGCCGGCGTTGCCACTGCCGGAGCCGCCGCAGGCCGCCAGCAGGCTGAAACAGAAAAGGGAGACCGCGAGTGAACGCAGCGAAGGCTTGAGCATGGGGAGGTCATCGTTATGGGAATCTGTATCAAGATCGTATAAAGATCTTGCGCCATCGACCCATAGTATTTTTGACCCTTGCGCCGTCGGAGCCGCCACCCGCTGCCGGTGGATTGCCTGGGGAGGTTGTGATTAAATATTTATCGATTAAAAATTAATTATATATTTATTAACTACTCTGCCCACTGCCGATCCGCGAGCGGGTGGCGTTAAAAATTCAGAAATCGAGGTCCAGTGCGCCGCACAGCCAGTCGATCATCGGCGCGGCCCCTGCGAAGTGCTTCAGCACGGTCTTCTGGAAGTCTGGCGCGCAGACCTGTTCTTCGCTGAGCGTGGCGGTGCAGACGAAGTCCTTGCGCTTGAGGTCCTCGATCAGTTCATGCCGCGGGTCGTAGCCCTGCGGCGGTCGCGACAGGCTGTCGCCGTCGAGCGAGAACGATTTTGCGAAGGCGCCGCCGCGCGTGGCCTTCTTCCAGCTCGCCGGGTTGTTGACCATGTAGTTGCGGATGCGCTTCACCGTGTCCGGCTGGCCGTGCCAGACGCCGCCGCCGATGAAGCATTCGCCCGGCTGCAGGTGCAGGTAGAACAGCGGCGCGTCGAGGCGGCCGGGCGCGGCGTTGCCGCCGCCCTCGACGCGCGCCACCGACCTGGTCGCCTCGTGAAAGAAGGTCATGCCGACATGCGTCTTGTACGGCGACTTGTCGCCGGAGAAGCGCGTGTCGCGGTAGATGCGGAACAGCGAGCCGCCAACCGGCTTGGCGCTGGCGACGAAGTGCGGGCTGACGGTTTGCTTCAGCGGCGCGTCTAGCGCGGCGATGAAGCGCAGCGCCGGCGCCTTCAGCTCCGCCTCGTAGCGCGCCTTGTTGGCGGTGAACCACTCGCGGTCGTTGTGGCGCGCAAGGTCGCGCAGGAACTTGAACAGGGCGGGCGTGAAATACGGTGTGGACTTCGCGGGCATGCGACGGTTCCTTGGCAACGGCCGGCGAAATTTAGCGCAATTCCGGCCCACGCCGGCAGGATTTTCTGGCAGTCTGGCGGCCTCGTCGCCGGAGTCCACCATGCCTCATGCCCTGCCCGATGTGCGCACCCAGGTTTCCGCCGAGGAATGGCAGGCGCGGGTCGATCTCGCCGCAGCCTATCGGCTGGTCGCCAACTTCAGGTGGGACGACCTGGTGTTCACGCACATCTCGGCGCGGGTGCCCGGGACACACCACTTCCTGATCAATCCCTACGGCTTCCTGTTCGAGGAGATCACCGCGTCGTCGCTGGTCAAGGTCGATCTGGACGGCCGCAAGGTGATGGCGTCCCCCTACGAGATCAATCCGGCCGGTTTCACCATCCACAGTGCCATCCACGCTGCACGCGAGGACGCGCAATGCGTGATGCACACGCACTCGCTCAACGGTGTGGCGGTGTCGGCGCAGAAGGGCGGCGTGCTGCCGATTTCGCAGCAATCGACCCTGGTGCTGTCGTCGCTGGCCTATCACGACTACGAGGGGATCGCGCTGCGCGAGGACGAGAAGGCGCGGCTGGTGCGCGATTTCGGCGACAAGAATTTCCTGATGCTGCGCAACCATGGCCTGCTCACGGTCGGCGTCAGTCCCGCAGACGCGTTCCTGGCCATGTACGTGTTCGAGGCCGCCTGCACCATCCAGGTGCGGGCGCAGGCCGGCGGTGGTGAGTTGGTGCATGTGGCCCAGCCCATCCTCGACGGCGTGCAGGCGGCGGCCAAGCAGGTGACGCGCGGTCTTGGCGGCGCGCTGGCGTGGCCGGGACTGCTGCGCCGGCTGGACCGGATCGATCCCTCTTACCGCGAGTGACGCCGCGCGGGGCTAGGGCAGCAGGCCCTTGCGCGCGGCGAAGCGCACCACCTCGGCGGTGTTGCGCAAGCCCAGCTTTTCCATCATCCGTGCGCGGTGGTTCTCGGCGGTCTTGACGCCGATCTCCAGGATTTGCGCGATTTCCTTGGTGGTCTTGCCTTCGACCACCAGCTGGAAGGTCTCGCGCTCGCGCGCGGTGAGCAGGCTATAGGGATCGAGGCCGGCCTCGCGCGGGCGCTGGTGCTGGTCGGCCAGCGCCTTGGCGGCGCGCGGGCCGAAGTAAGCCTGCCCGGCATGAATGGTCTTGATCGCCGCCATCAGGTCGCCGACCGAAGTGTCCTTGTTGAGGAAGCCCGAGGCGCCGGCGCGGATGATCGGCAGGATGTATTCATCCTCCTCGTGCACGGTCAGCACCAGGGTCTTGACGCTGGGCAGCTGCTCACGCACCCGGCGCACCAGTTCCAGGCCGGAGAGGCGCGGCATCGACAGGTCGGTCACGACGATCTCGGGGCGGTGCTTGTGCACCAGGTCCAGCGCCTCGGCGCCGTCGGCGGCCTGGGCCACCACCTGACACTCGCCGGTCTGTTCCAGCATCGAGACCAGGCCCTGGCGGACAATGGTGTGATCGTCGACAACGACGAGGCGGATCGGACCGATACTCATGCAATTCCTGATTTGGTCTGTGGGTCGTCGGCGGGGTCCAGCGGCAGCGTCAGCTGTACCGTGGTGCCCTCGCCGGGCGTGGAGCTGATCAGCAGTTTGCCACCAAACAGTTCGGCGCGGTCGCGCATGCCGCGGATGCCGCTGCTGACGGCGCCGCCCTCGGCCGTTGCCGCAACACCTTCGAAGCCGTGGCCGTGGTCGAGCACGCGCAGGCGCAGACCCTGGCGGGTACGCGTGAGCATGATCTGCGCCTCTTTGGCGCCGCTGTGGCGAATGACGTTGGTCAAGGCTTCCTGCGTAATGCGGAAGACCAGGGTCTCCACCTCACTGGAGAGGCGCTGCTCGCCGAGATTGGAGTGCAGCGAGATGGCCATGCCGGTGCGCTCGCCCAGTGTGCGCGCCAGCCAGTTGAGTGCCGGCACCAGGCCGAGGTCGTCGAGCAGAGTGGGGCGCAGCAGCCGCGACAGCTCGCGGGTGTCGTGCAGGGCGCTGCGCGTGATGTCGAGCGCATCGCCCAGGCGATGCGACAGGCCGAGGTTGTCCATCGCCCGCGCGTCGTCGTGGATGCGTTGCAGCTGGTTGGCGAGGGCGGTGAGGATCTGGCCGATGCCGTCGTGCAGGTCGCGCGCCAGGCGGCGACGCTCCTCTTCCTGCACGTGCCACACCGCCTTGGCGACGCCGCGGAAGCGCCGCTCGCTGCGCACCACGGACTGCAGCAGGCGTTCATTGTCGGCGGTGAGTTCGCGCACCTGGCGCAGGACGGCCTCGCGGAAGCCGTCGTCATCGAGGCCGCTGCGGCCGTTGGCGGGACGCTGGCCCATGCCGCGTCTGGCGTCGCTCAGCCGGCGACCGGCAGCGGTCCGCTGAGGCTGGCCTCCAGGCGGCTCAGTGCGCGCTGGTGGCTGGCGGCGGCCAGTGCCAGGGCTGCCTGGTCGGCCAGCGCCTGCACGATTTCGAGATCGAGCGCCGTGATCTGGCGTGCATTGCGTCGGCGTATCAGGCACATCACGCCGCCGCTGCGCGGGTGGGCGTCGAGCGGCAGGCAGAGCATGGCGGGAATGTCGTCGGTGCGTTGACCGGCGCGCAGCGGCAATTCCTGCCCCAGGCGGTCGGCAGCGGTGGCGCGCCGTTGCAGCAAGGCATTGCGGATGGCTGGTGCTGCGCGTTTGAGCGCCTGCTGGGCGGTGCGGGCGGTCACGGAACTGAGGGCGGCGACGGTTTCGGTCGATGCGTCGTCGGACGCGGTGAGGACATAGGCCTGGTCGGCATCGAGCACGTCGGCGGCGGATTGCAGGATGTCCTGGATGATGCGGCCGGCCTGGCCGGAATACTGCGCCCGTGATGGGGAAGAGCGGCGCGCAGGGGCAGTCTTGCGGACGCGCGCGTCGCCAACCTTCGGGCTGTCAGTATCCAGGGCCAGAATCTGCCGATCCATTCACTTCTCTCCTTTGCGGCCGCGACACTGCGGGCAAATGACGCTGGCAATAGCCGTGCCAGCCACTCCGTGTCGTCTCAATCCAGGTGGGTCTCTCGCCCGGGCATGGTAGCAATAGTGAGGGAAGACCCCCAAACACCGGGCTGAATTTCCCACAGACGGTCGCTGCCCGGCGACAAACCGTCATTCGATGTTCAGTTTTTTGATCCGGTAGCGCAGCGAACGGAACGACATGCCCAGCAACTGCGCCGCTTTGGTCTTGTTGTAACGCGATTTTTCCAGCGCGTCGCGGATCGCCTGCTTCTCGATCTCCTCGATGTGCTCGCCCAGCCCGGCGTTTTCGGGCATCGGCGCCGGTGCCGCAAAGGCCGGCGCGGCGGCACGCAGTTGCAGATCGTCTGGCCCGATGTGGCTGCCGTCGCACAGCGTGATGGCGCGTTCGAGGATGTTCTCCAGTTCGCGGACATTGCCGGGGAACGGATACTCCAGGAGCTGGCGCAGCGCCGGCGGCGTGAGCTGCGGTGGTGTGCCGAAGCCTACTTCGCGCGCCAGCCGCGCGAGGATGTGCTCGGCCAGCAGCGGAATGTCGGCGCCGCGCTCGCGCAGGGCCGGCGTGCGGACCTCGATGACGTTGAGGCGGTAGTAAAGATCCTGCCGGAACGCACCTTTCGCGACCAGGTCGCCAAGGCTCTTGTGGGTGGCGGAGATGATGCGCACGTTGACCGGGACTTCGCTCTCGGCGCCGACGGGCCGCACCGCGCGCTCCTGCACTGCGCGCAGCAGTTTGACCTGCATGTGCAGCGGCAGGTCGGCGACCTCGTCGAGGAACAGGGTGCCGCCCTCGGCACTCTGGAACAGCCCGGCCTTGTCCTTGACGGCGCCGGTGAAGCTGCCCTTGATGTGGCCGAAGAACTCGCTCTCCATCAGTTCGGCCGGGATCGCGCCGCAGTTGACCGGCACAAAGGGCGCCTGGCTGCGCGGTCCGCGAGCGTGGATCAGGCGCGCGACGCGCTCCTTGCCGGTGCCGGATTCGCCGGCAATGTGCACCGGCGCCTGCGAACGCGCCAGGCGTTCGATCATTGCGCGCAGGTTCTGGATGCTGGCGTGCTCGCCCAGCAGACCGGCGGTCTGCGCGGCATCGCGGCTGTCGCCCTTGCGCAGCCGGAGGGCGCTGTCGACCAGCTTGCGCAGCGTCTCGATGTTGACCGGCTTGGAGACGAAATCGAAGGCGCCGGCCTTGAGGCTCTCCACCGCCGCCTGCGCATTGCCGTAAGCGGTGATCATCGCGACCGGCATGCAGGGATGATCGCGCTGGATCTGCTGCACCAGCGAGATGCCGTTGCCGTCCGGCAGGCGCATGTCGGTGATGCAGAAATCGAAGGCTTGCTGCGCCAGCAGCGCACGGGCGTCGGCCAGCGTCGCGGCTGCGCGCGTCTTCAGGCCCATGCGCGACAGGGTGATCTCCACCAGTTCGCGGATGTCCGCCTCGTCGTCCACTATCAGGGCCGTGGCCTTGTTCATCGTCCTCTATCGCTTGTCAGTGCCGAACAGGATACGGAAGCACGCGCCCTGCTCCGGTGTTTGCGGCGGCACGTACAGCAGCCGCGCCTGATTGTATTCGCATAGCTCGCGCGACAGATAAAGACCCAGCCCGGTGCCCTGGGGCGCGGTGGTGAAGAACGGCTCGAACACGTGCTCGAACAGTTCGGTTGGAATGCCGGGGCCATTGTCGCGCACATCCAGCCAGGGCTGGCTGCTGTCGGCATCGCGGCCCGCACTCAGCAGCACCACGATATTGCGGCCGGCCGCGTGCTCGAAACTGTTGTCCCAGAGATTGAACAGCACCTGCTGCAGGTGATCGGGATCGAAACGCACCTGCAGCTCCGTCGGCAGGTCGGCCAGCTCGATCGGCCGCGGTTGCTGCTGGAAACCCTCTTGGTAGAGGCCGGCGGTGCGGATCAGCCAACTCTTGAGCGGCAGGGTGGCCAGCTCGCGGGCGTCGCGCCGCGAAATGTCGAGCACATCGCGCACGATCTTCTCGATGCGTGCGCCGTGGCGCTGGATCATGTCGAGCAGGCGCTGGTCCTCGCCCTGCAGGTGGCTGGATTCGGCCAGCAGTTGCCCGGCATGGCTGATTGCCGCCAGCGGATTGCGGATTTCATGGGCGATGCTGGCCGACAAGCGGCCCAGCGATGCCAGTTTCATCTGCTGGGCCTGCTCGCGCAGGGCAGCGGCATCTTCCAGCAGGATCAGCACCGGCGCCTGTTCGCCCCAGCCCAGGCGGGTGAACCGAGGCAGCACATCGACCATGCCGGCGCGCAGTGGCTGCACATCGTGCGCGTCCCCGTCCAGCCAGCGCGCCAGCGCCAGTGCCAGCGGCGGGCTCAGTTCCTGCAGCGGCCGGCCGTTGGTCAGCAGCGTGCGCAGCAGGCGCTGCGCGGCGGCGTTGAAACTGCGCAGGCGCTGCTGGGCGTCAACCACCAGCACGCCCGTCTGCATGCTTTCGATGATGTTTTCATTGAGTCGCGACATGCTGGCGAGATCGCTGCCGACGCGTTCGGCGAGGGCCTCGCTGCGGCGCGCGCGCATGGCCACGGTATTGGAGGCCATCATGGTGGCGAAGAACATCAGGCCCAGCATGCCGGTGGCGGTGAACTCGGTGGCGGCGAAACCGATCGACGACTGGCGCAACAGTTCCTCGCCGAACATGGTCAGCGTCGCCGCCGCCGACTGCACCAGCGCCAGCCGCGGTGTCAGCAGAATGGCGCAGGCGATGCCCGGCGTGATCAGCAGGATGCCCATGCCGTTGGGCACACCACCGCTGGTGTAGACCAGCAGGCCGATGGCGAAGGTGTCGACCGCGAACTGGATCTGCGCCTGCACCAGCAGACGCGGGCGACGCCACAGCAGCGGCAGCAGCAGGAGCAGCGCCGCCACCGCGTAGGTGTTGCAGGTGAATCGGAACAGCCGAGGCAGCGTCTGCTCGAAGATCACTAGGCTGTAGCCGCTTTGGTAGGCGACGAGCAGCGCGCTGATCAGCACCAGCCGGTAGAGCGAGAGCAGGCGCAGGATGCGCCAGTCTTCCGGCGCCTCTGGCACCGGGGTCGCCGGTGTGTGGATCATTCGGCGCAGCGGCCGCAGAGTCCCGAGCGGGAGAGGGCAGCCGCCGGCAGGTGGGTGCCGCATTTGGCGCAGCGGGCCATCGGCTCATAGCGCTCGGGCGGTGGCGGCTGCACGCGCTCGACATGGATGCGCACGCCGCGCAGGAGGCGCCAGACGATGAAGGCGGCGGCAGCGAGAAGCAGAAGACGGAACATGAAAACGCTTTCGACGACGGATTTGGGTGGATTGTAGGCGTCCGCCGACACGGCGTCTTGCGTCAGCAAGCGGGTGCGGGAGGCGGACGCGTGAAGCGCAGCTTGCCGCTTGGCGATGCTCGTTGTGTGCGGCTTTAAGAGACGCGCCAGTGCGGTGGTCGCGCGCCGAATGCTCTGTGGAACGGTCACCCGCTGATGCCGCAGGGTGTGATGATCTTGTTATATAAAATTATTCAAAAAATTTTCCTATCAATATTTTTTAACATCGTGCTGCAGTGATCTGCTCAGAGCGGGTGAGGCTTTTTTTGCCTATTGCCCTACCCTTCGACGACAATTCTGTTTTCCGAAGAACCGCAGCCTAGGGAGCCGGCATGAACCTGCACGAATACCAAGCCAAAGAAATTTTCACGCGCTACGGGATTCCCGTGCCGCAGGGTGCGCTGGCCGCCAGCCCCGAGCAGGCGCGCGCCGCCGCCAAGCAGATCGGCGGCGACAAGTTCGTGGTCAAGGCCCAGGTGCATGCGGGCGGCCGCGGCAAGGCGGGTGGCGTCAAGCTGGTCGAGGGCTACGACGCCGTCGAGGAAGCCGCCAAGGGCATGCTCGGCCGCAAGCTGGTGACCATCCAGACCGGCGCCGGCGGCCTGCCGATCAACAGCGTGTGGGTGGAGAAGCCGTCCGCCATTGCGCGCGAGCTGTACGTTTCGGCCGTTGTCGACCGCACCAAGGAGCGCGTGGTGTTCATGGCTTCCGCCGCCGGCGGCATGGACATCGAGGAAGTCGCGCACAGCACGCCGGAGAAGATCAAGCACGTCGCCGTGCAGCCCGCCGCGGGCCTGCAGCCCTATCAGGCGCGCGAACTGGGCTTCTTCATGGACCTGACGAAGGAACAGGTCGACCAGTTCACCAAGATCATGCTGGGCCTCGCCAAGATGTTCACCGAGCTCGATTGCAGCCTGGTCGAGATCAATCCGCTGATCGTGACGAAGGAGGGCAATGTGATGGCGCTCGACGCCAAGCTCAACTTCGACGACAACGCGCTGTTCCGCCAGAAGGTGATCGCCGAGATGCGCGACACCTCGCAGGAGGATGAGCGCGAGCGCGAGGCCAGCAAGTTCGATCTCAACTACGTCACCCTCGAAGGCAACATCGGCTGCATGGTCAACGGCGCCGGCCTGGCGATGGCGACCATGGACATCGTCAAGCTGCACGGCGGCCAGCCCGCCAACTTCCTCGACGTCGGCGGCGGCACCACGGCGGAGAAGGTGACCGAAGCGTTCAAGCTGATCACCCGCTCGCCGGAAGTGAAGGCCATCTTCATCAACATCTTCGGCGGCATCGTGCGTTGCGACCTGATCGCCGAAGGCATCATCCAGGCCTGCAAGCAGACCGGCCTCAAGATCCCGGTGGTCGCGCGCCTGCAGGGCACCAACATGGAAAAGGGTCGCGAACTGCTGCAGCAGAGCGGCCTCAAGATCACGCCCGTTTCCGACCTCACCGAGGCGGCCCAGACCGTCGTCGCCGCAGCCCAAGGAAAGTAAGACCATGAGCATCCTGATCGACAAGAACACCAAAGTCATCTGCCAGGGTTTCACCGGCAAGCAGGGCACCTTCCACTCCGAGCAGGCGATCGCCTACGGCACCAAGCTGGTCGGCGGCGTGACGCCGGGTCGTGGCGGCAGCTCCCACCTCAACCTGCCGGTGTTCAACACCGCGCACGACGCGGTGAAGGCCACCGGCGCCGATGCGACGATGATCTACGTGCCGGCGCCGTTCGCCGCCGACGCCATCCTCGAAGCCGCCGACGCCGGCATCAAGGTCATCGTTTGCATCACGGAAGGCATCCCGGTCAACGACATGGTCAAGGTGAAGGCCGCGCTGGCGGAGAAGAACAGCGTTCTGATCGGCCCGAACTGCCCGGGCGTGATCACGCCGGGTCAATGCAAGATCGGCATCATGCCGGGCCACATCCACAAGCCGGGCCGTATCGGCGTGGTCTCGCGCTCCGGCACGCTGACCTACGAAACCGTGCACCAGACCACGCAGAACGGCCTGGGTCAGAGCACCTGCGTCGGCATCGGTGGCGACCCGGTGCGCGGCATGGGGTTCATCGACGTGATCAAGCTGTTCGAGAAGGACCCGCAGACCGAGGGCATCATCATGGTCGGCGAAATCGGCGGCTCCTCCGAGGAAGAGGCGGCCGAGTACATCAAGAAGAACGTGAAGAAGCCGGTGGTCGCCTACATCGCCGGCGTCACCGCGCCTCCGGGCAAGCGCATGGGCCACGCCGGCGCCATCATTGCGGGCGGCAAGGGCACGGCGGACGAGAAGTTCGCGGCGCTGGAGGCGGCGGGCGTCAAGACCGTGCGCTCGCCGGCGGACCTGGGCGCCGCCATGAAGTCGCTGCTCAAGTGACAGACGAGGCCCGTGATCCCCGCGCAAGCGGGGACTCGGCATCACCAAGGGCATAAGGCACTGGATTCCCGCCTGCGCGGGAATGACGGGCAGTTTCCATGTCGCAATCGCTGACCATCGCCGCCGCCCAGATCAATCTCTGGGTGGGCGACGTCGAGGGCAATGTCGGCAAGATCATCGAGGCGGCGCGCAAGGCTCGCGACGAGCTGCGCGCCGACCTCGTCGCCTGCCCCGAACTGTCGCTGATCGGCTACCCGCCGGACGACCTGCTGCTGCGCTCGGCGGTGCCGCACCTGATCGAGCGCGGCGTGCGGCGCCTGCTCGACGAGGTGCGCGGCATCACGCTGGCGTTCGGCCTGCCGGAATACGCGCAGGGGCAGCTCTACAACGCCGCCTACGTGATCCGCGATGGTGAAGTCCTGGCGCGCTACCGCAAGCAGGAGCTGCCGAACTACGGCGTGTTCGATGAACGCCGCCATTTCAAACGCGGTCACGATGCCTGTGTCTTCACCCTCAAGGGACGCCGCATCGGCTTGACGATCTGCGAGGACATCTGGTTTCCGCAACCCGCCGCGCAGGCGCGCGCCGCCGGCGCCGAGATCATCCTCAATCTCAATGCCTCGCCCTTCCACGCCGGCAAGCGCGCCGAGCGCCGTCGCGCGCTCGACTCGCGTGTCGCCGAGAATGGCCTGCCGATCGTTTACGTCAATTGCGTCGGCGGCCAGGACGACATCGTGTTCGACGGCGACTCCTGCGCCTTGCGCTCCGATGGCAGCGTGGCGTTTTCGGCGCCGCCCTTCGAGGAGGGCGTGTATCCCATCCGCTTCGACGGCACCGTTCCGAGCGGTGCCCAGCACGAGGCCCTGAGCGAGGAGGCGCTGGTCTATCGCGCCCTGGTGCAGGGCGTGCGCGACTACGTCAACCGCAACGGTTTCCCCGGCGCCCTGGTCGGCATGTCCGGCGGCATCGACTCGGCGCTGGTCGCCGCCATCGCGGCGGACGCGCTGGGCCCGGAGCGGGTGTGGGGCGTGTCGCTGCCCTCGCGGTACACCGCCGACATGTCCAACGACGATGCGCGCATCCAGGCCGAGCGCATGGGGATCCGCTATTCGCTGCTGCCGATCGAGCCGATGTTCCAGACGGTCACCGGCACGCTGGCGGAGACCTTCGCCGGCCGCGCGGTGGATCTGACCGAGGAGAACATCCAGTCGCGTTCGCGCGGCCTGCTGCTGATGGCGCTGTCCAACAAGTTCGGCCACGTGGTGCTGCCGACCGGCAACAAGAGCGAGATGGCGGTGGGCTACGCCACGCTCTACGGCGACATGTGCGGCGGCTACGCGCCGATCAAGGACGTCTACAAGACGCTGGTGTACCGGCTCTGCCGCTACCGCAACACGCTGCCGGCCCCGGCTTCACTCGAAGCCGGTCAGCGCCGGGGCGGGCCCCAGGGGCCCGTGATTCCCGAGCGCGTGCTGACGCGTCCGCCGTCGGCGGAATTGCGGCCGGATCAGAAGGACTCCGACTCGCTGCCGCCCTACGAGGTGCTCGATCCCATCCTCGAGGCCTACGTCGAGAAGCAGTTGTCGATCCCGGAGATCGTTGCACGCGGTTTCGCCGAGGCGGATGTGCGGCGCGTTGCCAGCTTGGTGCGGCGCGCGGAGTACAAGCGCCGCCAGGCAGCGCCCGGCCCCAAGGTCACCGCCTGTGCCTTCGGGCGCGAGCGGCGCTATCCGATCACGGCGGTCTACGGCGATATCTGAGCGATCGCGCCTCGCGCGGCTTGCAGCCGCCGACGCGGCGCCGCGTCATCATCCTCAGCGGCCGGAGGCCCGGCCATCAAGCCATGCGGCGGCGCAGCCACCGCGTAACGGGTGGTTACGGCGTCGCCGCGGGTTTCGCGGTGTCCGGCGCCTGCGGGCTGGCGGGGGAGGCTGGCGCCGCCGGCGCCTTCTGGTCGGCGGCCGGCGTGGCGCTGTCCGCCTTGGCTTTGGCGGTCGCGTCGTCGTCGTACGGCTCCATGTAGATGCGGAAGCCGTCGCCACGAATCTCGTTGTCCTTGGCGGCTGGCGCGGCAGCGGCTTTGCCGCTGGCGTCGGTTGCGGGCGCAGCCGCGGGCGCCGGCTGGGTCGGAATGATCAGGGTCGGACCTTCGACTTCCTGGCTGCCCGGCGTGAACAACTGGCGCAGCCAGCTCTTCTTTTCCGGCTTGGCGTCACCCGTCTGCGCCGCTGGCGGCGGTGGCGTGGCGGACGACGGGGTGGAACTGCCGAAGCTGAACCAGCCGGGCTTCTTGGCCGGCAGCGGATAGTCGCTCTGTTGCGGCGGCAGCGTACGCTGCACGGCGAGCAGCTTGGCGGCATCCGCGGCCTGCTCGGGCAGGCCGGCCTTGCGGTACGAGACCTCCAGCGCGGCCAGGGCATCGGTGGTGGCCGGAGCGCCCGGGTACTGCGACACGATCTGCTCGGCGCGCTTGGCGGCGGCGAGGAAGGCGCCGCGGCGCATGTAGTAGTCGACCACGTGCATCTCGTGGCGTGCGATGCGGTTGCGCAGGTCGATCATGTGCTGGCGCGCGTCGCCGGTGTAGCGGCTGGTGGGGTATTTCTGCGCCAGCAGCGAGAAGTCGTCGAAGGCGCGACGCAGGTAGCCGATGTCTTCCTTGGTGGCGTCGAGGCCCAGCGCACCGGACAGACCTTCCTCGCGGGTGGAATTGATGAGACCCTTGAGGTACTGCACGTAGTCGGCGGCGGGGTGGCGCGGATGCTCCTTCAGGAAGCGGTCCGCCGAGACCAGCGCATCGTCGGCCTGATAGCTGCGATACTGCGCGTAGATGCGCTCGAGATCGGCCTGGGTCGCATACTCGGTGAAGGGAAAGCGCGTGGCGATGGCGTTGTAGCGGCTCAGCGCAGTGGAGAAGTCGTTGCTGTCGAGCGCCTGGCGCGCGTCCCGATACAATTCGTCGGCGGCCAGCCGCTGCTCCCGCGCCGCGCGTGAGTCCGGCTTGAGCGGGTTGTCCAGCGGTATCGGCTTGTCCTTCGCTCCGGAGGACGAACAGGCTGCGGCGGCGAGAGTCAGCGCGACGGCGATCGCGCGCAGCAAATGGGATGATTTCATTGAACGGGAACGAATTAGTGAGCCGCGAGTATAGCCGATGACCGACGCGCAAAAGCCTGCAGCGACGGGCGATGAAGAAGACCTGCGCCACAGCCGGGAGGTTCCCGACGAACTCGACGGCCAGCGCCTGGACGTGGCCTGCGCCAAGCTGTTCGACGCCTGGTCGCGGGCGCGCCTGCAGGCCTGGATCGGCGAGGGCCGCGTGCGTCTCAATGGCGCGCCGGCGGACAAGCCGCGCCTGCCGGTCCACGCCGGCGACCTGCTGGAACTCGACGCGGAACCCGAGGCCGACGTCACCGTGCGGCCGGAGGCCATCGCGCTGGACATCGTGCATCGCGACAAGGCCATCGCCGTGATCAACAAGCCGGCCGGCCTGACCGTGCATCCCGGTGCGGGTGTGTCTTCCGGCACGCTGCAGAACGCCCTGCTGCATCACTTTCCGCAGACCGCGGCGGTGCCGCGCGCGGGTCTGGTGCACCGGCTCGACAAGGACACCTCCGGGCTGCTGGTGGTGGCGCTGACGCTGCCGGCGCACGCCAAGCTGGCGGCGGCGATTTCGGAGCACGCCTTCCGCCGCGAATACGACGCCATCGTGCACGGCGACATGGTGGCCGGCGGCACGGTCGATGCGCCCATCGGACGTCACCCGCGCGAGCGCGTGAAGATGGCGGTGCTGGAGCGCGGCGGCCGCGAGGCGGTGTCGCACTACCGCGTGCACGAGCGCTTCCCGGCGCATACGCACCTGCGTGTGCGGCTCGAGACCGGACGCACGCACCAGATCCGTGTGCACATGGCGCACATCAAGCATCCGATCATCGGCGACGCCACCTATGGCGGCGATGTCGTGCGCGGTCGCGGCATGGACGACCGGTTGCGCCATGTCCTCAAGGCGTTTCCGCGTCAGGCCCTGCACGCGCGCGAACTGGAGCTGACGCATCCGGTCAGCGGCAAGCTCATCGGCTGGACGGCCGAGCCGCCGCAGGACATGCAGGACCTGCTCGCGGCGCTGCGCGAGGAAGCCGCCGCCAGCGCCGCGGCGGTCAGCAGCAAGGCCACCCGCTCTCGCGGCTGATGCCGCGAACATTGTTATAAATTATTAATTATTTTTAAATTCGATATATAAAATACAACGATGCCGACGCCCTGGCTGCCAACAGCGGGTGAGCCCCTTCTGCCGCTGCTGCGGCCGGACTGGCCGGCGCCGCCGCGGGTGCGGGCCTGTGTCACCACCCGCGCCGGCGGCGTCAGCGCCGGGCCCTACGCAACACTCAACCTGGGCGTGCATGTCGGCGACGACCCGGCCGTCGTCGTCGCCAACCGCGCGCGGCTACGCGCTGCGCTGTCCCTGGACACGGAGCCCGTCTGGCTGCGGCAGGTGCACGGCGTGGCGGTGGCCCGCTTGCCGGCGCCGCCCGACACGCTGGAGGCGGATGCCGCCGTGGCCAGCGACGCGGGCGTGGTCTGCGCGATTCTTACCGCCGACTGCCTGCCGGTGCTGTTCTGCGCCGACGACGGCAGCGCCGTCGGCGCCGCGCACGCCGGCTGGCGCGGACTGCTTGCCGGCGTGCTGGAGCAGACCCTGCGCGCGCTGCCGGTGCCGTCCTCGCGGGTGCTGGCCTGGCTGGGGCCGGCGATCGGGCCGCGCGCCTTCGAGGTCGGCCGGGAAGTGCGCGACGCTTTCGTCGGTGCCGATCCCGCTGCTGCGGCCGCGTTTGCCTCATCCGATGTCCATGGCAAGTATCTCGCCGACCTCTACGCACTGGCGCGTCTGCGGCTGCGCGCGGCCGGGGTGACACGCATCCACGGCGGCGGCGAGTGCACCCACGGCGATCGCGAGCGGTTCTTCTCCTATCGCCGCGACGGCGTCTGCGGACGCATGGCGACGCTGATCTGGCTGGCCGACTGAACGCGGCGGCTTGGGCGAGATGCCTTGCGGCCGCGTTCCGCGCTCTGTTAAAACGCAGGCTCATCGCGACGCACCGATGCGGTGCGTCGCGCCGATCCGGCCTGACCAGAGACGATTCCGTTGACCCACTGCAAGCGCGGCCGCTGGCCTGGCGGATTTTTGATGGCGCTGCTGTCGCTGACGGCAGCCGCCAAGGTGACGCCCGAGCAGGCGGCCCGGCTGGGTGACGACCTCACGCCTCTGGGCGCCGAGGCGGCCGCCAACGCCGACGGCAGCATCCCGGCCTGGGCCGGCGGCCTGACCGCGCCGTCCGAGACTTATGCCGGCAAGGGCGCGCGCTATGTCGATCCGTACCCTGGCGATAAGCCGCTGGCCACCATCACCGCGGCCAATCTCGAGGCGTATCGCGCTCGCCTCACGCCGGGACAACTGGCGCTGTTCGCCAAGTACCCGGACAGCTATGCGATGCGTGTTTTCCCGACGCGCCGCAGCTTCGCCAATCCCGTCGCGGTCTACGTCGCCACGCGGCAGAACGCGACGGCGGCGGAACTCTCTGCCGACGGCGAGAGCCTCAGCGGCGCCAGCGTCGGCATTCCGTTTCCGATCACCGAGAGCGGCCGCGAGGCGATCTGGAATCACCGCCTGAGCTATCGCGATGTCTCGGTCCGGCGCTGGAACAACCAGTTCGCGGTGTCGGCCAGCGGCGAATACAACGCGGTGAAGCTGCGCGAGGACCGCTTGCTGCTGTACGCGCGACCGGACGTGGTGCAGGAAAAACCGGGCAATGCGCTGCAGTTCCTGCTGCAGGTGGCTGTCGAGCCGGCGCGGCTGGCGCATGGCTTCACCCTGATCCACGACTATCTCGACGGCACGGCGCATCCCCGCGAAGGCTGGCAGTTCAGCCCGGGGCAGAGCCAGTGGCGGCGCGCCTCCAACCTGTCCTACGACAACTATGCGCCGGCCACCGACGGCCTGCGGACGCACGACCAGGCCGACATGTTCAGCGGTGCGCTGGACCGCTATGACTGGAAGCTCGAAGGCAAGCGCGAGGCCTACATCCCGGTCAATGCCTACGCCCTGCACAGCGACCGCGTCAAATACCCGGAACTGCTGCGCAAGGGGCACCTCAATCCGGATTTCGCCCGCTACGAGCGGCGCCGTGTCTGGGTGGTGACGGCGCGGGTCAAGAAGGGCGGGGTCGGCAATCTCTACGCGCGCCGCACCTTCTACCTCGACGAGGACAGCTGGCAGATCGCGCTCGTCGAGCTGTATGACGAGCAGGACAATCTCTGGCGCGTGCAGGAGGCGCACAGCCTCGTCGCCTACGACCAGCCCTGGCAGACCACGGTGCTGCAGCTGACCTACGATCTGCCCAGCGGCCGTTACCTGGCCGAAGGCCTCGACAACGAGGACGAGGCGGCGCGTGAGCAAGCCGCCGACGCCGCCGCGTTCACGCCGGTCCGCGCTGCCCGTGCGGCGCGTAAATAGCCCGTCAGGGCGTCACTTCCAGTTCGCACAAACTGGCCATGCGCGACACTTTGAGGCAGGCTATGATGACGATAGGCTCATGCGCCGGCAGTTCCTCGCGTGATCGAGCACGAAAACTGGATTCGTAAAAAACCTGCGTACGGGTCGCCGCTACGCGCTTTCTGGGGGGCAGAAGATGACTGGCAACGACAAGAAGAAATGGCTGGCCGCGCTCGGCGCTGCGGCGATGCTGGCCGCGACCGGCTGGGTGCTGGCGGACGACGCCGCGGCGCCCGCCGCCCCTGCTGCCGCCGATGCCTCCGGCAGCAGCGGTTCTGATGCCAGCGCCGGCAGTGCCGATGCCGGTGCGGGTTCGGGCGAAGCCGCAGCCGAAGCACCCGCCAAGCCGGTGAAGCCGCTGCCGTCGGAGATCATGCCCCTGGCCGACCGCGGCCTGATGCTGGGACTGGTCAACACCGGCGAGCACATCGTGACGGTGGGCGACCGCGGCGAGATCCTGGTCTCCAACGACGGCCGTCGCTGGGCGCAGGTGGAGACGCCGGTGCGCTCGCCGCTGACGGCGGTGTATTTCGTCGATGCCAAGAACGGCTGGGCGGTCGGCCACGACGCCGTGATCCTGCATACCGCCGATGGCGGCAAGACCTGGGAACTGCAGAATTTCAAGCCGGAACTGGAAAAGCCCTACCTCAGCGTGCTGTTCCTCGATGCCAATACCGGCTTTGCGGTCGGCGCCTATGGCCTGGCCAGCAAGACCACCGACGGCGGCAAGACCTGGACCGATCTCGAGGCGCCGGCCATTCGCGGCGACGAACTGCACCTCAACGACATGATCAAGCTCGGCAACGGCGATCTCTTCGTCGCCGGCGAGCAGGGCACCCTGGGGCTGTCGACCGACAAGGGCGCCACCTGGGAAAAGCTGCCGTCGCCGTATGAGGCCTCGCTGTTCGGCGCACTGCCGGTGGGCGAGAAGGGCGCGCTGATCTTCGGTCTGCGCGGCAACGTCTACATTTCGCAGGACGTTCGCGCCAAGCAGTGGACCAAGGTGGAAGTCAACACCGTCGCCACCTTCTTCGGCGGCGCGCCGCTGCCTAGCGGCGAACTGGCGCTGGTCGGCCTGGCCGGCGAGATCGTCGTGATCAACCCGACCACCAACGCGGTGCGCTCGCTGCGCATCCGCAAGAACGAGGTCGACGCCAACGGCCGCAAGATCGACGACGTCGTCAGCAGCACCTACAGCTCGGTGATTCCGTTCAAGGACGGCATTCTCGTCGCCGGCGAGGAAGGTGTTCAGTCGCTGTCGAGCGTGCAAGCGCAGTAAGCACCGCCAAATAAGATCGGGGAGCAAAAAATGAGCGATAACAACGGCGGCAAGCCGAGCACGGCCACCAGGATTCTCAGCGCCATCGAACCGCTGATTTATGCCAAGCGCTGGCTGACCATGAGCATTCTGCTGGTGATCACGGCCTTCCTGTTCGTGGAAATGTGCCTGATCCGCACCGACGCGGGCTTCGACAAGTCGATTCCGCTCGAGCATCCGTACATGAAGGTGCTCAAGCAGTACATGGCCGATTTCGGCGGTGCCAACACCGTGCTGGTGGCGCTGATCCAGAAGGACGGCAACATCTACAACGAGAAGTTCCTCACCGAGCTCAAGCAGGCCACCGACGAGGTGTTCTTCCTGCCCGGTATCGACCGCTCGCGCGTGTCGTCGCTGTTCACGCCGGACGTGCGCTACATCGAAGTGGTGGAGGGCGGTTTCAAGGGCGGCAACGTCATTCCCGCCGAGTACCAGCCGACGCAGGAGATGTTCGACATCGTCCGCGCCAACGTCAACAAGGGTGGCCACGTCGGCCGCTTCACGACCAAGGACCAGCGCGGCGCGATGATTTTCTCCGAACTGCTGGAAGTCGACCCGGTCACCGGCGAGAAGCTCGACTACGGCAAGGTCGCGGCCATGCTGGAAGACCGTATCCGCGGCCGCTTCACCAGCCAGGTGAAGTACGTCTACAAGCTGAAGGAGGACTATGCCACCGAGGACGGCAAGTTCAAGTTCAAGGCGGGCGACGTCGTTTATGAAGGCTTCACCGATCCGGGCTGGAAGCTGCGCTTCACCACCGTCGATGCACTCAAGAAGGTGGAGGGCGAAGACAAGGCCGAAGTGGTGCCGATCAAGGGCAGCATGGTCGACGTCAGCACCGAGGACAACCCGCAGTACAACCCCGCCGTCGACGTTCACATCCTCGGCTTTGCCAAGGTCGTCGGCGACGTGATCGACGCGACCCTGCAGGTGGTGGTGTTCTTCATCATCACCCTGATCATGACCATGATCCTGCTGTGGCTGTACGTCGGCAGCTTCAAGCTGGCCGTGCTGCCGCTGGTGTGCTCGATCGTGGCGGTGATCTGGGAGTTCGGCATGCTGCGCCTGCTCGGTTACGGCCTCGATCCGTTCGCGATCCTGGTGCCGTTCCTGATCCTCGCGGTGTCGGTGTCGCACGGTGTGCAGTACGTCAACGCCTGGGTCGGCGAAATCGCCGAGAACGGCCGCAACAGCTTCGACGCCTCGCTGCAGACCTGGCGCCGTCTGGCCATCTACGGAACCATGGCGATCATGACCGACGTGGCCGGTTTCGGCACGATCTACCTGATCCCCATCGACATCATCCGCGAAATGTCGATCAACGCCTCGCTCGGCATGGCGGCGATCATCATCACCAACAAGGTGATGATGCCGATCATGCTGACCTGGGTGGACATCGGCGATCCCAAGGCCTTTGCCGCCAAGCAGGAGAAGCGCGACAGCATCTTCGACCCGCTGTGGAAGCTGCTCTCCAACATGGTCAACTTCAAGCCGGCGGTGATCACCATCACCATCTGCGCCGTGCTGCTCGGCTGGAGCCTGTGGAAGGGCAAGGAGCTGCAGGTGGGCGACAGCCAGTCCGGCGTGCCGGAACTGCTGCCGGATTCGCGCTTCAACAAGGACTTCCGCGCGGTCACCAACAACTTCGCCATCGGTATCGACATCTTCAAGATCGTCGCCGAAACCGATCCCGAGGCCTGCGTGCAGCATGACGTGATGGAGCAGATCGATCGCTTCGGCTGGCATATGCAGAACACGGCCGGCGTGTCGTCGACGATCTCGCTGCCCTGGGCCGGTCGCCAGGTCAACATGGCGTTCTCGGAAGCCAGCCCCAAGTTCAAGGTGCTGCCGCGCAACAAGTACGCGATGGTGCAGGCGATCACGCCGATCCCGACCTCGTCCGGCCTGCTCAACCCGGACTGCTCGGCGCTGGCGGTGTTCATCTTCACCAAGGATCACAAGGCCGCCACCATCGAGCGCATGGTCGACGAGGTCAATCTGTTCAACAAGCAGAATGGCGAAGAGTTCTACGGGTCGCACAAGGATGTCGATGCCAACTACTGCGGCGACAAGCTGACGGCCCGCCGCAACATCGGCACGACGCGCGCGGCGCTGAGCCGCTACATCGAGAAGCTCAAGAAGCGTGACCACACGCTGACCGACGAGCAGATCGCCGCCAACGACACGGTGAAGGATCTGACCGCCAAGGCGGACGAGGCCGCGGCCAAGCTCAAGTCGTTCGACAAGGCCTGCCCGGTCAACTTCGCGATGGCCACCGCCAACGTCGGCGTGATGGCGGCGACCAACGAGGAAGTGCACCGCCTCGAGAAGCTGACGCTGTTCTACGTCTACATCGCCATCGTGGTCTGCGTGTACCTCTCGTTCTTCGAGTGGGAGAGCATCCTCAGCATCATGCTGCCGCTGAGCCTGGTGTCGTGGGCGGCCTACGCGGTGATGGCGGTACTCGGTATCGGGATGAAGGTGGCGACGCTGCCGGTGGTGGCGCTGGCGGTCGGCATCGGCGTCGACTACGGCATCTACATCTACGCCACCATGGCCGACGCCGTCGCGGGCGGCTTCAAGATGAAGGAGGCCTACTACAAGACGCTGAAGATGACCGGCAAGGCGGTGGTGTTCACCGGCATCACGCTGGGCTTCGGTGTGGCGACGTGGCTGTTCTCCGGCCTGCAGTTCCAGCGCGACATGGGCGCCCTGCTGGTGTTCATGTTCACCGCCAACATGTTCGGCGCCATCCTGGTGCTGCCGGCCATCGCTTCGTTCCTCCTCAAGGAGAAGCAGCTGGCGCCGGGCGAGAAGCCGGTGTTCAAGCCGCGGCATTGATGTCGTCCTGACAAGCCCGGCCCGTTCGGCGGGCCGG
The DNA here is from genome assembly GCA_008012115.1 of Nevskiaceae bacterium. GTDB lineage: Bacteria > Pseudomonadota > Gammaproteobacteria > Nevskiales > Nevskiaceae > Stenotrophobium. Next base: position 189,965 of record SSEB01000011.1, read on the forward strand.
AAATTCACTGGATTTCCGGCGCTCCGCCTCACTGTGCCGGACTGTTCGGAAAAGCAAAAACCCCGCTACGGCGGGGTTTTTTCTGTCACCCGCTCTAGGGCATCAGGGCTCGGAAAATGTTATCAAATATATTACAATTTTAAATTTGTATTATATATTATAACGTCACGGGACCGATTTGCGCAGAGAGCGGGTGCGGCGCCTGCCGCCCATTGTCGCCCCTGTTTCGCCGCGGATTACGGGTTCAGGGCCGCTGATTCAGGTAGCGGCGCGCAGCGCGGCGGCGCGATGCAGGGCGAAGGCCACGACCGCGGCCAGCAGCAGCCCCGCGGCCACGTCGGCGAAATGGTGGCCCCCGGCTGGCGGGGTGGACAACACGATCCAGCCATTGACCGGCAGCAGGGGCCCGTACAGCCGCGTGCCGCGCGCGACGAAGCTGCAGATCAGGGCCAGTGCGGCGTGAAACGAGGGGAACTGCACGATGCCCTGCATCTGCAGCAGGTCGAGCGTGTGAGGGGCCGCGCTCCTGGTGGCGAGATACTGCAGCACATAGGGCTCGGTCTGCTGCTCCGCGGTCGCGTAATGGACGTAGGCGCCGGCGGCCGGCCAGAGGGCGGCGATCAGGATCGCGGCGAGCGCTGTCACGCAGAAGCCCAGCCGCAGTTCCCGTGCGCGGTCCTGACGCCCGATGAGATCGAGCGTCAGGATCAGCCCCAGCAGTTCCATGCCCACCAGGGCATAACCGCATTGCGTGAGCGCGTGAAGCGCGGGCGTCGCGTTGGCGTAACGGTGATACGCCTGCCAGTCGAGACCCAGGGCCTGGTCGAGTGCGGCCAGCGCGGGATCGGCCAACGGACGCTGCGCGCTGAGCGAGGTCAGCAGGTAACTGAGCGTTCCCAGCAGCGCCGTCGCCAACGCGAAATGCAGCGCGGTGCCGGCCAGCGCGGCCAGTCGGGGTTCCGGCCGCCAGCGACTGTAAACCTGGTGCACGAGGAGCAGGGTCGCACCGCCGATGGCGAGAACCGCCAGGCCGCGCATCGCGATGGTCCAGTGACACGCCATCAGCAGGACGGCATCGGCCAGGCCGACCGCCAGCAGCAAACCCTGCGCGGCGGAGAGACGGCGCACGCTATCCCTCATGCGTGTCGGGCTTTTGATACTGCGGGCAATCGACGCTGATGCACTGCCAGGTGTCGAGATTGAGCGCGGTCAGGCAACCGCCCCAGAGGCAGCCGGTGTCGAGCCCGTAGACCTGCTGTTGTGGCCAGTGCACGCGACCGAGCGTGGACCAATGGCCGAAGATGATCGTCTCGCCGGCACTGCGCCGGCCCGGAACCTGGAACCACGGCATCAGGCCCGGGGGCTGCGTGCCAGGCGTGCCGGAGGGCTTCAGGTGCACGCGGCCTTGAGCGTCGCAGTAACGCAGTCGCGTCAGGCAATTGACGATGAAGCGCCAGCGCGGCACGCCGCGCAGTCCGTCCTGCCAACAATCCGGCTCGTTGCCATACATGTGCGACAGGAAATCGTCACCGTCAGGTGCCGCCAGCAGGTCCTGCACTTCCGCAGCCAGGGCTAGCGTCAGCGCCCGATCCCATTGCGGCGGCACGCCGGCGTGGATCAGCAGCGCGCCACTGGCCGGGTCGGAAAGGGCCAGCGGCTGCTGTCGCAACCAGTGCAGAAGCTCGTCGCGGTCGGGCGCGGCCAAGATCGGCGCCAGGGTGTCGCGGCGGCCGAAACGGGCGGTGCGCGCCGCCGCCAGCAGGTGCAGGTCGTGATTGCCCAGTACGGTGACGGCGGCATGGCCCAGCCCACGCACGAAGCGCAGTACCTGCAGCGACTGCGGGCCGCGATTGACCAGATCGCCGGCGAACAGCAGACGGTCGCGGCCAGGCTGAAAATCGATCTTGTCGAGCAGGCGCTGCAGCGGGTCGAGGCAACCTTGCAGGTCGCCGATGGCGTAGGAGGTCATGGGTCCGTGCGTGTCCGGTCAAATATCCGAAATCCACCGATGAGCGGTACGTATTGTCCCTGCAAACTGCTTTGACGAAAAATTGACGTTGCCCGATAGTATCTCCGGGCCAGTGAGGCCGGGGCTGAATACCAGGAGAAGCCAAATGCTGCAGAAGATCGTGAAATTCGTGCGAGACGAAGAAGGCGCCAGCGCGGTGGAGTATGGTCTCATCGTCGGTCTGATCGCCATCGCCATCGTGGCCGTGCTCATTCTTGTCGGCGGCGGTCTCAGCACCCTGTTCGGCAAGGTCAACACCGCCCTGTCGTCCGCCGGCTAATCATTCCGAATCCACTGTGCCGGTCGGAGCGGCCGATGCTGAAACGACCGGCACAGTTTTTCAAAGAGGAAGAAGGCGCCAGCGCGGTGGAGTATGGGCTGGTCGCCGGTTTGATTGCGGCGGTATTGGTGGCGGTTCTGCTGGCCCTGGGCACCGGACTGGATGGTCTGTATGGCCTCATCAAGGACAAGGTTTCATGCGCCATCCAGATGGCGTGTTGAAGCGGTGGCCGTGATCTACGCACTGGTGTTGTGGGCCGGTGCCGTGGCCTGGTTCGATATACGCCAGCACCGCGTTCCCAATCTTTTACTGGTTCTGCTGCTGGTGCCGGCGATCTTGTCGCTGGTGCTGGACCGCAAGGGACTGCTGGGCGTGTCGGTCTGGCCGAGTGTTCTCGGATTCCTGCTGGGCGGCGCCATCCTGCTGCCGGGTTATGGCATGTCCAAGATGGGCGCTGGCGACGTCAAGTTCGCGGCCGTCCTGGGCTTGCTGCTGGGCTGGCGGCCCCTGTTGAACATGCTGCTGCTTGCGGCGCTGTTGCTGGGCGCGGTATCGGCCCTCGTGTTCTGGCTCGACCGGGGCCAGCAGGGACGCGGCCAACGACGGATCCCGGCGGCACCGGTCCTGGCGGCGGCTTTTGGCGCGGTTCTGCTGGCGCAGTGCATGCAGTGGGAGATGCTGGTATGACATCGACACAACGATTTCCAGTGCAGTGCGGACGCCGTGGCAACAAACAGGGCGGCTCCGCGGCGGTCGAGTTCGCCATGGTTTTTCCGCTGCTGCTCATCCTCACCTACAGTGCCATCGTCTACGGCTACATTTTCATGCTGCAGGAGGCCCTGACCTTCACCGCGCAGCAGGCGGCGTCGTCCGCCATCGCCGTCTCTCCGCAGCTCACCACGGCCACGGCGCGCTCCAAGATGACGACGCTGGCGCAGACCACGGCGTATCAGGCGCTGCAGTGGCTGGGCGCGCAGAGCTCACGTGTCGTCGGAACCGGCGGCGAAAAAGTGCAGGTGACGTTCTGCAATCAGGGCGGGCAGGGCTGCCCGACGGACACCGACGCCATCACCGTCAAGATGATTTTCGACATGAACGTGCCGACACCGCTGTTTCCGGTAATATCGTTCGGCGGTCTCATGGGCATGGGATCGCTGCCACCGATTCCCGATCAGATCACTGCGCAGGCCATGGTGCGCATCTAGGGCTCGTGGCTGAGCGCCGTCTGCGTCAATAGGGACCGATTGAAGGGGAATGCAATGAGCAGCTCAACGCTGAAAGTGGTGACGGTCGTCCTGGTGCTGCTGGCGTTCGTGCTGGCCGGCGTCAGCTACTACGTCTTCCACAGCTACGCCGAAGACGCGCAAAAGGCCGCCGAGACCGCCAAGAAGGAATCCACGCCGCAGGTGCTCGCGGTGGTTGCCGTCAAGCCGCTGCCGGCCTACAAGCCCATCGACCGCGACGCGGTCGCGCTGGTGCCAGTGTCGGTGACGCCCACGCAGTACTTCAGCAATCTCGATGACGTCGTCGGTCATCAGCCGCTGGTCGACATCGACGCCGGCGCGCCGGTGACGGCCCGCTACTTCAAGGAAGGCAACGCGCTGGCGCGCGTGATCCCGGCCGGATTCCAGGCGCTGTCGATCGAAGTGACCGACGTGATCGCCGTCGGCGATTTCGTACGGCCCGGCGACATCGTCGACGTGCTGCTCTACCTGCGCAGCGACACCACCGATCAAACCGTGACCCAGGCCCGCGTGCTGCTGAAGGACGTTCGCGTGCTGGCCTACGAGGACCGCATCATCGACCGTCCGGAAGGCATCAAGGACGATCAGGGCAATCAGCAGGTGCGCCATCAGCGCACCGCGGTGCTGGCGGTGCCGGAAGCCGATGTCACCAAGCTGATGCTCGGCGTCAGCAAGGGCGAGATTCGCCTGGCGCTGCATGGCCAGACCCCGCAGGACGGCACCGCGACGACGCCGGTGGCCGACAACGGGTTGCCGCTGACCCCCAAGGCACTGGAGACGCTCAACGCCAACAAGGTGCCGGACAAGGCCTATACCGGCGCGCAGCTGGGGCGGATCACGCCGCCGGCCAAGTCCAGGACGGCGAAGCCCGCGGTGGAAGTCATCCGCGGTTCGACCAAAGAACGGGTTACCACCTCCAATTAAGGCGGGCGTCATGAACATCAAGAATATCGCTCGGATTGCGGCGCTGGGACTGGTGATGGCCCTGAGCTGCGGCGCGCAGGCCCAGCAGCAGCCGGTGCCGGCCAATCTGATCCAGGTCGAGCAGGGAACGCACAAGCTCTTGCGGCGCGATGCGGTTGCGCGCGTTGCGGTGGGCGATCCGGCAATCGCCGACGTGAGCGTGGTCAATCGCCGTGAACTGCTGGTGACCGGCAAGTCGCTGGGTGTCACCAGCCTGCTGATCTGGGCCAGCAAGGACGGCATGCCGCAGGAGTACCGCATCCGCGTCGGCGGCGTGAAAGATCCGCTGCGCGCATCCGCGCCGCCCGACCCGGAACTCAAGGGCGCCGTGATCGACCAGGGCATCGCGCTGGAGGGCACGCTGCCCAACCTGCTCGCGCATCGCCGTGCCAAGAATTCTTCCCTGCAGGGCGCCAAGGAAGGCAAGGTGGCCGACCGCAGCAGCGTGGCGCTGGAAACGCAGGTGATGACCGATGTGAAAATCGCTGAGGTCAGCAGGAGCACGTTGCAGACCTACGGGCTCAATTTCTTCAAATACAACGGGCAGGGCAGTTTGGGCGTTTCTCCGCCCGGAGCGCAAAACGGCCTGACGAATGAGCAGCTTCAAAAAGGCGAGTTTGGAACCCAGTTCACGCCCGTGCAGAACGCATTCAACATTTTGCTCACGACGGGCACGCACAATCTGTTCACGATGTTGAGCTTGCTGGAGCAGAAGGGATTGGCACATACCCTGGCCGAACCCAGCCTGGTGGCCACGAGCGGACAGACCGCGAGCTACCTCGCTGGCGGTGAGTTCCCGGTGCCGGTGGCGCAAGGCGGTTCCAGTGCCGGCAGCATCACGATTCAATACAAGGAATTCGGTGTCCGTCTCAGCCTGACGCCGACCATCCTCAGCCGCAGCCGCATTGCGCTGAAGGTGGCTCCTGAAGTCAGCGACCTTGATTTCTCCGCCGGCATCCAGATCGCCGGCGTGGCGGTGCCGTCGCTGATCGTGCGCCGCACCGACACCACGGTGGAACTGGGCGACGGCGAGACCTTCGTGATTTCGGGCCTTGTGTCGAGCAACCTGGTCAACAGCGTCAACAAGGTGCCCTGGCTGGGCGATATCCCGGTGCTCGGCGCATTTTTCAAGAGCACCTCCATCAATCGTCAGGACAAGGAACTGGTGATGGTGGTGACGCCGCACTTGGTCCGCCCGCTGACGCGTGAAGCCAAGCTGCCGCCGCTGCCGGGCCAGAAATACGATAACTACGATCCCAATTTTGCTCAGGCATTCTTCCTTGAACACGGCAACTTCGACACCGGCTTCAGCAAATAAGATGAAAACCCTGGCGGTAGTCGTTGCCGACGATCCGGTTTATCTGAACTGGTTGCAGCACGCGGCCGAGGGGATCGAATTCACGCTGATCGCGCCGCAGGACGCCAACGACCTGATCGAGCGCGTGCAGATGATGGGCCGCGCCGACATCGTGTTCTTCCAGTTCGACGCGATGAACGCTTCGACCCGCGCCAGCATGGTCGAGCGTTTCCTGGACCGCATGCCGGAAGTACCGGTGGCGGGCCTGGGCGCCGACAACAATTCCGATGTCGTGCTGACCGCCATGCGCGCCGGCGCGCGCGATTTCTTCGTGCTCAAGCGCGACGATGCCAACGTCGCCGCGCTGCTCGGGCGCCTGCTGCGCCGTTCGGCCCAGACCACTCCGGGCACAGGTCGCAAGCAGCAGGGCAAACTGTTCGCCGTGCTGTCGTGCAATCCGTCGGCCAACATCGCGTTCACCGCCGAGCATCTGGCCCTGGCCTGTGCCGAGGCGATGCCCAAGACCGAGCGTGTGCTGTTGCTGGATGTCGCGACACCGGCCGGTGCCGGTGCGATCTTCCTCAACCTCAATCTCACCTACACCATCCTCGACGCGATCAACGATGTCTACCGCGCCGACCAGACCTTGGTGGATACCGCCTTCGCCAAGCACGCCAGCGGCATTTACGTGCTGAGCCTGCCGGAAGACCTGATCGGCCGGCCGCAGCTCAATGTCGAGGATTTCCTGCAGCTGCTTTCGCTGCTGCGCGGCCTGTTCGGCTGCGTCGTGGTGGCGCTGGACGGGCAGATGCCTCTGCCCGGCATCACCGGCGTCATCGGCCAGGCCGATCGCACGCTGTTGCTCACCGACCAGTCGATCATCAAGTCGCGCCACAACAAGTATCTGCTGCGCACCCTGCGGCTCGAGGATTGCCCGCTGGACCGGACCAGCCTGGTGGTCGACGGCTATCGTCGCAATCTCGGGCTGGAGCCGCAGAACCTGGCGGAGATTCTCGACCTCAAGCTGCTGACCTCGCTGACCGGCGATGCCACGGCCCGCGTGCAGGCGATGAACGCCGGGGAATCGATGTTCGTGGTCGCGCCCAAGGATCCCTATTGCGACGATGTCCGCCGTCTTGCTGGCGCGATCCTGGCCGGTGAAGCGCAGGTGGCCGCGGCGCGGCAGGGATTGCTGGGCAAGCTGTTCAGTTGAGGCCGGTCCGCGTTACGGACCATCGATACAAGGACACCCGCTCGCTGCGGGCCAGGACCAGAGATTGTTATTAATTATTTATCAAATTTAAATATGATAATAAAAAATAACATCCACGGCGGTCTCTCGCACCAGAGCGGGTGGTGCTCTGCGGACGGGGGGCAGGGCCTGTGAGCAGCACCAATACCGAACAGGTGACCCGCTTCCGGCTGTCGGACCAGTACCAGCAGCTCAAGAACAGTTTCCACCGCCACCTGATCCAGCAGATCGAGGAGCGCAACCTCGATATCGACCAGTGGGACGACGCCAAGATCGAGCGCTTCGTCAACGAGCAGGTGCGGCGTTACGTGGTCGAGCAGCGCCTGCCGGTGAACCTGCGGGAATCGGAAGCGCTGGCGCACGACGCCTGCGACGAGTTGATGGGCTTCGGTCCCATCCAGGCGCTGGTTGACGACGACACCGTCAACGACATCGTCGTCAACGGCCCCAACAATGTCTTCATCGAGCGCGAGGGCAAGCTGTACAGCGCGCCGGTCCGCTTTCTCGACAACACCCACGTCATCCGCGTGATCCAGCGCATCCTCTCGCCGATCGGGCGGCGCGTCGACGAGTCGACCCCGATGGTGGACGCGCGCCTGCCGGACGGCTCGCGCGTCAACGCCATCATCCCGCCGATCGCGCTCGACGGTCCCTGCCTGTCGATCCGCAAGTTCCGCAAGCAGGCGCTGACCGCGGAAGACCTGATCCGCGGCGGCAGCGTCAACGAGGCGGAGATCGAGTACCTCAAGGACCGCGTGCGTCACCGCACCAACACCATCGTGGTCGGTGGCACGGGCTCGGGCAAGACCACCTTCCTCAACCTGCTGTCGCAGTGGATTCCGCAGGGCGAACGCATCATCACGGTCGAGGACGCGGCGGAACTGCGCTTGCAGCACAGTCACGTGGTGCGCCTGGAAACGCGCCCGCCGAATCTCGAGGGCGAGCGCGCGATCACCGCCCGCGACCTCGTGCGCAACGCGCTGCGCATGCGTCCGGACCGCATCATCGTCGGCGAAGTCCGCGGCGACGAGGTGCTGGACATGCTGCAGGCGATGAACACCGGCCATGACGGCTCCATGACCACCATCCACGCCAACAGCACGCGCGACGCCATTCACCGCCTCGAACTGCTGGCCGGTTTCGCCGGCTACAACGGCAGCGAGCTGACCTTCCGCGGCCAGGTTGCGAGCGCCGTGCAACTGCTGGTGCATGTCGCCCGCCTGCCGGACGGCAAGCGCCGGCTGATGTCCGTCACCGAAGTGCAGGGACTGTCCGGGCATGATCTGCTGATGCGCACCGTATTCCGCTACGACATCGAGGCCGGCGTCCATATCGACTGCCGCGGCGAGCCATGATCGCCCTGCTCGTCGGCCTGTGGCTGCTGTTGATCATCGGCGCGGCGGTGGTGTTCATCCGCGTCCGCTCGCGCGAATCCCAGAACGATGCGCTGCTGCGCATCCGTGCGCTCGGCGGCGACGAGGTCGCGGCGATTTCCTCGCTGCCGACGCGTGAACAGCAGATCAAGAACCCGGTGCTGCGCTGGCTCTGCCATTTCCTGTGGCGCTCCGGCTCCGAAGTCGAAGTGGCGACGGTGCAGAAGATCATCTGGGCGCTGCTGATCGCGATGCCGCTGGTGTTTCTGCTGCTGGGCTGGTTCGCCGGCGCCTTCGTGATCGGCGTCGCGCTGGTGGTGGGATTCATCCTGCTGACGCGGCAGGCTTCGGTGCGGCGCGCCAAAATCATCGAGCAGATGCCGACGTTCCTCGAAAGCGCGGTGCGCGTGCTGGCCGCCGGCAACACCCTGGAGGAGTCACTGGCATCGGCGGCGCGGGAGAGCCCCGATCCCCTGCGCACCCTGTTCATCAGCATCACGCGGCAGGTGCGGCTCGGTGCGCCGATCGAGAACGTGCTGATGGAGACGGGCGAGATCCACAAGCTGGCCGATATCCGCGTCATGGCGCTGGCGTCGGCGGTGAACCGCAAATACGGCGGCAGCCTCAAGAACATCCTGCGCAGCCTGATCCAGGCGATCCGCAGCCGCGACATGGCGATGCGCGAACTGCGCGCGCTGACCGCGGAAACCCGCTTCTCGGCGATGGTGCTGGCGATCCTGCCGATCCTGCTGACCAGCTACATCCTGATCCAGAACCGCGTCTACTACGCCAACATCTGGGAAGACCATACGACGCGCTGGGTGCTGATCGGCTCGGCGATCCTGCAGGTGCTGGGCATCCTGGTGATCTGGCGCATGATGAAATCCACCACGGATGACGGCTCATGAGTCCGGCCCTGCTTTCCGGTGTCGTTGCGCTGGCGGTGCTGATCGGCGCCGCCGCGCTGTTCGCCGTCGGTGCCCTGCTGCTGCGTTCGCGTCAGCAGAGCGCGCTGGAGAAGCGCATCTCGCCGACGGCGGAGGTTCGTGACGAGTTTGTCGCCGAAGGTGAAAAGCCGCTGCTGCAGAATCTCGCCCGCCGCGGCAAATCCATCGAGAAGATGGTCGATACCGAGGGCGAGAGCGCACGTCTGCTGCTGCAGGCTGGATGGCGCAGCAGCGAGGCGCGCATGCTGTGGTACATCTTCCAGGGTGCGCTGCCGCTGCTGGTCTGCGGACTGCTGCTGGCGGCGTGGTTCTTCGGTCCGCAGCGCCTGCACGGACCGCTGTTTGCCCTCATGTACCTGTTCGTCGGCGCGGCGCTGTCGTTCCTGATTCCGCGCTGGGTGCTGCGCGGTGCCGCGGAGCGGCGGCTGGCCCGCGTCAAGAACGAGGTGCCGCTGTTCATCCACCTGCTGGTGCTGCTGTTCGAAGCCGGCCTGTCGAGCCGGCAGGCGTTCGCCAGCATGGTGCGCGACGGTCGCGGCGTGCTGCCGGAACTCGGCCGCGAGTTCGACCTGGTGCTGCGTCAGCTCGAGGCCGGCGCCGATACCGGCGAGGTGCTGAAGAATCTCGGCGACATGCTCGATGTCGGCGACCTCAACACGGTCCTGGCGGTGCTGCGCCAGGTCGATCGCTACGGCGGCGAGGTGCGCGAGCCCTTGCTGGAAACGCTCAAGGTGCTGGAAGAACGCCGCACGCTCGATCTCCGCGAGAAGGTCAACCTGATGTCGGGCCGCATGACCATCGTCATGGTGATGTTCTTCTTCCCCGCGCTGCTGCTGTTCGTCGCGGGCCCGGCCTTCGTCTCCATCATCAAGGTGCTGGGGCAGATCAATGGACATTGACGCCAGCCCGGCTTTCCGTGGACGCCACCCGCTGCGCCCCATGCCGCAGGGCGTTTCGTTATAAAAAATATAACAAATAAAAATACAGTGGATATTTTAAAACAAAATATGCCGGGTCGGATGCGACAGCGGGTGGTCGCAGCCAGCGTCCTGGCGGCAGTGACGATGGCCGGCTGCGCCATGCCGACACGGAACTCGTCCGCCACCGGCGAGCCGCTGCGCGACGTCAATGCCGAAAGCAATGGCGAGGTCCACACCGACCTGATCCGCGCCATGCTGGCCAAGCAGCAGTACTACGCGGCCCTGGCGCATATCCAGGACCAGCAGCGCGTGAGGCCCACGCGTGAACTGAAACTGCTGGAGGCGGAAGCGCGCCGTCGTCTGGGGCAGGGCGCCGCCGCCGACAAGCTCTACCGTGACCTGCTGGGCACCGAGTACGACGCCGATGCCGAGCATGGCATCGGGCTGATCGCCGCCGGCAGCGATCTCAAGAGCGCCGTTCAGCATCTGCGCAGCGCCGTTCAACGGCGCCCGACCGATGCCCTGTTCCGCAACGATCTAGGCTACGCCCTGATGGTTTCAGGACGTTACCGGGAGGCGCTGCCGGAACTTGCGACCGCGGTGGAACTGGATCAGTCCAATACGCTCGGCCGCAACAATCTGATCATGCTGCTGCTGCTGACCCACGACGAGGCGCGCGCCAAGCAGGTGGCGAGCGACAGTGGTGTCAGCGACGAGCAACTGGCGGGCCTGCGCAGGCAGGCGCAGACTCTGGCGAAACCACGATGAGGTCAAACCGATGAACAAGCTCCTGAAAATCATGATGCTGGCGGTGCCGGTCTGTGCCTATGCCGACGGCGACGCGCAGCCGCGTCTTGGCGACGAGGTTCGCGCCTGGACCGATCTGCAGAAGAGCGGAGCGGCCAGCATCACCGAGTCGCGGCCGATGCCCGGCGAAGTGGCGGACAAGGTGTACGACCGCTACCTGCAGAGCTTCAGTCATCCGATTCCCCAGACATTCGAACGCGGCAGCTTCGTCGGCAGCAGCAGCGGCGGCGGCAGCGGGGGCAACAGCGGTGGCGGCAGTCGTTAAGCGCCAACGTCATCGGGCGCCGCATCGGCAGCGCGGTGCGGCGGCGGTTTATGCCGCCATCGCGATCATTGCCATGCTCACCGCGACCCTGCTGGCCATCGAGGTCGGCCGGGTGTACGGCGCCCATCGCCAGTTGCAGAAAGCGGCGGCCCTCGCCGCGCTCGACGCGGCACGCGTGGTGAGTGGCTGCAGCGCGACCCCCACGCAGGCCAATCTCAACAGCGCGGTCAGCACCAGCCTGAGCTTCAACGGCTATCCCTCCGGATCGCTGCTGTCGAGCAATGTCGAGTACGGCCAAATCACCACCGACGCCAGCGGCATCCGCTCGTTGCAGACCACCGGGTTGAACGGCATCACCGATCCGAACGTGAACGGCGCCCGTGTCACGCTGAGCGCGAATTTCCCGACCCTGCTGTCGCCCCTGCTACCCGCCAACGGCGTCAGCATGCGGGCTTCGGCCACCGCTTCGCAAAGCGCCCTGGGCAGCCTGCGCGTGGGCAGCGGCGTGGCCTCGCTGAGTGGCGGAATGGTGAACCAGCTCCTGTCCGGACTCCTGGGCGGCAACGTGAGCCTGACGGCGGTCGATTACAGTGGCCTGTCCAGCGTCAACGTCACCGCCAGCCAGCTGGCGACGGCCCTGGGTCTCAGCCTCAACGATCTGTCGAACCTGGCGACGCTCAACCAGACCGTCGCGCTCAATGTCGCCCTGTCCGGTCTGACCAGCGCACTGGGCGGAACCGTCAGCACGACGGTGAGCAACGCGCTGCAGAGCCTGGCGGGCCAGGCCAACAACAATCCGGTGTTGCTGAATTCGATCCTGGGCTCGGTGGGCAACGTGGCCTCGGACGTGCCGCTGGTGAATCTCGGCGACCTGATCATGGCGCTGGCCCTGGCCTCGCAGGCCGATCCCACGGGCGTGAAGTCCGTCGAGATCAAGAATGTCGGGCTCGACATTCCCAACGTTGCCGCGGTGAAAGTCTTCGCCAAGGTGCTGCAGCCGCCCAAGCTCAGCCCCCCGGGCAGGCCCGGGCAGACCCAGGCGAGCACGGCGCAGGTGCAGTTGCTGGTGCGCATCAACGGCAATGGCGCGGTGGTCACTTCGTTGACCAGTGCGGTCACCAGCACTCTCAACGGCCTGCTCGGCACGTTGGGCGCCTTGCTGGGGCTGCCGTCACCGGTCGTGACGTTGCCGAATCCCTTGAACATCGGTCTGGACGTCACCGTCGCACCGGCGACGGCCTACCTGGATCGCCTGGACTGTCCCAAGAGCGGCGTCAACAACGGGCAGCCGGTGGCGGGGCTCAGTGCCAAGACCGGGCTCGCGACGCTGGCCCTGGGCACGTTCAGCGGCAGCGGCAGCACCGCGCCCGCGCTGAGCACGGTGACGCCATGGACTCTTCTTGACGCCAAGCTCGATGCCAGTCATGTCTGTGTCGGCGTCAACCTGTTGGGGCTCTGCCTGACCTATGCCAATCTGGGCAACACCGATATCCAGGTGAACCTGAACCCCACGGCGGCGGGGGTCAGCCAGTACGGACCCGTGGCGCTGAATGACGTCAAGGAATTCACCCAGATCACCGCCCAGACCAGCGGCACGCAGGCGGTGTGGCGTGCCAACGGCGCCCCGGCGGCGCCCATCGTCCCCGCCGCCAGCATGACCAACCCCAATCCCCAGACGATCTCGTCGCCCACCAGTGCCAGCCTGACGCTGGGCGTGGGGGTGACGCATACCGGCTCGGGCGCGCTCGATGGCGCGGCGACCCTGGTGAGCAGCCTGCTCTCGGCGGTCACCGCCGTGTTGCAATCGCTGCTCTCGCTGGTCAACGGTCTGCTGGTGAGTCTGATCAATCCCCTGCTGTCCGCGCTCGGATTGCAACTGGGCACCGCGACGGTATGGATGGATACGGCCACCGTGGGCCAGCCCTATATCGTGACCACCGCACTGCCCTGAACCGCGTAGCCCATGAGCCAGGGATGGCATCGCCACGGATGGTTGTCCTTCGGTGCGGTCGGCGCCCTCGCGCTGACGCTGCTCTGCGCCATCAATGTCGTGCACGCCTCGTCGCTGCAGGCGGCGCTGAACCGTGAATACGCGCTGACCCAGGCCCGCGTGTTGTTGTCGCAGGCGCTGGCCACACCCCTGGCCGAGTTGCGGCCTGTGGCCGAGCAACTGCTGCATCGCGAACTGGGTTTCGCCTATCTCGGTGTTCGCGACCGCGACGGGCAGCTGGTGACGAAGGTGGGTGCCGACGCCGCGGGGGCCGCGTTTCTCACGCCCGGCCCGTCGCCAGGTCTGCGCTCGGCGATCTACCGGCTCACTGCACAGACCGGCTCCATCCCGCTGGATTTCCAGGATCACCGCGTCGGCAGTCTCGACTACGCCATCTCGGCCACGCTGGCCGACAGCGTGCACGAGCGCGCCGTGGATCGCCTGCGGCTCACCGGCTGGCTGGGGCTGGCGATCAGTCTGCCGCTGCTGGCGGGCTTCGTCCTGGCGCTGCGCCAGCGCGGACGCGCGGATGCCGCCGTTCTGCGCGAGCGCCTGGCCGCTGCGCCCGCGCGCAGCGCCGCCGACGCGGGCGATGCCCCGCCGCTGCGAACTGCCACCACTCTGCTCGACGTGGCCGGTCTCGGCGCGCTGGCGGTGGACCGCAACGGCTGTGTGCGCCAGATCAACGCCACCGGCAGCCAGCTGACCGGATGGACCGAGGCCGCCGCACGTGGCCAGCGCGTCTATTCCGTGTTTCACGCGCTGAACGACGGCGGTGCGCCGGGGTTGAGTGCTGCCGAGCGCGCGCTGCGCGAAGGCCACGACGTCGCGCCGGCCACGGCGGAGCTGCGCGCACGCGACGGCGCAGTCAGGCCGATCGAGATGTCCGCCGCCTTGCTGCGCACGCCGGATGATGCGATCGATGGCGCCGTCATGCTGTTCCGCGACACCAGCGCGCAGGCGGCGCAAGCCGGCGAATTGCAGCGGCAGGCGCGTCTCTCGCAGGGCGTGATCGACCATCTCGACGAGGGCCTGCTGACGACCGATCCCGCCGGCGTGGTGCGTTTTGCCAACGCGCGCATCCTGCGCATGTTCGGCTACAGCCGCGACGAGCTGGAACAGATGACGGTGACCAAGCTGATGCCGGTGCCGTTTCTCAATACGCCCGGCATCCGCCTGACCGACTACATCGCGGCGCGTGGCGCCGGCAAGCTGCCCAAGGTGGTCGGCTGGCGCAAGGATGCGACGACCTTTCCGGTGGAACTGCTGGTCCAGACGATGACCGTGGATGGCGACGACGGTCTCGTCGTGATCGTGCGCGACATCACCGAGCGGCTGCGCGGCGACAGCCTGGCGTCGCGGCTGGGGCGCCTGCTCGACAGCGCCGCGGAGGAGATCTACATCCTGGATGCGCAGACGCTGCGCTTTCTCGAGGTGAACCGCAGCGCGCGCCGCAATCTCGGCTACCGCGCGGACGAGCTGGCGCGCATGACCCTGCCGGAGATCAGCCGGGGGATCGAGCCGGCGATCATCGAGCGCCTGCTGTCGCGCCTGCGTGGCGGCGAGACCGAGCAACTCGGCTACCGCGCGCGCCATCGCCGCGGCGACGGCAGTGAATACGAGGTGGACGTGCGGCTGAACTTCTCGCGCGACGAAGAGCCGCCGGCATTCATGGCCATCGTCACCGACCTCAGCAGCCGGCCCGGCCATTCCTGAAGATCGTCGCCGCCGTAGCGGCGGAGCCGGCGGCTAGCCGATCCGCAGCACCATCACGTCGCAGGGCGCGCGGTGCACCACGCTTTCATCGGTGTGTGAGAACAGTGCGGCGAGTCCGCGTCGCTGCTGGTGCCCGATCACGATGAGGTCGGCCTTCAGCTCCTGGCTCTGGCGCAGAATCTCGCCGACCGCGCCGCCCGGCACCACGCGTGCGGAAGTTGGAGGCACACCGGCCTGATCGCAGATCGTGCGCAACTGCTGCTGGGCCTGCTCCTCCAGTTGCTGCGAAAGCTGCGCGGGGGCCGCGATCATCGCCTCGCCGGTATCCAGCGGGATGTATTCCACCGCGTGCACGACGCTGAGGCGCGCTCCGAAGAAAGCGGCCAGATCCTTGGCCCGTTGCAGCACCCGGGCGCCCTGGTCGTTGAGTTCGATGGCGGCCAGCAGGTGGGTGTAGGTTGGTTTGTCCATGTCCTCGCCTCCACGTTCAACACCAGGCCAGTATTGCGGCCCGGCGGCCGGAGTCAAGCGCGCGCGGCCACAGCGGTCAGGCGCGCAAAGTCCGCAGCACTGAGACGCTCGGCGCGGACGCCGGGTTCAATGCCGGCTTCGCCGATCTGCTGGGCGGTCATCAAGCCCTTGAGGCCGTTGGCCAGCGTCTTGCGCCGCTGCGAGAACGCCGCGGTGACGATGCGGTCGAACAGGGTGAGGTCGGCGATCTCGAAGGGTGGTGGCCGCGGCACCAGGCGCACGATGGCGGAGTCGACCTTCGGCGCCGGGCGGAACGCGCCAGGGCCGACCGTGAACAGCTTGCTGACCTGGGCGCGCGCCGCCAGCGCCACGGTGAGGCGGCCGTAGTCGTCCTCGCCGGGTGCGGCCGCCATGCGATCCACCACTTCCTTCTGCAGCATGAAGTGCATGTCGGCGATGCGGTCGGCATAGCGCAGCAGGTGGAACAGCAGCGGCGTCGAGATGTTGTAGGGCAGGTTGCCGGCCAGTCGCAGCTTGCCGCCGGCAGGTGCCAGCGCACCGTAATCGACCTTGAGCGCATCGGCCATGATGATCTCGAGGCCGGGATCGTCGCCGGTGGCGGCGCGCAGATGCGGGATCACGTCGCGGTCCAGTTCCACCGCGCGCATGCGCCCGAGCCTGCGCAGCAGCGGCACGGTCAGCGCGCCCAGGCCGGGGCCGATCTCGATCAACGCATCGCCGGGCTGCGGATTGATGCTGCGGACGATGCGTTCGATGACCCCGCCGTCGTGCAGGAAATTCTGTCCGAAGCGCTTCTTGGCGGCGTGCGGTTCACTCATGCCGGCCTGCCTGCGGCGAGCGTGACGGCCAAGGCTAGCGCCGCGCGCAGGCTGCCGCTGTCGGCGCGCCCGGTGCCGGCCAGTTCCAGCGCCGTGCCATGATCGACTGAGGTACGCAGGATGGGCAGGCCCAGAGTGATGTTGACGGCGTGACCGAAGCCGGCGTACTTGAGCACGGGCAGTCCCTGGTCGTGGAACATCGCCAGCACCGCGTCGGCGTGCTCCAGGTACTTGGGCGTGAACAACGTATCGGCGGGCAGGGGGCCGGTCAGGCGCAGGCCTTCCGCGCGCAGGCTGTCGAGCACCGGCGCGATGACCTCGATCTCCTCACGGCCGAGATGGCCGCCTTCACCGGCATGCGGATTGAGGCCGCAGACCAGGATGCGCGGCGCGGCGATGCCGAAGCGGGCGCGCAGATCCCGCTCCAGCACGCGCAGCACGGCCATCAGCGTGTCGCGCGTCAGCGCGTGAGGCACCTCGCGCAGCGGCAGGTGCGTCGTGGCCAATGCCACGCGCAGCGTATCGGCGACCAGCATCATCACCGGCATCGGTGCGCCGCAGAGTTCGGCGAGAAACTCGGTGTGACCCGAGAAGGGAATGCCGGCATCGTTGATCACGCTTTTCTGCACAGGCGCCGTGACCAGGCCCTGGGCCTGCCCAGCGAGGCAGGTGCGTGCGGCGGTCTCCAGCGTCTGCAGCACGTAGCGCGCGTTGCGGGGATCGAGTCGCCCGGCCTGTGCCGGCGCGGCCAGCGCGACGTGCAGGACGCGCAGGGTTCCGGGTTCGTGCGCAGCCGCCGGCGTCTGCAGCGAAGCGGGCACGATGCGCAGCGGCAGGCCCAGCTGGCGGGCGCGTTGGGCCAGCAGGTCGGCGTCGGCGACGGCGACCAGTTCGGCCGCATGGGGCTGCTGCGCCAGCGCGACGACGAGGTCGGGCCCGATGCCGGCAGGCTCGCCCGGCGTCAGCAGCAGGCGTCCCGGCGTGGTCATCCTGCGCCGGGCCTCAGCTGTCGGTTTTCTTGGCGGCGTCGGCGTCCGACTTGAGCCGGTATTCGACGTAGGCTTCCTCGCGCAGGCGGCGCAGCCAGATGTCGTATTCCTCGGCGCTCTTGCGTTCGCCGATGGCATTGCGCGCGCGCGCGCGGCGCGACTCCTCGGTGGTGTCGCGGGTGCGGCGCTCGATCACGCTGGCGATGTGCCAGCCGAACTTGCTGCGGAACGGCGGGCTGATTTCGCCGGGCTTGAGCTGGTCGAGGCGGATCTGGAATTCCGGCACGAATACGCCCGGCGGCTGAAAGCCGAGATCGCCGCCGGCGTTCTTGGAGCCCGGGTCGTCGGAATACTGCTTGGCCAGCTCGGCGAAATCCGCGCCCTTGCGGATGCGGTCGTAGAGGTCGCGCGCCAGGGCGCTGGTCTGGTCTTCGTTGCGGATGGCGTTGGGCGTCAGCAGGATGTGGCGCGCGTGCGTCTCGGTGACGGTGGAGCGGTTGCCGCCGCCGCGCACATCGACCAGCTTGATGATGTGATAGCCGCTGCCGGCTTCGAGCACGTTGCTGATTTCACCCTTCTGCAGCTTGGCCGCGGTGCTGGCGAACAGGCTGGGCAGGTCGGCCGCCTTGCGCCAGTCGAGGTCGCCGCCCTGCAGCGCCTGCTGGCCGTCGGAATTGGCCAGCGCCACCTGCGCGAAATCGGCGCCGTCCTTGAGCTGCTTGAGCACGCCCTCGGCCTTGGTGCGGGCACGGGCGCGGTCCTCGGGCTTGGCGCCCTCGGGCACCGCGATGAGGATGTGCGAGAGGCGGTACTCGACGTTGTCCTGCGGCTCCTCGGTGGCCAGGTACAGGTCGACGTCCTGGTCGGTGACGGAGACGCGGCTGTCGACTTCCTTCTGGCGCAGGCGGCTGATCAGCACCTGGTCGCGGATCTGCTCACGCACGGCGAGGTAGTTGCCGCCGTCCTTCTTCACGGCCTCGGCGAACTGCGGCAGGTTCATGCCGTTCTGCGCGGCGACATTGGTGACCACCTCGTTGAGCTCGCGGTCGTCGATCTTGATGCCGGCCTCGGCGGCGCGCTGGGTCTGCAGCTTGTTGAGGACCAGGCGCTCCAGCACCTGTGTGCGCAGCACGTCGCCCGGCGGATCGGCGATGCCGCGCTGCTTGAGCTGCTGGTGGGCGTCCTGGATCGCGCCGTCGAGTTCGCTCTGCAGGATCACGCCGTCGTTGACCACGACGATGATGCGGTCCAGCGGCTCGCCGGCCACGGCGGCGAAGGCGAGAACGAGCGAGGCGGCGGCCAGCAGCCGCGAAAACAGTGTCTTCATAGGGAATGGTTCGACGAAAAATCGGCGCAAGGTTAGCACGCCCCAACCGGACAGACCCGGCGTGCCGTCGCAGGTTCCCCGCGGCCCCTTTCTGCGCGGTCTGCGACGCCACCCGCTGACGGCACTGGCGCGGGCATGTTGGTTATTAACTATATTACGAATATAAAAATGATTAATAAATAAAAACAACTTCCCTGGGGGAAACGGCAGCAGCGGGTGAGGCGCCAGCGCGTGTCGCGTCAGCGCGGCAGGGTGTCGTTGAGCGGCAGCAGGCCGTCGAAGCCGCCGCCGATGCGGGCCAGGCCCTTGAGTTCAAGCTGCAGGTAGATGGCGCTGTTGTATTTGCCGCTGGCGCTGGCGATGTAGCGGCGGTACGAGGTGCGCAGCGCCCAGCAGCAGGTGTCGTACTCGATGCCGGCCAGGGCATCGAGGCTGCGGCTGTTGGCGATGGAGTAGCGCCAGCGGCCGGCGACGCGCCACTGGTTGAACAGGGGCAGCGACGCGATCATGTCGGTCTGTTCGAGGATGTTCTGGCGATAGCGGTAGGCCAGATCCAGACGCTTGCCGCCGTTGTCCTCGCGGTAGCGCACCGCGAAATTGGTGCGGTTGAATTTGCGGTCACCCGGTGCCCACTGCAGGTTGACCGATGCCGCCCAGCGCCGGGTCAACTGGTAATCGGCGGCGGCGATGAAGTCGGTGGCGCCCTGTCCCGGCGAGACGAAGCCGGGAAGGTTCACGCGCGGCGCCTCGAAACGGTACAGCTGGCCGATGGTGGTGGTGAGGCGCACCAGCCCGGTGTCCGGGTCGAGCAGGCGCGAGGTCATGCCCAGCGCCGCCTGATTGGCGTCGCCGATGCGATCGACCCCGGAGAAGCGGTTGCGCGCGAACAGCTGGGTGATATCGAAATCCGGTTCGCCGCTGTCGAACAGCGGCAGCTGATCCTGGTTGCGATACGGCGTGTAGAGATACATCAGCCGTGGTTCCAGGGTCTGCATGCTGCCGTTGTCGGTGATGCGCTCGAAACGCAGGCCGCCCTCGGAGCTGAAGGTCGGCAGCGTGCGCTGCGGCGCACTCCGCTGACCCGGCGCAGTGTCGGACAGCTGGTAGCCGGTGTAGCGGACATCGAGCTGCGTCGCCGTGTACCAGCCGATGTCGTCCTTCTCCATGCGCAGGTAGGGCAGCAGGTCCAGGCGCGCGCCGTGCACGGAGTCTGATCGCGTGAAGTTGTCGAACTCGCCGGAGAAGCCGGCGCGGGCGTTGTAGAGACTGTTCTGCGTCAGCGCGTCGAAGCGGATTTCCGGCGAGCGGCGGTAGGGCAGGTCGCTCGCCACCAGGGTCGTGTCGATGGTCTGGTAGTCCTGCACCAGCGCCGTAATCGTGTAGGCCGCCGGCGCCTGGTAAGTGAGCTTGGCGCTGCGGTCGAGATAGGTCAGCGAGGCGGCGTCCAGGTGGGTGCTGCCCAGGTCCTCGAAATACTGCTGGTCGCTGGCATCGGCCACATGCACGTCCAGCGCCAGGCGGCGGTTGATCAGGCTGTCGTGCTGGAACTCGACGAAATGACGGGTGGTCTGGGTCACACGGTCTTCGTTGAGGTACTCGTAATCGAGATGGCCTTCGCTGCTTTCGAACAGGTAGCGGAAATTGTTGATCACCTGCGTGCCGCGCTTGGACATGTAGTGCGGCGTCAGCGTGTCGTCGAAATTGGGCGCCAGGTTGATGTACAGCGGCGCGCGCATGTCGAAACCGCTGGTGTTGCTGTTGCCGATCGTGGGAAACAGCAGGCCGGTGGTGCGCCGGTTGTCGATGGGAAAGCGGAAGTAGGGAACGTACAGCACCGGGATGCCGCCCAGCACCAGCCGCGCATTGGTGGCACTGCCGATGCCGCGGTCGTGATCCAGGTGCACGCTGCCGGCCTTGATGTACCAGGCGTTCGAGCCGGCACCGCAGGTCGTGTAGGCAACGCCGGACAGATCCGCCGAGCCTTCGCGGGCAAGCTGCAGCCTGTCGGCCGTGCCGCGCGCGGCGCGTGCGGGCAGCGTGAACAGGGTGCTGCTGAACACGCCGGTCTCGCTGTCGAGGTTGAAATCTGCCGACTGGCTCTTGATGCTGATCTGGCGGCTGCGGAAGATCGATTCCGCGCGGACCTGCACGTCGCGGTTGCGGCTGTCGTAGTTGAGCGCCTGCGTCGAGAACTCGCGCCCGCCCTGCTGCAGCCGCACCGAGCCGAGCAGGCGGCTGATGCCGTCCTGATCCAGCGACACGTCATCGGCCGACAGGTGTACCGGGCCGTCCTCGGGCCCCTGCACCAGCGTCGGCAGATCGGCCGCCAGCGGCAGCTGCGGACACATCGCCATTTTCGCCGGTGGCTGACGCGCCGCCGAGGGTAGCGGCGCGAGTGCCCAGGCGATCGCGGCGAGCGATAGCGGCAGCGCGAGCGTCAGTCGGGCGTGAAAGGGCGTGCGGGGCACTGGGATTCCTGATGGACGCGACATTTTCGATGATTGCCGTCCCAGCGTAAACCGTCGCCGACACGGCGCCTGCGAAGCAGCGGGTGCGGGAGGCGACGGCAGGCCCGCACTCACCGAGCCATCCGCAATAGACGATATTTGCTGAGGGCTGGCGCCGACACGGTGCCCGCGACCGAAGGGCATCCCTGTGGGACGAGGCGGTGGGTGCGGGCCGTGACAGTCCGGTGGCGGGCCGCGTAAGCTGCACGAAATTTTCCGATCCTGCCTCCGTGAACGCCCCAGCTTCCGCCGATCCCCGCGCGCAGCAGGCCTATGACTGGGCCTGCGCCCAATTGGGCCGCCGCGACCTCAGTTTCGCCCCGGCCTCTGCCGACGCCAGTTTCCGTCGCTATTTCCGCCTGACCGGCGGCACGCAAAGCTGGGTGCTGATGGACGCGCCGCCGGACAAGGAGGACTGCAATCCCTTCATCCACGTTGCCAGCCTGGTGCGTGCCGCCGGCCTCAACGGTCCGGTGATTCATGCGCAGGACCTGGCGCAGGGCTTTCTGCTGCTCTCCGATCTGGGCACGCAGACCTTCCTGCACGTCATCAACGCAGGCAATGCCGATGCGCTGTTCGCCGACGCCATTGATGCGCTGATCCGCTGGCAGCGGTCGTCGAAGCCGCAGGAACTGCCGCCTTACGACGAGGCGTTGCTGCGCCGCGAGCTGGCGCTGTTCCCGGACTGGTACGTCGCGCGTCATCTGCAACGCGCGCTCTCGCCGGCGCAGGCGGCGACGCTGCGCGCGGCCGAGGACGTGCTGGTGGCACGTGCGCTGGCGCAACCCAAGGTCTACGTGCATCGCGACTACATGCCGCGCAACCTGATGATCTCGACGCCGAACCCCGGCATCCTCGATTTCCAGGACGCGGTGTACGGGCCGATCAGCTACGACGTGGTGTCGTTGTTCAAGGACGCCTTCCTGTCGTGGCCGGCGGAGCGGGTGCAGGGCTGGGCGCGGCAATACTGGACGCAGGGGCGCGCCGCGGGCCTGCCGCTGGCGTCGAGCTTCGACGACTTCTTTGCCGATTTCGAACTGATGGGGACGCAGCGCCACTTGAAGGTGCTCGGCATCTTCGCCCGCATCAACTACCGTGACGGCAAGCCGCACTATCTTCAGGACACGCCGCGCTTCATCCGCTACGTGCGCGAGACCGCGGCGCGCTATCCGCAGTTGTCCGGTCTGCTCGGATTGTTTGACGAGCTGGGCTTGCAAGCATGAGGGCCATGAGTGAGCCGGAGTTGTCGGCAACGTCCAGTGGACATTGCCGCCGGCGAACGCCCGGCCACGGATGGTCGGGCCGGGGGTTGGTCAGTGTGATGCGGTATCGCCAGGGATGGCAGGGTCAGGATAATTAGAAGATGAAAGCCATGATCTTGGCCGCAGGCCGCGGCACGCGCATGAAGGAGCTGACCGATCACACGCCCAAGCCGCTGTTGACGGTGCGCGGCAAGCCGCTGATCGAATATCACCTCGAACAGCTCTCGCGCGCAGGCGTGCGCGAATTCATCATCAACACCGGCTGGCTCGGCGAGAAGATCGAGGCGGCGCTGGGCAACGGCAAGCGCTGGAACGCGCGCATCCAGTATTCACACGAAGGCTGGCCGGCGCTGGAGACTGGCGGCGGCATCTTCAAGGCACTGCCGCTGTTGGGCGAGGAGCCCTTCCTGGTCGTCAACGGCGACGTCTGGATCGAATGCGACTGGAAGCCGTGGACGCGTCGCGGCCTTGCGCACGGCGACATCGCGCACCTGGTGCTGGTGCCCAACCCCACGCACAATCCCAAGGGCGATTTCGGTCTGGTCGCTTCGCGCATCAACGACGGCGGTTCCCAGTACACCTTCAGTGGCATCTCAGTGCTGTGCGCGGAGTTGTTCGACGGCTGCAAGCCCGGCGCTTTCAAGCTGGCGCCGGTGCTGCGCAAGGCCATCGCCTACGATCGCGTCACCGGCGAACTGTTCAAGGGTAAATGGTCGGACGTGGGAACGCCGGAACGTCTCAAGCAACTCGACAGGAGCAAGGCATGATCACCGTACACAAGGCTGCCGACGGCAAGCTCAAGCAGCACGTCAGCAACGGCCGTAACGAGATTTACTCCGATGAGCCGGAGTCCGTCGGCGGCGACGACCAGGGCTTTGCGCCCCACGATCTGCTCGACGCCGCGCTCGGCAGTTGCACCGCGCTGACGGTGACGATGGTGGCGCGCCGCAAGCAGATGCCCCTGACCGACGTGCGCGTCGAGGTCTCGCACGACAGTGCCGATGGTGTGTATCGCATGCATCGCCAGATCGAACTGGTCGGCGCGCTCAGCGACGAGCAGAAGACCTACCTGTTGGGCATCGCCAACAAATGCCCGGTGCACAAGACGCTGAGCGGCAAGATCGAGATCGATACCGCTTTGAAGGCCTAAGCCTCGTCCGACGCCGCCGGCGCGTCGCGGTCGCTGTCGTCTTCCTTTGCGGCTTCGGCGAGCTGCTCGAGGCGCAACAGGAAGGTCTTGAGGATGCGCTCGCCGTAGCCTTCCTCGGCAATCTGGTGCTCGATCTCGTCGCGCAGGGCCTCGGCGTCGAACTTCGGCGAATCCGGGTCGATCACCTCATCGACCCCGCCGATCAGCCGCTCCCAGTGTTCCTCGATCACGGTGATGACCGGCACGCCGGGGTCGTCGAGATCCAGCGAGCGGAAATCAAAACGGTGCGACTGGCCGTCCCAGAGCAGGGCTTGCGGCTCACGCGCGTCCAGCCAGGTCAGCACCGCCTCGGCGTAGACCGCGGCGAATTTCTCGATTTGGGAAGTCTGGACCATCAGTGGATACGCCTTACCTTGAAACCGCGGTGCATGCCTTCCACCTTCATCCAGTAATTCATCAAGCCTTTCTCGATCGTGATCTGCGGCGCCTGGATAGGGTCGTGTTCCTGGCGATCGTTGTCGATGGATTTCCAGGTCTGTCCGTTGTCGAGTTCAACGACCATGCCCGGCCTCCAGCCGGTGAAAGCGCCGAGCATGCGTGCGTGCAAGGTGCCGCTGACGTCGACTTCGGTACGCGGTACGGTTTCCGCCCCGAATGCCGCGGCTTGGTCCACTGGCGCTGGCGCCGCTGCTGCTGCAGGTGCAGGAGGTTCACTCGCCTGCACTGCGGCGGGTGCGACGATGGCGGCTTGTGGCACCGCCGGGCTGCCGGTCTCCGTCGAAACGATGCGGTCGTAGCAGGCCAGGCGCTCCGCATTGTCGACGATGCTGGCGCAGGTTCGAAGGTCCGCTGCACTGGCGGCATTCGCACAAAGCAGCAGCATCGCGGCGACGCCCAGGGGCCTCATGCGCTGTGCTCCTGCAGAACGCCGTGCGCCTGCTGGTCGGCATGATAGCTGCTGCGCACCATCGGCCCGCTGGCGACGTGCGAGAAGCCCATCTGCTCGCCGAGCACGCGCAGGCGCTCGAATTCGTCGGGGTGCACATAGCGCGCGACCGGCAGGTGATGCTTGCTCGGCTGCAGGTACTGGCCGAGGGTGAGCATGTCCACCTTGTGCGCGCGCAGGTCGCGCATGACCTGCTCGATCTCTTCGATCTCCTCGCCCAGGCCCAGCATCAGGCCGCTCTTGGTCGGCACCTCCGGATGCAGACCCTTGAAGCGCTCCAGCAGGTCCAGCGACCAGTCATAGTCGGAGCCGGGGCGGGCCTGCTTGTAGAGGCGCGGCACGGTTTCGAGGTTGTGGTTGAACACGTCGGGCGGCGTGTCCTTGAAGATGGTCAGCGCCGGGTCCATGCGGCCGCGGAAGTCGGGCACCAGCACCTCGATCGTCAGTTGCGGCGACAGCGCGCGCGCTTCGCGGATGCAGGCCGCGAAATGCGCGGCGCCGCCGTCCTTGAGGTCGTCGCGGTCGACGCTGGTGATGACGACATAGCGCAGCGCCATGTCGCGGATGGTGCGGGCGAGATTGACCGGCTCGTTCCCGTCCAGCGGATTCGGACGGCCGTGGGCGACATCGCAGAACGGACAGCGGCGCGTGCAGATCGCGCCCATGATCATGAAGGTCGCGGTGCCCTTGCCGAAGCATTCGCCGAGGTTGGGACAGTTGGCTTCTTCGCAGACCGTGTGCAGATTGTTGTCGCGCAGCGCGCGCTTGATGCGCGCCACTTCCGGCGTGCCCTGGCTTTTGGCGCGAATCCACGCCGGTTTGCGCAGCGGTGCGACGGTGGCTTCGATCTTGATGGGGATGCGAGCCATCTTGTCGGCGCCGCGCAGCTTCTCACCGGCGACGATGGGCTTGATGACCGTTTCAGGAGGCGTGCTCATGCGGGACTCGGGTGGCGAGGTCGGCATTTTATCGCGATGGCGGTCACCCGCTCGCGGGAGCTTTCCCCTCGATAAATGTTTTTATATATTATTTTTATTTATAATATTTAAATAAATAAAACAGTCTGTTGGCTTCTATCGTTGCCGGCGGGTGACGAGAGGCGTGATCTCGTTAGGCGCGTCGCGGCGCACGATCGCGGATCCATTGCGACAGCAGCCATTTTTCCCCGGTAGCCGGTGCCAGCCCGGCGTGCAGGGTCCGTCGGTCTGGATCGCCATTGACGTCGACGTTGGCGAAGTACAGCGCATCGCCAGTGCGTCCTTTGTAGCGAATGCCGGCGGTCGGGAAATCGGTTTCGCCGCCCTCGTAGCCTTCATTCAGATACAACAGGAACGTAACTAGGCGCTGTCCGCGCAGTTGTCGTTCGGCGGTGAAGGCGGTGTCGTGCGGATCGATGAAATCGTAATGGGGGAAAAATGCCTGACCTGGTGCGTAATGCAGCACCTTGGTCAATTCCATCACGATGGTCGGCAAGCCGGTTGCAGCGGCGATGCGTGCCTGCACGAGCAACAGGATCAGATCGGTTTCGACGATATTGAAATCCACCTCGGTGTTTGTGCGGGTGTTAACGACCGAGCTGCCCCCGGTTGTGGCGTCGTAGACCCTTGCTGGCCGCAGGCGGTGACGGGCACGTTGAATGATCCAGTCACACATCGACTGCGGCAGGAAATGTTCAATCGTGCGGACTCTCGGCGCATCGCAGATCACACGCTTGACCGGCGGCTTCAGCCACGCAGCGATGTCGATCGTATCAAGCGGATACTGCGCGCCATCTTCGATATCTGATCGTGCGCTTCGCGCCGCAGCTGCATTTTTCGGGAATTGAAGCAAGCGACACTGCTCACGTGCGTGCTGCCAGCCCAGTTCGGCAGAGGTGAGCAGGTGACTGATTGCGAGTTCCCAATTCTGAGGCTGACAGACACCTGCTGCCGCAAGTACGGCCACACCATGATGTGCCTCGGCATCTCCCAGGGCAGCGGCCCGGTTCAGTAGTCCGGCGCCCTCGTCGTGGTCGAAGCAATCGGGGTCGCCGCTGAGGTAGCAAAGGCCGAGCGCAGTCATTGCGGAAGGCCGGCCTTCGCCTGCGGCACGACGTAGGGTTTCCAATTGAGCAGCGTTCACGCGCTATCGCGTACTGCAGAGGTGAACATATGTTGGACGTCTGGCTGATTCACACAGGTCCAGACTTTAAACGAATTGTCCCTGCCGATCAGGTCGTTGCGGTCTGTCGATGCCTCGCGTCAGACAGCGAAGGCTGCGTCGGTCGCGATCGGCAATTCCGCTACAGCCTGCGGCGCGACGATGCGCGATACGCAACGCTGCGCGGCCTCGGCCAGTTCTTCGCGGTTGCGGCCGACGCTGGACAGCGGCGCACAGTAGGTGACTTCCGCCAGCAGTTCGGGTTCCTTGAGCAGACGCAGGATATGGCTGACGAGATCGTCGTCGCCGATGAAGGGCGCGATATTCTCGCCGCGCGCCGACAAGCCATAGCGCAGCGCCACCGGCTGCACCGCGCACTGCGCCTCGATGGCAGCGGCGAACAGGCGCGGATGGAACGGCAGCACGCCGCGGCCGTCGGTGGTCGTGCCTTCGGGAAACAGCGTGATGCAGCCGCCGGCGCTCAGGTGCGGCGTCAGCTTGTCGAGCAGCGGGCGGGCGCCACCCTTGCCGCGGCGGATGTAGAAGGTGCCGCAGGCATTGGCCAGGGCGCCGGCGATGGGCCAGTCGCGGATCTCGGACTTGGCGATGAAGCGCGTCGGTTCGCAGGCGCCGATGACGATGATGTCCAGCCAGGAGACATGGTTGGCTACGGTCATGCGGCCGCCGTCATGCGGATGGCTGTAGCGCACCAGCTCGATGCCGAAGATGTCCAGGGTGATGCTGCACCACCAGCTCATCAGCTTCTGCGGATTGACGCGTTGCCCGCGGTCCAGCATCACCACCACGACCAGGAACAGCCCGACCAGCAGGTGCACCACCAGCCGCGCGCCGCGGTAGACGGCGCGCAGGCTGCGTGCGGGCAGGCTGTTCGACATCGCCCTGCGCTCAGGCATTGAGGACCGGCGCCGGCTCGGCAGCGGTCTTGCCGAGGAAGTGGCGCGCATAGCGCGGGTTGAGATCGCTGACGTTGAGCAGCATGAACACGTCGGCGCAGTTGAAGTCGCGGTCCCAATAGGCTTCGCCGCAGGCCTTGGCGCCGAGGCTGACGTAGGCCTTGAGCAGGGGCGGCATCTTCGGCTTGTCGGTCGCGCGGCTGTCGGCCGCCGGCAGCGGGATGTAGGGGCGCACGTGCTGGCGCTCCGGCGCCAGGTACTTGACGCGCAGCGTGTCGAGGATGGCGTGCGCGGTGGCGCCGCCGTCCTCCAGGCCGATGCTGGCGCAGCCAAACAGGTAGTCGAAGCCGTGGCTGGTGATGTAGGCCGCGATGCCCTGCCACAGCGTGGCGATGGCCGCGCCGCCGCGGTACTCGCGATCAACGCAGGTGCGGCCGATTTCCATCACGCGGCCGGGCAGCGAGTCGAGCATCGCCAGGTCGAATTCATTGGCTGAGTAGAAGCCGCCGGCATTCGGCGCGCGGTCGTCGGTCAGGATGCGTGTGCAGGCGATGACCTTGCCGGTGGCGGTGTCGCGCACCAGCAGGTGGCGGCACCAGCGGTCGAACTGGTCGTGATCGATGCCCTCGGCACCGCCGTCGATCTGGGCGCCCATCTCCTCGGCGAAGATGCGATAGCGCAGCTTCTGCGTTTCCAGGATTTCGGCAGGCGTGGTGGCAAAGGCCACTTCGAAGCGCGGGGCGGATGCGCGGACGATATCGCCGGTTTCAATGATTGCGGACATTTTCGCGTTCCTCATCTCTTTTGTGCGAATGCACTGTATGAAGAGCGCGTTGTGACCAGATGACTGCGCAGTGAAGCTTTCGTGACATGGCCGCCGCCGCATTGGTTGGCGTGATCGCCCATTTGCTGCGCCTTGCACGGCGGCCGGATCAGTCCGGCGTGGCCACCTCCGGCCAGCCCGGCCCACGCGGCTGGTGGCCCTGGCGCAGCAGCGTGTGCAGCCGGCCCAGGGCGTGGGCGTCGGCGAGCAGGGTGTTGCGCTGGATCTCGCTGAGCGCAGCGGGGCCCTGCTCGCAGGCGTACTGCGCGAGCTGCGCGCGTTCGGCGGCGACTTCCGGCGCGCGCTTGTCGCGCGGCAGCACGGCGGCGCGCAGCAGCGCATTGGTCAGCGGATCGGCGGCGGCGCGCACGAAGGCGCCGTCGTAATCCGGCGCGCGGCGCACGCCGGCCTTGGTCCAGCGCAGTTCACGCGGCGGGTTGGATTCTTCCGGGATCAGGAAGAAGCGGCGCTCGCGGAACCAGCGTCCCAGCGTCACGCGCGAGCTCCACACCGACAGGGGCACCGCCACCATCAGGCTGCCGACGATGGGCAGCAGCCACCAGAGGAAGCCCGGGTTGAGCCAGTAAACGAAACCGGCCCAGGCGATGCCCAGCACAGTGC
Organism: Nevskiaceae bacterium; assembly: GCA_008012115.1. Taxonomy (GTDB): domain Bacteria; phylum Pseudomonadota; class Gammaproteobacteria; order Nevskiales; family Nevskiaceae; genus Stenotrophobium. The sequence goes on from SSEB01000011.1 coordinate 219,015, forward strand.
CGGGGCCGTGGCGCCTGAGCGCTTCGGACCAGGGCGTCTCGGCGTCCTCGCGCGGCGGCGATTTCCACTGGATCGCCCAGCCGATCAGGGCGGCGGTGACGAACTGGGTGTGAAACAGCATGCGCACCGGCGCCAGCAGCGCCGAGAACAGCGTTTCGAGCAGCGTGGTGCCGATCAGCTTCAGCGGTCCGCCGTAATAACGCGAGCCCTTGGCCAGCAACAGGAGAAGCGACAGCAGCTTGGGCAGGAACAGCAGAGTGGCGGTGGCGCCGAACAGGCGCATGGCCCACTCCGGGTGCCACTCCGGCCAGGTCGGGAACAGCTGGTAGGGCTGGGTGAAGTATTCGGGATCGCCCAGCGTATGCACCGCCAGCAGCACGGTGGACAGCACCAGGAAGATGAACCACAGCGGCGCCGACAGGTAGGCCATCACGCCAGTCATGAACACCGCGCGGTGCGCCGGATGCAGGCCGCTGGTGAAGAACAGCTTGAAGTTTTGCAGGTTGCCCTGGCACCAGCGGCGGTCGCGCTTGAGTTCGTCGAGCAGCGTCGGCGGCATCTCCTCGTAGCTGCCCGGCAGATCGTAGGCGATCCACACGCTCCAGCCGGCGCGGCGCATCAGCGCGGCCTCGACGAAATCGTGCGACAGGATTTCCCCGGACAGCGCGCCGCGTCCCGGCAGGCGGCCGAGCGCGCAGTGCGCCATGAACGGCTGCACGCGGATGATGGCGTTGTGGCCCCAGTAGTGCGATTCGCCGAGCTGCCAGAAATGCAGGCCGGCGGTGAACAGCGGGCCGTAGGCGCGGGTGGCGAACTGCTGGATGCGCGAGTACAGCGTTTCGCGCCCAGCGGCGCGTGGCGCGGTCTGGATGATGCCGGCGCCGGGGTTGGCCTCCATCAGCTGCACCAGGCGCTTGAGGCAGGGGCCGGTCATCACGCTGTCGGCGTCCAGCACCACCATGTAGCGGTATTCGCTGCCCCAGCGGCGGCACCAGTCGGCGACGTTGCCGCTCTTGCGCTTGATGCGGTGGCGGCGCAGGCGGTAGTGGATGCGGCCGAAGCCGTCGACCTCGCGGCACAGCCGCAGCCAGGCCTCCAGTTCGGCGACGCGGGTGTCGGCCTGGCTGGAATCGCTGAGGATGAAGAAATCGAAGTGCTTCAGCGCGCCGGCGCGGGCGACGGAGTCGTAGGTGGCGCGCAGACCGGCAAACACGCGCGCCACGTCCTCGTTGCAGATCGGGATGATGATGGCGGTGCGGGCGTCGTCGGCGATCGGCGGGTCGCCGGCCACGCTGCCGTTGATGCTGTAACGGTCCTTGCCGCGCAGCAGCACCCAGAAACCCATCAGCGCGGTCCAGAAGCCGGTGCCGACCCAGGCGAACAGGATGGCGTAGATCGCCAGCACCACCATCTCCAGCTTCTTGGCGCCGTGATAGGGCAGCACCGCACTCATGAAATAGGTGGCGAGCCAGGTCTGCGCCAGCACCAGGGCGACCAGGAAGAAGCGGCGCAGGCGGCCGGCATGGCGCCAGGGCACCTTGCGCACCGGGCTGACGACGGCGCCGGCGTGTGGCGGCGTCATGCCGCGCTTGCCGAACAGGCGCGCCTGGAGCCAGCGCAGGCCGCGCTTGAGCGGGTTGTTTTCCCAGGGCCGCACGCTCATCAAGGCGCGGTGCACCGGCGGCATGGTCACCAGCCGGAGACGGCTCTGCGCGTCCGGCACCAGCACCGTGCCCAGGCGCTCGTCGCCACGCCAGCGTCCCTGCGATTTCAGCAGGTGCAGCAGCGTGTCCCGGTCATTTGTCGCGTCACCCGCTGTCGACATGATCTCCGCACGGCTTGTGATGATTTATTCTATTAAAGAAAAATCAGAATATAAAAAATAACACGCCTCGCGGCGCTGTGTTCGACAGCGGGTGGCGGTTCAAAGGCTTGAGACGCGCAGTGTAGAGAAGCCGGCGGCCGCTGTCAGGGCGTGTTCTTGGTGCCCGAGTAAGCCGGCAGGATGTAGGACCAGGTTTCCGACAGGGCGGCATTGTCCTTGCGCAGCATGGCGCGCATCTCCAGCGGCTTGTCGTCGTCCAGGCGCTTGAAGCGCAGCACCATGCGCCAGCCGCCGGTCACGTCGTTGCGGAGCACCTGGCGCTCCAGCAACTCGCCGTTGTCGTCCATCCACACGCCGGCAATCACCGGCGCGTCCGGCTTGAGGCCGGGCAGCTCGCCGCCCTCGAAATCGACGGTGAAACGCAGGCTGCCGTCGGGATCGCGCTGATAGCCCATGCCGCGCCGCGTCTGCACCACGTAGGCCAGCGGCGGGCGCGCTTCCTTGTTCATCTGCCAGGACAGCGTGTAGGCGAAATCCAGCGGCTGGCCTGGCGCCGGCACGTTGTCCGGCACCCAGTAGGCGACGATGTTGTCGTTGGTCTCGTCGGGTGTGGGAATCTGCACCAGCTCGACGCGACCGGCGCCCCAGTCACCCTTGGGCTGCACCCAGGCGCTGGGTCGCAGGTCGTAGCGCGCCTCGAGATCCTCGTAATGATCGAACTTGCGGTCGCGCTGCATCAGGCCGAAACCGCGCGGATTGACGGTGCTGAACGAGGTGATGAGCAGGCGCTTGGGGTTGACCAGCGGGCGCCACAGCCATTCCTTGTCGGTCTGCACCTGCAGGCCGTCGGAGTCGTGCACCTCGGGGCGGTAGTCCTCGCGGTGGCCCTGGTTCTCGCTGAAACTGAACATGCTGGTGAGCGGCGCCAGGCCCAGCTTCTCGACACGCTCGCGCAGGTACACGCGCGCCTGCACGTCCATCACCGTGGAGTCACCGGGCTTGACCACGAACTTGTAGGCGCCGGTCATGCGGCGCGAGTCGAGCAGGGCGTAAATCGTGAGCTGGTTGTCCTCGGGCCGCGGCCACTCGATCCAGAACTCGGTGAAGGACGGAAACTCCTCGCCGGTGATCAGGCCGGTGTCCACTGCCAGGCCGCGCGCCGACAGGCCGTAGCGCTGACCCTTGCCCAGCGCACGGAAATAGCTGGCGCCTGCGAACACCAGCAGTTCGTCCTTGTAATCCTTGCGGTTGAGCGGGTAGTGCACGCGGAAGCCGGCGTAGCCGAGATCGCGCAGCTTGCTCTTGTCGATGGGGTTTTTGCCGTAGTCGAAATTGTCCGGATCGAAGCGCAGCGGGCGGGCGCCCTCGGCGGTGATCAGGTTGATCTTCACTTCCTGGTTGTAATAGAGCCCGGGATGGAAGAACTGCAGCTCGAACGGCAGCTTGCTGCCCCGCCACAGGGCCTTGTCCGGCCGGTAGCGGATGTCGCGGTACTGGTCGTAGCCCAGGTCGATCAGCTCCTTGGGCAGGGTCATGTCTGGCTTTTCGTAGGACTTGGCAGCCAGGTTGCGGGCCTTGGCGGCGACATCCTTGAAATCGAAAGCCAGCGCGGCGCCGGAAACGATCAGCAGCGGCACGGTCATCAGCAGGCCGAGCGCGCGCCAGGGCCAACGGGGGCGGGGCGCGGGACTTGCGTCGGGCTGGCTCATCGTCACTCGATCAGGAAATTAGGCGGGAACTCGGGGAGCCCGGCGGTGGCACGGCGGCGGGCGGCGCGGATTTTAACCCGAACCTCGCGGCCGGCGTGTCGGGAATGAGAACCTGTCGGCGGTGAATGGTTCCGTCGCGGTCAGGCCTGCGCGGGCGCCTGAACCGCTTCGAACAGCGGCCGCATGCGGTTGACCAGCAGGCAGAACAGGTCAGCGGTTTTTTCGGCATCGTAAATCGCCGAGTGCGCCTCGCTCTGGTCGTGGCCCAGCCCGGTGGCCTGCAGGGCGCGCGCCAGCACCGTCTGGCCGAGCGCGGCGCCGGCCAGGGTGGCGGTATCGAACACGCTGAACGGGTGGAACGGCGCGCGCTTGACGCCGCTGCGGGCGATCGCGGCGTTGACGAAGCCCAGGTCGAAGTGCGCGTTGTGTCCGACCAGGATGGCGCGCGTGCAGCCGTTTTCGGAAATTGCCTGGCGGATCGGCTTGAACACGTGGGCCAGCGCGTCGTGCTCGGACTTGGCCAGGCGCAGCGGATGGTCGGGATCGATGCCGTTGACCTCCAGCGCCGCCTTCTCGATGTTGGCGCCGGGGAAAGGCGCGACATGGCTGAACACGGTCTCGCGCCGCACCAGGTTGCCGGCCTCGTCCACGCCCAGGATCACGGCGGCGATTTCCAGCAGGGCGTCGGTCTGGGCGTTGAAGCCGCCGGTTTCGACATCCACCACCACCGGCAGGAATCCGCGGAAACGCTGGCCGACTTTGGCCGGGAGGGGCTGGGTGCTCAAAACGGGGGGCTCCGACGACGAACGGCTGCGGATTATCCGTCCTCGCGGCCGCCGCTGCACGGATCTCGCGAAATCAGCGTGGCCGCGGCAGCTTCAGCCAGTCCTCGGGCAGGGGGATGAATTCCGTCTCGCCCGGCACCTTGTCGAACGCCTGCGCCTGCCAGCGCCGCTGCGCGGCCTCGATGCGCTCCGGCGTGCTGGCGACGAAGTTCCACCACAGCAGTCGTTCGCCATCCAGCGGCGGGCCACCCAGCAGCATCAGCAGGCTGTCGCCACTGGCGCGCAGCGTCGGCTGGCCGCCGGGGGCCAGCACCGCGAGGCGGCCGGCCGGCAGCGGCTCGCCGTCGATCTCGACCGTGCCGGATACGACGTAGACCGCGCGCTCGGCATGCTCGTCACTGAGTTGCAGGGAGGCGCCGGCGGGCAGGCGCGCCTCGGCATAGAACAGGGGCGAGGCGGTCTGCACGGGCGATTGCCGGCCATACAGCGTGCCGGCGATCAGGCGCAGCGTGGCGCCCTCCTGCTGGAAGCTCGGCAGCGTTGCCGCCGGGTGGTGCTGGAAAGCGGGCGTGCTGTCTTCCGCGGCCAGCGGCAGGGCGACCCACATCTGCAGGCCGTGCAGCGGCGAGCCGGACTCGCGCAGCGCCGGCGGCGTGCGTTCGGAATGCACGATGCCACGGCCGGCGTTCATCCAGTTGACGTCGCCGGGGCGGATGTCCTGCAGGGTGCCGAGGCTGTCGCGGTGGGTGATGCTGCCTTCGAACAGGTAGGTGACGGTGGCGAGGCCGATGTGTGGATGTGGACGTACGTCGATGCCATGGCCGGGCCCGAACTGTGCCGGCCCCATATGGTCGAGGAACACGAAGGGGCCGACATGCCGGCGCCGCGCGTAGGGCAGCAGGCGGCGCACGCTGAAGCCGCCGAGGTCCTGGCTGCGCGGGTCGATGACGAGTTCGATGGTGGGCATGGCGGTTCCTGGAAGGATCGACCGCTATTGTGCCGCTGCGTCGCCGGACGGGCCAATGCGAGACGGCGCCGGCTCGGGTGTCCCGCGCTGTCGCGGAGATTTATACTTTCAAACATCGACGTCACCACGCTCCGCCCATGCCCCAGAAAAAAGCTGCCGCCAAGAAGAAATCCCCTGCCAAGAAAGTTGCGGCGAAGAAGGCGGTCGTCAAAAAGCCGGCCGGCAAGAAAGCGGTTGCGAAGAAGGCGTCCGCCAAATCCGCTGCGGTGAAAAAGCCGGTCACCAAGGCTGCCGCAGGCAAGGCGACGAAGGTGGCTGCAAAGGCGAAGGAAGGAGCCGCCGGGGTCGCCAGGAAGCCCGCGGTGAAAAAAGCCGCCCGCAAGGCGGCGCCGAAAACCGCAAAGTCGCCAGCGAAGAAGGTCGCCGCCGTCACGCGCAAGCCCGCGGCGGGCAAAGTCGTCAGGCTGCCGGTGAAGAAGGCAGCGGCGAAGAAAACCTCCGCACGGAAAAAAGCACTGGTGAAGGCGCGCTCCGCCTTTGTCCCGGCGGCCAGGCCCGCGCCGAAAGTGACCACGCCCAAGCGCGGCATGCCCAAGCGTGAGCCACGGCGCGTCTCCGGCCTGAAGCGTCTGGCCGAAACCCTGAAGCAGGCACTGGCGGCCAAGCAGCCGGCGGGCCCGCAGATGGAGCCGCTGCTGCGCCCGGAATACGGCGAAAGCGGTCGCGTGTCCAAGGATGCGGAGCGTCTACTGGGTGTGGCGCGCAAGGTGCACTGAGTCTCGCGCGGCGCCCGCCCGGCGCGGGCCGAGCCGGTATAATCGCGCCGCTTTTTCGCCTTCTACTGGGTTTCACCATTCCATGAGCAAAGTCCGCAAAGTCGCGCTCGCCTATTCCGGCGGCCTCGATACCTCCGTCATCCTCAAGTGGCTGCAGGACACCTACGGCTGCGAGGTGGTGACCTTCACCGCCGACATCGGCCAGGGCGAGGAGCTGGATCACGTCCGTCCCAAGGCCAAGCAGCTTGGCGTCAAGGAAATTTTCATCGACGACCTGCGCGAGGAGTTCGTGCGCGACTTCGTGTTTCCGATGTTCCGCGCCAACGCCATCTACGAGGGCGAGTACCTGCTCGGCACCTCGATCGCGCGCCCGCTGATCGCCAAGCGCCTGATGGAGATCGCTGCCGAGACCGGCTGCGACGCCATCGCTCACGGCGCCACCGGCAAGGGCAACGACCAGGTGCGTTTCGAGCTGGGTGCCTATCACTTCAATCCGGCGATCAAGGTCATCGCGCCGTGGCGCGAGTGGGATCTGACCAGCCGCGAGACGCTGCTGGCCTATGCCGCCAAGCACAAGATTCCGATCACCAAGAAGCGCGGTGGCGGCTCGCCGTACTCGATGGATGCCAACGCGCTGCACATCTCCTACGAGGGCGGCGGCCTGGAAGATCCGTGGTGGGTGCCGGACGACAGCATCTGGCGCTGGACCAAAAATCCCGAGGATGCGCCGGCCAAGCCGGAGTACGTCACGATCAAGTTCGAGAAGGGCGACGCGGTTGCCGTCAACGGCAAGCGCATGACGCCGTACAAGGTGCTGGTCAAGCTCAACGAACTGGGCGGCAAGCACGGCATCGGCCGTCTCGACATCGTCGAGAACCGCTATGTGGGCATGAAGTCGCGCGGCTGCTACGAGACCCCGGGCGGCACCATCCTGCTCAAGGCGCACCGCGCCATCGAGAGCATCACGCTGGACCGCGAGCAGGCGCATCTCAAGGACGAGATCATGCCGCGCTACGCCAAGCTGATCTACAACGGCTACTGGTTCAGCCCCGAGCGCCGCGCGCTGCAGGCGCTGATCGACGACACCCAGACCCGCGTCAACGGCGAAGTGCGCCTCAAGCTGTACAAGGGCAACGTCTACAACGCCGGCCGCCGCTCGCCGGATACGCTGTTCGACGCCAAGATCGCCACCTTCGAGGATGATCGTGGCGCTTACAACCAGAAGGACGCCGAGGGCTTCATTCGTCTCAACGCGCTCCGTTTGCGCATCGGTGCGAAGCGGGACCGGAAGTAAGCGCTGTTCGAAGGTTGCACTTGCTCCCGCACCCGCTTGCGGCTGCGCCGCAAGACGCCGTGTCGCAAGCGCCCTTCTCCGATGATCGCGGCGCCTACAGCCAGAAGGATGCGGAAGGCTTCATTCGTCTCAACGCGCTCCGTTTGCGCATGGGTGCGAAGCGCGATCGCAAGTAAACGCCACCAGCGGCGAATAAGAAAGCGGCCCGCAGGCCGCTTTTTTATTGCTGGGGTTCTCTCCTGCGAAACAGGATTAAGAGTAGCGCCAGAGTGCTGAAGACCGCGCCCGCGACAAAGGTTTGTGCCGCGCCGAATTGGTCCCACAGTAAACCTGCTATTGCACTCGCGACCAGTAGGGCAAGGCCGCTTATCAGATTGAAGAAGCCGTAGGCCGAGCCGCGCAATTCGGGTGGCGCACCATCGGCCACCATTCTTGCCAGCAAGCCCTGCGTCATGCCCATGTGCAATCCCCAAAGGGAAATGCCGCACCAGACCCAGCTCCAATGACTGCTCCAGGCCAGCGCAAGGTCTGCGCCAATCAAGGCGACCAGGCCCCAGCTCAGCAGCTTTGCATGGCTCACGTGGTCCGAGAGTTTGCCGAAGGGGTAGGCCGACAGCGAGTAGACGACGTTCATGCCCACCAGCACCAGCGGCGCAAAGGCGACGGGAAGTCCGACTTGTGCGGCACGCAGAACCAAAAATGCTTCGGAGAATCGAGCAAGGGTGAATGCGGCGCCAATCCCGACCACCCACCAGTAGGTGGTCGGCAGGCGCCGTAGGCTCTCGCGTGAGATTGGGTTGATGCGGCGGGCGCCGCGCGGCTTTTCCGGCTCCTGCACGCCGAGGAACAGCAGGGCTACGGCCAGCAAGCCGGGTATGATCGCGACCCAGAACACTGCACGAAAATCGTTGGCCCACAGCAGCATCAAGCCGATGCCAAGCAAAGGGCCAAGAAAGGCGCCGATGGTGTCGAGCGCTTGCCGCAGGCCGAAGGCCGCGCCGCGCACGTCGGCCGGCGCGATGTCGGCCACCAGTGCGTCGCGTGGCGCTCCGCGGATGCCCTTGCCCACACGATCGGTCAATCGCGCGGCCAGGACGAAGCCCGCCGTTGGCGCCAAGGCGAACAGCGGTTTCGAAAGCGCGCCGAGCCCATAGCCAAAAACCGCGAGCGGCTTCCGCTTGCCCCACCAGTCGGACAGCGCGCCGGAGAACACCTTGACCAGGAGTGCCGTGGCCTCGCCGGCGCCTTCGATCAAGCCGACCATGAAAGCGCTCGCGCCCAAAGTGCCGATCAGGAATACCGGCAGCAAGCCGTGGATCATTTCCGACGAGATGTCCATTAGCAGGCTGACCAAGCCCAAGGCCCAGATTGCGCGAGGAATTCGACTTGGGTTTGGCCGGTTGGAAGTCACCGTATCGCCTTTTCAGATCGTTCCGCTTGCCGCGGCAGCCATTTCAAGTCGTGGCAAACATCGCAATCACCGCCGCCGCCATCACCGCGGTGGCCAGCCAGCCGGCAATCTTGAGCCGGAGCGAGATCGCGTAGTTGCCCATCAGTTCGCGTCTGGATGCCAGCGTCATCATCACCACCATGATCGGTACGGCGATCACGCCGTTGATCAGCGCGCTCCACAGCAGGGCCTTGATCGGGGAGATATTGGCGAAGTCGAGCACACAGCCGCCGAGCGTGGCGAGGGCGATCATGCCGTAGAACTCGCGCGCTTCCAGCAGTTCCAGGTTGAGGCCGGTGCGCCACTCGAAGCATTCGGCGACGGCGTAGGCCGCCGAGCCGGCGAGCACCGGCACAGCGAGCAGGCCGGTGCCGATGATGCCCAGCGCGAACAGCAGGAAAGTGAATTCGCCGCCGAGCGGGCGCAGGGCCTCGGCAGCTTGCGCCGAGGTCTGGATGTCGGTGAGGCCGTGCCGGTGCAGGGTCGCTGCCGTGGTGAGGATGATGAAGAACGCCACGAGGTTGGAGAACCCCATGCCGATGACCGTGTCGAGCTTGATGCGCCCGAGCTGGGCCTTGCTTTCGTGGTCTTCGGCGGCGATCAGGGGCGCAGCACCCGGTGTGCTGCGGATTTCCTCGACCTCCTGCGCGGCCTGCCAGAAGAACAGGTAGGGGCTGATGGTGGTGCCGAAGATCGCGACGACGACCATCAGCGTATCGCGGTTCCAGGTGATTTGCGGCATCACCACGCTGGCGGCGACCTGCGGCCACGACACGTTCAGCATGAAGACGATGGCGACATAGGACAGCAGCGACAAGGTCAGCCACTTCAGGTATTCGACGTAGCGCTTGTAGGCCATGAACACCTGGAGCGTCAGGCACAGCAGGCCGATGATCGAGGTGTATTCATGCGCCGAGCCGCCGAGCAGCAGGCGTGCGGCGTCGCCCATGGCGGCGATGTCGGCCGCGATGTTGATGATGTTGGCGAGCAGCAGCAGCGCCACCACGCCCCAGAGCAGCGGCTTGGGAAAGTGCATGCGGATGTTGGCAGCCAGGCCATGGCCGGTGACGCGGCCGATGCGCGCGCTGACCAGCTGGATGCCGACCATCAGCGGGTAGGTGAACACCATCGTCCACAGCATGTTGAAGCCGAACTGCGCACCGGCCTGCGAGTAGGTGGCGATGCCGCTGGGATCGTCGTCTGCCGCGCCGGTAATGAGGCCCGGGCCGAGCTGGCGCAGGGCGGGATAGCGATTCAGACGATCGGTGAGCTTGCTTATGGCGAGGCTCGTGTTGCGTGGTGGAAGCGGCCGCTCTGACCGCGCCATTGCCGGCGAATTCCCTGCTGCGGGCGAGCGCAGCGAGCGATATTGGCGGCCTCGACCTGCCACCCGCTCTCGGCGTTTTGCCTGGAGGAATTGTTATTAATTATTTATAGAATATCAATTCTATTTACAAAAAGTAACAGCTTGGGCGGTGATTTCAACCGGAGCGGGTGATGCGGTAGAAGCGCCCGCACGGTTTTTTACGGACGGTTCAGCCGGCCGCGGCTTCGAGCTTGAGGATGGCGTCCCAGTGTTCCTTGCGCACCGGCGTCACCGACAGGCGCGAGCCTTTTTCCAGGATGCGCAGGCCGGCAAATTTCTTCTCCTGCGCACGCAGCTCGGTGAGCAGCACCGGTCGCTGCAGCTTGCGCTGGAACTTGACGTCCACCAGCAGCCAGCGCGGCTCTTCCGGCTTGCTGCCTGGATCGTAGTGGTCGGCCTTCGGGTCGAACTGCGTCGGGTCGGGGTAGGCGTTGCTGACGATCTCCATCACGCCATAGATGCCGGGCTCCGGGCAGCTGGAGTGGTAGAAGAAAGCGAGGTCGCCCTTCTTCATCTGGTCGCGGAACATGTTGCGCACCTGGTAGTTGCGCACACCGTCCCAGGGCGAGGTCTGCTTGGGACGCTTGGCCAGATCGTCGATGGAGAAGCAGTCGGGCTCGGATTTCATCAGCCAGTAGGCCATGCGCGGGTCTCGTCAGAATTGGTAAAGGCCGCTTTCGGTGGCGGCGGCATCGAGGCGGATATCCCAGGGCTCCGCCGGCACGGCGTCCACCTGCTGCAAGGCGTAACCATAGCCGATCAGCCGCGGCCTGCGAAAAGGTCGCGGCGCTGCCAGGGCGCGGTCGTAGTAACCGCCGCCGGTGCCCAGCCGCTGGCCGCGTCCATCGAAGCCCAGCAACGGCAGCACGATCACATCCATCTGCCGCGCGCGTCGCTCCCGTGGCCGGCCCACCGGCTCGGCGATGCCGTAGGCGTTGGTGCGCAGCGGGGTCTCGGCGGTCAGGCGCAGGAAGCGCATGCGTCGCGTGGCGACGGCGATGCGCGGCACGTACACGTGTTTGCCCAGTCGCAGCAGCGCATCGATCAAGGGCGCGGTGCCGAGCTCGGCACCATAGTCGAGATAGACCGCGACATGCTGCGCGCGGCGCAGCCAGGCGCTGCCGGCCAGGTGACAGGCCGCGAGCAGGGCGGCCTTGCGGGCGTCTTCGGGAGTGATGGCGTTGCGCCGGCGGCGCAGGTCGCGGCGCAGCGCGTTTTTGCGCTGCGCGAGGGAAGAGGAGGTGTCTCCCGCCTGTGCCGTCATACGCTCACTACCTTGAGACGAGGTCTCAAGTGGGCACCGCGCCGTGTTATCGGGCTTCCCGCTGCAAGGCGGGCCTGCACGCCAAACACAGGTAAGGCTCCCGGGGTTTTCCAATTAGGCTCAAGGGGTTTGGAGCTTTTGTCGAACACCGCAGGAGACACCGGCGCCAGCATACCATTTCGGACCCCTCCGCAGCGGCGTCCGGCAGGCGCGCAGGGGCCGTCCGTCGGCTTACTCCAGGGCCAGCGTGGAGTCGATGTCGAGGCGAAGCTGCTTGACGCGCGCGATCGATGCGGCGTCCGGCTGCGCCACGCCTTCGGTGCCGCGCAGTTCCAGCAGTTCGCGCGCGATGTTGAGCGCCGCCATCACGGCGATGCGCTCGGCACCCAGTGCCCGGCCGCGCTTGCGGATCGCGGTCATGCGTTCGTTGAGGTAGTCCGCGGACTTCACCAGCGCCTCGTGCTCCTCGGGCGGGCAGGCGACGGAGTATTCCTTGCCCATGATGCGGACGGTCACGCTGAGCGAATCCTTGCCGGGTTTGGCACTCATGATTCCTGCTCCGTTTCCAGGGCGCGGACGCGGTCGACAATGCCCTCGATGCGGCGCCGCAGCTCGGCATTGAGCGCCAGCAGGCGGTCGCGCTCCTGCAGCGTGCGCTTGTGCTCCAGGCGCGCCTGCCGGTAGGCCGCCATCAGGCGCTGCACGCGGTCTTCGAGTTGTTCGAGTTCGGGGTCGAGCACGACGGGCAAAGAAAAAGGCGACGGGCCTAGTATAGCCCGTCGCCCCGGCCGCAACAGCGGCTTTACTGGATCAGCAGGAACAGTGCGCCATTGCCGCGGCGGATATGCAGCAACAGCTGGCCGCTGCTGGCACCGGCGAGCTTCTGGAAGCTGTCGACGCCGTCCACCGGCTGACGATTGACCTCATCGATCACGTCGCCCTGGCGCAGGCCATTGCGCGCCGCCGCGCTGCGCGGCTCCACGCTCTTGACGATGACACCGCTCAGGTCGTCGCCGGCCTGGCGCGCGGTCTCATCGACCGGCGCGAAGGTGGCGCCAGCCAGCAGCGGATTGAGCGTGCCGCCGGCAGCGGCCTGGTCGCTGTCCTTGCCGACCGTGACGGTCACGGTCTGCGGCTTGCCGCCGCGCAGGATCTTGAGGTCCACCTTGTCGCCGACACGCAGCAGGCCGACGATATTGCGCAACTGCGCGAAGCTCTCGATCTCGTGGCCATTGGCGGCGAGGATGATGTCCTCCGACTTGATGCCGGCCTTGGCCGCCGGCGACTTCGGCAGCACGCGCGTGACCACCGCGCCATTGGTGTTGCTCAGGCCGAAGGCCTTGGCCAGTTGCGGATCGAGATCCTGGCCATTGATGCCGATGCGGCCACGTTGCACCGAGCCGTGCTCGATCAGCTGGCTCATCACGCTCCTGGCGATATTGGTCGGAATGGCGAAGCCGATGCCGATATTGCCGCCGGAGCGGGACAGGATGTTGCTGGGAATGCCGACCAGTTCGCCGCGCAGGTTGACCAGTGCGCCGCCGGAGTTGCCGGGGTTGATCGAAGCGTCGGTCTGGATGAAGTCCTCGTAGCCGCCCTCGCTGATGCCGGTCTGGCGGCCGAGGCCGCTGACGATGCCGGAGGTGACGGTCTGGCGCAGGCCGAACGGCGAGCCGATGGCGACGACAAAGTCGCCGACCTGGAGCTGCGACGAATCCGCCATGTTCAGGGCCTTGAGCTTGTCGGCCTTGATCTGCAGCACGGCGACGTCGGTTTCCGGGTCCTTGCCGATCAGCTTGGCGTCGAACTCACGGTTGTCGCTGAGGCGGACCTTGATGCTGTCGGCCTGGTCGACGACGTGGTTGTTGGTAATGACGTAACCCTTGGCGGCGTCGACGATCACGCCGGAGCCAATGGCCTGGGCTTCCTGCTGCTCCGGTTGTTGCTGCTGATCCGGAGCGCCGAAGAAACGGCGGAAGAAAGGATCATCGAGCAGCGGATTCTGCACCTGCACCTTGGCGGTGACCGCGATGTTGACCACCGCCGGCATCACTTCTTTGAGCATCGGCGCGAGCGAGGGCACGGCGGCGCCGTTGGCGCCCGGCATCACCGCTGTGGCGGCGATGGCCGACAGCGCGGTGCCGGCCGTCGCGGGCGAAGGTGCGCCTGACATCATGAACGCTGCGCCGAGGATGGAGGCGGAGACCGCAAGCGGCGCAAAGACTTTGATCAGAAATTGTCGTGACATGAGAGTCCTTCTAGGTGTACGGGATACGGGCAGCGCGGCTATGACCACGGTATGCCGGCGCGAGTTTCAATCATTTGATCCGCAGACGGGGATTGAGGCTGTAGCGCCCGCTGATGCTGGCCGAGGCCAGGACGTGGCCGTCCAGGGCCTTGCGCAATTGCGGCAGGGTAAAGCCCTCGGCGAGATCCAGCCGGCCTAAGTCAATGGCGTAGACCGTGAACGTGTAGCGGTGCACGCGGGCGTCATTCCATGGCGGGCAGGGGCCGTCGTAGCCGAGGTAGGTGCCGGCCATGGCGGCGTCTCCGGCAAACCAGCCGGTGTAGTCGTTGACGCCCTGGCGCGCGTGCTCCGGACCCTGTGGCCGAGCCTTGCCACGGGCGACGACGCCTTGAGCGCAGCTGCCCTCGGCAACTTCCGTCACCTGCGGCGGGATATCCGTCATCAGCCAGTGAACAAACTCTCCGCGGGGCAGCGACAGGGGTACCTCGCGGCCTTCGCGGTTGACGTCGTCGGGACGCGTCGGCGCGTCAGCGTCGATGGCGGTGATCACGTAGGAGCGCGTGCCCGCCGGCGCGCCGCTCCAGGCGAGGTGCGGATTGCGATTGTCCGCGAGACGGACATGTCCGCGCGGGCTTTTCACACAGAAGCTGCAGCGTCCGGGTATGAGCCCGTCCGGTTTGAACGATCGACTGTTCAGTTTCATTTTGTCTTTCCCCTTCTTGGCAGAACGCTTTATATCGCTCGCGGCCAGGCTTTCTCAATGCCGCTGCGCAAGCCCAGCCCGAGTTTGAGCAGGCCGCCGGAAAGCCGGTCGCTGAGGCTCTGGCGCCGACGGTATTTCACCTCGTAGATGTCGGCTTCCCGCGAACGGTCCAGCAGATAGTCGTCGCTGGTCTTGATTTCATCGACCAGTCGCAGGGACAGTGCACGCGTGCCGAACCAGTGTTCGCCGGTGGCGACTTTCTCGATATCCAGCGTCGGTCGGTTCTCGATGACGAAGGCCTTGAACAGGGCGTGGGTGTCTTCCAGTTCTTCGCGGAACTTGCTGCGCGCCTCGTCGGTGTTCTCGCCGAACAGAGTCAGGGTGCGCTTGTATTGGCCGGCGGTATGCAGTTCGAAATCCACCTCGTTCTTCTTGAGCAGCCGGTGAAAGTTCGGCAGCTGCGCCACCACGCCGATGGAGCCGAGGATGGCAAAGGGCGCCGCGAGGATGCGGTCGGCCACGCAGGCCATCAGGTAGCCGCCGCTGGCCGCCACCTTGTCCACCGCCACCGTCAGCCGGATTTTTCGATCGCGGATCCGGGTGAGTTGCGACGCCGCGAGGCCGTAGGCGTGCACCAGACCGCCCTCGCTCTCCAGCTTGAGCAGGACTTCATCCTCCTTGCGCGCGACTTGCAGGACGGCACTGATCTCCTCGCGCAGGGACTCGACCGGCGAGGCATTGAGGTCACCGTCGAAGCTCAGCGCGAACACCCTCGGGCGCGGCGGCTGGTGACCCTGGCGTGCCACCTTCTGCCGGGCCTTTTCCTCGGCCTTGCGCTGCTTGTGCAGCTGCTTGATCTCGGCTTCCTGGAGCAGCTCGTGATTCAGGGTGTCCGCCATCGATTCGTAGCGCTCGTTGATGTTCCGGATCTCGAGGCGGTCATGGCCATGATCCCGGGCTTCGCGCAGCAAGGCGAAAAATCCGGCCGCCGCCAGGACCACCGCTGCGACGAGGGTGACGGTTTTAGCCAGAAAGAGGCCGTACTGAAACAGGAAATCGGTCACGACAGACTCCATTAATTACTTTTTTTGCAGTGCAGAAATGTGGAAAATAGACACGGACGCGGGGATTTCAAGGCCGCCGTGGGCGGTGTCCGGGTCCGGAGATTGCAAATTAAAGGACCACGCGGATATTGCTTGGCCGGTAGTTTGCGTATAATGATAACGCGTTGGATTTCACACCCCCTGCCGGTAAACAGAAGGTCGGAGTTCACAAATATGAATAATTTTTACAAGGCCGTTGCCGGCCTCGTGCTCGCGGGTGCCGCGACCGCGGCGTTGGCGCAGGAAGCTCAGGAAATGCGCCCCTACGTTTCCGCCGGCTTCAACTACGTCTATTCCGACAAGGAACGGACCAGCGAAGCAGGCCAAGGTTACACCTTCAGCGCCGGCAAGGCCCTGAACAAGTACTGGGGTCTGGAATTCGGTGGTTTCCAGGATCAGTTCAAGCCGAAAGCCGGCGGCGCCAGCTGGCGCGAGTACGGCGGCAAGCTGAGCGGCCTGTTCTTCTACTCCCGCAATCCGGCGTTCTCGCCTTATTTCGGCTTGGGCGTGGGTGGCATGGAGACGGATCGCCGCAGCACGGGCGACAGGTCCTTTGACCCCTTCGTCGATGCCGGCGTGGGCTTCTTCAAGTACATGGCGGTCGGCGCTTACGACCTCGGCCTGCGCGCCGACCTGCGCTACCGCTGGGTCAATGCCAAGGACATCCCCGGGGTCCGCGATTTCCGTGAGCCGGTGCTGAATGTCGGTCTCGTGCTGCCGCTGGGTCCCCGTCCCGCCGACACCAGCCGTGCAGGCGCCACCGCGCCGGGCTCGGGTGCTTACGGCTCCGCGCATCGCGGCAAGGATTCCGACGGCGACGGCGTGCTGGACGACCAGGACCTGTGCCCGGATACCCCGCCTGGCGTCAAGGTCGACGAGAACGGCTGCTCTGAGGAGCAGGCGCGTGGTCTGAAGCAGGGCCCGAACCGCAGCTTCGACGACGTCCACTTCGAGTTCGACAAGTCCGACCTGACCGATTACGCCAAGGCGATCCTCGACAACGCCGCTGGCGCCATCAACGGCCTGTCGCAGAAGTATCCGAGCCTCAAGGTCGACCTGTCCGGTCACACCGACTGGATCGGCACCGAGGGCTACAACCAGGCGCTGTCCGAGCGTCGTGCGGATGCCGTCAAGCAGTACCTGAACCGCAAGGGCGTGGACACCAAGCGCATCACGACGCATGCCTACGGCGAAACCAAGCCGAAGGCGTCCAACGAGACGGCCGAAGGCCGTGCCGAGAACCGTCGCGTCGAGATTCGCACGCACGCGGAATAAGGCAACGCGGTCAACAAAAAGCCCCTGCTTCGGCAGGGGCTTTTTTGTTGGGGCGATAGTCGGGGTGGTGCGGCGCCGTTGCCGGTTACCGCGTCGGGGCTAGTGCCGCAACAGCGGTTGAACCAGGTCCCGCATCATGGCGATGTGGGCAGCGTCGGCGTTGAGCGCGGGGATGTAGCGGAAGGTCTGGCCACCGGCCTCGAGGAACACCTCGCGGTAGCGGATGGCGATTTCCTCCAGCGTTTCGAGGCAGTCCGCGGCAAAGCCGGGGCAGATCACGTCGAGCGCCTTGATCCCCCGTTGCGCGAGCGAGGCCACGTATTCGTCGGTGTAGGGCTGTAGCCAGCGCTTGGGTCCCAGGCGACTCTGATAGCTGATCGACCACTGGTCTGCGTTCAGGCCCAGGGTCTGCGCCAGCAGGGCGGCGCTGCGCTGGCAGTGTTGGCCGTAGGGATCGCCCTTGTCCACGTATTCCTGCGGAATGCTGTGGAACGACATCAGCAGATGGGCGTCACGACCGTGGCGCTGCCAGTGCGAGCGCACACTGTCGGCCAGGGCCGCGATATAAGCGGGATGATCGTGATAGTCGCGAATGGTGTCGAGCGCCGGCACGTCGCGCCGAGACATCAGGACGCGGAAGACGGCGTCCGTCACCGCCGCCGTGGTGGTGGCCGAATACTGCGGGTACAGCGGCAGCACGATGACGCGGTTTACGCCCTGCGCGGTCAGTTCGTCGATGGCGCTTTCCACGCTGGGCCGGCCATAGGTCATGCCCAGCGCGACGGGAATCTGCTCTCCGAGCAGGCGGCGCAGACTCGCGGCCTGTGCCAGCGATGCCGCCATCAACGGTGAGCCCTGCGGCGTCCATACCGACTGGTAGGCGTGCACCAGCTTGCGCGGGCGAAACGGCAGGATGATGCCGTAGAGCACCGGCAGCCAGATGGCGCGCGGCGCCTCGACCACGCGCCGATCAGCGAGGAACTCGCGCAGATAGCGGCGGATCGCCGGTGCGGTGGGTGCGTCCGGTGTGCCGAGGTTGACCAGCAGGACGCCGGGGCGCGCGGTCGGCGCGTCCGCGGGTATCACGGAATCTTCAGGCATTCGCGGCGACGACGGCGTGGCGACGGGAGTAGGTGAAATAGATCAGCAGGCCGACGACCATCCAGATCAGGAAGGCGATCCAGGTCAGCGACGGCAGGCTGGCCATCAGCCAGCCGCAGAACGCCATGCCCAGCACCGGCACCAGCGGCACCAGCGGAGTGCGGAAGGGACGCTTCATCTCGGGGCGCGTCTTGCGCAGCACGATGACGCTGGCGCAGACCAGGAAGAAGGCGCCCAGTGTGCCCAGGTTCACCAGCTCGGCGACCTTGCCGATGGGGAAGAAGCCGGCGATCAGTGCGATCAGCACGCCGCTGCCGAGGATCAGTTTCACCGGCGTCTGCGTCTTCGGATGGACCGCGGCCATCGGCGCCGGCAGCAGCCCGTCGCGCGACATCGCCAGCACCACGCGGGTGAGGCCGTAGTAGAGCACCAGCATCACCGTGGTGATGCCGAAAATCGCGCCGGTGGCGATCACGCCCTGGGCCCAGGGGATGCCGAGACTGCCCATGGCGGCGGCGACCGGCGCCTTGATGTCGATCTGCGCGTAGGGCACCACGCCGGTGAGGATGCCGGAGACGATGATGTACAGGATCGTGCAGATACCCAGCGACGCGAGAATGCCGATGGGCAGGTCGCGCTGCGGTCTGATCGCCTCTTCGCCGGCGGTAGACACCGCGTCGAAGCCGATATAGGCGAAGAAGATCAGCGCCGCGGCGGTGGTGATGCCCATGACACCGAAGTGAGCGTTGCCTTCGGCGTCGACCACGCGTTCCGGGATGAACGGATGCCAGTTGTCCGGATTCACATGCGGTCCGGCGATGGCGATGAAGATCAGGATGGTGGCGAGCTTGATCATCACCATGGCGCCGTTGAAGCGCGCCGATTCCTTCACGCCCCAGGACAGCAGGCCGGCCAGCGCCATCACGATCAGCATCGCCGGCAGATTGCAGACGCCGCCTTCGGAGGGAGCCGAGGTCAGCGCATCCGGCATGGCGATGCCGAAGAACGAGGACAGGATCTTGGCGAAATAGCCGGACCAGCCGATGGCGACGGTGGAGGTGGCGACGCTGTATTCGAGAATCAGGTCCCAGCCGATGACCCACGCGATGATTTCGCCGATGCCGACGTAGGCGTAGCCGTAGGCGCTGCCGGCGCCGCCGACGGCGCTGGAGAGTTCCGCGTAGCACAGTGCGGCAAAGGCGCAGGCGGTGCCGGAGAGGATGAACGACAGCACGATGGCGGGGCCGGCGTGCTGGGCGGCGGCGACGCCGGTGAGCACGAAGATGCCGGTGCCGATGATGCAGCCGATGCCCAGCAGCGTCAGATCCCAGGCGGTCAGGCAGCGCTTGAGGCCGGTGTTGGCGTTGGGATCGATCGGCTTGGTGCGGAACAGGCTCATTGGATTGCAGCTCCCCTGGCAAGGATACGGCGAAGGACGGTTTTGACATGCACCCGCAATGCCAACTCCCGCCTATCGCGATGTTATCTATTATTCAATGATTTTTAAATCGATATGCAAAATATAACAATCTCACCGGCTGCCGTGACGACAGCGGGTGGCGCTGCAGAACTCGAGATGAGTCGGATTATGCCGGAACTGCGGCGCGCGACCATCAAAAAAAGCGCCATGCCGTCGGGCATGGCGCTTCGGGTTCCGCTGCGCGCGTTTTACTTCTCCACGATGGCGGTGACGCCGACCCCGCCTGCGGCGCAGATGGAGATCAGGCCACGCCCACCGCCGTTCTCGTCGATGATCTTGGCCAGGCTGGCCAGGATGCGGCCGCCGGTGGCGCCAAACGGGTGGCCCAGGGCCAGCGAGCCGCCGCGGATGTTCATCTTGCTGCGGTCGATGGCGCCCAGCGGCTTGTCCAGACCCAGCTTGTCCTTGCAGAAGCTCCTGTCCTCCCAGGCCTTGAGGGTGCA